>NZ_JHQS01000017.1 GCF_014843845.1 Mesorhizobium amorphae | reverse complement strand
GACTTCTGATCAGCAACGTCCAGGCTGCGTCCAAGGAACTCCTGACATGGACCGAGCGTGGCCCGCATTGGAACCGAGCGGCACGCGTTTGCACCGCCGCCCTGACCGGCAACGCAACGCCGCAGGAGGCCAGGAGGTGCTTCAGGATTGCCGCCATAGAGAATGGTCGCCTCCTTCCCCGCATTGAAGAGGAAAACTGAACACCTGTGCCGCCTCTGCCACCTTCGCCGGTCGCTTTCTGGCACTATGGTTGATTACGACGTTGGCCGTGCGGACGAACGACAAGACAGGCCCAACGGCCGGCGGCGCCAAGCGCGCTGGGCCTTGACCGACCGGAATTGCGAGGCCAGCCGGTTCCTAGAGGGATGTGCTGTCGGCAGCCCGCTCCGCAAGCGGGACCATGGTCCGGTTTCTGCGGACGGTGGTCCTGACATCGCGGAGCCTGGCACCGGAGCGGCCCAGCGGTCGTGGCTGGGTGTGGGGTCGGCCGCCGGGCCTAACCGGCGATAGGGGGTAGTTTTCGCCGGCTGGCATATCCATAGGCCCTTCGCGCATCTTTGCTAATTTGCCAAAATGGCCATGGTCCGAGGCGATAAATCGGATGAACCCCGAGTCAAATCCGGTTGAGACAGAACACCTGCGACTGGCGCGGTAACCCGTCAACGGCCGCAGGCATCTGGGCGGCGAGGAGGAAGGCTTGCGACACGCCTCGCCGCAGGATTTCCGGGAAGTATCGGTGGCACAGGCCACTGGGTCATTTGGTCACGTCCTGACGATCCTCAGCCTCGAAGAACGCCATGGATCAGGACCAAATAGACGACCGGGGCAACAAGCAACCAGCAGATGGCCATTCCGATAACCACAGCGATGCCCAAGCGCTCCGCTCGCCTGGAGATGTCAGCGAAATCAGCCTCACTTGGGATGAGATCAAGGATGGAGCACTCACTGGCGCCAGGGGTATGATTGTCGTTTGCAGGTTGGCATACGGCATCATCAACGTTTTGATTGCGCGACGAGATTTGGTTCACACATTGGCCTCGTTAAATCGGTGCCCGCCGGGGGACAACAGCGGGCACCGGGGTTAACCGCCGATTAAGGGTACTCGGCAGTCCATTCCAATGTCTTGGCTAGGCATCGGTTGCCACCCTCAGGCCTTTGCCGCTGAAGCTGAGACTTCAGTCGGACCCTCATAGGACCGTAGCCCACAGGCGGAACGAATGTCCTTCAGGCGCCGTTTGCATCCAGTGAACCTAAAGGAGAGGACGTCATGGCTGACGGACCAACTGTTGTAAACTCGGGGGGCGGAGGCACGGCAGTCGCAGTCGTTCTTGCGATTATCGCGATTGTTGTCCTGCTGTTCTTCACCGGCGTTATCAATATCGGTGGTGGCGGCTCTAAGGACATCAACGTCAAGGTGGAGGCACCGAAGGTCGAGGCGCCAGCTACATCTTCGGCACCTGAGCCGGCAGCCCCGGCCCCCGCACCGGAAACACCTGCACCGGCCCCGGCAACCCCTGCACCGGCCGCTCCCGCTAACGGCGGTTGAGCGAGTACGGCGGAGGCTCCAGCGCCGGTGGGAGGTGCGCTGGAGCCTTTAACTCAGCGATAGAGGAGGAAGGCATGGACGATCGGCAGAACAGCATTATGGAGGCTCGGTGGCTTCTTGCAGTGCCCGCCTCGCTTCTCGTTACGGTCGTTCTGGCTGGTTTCCTGCTTGTCTAGAAGCTTATCACTCCGTTGGCGGTTCGGAACTTTGATTTCGCGATCTGGTAACCACGGAGAAAATAGGAAGCCTATTCGACCGGTGCTGGTAATGGCCGGTGCAACGGGCCCCTCGGGGTGCGCTGCACCGGCGCCGCCCGTTTTGAACATGGTCTCAGGAACCTTTCATGCGCAAGCCGCTTTGTGTGCATGTCCAAAGCCGTCGAACCCCCCTTATTGCCAAAGGGTAGCCCAGATCGGGAGGCCAACTGTGAAGTCGCTATGGAAGCGGCATTCGCAGCGCTGGTGACTGCCTCAGAAGCGCAAGGCTGGACGCCGCGCGAGACGGCTGCATCCTTGCTGAAAATCGCTACGGAGCATGCCCGGCAGTTCAGGCTTGTGCCGGCTGAGCCGCCGAGGTGGCAAACGCGAAGAGGCATATTGATCGCGTGTGCCGCGCTCGTGTTTTTGCTATGTGCCGCCACCGTTTGGTGGATGCTCAGGTGAAATCGGAACAAATGGGATCGACGCCGGTTAACAATCGAAGGGACTGCGACGAGTGCGGAAAATGGTTGATCTCTTGAACTTGGAATTGGCTAAGGCGCGACAGCGCGTGAAACGAGCCGAGAACTCTCTGAAGCGCGCGAATGAGTTGCTGGACGAGGATTGCGGCGTCGGAATCAACATCGCCTTGTGCAGCCGGATAAGGTCCGAGCAAAGGCGTGTGGTCGAGGCGAGAGAACGCCTCACGAAGATCGATCCCGTCAGCATTGACAGCGCCCGCGCGGGTTGAACCATCCGGCCGCCCAGGGGGCGACTGGCCCAATCGGCCTGGCTGCCTCGACGCCCGGTGAAACTCTCGTCCGTCTTTTGCTCAAGGAACGCGTCGGCATGTTCGTCGACGACGGCAGTCTGGCGCTGCTGGCGCTGGTCCTGATTGCCGCGATCACCGCGGCGGTAAAGCTGCTGGCCTTGCCGCCGCTCGTCGGCTGCGTCCTGCTGCTGGTCGGCTATCTCGGATCTGTCACGCTCGAGGATCGCCATCCCGGCCGATGGTCGCTTTCCCCGCGTGCCGATCTCAAAGCATGTCGTCGAGGCTCCAGTGATTGTTCCAGCGGGCATCGATCTCGTCGTCGACATTCTGGTAGCGGATATCGGTCGAAAGGCGGATGCGCCTGTCCACGCTTCGATTGGTCGTCGAAGCGTGGATCATGAACGGCGAGTGCAGCACCATGTCGCCGGCCTCGTAGTCGGCGACCAGCCATCGCGTGTCGAAGCGCTCGGCCATGTCGGGAAGATCCTTGGACACCCAGCCGCCCTCGGTCATGTTGCGATTGAAGGCGCTGATCCGCTCCTGCGGCGCCAGAGCGGCATTGTCCTTTTCGAAGCGGGCCTCCATCGCCGTCCCGATCGCATGAGAGCCTTCCAGATAGGCAAGGCCGCCCATCTCGAGCGGCGTATCGCCGATCGGTATCCAGGCGGTCACCAAGCGGCTCGTGCCGCCGCGCAGATAGACCAGATCGTAATGCGCCGGGGTTGCGGCCGGCGTTCCGGGCTGCGTGAACCGCATGAGCTTGCGCTTGTGCAGATAGGACAGACCGCCGAGGAACTGGTCCATGAAGCCGGAAAGGCGCGGCTGGGCGCAAAAACCTTCATAGGTGGCCGAGCGCACCAGTGACATCAGCCGACGGTCGGCGAGGCCCTTGTCGAGCATGCCGTCGGCCGCGATGCCCAAGGCAGGATCCGAGCCGGGCTCGATCAGCCCGGTATCCGCCAGGTGGGAGAACACCCAGCCGCGGAAATCGATGACATCGGCCCAGCGCAGAAAACCCTTCAGCCAGACATAGCCGTTTTCCTGGTAGCGGGCGCGGATTGCCGCGACGCCGACAGCCGGATCGGTCGGCACGAGATGGCCGAGCCGATCGGGCGCGCTCGACAGCGTCTTGCCATTGGCGACGAGATCGGCCGGCGCGACGGCGCGAGATTCGAACATCTAGAGGACGGAATAGCCGGCGCTCGCACGCTCGCGCCGAAAATCCGATGGCGACATGCCGGCCAGCTTGCGGAACGACTTGTTGAAGGCGCTCAGCGAACCGAAGCCCGAGTCCATGGCAACGCGCAGCACATTGGCGTCTTCATGCATCAGCAGCGCCTGGGCGTAGCTCAGCCGCAGCAGGTTGACATATTCGTTGAGCGTCATGCCGGTCGACTTCTTGAAGATGCTCATGGCGTATTTCGGATGGATGTCCGCCGCCCCGGCGATGTTCACGCAGTCGATCTCGTAGAGGAAGTTTTCGGCGATGAAGTCGCACATGCGCCCGACATTGCGCGAGGATTGCTGGTCGAAGGGGCTGCCGGCGGCCTGCCCGACCGGGTTTTCCGGCACCAGCCGGTAAGGCTCGAAGCGCATCCGCTCCAGCCTGAGCAGCAGCTCGTTCACCGCATGCTCGGCCTTTGCCGGATCGCCCGAGCGGACATAGCGGTTCCAGCGCTCGAAATTGTCGTCATCCGACCGGTCGGTGGCATCGCTCACCAAGGTAGCACCGGTCATCAATCGATGCCGGACATCGGTCGGCAGATGCAGCCGGAAGAAATGCACCAACGGCAGATGCGCGCCGGCATAGATGGCATCGTCGCTGAGATCGTCCATCTGGTGCGGCAGGCCGCCCCAGAACAGGCACATCTCGCCGGCCGACAGCGAAATCTCATGGTCGTTCATGCGGTAGTGCACGCTGCCGCGGACGATGAAATTCACCTCGACCTGGGCATGCCAGTGCGGTTTGAGCATCACCAGGGGTTCTGTGTGGAACATCTGCAGCAGCAGCGGCAGGCCCTCCACGCTGCTGGCGCCAGGCTGATAAAATGGCCTTTCCGGCATCTTACTTTCCGCCAATTTCTTATTCCCTTTGTCGGGGACAAGCCTTCCGCGCTGCCTAATGTAGCCACGCTCACCAAAAGAGAGCAAATGAAATGGGAGGATTTCAATGCGCACCATACTGACCTGCGCCGCGCTCGCGCTTGCCCTGGGCTCCGGCCCGGCCATGGCGCAATCCGGCGAAATCACGATCTGGAGCTGGAACATCGCGGCTTCGTCGCTGAAAGCCACCGTCGCCGGCTTCAACAAGCAATTCCCCGATATCAAGGTGACCGTCGAGGACCTCGGCAACCAGCCGACCTATGACAAGTCGATCGCCGGCTGCGCCGCTGGCGGCGTCGGCCTGCCGGATATCGTCTCGGTCGAGAATGGCGAGGCCGAGAACTACTGGAGCCAGTTCCCCGACTGCTTCGTCGACCTGCATACGCTGGGCTACACCGCCGAGGACCAAAAGAAATTCCCCGATTTCAAGCGCACCGAGCTCGAAGTGGGCGACAAGGCCTATGCGATGCCGTGGGATTCCGGCCCGGTCGCCGCCTTCTACCGCCGCGACTTCTACGAGAAGGCCGGCGTCGATCCCGCCTCGATCAAGACCTGGGACGATTTCATCGCCGCCGGCAAGAAGATCCAGGCCGCCAATCCGGGCGTGACCATGACCAACGCCGATTTCAACGGCGACACCGAATTCTTCCGCATGATCGCCAACGAACAGGGCTGCGCCTATTTCGCCGCCGACGGGCAGTCGATCACGGTCAACCAGCCCAAATGCGTCGATACCCTGACCAAGATCAAGGAAATGAAGGACGCCGGCATCATGGCGTCGGCCGACTGGGGCACCAAGATCACCAACAACACCGCCGGCACCGTCGCCACCCAGGTCTATGGCGGCTGGTATGAGGGCACCATCCGCACCGAATCGGCCGGTGAAAACGGCAAATGGGGCGTCTATCTGATGCCGAGCCTGACCGCCGACGGCCCGCGCGCCGCCAATCTCGGCGGCTCCTCGCTGGCCATCACGTCAGCCAGCAAGAACAAGGAAGCCGCCTACGCCTACCTGAAATACACGCTGGCGACCAATGAGGGCCAGATCACCATGCTCAAGGATTTCGGCCTGGTGCCGTCGCTGATCTCGGCGCTCGACGACCCCTACGTCGCGCAAGGCCTGCCTTACTGGGGTGGCCAGGCGGTGTGGAAGGACATCCTCGCCACTCTGCCCAAGGTCGTGCCGAGCCGCGGCACGCCGTTCCAGAGCGACGCCGAGATCATCATGCGCGCCGTGCAGACCAAATATCTGGCCGGCGGCTATCCCGACGCCAAGGCGGCGCTCGACGATGCCGCGAACCAGATCGCCTCGGCGACCGGCCTGCCGATCAAGTGACGAGACGGCGAGCTGAGTGATGCGTCTTGAAGGAATGTCGGCGCTGCCCCTCATCCCCCTGCCGGGACCTTCTCCCCGTATAGTGACGGGGAGAAGGGAGATGGCCGCAACGACGCCGCCTTCCTGCGACGGTGGTGATTGGCGAAACCATCGATGACAGCGCCCCTCTCCCCGTCACTATACGGGGAGAGGATGCCGGCAGGCAGGTGAGGGGCGGCGCAAACATCGACGATTGAATACCAGTAACCTATCGGGCGTGACACAGAAGCAAAAAGGAGGAAACGATGCGCCATCAGAACGCCACCGCCTATCGTTTCCTGGCGCCCTATCTGCTGATCTTCTCGGTCTTCTGGGTCTGGCCGATCATCAGCTCGTTCCTGATCTCCTTCCAGGCGACGCGCACCGTGCCGTGGCGCTGGGCGCCGACCTTCAACTGGGGCCGGCTCATCGGCGACCCGGCCTTCTTCAATGCGCTGAAGAACACGCTGCTCATCCTCGTCATCCAGGTGCCGGTGATGATCTCGCTGGCAATCGTGATGGCGGTGCTGCTGAATTCGCCACTGCTCAAGGCGCGCGGCCTTTACCGCTTTGCCTTCTTCGCCCCGGTCGTGGTCGGCGAAGTCGCCTACTCGGCGGTGTTCCGGCTGATGTTCAACCTCAATTTCGGCATCATCAACAAGCTGCTGAACAGCGTCGGCCTGCCCAGCATCGACTGGTTTTCCAACGTCACGCCGGCTATGGCGCTGATCATGATCGCGGTGACCTGGCGCTGGGCCGGCTACAACGCCATCATCCTGCTCGCCGGCCTGCAATCGATCCCGGATGACGTCTATGAGGCGGCGACGCTGGACCGCGTCAGCAAGGTCAAGCAGTTCTTCTACATCACCCTGCCGCTCTTGAAGCCGATCATCGTCTTCTGCGCCGTGCTGTCGATCATCGGCACCATGCAGCTGTTCACCGAACCCTTCCTGATCACCGAGCGCGGCGGCCCGGGCGGCGGCACCGAGACGCTCGGCCTGTTGCTCTACCGCCAGGGTTTTCGTTCGCTCAATTTCGGCTATGCCTCGGCCGTCGCCTACACCATGGCGGGGCTGGCGATCGCCATCACGCTGGTGCAGCTCTGGCTGACGAAGGAGCCGAAATGAGCTCGCGTTCGCAGGCAAGGCTCGGCCGCAGCATCGCGCTGCATCTCTTCCTGACGCCGCTGGCGCTGATCTGGCTGTTTCCGCTGTGGATGATGGTGGTGTTTTCGACCATGCCCGACAACGGCATCTTCAGCCCCGGCATCGAGCTTCTGCCGCACGACAATTTCATCGACAATTTCAACAATTTGCAGCGCGACACCAATTTCGTCGGCGCCATCGGCATCTCCGTCTCGGTGGCGGTGACCTACACCTTCCTGTCGGTGCTGCTCACCTCGATGGCCGGCTGGGCACTCGCCCGCTACAATTTCGTCGGCAAGGGCGTGGTCGTCGCCATCATCCTCGGCACCATCACGCTGCCTTATGCCGTGGTGCTGATCCCGCAATTCATCATGGTGGCGCGCGACTTCCAGCTCGCCAACACCTGGGTGGCGCTGATCGTGCCGCCGCTGTTCAATTCGCTCGGCGTGCTGTTCATGCGCCAAGCCTTCTCGATGATGCCGTCCGATCTGTTCGACGCGGCCAGAGTCGAGGGCGTCAAGGAATGGCGCATCTTCCTGTTCGTCGCGTTGCCTTTGGCGCGGCCGATGCTGGCGGCGCTCGCCATCATCCTCTTCCTTGCCTCGTGGAATAACTATCTCTGGCCGCTTTTGATCAACAGCCAGCCCGGCGCGATGACCGCGCCGGTGGCGCTCGGCACGCTGATCGGCCTCACCAAAGTGTCATGGGGCGGCATCATGGCCGGCGCCGTCATGCTGACCGTGCCGATGCTCGTCGTCTTCGTGCTGCTGCAGCGTCATTTCATCGCCGGCATCGCCGCCGGCGCCATCAAATAGGATAGGACGAGATGGCCGCCGTCACGCTCAGCAATGTCGTCAAACGCTTCGGCGTCTATGAGATCATTCATGGCGCCAACATCGACATCGCCGACGGCGAGTTCGTCGTCTTCGTCGGCCCTTCCGGCTGCGGCAAGTCCACTCTGCTTCGGATGGTCGCCGGGCTGGAGGACATCAGCGGCGGCGAGATCGCCATCGGCGGCAAGGTGATGAACGACGTCGAGGCTGCCGAGCGCGGCATCGCCATGGTGTTCCAGTCCTACGCGCTCTATCCGCACATGACGGTCGAGCAGAATCTGAGCTTCGGGCTGAGAATGAACGGCAACCCGAAGGCCGACACCGAGCGGCGGGTGAAGAGGGCCGCCGAGATCCTGTGCATCGACGAACTGATGCAGCGGCGGCCGAAGCAATTGTCGGGCGGCCAGCGCCAGCGCGTCGCCATCGGCCGCGCCATCGTGCGCGAGCCGCAGGTGTTCCTGTTCGACGAACCGCTCAGCAATCTCGACGCCGAGCTGCGCGTGCAGATGCGGGTCGAGATATCGCGCCTGCACAAGGAGCTCGGCGTCACCATGATCTATGTGACGCACGACCAGACCGAGGCGATGACGCTGGCCGACCGGATCGTCGTGCTCAAGGCCGGCAATGTCGAGCAGATCGGCGCGCCACTTGATCTCTATGACGACCCGGCCAACCGCTTCGTCGCCGGCTTCATCGGCTCGCCGAAGATGAATTTCCTGGCCGCCAAGGTGGTCGAGGCGGGCAATGGTTCGGCGACCGTCGAGCTCGTCAACCATGCCAGCGCGCGGCTCAAAAAATCGCTCCAGACCACACCGCCCGCCGTCGGCGCCGATGTCGTGCTTGGCGTCAGGCCGGAGCATTTCTTCGATGCCGGGCAAGGCGATTGCGACATCGCCGTCAAGGCCGATGTCGCCGAGCACCTGGGATCGGTGAGCTACGTCTACGCCGATGCCGGGGACACGGAACTGATCATCGAGCGCGAGGCATCGCGCCAGCGGGCTAGCGGCGACCATTTGGTGGTGTCGATCAAGGCCGGCAAGGCGCTGCTCTTCGACACCAAGGGCGCACGCATTCGCTAGGCGCCAGAACCTTTCTTTGCCTGACCCGACGCGTCGAGGCGACCCCAAGGAGATTTGAAATGAGTTCCGAAGCCAGAAAAATTCGTTGGGGCATTCTTGGGCCCGGCAGCATCGCAAAATCCTTTGCCGGCGGCGTGGCGCAATCGCGCACCGGTACGGTTGTCGCGCTCGGCGCCCGTAACCCCGGCAAAGCAGGCCTTGCCGAGACCTTCCCCGGCGCCCGCATCCTCGACGGCTATGATGCGCTGCTCAATGACGCGGAGGTCGACGCCGTCTACATTTCGATACCGCACCCCGGTCATGCCGAATGGGCGATCAAGGCCGCCGAAGCCGGCAAACATGTGCTGTGCGAAAAGCCGCTGGCGCTGACCGCCTTCGAGGCCGACGCGATGATCCATGCGGCGCGCAAGGCCGGCACGTTCCTCGGCGAAGCCTTCATGTACCGGTTGCATCCGCAGACGCTGCAGCTGGTGGAATTGATCAAGTCGGGTGCCATCGGCGATGTCAGGATGATCAAGTCGAGCTTCGGCTTCGCCATGCCGGGCTTCATGCCGGAGCACCGGCTCTACGCCAACGACCTCGCCGGCGGCGGTATACTGGATGTCGGCGGCTATCCCGCCTCCATGGCAAGGCTGATTGCCGGCGCGGCATCCGGAAAACCCTTCGCCGAACCCGACAAGGTGACGGGTGCCGCGCATCTCGGCCAGTCCGGCGTCGATGAATGGGCCTCGGCACTGCTGCATTTCCCCGACGGTATCGTCGCCGAGATCTCCTGCAGCATCTCGCTGACGCAGGACAATGTGCTGCGCATCTTCGGCACCAAGGGCCATATCGAGGTGCCGGATTTCTGGTTCGCCGGTGGCAACCGCGACGTCGGGCCGGGCAGGATCGACCTGATCCGGCCCGACGGGACCCGCGAAACCATCAGCGTCAACGAAACCCGCCATGTCTACTCCTTCGAGGTCGATGGCGCCGGCGACGCGATCCTTGCCGGCAACCAGGAATTCGCCTGGCCGGGCATGGGCTGGGCCGACAGCCTCGGCACTCTGCGCGTGCTCGACAAATGGCGGGCGGCTGTGGGCCTCGAATACGAGATCGAAAAGCCGGCAAAACGCATCAACACGATTTCGGGCCGGCCGCTACGCACCGATGGCACCAGCATCCAGAAGCGCCAGATCCCCGGTCTGCCGCGACCGGCCTCGTGCCTGGCGCTCGGCTTCGAGGATTTCCGTACGTTTTCTTCGGGCTCGATCCTGCTCGATGGCTTCTTCGAGGCCGGCGGCAATCTGTTCGACACCGGCTATGTCTATGGCGGCGGCTACACCGAGGCGCTGCTCGGCCAGTGGCTGAGGAACCGCGGCGTGCGCGAGCAGTCGGTCGTCATCGGCAAGGGCGCGCATTCCCCGCTCTGCTATCCCGATGTCATCGGCAAGCAGCTTGCCCAGACGCTCGACCGGCTGCAGACCGATCATGTCGACATCTATTTCATGCACCGCGACAATCCCGACGTGCCGGTCGGCGAGTTCGTCGACGCCATGGACGCGGAGGTCAAGGCCGGCCGCATTCGCGGCCCGTTCGGCGGCTCGAACTGGACGATGGAACGCATGGACGAGGCGATTGCCTATGCCGAAAAGACCGGCAAGCAGAAGCCCGGCGCGCTCTCCAACAATTTCTCGCTGGCCGAGATGCTGGAGCCGATCTGGGCCGGCTGCGTCACCTCCTCGACAGACCAGTGGAAGGCCTGGCTGACCGCCCGCCAGATGCCGAATTTCGCCTGGTCGAGCCAGGGTCGCGGCTTCTTCACCGACCGTGCTGGGCGTGACAAGCGCGACAATGAGGAACTGGTGCGCGTCTGGTACTCGGACCGGAATTTCGGCCGCCGCGACCGCGCCATCGAGCTGGCGAACCGATTGGGCAAGAGCCCGATCCATGTCGCGCTCGCCTATGTGCTGGCGCAGCCCTTCCCGTCCGTGCCGCTGATCGGCCCGCGCACGCTTGACGAGCTGGAGGATAGTTTGCAGGCGCTCGATGTTGCGCTTTCGCCGGACGATCTCGAGTGGCTGGACAGCGGCGCCGAGCGGCGCCGGGCGCGAAGCGGGGGCTGAAGCAATTCCAGGAACGTGTGTAGCGGTTTTCCGTCCGGATTGCGTAGAAGAATACCGGAGCGGTTCCGCTTGCCTGGACAGACAACGTGAACTGCTCGGGTGAGGGCTTCGTGATATCCTGCCGCCTAAAGGGAGGATATCATGAGCAGCGATTCCGCGCGTTTCACCGGCTCCATCCCCGAGCACTATGATCGGATCCTGGGGCCAATCATCTTCGCCGACTATGCCGCCGACATCGCCCGGCGGGCGGCCGTTTTCGTGCCGCCGCGGGTGCTGGAGACGGCGGCGGGAACCGGCATCGTCCCCCGCCGGCTGCGCGATGCCTTGCCGGCCGGCACGCGCCTGACTGCGACCGACCTCAACCCGCCGATGCTCGAGTTTGCGCGGCAAAAATTCAAGCCTGGCGAGCAGGTCGAATTCCAGCCCGCCGATGCCACGCAACTGCCTTTCGCGGACGCCAGCTTCGATGCCGTCGTCTGTCAGTTCGGCGTGATGTTTTATCCCGACAAGGACAAATCCTACCGCGAGGTCCATCGTGTCCTGGCGGCCGGCGGTCGCTATCTTTTCAACGTCTGGGATTCGCATCGCTACAATCCGTTCGCCCATATCGCGGACGGGGTTGTGCAGCGCCTTTTCCCCATCGATCCGCCGCAGTTCTACAAGGTACCGTTCTCCTGCCATCAGATCGATCCGATCAAGGAAGCCGTCATCGAGGCCGGCTTTGCCGATATCGACGTTTCCGTGATCAGGCTGGAAAGGGAGATTCCGGACATGGACCAGTTCGCCCACGGCATTGTCTACGGCAACCCGCTGGCCGATCAGGTTCGGGCGCGGGGCGGCGAACCTGAGCTGGTGGTGCAAACTGTCGTCGAGGAGCTTCGCCGCGCATTCGGCAGCAATCCCGGACGGATGCCGCTGCAGGCGATCGTCTATTCGGCCGGCAAGCCATAGCGATCTCGCTCAGCGGTCGATGCGCGTCGACAGGATGATCGACGACGATGTCCGCTCCACCCCATCCATCGCGCCGATCTGGTCGAGCAGCGCATCCAGATCCCGGATCGACGGGGCGTCGACGATGACGATCATGTCGAAATTGCCGCTCACCGAATGCAGCGTCCTGACCGGCGGCAAAGCCTGCAGGCTGCGCACGACCTTGTCGGCGAGCTTGGGGGTGACGGTGAGCAGCACATGCGCCCGCACCAGCCCCTGTTCGTAGTCCGGCGCCAGCCGCACGCCATAGCCGGCGATGATGCCGCGCTGCTCCAGCCGCTCGATCCGGCTCTGCACGGTGGTGCGCGATACGCCGAGCTGGCGCGCCAGCTCGGCGGTCGAGGCGCGCGCGTTGGCACGCAGCAGGGAAAGCAGGGCCAGTTCGGCATCGCTGATCATTTCGACGAACCTCGCCGGCATATTGTTCAAAAAGCAGTTTCGTTCCGAACAATTCCACGCTTCCTTTCGACAGGCAAGCTGCGATTCTACCCCTCGAACTGACATTCGGGCGAGGGAACCGGTCATGAAGAAAATTGTTGTCGTCGGCGCCGGAAAGATCGGCTCGACCATTGCCGAAATGCTCGCCGCGACCGGCGACTACCACGTCACTCTCGTCGACCGCGCGGCGGCGCAGCTAACCGCGGCCGAACTGCCGGCCACGGTTGCGACGCTGGAGCTCGACATCGCCACGCCCGGCGCCCTCGAAGCGGCCCTGGCCGGCACATTCGCGGTGCTGAGCGCTGCCCCCTTCCACCTGACCACCCGCATCGCCGAGGCGGCGGCCAGCGCCGGCGTCCACTATCTCGACCTCACCGAGGATGTCGTCAGCACCCGGAGGGTCAAGGAACTGGCTCGCTCCGGCAAGAGCGCCTTCATCCCGCAATGCGGCCTGGCGCCGGGCTTCATCTCGATCGTCGCCAACGATCTCGCCAGCCGTTTCGACACGCTGGAGAGCGTGCGCATGCGCGTCGGCGCGCTGCCGCAATATCCGTCGAATGCGCTGAACTACAATCTGACCTGGAGCACCGACGGCGTCATCAATGAATATTGCGAGCCTTGCGAGGCGATCGTCGAAGGCCAGCTGATCGAGGTGCCGCCGCTGGAGGAGCGCGAGGAATTCTCGCTCGATGGCGTCACCTATGAGGCATTCAACACCTCGGGCGGGCTCGGCACCTTGGCCGAGACCCTGAAGGGCAAGGTGCGCACGCTGAACTATCGCACCATCCGCTATCCCGGCCACGCCGCGATCATGAAGGCGCTGCTCAACGATCTTGGCCTGCGCCACCGCCGCGACGTGTTGAAGGACATTTTTGAGAGCGCGTTGCCTTCGACGCTGCAGGACGTGGTCATCGTCTTCGTCACCGTCAGCGGGCTCAAGAACGGCCGCCTGCTGCAGGAGACCTACGCCAACAAGATCTACAGCCAGCGCGTCGGCCAAATGGTGCGCAGCGCCATCCAGATCACCACGGCGTCCGGCATCTGCGCCGTACTAGACATGCTGGCCGATGGCAGCCTGCCGGCGACAGGCTTCGTCAAGCAGGAGGACATCGCCCTCGACGCTTTCCTCGCCAACCGTTTTGGTCGCGCCTATGCGCAGCACGAAATGGTTAGCCGGCTGGCGAGCTGAGCTTTTCACCCTGGGAAAGGATGGGAGCCTAGGGGAATCGCGCCCTTCCTCCCCCCTCCGGAGGGAGAGGAAAGGAGCCTGGAGGAATAGGTTCCCTCCGTTCCTTCCCTTGCGTCCAACAAGGGGGAGCCACCGCTCTAAATATGCAGCGCCTGCCCGGCGCCTTCAACGCCGCTTCCCGGAGGTGGTCGACGCCCGCGGCACGTCCACCTCCCTATTTGCGCAGGATCATCGGCCGCCCGAGCAGAAACCGGACAAAATTGCCCACTGTTCGCGAGGCCTTGGCCGAAGTGTGAGGCAGTTGCGGCGTCCTCTCCTTTCGCACGGGCTCCCGCCTTTCGATCTCGACCCCAGGTCGGCCGACGGTGAAGGACGGCTCCGCGGCCGGCTTGCCCCTGAGCACATTGGCGGCATTGTTGTCGTGAATGACGATGCACCATTGCGCGCCCTTCGATGCCGCCACGACGGTGTTGAAGCGCGTCGCCATCTTGGCGTGATGGTCGCTATAGACACCTTTCATTTCGGCTGATCGCTTCTCGACCAGGGTGCCGAACGCCGACGTGACATATTCGTGGTGCGTGTAGCGGCCGGTCGCCGTGTCGAAATTCTGACCGTCCGGAAAGGCGATATACAGCGGCTGTTCGCTGACCGCGCCTTTTTCGATCTCCCGGCGCGCGTAATGGTCGATCCGCTCCATGAAGCTCGGCGCCAGCGCGTCATCGCTGTCGAGCCGCGTCAGCGACACGAACTCGGCATCCGTGTCGCCTTGGACGAACGCGTTGAAGCGAAGACTGTATGTCTCATGTGCTTCGACGAGAACCGGCCTGACGTCGATGCCGGCCACGCAATTGCAGACGGTCCTGACGTAGTTCTCGTGGGTCTCGGCATCGAAGGCGATCAGGACGGTAAAGTCCTTCATCGATTGGGCTTCGAGAGACGGCGCGCAATATCCATCAAACAACGCCAGCCGCTCGACAAGCCATACGGGATCGAGATTGGCGCGACCCTCTCCGTTCCACTGGCTCGGTTTGAAACCGGTGGGGGCGTTGTAGCGAATCGCAATGTATTTCTTCAGTTCCATAGCCACGGAAAGACACCAGTCTGTCCCGTTACGCAATCAATCAGCCCAACATAGCCGACGCAGCTAGATATGCAGAGCGTGGCCGAGCGCCTTCAGCGCCGCTTCCTGGAATCCTTCGCCCTGCGTCGGATGGGCGTGGATGGTGCCGGCAATGTCTTCCAGCCTTGCGCCCATTTCGAGCGCCAGGCCGAAGACCGCCGACAGTTCCGACACGCCCTGCCCGACCGCCTGGATGCCGAGCACCAGATGGTTGTCCGCACGCGCCACGACGCGGACGAATCCATCCTCGCCGAGCTTGGTCATGGCGCGGCCATTGGCGGCGAAGGGAAACAGGCCGATCTTGATTTCGCTACTGACGGCCTTCGCCTCTTCCGGCGACAGGCCGGCCGTCAGCAGCTCCGGATCGGTGAAACAGACCGCCGGGATCGCCCGCTTGTCCCAGCTGCGCTTGTGGCCGGCGACGATCTCGGCGACCATTTCGCCCTGCGCCATCGCCCGGTGCGCCAGCATCGGCTCGCCGGTGACGTCGCCGATGGCGAAGATGCCGCGCATCGAGCTGCGGCACTGGTCGTCGATGCGGATGAATTTGCCTGCCATATCGAGATCGATCTGCTCGAGGTCCCAGCCTTCGGTCACCGGCTTGCGGCCGACCGTGACCAGGATTTTGTCAACGGCAAGTTTGGCATTCTTGCCGTCTGATGTCTCGACCAGCAGCGCATCGCCCTTGGTCGACAGCCCCTTGGCCTTGGCGCCCGCCATCACCTCGATGCCGAGCTCGGCCAGCCGCTTCACCACCGGCCGCGTCAGCTCCGCATCATACTGCGCCAGCACGCGCGGCAAGGCTTCGACCACGGTCACCGCGGCACCCATCTTGGCGAAGGCGATGCCGAGCTCCAGCCCGATGTAGCCGCCGCCGACCACGGCCAGCTTCTTCGGCACCTCGCCCAGCGCCAGCGCTTCCGTGGACGAGATCACCGGTCCGCCGAACGGCAGGAACGGCAATTCGACCGGCGCCGAGCCGGTGGCGATCACAACCACCTCGGCGCGGATAACCTGCGTCCCCGTCTCGGTTTCGACCTCGACGGTCTTGCCGTCCCGGAACGTCGCCCAGCCCTGCACGGTCTTGACCTTGGCCTTCTTGAGCAGGCCGGCGACGCCGCTGTTCAGCCGGCTAACGATGCCGTCTTTCCAGGCAACCGTCCTTGTCAGATCGAGCGTCGGCGCGGCAACCGAAATGCCGAGCGGACTCTTGCCGCCGGCCATATGCGCGACCTTCTCGAACTCTTCCGCAGCGTGGATCAGCGCCTTGGACGGGATGCAGCCGACATTGAGGCAGGTGCCGCCAGGCTTGCCGGCTTCGACGATCACCGTATCGACACCGAGCTGACCGGCGCGGATGGCGCACACATAGCCGCCCGGACCGGCGCCGATGACGAGCAGCTTGCAGGAGATTTCTTTCATCTTGGCACCTTGGTTGGCCGTCGCGATGGACAATGCGCTAAGTAGCGATCCTCCGCGCCCCCCTCTGTCCTGCCGGACATCTCCCCCTCAAGGGGGGAGAATAGATTTTGCCGCGCTTTCGCCAATCTCGAAGGTCGCGAGGATGGGCAAGGCGCTGACGCTGCCAATCTCCCCCCTTGAGGGGGAGATGCCTGGTAAGGCAGAGGGGGGTGCTGTCCCGCCGGCATCTCAGTAGATCCCCTCAATCCACGAAAATCAGCGCCGGCGTCTCCAGCAGCGTCTTGATGCGCTGGACGAACACGGCGGCGTCCCAGCCGTCGATGACGCGGTGGTCGAAGCTGGAGGACAGGTTCATCATCTTGCGCGGCATGAACTGCGTGCCGTCCCACACCGGCCGCACCATCATCTTGTTGACGCCGATGATCGCCACTTCCGGATGGTTGATGACCGGCGTCGTCGCCACGCCGCCCATGGCGCCGAGCGAGGTGATGGTGATGGTCGAGCCGGACAGCTCGTCGCGCGTCGCCGTGCCCGACTTCGCCGCCTCGGCCAGTCGGTTGACCTCGGCGCCACAGTCCCAGATGTCGCGCGCTTCGGCATGCTTGACCACTGGCACCACCAGCCCCGACGGCGTCTGCGCGGCAATGCCGATATGGACGCCGCCATGCTGGTGGATGATGCCGGCCTCGTCGTCGAACAGCGCGTTGAGATTGGGCTGGTCGGCGATCGCCTTGACCATCGCCCGCATCAGGAACGGCAGCAGAGTGAGTTTCGGTCTTTCTGCCCCCTTGGCAGCACGCTTCTCCTTGTTGAGCGCGGCACGCAAGTCCTCGAGCGCTGTGACGTCGATCTCCTCGACATAGGTGATATGCGGGATGCGCGACTTGGCGATCGTCATCTTCTCGGCGATCTTGCGCCGAAGCCCGATGACCTTGACGTCTTCGATGCTGTCGTTGCGGGCAAGACCCGATGTCTTCGCGACCTGCGGTCCGCGCGCCAGGAAGGCATCGATGTCCTCATGGCTTATGCGGCTGGCCGGACCACTGCCGGCGACCTGGCGCAGATCGATGCCGGCCTCTCTTGCCCTGAGCCGGATGGCGGGCGACGCCAGCGGTTTCTCGCCCTCTGGACGCGGCGCGCCGGAGATCGAGACCTGTCCCGTTGCTTTCGGACTGGCCGGAGATGGCGCCGGTTTTGCCTTCGCCTCGTCAGCCTTCGGCGGTGCCTTCGGGCTCGGCGGCGCAGCCTCGGGCTTCGGTGTTGCGAGCTTTGCCGGAGGTTCGGCGTTGATGGTTTCTGCTGCCGGGCTGCTCTCCGGCTTCACATTGCCCTCGCCGGCCACTTTCAGCCGCACGATCGGCGAGCCGATCGCCACCGTGTCGCCGATCTCCGCGCCGAGCCACAGGATCTCGCCATCGACGGGTGAGGGTATTTCCACCGTCGCCTTGTCGGTCATGACAGCGGCGAGTACCGTGTCCTCGCGCACGAGGTCGCCGACCTTCACATGCCACTCGACCAGTTCGGCCTCGGCGACACCTTCGCCGACATCGGGCAGCTTGATGATATGTTCGCCCATCTCAAGCTCCCATGGTTTCAATCAAGGCGCGGCCGACCCGGGCAGGGCCGGGAAAATAATCCCACTCCTGCGCATGCGGATAAGGCGTGTCCCAACCGGCGACGCGCGCCACCGGCGCCTCCAGATGATAGAAGCAATTCTCCTGCACCAGTGCCGAAAGCTCGGCGCCAAAGCCGGAGGTCAGCGTCGCTTCGTGCACGACCACGCAGCGCCCGGTCTTCTTCACCGAGGCGACGATGGTGTCGAGATCGAGCGGCAAGAGTGTCCTGAGATCGATGATCTCGGCGTCGATGCCGGTTTCCTCGGCGGCGGCCTGCGCGACATAGACCATGGTGCCGTAAGCCAGCACGGTAACGGCAGAGCCCGGCCGGCGGATGACCGCCTTGCCGAGCGGCACCGTGTAATGGCCATCGGCGACCTCGCCTAGCTCATGCTTCGACCACGGCGTCACCGGGCGGTCGTGATGGCCGTCGAACGGACCGTTGTAGAGCCGCTTCGGCTCGAGGAAGATCACCGGATCGGGATCTTCGATCGCCGCGATCAACAGCCCCTTGGCGTCATGCGGATTGGACGGCACCACCGTCTTCAGCCCGGACACATGCGTGAACAGCGCTTCCGGGCTCTGGCTGTGGGTCTGGCCGCCAAAAATGCCGCCGCCGGTCGGCATGCGCACCACGATCGGACAGGTGAAATCACCGTTCGAGCGGTAGCGCAGCCGCGCCGCTTCCTGCGTCAGCTGGTCGTAGGCCGGGTACATGTAGTCGGCAAACTGGATCTCGACGCATGGCTTCAAGCCATAGGCCGCCATGCCGATGGCCGAGCCGACAATGCCGGACTCGTTGATCGGCGCATCGAAGCAGCGGCTTTTGCCGTATTTGGCCTGCAGGCCCTGCGTGCAGCGGAAGACGCCGCCGAAGAAGCCGACATCCTCGCCGAACACGATGACGCGTTCGTCGCGCGCCATCGACACGTCCATGGCATCGCGAATGGCCTCGATCATCGTCCGTCTTGGCATGGTCAGACCCCCGCCTGCTGGCGCTGGCGCCTGAGATGCGGCGGCATCTCGGCATAGAGCCCTTCGAACATGTCTCGCGTCGATGGCTTGCCGCCGGCATGCAGCGTGCCGTGGCTCTCGGCTTCCTTCTGCGCCGCGATCACCGTTTCGAGGATTTCGGCTTCGGCCTGGGCATGGCGCTCGTTCGACCAGACACCCTTGTGGATCAGATGGTTTTTCAGCCGGATGACCGGGTCGCCGAGCGGCCAGGCGTCGGATTCGGCCTTCGGCCGGTAGGCCGAGGGATCATCGGAACTCGAATGCGCGCCGGCCCGGTAGGTGACATATTCGATGAGCGTTGGCCCGAGATTGGCGCGCGCCCGCTCGGCCGCCCACTTGGCCACAGCGTGCACCGCGAGATAGTCATTGCCGTCGACACGCAGCGCCGGGATGCCGAAGCCGAGACCGCGAGCGGCAAAAGTGCCGGAGCCGCCGCGCGCGATGCCCTGAAAGGTCGAGATCGCCCACTGGTTGTTGACGACGTTGAGAATGACCGGCGCCTTGTAGGTCGAGGCGAACACCAGCGCCGAATGAAAGTCGGACTCGGCGGTGGAGCCGTCGCCGATCCAGGCGGCGGCGATCTTGGAATCATTGGAGATTGCCGAGGCCATCGCCCAGCCGACCGCCTGGATGTACTGCGTCGCCAGATTGCCGGAGATCGAGAAAAAGCCGTGCTCCTTCGACGAATACATGATCGGCAGCTGGCGGCCCTTCAGCGGATCGGCTTCGTTGGAATAGATCTGGTTCATCATCGTGACCATCGGGTAGCCATCGGCGATGAGCAGCCCGGCTTGCCGGTAAGTCGGGAAGTTCATGTCGCCGGCGGCGAGCGCCTTGCGGAAGGCGCAGCTCACCGCCTCTTCGCCGAGATGCTGCATGTAGAACGAGGTCTTGCCCTGGCGCTGCGCCATCTGCATGCGCGCATCGAAGCTGCGCAATGTCATCATGTGGCGCAGGCCCTCGAGCAATTCCTCGTCGGAAAGCAGGCCTGCCCACGGCCCAACCGCTTCACCGTCGCGGTTCAGCACGCGGATGATCGAAAACGCCATGTCGCGGATCGTGCGCGGATCGACATCGATCTCGGGGCGCGGCGCCGAACCCGCCTTGGGGATGGGCACGTTGGAGAAGTCAGGCGTCCCGCCCGGCCGCACCTCCGGTTCGGGAACATGGAAGCGCAACATTCCAGCATCGGCCATGACCTTCGTCCTCCAATGTTGCCGGCGCGATATTTGCACATCTTCGCCGCCAGACCAGTGCCAATTCGTCGGGCCTTGATTCCGGTCGTCGTCTCGACCGTCGCCCAAGCGGCCGATGCGGCGCGCGAGCGACAAAATGCAGATATGTCGGCGAAATTTCTTGTCGATGTTACGCCGCGCCGCGCAACTTGGCGAATGGCCGTGCCCAGTCTTACGCAAGAGGAGGTATTTCCTGCCGATGCCGGCGCCGCCCCTCATCCGCCTGCCGGCACCTTCTCCCCGTATAGTGACGGGGAGAAGGGGCTGGCCGCATATTCTGCAGCGCTGGTGATTGGCGAAACCGGCGACGGGAGCGTCCCTCGCCCTGTTCACGTGGGAGAGGATGCCGGCAGGCAGGCGAGGGGCAGCGCCGACGCCCGAGGTGGAGCGATCCAACCCTAAGGCGGGCATGCCCAGTGCATGGTTCACCCCGTCCCCTTGCCATGCTAACCAAACCCCATGGCACAGAAGAAAGCATACGAGGTCGATTCCTGGCTGGCGCGCCCCGACGCCCGTATCTCGATCGTCCTGCTCTACGGTCCCGACCGCGGCCTGGTCGCTGAGCGTGCGAAGGCCTTTGCCGTCAAGACCGGCCTGCCGCTCGACGATCCGTTCTCGGTGGTCCGGCTGGATGGCTCCGAGGTCGACCGCGACGAAGGCCGACTGCTCGACGAGGCCCGCACCGTGCCGATGTTCTCCGACCGGCGCCTGCTCTGGGTGCGCAACGCCAGCGGCCAGAAGGCACTGGCCGACGACGTCAAGGCGCTGACATCGGAGCCCGCGCCGGATGCCATCATTCTCATCGAGGCGGGCGATCTGAAAAAAGGCGTCGGCCTGCGCGCCGTGGTCGAGGCGGCGGACAATGCCATGGCCCTGCCCTGCTACGCCGACGAGGCCAGGGACATCGATACCGTCATCGACGACGAATTGCGCAAGGCCGGCATGTCGATGACGATGGAGGCCAGACAGGCGCTGCGCCGCAATCTCGGCGGCGACCGGCTGGCCTCGCGCGGCGAGATCGACAAGCTGGTGCTCTATGCCCTTGGCCAGAAGGAGATCGGCCTCGACGACGTCCGTGCGATGTCCGGCGACGTCTCCGGCGCCTCCTTCGACGATGCCGTCGATGCTTTGCTGGAAGGCAAGGTCGGCGACTTCGACACCGCCTTCACCCGCCACTGCCAGGCCGGCGGCCAGCCCTTTCTGGTGTTGTCGTCGGCGATGCGGCAATTGCAGGCAATGCAGTCCATGCGCGGTCAGATGGAGGCAGGCGGCCGCAACGCCGCCGCCGTGGTCGCCGCCGCCCGCCCGCCGGTTTTTTTCTCCAGGCGCAAGCTGGTGGAAAAGGCGCTGGAGCGTTGGAACGTCGATGCGCTGGGACGGGCGTTGAACCGACTGCAGGCCGCCGTGCTGCAGACCCGTAAGCGGCCCGATCTGTCGGTGGCGCTGGCGCGGCAAGCGCTGCTTGGCATTGCGGTGGAGAGCAATCGGCTGGCGCAGCGGTAGAAGATCAGCCAAATCTCCCCCCTCGTGGGGGAGATGTCCGGAAGGACAGAGGGGGGCGCTGTCCCGCCAGCCTATCAGTCGATCACAGCGATGGGTTCACACATTCCCCGTGGGGTCGGGTAAGCGTCGTAGGTGAAAGCCGGAGTTCCTTCGCGCCCCCTCTGCCCTACCGGGCATCTCCCCCACGAGGGGGGAGATTGGCAGCTTCGGCGTCGGCACCCTTTTCCTGCAGCGCAGGTGATTGGCGAAATCGCAAATGAGAGCGTCCCTCTCCCCGTCACTTTACGGGGAGAGGATGCCGGCAGGCAGGTGAGGGGCGGCGCCAACGTCCGGAAAAGATCATTGGAGGGACCTTAGGCTGAGGCCTTGCCGGGCCAAATGAACGGCAGATTCCCAATGCAGTTTGCCGGCTAACCGCCTACCGTTCCTGCTTCAGCCGCCGGCACAGCTCATCCAGCTGATCCAGCGTCCGATAATTCACCCGGAGCACGCCGCCGCGCTCCTTGTGCTCGATCGACACGATCATGCCGATCGTATCGGTCATCAGCTTTTCCAGCGCCAGCGTGTCGGGATCCTTTTCCGGCGCGCTCGGTGCCGGCTTGGCCTTGGGCGGCGTGGGCCCGGCCGGCATCTGCGCCAGTGCCTCGGCCTGGCGCACCGACAGCCCTCCGTCAACGATGCGCTTGGCGAGTCCGGCCGGATCCTCGGCCGTCACCAGCGTGCGGGCGTGGCCCGCCGACAGTTCGCCATCGACCAGCATGTCGCGGATCACGTCGGGCAGCTTCAACAAGCGCAGCGTGTTGGCGACATGGCTGCGGCTCTTGCCGATCACCTGGCCGAGATCGGCCTGGGTATAGCCGTGCTCGTCGATCAATTGCTGATAGCCTTGCGCCTCCTCGACCGGGTTCAAGTCGGCACGCTGGACGTTTTCGATAATCGCCAGTTCCAGGGCCGTGCGGTCGTTGACGTCACGCACGATGATCGGGATCTCGGTCAGGCCGGCGCGCTGCGCCGCCCGCCAGCGCCGCTCGCCGGCGATGATCTCATAGCGGCCGGCCTGAGTCGGCGACGGTCGCGCCACCACCGGCTGCACCACGCCGTGCTCGCGGATCGACTGGGCGAGATCGGTGAGTTCGGCTTCACCGAAATGGCGGCGCGGATTCTTCGGGTTAGGGGTGACGAATTCGATCGGCACCTTGCCGTCGGCCGCCGGGCTCTGCTTTTCCGGCATCGCCGGACGATCGATTTCGCCGATCAGCGCCGCCAGTCCGCGGCCCAGTCTTTTTCTCGAAAGGTCTTCAGTCATAAGCTGTCCAGATCGTTACGGTATCGAATCGGCGTCAAAATTTGATCGGTGTCAGGCGGCGCGCAATTTGCGCTCGCGGCGGATCACTTCGGAAGCTAGCTGCAGATAGGCCTGGCTGCCCGAGCATTTGAGGTCGTAGAGGATCGCCGGCTTGCCGTAGGACGGCGCCTCGGAAACGCGGACATTGCGCGGAATGATGGTCTCGTAAACCTTGTCGCCCATATGCTCGCGCACGTCCTGCACCACCTGGTTGGCAAGGTTGTTGCGGCCGTCATACATGGTCAGCACAATGCCCTGGATGGTAAGCTCCGGATTGATCGAGCGGCGCACCTGCTCGACCGTCTCGAGCAGCTGACTCAATCCTTCGAGCGCGAAGAATTCGCATTGCAGCGGCACCAGTACCGAATCGGCCGCGGCCATCGAATTCAGCGTCAAAAGGTTGAGCGACGGCGGGCAGTCGATCAGCACATAGCCGAAAGGCGCCGAGCGCCCGGCCGCGGCGCGCAGCGCGTTGCGCAGGCGCAAGACCCTGTCCGGCGCCGACGCGATCTCCATCTCGATGCCGAGCAGGTCGAGCGTCGACGGCACGATCGACAGGCCGGGTACCGCCGTCGGTATCGCAGCCGCTTCCAGATCGAGCTCGCCGGTCAGCACATCATAGGAGGATACGGTGCGATCCTTGCGATCGATGCCGAGGCCGGTGCTGGCATTGCCTTGCGGGTCGAGGTCGACGATCAGCACCTGTTCGCCGATAGCCGCCAGCGCCGTGGCCAGATTGATGGCGGTAGTGGTCTTGCCGACCCCGCCCTTCTGGTTGGCGACGGTGATGATACGCGGTCCAGTTTTCATGGGTCTATGCCAGTAATTCATTGCGGGTCGCCGGGCGCAGATCAGACAGTTCGAGGATGACCCCATGCGGGTCGGTCATGCTCGGATGTTCTACCAGATCGAATGCCCATCGGTGAGTGCTTTCTTCCACCTCGGCCCGGTAATCCCGGCCTTTGTGGAACAGCGCGCGAGCCGCCTTGGTCAGCCAGGGTGCCGACAGATCGAGCAGGTCAGGCAGCGATGCCAGCGCCCGTGCCGTCACGATTTCCGGAGCGGAAACAAGCGGATAGCTGTCATCGATGCGCCGCGCGATGACCCGCGCCGGCAAACCGAACTGGCCGATGACCGCCTGCAGGAACGACGCTTTCTTGCGATTGCTTTCAATCAGGTCGATCGAAGCCCCTTCGCGCTCGACAAGCAGAAACGCCAGCACCAGGCCAGGAAAACCGCCGCCCGAACCGAGGTCGACCCAGCGCTTCGCCTGGGGTGCGATTCGGCCTAGCTGCGCGCTGTCGAGGATGTGGCGGCGCCAGACATCGTCCAGCGTCGAGGGCGCGGCGAGGTTGATGCTTCGGTTCCATTTCAGGAAGAGCTGTTCGAACGCCACCAGGCGATCGAATGTTTCACGTGAAACCGGACCCGCGGCCTCTTGCAGGCTTGTCCATGAGGCAGCGCTCACGCGACATCTCTTTGCGCGGCGGCCTCGGCATTGCGGACATGCGCAACGATGATCGCCAGCGCCGCCGGCGTCATGCCTTCCATGCGCTGAGCGTCGGCAATCGAGCGGGGCTGGCGTGTCAGCATCTTTTGCTTCAGCTCATTCGAAAGGCCGGGCACATTGGCGAAATCGACCGAGGCCGGGATCAGCCGGCTCTCCTCGTGTCGTATCTGGGCGACATCCGCTTGCTGGCGGTCGAGATAGACCGAATATTTCGCTTCCGTTTCAAGACGCTCGGCGGTTTTGGCGTCGATTTCACCAAAGCTGGGCTCGATGCGAGCCAACCAGGCGACGTCGACGCTGGGATAGGCGAGCAATTCATAGGCGGTGCGGCGGACGCCATCCCTGTTGATCTCAAGTCCGTGGCGCGCCGCTTCGTTGGGCGTGAAGCTAACGCCTAGCGCCATCTCGCGGGCCTTCTTAAGGTCCAGCATCATGTCGTTAAAGCGATGCATCCGCTCTGGCGACGCGATCCCCAGCCTCTCAGCGAGCGGCGTCAGCCGCTCATCGGCATTGTCGGCCCTGAGCGACAGCCGGAACTCGGCCCGCGAAGTGAACATGCGATAGGGCTCGGCGATGCCGCGGCTGGTCAGATCGTCGACCATCACGCCGATATAGGCCTCGGTGCGGCTAAGCACGACCGGGTCGCTGGCGGAAGCCTTGCGCGCCGCGTTGAGGCCGGCGAGCAGCCCCTGTGCGCCAGCTTCCTCATAGCCGGTGGTGCCATTGATCTGCCCGGCAAGGAACAGGCCGTCGATGCGCTTGGTTTCCAACGTCGGCTGCAATTCGCACGGATCGACATGGTCGTATTCAATGGCATAGCCGGGCTGCAGCATTGTTGCCCGCTCCAGCCCGGGAATGGTCTTCAGAATATCGAGCTGCACGTCTTCCGGCAGCGAGGTCGAGATGCCATTCGGATAGACGGTGTCGTCGTCAAGGCCTTCCGGCTCGAGGAAGATCTGGTGTCCTTCGCGATCGCCGAACTTGACGATCTTGTCCTCGATTGAGGGACAATAGCGCGGTCCTACACCTTCAATCGAGCCTGAATACATCGCAGAGCGGCCAAGATTGAGGCGAATCAACTCATGTGTCGCAGGTGTCGTGCGTGTGATGCCGCAATGGATCTGCGGATTCTGGATAGCGTCCGTCATCAGCGAGAACGGCACCGGGTCTTCATCCGCGGCCTGGCTTTCGAGCGACGCCCAGTCGATGGTCCGCCCGTCCAGGCGCGGCGGCGTTCCGGTCTTCAACCGTCCGAGTTGGAAGCCCGCCCGGCCCATCGTCGCCGACAAACCGATGCTTGCCTGCTCGTTCATGCGCCCGGCAACGATTTTCCTTTCGCCGATATGGATCAGCCCGCGCAGGAAGGTGCCGGTGGTCAGCACCACCGCGCCGCAGCCCAGCCTGCTTCCATCGGCCAGCAAGACAGCCGATATGGTTTCATTGGCAATCTCGAAATCCAGAACCTCGCCTTCGATCACTTCGAGATTGGCTTGCTCGCGGATCGCCGCCTGCATGGCGAGCCGATAGAGCTTGCGATCCGCCTGGGTGCGCGGGCCGCGCACGGCGGGCCCCTTGCGGCGGTTGAGCAGGCGGAACTGAATGCCGGCTGCATCAGCGATGCGGCCCATCAGCCCGTCCATGGCATCGATCTCGCGCACCAGATGCCCCTTGCCGAGGCCGCCGATGGCCGGGTTGCAGGACATGACGCCGATCGTGTCGAAATGCAGCGTCACCAGCGCCGTCCTGGCGCCGGCGCGCGCAGCCGCACTGGCCGCCTCGCAACCGGCATGGCCGCCGCCCACCACAACCACATCATAGTGATCGTTCATTTTACGATTCCAGATTCTGAAGTTGCCGGAGACATGTCCCCGAGAGCCTCCGCTGTCAAGGTTGCAAGGCGAGTCGTTTCACGTGAAACAATCCTGCAGTGCCAATGCCCCCCGTGTTTCACGTGAATCACCCGCCGCCGTATCGCAATGTTTCACGTGAGTCATTTCCCAATACAGAACTGCGAAAAGATCACGTCGAGCAAGTCCTCAACATCGACCGCGCCGACGATTCGGCCGAGCCGATCCGCAGCCAGGCGCAGCTCCTCAGCCCGTAATTCCTGGCCGTGCCCCGACAGGGCCGAGGTCAAGAACCCCCTTGTCTCGTTTAGCAACTCCACGTGCCTCAATCGCGACGGCAGGATATCGCCGGCGTTGCCGATCTCCGCAGCCGTGCGGCGGCCGATCTCGTCCAGCAGATCCGCCAACCCGGTGCCGTCCCTGGTCGAGATGGCCGCATCGTAGTCCTTCGACCGGCTCGCCAGACGCTGGCCCCCAACCAGATCGGCCTTCGTTCCGATCCTTAGCATCGGCGCGTCGGATGGCACCGCCCCCGCGTCGACTGGATCGACCATATCCTCGAGCAACAGCAGCAAATCCGCACCGCGCGCCTTCGCCCGGGCCTTCTCGATGCCGATCGCCTCTACCTTGCCGGGCGCTTCGCGCAATCCCGCCGTATCCGTGATCCTGACCCGCATTCCCTTCAGGTCCAGAACCACTTCGAGCAGATCACGCGTCGTGCCGGGTTCATCCGTCACGATCGCCGCCTCGCGCCGGGCCAGCGCGTTGAACAGGCTGGACTTGCCAGCATTGGGCGCGCCGAGGATGACGACCTCGAACCCATCGCGGATGATCTCTGCGGCGTGAAAGCCGTCGATGTGCTGACCGATCTCGCCGACCATCGCGCGGACATCCGACCAGACCGCATCCGAAACAGAGCCGGGCACGTCGTCCTCGTCAGCAAAATCGATCTCGGCCTCGATCATGGCGCGCGCATGGATCAGCCGCCGGCGCCAGCTCGAGTAGAGCGCGCTCTGCGCGCCTTCGGCATTCTGCACGGCAAAGCGCCGCTGAGCTTCGGTCTCGGCATTGACGAGATCGGCCAGCGCCTCCGTCTCAACCAGATCGAGTTTGCCGTTGAGAAAGGCGCGGCGTGTGAACTCGCCGGGCTCGGCATGCCGGACGCCGTCGAAGCCGGCGATCGTCTCCAGCATTTTCATGGCCACGGCGCGACCGCCATGAACATGGAATTCGGCGACATCTTCGCCGGTGAAGCTTCCAGGACCCGGGAAAAGCAGAACCAGGCCATTGTCGATCACCGATCCGTCGTTCGCCCGGAACTTGCGCAGGACCGCGACGCGGTCCTTAACCTTACCGCCAGCAATCGTTTCGACCACGAATCGAGTCTGCGGACCGGAAATACGGATCACGGCGATGCCGGAGGGCAGGCGTCCGCTGGAAAGCGCAACAATGGACTGAGCTGAAATCATTTGCCCGCTCTGCTGAACCGCCCTAGCTTTCAATGAACCGCCCCGGCTTCCCAGCAACCGAGCTTGCCCGTTGACCTTGCCTGCCAAAAACCTGCTGGCCGAAGTGGCCAGCCCCTATCTGCAGCAGCATAGCGGCAATCCGGTGCATTGGCGGGCCTGGTCGCCTGCAGCACTCGCCGAAGCAAAGGCCCTCGAGCGGCCGATCCTGCTGTCGATCGGCTACGCCGCCTGCCACTGGTGCCATGTCATGGCGCATGAAAGCTTCGAGAACGACACTGTGGCCGCCGTCATGAACCGGCTGTTCGTCAATATCAAGGTCGATCGCGAGGAGCGGCCGGACATCGACCAGATCTATATGGCGGCGTTGCATGCGATGGGCGAGCAGGGCGGCTGGCCGCTGACCATGTTCCTGACACCCGACGGCAAGCCGTTCTGGGGCGGCACCTATTTTCCGCGCGATGCGCGTTACGGCCGCCCGGGCTTCATCCAGGTGATGGAGGCAGTCGACAAGGCCTGGCGGGAAAAGCGAGAGAGCCTCGCTCAAAGCGCCGACGGCCTGACCAGCCATGTCGAGGCGCGGCTGGCAGGCGCCCACGGCAAGGCCGTGCTCGACCGCGACACGCTCAGTGACCTCGCCGGGCGCATCGACGGCATGATCGACAGGGATCTCGGGGGCTTGCGCGGTGCGCCGAAATTCCCCAACGCACCGTTCATGCATACGCTCTGGATGTCCTGGCTTCGCGACGGCACCGCGTCGCACCGCGATGCCGTGCTGCTCAGCCTCGAAAAGATGCTGGCCGGCGGCATCTACGACCATGTCGGCGGCGGGTTGAGCCGTTATTCGACCGATGCCGAATGGCTGGTGCCGCATTTCGAAAAGATGCTCTATGACAACGCCCAGCTCATCCGCCTGTGCAACTGGGCCTATGCCGCAACCGGAAGCGATTTGTTCCGGCTACGAATCGAAGACACGGTCGAATGGCTGCTGCGCGAAATGCGCGTCGATGGCGGCGCCTTCGCCGCCAGCCTCGATGCCGACAGCGATGGCGAGGAGGGGCTTTTCTACACCTGGAGCAAGGACGACATCGATTCCGTGCTCGGTGACGATTCTGCTTTGTTTTTCAACTACTTCACGCTTTCCGCCCCGCATGGCTGGGAAGGCAAGCCAATCATCCATCAGACAGAGGCCCAGCAAAGCCTGAGCATCGCCGACCACGACCAGCTGGCCTCACTCAAGCAAATATTGCTCGCCGCCAGGGAACAACGCGTCAGGCCTGGTCGCGACGGCAAGGCGCTGACCGACTGGAACGGCCTGATGATCGCGGCATTGGCCGAGGCAGGCCGCGCCCTGACCCGCAGCGACTGGATCGAAGCGGCGGCGCAGGCTTTCTCCCATATAGCCGGAGCGAGCCACGAAGGCCGTTTGCCGCATTCCATGCTCGGCGGGAAAAAGCTGTTCCCGGCGTTGTCCAGCGACTATGCCGCGATGGCCAATGCGGCGATTGCCCTGTTCGAGGCCACGGGCGATCCGAACTATGTCGAGCGGGCCAGGCATTTCGTCACCCAGCTCGACGATTGGCATCAAGACGGCGAGGGGACCGGCTATTACTTGACCGCTTCGGATAGCGGCGACGTGCCGATCCGCATCCGCGGCGATGTCGACGATGCGATCCCGTCGGCCTCGAGCCAGATCATCGAAGCCCTGGTGCGACTGTCGTCGGTTACGGGTGACCTCGCATTACAGGAAAAGGCCTGGGTAACAGCAGAACACACGATGGGCCGGGCGGCGCAACAGGCCTATGGCCAGGCCGGCATCGTCAACGCCTGCGCGCTGGCGCTGGAGCCGCTGAAGCTGGTCGTCATCGATCCAATAGAGAGTCCAAGCCTCGTTCCGGTTGCGAATCGAAACCCCGATCCGAGGCGGGTTGATATTGTTGTTCAGGTCGGCACGGAAGCGAATCGACCGACATTGCCGGGTGGGGTGCTCCCACCAACCGACAAGCCCGGCGCCTGGCTGTGCACCGGGCAGGTTTGTTTGCCGGTGGTCACGGATCCGGATGAACTGGAACGGTTGTTGCGCCGTCGGTAGGTTTGGCCGAAGCGCCGGCGCTGCCCCTCACCTGCCTGCCGGCATCCTCTCCCCGTAAACGGGACGAGGGACGCTCTCATCGGCGGTTTCACCATCTACAGGCGTTGCGGAAAGGTGCAGAGGTCGCCGTCAGCCTCTTTCTCCCCGTTTACGGGGAGAAATGCCCGGCAGGGCAATGAGGGGCAGCGCAGTCTTCTGCGATTTTGCTGCAAGCCTTCGTGCCACTGTCACCAACGGGCAGTGGCCAACGCAGACCTTGGCGAGGGCAGGGTGCTTCCTCGCCCTACCAATCACGTATTCATCGAATCGAAGAAATCCGCGTTGGTCTTGGTCTGCTTGAGCTTGTCGATGAGGAACTCGATCGCGTCGGTGGTTCCCATCGGCGCCAGGATGCGGCGCAGCACGAAGATCTTCTGCAGGTCGGCGCGCGGGATCAGCAGGTCTTCCTTGCGGGTGCCCGACTTCAAGATGTCCATGGCCGGATAGATGCGCTTGTCGGCCACCTTCCGGTCGAGCTGGATTTCGCAGTTGCCGGTGCCCTTGAACTCTTCGAAGATGACCTCGTCCATGCGGCTGCCGGTATCGATCAGTGCGGTCGCGATGATGGTTAGCGAGCCGCCTTCCTCGATGTTGCGGGCCGCGCCAAAGAAGCGCTTCGGCCGCTGCAGCGCATTGGCGTCGACACCGCCGGTCAGCACCTTGCCGGATGACGGCACCACAGTGTTGTAGGCGCGGCCAAGGCGGGTGATGGAATCGAGCAGGATGACGACGTCGCGTCCGTGCTCGACCAGGCGCTTGGCCTTCTCGATGACCATCTCGGCGACCTGGACGTGGCGCACCGCCGGTTCGTCGAAGGTCGATGAGATCACCTCGCCCTTCACCGAGCGCTGCATGTCGGTCACTTCTTCCGGCCGCTCGTCGATCAGAAGCACGATCAGATAGCATTCAGGATGGTTGGCGGTGATCGAATGGGCGATGTTCTGCATCAGAACCGTCTTGCCGGTACGCGGCTGCGCGTTGATCAACGCGCGCTGTCCCTTGCCGATCGGCGCGACCAGGTCGATCACGCGTGGCGAGATGTCCTTGCTGGTCGGATTGTCGATCTCCATCTTCAGCCGCTTGGTCGGATAGAGCGGTGTCAGATTGTCGAAGTGGATCTTGTGACGGATCTTTTCGGGATCGTCGAAATTGATCGTGTTGACCTTGAGCAGCGCGAAATAGCGCTCGCCCTCTTTCGGGCTGCGGATCGGCCCTTCGACCGTATCGCCGGTCTTCAGCGAAAAGCGCCGGATCTGCGACGGCGAAATATAGATGTCGTCGGGACCGGGCAAATAGTTGGCATTGGCGGAGCGCAGGAAGCCGAAACCGTCCTGCAGCACCTCGACCACGCCATCGCCGATGATCTCGATATCCTGGGCGGCCAGCTTCTTCAGGATCGCGAACATCAGCTCCTGCTTGCGCATGACGCTGGCGTTCTCGACCTCGAGCGATTCGGCATAAGCGATCAGCTCTGGTGGTTTCTTGTTCTTGAACTCGGTGAGTTTCATTTCTTGCATTAGATGGACTCTGGGTAGGCTTTGGGGAGAAAAAATCGGCGGGATGCGACAAATGCCGGGCGCGGCCGAAAGCGAAAATGGGGCGGCGCATGACGGGAAGGAAGACCCGTCTTGTATCGTCGGTCGGTTGAAAGAGCAAGCCGCCTTTTGCGGGTCGGCGTGATGTCAGAAAGGCTTCACGACGACCAGGACGACGATGACGATCATCAACAATGTGGGGATCTCGTTGACGATCCGCCAGTGCCTCGCCGGTTTTTCGTTCTTGTCCTCGGCGAATTTGCGCACCGCGCCGGCGAGATAGCCGTGCAGGCCCGACAACAAAAGCACCGCGGCGATCTTGGCGTGCAGCCAGCCGCCCTGAAAACCAAACCCTTTCCAGGCGAGCCAGAGGCCGAACACCCAGCTGACGATCATTGCCGGATTGATGATCGCCCGCAGCAGCCGGCGCTCCATTACCTTGAAGGTCTCAGACTGGACAGAACCCTTCTCGGCATCGACGTGATAGACGAAGAGGCGCGGCAGATAGAGCATGCCGGCCATCCAGGAGATGACGGCGATAACGTGGATCGCCTTGGCCCACGAATAGAAGCCGTCTGGCGCCGCGAGAAAGAGCAGCGCGGTCAACACGACCAAGGCGGCGATACCAATCGCCATGCGCTTCATTGCCTGACCGGCGCTGTTGCTCATGTCGGCCATCAGCGGGTCCTCACCAGTTTCACCATCGCCTCGACATGCGCCACCGGCGTCTCCGGCGTGATGCCATGGCCGAGATTGAAGATCAGCGGACCGTCGCCCAATGCCTTCAGGATAGCATCAACGCCGTCGGCAAGAGCCTTGCCGCCCGCGACCAGCCGCAACGGATCGAGATTGCCCTGCACAGCACCACCAGCTTGCAGCTCCTTCGCCATGCCCAGCGGCACGGTCCAGTCGAGGCCGAGCCCGGTTATCCCAGTCTTCTGCCGATAGTCGCGATAACGCTCTCCAGCACCCTTCGGAAAGCCGATGACCGGCACCGCGGGATGGACCGCCTTCACCTGTCTGACGATCTCCGCAACCGGCTCGACGCAGAAAGCCTCGAAAGAGACGTCGTCGAGCACGCCGGACCAGGAGTCAAAAATCTGCACGACATCGGCGCCGGCTTCGATCTGGCGAATGAGATAGGCGGCCGAATAATCGGCCAGCACTTTCAGCAGTCGGGAGAAAGCTTCCGGCTCGCGATAGGCAAACAGCCGCGCCGGCGCCTGGTCGGGCGTGCCATGACCGGCAATCATGTAGGTCGCCACCGTCCACGGCGCGCCGCAGAAGCCGATCAGTGTCGTCTCACCAGGCAGTTTCGCCCGCAAACGCCGCACCGTCTCGTAGACCGGTTCGAGATTCACGTGAAACGTTTCGCTCTCCAGAGCCAAAATCTCCGCCGCCGTGATCGGCGTCAGCAGAGGCCCGCGGCCCTCCTCGAAACGCACGTCACGCCCGAGCGCATTGGGCACCACTAGGATGTCGGAGAACAGGATCGAGGCATCGAAGCCGAAGCGTTCGATTGGCTGCAGCGTGACCTCGACGGCGAGATCCGGATTGTAGCAAAGATCGAGGAAGGATCCGGCCCGCTTTCTGGTCTCGCGATACTCCGGCAGATAACGCCCGGCCTGACGCATCATCCAGAGCGGTGGCGGAGACACCGCTCTGCCCTTCAGTACGTCCAGCATGATCCGCTTGTGCCGCATGCAGCGTTCGCCTCTCCCGGGCCTCTTTCTAAATCAAATATCTTATTTCTAAGAATCTTCTGATTCTAAGAGTCTGTTGGTTGTGGTGGTTGGCACCTGTCCAGCCTGACCGCCCAAAAGGCCAGTCAGCATATTGTCGCGTGCTTCTCCATCGGGATTGCAGGACTTTGTGGAAGACCTGGAATCCATGACTGGAGTCAATGGCTTGACGCCGGCGCAAGGAAAGTGGCTCTGTGGATGGAGGAAGGGTGAAAAAGCCAGTCCCCAGACTTGTCCCCAGCCGCCCGACGAAGCCTACAGCACATCGAATTGTGGACAAACTGCCATCTGATACAGTCCCTCTCCGCGGGCCGTTTTCTCGACCCCCGTTTATCCACATCCGCCCACAGCCTGGAACCAAACCCTGTGAACAAACCCCAGAGCTTCTTTCACCTTCACCTGATCTCGGATGCCACCGGTGAGACGCTGCTGGCCGCCGGCCGCGCGGCTTCCGCGCAATACAAGGATGCGCGCGCCATCGAGCATATCTATCCGCTGATCCGCACCGAAAAGCAGGTGGCCAAGGTGTTCGAGGACATCGAGGAGGAGCCGGGCATCATCCTCTACACCGTCGTCGACCAGAAGCTGGCGCGCGGCATCGACGAACGCTGCGCGACCATGGGCCTGCCTTGCGTCTCGGTGCTGGAGCCGGTGCTTGCCGTTTTCCAGTCCTATCTCGGCACGCCGGCCGGCCGGCGGGTCGGCGCACAGCATGTGCTCGACGCCGAATATTTCCGCCGCATCGACGCACTCAACTTCACCATGGAGCATGATGACGGCCAGCTGCCGGCCAATATGGACGACGCCGACATCGTGCTGATCGGCATCTCACGCACCTCGAAGACGCCGACCAGCATCTATCTCGCCAACAGGGGCATCAAGACCGCCAACATCCCGATCGTGCTCGGCGTGCCGGTGCCGGAGAGCCTGGTCAACGCCAAGACGCCCTTGATCGTTGGCCTGATCGCCACCGCCGAGCGCATCTCGCATGTCCGCCAGAACCGCGTCCTCGGCAACACCAGTTCTTATGAGGCGACCGACTATGTCGACCGCGCCGCCATCACCGAGGAACTCGCCTATGCCCGGCAGATCTGCACCAGGCATGGCTGGCCAATGATCGACGTCAGCCGCCGCTCGATCGAGGAGACGGCTGCGGCGATCGTTGCCCTGCGGGGCAAGAACAGATAACCCATTGCCCCGTTAAACCGGGACGCGGGTGGCGCGAAAATCATGGCCGAGAAAATCATCCTCGCTTCGGGCAGTCCGTACCGCAAGGCGATGCTCGTCAATGCCGGCCTCGATATCGAGGCGGTGCCGGCCGATGTCGACGAGCGGGCACTCGAGGCCCCGCTGAAAGGCGTCTCGCCGGAAGATGTCGCTTCGATCCTCGCCGAAGCCAAGGCAACCGAAGTCAGCGAACGCAAGCCCGGCGCGCTGGTGCTCGGCTGCGATCAGACGCTGTCGCTCGGCGACGAGGTCTTCCACAAGCCGGCCGACATGGAAAGCGCGCGGAGACATCTCCTAGCTTTGTCGGGCAAGACGCATCAGCTCAACAGTGCCGCCGTGCTCTGCCGCAACGGTGAGGTTCTGTGGCGTCACGTCGGTGTCGCGAGTCTCACCATGCGCAAGCTCGACCCGGCCTTCATCGGCCGCCATCTGGCGCGTGTCGGCGCCAAGGCGCTTTCCAGCGTCGGCGCCTACCAGATCGAGGGCGAAGGCATCCAGCTGTTCGAAAAGATCGAGGGCGACTACTTTACCATTGTCGGCCTGCCGCTGCTGCCCGTTCTGGCGAAATTGCGCGAGCTCGGAGCCATCGATGGCTGAGACGTCGAAAAAAGCTTTCGTCACCGGACATCCGATCGCGCATTCGCGGTCGCCGAAGATCCATGGCCACTGGCTGGAAGAATACGGCATCGACGGCAGCTACCAGGCGATCGACGTCGAGCCGGAGGATTTCGGCGCCTTTCTGAGCACGCTGCGCGACAACGGGTACAGCGGCGGCAACGTCACCATTCCGCACAAGGAGGCCGCCTTCGCGCTGGTCGACCGACGTGACGAGGCGGCCGAAGCGATCGGTGCCGTCAACACGCTGTGGTTCGAGGATGGCGCCTTGTGGGGCGGCAACACCGACGCCCATGGCTTTGCCGCCAATCTCGACCAGCGCGCGCCGGGCTGGCCAGAAAATGGTCCGGCCGTGGTGCTCGGCGCCGGCGGTGCTTCGCGTGCCGTCATCCATGCGCTGGTCGAGCGCGGTGTCAGCGACATCCGCATCGTCAACCGGACGCTTGCGAGAGCGCAGGAGTTGGCTCGCCGCTTCGGCGCCGGCGTCTCCGCCCATGGCGTGGAAGCGACCGGCGAATTGCTCATGGATGCCGGCCTGCTCATCAACACCACGGCGCTCGGCATGCATGGCAACGAGGCACTCGCCGCCGATCCGGCTGTATTGCCGGACCATGCCATCGTCACCGACATTGTTTACGTGCCGCTGGAGACGCCGCTGCTCGCCGCGGCGCGCGCAAGAAATCTCACGACGGTCGACGGGCTTGGGATGCTCTTGCATCAGGCCGTGCCGGGCTTCGAGCGCTGGTTCGGCATCAGGCCGGAGGTAACGGCAGAACTCCGGCAAATGATCGTCACTGACATTGGCGCCAAACAATGATCGTGCTCGGCCTCACCGGATCGATCGGCATGGGTAAGTCGACGACCGCAAAAATGTTCGCCGACGCCGGCGTGCCGGTGCATGATTCCGACGAGACGGTGCATCGTCTCTATGCCGGCAAGGCCGCCCCGCTGGTCGAGGCGGCCTTTCCCGGGACCACCGTGTCCGGGGTGGTCGACCGTACCAAGCTCGCCGGACGCGTGCTTGGCGACGCCGCCGCGCTGAAGACGCTGGAAGCGATCGTCCATCCGTTGGTTCGCGCCGACGCCGACGCCTTTCTGGCCAGGCACCGCGCCACCGGCGCACCGATTGCGGTGCTCGACATTCCGCTCTTGTTCGAAACCGGCGGGCGAAACCGCGTCGACAAGGTCGTGGTCGTCACCGCGCCGCCAGAAATCCAGCGCGCCCGCGTGCTGGCGCGGCCCGGCATGAGCGAAGAAAAGCTGGCGGCGATCCTGGCCAAGCAGGTTCCCGATGCCGAAAAGCGCAAGCAGGCCGATTTCGTCATCGACACCGGTGAGGGCTTTGAGGCCGCGCGGGCCGCGGTCAACGCGATCATCGCCGAACTCTCCGGGGATCAGTCCGGCAGGGCAGGCTCCTGACACTACAGCGCCGCGCGTCCATTTGGACGCGCAAAGGACGCTGTAGCACTTTGATTTTGCGCATGATCCTTTTCCGAAAATCGGTTCCGATTTTCGCGGATCATGCGTAGGCCGTCAGCATTGCCCCATTGCCATTTTGTTCCGGTGTAGGATTCTGCTCCTTTAGAGCGGACTGATTCGATGCGCGAGATCATCTTCGATACGGAAACCACCGGCCTCGACACGCGCGAGGACCGCGTCATCGAGCTTGGCGGCGTCGAGCTGGTCAACCGCTTCCCGACCGGCCGCACCTTCCACAGGTTCATCAACCCGCAAGGCAGGGCGATCCATCACGAAGCGCAGGCCGTCCACGGCATCAGCGCGGCCGATCTGGTCGGCAAGCCGACTTTTTCCGAAATCGCCGACGAGTGGCTGGCCTTCACCGACGGCGCCAAGCTCGTCGCCCACAACGCCAATTTCGATATCGGTTTCCTCAATCTCGAATTCGGCCGGCTAGACCATCCCGTTATCGATCCCGGCCGTGTCGTCGACACGCTGGCGCTGGCGCGCCGCAAGCATCCGATGGGGCCTAATTCGCTGGATGCGCTCTGCCGGCGTTACGGCATCGACAACGGCCACCGCACCAAGCACGGCGCCCTTCTCGATTCGGAACTGCTGGCCGAAGTCTATATCGAGCTCATCGGCGGCAAGCAGGCGGCCCTCATCCTCGACACGGTGGCGGTGCAGGTCAACGGCTCCGGCGATGTGGCAGACATCGACATCACCATTGCCGCCAGACCAATCGCCCTGCCGCCGCGCCTGACCGAGGCGGATCGGACGGCCCATGCCGGCCTTGTCGCTACGCTCGGCGAAAAGGCGTTGTGGCTGCGGGTGGGCGGCGGGGGGTGAACGGACTGCGTAAGTAGCGTTCCGTCACACCCCCCTCTGGCCTGCCGGCCATCTCCCCCTCAAGGGGGAGATTAGCAGCTTCGTCGCTCCAGCCATTCCTGCAACGTCGAAGATTGGCGAAGGCTGCGGTGACGTCCAATCTCCCCCCTTGAGGGGGAGATGCCTGGCAAGGCAGAGGGGGGTGCTGTCCCGCCATCCTCTCCAACAAAAAGCCCGGCACAAGGCCGGGCTTTTTCAAACGCTGCGAAACGCTGCGCTCAGCTAGCCTTCACCTTGGACGCTGCCTGGTCCTCGGCCAGCTTCTGCTGGAACATCTGCGCGAAGTCGATCGGGTCGAGCATCAGCGGCGGGAAGCCGCCATTGCGGGTCGCTTCGGCGATGATCTGCCGGGCGAAGGGGAACAGCAGCCGCGGGCACTCGATGAACAGGATCGGCAGCATATGCTCCTGCGGGAAGCCGCTGATGGCGAACACGCCGCCATAGACCAGCTCGACGTTGAACAGCACTTCCTGGTCGAAGGACGCCTTGGCGTTCAATGTCAGGTTGACGTCGAACTGCTTGTCCGAGAGCGGATTGGCGTTGACGTTGACATTGATGGCGATGCCGGGCGCCTTGTCGCGGCCGCGCAGCGAATTCGGCGCGCCGGGACTTTCGAAGGACAGGTCCTTCACATATTGGGCCAGCACGTTGAGTGCCGGCTGCGCTGCATTGCTGTTGCCGTTGGCGGCGCCGACCGGCGCGTCTTCATTGCTGGCCATGAGCCTTGTCCTTTTGCCTGGGCAGCAGTGCTACCGGATTGAAACCGGGGGTTCGCTACCATGGTCGGCATGACAAGACAAGGTTTGCCGCCTTCGGCTCGTCCCCGGATCTGGATCGTGCCAGCTCTAATCGTCCTTGAGGCGGCGCCAGGGTGAATTGTGGTCCGGGCCGCGGCTGTAATCGTCGGCGCGCGAATAATCGCCGTCGTCGAGATCGATGACCTTGTCGCGCGGTTTCGTCCGGAAACCGCTGCTGCTGAAGCTGGTCGCCAGCACGATGCGGCCTTTCAGCATCCGCCAGGCCAGGTCGCGCACCGGCGGCAGCAGCAACAGAATGGCGAAGACGTCGGTGATGAAACCGGGAATGATCAAAAGGATCGCCGCCAGCACGATCATGGCGCCATGCGCGAGCTGGCGGCTCGGATCGCGCCCGGCATCCATTTCGGCGCGCACGCGTCTCATGACGCCGAAACCCTGGTGGCGCAGCAGCAGGCTGCCGGCAATGGTCGAGGCCAGCACCAGGCCGACCGTCGCCAGCGCGCCGATCTGGCTGCCGACAATGACGAAACCGGCGATTTCCAGCAGGGGAAGCGCGAGCAGGAACAGGGGAAGCAACGAAATACGCAAATCTTGGCCGATCATGTCCATGTTTTGCCGGCCAGCACGCAATCGCCGCTGGCACCGGAGCTGTTAGATAGGTATGCCTGCCTTTGATTTGAATGATTGCGCCTTGCGTTCTATATGCTTTGAATGTTGAACGCTATGCGACTGTGGCCTTCTGTTGGCCGGCGGTCCGGCTTGGACAGGGATCGAATTGGCGGAAGATATGGGATTCTTCGACTTCGGCACGATTTTCTTTCTGATTGCGGCGGTTGTGATCTTTTTCCAGCTGCGCAACGTGCTCGGCCGCCGCACGGGTAGCGAACGCCCGCCCTTCGACCCTTATTCCGCAAGCCGCACCCGCGACGACGCGGCGCAGAAATCCGAAAACGTGGTTTCGCTGCCGCGCAAGCGCATGCCCGGAGAACCGGCGGCCGACACTTATGTGGCGATCGACGCCTTCGCCAAACCCGACAGCGATCTCAACAAGGGCCTGCGGACGATCAAGGACAACGATCCGTCCTTCGATCCGAAGACCTTCGTCGACGGCGCCAAGATGGCCTATGAGATGATCGTCATGGCCTATGCCGACGGCGACCGCAAAACGCTGAAGAACCTGTTGTCGCGCGAGGTCTATGACGGCTTCGTCGCCGCGATCGGCGACCGCGAGGCGAAGTCGGAAAAGATCCAGTCCTCCTTCGTCGGCATCGACAAGGCCGATATCGTCGCCGCCGAGATGAAGGGCGGCGAGGCGCATATCACGCTGCGCATCGTCAGCGAGCTGATCTCTGCGACACGCGACAAGGCCGGCACCGTCATCGACGGCGATCCCGAAACCGTCGCCGAGGTCAAGGATGTCTGGACCTTTGCCCGCGACACGCGCTCGCGCGATCCTAACTGGAAGCTCGTCGCCACCGAGGAAGAAGACTGAACCGGATGCATGTCGCCCAAAAGTGCGAAACGGTTTTGGGACAACGACATGCATGAAAACAAAGACTGGAAGCGCGTCGCATGACTCTCTTCAATCGCGACGCGCTTTAACCAGCGGCGGGCATTGTCGTGTCGCTATCTCCGGCCTTCGACGAAACATCCTTTGACCGGCTGCCCGGCTGGGCCGATGACGACCATCCGGCTGCCTTTGCCGCCTTTCGCCGTTCGGCCTTCCATGTCCTGACAAAGCCCTATCGCACCGGCGCGCTCGGTGTCGATTTCACCGCGTTCGCCGCGGCCTATGAGGAAGCGCGCGCTGTTTCGCAGCCGAATCGATCCGAATCCCGAAGCTTCTTCGAACGTCACTTCGTCCCTGCGCGCATCGGCGCTGAACATGGCGGCGCCGGCCTCGTCACCGGTTTCTACGAGCCGGAGGTCGAGGCCTCGCCGGTACGGACAGAGCGGTTTTCGGTGCCGCTTCTGTCGCGCCCCGCCGATCTCGTCGATATCGATGACGCCAACCGGCCGGCGGGCATGGACCCCTATCTCGCTTTCGCCCGCGATACGCCGAACGGGCCGGTCGAATTTTTCGACCGCGCCGCCATCGAGCGCGGCGCGCTCGATGGCAAGCGCCTGGAAATCGCGTGGGTCGCCGACAAGGTCGACGCCTTCTTCGTCCATGTCCAGGGTGCGGCGCGGCTGAAGATGACCGACGGAAGGCTCTGCCGCGTCACCTATGCCGCCAAATCCGGCCAGCGCTTCACCGGGCCCGGCAAGGTGCTGAGCGAAAGTGGCCAAATCCCGCTGGAAAAAGTGACGATGCAGTCGATCCGCGCCTGGTTCAAAGCGCATCCGGATCGCGTCGACGAGATCCTCTGGCAGAACCGCTCCTATATTTTCTTCCGCGAGGCGGCGGTCGACGATGCCGGGCTCGGCCCGATCGCCGCCGCCAAGGTGCCGCTGACGGCGGGCCGCTCGATCGCCGTCGACCGGCTGCTGCACACATTCGGCACGCCCTTCTATGTCGACGCGCCGTCGCTGACCGCCTTCGACGCAAAACCGTTCCGGCGGCTGATGATCGCGCAGGACACCGGCTCGGCCATCACCGGTCCGGCCCGCGGCGACCTGTTCGCCGGCTCTGGTGACGCCGCCGGCGAGATCGCCGGTGTCGTGCGCAATGCCGCCGAGTTTTATGCGCTGCTCCCGCGTCGGCTCGTTTCGGGTGCGGTGCCATGACCCGCCGCATCGACAGGCTGAGCGAGGACGATCGCGTCCTGTGGAACCTGGTGGCGCGCACGGCCAAGCCGCTGAAGGGTAAGGCCGCCATTGTCATTCCCGACATCGTTGTCGACCCAAAGCCAACGCCCGTACCTGCTGTCGGCAGTCCGGTCGTCGCCGCGAAACCGAAGACGCAGCATGTTTCGCATGCGCTCGACGAACCGACGCTGGACAAGCTGAAGAAGGGCCGGCTGCCGATCGAAGGCCGCGTCGATTTGCACGGCATGACCCAGGACGAGGCCTATTCGCTGTTGTTTGCGTTCCTGCACCGGGCGCATGCCGGCGGCATCCGCTATGTGCTGGTTATCACCGGCAAGGGCTCCTCGTCGGGCGGCGACGGCGTGCTGCGACGCTCCGTGCCGGCCTGGCTGTCGACGCCCGCCTTCCGGCCGCTGGTTTCCAGCCACGACCACGCCGCTCGCAACCATGGCGGTTCGGGCGCGCTCTATGTGCGCTTGCGGCGGGTGCGCGCGTGAGGGCGCGGCCATGAAGATGGTGCCATGACGCCGTTTGGCGAAAAGCTGCGCGCGCTGCGCAACGAGCGCGGCCTCAGCCAGAAGGCGATGGCCGAGGCCATCGGTGTCAGCGCCGCCTATCTGTCGGCGCTGGAGCATGGCCGCCGCGGCGCGCCGACCTGGACGCTGATCCAGAAGATCATCGGCTATTTCAACGTCATCTGGGACGATGCCGAGGAGCTTGCGCGCCTCGCCGAAGCCTCGCATCCGCGCGTCAGGATCGACACGTCGGGTCTTTCGCCAGCCGCCACCGAGCTTGCCAACCTTCTGGCCGAAAACATCGAGAAGCTGGACGAAGCCGAACTTCGCCGCATCACCACCTCGATCCGCGCAGCGCTTGGTCGGCGGGTGTAGTACGCAATTTACGCCAAGGAGACGCGCGTTCACCCGCGCTGGCGCCGACTTTCGCTTCACCTGAACAGATGCCCGCCGGCGGACAGCCAGCGGGCAGCTGTGGTGAGATCATTTCTTGCCGGCCTGGCCGCCATTGTTCCCTCGGCCATTATCGCCACGGTCATGGTCGTGGCCATTGTTTCCGCCGCCCAGGCAGTTCGAGTCGCCGGCACCGCAACAGCGGCCGCTCCACAGATCGTTGGTCGACGTGCTGGCGCAACTGACGGTCTGATCGGCCAGACCAGGCCCGGCCAGCGCCGACATCGCGACGGCGGCGAGAAAGGTCGTACGCAGAAAGGCAGTCATTGAAATCTCCACGGTTGGTTTACGGCTGTGTGTCGCCGGCCGGGAGGAAATGGTTCACGGAGACTGCGGAATTTATCGGATGCGGTGCGTGCCAGCCGTAGTCCCATTGAGGGCGGCGCCGACCTACGATAGCTATGGGTGCGTTGCATAAGGCGCTTGACGCGGCGTGCTTCGAACGCGTCGCGCCTGCCCTTACTGAACCGCGCCGACCAAAACCTGCTGGCCATCGCGGATCGAGACCCAGCGGCCGGTGTTGTCGATCGCCTGGCGCTTGAGGAAGCGGTAGCCGGTCTCATCCCACGAGCGGACCTTGTCGGTCAGATTGTCGAGGACGTAATCGCCCTTGTCGGTGCGCACCGTCAGCACCGCATGGCCCTCGCCGTCCGGCTTGCGCACGACGGTCATCAGGAGATCGGCGAGCGATATACCCATGCGATAGAGGTCGCGGCGCTTCTCCAGGACATAATCCTCGCAGTCGCCGAGGCCGTTATCCGGATAGGCCCAGACTTCATCCTTGCCATAGATGTCGTAGTCGCTCAGAGGCTTGACGGCGGCATTCACCTTGGCGGTGACGCTGGTCAGCTTGCGCCAGAGCGCATCGGTCATCCTGGCTGGCGCGAGGCTGCGCGGCCGGATCGAGCATTCGCCGGGATTGGACTTGCAGAAATCGTAATGTCCGATCGGTTGAGACGTCATCCCGCCGGTCGCCATCGCTCCCGCGGCCGACGCCGGTCCCGCCCAGCATCCCGAAATCGCCAGCCCTGCGACTGCGCACAAGCGCAGCGTCCGTGCCATCGGTGAGGAAATCATTGTCCCCGTTCGCCCCTGTTGTTAACGAAACGTTAAGGGCGATTTACAGTCCGTGTCAATTATGACTGTGGTCCGATTGATGGCATGGTTACTTTCACCATCCTGACAGCGGCCATTGTGCAACAGGACCATCCGGGCACGCCGAGCGCTGCCGTTCCGCCGTTCGGTTGCGCGTCTCACCTTCTGGTTGCGTCAGCCCTTGGCCGAGCGCACCAGCCTCGGCTTTGCGGCAACCCGGTTCTGGCGGCCATAGCTGGTGATGAAGTCGGCGATGCGCGGCACGATCTCGGAGCGGAAGCGCGAACCGTTGAAGACGCCGTAATGGCCGACCGCCGGCTGCATATAATGGGCGTGCCTGTCGGCCGGGATGTTGACGCACAGATCGTGCGCGGCCTGGGTCTGGCCAAGGCCGGAGATGTCGTCATTCTCGCCCTCGACGGTGAACAGCGCGACATTGCGGATCGCCGAGGTGTCGACCAGCTCGCCGCGATGCATCATCTCGCCCTTGGGCAGAGCGTGGCGCACGAACACGGTGTCGACGGTCTGCAGGTAGAATTCCGCCGTCAGGTCCATCACCGCCAGGTACTCGTCGTAGAAATCGCGGTGCTTCTCGGCATTGTCGCCGTCATGCTTGACCAGATGCATGAAGAAGTCCTTGTGGGCGATGATGTGGCGGTCGAGGTTCATGCTCATGAAGCCCGACAGCTGCAGGAAGCCCGGATAGACCTCGCGGCCGAAGCCCGGCACCGGCCAGGGCGCCCGCATGATGACGTTGTCGCGGAACCAGCCGATGCCCTTCTCCTCGGCCAGCAGATTGACCGCGGTCGGATTGCGGCGGGTGTCGATCGGACCGCCCATCAGCGTCATGGTCGAGGGCACGAAGGGGTCGCCGCGCTTTTCCATCAGCGCCACCGCCGCCAGCACCGGCACCGAAGGCTGGCAGACCGCCATGACATGGGTGTCCGGGCCGAGCGCATGGAACATGTCGATGATGTAGTCGATATAGTCGTCGAGGTCGAAGCTGCCGTCGGCCAGCGGCACCATGCGGGCGTCGACCCAGTCGGTGATGTGCACGTCGGCATGCGGCAGCATCGCTTCGACGGTGCCGCGCAGCAGCGTCGCGTAATGGCCCGACATCGGCGCCACGATCAGAAGCTTCGGATCGGGCTTGCGCCCAGTGGGCACGGAGCGCTCGAAACGGACCAGATTGCAGAACGGCTTCGACCACACGGTCTTTTCAGTGACCTCGACGCTTTTCCAGTCGACCACGGTCTTGGCCAGCTCGAACTTTGGCTTGCCGTAACGGCGCGTGGTGCGCTCGAACAATTCGGCGGTCGCCGCGACCGAGCGGCCAAAGGACGTGTGCGAGACCGGGTTGAGCGGATTGGTGTAGAACATCCGCACCGCATCGGCATAGAAGCGGGCGGGCTGCAGTGCCGCATGGTTCATTTCGTAGAGCTGGTAGAACATCAAGAACCCCGCTGCTGCCTGCGACCGAAGGGACGACGAGCAGCGCCGAGCCTTGAATCTCTCGCGGCGAGGTTAACAACATGTTGTTGCGATGCAATACGTCAATTGGTCTGACAAATGGTTTTTTTGTCAAAAGCCTTGGAAATCAGCCTTGAGCGGTAGAGCCGGCTCAATGTGCGGTGCCGCAATATGTAGGAAATGTGTCCGGCCCCTCTAGCCGGACATATCGGACATATTAGACGCGGGCCATGCAGACGGCGGTGTGACCCGAGCCGATGAAGCCGAGCTGGCTGGCGGCGCCCTTCGACAGGTCGAGCACACGGCCCTTGATGAACGGACCGCGATCGTTGATGCGCACGACGACGCTGCGGCCATTGTTCTTGTTGGTCACCTTCAGCTTGGTGCCGAAGGGCAAGCTGCGGTGCGCGGCGGTCATCGCCGACGGGTTCATGCGCTCGCCGGAGGCCGTGCGGGAGTGCAGCGCGTACCAGGAGGCACGGCCGCACTGGGCGGCCGCGGAGGAGGCGGAGGCGCCGACCATCAGGCCAGCCGCTATCGTTACCGCGACAAGCGCGGTTTGCTTGGATTTCATCATGTTGGGGGAATGGCTCCGTTTAGACAGACCCCAGCCGTTAAGGAACGAATAAGGCACGAAATGCGGTAATCATCTGGCGGTTCCGTGGCGGAAGTACACGTTTGGAGTCGGTGGGAAACAGTTTGTCATGAGTCTTCCCACGTCGGGCAGCGTATCTGTGATGAACATCACGCCGGTTCCCGGCCAGTTCTGGCAAGATCGAGCGTTAACAAGCAAGTAGAGATGGACGCGATCGAATCGCTTCCTTTGGCTTTTTCATTGCCGCAGTGACGCTGTTGACGATCGACTTGGAAAGGGAATTCCGCCGATGCGGTTGATGAGGAATTTGCTGGCGCTGATCGTGCTCGCCATCGGCCTGCTGTGGTCGCTGCAAGGCATCGGTCTCGTGCCGGGAAGCTTCATGACCGGCCAGTCGCAATGGCTCTGTATCGGTCTCATCACCATGCTGGTCGGCTTGCTCGGTCTGGGCTGGGCAAACCGCTCGCGCATCTGACTGGGCCGGCTGCGGCTTCGCCACTGGCACGACTTCAAACGCGACCTTTGCCGCCGCTGGCGACCATGACCGTCGGCAAGGGCGGCGCCGTGCGTCCGGCTGGACGGACGGCGCCCGATAGAGTCAGGCGGCCTTTGCCGCCGGCTTGGCCGTCTTGACGTGAGTGACGCTACGGCGTCCGTCGACACTGACCGGCACATCGCCGTCGACGGTGGCACGCCGCACGACCCGGTGCTGGCTGCCATAGTCGTTCACCGCATAGTGCTGGGTGGCGCGATTGTCCCAGATCGCGACGTCGCCGGCCTGCCACCGCCACCGCACGGTATTTTCGGGGGTGGTCACATAGGCCTGGAACAACTCGTAGAGTTTTGCGGAGTCGCTCTTCGACAGGCCGACAAAGCGCTGGACGAAATTGCCGAGCAGCAGCGAGCGTTCCCCGGTTTCGGGATGCACGCGCACGACGGGGTGCTCGATCTCGTAGACGGTCGAGGTGAAGACCTCCTCGAAATGCTTCCTTTCCTCGGCGGAAGCGCGAGGACGTACGGCTGCGTAGTCGTAGGCGTTGCTGTGAATGGCCCAGAGATTGTCCGCCAGCAGCTTGAGCGGCGCCGGCAGGCTTTCATAGGCGGCATGGGTGTTCGACCAGATCGTATCGCCTCCGGCCGGAGGAATGACGACGCCGCGAAGCACGGAGAATTTCGGATAGGCGTCCACGAAGGTCACGTCCGTGTGCCATTGGTCCGCGCGACCGCCGCCGCGGCTCGAATCCAGATTGAGGATCGAAGCGGTGCCCGCAATCGGCCCTTGCGTCGGATGAGGCACCAGATCCCCCAGGCGCCGCGCGAACAGTTCATGCTCGGAATCATCGAGATGCTGCTGGCCGCGGAAGAAGATGACCTTGTGCAGCAAAAGAAGCTGATTGATCGATGCTATTGTTGCATCCGACAGGTTTCCACCGAGGCGAATGCCGCGGATTTCCGCGCCCACGCGGGCGGTCAGGGGAATAACGTCGGTCGCGGGAATGATCTGGTCGGCAGTGGCCGGGTTGCTCATGGGAATCTCCTCGTTTCTGTTTGGGGGGAAGGCAGGTCGACTGAGGTTGATCACTGGGACCAATATTGCCAGGCCCAGTAAAAGCCTTCGTCGCGTGGCGGCAGGCGGTCGCGCTCGGCATCGAGCTGCACGGGTGCCGGCGATCTGGGTTGGCGTTCAGGCTCCCTCGTCCAGGCGAGCAGCCAGTTGCCGAAATGGGCGAACAGCATGGCGGTGGAATGGGTCATCGTCATTCTCTCCTGCTTCGGTTATTCCCGTCCCGCCCAGGGAACGAGCCCGCGCTCGATCCGGCGGATGATGAATTCCAGCACGAAGGCGATTGCAGCGATCACCAGGATCCCCATCACCACGACGTCGGTGACCAGGAACTGGGCGGCCGACTGGATCATGAAGCCGAGGCCGCGCGTCGCTGCCACCAGCTCCGCGGCGACCAGCGTCGACCAGCCGGCGCCGAGCGCGATACGCAGCCCGGTCAGGATCGAGGGCAGCGCGCTGGGCAGGATCACATGCCGGACAAGCTGGAAGCGGCTGGCGCCGAGCGAGCGCGCCGCATTGATGCGCTCCTGCGAGACGCCGCGAACCCCGGATGCGGTCGACAGCGCAACCGGCGCCAGCATGGCAATGGTGATCACCAAGATCTTCGACGGTTCGCCGATGCCGAACCAGATGACGACCAGCGGCAGATAGGCGAGCGGCGGGATCGGCCGCAAGAATTCCAGCAGCGGATCGAAGATGCCGCGCCCGATGGTGCTGATGCCAATGGCGAGCCCAACGGGAACGCCGACGATAACCGCGGCGATCAGCGCTGCGAACACGCGGCCCAGGCTGGCGACGACGTGTTGGGCGAGCGTCGCGTCGACGAAGCCGTCACGGGCGACGACGACGAACTTGGTCCATACGGCGAAAGGCGATGGAAGAAAGACCGGCGACACCAGCTGCAGGCGGGCCGACAGCGCCCATGCCGCTAGCACCGCCAGGATGGTGATGGCGCTGACTGCGCGTGCCGAAATCCCGCGCCGTTTCGGGCGTGGGCGCGACCACGGCACCGACAGCGCGCTGCTTTCGTCGGTCCTTGTGGTCGGCCGTTCGCTGTAAGAGGTAACACTCACGCCGCCTCTCCTTCGAAGATCGCGTCGGTCAGTTCGCCGCGCGCCGCCGCGAAGGCCGGGTCGGCCTTGATAGCGCGAATGGCCTCGCCGGCGGCGTAGCGCCGGCTGAAGCCGGTCTCGAATGTCCGCACCACGCGGCCCGGCCCCGGCGCCAGCACGACGATGCGGGTGGCCAGCACCAGCGCCTCCTCGATGCCGTGCGTGACCATCAGCACGCCGACTTGGGCCGCCGCCCACAGATCGAGCAGCGTCGTCTGCATGCGTTCGCGCGTCAGCGCGTCCAGCGCACCGAGCGGCTCGTCGAGCAGCAGGAATTCGGGTTCGGCGGCCAGTGCGCGGGCCAGGCCGACGCGCTGGCGCATGCCGCCGGAAAGCTCCCAGATGCGCTTGTCGCCGGCGCCATCGAGCTTGACCAGTCTGAGCAACTCATCGGCGCGCCGTGCCCGCTCGCCTGACGGCACGCCGCGCAGCCTGAGAGCAAAAGCGACGTTCTCGCGCGCGGTCAGCCACGGGAACAGCGCATCGTTCTGGAACACCACGGCGCGGTCCGGGCCAGGTGCCGTGATCGGTCGGCCCGCGATGCTGGCGCTGCCGCGCACCGGCTCGACCAGCCCGGCGGCGACGTTGAGCAGCGAGGTCTTGCCGCAGCCGGAGCGGCCGACCAGCACGACGAAATCGCCCTTGGCGACGTTGATCGAGACTCGCTCGACGGCTGGCGCTGCCTGGCCTTCGTAGTGCACCGAGACCTTATCAAGCACGAGTTGAGGCATGGTTCCTCGCAGTAGGTTCCACAAATCCACCTGCCCGAAACCGCTCCTCGTCAGCGGTCCGGGCAGGCAGCACGCGTCGCGCGTCAGTTCGAGGCCAGCGCCTCGCTGACATATTTCGACGATACGTATTTCGAGTAGTCGGGCAGCACGGCGTCGATCTTGCCCTGCTCCTTGAGGAAGGCCGATGCCGCCTCGATCGCCTTGACCGTGCCGCCGCCGAGGAATTTGGCGGAGGCCTGCTCCTCAAGCGTCGGGAAAACGTAACCTTTCAAAAGTTGCGGCACCTCTTCCAGCTTGGCGCCGGTGATCTTGGCGATCTTGGCCGCCTGCGGCGACGACACCGACCAGGCGTCGGGCTTGGCCAGGAACTCGGCATAGGCGGCGCCCGTCACCTTGACGAAGTCGCGCACCGCTTCCGGGTGCTTTTCGGCAAAGTCGGTGCGCACGATCCAGGCATCGAAGGTCGGCGCGCCCCAGGCGGCGACCTGCGAGGAATCCAGCACCACTTTGCCGGTGGTCTTGATCTGGCCGAGCGCCGGATCCCAGACATAGGCCGCGTCGATGTCGCCGCGCGCGAAGGCGGCGGCAATCTCCGGCGGCCTGAGATTGAGGATCTCGACCGACTTAGGATCGACGCCTTCATGCTTCAGCGCGGCCAGCAGGCTGTAATGCGTGGTCGAGACGAATGGCACCGCCACCTTCTTGCCGGCAAGGTCGGCGACCTTCTCGATGCCGGCGCCGTTGCGGGCGACCAGCGCTTCGGATTGGCCGATCAGGCCGACGACGAAGATGGTCTGGATTGGAAGCTCGCGGCTGGCCGCGGCCGCCAGCGGGCTCGATCCGACATAGCCGATATCGACCGAGCCGGAGGCGACCGCTGCGATCACGTCGGCGCCGGAATCGAATTTGCGCCAGTCGATCGCGGCCTTGGTCGCCTTCTCATAGGCGCCGTCGGCCTGCGGCACTTTCGAGGGTTCGACCACGGTCTGGTAGCCGATGGTGATCTTGAGGTCGTCGGCCTGTGCCGGGCCGAGGAAGGCGGCGCCGGCAAGTGCCGCCGACGAGAGCAGGATGATGCGTCGTGAAATGATCGACATGATGGGCTCCATGAAAAAGTGAAAAACCGGATTGCCTTTTCATAGTCCGCTAATTCTATCGTTCTTGTAGAGTTAAATCCTTCCAACCAGTACGGGTTGAGTGGAAAAAAGCCACTGGTGATAGGCTGGCGAAGCGCAAAGTGCGGCTGCTACGGGCGCGACCGCGGCAGATTGCACTGGACCGTCAAGGCTGGCCGAAGCGTCCGAGTTCGTCATCCCAGGGTCTCCGCGACGTCGCTTCGCTCCTGCTCCGCCCTGGGATGACGAAGCGAATGTGACAACCGCCTGCCAAGAACCGAGATTTCAGGAGAAAGCCTCATTCGAAAAATCCATGCTTCAAACTCACGCCGAATTGAAACCCCATTCCCTGTCTTCGGGAGGAACTATAGTATTCTTATCGACATTAGGGAGTTGATCACGATGAGCGACCATACCCACCGCATCCCGGCGATCGCTCGTGGCATCGAGTCCGAGCCGCGTTTCTGTGTCCTCGGCGTCACAAGCCTGGCCTAAAATCACCAGACGGCTTGAAAACCAAGCAAAATCAACAGCGATCGGCTTGTATATCATGTCACTAGAATTTATGTGTCATGACAGCTTGGACGCGGCGGGGAGGCACGCCAGGCGTTTCGCAATTGATGGCCTCAGGCCATCGCATGACAGAGAAACGTTCGGCTCATGCTCACCAAAAAGGGCAAGTACGGCCTCAAGGCGCTCGTCCATCTCGCGCACTTGCCGGTTGGACAGCTCGCCTTCGTCGGCGATATCGCCGCCGGCAACAACATCCCGAAGAAATTCCTCGACGCCATCCTCGGCGAATTGCGCAATGCCGGTTTCGTCCATAGCCGCAAGGGCAAGGAGGGCGGTTATCGCCTCGCGCGACCGGCCGAAGAGATCAAGGTCGGCCATGTCGTGCGCGTGCTCGACGGGCCGCTGGCGCCGATCCCTTGCGCCAGCCGCACCCAGTACCAGCGCTGCGAAGACTGCAACGAGGCGACATGCCAAGTCCGACATCTGATGCTCGAGGTCCGGCAGGCGATCGCCGAGGTGCTGGATCAGCGCAGCCTCGCCGAGATGCGCGATATTGGCCTCGACGACCTTGCGGTCGCGAGGAACATCAACGACCTTCCGGTTGCGGCGAAGATCCAGGCCTGAACACGCCAAGGCAGGCGGTGCGCGCATGACGACCGGGCGCGCCAACTCGATCATCCCCAATTCGATCATTATCGTCGGCGGCGGCGCCAGCGGCGTCGTGCTCGCCGCGCATCTGCTGAAATCGCCCAATCCGGATCTGCGCGTCGCGCTGATCGAGAAGCGTCCGCATTTCGGCCAGGGCATGGCCTATTCGACGCTGCTGTCGGCGCATGTGCTCAATGTCAACGCCGCCGGCATGAGCGCCTATGCCGACGATCCAGGCAATTTCGCGCGCTGGCTGCTGGAGCGCGGCCTGGCCAATCCGGACCAAGGGCCGTTCTATGCGCCGCGCAGCCTCTATGCCCGCTACCTGAAGGAGTTGCTCGACGAGCTCGAAGCCCGTGAACGCGAGACCGGCCGCCTGCGCCTGATCCGCGAGGAGAGCCTGTCGATCTCGCCCACTGCCTCCGGCGTCGAGGTGGCTTTGGCCAATGGCACCAGTGTGGTTGCCCATCTCGCCGTGCTCGCCACCGGCCATGACGAGCAGCCCGGCGCCGGCCAGGGTCACGCCATCAGGATGGGGACGGAAGCCGACACTGCGCTCGATGCGGACGCCCGAGTCCTTGTGTTGGGAACCGGCCTCAGCATGGTCGATGCCTTTCTCTCGCTCGAGCAACGCGGTCACAAGGGCGAGATCATCGCCGTGTCCCGGCGCGGCCTGCTGCCGTCGCCGCACCGCAAGGGCAATCCGATCAAGCTCGACGTCGCCGACATCCCGCTCGGCACCCAGCTTTCCTATTTCGTCGGCTGGTTCCGCGACCTGATCCGCGAAAACCAAAGGGCAGGCATAGACTGGCGCGACGTGGTCGATGGTCTGCGGCCGTTCAACCAGAAGATCTGGCAGAACTGGCCGTCCTCCGCCAAGCGCCGCTTCGTCGAGCACACCAAGGCCTGGTGGGACATCCACCGGCATCGCCTGGCGCCGCAGGTGCATGCCCGCGTCACCGAGGCGGTGCAGTCGGGCCGCATCCGTCCCGTCGCCGGCCGCGTCGTCGGCATCGAGGCCGGCGATCAATTCACGGTACAGGTCCAGTCCCGCCACACGCAGGCGCTCGAAACGCTGGAAGTCGCCCGCCTCTATGATTGCACCGGCATCGCCAGGGACATCTCGACCACCTCGAACAGCGTCGTGCGCTCGCTGGTCGAGCGCGGTCTGGCACGGCCGGACCCGCTGCGGCTTGGCCTCGACGTATCGGCCAATTGCGAGATCATCGGCAGTGACGGGAGTGTATCGGCCAAGATCCTCGCCGTCGGGCCTTTGACCAGAGGCACCTTCTTCGAGATCGACGCCATCCCGGATATCCGCGTCCAGTGCGCAAGGCTCAGCAAGCAGCTGCTGGGGTAGGCTGCACCCTGGCACGACGCGGGCCGAAGGGTCGTGGAATTTCATTCCTCGTCTGGCCGTCGGATTGGCACGATCTATCTTCTTTCCAACGGCGATCGGCTGGAAAAGACGCTAGGTTGACCCATGGAGCATCCGACATGAGCGCGCATAGAACCGCTGCACCCGGCAGTGCCCCCTCGGACAGCGCAATGTCCCGGCTGCGCCCGCCCTATGCCTCGGTGCTCGATCTGATCGGGCAGACGCCTGTCGTCGAACTGACCAAATTCGACACCGGCAAGTGCCGTCTGTTCATCAAGCTCGAAAGCCAGAACCCCGGCGGCTCGATCAAGGACCGCATCGCGCTGTCGATGATCGCCGCCGCCGAAAAGCAGGGCAAGCTCAAGCGCGGCGGCGCCATCGTCGAGGCGACCGCCGGCAATACCGGACTCGGCCTTGCCCAGGTCGGCATTCCCAAGGGCTATCGCATCATCCTCGTCGTGCCCGACAAGATGTCGCGCGAAAAGATCCAGCATCTGCGCGCGCTCGGCGCCGAGGTGCGCATGACGCGCTCCGATGTCGGCAAGGGCCATCCGGAATATTACCAGGACATGGCCGAGAAGATCGCATCGGAAGTGCCCGGCGCCTTCTATGCCAACCAGTTCGCCAATCCGGCCAACCCGCTGGCGCATGAGACCACCACTGGCCCCGAAATCTTCGCCCAGCTCGAAGGCGACATCGACGCGGTGGTCGTCGGCGTCGGCTCCGGTGGCACGCTGACCGGGCTCGGTCGCTATTTCGCGAAAGTGTCGCCGAAGACCGAGATGGTGCTGGCCGATCCGGTCGGCTCGGTGCTGGCGCCGCTGATCAAGACCGGCAAGATGGAAGAGGCCGGCAGCTGGACCGTGGAAGGCATCGGCGAGGATTTCGTTCCGCCCAATGCCGACCTGTCGCTGGTCAAGAAGGCCTATTCCATCCCCGACAAGCAGAGCATGCTGGCGGTGCGCGATCTTCTTTCCCGGGAAGGCATTCTGGCCGGCTCGTCATCCGGCACGCTGCTGTCGGCGGCGCTTCGCTATTGTCGCGAGCAGACGACGCCCAAGCGCGTCGTCACCTTCGTCTGCGACAGCGGCAACAAATATCTGTCAAAAGTCTTCGACGATTTCTGGCTGGCCGAGCAGGGCCTCGCCGAGCACGAACAGCATGGCGATCTGCGCGACCTCGTCATGCGCTCGCATCGCACTGGCGACACGGTCTCTATCGGCCCGGACGAAAGCCTGCTCAACGCCTATGGCCGCATGCGCCGCTCCGATGTCTCGCAGCTGCCGGTGCTGGACGCCGGCAAGCTGGTCGGCATCGTCGACGAAAGCGATATCCTGGCCAAGGTCGACGGCCCCTATGACGGCCGCTGGGACCGCTTCAACGCCCCGGTCCGCACCGCCATGACCTCGAATTTGCACACGCTGCAGGCCAGCCAGACGCTCGATACGCTGCTGCCGGTCTTCGACCGCAACGAAGTCGCCATCATCTTCGATGGCGACGAGTTCGTCGGCCTGATAACCCGTATCGACCTGATCAACCATTTGAGGCGCGCACGATGACCACCAGCACACCGCCATCGGGCAAGAACCGACTGGCCTTTTCGACGCGCACCATCCATGGCGGCCAGAGCCATGATCCGCTGACCGGCGCGGTGATGGTGCCGATCTATGCCACCTCCACCTACGGCCAGCAGTCGCCCGGCGTGCACAAGGGCTTTGAGTACGCCCGCAGCCAGAACCCGACCCGCTTCGCCTTCGAGCGCGCGGTGGCCGATCTCGAAAGCGGCACCGCCGCCTTCGCTTTCGCTTCGGGCCTGGCCTCGATCTCGACCGTGCTGGAGCTGCTCGATGCCGGCGCCCATATCGTCGCCACCGACGACATCTATGGCGGCACTTTCCGTCTGCTGGAGCGGGTGCGCAAGCGCTCGGCTGGCCTGCAGGTCAGCTTCGCCGACTTCACCGATCTTGCCGCGGTCGAGGCCGCGATCCGCCCGGAGACAAAACTGCTCTGGGTCGAGACGCCGACCAACCCGCTGCTGCGCGTCGTCGATCTCGAAGGTGTGGCGGCACTGGCGAAGCGTAAGGGCCTGCTTACCGTCGCCGACAACACCTTCTGCAGCCCCTATCTGCAGCGGCCGCTGGAGCTCGGCATCGACATCGTCGTCCACTCGACGACGAAGTATCTCAACGGCCATTCCGACATGGTCGGTGGCGTGGCGATCGTTGGCGACAACAAGGATCTCGCCGCCCAGCTGAAATTCCTGCAGAACGCCATCGGCGCTATCTCCGGCCCTTTCGACAGTTTCCTGGCGCTGCGCGGCATCAAGACGCTGGCGCTCAGGATGGAACGCCATTCCTCGAACGGCCTGAAGATCGCACAGTGGCTGGAAGGTCGGAAAGATGTGCGCCGCGTCATCTATCCCGGGCTGCCCAGCCATCCGCAGCATGACATCGCCAGGCGCCAGATGCATGCCTTCGGCGGCATGATCTCGGTCGAGCTCGATCGCGACCTGGCGGCGACAAAGCGCTTCCTCGAACGCACCCAGCTGTTCACCCTCGCCGAAAGCCTCGGCGGCGTCGAAAGCCTGATCGAGCACCCGGCGCTGATGACGCACGGCTCGATCCCCGCCGAAAAACGCGGCGCCATCGGCATTTCCGATTCGCTGGTGCGGCTCTCGGCCGGCATCGAAGATGGCGATGATCTGATTGCGGATCTGGAGCAGGCGCTGCGGGGGTGAGCATCCGGCCTCCCGGCAGCCCTCGCCCTGGCCCACACGTCCGGACTTTGCAATTTCGGATTCCACTCTAAAGTGAGCCGACTTTGCGATCTCCGGAGGCGTGATGCGCGTGATCGTGCTGGGTGGCGGCGTTGTCGGCGTCACCACCGCCTATCAGCTGCAGAAGGACGGCCACGAGGTGGTGCTCCTCGAGCGCCAGGCACAGGTCGCCACTGAGACCAGCTGGGGCAATGCCGGCATGATCGCGCCGGGCCATTCCTTCGTCTGGTCGTCGCCCAGGGCGCCGATGATCCTGCTGAAATCGCTGGTGCTCAAGGATCAGGCGCTGCGCTTCAAACTCTCGGCCGATCCCAGGCTCTACAGCTGGTCGTGGCTATTCCTCCTGGAATGCACGGCCGAGAAGGCGCGGCGCAACACGCTGCTCAAGCATCGGCTTGCCGCCTATTCGCAGACCGTGCTGCACGAAGTCATCGCCGACGAGGCCATCGACTACGACCGCAACGATCGCGGCATCCTCTATTTCCATCGCAGCCAGCAGGCGCTCGACAAGGGCGTCGAGCATATGAAGCTGCTGGAGTCCGACGGACAGGTGATAAAAGTGCTCGACCGCGACGGCGTCGTCGCACTCGATCCGTCGTTGGCATCAGCGAGGGAGAAGATCGCCGGCGGCATCTATTGCCCGACCGACGAGACCGGCGATCCTGCGAAATTCACCAGGGCGCTGGCGGCGAAGGTCGTCGAGCGCGGCGGCGCTATTCACACGGGCACGACCATCACCGGCATCGAGACATCGGGCGATGGCGTCGCGCAGGTGCTGACCGACAAGGGCAGCTTCAAGGGCGATGCCTATGTGCTGGCGCTCGGCTCCTACAGTCCGGTGCTTGCCAGGACGATCGGCATCCGCCTGCCGATCTATCCGATCAAGGGCTATTCGCTGACCATTCCCGTCGGCAACCGCTTGCTGCCGCCAACGATTGCTTCCGTCGACGAGCACAATCTGGTCGCCATCTCGCGCTTCGGCGACCGCATCCGCGTCACCGCGACAGCGGAATTCGCCGGCTACGACACCAGCCACAAGCCCGCCGACTTCGCCTTCATGAAAGGGGTTACCAAGGAGCTTTACCCCGAAGGCGCCGATTACGACCGCGCCGAGATGTGGGCGGGGCTGCGGCCCATGACGCCGAACAATCTGCCCGAGTTCGGCCAACGGCGCCTGCGCAACCTCTATTTCAACACCGGGCACGGTCATATCGGCTGGACGATGTCGCACGGCTCGGCCCGCATCACCGCCGATCTGATCGCCGGCCGCCGGCCTGCCATTGCCATGGACGGACTTTTGAACTGAGAGCATGATCCAGAAGAGAAGATGAAGAGGTACGCCATGTCCGCCAACCTTGCCGCCGCCCGCTCTCCCTCTTCCGGACCGATCGATCTCGGCGTGCTGCCGTCGGAACTCGACGGCGGCTTGGCCTCGCGCGCCGCGATCGGCCTTGCCATCCTGGCCACCGACCAGACGCTGGAGCATGAATTCCGCGCCCTGGTGCGCATTCCCGGCGTCGCCTTCTACGAGGCCCGCGTCTTCAACGACCACAACATCACGCCGGACACGCTGCGCGCCATCGGACCGAGGATCGCGCCATGCGTCGACCTCATCCTGCCCAGCCTCCCGCTCGACGTCGTCGGCTTCGGCTGCACCTCGGCAACGATGACGCTCGGCGAGGAGGCGGTGTTCGCCGAGATCCGCAAGGCGCGGCCCGGCGTCGCCTGCACCACGCCGGTCACCGGGGCACTTGCCGCGTTCAAGGCGCTCGGCGTCAAGGGCATCGGCCTGCTGACGCCCTATTCGCCGAAGATCAACGAAGGTCTCGTCGCCTATTTCACCGGCCGTGGCCTCGACATAGCGGCCGTCGCCACCTTCGACCGGCAGGACGACCGCGAAGCCGCCCGTATCTCGCTCGCCTCGATCGAGGCCGCGGCGGAAAAAATGGCCGCGGCACCGGGCGTCGAGGCGATCTTCATCTCCTGCACCAGCCTGCGCGTCGCAGAGGCGGTGGCCGGCCTAGAGCAGCGCATCGGCATCCCCGTCACCTCCAGCAACCACGCCATGGCCTGGCATTGTTTGCGGCTAGCGGGGATTGACGACGTCGTGCCTGCCGGCGGCAGGCTGTTCGGGTTGCCGGCGAGCTGAGCGCCAGACTTGCGATCTCTGGGGTTCGAAATCCGCAGGTTAACAAAATCGGAAGGGGTTGCTTAACGGTTCGCCTCTATGTCCCGCCCGGGGGGCATGACAGAGTGAGCACGATGAGCGACAGCCCCGACAAACGCAACGAATGGCGCGCCATCTTCTATGTGCAGGCCCGCGTCGCCATCCTGTTCGTGCCGGTCGTCGCCAGCCTGCTGATCATAGCGGCACTTGCCGGAAACGAACGCAAATCCGTTCCCGATGCCATCGACCGGACCGTCACAGGCTCCGTGCGATAAAAACCGCACAGTCGGCGGGCTCCGAATGCCCGTATGCACAAACCGCTGCAGCTCAATAAAAGCGCGGGATCGGACCGTTCTGCGGTGTGACGCGGTCGCCGAGGTCGAGAAAAACCTCGTCGACATAGCACCAGCCCCAGCCCTCCTGCGGATCGTAGCCTTCGATGACCGGATGGCTGGTGGCGTGAAAATGCTTGGTGGCGTGGCGGTTGGGCGAGTCGTCGCAGCAACCGACATGGCCACAGGTGCGGCAGAGCCGCAGATGCACCCACCACGATCCGCTTTTCAGGCATTCTTCGCAGCCGAGCGCGCTCGGCGTCACGTCCTGGATGTCGCTCGCATGTCTGCATTCGTCCGCCATCACTGTCTCCTGGCCACTTGAGGCGTCACGGTGTTGTCGCGCGCGAGATAGGCGTGCAATGCCGCCACCACCTGGGCGCCTTCGCCGACGGCGGCAGCCACGCGCTTGACCGAGCCCGAGCGCACGTCGCCGATGGCGAACACCCCGCTGCGGCTCGTCTCCATCAGGCCCGATGCCACGTCCGGTCCGGTGCGCACGAACCCCTTCGCGTCCAGCGCCACGTTGCATTGCGCCAGCCAGTCCGTGTTCGGCTCGGCGCCGATGAACAGGAAGAGGTGGCGGATGGACCGCGTCGTCTCTTCGCCGGTCGCATGGTTCAGCCAGCGCACCGCATCGAGATTGCCCTCGTGGCCTTCCAGCGCCACGACCTCGGTCTCGGCCAGTATTTCGATGTTCGGCTGCGCCTTGATGCGCTCGACCAGATAGCGCGACATGGTGGCATCGAGACTGCCACGGCGCGCCAAGAGCGCCACCTTGCGCACCTGGCTGGCCAGGTAGACAGCCGCCTGTCCCGCCGAATTGCCGGCCCCGACCAGCGCCACCTCCTGGCCGCTGCACAGCCGCGCCTCGATCGGCGAAGCCCAATAATGCACGGATGTGCCCTCGAATTGCGCCAGGTTCGCGACATCGAGGCGCCGGTAGCGCGCGCCGCTGGCGATCACAACCGTCCGCGCCCGCACGGTCTCGCCGTCGCCGACATCGAGCGCGTAGCCGCCGGCGGCAGCGCTGAGCAGCCTGGCTTCGTCGGGGATGACCATTTCGACGCCGAACTTCTGCGCCTGGTTGTAGGCGCGCGCCATCAGCGCCATTCCGGTAATGCCGGTCGGGAAACCAAGATAGTTCTCGATGCGCGAGGAGGCGCCCGCCTGTCCGCCGAAGGCGCGGCAGTCGAGCACGATCGTCGACAGGCCTTCGGAGGCGGCATAGACCGCGGCCGCCAGCCCCGCCGGCCCTGCGCCGACAATGGCCACGTCGTAGACTTTGGTGGTGTCGATCGGCCGCAGCAGGCCAATGCAGCGCGCGAGTTCGTTTTCGCCGGGATTGTGCAGCAGCTTGCCGTTCGGACAGAGCACGATCGGCAGGTGGTGCGGGTCGACATGAAAACGCTCGATCAGGGTTTTGGCGCAAGGATCGGCGTCGGAATCAAGCGCCCGGTGCGGCTGGCCGCTGCGGGCCAGAAAACCCTGCAGCCGCAGCACGTCGCCATTGCCGGCGGGTCCGATGATGACCGGTCGCTCGTGCCGCTTTCCAATAGGCCGACGCGGCGCAGGATCAGCGCCCGCATGATCCGCTCGCCGAGATTGGCCTCCTGCACCATCAGGTCGCGCAGCCGCTGCGAGGGGATGACGAAGGCCTCGACCGGCTGTGTGGCCTCGGCATTGACCAGCGACGGACGGCTCGAAAGCTGCGCCAATTCGCCGATGAAATTGCCCGCACCGTGGGTGACGATCGTCTCGCGCCGGCGGCCGAGCCCGGCATCCTGGGTGATATCGACCGTCCCCGACAGGATGACGATCAGGCCGGGCGCCACTTCGCCGGCGGTGACGATATGCTCGCCGGGGGCGTAGGCACTGGCCTCGCCGAACCGGCGCATCCGCTCGATGTCCGCCTCGGCCAGGATGGGGAACATCTGGTCACGACGGGCGATGGTGATCGGCTGGGCGGATTGAGCCATGGCATGGACCGTACCAACGCGGTTGTCAGGTTTGAAGCGGTTTGTTCAATGCCTGACCAGGAGGGCAGGTTGGCGTCAACAAAAAAGCCCGGACGAACCGGGCTTTTTCTTAAGGTCTCTGAACCATATCGAATGGCTCGAACCGGGAATTTGGTGCCCAGAAGAGGACTCGAACCTCCACTCCTTGCGGAACACGGACCTGAACCGTGCGCGTCTACCAATTCCGCCATCTGGGCTGGTGCGGGCTCATGTAAGCGGGCAAGCGACGGGTGTCAACGCGCTTTTTTGAGGGCTGTCCGCTTGCCGGCTGAGTTTCGGGCGTCGGTGCTGCCCCTCACCTGCCTGCCGGCATCCTCTCCCCGTATAGGGACGGGGAGAGGGACGCTCTCATCACCGATTTCGCCAATCGCCAGCGTTGCAAATAGGGTGCCGCCATCACAGCCAGCCCCTTCTCCCCGTTTACGGGGAGAAGATGCCGGCAGGCAGATGAGGGGCGGCGCCGACTTTTGACAATGGGCGACCGAGCGATCGCCTCAGCCTTCCAGCACTTCCTTCGACGCCACGGTGGAATCGGCGTTGAGCCTGTAGATCACCGGCACGCCGGTGCCGAGCTCGAGCTTGACGATCTCCTCTCCGCTCTTGCCATCCAGCGCCATGATCAGCGCGCGCAGCGAATTGCCGTGCGCCGCGACCAGCACGGTTTCGCCGCGCAGCACATGCGGCTGCAGATCGTGCAGATAGTAGGGCCAGACACGGGCGCCGGTGTCCTTCAGGCTTTCGCCTCCAGGCGGCGAGACGTCGTAGGAGCGGCGCCAGATATGCACCTGCTCCTCGCCCCACTTCTTGCGCGCGTCGTCCTTGTTGAGGCCGGCGAGATCGCCATAGTCGCGCTCGTTCAGCGCCTGGTCGCGGATCGTCTTCAGCTCGCTCTGGCCAACTGCGTCGAGAATGTGCTGGCAGGTTTTTTGGGCCCGGATCAGTGCCGAGGTGAAGGCGATGTCGAATTTCAGGCCGCGCGCCTTGAGCTTCGCACCTGCCTCCTTGGCCTCCTTGTGGCCCTGCTCGGTCAGGTCGACGTCGCGCCAGCCGGTGAACAGGTTCTTCAGGTTCCATTCGCTCTGGCCATGGCGCACGAGCACGAGAGTTCCCGACATGTTTGCTCCTTCAAGGTTGGGGATCAGGCCGCCTCAGCTCAGGCCGAGCACGTCCCGCATCGAATACAGTCCGGGCTTCTTGCCACGTGCCCAAAGAGCCGCCTTGACCGCGCCGCGGGCAAAGATCGCCCGGTCCTCGGCATGGTGGGCAAGCGTGATGCGCTCGCCGGTGCCGGCCAGCACCACGCTGTGGTCGCCGACCACCGAGCCGCCGCGCAGCGTGGCGAAACCGATCGAGCCGGTCTTGCGCACGCCGGTATGGCCGTCGCGGACGCGCACATCGTTGCCGGCAAGCTCAATACCGCGCCCTGCGGCGGCGGCTTCGCCGAGCAGCAGTGCTGTTCCCGACGGCGCGTCGACCTTGTGGCGGTGGTGCATTTCCAGGATCTCGATGTCGAAATCCTCGGCGTCGAGCGCCTTCGCGGCCTGTTCCACCAGCACCGCCAGCAAATTGACGCCAAGGCTCATATTGCCGGATTTGACGATCGTCGCATGGCGCGCCGCCGCCGCGATCGCGGCATTGTCGTCGGCCGAGCAGCCGGTGGTGCCGATGACATGGGCAATGCGCGCCTGCGCCGCGTAGCCGGCGAATTCGACGGTTGCGGCCGGTGCGGTGAAGTCGAGAACGCCGTCGGCCTTGGCGAAGGCCGGCAGCGGATCGTCGACGATCGGCACGTTGATGATGCCGATGCCGGCAAGCTCGCCGGCATCCTTGCCGAGATAGGGCGATCCCGGCCGCTCGACCGCGCCGGCGACGCGCGCGCCCGGCATCGTATGGATGGCACGGATCAGCGTCTGGCCCATGCGGCCGGCCGCGCCCACCACCACCAGGCCCATATCGCCGGATTCGCTCATGCGTTCCTCCCCACCACCTTCTTTCCACGCGAGCGCGGCAGCGGAGTTTGGATTGGCTTGGCGTCGTCGACAAGCCCCAGACCCTTCTTGCCCTGCACCCGGTGGAAACGGGCATAGACGCTGTGCGGATCGGCCATCAGCGCGGCATGCGTGCCTTCCTCGACCAGCCTGCCCTCTTCCAGCACGATGATGTGGTCAGCATTGACCACTGTCGACAGCCGATGCGCGATGACGATGGTGGTGCGCCCTTCCATGACATGGGTCAGCGCCTCCTGGACGCGCGCTTCGGCCTCGTTGTCGAGCGCCGAGGTCGCCTCGTCGAGCAGCAGGATCGGCGCATTGCGCACGATGGCGCGGGCTATCGACACGCGCTGGCGCTGGCCGCCCGACAGCGTCACGCCGTTTTCGCCGACGGGCGTGTCATAACCCTGCGGCTGCTGGCGGATGAACTCGTCGGCCGCAGCCTGCTTTGCCGCCTGCTCGATCTCGGCATCGGTGGCGGAGGGCCGCCCATAGCGGATGTTGTCGCGGATGGTGCCCTCGAACAGATAGGGCGCCTGCGAGACATAGGCGATCGAGCCGCGCAGCGACTTCTTGGTCACCTTTGAAATGTCCTGGCCGTCGATCGTGATGCTGCCTTGGTCGACATCGTAGAAGCGCTGCAAGAGCGCCACCAGCGTCGACTTGCCGGCGCCCGAAGCGCCGACGATGGCCGTCATCTTGCCGGCCTGGGCGACGAAGCTCAGTTCCTGCAGCACCGGCGTTTCCGGCACATAGCCGAACGTGACACTGTTGAAGTGCACCTCGCCGGTGGTGATCCTGGCTTCGGCCGCGCCCGACGTATCGCCCTGCTGCGGCTGGAGGTCGAGAAGCTCATAGATCATGCGCGCATTGACCAAAGCGCGTTCCATGCCGACCTGCATGCGCGCCAGCCGGCGCGCCGGATCATAGGCGAGCGTCAGCGCCGTGATGAAGGAAAAGACCGCGCCCGGCGGCTGGCCGAGAACGGTAGCCCGGTAGCCGGAATAGGCGATGACGCTGGCAAAGGCCAAACCTGCCAGCAGTTCGGAGATCGGCGTGAGCCGCTCCGAGACGCGCGCGATCTTGTTTGACCGCTGTTCCGCATCGTCGGCGAGCTTGCCGATGCGACGCGATAGCTCGTCCTCCATGGTGAAGGCCTTGACGATGGCTATGCCTTGCGTGGCTTCCTGCATGGCGCCAATCAGCCGCGAATTGATCTGCACCGATTCACGGGTGATGCGCCGAACCCGTCGCATCAGATAGGTCACGGTGTAGATCAGCGGCGGTCCGATCAGCAGGGAGCTGAGCGAAAGCACCGGATCCTGGTAGATCATGACGCCGACCAGTGCGACCAGGGAGACGGCGTCGCGCGCAGTCGACGTGATCGTCATCGACAGCAGGTCACGAATGCCGTTGACGTTCTCGTTGACCTGCGCCGCCAGCCGGCCGGAACGGGTGTCGTTGAAGAAGCTGACGCCGAGCTTCATCAGATGGTTGAAGATGCGCTGCTGGTAGCGCGCCACCAGATTGTTGCCGATCCTGGCCATCGTCACCGCCTGGCCGTAGCCGGCAAGCCCGCGCAGGATGAAAGCCCCGAGCAGTGCGGCGCAGATCCACGGGATCAGGTCGCCGCGCCGTTCATAGAAGATCTGATTGACGACCGGACTCATGATCCAGGCGGAGAGGGCCGTCGTCGCCGACACGGTCAGCAGGCACAGTATGGTGAAAACGTACGACCACCGATAGTCGCGGCCGTTCTCTTCGAGAATGCGGCGAATGACCGCCACGACCTCGCCCGGCCGAGCCCTCGCATGGTGTTGGGATGATTGGTTCAAGTCGCTGGCGTTCCGTGGGTCCGTCGTCTGGTCATGCCGCAAGGGCTGGAATTCGGCACCCCTCTTAGCGCCCTGTCTGCGGCTTGCCTATGGCGAAACTTCGTCGCGGGGTGGCGCGATCCTTATGCGCGCCAGCGCCGTCCCGCCGTCTGGACGCCGAACAGCGAGGGGGTTCGGGCATAGGCGGCAAGGCCGAGAAGCGCCGCCAGCGGGTGGGTGATGACATAAACCGGCATGGCGCGCATCAGCTCGCTGTGTGGCGCCTTGTCCTCGAATGCGGCGCGGAAATTGCCGGCTTTCAGCGCCGGCACGATCTTTTGCGCGATGCCGCCGGTGAGGAACACGCCGCCGCGGCTCATGAACACCAGCGCCAGGTCACCGGCGGTGCGGCCGAGGCAAGTGACGAACATCGACAGCGCTTCTTCGGCCACCGGATCGATCTTCGCCAGCGCCGCCGCGGTGATTTCTGCCGGCATGGTGAAGGGCGCCGGCTTGCCGTCGGCCTTGGCCACGGCGCGATAGAGGTTGACCAGGCCGCGCCCGCACAGGATCTGCTCGCCTGAAATGCGGCCTTCCAGCCTCTCGATATGGGGGAAAACCTGGAAATCGCGGGCTGAGCGCGGCCCAATGTCCATGTGGCCGCCTTCGCCCGGCACCGGAATCCAGTGGTTCAGGGCATGGATCAGCCCGGCGACGCCAAGCCCGGTGCCGGGACCGAGCACCACGCGGCCTGCATTGGCTTCCGGCGTGCCGCCGCCGATCTTTTCCATATGCTCTTCGCCGAGCGCGACCACGGCCAGCGCCTGCGCCTCGAAATCGTTGAGCACGACGATGTCGCTGAGGCCAAGATTGGCGAACATTTTCCTTGGCTTGACCACCCACGGGCAGTTGGTCAGCTCGATCTCGTCGCCGTCGACCGGACCGGCCACCGCCAGCACCGCCGAATTGGGCCGGATCGAGGAGCGGTCGAGCACCGCCGCCTGGATCGCGTCGTCGATCGTGTTGAAATTGGCCGTCTGGACGATCTGCGGCTCGGTCGCTTCCGAATTCGCGTCGAGCACGATCGAAAAGCGCGCATTGGTGCCGCCGATGTCGCCGATCAGGACCGGAAACCGCAGCGCTGTCTCGTCGTCACCTTGCATGGCTCTTGGTCGTCCCCATTCCGGCAGTCTGCCGCTGTTTCTCGTGACTAGCGCATGACTTCGGAAAGGGAAAGCCGCTTCCGCGTCAGTTTCCCGGCCGCGGTCGCGGCAGCGGGATGCCGATCTCGGGTGTCGGCGCGAACGCGCTTGCCGAGGCGGGCAGCGCCGCTGCGTCGCTTGGCACCGCCGGTGCCGTCGGCAGCGCCTCCGCCGGCTCGGCGGCGACCGCGATCGGCACGCCGCCGCCATGATAGGTGGCGGCTTCCGCCGAGGCCGGAGCCGGCGCGTCGAGCACTGTCTGGCATTGCCTGGGCAGGTTTGCCATCGTCATCAGGTCGCGCGCCTTCGGCGCATCCGGGTTCTTGTTCGGCCGCCATGGCTCCTCGGTAAACCACCAGGCCAGCGGCTTGCCGCAGCCGTCGTCAGCCGGGGTCGCTTCCTGCCCCTTGCAGTTGGGCGAACCCGGCTGGCAGCCGATGCGCATATGGAAATGATAGTCATGGCCCCAGAACGGCCGGATCTTGCGCAGCCAGGAGCGGTCACCGGTGACGGTGTCGCAGAGCTTCTTCTTGATGCCGGGATTGACCAGGATGCGCTCGACCTCCGGGTAGCTGGCCGCGCGCTTGAGGAGCCGCGTATGCATCGGCTTCCACAGCCCGTCCTTCACCAGGTGGGTCTTCTCATCGACCATCAGGGTGGCGCTCATTTCTTCGCGCTGGCGGGTCGAAAGCGGGCGACTGGGCATCGGCGTCAGCCAGATGTCGGCGTCGAGGCCGATCTGGTGCGAGGCATGGCCGGTCAGCATCGGTCCGCCGCGCGGCTGCGAGATATCGCCGATCAGAAGCCCCGGCCAGCCGTCGGCGTGAGCGTCACGCGAGAGCTTCTCGACCAGCGCGATCATCGCCGGATGGCCCCAGCGCCGGTTGCGCGACGGCCGCATCACTTCCCAGGTCGGCCCGTCCATGGGGATGGCGACGCCGCCGGCAAAGCAGCCCTTGGAATAGAAGCCGAAGGATTGCGCCGCCGCCACGGCCGGCAGCTTCTTGGCGCCGAACAGGTCTTTTGCCCGCGGCTCGGCCGTCAGCGCGCCCGCGACAAGCCCGGTGAGGGCAAGGATGGACATCATCGCCGTCAGGAACGGCCTTCTGCCGGGCAATGATCGCATCGACGTCGTCATGAAACCGGATCCCCTCCGCAACAGGCCGCGAACCATGGCGAATCATACCACGACCAGTGCTGCGCTTCGATCATGACCGCTTCATCGGGCTGCGCGCCTCGCCCTCGCGCCAGTTGCCGTCGGCCCACATATGGTCGAACGCCACCCGGTAATCGGGAAAGCGGAAGCTGTAGCCCGCCGCCTTGATCGCCGCGTTGGCGACGCGCTTGTTCTCGCCATAGAAGGAGCGCGCCATGGGCGAAAGTTGGGCGGTCTCGAACGGAATTTCCGGCGGCGGGGTGACGCCCATCAGCGAGGCGGCGTAGGCAACGACGTCCTGCGGCGGCGCCGGCAGATCGTCGGTGACGTTGAAGATGCCGCCCAGATTATGGTCGATGAGATGCCAGAGCGCGCCGGCAATGTCGTCGCAATGGATGCGGTTGAACACCTGGCCCGGCTTGACCAGCCGCCGCGCCGTGCCGTCGGCCAGGTTGACCAGCGCGTTGCGGCCGGGGCCGTAAATGCCGGAGAGCCGTAAGATCGCCACCGGCCGGCCGATCTCCCGGCCCAGTTCCAGCCAATCCTGCTCGGCGGCCACCCGCATCACCGAACGTTTGGACACGGGCCGGCATTCGGCGGTCTCGTCCACCCAGCCGCCGCCATGGTCGCCATAGACGCCGACGGTCGAAAGATAGGCGATCCATTCGAGCGCCGGCATATCCGTCAGGATCGCATCGCGCGCGGCTTTCAGCACCGGGTCGCCGGCTTCCTCCGGGGCTACGGAGACCACGAGATGGGTGGTTTTCGCCAGCGCCTCACCGATCTCTGGGGTCAGCGCGCCGTCGAAGCGCAACGGCGTGACGCCGGCTTGGCGGAGTGCTTCAAACTTCTCCGGCGAGCGGGTTGTGCCGAAAATCAGCGCCGTATCGCTGTTGGCCCGCGCAAAAGCCTTGCCGGAATAACCGGCACCGAAGATGAGGATATGCTTTCCGGTCATGCATGCATCTCGATTGGATTTGACTGCGCCAGAAGCCATTCGCGGCGCACAGCCTCGTCGCGTTCGGTTTGCGCCGCGGCTGCGGCACGTTCGGCGAACTCGGTCTCGGGCACAAGCCGTGACAGCGCCCAGATGGCAGCGCCCCGCACCAGCGGCGAGGCATCGCCGAGCAGGTCACGCACGGCGCCAGCCAGCGAGTCATCGCCGGAATTGCCAGCGGCGATCAGCACGTTGCGGACAAAGCGGTCTCGGCCGATGCGCTTTATCGGCGAGCCGGTGAAGAACGAGCGAAAAGCAGCGTCGTCGAGCAGCAAGAGATCTGCAAGCGGCGGCTCGCGCAGATCCGCACGGGCGACAAGCTTCGCCTCGGAGGCGGCGCGGGCGAACTTGTTCCACGGGCAGGCGGCCAGGCAGTCGTCGCAACCATAGATGCGGTTGCCGATCTTTTCGCGGAATTCATGCGGGATCGGCCCCTTGTTCTCGATGGTGAGGTAGGAAATGCAGCGCCGCGCATCGAGCCGGTAGGGTGCCGGGAAGGCGTCGGTCGGGCAGGCGTCGAGGCAGGCGCGGCAGGAGCCGCAATGGTCGTCCTCCGCCGTGTCGGGCACAAGCTCGGCGGTGGTGAAGATGGTGCCGAGAAACAGCCAGGAGCCGTGCTCGCGGCTGACCAGATTTGTGTGCTTGCCTTGCCAGCCGAGCCCGGCGGCCTCCGCCAGCGGCTTTTCCATTACCGGCGCGGTATCGACGAACACTTTCACGTCGCCGCCGGCGCGGGCGACGATCTTGCCGGCAATCTCCTTCAGCCGGCCCTTCATCACCTCGTGATAGTCGCGGTTTTGCGCATAGGCGGAGATCGCGCCGCGGTCGCGCCTTGCCTGCAGCGCACGCGGGTCATTGTCCGGGCCGTAATTCATCGCCAGCACGATGATCGAGCGCACCTCGGGCCACAGCGCCGCCGGTTCGCCCCGGCGTTCTAGAGTCTCAGCGATCCAGCCCATCGAGCCATGAAAACCGTCGGCGACGAATTCGGCGAGCCGGGCCGGCGCCAGGGGGATCGCGTCGGGCGTGGTGACCGCGACGGCATCGAAACCGGCGCGCTGCGCCTCGCGGTCGATCAGCGCGCGCAGTTTTGCGGCGTCAGAAGTCGAGGTCCGCATAATGCGACACCGGCGACAGGCCGCGCACCCGGTCGGACAGAAGCGGCCGGAACGACGGCCGCGATTTCAACCGCGTGTACCATTCGCGCGCCGCGGCGTGTTCGCGCCAGTCGATCTCGCCGAGATAGTCGAGCACCGACAGCGCCGCCGCCGCCGCGAGGTCGGCGTAGGTCACCTTGTTGCCGGCCAGCCAGTGCCGTGTGCCGGCCAGCCAGTTGGTGTATTTCATGTGCTGACGGATGTTGGCGCGCGCCGCCCGGATCGCGCCCGAATCGGGCGAACCGCCGCCCGCCGTCTCCGGCATGATCGGCTTCAGCACGCGCTCGCGCACCAGGTGTCTTGTCACCTCGCCTTCGGCCTTGCTGAGATACCAGTCGGTCAGCCGGCGGATTTCGGCCCGCTCCATCGGGTCTTCGGCGAACAGCCTCTTGTCGCGCTTCAGCACGCCGCGCGTCTCGTCGAGATATTCGGCGATCACCATCGCGCCGACGATCGGCACGTCGCCTTCGGCAAGCAGGATCGGCAAGGTTCCGGCTGGGTTCAGCGCCAGAAACTCCTTGCGCCGCGTCCACGGCTTTTCCTCGATCAGCGCCAGCTCCTCGCCATATTCGCCAAAGGCGAGGCGGACGAACCGGCAGGTGGCGAACATCGGATGGTGGAAGAGCGTCAGCATGGTCCCGCGATAATAAGGCGCACTGGCGAATCGCCGGCCGCGCCGGTAAGTCTTGGCCGCCCGCAAAGCGGGCCGTCAGGGTGCTGCGACCTATAGGGGGACTTCCGCGCCATGACAAGCAAGCCCTTCTCCCAAGCCCGCACGCAAATCCCGAGGTTGCCATGGAAAGCCAGACCATCGTCGAAGCCCTGCTGCTCGGTCTGCTGGAGGGCCTGACCGAGTTCATACCGGTCTCCTCGACCGGCCATATCCTGCTCGCCGGCCATTTTCTCGGCTTCCACTCGACCGGCAAGGCCTTCGAGATCCTGATCCAGCTCGGCGCCATCCTGGCGATCCTCAGCGTCTATTTCCGCCGTCTGTGGCAAATGCTGCTCGACCTGCCGCATGACCGGCTGACGCGGCATTTCGTCATCGGCATCCTCATCGCCTTCCTGCCCGCGGCGATCCTCGGCGCGCTGGCGCATGATTTCATCAAGACCATCCTGTTCGAATCGCCACGGCTGATCTGCATCATGCTGATCATCGGCGGCGTCGTGCTGCTGACGGTCGACCGCATGAACCTCAAGCCCGTCTACCGTGACGTCGAGCGCTTTCCGACCCGGCTCTATCTGCAGATCGGCCTGTTCCAGTGCCTGTCGCTGATTCCCGGCACCTCGCGCTCGGGCTCGACCATCGTCGGCGCACTGCTTCTCGGCGTCGACAAGCGGGCGGCGGCGGAATTCTCCTTCTTCCTCGCCATCCCGACCATGGTCGGTGCCTTCGCCTTCGACCTGTTCAAGAACCGCAATGTGCTGAGCAGCGCCGACCTGCCGATCATCGCCTTCGGCTTCATTGCCGCCTTCATCACCGCGCTGCTCGTCGTCCGCTTCCTGCTCGGTTACGTCTCGCGCAACGGCTATTCGCTGTTCGGCTGGTGGCGGCTGGTGATCGGCGGCGTCGGGCTGGTGGCGCTGATGATCTGGGGGTGAGGAGCGGTCCGCGAAGCGGACGGGAAGCCAATTGCTTGGCCGAGCGACGAACGGTGAAGGCCCGGTCCGCCTTCGGGCGGATCGAAAGGTCCAGTGGACCTTTTGAAGGAGACTGAACGCCCAAAGGGCAGGGAGCCATGCGAAGGGCCGGGCTTACCCCCAATTCCGCCCATAAAACGCGTTCTCGACATGCACCGGCCAGCGCCAGGGCAGCACCGCCACCATGTCGAAACGCACCGACAGTTTTCCATAGTCGGGCTGCCGCGACAGCCAGAGATCGGCGGCACCTTCGATGCGGCGCTCCGAACTGTGGGCGATCGCCTCCATCGCCTCCATCAGCGAGCGGCGCGCCTTGACCTCGACGAACAGCACCAAATTGCCGCGCCGGGCGATCAGGTCGATCTCGCCGAGTTTCGTGCGATGGCGCCGCGCGAGGATCCGGTAGCCTTTGACCATCAGTGCCAGCGCCGCCAGCCATTCGCTGCGATGGCCGCGTCGATAGGCCTGTCGGCGGTGAAGAGCCTGACGCTTAGTCGCCACCCTCGCCTCCACCGGCATCCCTGAGCTCGAGCAGCCGCCGGTAAAGTGCCTGCTTCTGGCCACCGGTCATCTTCGCCGCTTCCGCCGCCGCCTTCGAGGCCGGCATTTCGGCGGCGAGGGACAAAAGCAGCCGGTCGATGTCTTCAGGCTGGTCGGCCCTGGCCTCGGCGGGGCCGACGCAGATGACGATTTCGCCCTTCGGCGTGTCGGCCGCCGCGTAGTGGTCGGCGAGAACCTGCAGCGTGCCGGTCCGCATCTCCTCGAAAGTCTTGGTCAGCTCGCGGCCGATCGCCGCCTTGCGGGCGCTGCCCAGAGCCTCAACCATCGCGCCGAGCGTCTCGGCCAGCCGACGCGGCGATTCGAAGAAGATCAGCGTCGCCGGAACGGCTTTAAGCGCCTCCAGCCGCGTCAGCCGCTGCCCGGTCTTCACCGGCAAGAAGCCTGCGAACAGGAAGGCGTCGGAAGGCAGGCCGGATGCCGTCAGCGCGGCGAGTGCCGCCGACGGCCCGGGGATCGGCACGACGCGAAGGCCGTGGTCCAGCGCCTCGCCGACCAGCCGGTAGCCAGGGTCGGAGATCAGCGGCGTGCCGGCGTCCGAGATCAGCGCCACGCTCTGCCCGGCTTCGAGCGCCGCGATCAGCTTCGGTCCGGCTTCGCCGGCATTGTGCTCGTGATAGGCGGTGGTGCGGCGGCGGATGCCGTAGCGGTCGAGCAGCACGCGCGACACCCGCGTGTCCTCGCAGGCGACGATGTCGGCGGCGGCCAGTGTCTCCAGCGCGCGCAGCGTGATGTCGGCAAGATTGCCGATCGGCGTCGCCACGAGATAAAGCGCCGGCTCGAGCGGCCGCGCCGGTATCTCGGTCTGCCCGATCACATAGCTGCGTTTGTCGCCGGTCACCGGTGCCCTCTTGCGTGCATCTGGTCCTGTTTGGCACGGCGCACGCCCGGTTGCAAAACGTGACCCAGATGTAATGCGGCCGCCATGCCTTTGCCACAGTGCGGAACGAAACCAAGCGCCGCGAATTTTGTCCCTGAGACTCGGGAGGAGGACAGGATGGACAGCCTGAAGATACAGGACGCTTTCGAGCCCTACTATGCCGGGCGCAAGCGCTTTGCCGCGCGGCGGGACAAAAGGCAGCCGGTCAAAGCTCAAAACGACGCCGATAGCGCGGCCAATAGCGCGGAAGCCAGGCAGCGGCTTTTGCGCCGCCTGCTGGCCGAGCCGAGAACCAAGATCGAGACCGAAACCGACAGCACGGCGGAGCACTGACCGGACGATGCCCAATCGCTTCGATATCTTCATCACCCGTCTTGAAACGAAAAGCGCCAGAGAAGGCGTTCCATCACACCCGATAGGCGACCAGCACCGCGCCCGCCGCGATAAGAGCGACGCCAAGCCAGTTCGCTCCGGAGAGGCGCTCGCCGAGAAAGACCGCGCCAAACACCGCCACAAGCACGACGCTTAGCTTGTCGATCGGCGCCACCTGCGCCGCATTGCCGAGTTTCAGGGCGCGGAAGTAGCACAGCCACGACGCGCCGGTGGCCAGGCCGGATAGGCCGAGGAAAAGCCAGGTCTTTCCGGAGATCGAGCCCAGCGGCTGGAACTGGCCGCTGGCGGCGAGAATGGCCGCGAGCACGACCAGAATAATGACCGTCCGGATGAAGGTCGCGAAGTCGGAATTGATGTTCTCGATGCCGACCTTGGCGAAGATCGCCGTCAGCGCCGCGAACGCCGCCGACAGCAGCGCCCAGAATTGCCAGGAAGATACGGTCAGGTTCATTTGGGTGGCCTCGCGAGTGGGGGTCTCAACCGAGATAGCGCGAAACGCGTGCCTTCAGAAGGACAGTCAGCTCCAGATCCATGAATTCATAGTTGTCAGGTATATCGAGGCAGATGACCCGGGCCTTCTTCAGGCTCGCCTTGAACTTCTTCTGCAGCTTGGTGCGGTGCGCCTTTTCCATGACGAAGATGATGTCGGCCCACGCCACCAGTTCGTGCGTCAGCGGCGTGTCGGCATCATGGTTTGTTCCAGCCGATGCGACCTCGATATCCCGGCGCGTTGAAAAGACCTGCTCCGCCGTCGGGCTGCGCAAGCGGTTCTGGCTGCAGACGAAGAGGACGTTCTTCAACGGTTTACCGCGCCAGGTCCGCCACCACGGCGTCGAGCACGATCATGCCGGCCGGCGTGGCGCGCAGGCGGGCATTGCCGATCGGCGCCACCAGTCCTTCGCCCTGCAGCACCGACAACCGCGCGCTCGACAGGCCACGGCCGGAGAATGCCTCGTAGCGGGAAAGGTCGATGCCCTCGGCCAGCCGCAGCCCCATCAGCAGGAACTCGTCGGCCTCTTCCGAGCGCGTCAGGATCTCACCGCCGGTAACGCCATGGCCCTTGGCTTCGACCAGATTGGCCCAGGTCTCCGGCATCCGCTCGGCGATCGTCACCACGCGGTGGCCGTGCTCGACGAAGCGGCCATGCGCGCCGGGGCCGACGCCGACATATTCGCCATAGCGCCAGTAGGTCAGGTTGTGCCGGCTTTCGGCGCCCGGCCTGGCGTGGTTGGAAATCTCGTAGGCCGGCAAGCCATGCGCCAATGTCACCTCCTGCGTCAGCGCGTACAGGTCGGCGGCGTGGTCGTTGTCCGGAATGGCGAATTTCTTCGCCGCATGCAGCGCATGGAAGGGCGTGCCTTCCTCGATGGTGAGCTGGTAGAGCGACAGATGGTCGGCGGCATGGCCGATTGCCTGTTCAAGCTCCGCCTGCCACGCGTCCGGCGTTTGGCCCGGCCGCGCATAGATCAGGTCGAACGAGAGGCGGGGAAATATTTCCCGCGCGAGCCCGATGGCGTGCAGCGCCTCGTCGACATTGTGCAACCGGCCAAGGAAACGCAAATCCTTGTCGTTCAGCGCCTGCACGCCGAGCGACACCCGGTTGACGCCGGCCGCGCGATAGCCGCGAAAGCGCTCCGCCTCGACCGATGATGGATTGGCTTCCAGCGTCACCTCGATGCCTTCAGGCACTGTCCAGTTCATCGCCACCGCGTCGAGCACCGTCGCCACGGTTTCCGGCTTCATCAGCGACGGTGTGCCGCCGCCGAGAAAAATGCTGGTCACCTCGCGCGGCCCGGTGCGGGCGCGCATCGTCGCCAGCTCGGTCTCGAAGGCGCGGGCAAAACGCTCCTGGTCGACCGGCTGGTGGCGGACATGGCTGTTGAAGTCGCAATAGGGGCACTTCGCCGCGCAAAACGGCCAATGGATGTAGACACCGAAGCCGGGGCTGCGGTCGAGCTGCATGGTCGTGCCGTGCCCAATCATGCCGTGCCCATCATTGCGAACCAAGCCTGGCGCGCGCAAACTTCTGGAAGGCGCGGGCACGGTGCGACAGCGCCGTCGGCTGGCCGGGCTTCCAGCCATGTTTCTCTTGCGCCGTCATCTCGCCAAAGGTCTTTTCGAAACCGTTCGGCAAAAACACCGGGTCGTAGCCGAAGCCGAGCGTGCCGCGCGGCGGCCACACCAGCGTGCCTTCGGCCTCGCCGCGAAAATATTCGGCATCGCCGTCGGGAAAGGCCAGGCAGATGACGGCGACGAAGCGGCCTCTGCGCTGTGCTGGATCGACCGCGCCGACTTCCTGCAGCGCCACTTCCGTGCGCTGCATGGCCATGCCGAAATCGCGCGAACCGTCCGGGGTTTCGGCCCAGTTGGCGGTGTAGACACCAGGCGCGCCGTCGAGCGCATCGACGCAGAGGCCCGAATCGTCCGACAGCGCCGGCAGTCCGGTCGCCTTGGCGGCGGCAAAGGCCTTGATGTAGGCGTTCTCCTCGAAGGTGGTGCCGGTCTCGTCCGGTTCCGACAGGCCATACTCCTTGGCCGACTTCGCCTCGAAGCCGAACGACGCCATCAGGTCGGAGAATTCGCGCAGCTTGCCTTCATTGTGGCTGGCGACGACGATCTTTTGTCCCTCAAGGGAGTGAAAAGTTGGCTGATGCATCAGAGGCCCCAGATCCTTGGCTCGGCGAATTCGATCGAATTGCCGGAGGGGTCGCGTATATAGATCGAACGCCCACCCTGCGGCCATTCGAACTCGCTTTCGATGGCGATTTTTTTCGCTGCCAGATGCTCGCGCCATTGGGCAATCTCGTCGGCGCTTGCCGTAAAGCAGAGATGGCCATCGCCGACCGTGCCGTGCGGCGGCACTTTTAGTCTCGCATCGGGCGCCGGCGGCACTTTCGTCGCCTCGGCGTTGAAGAGGAGCAGCACGCCATCGCCGCAGCGGAAGAAGACGTGCCTGCCCTCGACCTTGCCGAGCACCTCGAGCCCAAGCACGTCGGCGTAAAATGCTTCCGCGACAGCCAGATCGGTGACGTAGAGGGCCGATTCGAGGATGGCGGAAGGTCTCATGGAAAGCCTATACGACCGCCATCTGCTGCAGGCTGACCAGGCGTTGGATGCCTTTCTTGGCCAGGCCCATCAATGCCGCGAACTGGTCCTCGGAAAAGGGCTCCCCCTCGGCCGTGCCCTGGATCTCGACGATGCCGCCCTTGCCGGTCATGACGAAATTGGCGTCGGTGCCGGCGGAAGAATCCTCGATATAGTCGAGGTCGATGACCGGCTGGCCGTCATGGATGCCGCAGGAAATCGCCGCGACATGGTCCTTCAGCACCTTGGCGACGCTGGCCATCTGCCGCGCTTCCATCCAGCGCAGGCAGTCGTAAAGCGCCACCCAGCCGCCGGTGATCGAGGCGGTGCGGGTGCCGCCATCGGCCTGGATCACGTCGCAATCGACGGTGATCTGCTGCTCGCCCAGCGCCTGCAAATCGACCACGGCGCGCAAGGAACGGCCGATCAGCCGCTGGATTTCCAGCGTGCGGCCGCCTTGCTTGCCGGCGGAAGCCTCGCGGCGCATACGCTCGCCGGTGGAACGCGGCAGCATGCCGTATTCCGCCGTCACCCAGCCCTTGCCGGAATTGCGCATCCAGGCCGGCACCTTTTCCTCCAGGCTCGCCGTGCACAGGACGTGCGTGTCGCCGAACTTCACCAGGCACGAGCCTTCGGCATGTTTGGAGACGCCGCGCTCGAAGGAGATGGCGCGCATTTCGTCGGCTTGGCGTTTGGAGGGGCGCATTCAGGCCTCTTTCTTCTGGTTTCCGGAATCGTGGGCGGCTTGTAGACGCATGCGGCCCATGGCGCAAAGGAAAATGGACCGGGTTGCGCGGGCACGGCCTAAGTCTATATTTGAACCGGAGGTTTTTGGCCCGAATGACCAAGGCAGTCGATCCCGCGTCGCAGTCGCCGGTGCTCCAGTCACTGGATATGCGTTCGCGCGACATTTTTCGGCGCATCGTCGATTCCTATCTCAGGGATGGCGAGCCGGTTGGTTCGCGCAGCCTGTCACGCATCCTGCCGTCGTCGCTGTCGCCGGCCACCATCCGCAACGTGATGAGCGACCTCGAACATCTCGGCCTGATCTATGCGCCGCATATCTCGGCCGGCCGCTTGCCGACCCAGACCGGCCTGCGCTTCTTCGTCGACGCCTTCATGGAGCTTGGCGACCTTTCCGATGAGGAGCGCCGCATCATCGAGGCGCAGGTGCGCGCCTCCGGCTCGGGCGCGACGCTGGAGCATATGCTGACCGAGGCCAGCCAGATGCTGTCGGGCATGTCGCGCGGCGCCGGTCTGGTGCTCGCCGCCAAGAACGAGGTGGCGCTCAAGCACATCGAATTCATCCAGCTCGAGCCGACCAAGGCGCTGGCCGTGCTGGTGTCGCAGAACGGCGATGTCGAGAACCGCGTCGTCGATCTGCCCGCCGGCATCACCGTCTCGCAATTGCACGAGGCCTCGAACTTCCTCAACGCCCATATCCGTGGCCGCACGCTGGCCGAGGCGCGCATCGAGATCGCCCGCATCAAGGAAGAGACCAGGGCGGCCCTCGACACCCTGTCGCAGGACCTGGTCGAGAAGGGTCTGGCGGTGTGGGCCGGCGCCGACAGCGGCCTGCCGGCGCGCCTCATCGTGCGCGGCCGCGCCAATCTCTTGGAAAACGTCACCGCCCAGGCCGACATCGAGTTGCTGCGCCATCTGTTTGAGGACTTGGAGACGCAGGACGGGCTGGTCCAGTTGCTCGACCTTGCCGAGGAAGGACCGGGCGTGCGCATCTTCATCGGCTCGGAAAACAAGCTGTTTTCGCTGTCCGGCTCGTCGCTGGTCGTCGCGCCCTACCGCGACAAGGACGCCCGCGTCGTCGGTGCACTCGGCGTCATCGGCCCGACGCGCCTGAACTACGCCCGCATAGTGCCGATGGTCGACTATACGGCGCAGCTGATATCGCGCATGCTGCGCTAGGTGAATTGGTATTCAGGTGAGGCCGGCCTGCAAACGCGGGTCGAAACCACCATGTTGGTCGCTTCGCGCCCGTCTTCGACTGCGGTGCTGACCCGAATCTCAACACACCTTGGAAGAAACAGGCAGCCGAGGAGAAAAAGAATGGCGTTGGAATCGCTCAAAGCCCAGATCAGCCTGTTGCTCGAGGAAATGGTCAACCAACCCGAGGATCAGCACGAAGTACAGGAGCAGCTGCGCGAAAAGCTGAGGGAGTTGCGCGCCATGGGCCTGCCGCTGCCGGCCGATCTCGTTGAACTGGAAAAGCGTCTCGACGACGATTTCTACGCTGCCGGGACCTGAACCGGCGATCCTTCAAATCCCTGTGTGCCGAGGCCCTGCCCGGAACAAGCAGGCGGGTCTGCCCGTTTCGCCGGTCAAGGGGATCCGGAGACTACAATGATCCGATTGTTCGGTCCGGCGGTCGTTGTTGCGGCTCTGTTTGTCGCCACCACCAGCTTCGCGCAGCAGGCGGACCAGCCGGTGCTGACGGGGAAAGCCGCCTTCGGCGACTGGAAGGCCGACAGGCCGGGCGTGCGTCGACTGATCAGGCCCGATGATATGCAGGTCCCTTACCTCACCGAATCCGTCTCCAACGGCGCCGGCCTGGCCGACCGTCCCGAAGACGCCAGGCCAATTCTGCCGCCGGGCTTTTCGGTAGAGCTGATTGCCTCCGGCATCGACAGTCCGCGTGTCGTACGCGTCGCCCCGAACGGCGACCTCTTCGTCGCCGACAGCAGGGCAAACCAGATACGTGTCTACCGTCTCACCGAGGGCAGCGCCAAGCCTGCCGAGGAAACCACCTTCGCCAAAGGCCTCAACCGGCCCTACGGCATCGCCTTCTACCCGCCGGGCGACAAGCCGCAATGGGTCTATGTCGCCAACAGCAACAGCGTCGTGCGCTTTGCCTATCGCGACGGCGACCTGAAGGCCACCGGCGAGCCGGAGTCCATTGTCGCCGACATCCCCTCCAGCCACCACTGGACCCGCGACATCGTCTTCTCGCCCGACGGCAAGACGCTCTATCTGTCGGTCGGCTCCGGCTCCAATGTTGCCGAGGGTATCGGCAAGGAACCGGAGGGCGGGCTCGAGCCATGGGTGAAATCGCAGCCGCTGGGCGCGGTCTGGGGCTATGAGCAAGGCCGCGCCGATGTTCTCGCCTTCGATCCCGACGGCAAGAACCGACGCAGCTTCGCCGCCGGGCTGCGTAACTGTTCCGGCATGACCGTGCAGCCGGCCACCGGCGCCCTCTGGTGCGTCGTCAACGAGCGCGATGAACTCGGCGACAATGTCCCGTTCGAATATGCGACGACGGTCAAGGACGGCGGCTTCTACGGCTGGCCCTGGTATTATATCGGCAACAACGAGGATCCGCGTCACCAGGGCGAGCGTCCCGACCTCGCCGGCAAGGTGACCGTGCCTGACGTGCTGATGCAGGCGCATTCGGCGCCGCTCAACATCGCCTTCTATGCCGGCAACAGCTTCCCGGCCGAATATCAGGGCGATGCCTTCGTCGCCCTGCACGGCTCCTGGAACCGCGACATCAGGACGGGTTACAAGGTGGTGCGGCTGAAATTCAAGGACGGCAAGCCGACCGGCGAGTATGAGGATTTCATGACCGGCTTCGTCATCGCCGACGACGCGGTCTGGGGACGCCCGGTTGGCGTTGCGGTGGCTAGAGACGGTTCGCTGATCGTCACCGAAGACGGCAACGGCACCATCTGGCGCGTCACTTACAACGACGGCCCGACCTGAGGCGTTCGCCTTCTGGTGCAATCGAATCCGGTTCACAGCCTGGGCGCTTTCGTGCGAAAAGGCGCCTTCATTCAAGGCTGGACTTATGACCCTCACCGGATTCATCGCCTACAGCGCCGCCCTTGGCATCGCCGCCGCCATTCCCGGGCCTGGCGTCACCGCGCTTGTGGCGCGTGCGCTCGGTTCTGGTTTCCGCTCGTCGCTGGCAATGTCGTTCGGCCTGATGCTCGGCGACCTCATTTATCTCACCGCCGTCGTGCTCGGCCTTGCCTTCGTCGCCCAGACCTTCGGCATGGTCTTCCTGGCGATCAAATGGCTGGGCGTTGCCTATCTCGCCTTCCTTGGCTGGCGTTTCTGGACCAGCGGCATCACCCTGGAGACTGTCGAGGCGAAAAAGGGCAAGGGCGGATTGCTGGCGAGCTTCCTTGCCGGTCTCACCGTCACGATCGGCAACCCGAAGACAATGATCTTCTATCTCGCCATCACGCCGACCATCGTCGACCTGAAGACCATCACGCTGGTCGACTACGGTATTCTCGTCGCGCTCACCGTCGTCGTGCTCCTGGTGGTGCTGGTGCCCTATCTGGCGCTCGCCGCCAAGGCGCGCTGGTTCCTCAAGTCGCCAAGGGCGCTGAAGGCGTTGAACCGCACCGCCGCCGGCTTCATGGTCGGGGCCGCCGCAGCGATTGCCGCCCGCCAGTAAGCATTGATTCAGGTGATGCCGGCCTGCAAACGCTGACTTGCTGCGCTTCCGGTGCTCACGTACCCAAAAGTACGCTCCGCTCCGGTTCTCGCAAGCCAGCATTTTCGGCTCGGCCTGACCTGAATCTCAATACACCTTGGTGCACAATCAGCCTTCTCTCGGCCAATCCATTCCGCAAATCGGCCTATCCGGAAAATGCGTTTCCGGGACAAGGCAGTTTTCAGCAAGCGCCCCACTCGGATATTTTCAAGCTGCAGCCTATCTTGCGCGACCGAAAGCCCTATTCTGTCCGCCTATGTTAGTCCGACCATGTCAATTGCCTGACTTCTGGGAGCGAAACCAATGAACAAGCCCGTCTCTTCCACGCGCGTGCCCGGCCGCGGCCGCGTCTACAATTCGATCACCGAGACGATTGGCGACACGCCGCTGGTGCGGCTCGACAAATTCGCCAAGGAGAAGGGCGTTGTCGCCAATCTCCTGGCCAAGCTCGAATTCTTCAACCCGATCGCTTCGGTCAAGGACCGCATCGGCGTCGCCATGATCGAGGCTCTGGAGGCATCGGGCCGGATCGCCCCCGGCAGGACGACGCTGATCGAGCCGACCTCCGGCAACACCGGCATCGCGCTCGCCTTCGCCGCCGCCGCCAAGGGCTACAAGCTGATCCTGACCATGCCGGAGACCATGTCTGTAGAGCGCAGGAAAATGCTGGCGCTGCTCGGCGCCGAGTTGGTGCTGACCGAAGGCCCCAAGGGCATGAAGGGCGCCATCGCCAAGGCCGACGAGCTGGCCGCGACTCTGCCCGACGCCATCATTCCGCAGCAGTTCGAGAACCCGGCCAATCCGGAGATCCACCGCCGCACCACGGCCGAGGAAATCTGGAACGACACCCAGGGCGAGGTCGATATCTTCGTCGCCGGCATCGGCACCGGCGGCACCATCACCGGCGTCGGCCAGGTGCTGAAGCAGCGCAAGCCCTCGGTGCATGTCGTGGCGGTCGAGCCGGAAGCCTCGCCGGTACTGTCCGGCGGCCAGCCCGGCCCGCACAAGATCCAGGGCATCGGCGCCGGCTTCGCGCCAAAGATCCTCGATACCTCGATCTATGACGAGATCGTCAAGGTCTCGAACGAGGATTCGGTCGCCAATGCGCGCCTCGTCGCCCGCCTCGAAGGCGTGCCGGTCGGGATTTCATCCGGCGCGGCGCTTCAGGCGGCGATCGTCGTCGGCTCGCGTCCGGAGAACAAGGGCAAGAACCTTGTCGTGGTCATCCCCTCCTTCGCCGAGCGCTATCTGTCGACCATTTTGTTCGACGGGCTGGGGGCCTGATAAGTAGCGATCCTTCGCGCCTTCATAAACAGGGCCTGTATCGTCTCTTCGGCCTGGACCGCTGAAAAACTGGCCGTGGCGTCCGCCAACCGCTTGAGCGGCGCGCTGCTTCCGGTTCAAAATCGCCGTCGGCCAGATTCGGGCTGGCGGAGGGACCTCATGTACAAACTCTATACACGCCCCGGCAGCGGCGGTTTCGTTGCGGAGGCAGCACTTGCCTTGGCCGGCGCTCCGTTCGACCAGATCGACGTGCCGAAGAAGGACCCGCCCGATCCGGCCTTCCTCGACATCAGCCCTCTGAACCAGGTTCCGGTGCTGACCTTGCCGGACGGCAGCTCGATGACCGAATCGGCGGCGATCTGCATCCTGCTCGCCGAGCGCCACCCGGAGGCGGGCTTGGCGCCGGCCGCCGGTTCGCCCGCCCGCGCCGACTTCCTGCGCTGGATGGCTTTCATGTCGGCGGCGGTCTATCCGGCGGCGCTGCGGCTCTACTACGCCCATCGCTACACGGTCGACGCGGAGGGGGTGAAAGCAGTGAAGCAGGCAGCGGTCGCCGAGATGGATCGCGGCTTTGCTATCCTCGACAAGGCTCTTGCTGGCCGCGACTGGCTGGTTGGCGAGCGGCTTTCGGTGGCCGATATCTATCTCATCATGCTGGTGGCCTGGCACCCCGAGGTCGAGAAAGCTCGCGCCGCCTGGCCTGATATCGAGCGGCTGTGGGCCAGATTGCGCGATCATGAGTTGATGCGGAAGCTGAACGCTGCGCATGACATGTGGCCGGCCTGAGCCGCACTGAAGACTCGGTGCTTCGTCGCGTCGTTGCCGAGTTCCGCGCGCCGTTGCTGCAGGAAGCGACGCACGGCCGGGTCGCGTTCCAGGCCCATCGCCTGGTCGTAGGCCTCGACGGCTTGGCTGGTGTTGCCGAGCCTGGCCAGCAGGCCCGCACGCGCCGCCCAATAGGGCTGGTAGTCGGCAAGCCGCTTGTCGTCACCCAGCACGTATAGTGCTGCCAATCCCGCTGCGGCGCCCTCGGACTCGGCAATCGCCACGGCGCGGTTGATCGCCACCACTGGCGAGCCGGCAATCGCCAGCAGGGCGTCGTAGAGCTGGCGGATCGCCGCCCAGTCGGTGCGGCCGCTCCGCCGCCGCGCCGTATGCGCCGATTGCACGGCGGCCTCGAGCTGGTAGCGGCCGATCACCGCCTTGGCCGCGGCGCGCCCGAGCAGCGCTTCCGCCTCGTCGATCAGCAAGTCGTCCCACAGCGCGATGTCCTGTTCGGCAAGTGGCACGAAATCGCCTTCGGGGCTGCGCCGCGCCGCGCGGCGGGCCTCGGCGAACAGCATCAGCGAAAGCAGGCCCAGCGCTTCGGGTTCCTCCGGCATCAGCGAGGCCACCAGCCGGCCGAGCCAGATGCCTTCGGTGGCGAGGTTGCGCCGCTGCGTCTCGGTGCCGGCCGGATCGGACCAGCCTTCCGCGAAGGCCGCATAGATCGCTTCCAATACCGCGTCGAGCCGCTCGCCAAGCTCGGCCCGTTCAGGCACGCGAAAGGGAATGCCGGTCTCGCGGATGCGGCTCTTGGCGCGCACCAGGCGCTGGCTCATCGTTGCCGGCGAGACCAGAAATGCCGAGGCGATCGTCGCCGCATCGAAACCGAGGATGGTCTGCAGGATCAGCGGCGCGCGTACGCCGGGTTCGATCGCCGGATGGGCGCAGGCAAACATCAGCCGCAGACGCTCGTCGGGCAGCTCGTCGTCATTCATGTTCGCCTCCATTTCCTCGGCGACCAGCCTGAGATGGTCGCGGGGGCCGGGGCCCGCCTCGCCGGTCAGCCGCCGCCGGATCGCGTCGCCCCGGCGCCGCCGTGCCACCGCAAGCAGCCAGGCTTCCGGCCGGTCTGGCACGCCGGCCTTTGGCCAACGCTCCAGCGCCGCCGCGAAGGCATCGGCCAGCGCGTCCTCGGCGCCGGCGACATCGCGCGTGCGAGCGGCGAGCCACGCGACCAGCTTGCCGTAGCTCTGCCGGGCGGCCGCTTCCGCCGCCGCCCGCGCGATCTCCAGGCCATTTTCCATCACATGGTCTGTTCCCAGATCGGCCGCAGCTCGACCGTGCCGGCGCTGGCGGCGGGGCAGCGCGCCGCCCAGGCGATCGCGGCATCGGCGTCCTCGGCCTCGATCATGTAGAAGCCGGCGAGCTGCTCCTTGGTGTCGGCATAGGGACCGTCGAGCACGTTGGTCTTGCCGTTGGCCATCCGCACCGAAGTGGCGGCCTGGGTCGGCTTCAGCCGGTCGCCGGCGAGCCAGGCGCCGGACTTCTTCAACGCGTCGGTATAGGCGCCGTAGGCCGCGCTGATCTCGTAGGTCTTCTCGGTCGGTGCGGCCGCCATCGCGGCTTCGTTGACGTAGATCAAAAGCATGTATCGCATGGTCTTCTCCCGTTTTCTCGAAGGCCGCTTCGTTGCTGGCCGACCCTATGTCGCGTGGCCTCGGCCGATTTCGACAGGCGCTGCTAAAATCCTTTCGGCTTCGTCATGGCGTCGATCATTTCTCAGACAGGTACTCGGTCATTTCCCAGATCGGGCGCACCTCGACCGTGCCGGTGCTGGCTGCCGGACACCGTCCAGCCCATTCCTTGGCCGTGTCGAAGTCCGTCGCTTCGATCATGTAGAAGCCGGCAAGTTGCTCCTTGGTGTCGGCATAGGGGCCATCGAGCACGTTGGTCTTGCCGTCCGCCATCCGCACCGAGGCGCCCGCCTGGGTCGGGCGCAGCCGGTCGCCGGGCCAGCCATGCGCCTGATGCCTTCAACGCTTCGGTATAGGCGCCATAGGCCGCGAGGATCTGCTCGGTCCTCTCGCGCGGCGCATTCGCCGCCGCGGCTTCGTCATTGTAGATCAAAAGCATGTATCGCATGGTCTTCTCCCGCTTTTTTCGAACGGCCCGCTCCGTTGCGGGCCGACCCTATGTCGTGCGGTCTCGGCCGATTTCGACAGGTTCCGCAAAAATCTTTCGGCCTTGGTCGCATCCTGCGCAAGCCGGCGCCCACCGTGGCATCACTCAACCGTTCGTCCCAGACCATGATCCCAAAAAGTGGAAGCCGGTTTTTGGAAAAGATCATGGTCAAATAGAAGGCATGCAATTGCAGGTTGGCATTTGTCGCCTGCCGTCTAAACTCGCCCCGGTTTGTGCCGGGAGGCGGTACGACGACGACTATATCAGGGAGGATCGGATGTTCAGTTTTAGGACGAAACTTGTTGCTGTCGGCGCAATGGCGCTGTCGCTTGGCCTTGGCGCGGTGCCGGCCGGGGCGCAGGAATTCATCAACGTGCTGACCGGCGGCACCTCGGGCGTCTATTATCCGCTCGGCGTCGCGCTGTCGGAGATCTACGGCAAGGGTATCGAGGGCGCCCGCACCCAGGTGCAGGCGACGAAGGCCTCGGTCGAGAACCTCAATCTGCTGCAGCAGGGCAAGGGCGAGATCGCCTTCGCGCTCGGCGACTCCGTCAAGCTCGCCGCCGAGGGCAACACCGAAGCCGGTTTCCCGGGCAAGCTCGACAAGCTGCGCGGCATAGCCGCCATCTACCCCAACTACATCCAGATCGTCGCCAGCCAGGAGTCGGGCATCAAGACGCTCGCCGATTTGAAGGGCAAGAGCCTGTCGGTCGGCGCGCCGGCCTCCGGCACCGAGCTCAACGCCCGCGCCATCTTCGCCGCCGCCGGCCTGAAATATGAAGACCTTGGCCGCGTCGAATATTTGCCCTTTGCCGAATCGGTCGAGCTGATCAAGAACCGCCAGCTCGACGCCACGCTGCAATCGGCCGGCCTCGGCGTCGCCTCGATCCGCGACCTCGCCACCTCTGTCCCGATCAACGTCGTTGCCGTGCCGGCGGATGCCGTCGCCAAGATCGGCTCGCCCTATCTTTCGGTGGTTATCCCCAAGGGCACCTATGAAGGTCAGACCGAGGATGTCGCTACCGCCGCCGTCGGCAATTTCCTCGTCACCCGCGCCGACGTCTCGGACGAGACCGCCTATCAGATGACCAAGCTGATGTTCGAGCATCTCGACCAGCTTGCCGCCGCCCACGCCGCCGCCAAGGCGATCGACCCGGCCAAGGCGCTCGACGGCATGCCGGTGCCCCTGCATCCGGGTGCGGAGCGCTACTACAAGGAAAAGGGGTTGGTGAAGTAAGCGCCTTCCCTCCCCCTCGAGGGGAGGGTGGACAGCCGCCGAAGGCGGATGACGGGTGGGGTCGGTTCATGCCGCGCGCTGCCCGGACCGACCCACCCGCCTCGCTTCGTTCCGCACCCTCCCCTCAAGGGGGGAGGGATGCCACCAGGAACCCGCCAATGACCGAAACCCCGACCGTTCTTTCCCCTGCCGTCGAAGAACCCATCGAAGGCCTCCCGGCGGGCTTCGGCGAAGGCCTCGCCGGCAAGGCGGCCTTCCTCATCGCCGTCGCCTTTTCCGTCTTCCAGATCTATGTCGCCGCCTATGGCAACCTGCCCAGCCAGGTGGTGCGTGCCATGCATGTCGGCTTCCTGCTGTTGCTCGGCTTCGCCCTGATCGCCAATCTGCGCGCCAGCAGCCTGCCGGCGAAAGCTGTGTTCTGGGTTCTCGGCCTGCTCGGCTTCGGCACCGGCCTCTACAACTGGGTTTTCTATGCCGACTTGATCCGCCGTTCCGGCTTCCTCACCACGCCCGACTTGATCGTCGGTTCGCTGCTGGTGGTGCTGGTTTTCGAGGCCGCCAGGCGGCTGATGGGACTGCCGCTAGCCGTCATCGCCTTCGTCTTCCTCGCCTATTGCTTCGTCGGCAATCATTTGCCGCCGCCCTTCATCCACCGCGGCTATGATTTCGCCCAGCTGGTCGACACCTTCGCCTTCGGCACCGAAGGCATATACGGCACGCCGGTCTATGTTTCCGCCGCCTATATCTTCATCTTCGTCGTCTTTGCCGCCTTTCTTGAACGCGCCGGCATGATCGCGCTGTTCAACGATTTCGCGCTTGGCCTGGTCGGCTCCTGGCGCGGCGGCCCGGCGCAGGTCTGCGTGCTGTCCTCGGCGCTGATGGGCACCATCTCCGGCTCCGGCGTCGCCAATGTGGTGGCCAGCGGCCAGTTCACCATCCCGCTGATGAAGCGCTTCGGCTTCCGCTCGGCCTTCGCCGGCGCCGTCGAGGCGACCTCCTCCATGGGCGGCCAGATCATGCCGCCGGTGATGGGCGCCGTCGCCTTCATCATGGCCGAGACGCTGAATATCCCCTATGCCGCGGTGGTCAAGGCGGCGATCATCCCCGCCCTGCTCTATTTCGGCGCCTGCTTCTGGCAGGTGCATCTGGAGGCCGGCAAGGCGAACCTGCACGGCATGGCCAAGGCGGAGTTGCCCAATCCCTGGGACGCGGTTAGACAGCATTGGCCGCTGGTGCTGCCGCTCGCTGCGCTGGTCTATCTTCTGTTTGCCGGCTACACGCCAATCTTCGCCGGCACAATGGGCTTGGCGCTGACCATCGTGCTCATCCTCGGCACGCCTTTGGCTGCCTTGATCGGTCCACTGGCCTTCCGCATCGTTTTCTGGCTGGCGCTGGGGCTTGCCGCAGCGTCCTTCATGAAGTTCGGCGTCAATATCCTCAGCCTCGTCATCGCCGCGCTCATCGTCGCCTGCGTCACCTTCAAGGGCGGTCGTGAGACGCTTGCCATATGCGTCGACTCGCTTGCCGAAGGCGCCAAGAACGCACTGCCGGTCGGCATCGCCTGCGCCATCGTCGGCATCGTCATCGGCACGCTGACGCTGACCGGCATTGCCTCGACCTTCATCGGCTGGATCATCTCGATCGGCGAGAACAATCTGTTCCTGTCGCTGGTGCTGACCATGCTCACCTGCCTGGTGCTCGGCATGGGCATCCCGACCATCCCCAATTACATCATCACCTCGTCGCTGGCCGGACCGGCACTGTTGGAGCTCGGCGTGCCGCTGCTGGTCAGTCACATGTTCGTCTTCTACTTCGGCATCATGGCCGACCTTACCCCGCCGGTGGCGCTGGCCGCCTTTGCCGCCGCACCCATGGCCAAGGAAAGCGGCCTCAAGATCGGCGTCCAGGCGACCAAGCTAGCCATCGCCGGCTTCGTCGTGCCGTTCATGGCGGTCTACACTCCGGCGCTGATGCTGCAGGATGCCGGCCCGCTCGCCGCGCAGTTCGGCTATCCGGTCGAAGTCGCCTATGTCGTCGTCAAGGCCTGCATGGGCATTGTGCTCTGGGGTGCGGCCGCCGTCGGCTTCCTCGTCCGGCGCATGGTCTGGTGGGAACGCCTGGTCGCCTTTGCCGCCGGCGTGCTGCTGGTCGCCACACTTCCGCTCACAGACGAGGCCGGCTGGGCGCTCTCTCTGCTGTGGATCGGCTGGCATGTCTGGCGCGCGCGCCAGGCGCTCACCGCCGCATGAGCCTCTGCATCCTCGCGGCCGGCAAGACGGTCAAGCTCGCTGTCGCCGCCTTCACCCTGTCCTGGACGCACTCGGTGGAAAGGACGCGCTGGCAGGAAGACTGGACCGTGCTGCCATCCGGGCTGCAGGTCGTCGAAGCACGCGTCAAAGGGTCCGGCGCCGGCATGGAGCCGCCCGAGGGTTCGGTATTGCGGGACGGCTGGTGGACCTACACGCCCGGGATCGGGACGCAACCGCGCCTCGTGCTCGCCGCGTCTGGCGCGACTGGCGAAGGCTGGACGCTGTGCACGGATCAGGGCTGCCGCGAACTTGGCAAGGCGGCTGGTGACACGATCGTGCTGGAATCGTGCGCCAGACCATGATCCCGAACTTTTTTAACCGACAACCGGCCGGAGCCGTTTGACAGCAACCGATATCTGGCCGGCGCGCGACCCATCCGGCAATCGACGTCAAGGTCCGAATTGCCTCAGTGCTCGTCGCTTGCGAGCGCTTCCGTCTGGTGGCGGTGTCCGAGCGCTTCGTAGCCGACGACAGTTACGGCCGGTGCGAGCATTAGAATGATGAGGCAGATCGCCATGTCGACGCCGGCAAGCGCGGCGAAAACGGCGAGCGCGACGACCGCCGCGGTCGCGAGCAGCAGCCAGATGTGAAACGGATCGAAGCGCGGAACAAGGTAGTAGTAGAGCGCATAGATCAGCCCCAGGAAGATACCCACGGGAATAGCGGCGGTAAGCAGCGTCGCAAGCGGGCCAATGTGAGCCTTGTGCTCGATAAAATAGGCCGCGACGTGGAGCCCGGCGCCGGTCGCAACGATGGCAGTCACGACCAGCATCTGCCCATAACCCCACACGAATGCGCGATCGCGGTGGGCATGAAGGATCCGCGCCGAAGGCAGTATGTAATAGATCCACCACATGCCGAAGGTCAGCCCGGTGCCGGCGATGCAAACCAGAGCCGCATCCATGGTCCAGCCCTGCTCCTCGACCACGGCCGACAACGACGCGAGCGTACCGACGACACCCTCGCCCAGCGCGATGATGGCGAACAGGCTGTGGCGCTCGGCGATGTGATGGGCATGCCAGGGCGTGCCGCCATCCCTGCGTTCGGCGATCACCGGCCCCGCCAATTCGACCAATGCGAGGACGCAGGCGAGTATAAGGCTGACGCCGACCGAGAAATCGGCGAGGATCTGCACCACCCAACCGACCTGGGCCACCGAGATCGCTGTGGCGTAGGTCAGGCAGGCCCGGCGCCGATCAGGGTCCTGCCTGGCCGCGCGTAACCACTGGAACACCATGGCGACGCGCATGATGACGTAGCCAAGCACCATGACCGAATTGTCGAGATGTTCGCCATGCTCGATCGAGGCAAACATGCGCGGCAGGCCGATTGCCAGCACCAGCACACCGATCATTTGCACCATGGTGACAAGACGGAAAATCCAGTCGTCGGTGTCGTAGGCCGAGGAGAACCATGAGAAATTGACCCAGGCCCAGCAGATGGCGAAGCTTGCGAAGCCGAAACCCAGCAGGGCCGCCGCATAGTGGCCCTCAGCCAGCGCATGCGCGAGCTGGGATGAGGCAAGGCCGAAAGCTGTTACGAAAGTAAGGTCGAACAGAAGTTCGAGCGGGGTTGCGACGCGATGCTCCTCATGCGGATGGCGTCCAGCCATGCGCCTGACATGATGGTGGAGCGTCTCGGAACTGACGGGCTTTGTATTCATCGCGCGCTCTTCGTTGGGCCTCGTCGACCGACACTAGAGACAAGGCAGAAAGCGTCAAGGCGCGCAGCCGGCCGCACGCTACCAAGCCCAGCGGGTTTGTAGGTCCGTGCCGTCTAAACGGTCTGGCCAGGCAATCGGCTCACTGCCGTCTCGGCCATGGCGTCAGCCAGGCTCAAGCCCCATTGCTGGCGGCAATAGTCGCGAAAATCGAAGCAGGGCAGGCCGGGACAGACCTCGAACTCGATGAGATGGACGCGGTCGTCAGCCTCGATCCTGAAATCGATGGAAAACACATCGCGCAGGCCAAGCCCGACGATCAGCCTCTCGGCGATGCGGCGGATTTTTGCGTTGGCTCCCGGCTGGCTGGCTCCAACCGGGACAAGCGCCGGTTCGACGTAGCGTCCTGCCGCCTTCGCCGCTTCGCCGGTCTCGCCATAGAGCGCCAGACTGTCTTCCATGGTCTGGAAATCGCCACCTGAATCGACAAAGGCGATGCCGAGCGCCTCGACGCCGGTTCCCGGCTTCAGCCCAAGGAAACTGGCGCGCGCATTGCGGCCGGAGACATAGGGCTGGACGACGACATCGTCGCGATAGGCGGCGAAAACACGCCGGCTGAGTTCAAGCGCGTGACCGAGATTATCGCAGCGGGACTCCGGCCAGATGCCGATCTTGGCGCCGAGACGGTTCGGCTTGACGAACCAGCCGGTCGCCGAGGCCGGCGGCTCGACCAGCCAGCTTCCGTCGCGCGCCAGGCCGGCCTGCGGCACCGGCAGGCCGAGCGCGGCGAGCACGGCGCCTGAGCGGAACTTGTCCTGGCAAAGCGCGAACAGCGCGTCGTCGGCGCCGATCGTTTTCAGGCCGTTCAGCCGCGCCTGCGCGGGGGCCGCGCCACCGCGGAAATAGGCAATGCCGTCGGTCAGCGTCCATACCAGCGTGGTGCCCGGATCGGCTCCGGCGAGCACGCCTGCCGCATCGTCGAGCGCCACCGGCGCGAAGGCGAGGCCGCGTTTGTCGCAGGCTGCGGCAAGCGCATCGAATTCGCGAGCGAGATCGGTCGACTGCGCCAGATAGGACGAAATCTCGGCGGCGCGTTCCGGCGCATGGCAATCGGCGACGAGCCGGTCGTAGCAGGCCTTTTCCGGCTCGTGGACGAGGATCAGTTTCGGTTGGCGGCTCGACATAGATCAATTCCCGGCAATGCGCCCACCATCGCATGGCGTCTGCCAACGGCTTTCGCGAAACCGACTGCTCCGGACGGTTGCGTGACAGCGTCTTCCGATCAGGAGAGTCAGACGATCAGCACGCGCGGCTCGAAGCGGCCGTTGACGGGAATATCGATGAGAAAGGTCATGCCGGCCTGTGGGTCGAGCTTGCGCTGCTTGTCGTCCTTGCCCTTCCACGCCGAGGTCACCGCCAGCCTGTCGGCCTTCGCGCCGACAAAGGCGGGGCAAGAGGGCTGCGTCACCGGCATCGAAACCTCGCGCAGCAGCGTGCTGTCGGGCGCATAGGCCTTGACCGCCTTGCCGCCCCAGACGGCGTTCCACAGCACGCCGTCGCGGTCGACGACGGAGCCGTCGACATAGCCCTTGGCCGCGCGATGATCGACGAAGACCTTCGGCTCGCCGGCGGGCAGACCGGTCGCCGGGTCACAGGCGACGCGCATCAGCAGCCCGGTGCTGGTGTCGGTGTAATAGGCGACCGTTCCGTCCTCGGAAAAGCAGATCGAGTTCGACACGGTGATGTCGGAATACAGCCGGCGCAGCTCGCCCTTGAAGAACCAGTAGATCGAGCCTGCGCCTTTTTCTTCGCCCTTGCCCATCGTGCCGACCCAGAAGGCACCGCAGGGATGGACGCGCGAATCGTTGGAGCGCGTGAGCGGATTGTCGGCCTCGATCGGCGTGTGCAGCGTCAACCTGCCGGTCGCGACATCGCGGACATGCAGGCCGGTTTCGGTGGCGATCAGCTGCCGCTGGTCGTCGATGATGGCGATGGCGCTGGCCATCAGGCCAAGCTCATGGGTCTTCAGCGCGCCGGAGGCAACGCCCTTCTCCAACAGCAGGCCATTGACGATGTCGAACCAGAACAGAGCATCGGTGGCGCGATCATAGCTCGGTCCCTCGCCGAGCTGGCAGATGTGGTCGCAAAAGACCGAAACAGTGTCCATCATGCGCCCCCGAAAGCCATGTCCCAGGCCACCGCCGCGGCTCGGGCGCGGGCCGCCACCTCGTCGACACGCATGCCTGGTTTGAACAGGCTGGAGCCGAGGCCGAAGACGGTGACGCCAACCGCTTTATAGCCGGCGAAATCTTTTTCCGAGACGCCGCCGACGGCACCGATCAGCGTGTCTCCCGGCAGCACCGCACGCACGGCCGAGATGCCGCCTGCACCGAGCACGCTGGCCGGAAAGAATTTGAGAGCCGAGGCGCCGAGCCGGATGGCCTGGAACGCTTCGGTCGGCGTGAAGACGCCAGGCATCGTCACCATGCCGTGGTCCATGGCGCGGCGCATCACGTCCGCGTCGATGTTGGGGCTGACCAGCAGCCTGCCGCCGGCCTTGTGCAGGCCGTCGACATCGGCCGGTGTCAGCACCGTGCCGGCGCCGACCAGCGCGGTCGCCGGAAGCGCCCCGGCGATGCCGGCGATCGACGAAAACGGGTCCGGCGAATTGAGCGGTACCTCGATCGCCTCGATGCCGGCCTCGAAGACCGCCGTGCCGATGGCCACCGCCTCTTCGGGCTTCAGCCCGCGCAGGATGGCGACCAGGCCGCGCTTGAGCTTCGGGAACGGTGCGGTCCGGGTCACGTTGCAACTCCACTTCTGGCGATCATGCCGTTTTCGCGCGCGGCCTCGATCAGGCCGGCCCGCACCGCCTCGTCGGCGTCGACGGCTCTTACGTCGAGTCCGGCAAGGCCGAGTGCTGCTCCATAGAGCGTGGCAAGCGCGCCGGAGGCGACCAGCACGATGGGTGCTGCACCGGCGCCATAGCGGCGTTTCGCCGAGGCGATCTCGCCGCCGATCAGCAGGCCGGACAGGCAGGCAGCGGCATCGTCGGGCTTCAGATCCTGCAGCAGCCCGGCGGCGCGGATCGAAAACAGTTTTGAGATGACGTCGCCGCCTTCGGCAAGCGCCCTTCGGCACCACTCCTGGAAGAACGGATTGTCCGGCGCGACGGGCTTCGGCTGCTCGCCCAGCGAATGGCGCAGGATCGAGTGCCCCGCCAGCACCGAGAACAGCTCGCCGGTCGGCCAGGTGCCGAAGCCGGCAACCGCGCTGTCCTCGACCAGGACCCATTTCGAATGCGTGCCCGGCATGCAGACGAGATGGCGACCCTTTGCCGGCAAACCGGAACCGGCAAGCTGGGTTTCCTCGCCGCGCATGACGTCGGGCGCATCGGCGAGACGCTGGGCGAGGCCGGGCACGATACGGATATCCCGCTGCTGGCCGGGAATACGGGCGGCGCCTGCAAGGATGGCGCCGATCGGCGCCGGCACGGTGACATAGGGCGCCTCGAGCCAGCCCTGGCGGGAGCCGGCCATGCCGCAAATGATGACTGGCAGCGCCGCGGGTGCGCCGAGAGCCGCCAGATGGCCTTCGAGGATGGGGGAAAAACCTTTCTGCTGCGCGGTGATCAGCCCGTCGTCGCCACGACGCTCGGCAAGAACCTTGCCGGCTTCATCGATCAGCCAGACCCGCATGCGGGTCGTGCCCCAGTCGACGGCCGCGACCGCCGGTAGCGCGCTCACAGGAAGCCTCCATCGACGATCAGCATCTGCGCGGTCAGCATGCGCGAGGCGTCGGACGCCAGGAACAGCACCGTGCCGACGATGTCGTCGGGCTGCATGGCCTCCTTGATGCACTGCTTGGCGACATGGGCGGCGAGCCCCTGCTCGGTGACCCAGAGTTCCTTCTGCCGTTCGGTGATCACCCAGCCGGGCGCAAGCGCGTTGACGCGGATGCGGTCGGCACCGAGCTTGCCGGCGAGCCCCTTGGTGAGGCCAAGGATACCGGCCTTGGCGGCCGTATAGGCCGGCATGTCCGGGTGGTTGATCAGATAGGACGTTGAGGTGAAATTGATGATCGAGCCGCCGCCGGCTCGCTTCATGCCCGGCGCCACCGCCTGCGCGGTGAAGAAATGCGGACGCAAATTGACCGCGTGGTTGTTGTCCCAGAACTCAACGGTGACGTCCTCAACGGCATGGCGGTCGTCGAGCGCGGCGTTGTTGATCAGCACGGTGACATCGCCATGCGCCGCGGCCGCCTTGGCGACCGAGACCCGCAGCGCCTCGACATCGCGCAGGTCGGTCTTGAGGTAAAGCGGCCGTCGGCCAAGCTCGTTTTCGATGCGATCGGCAAGTGCTGTGCTCGGGCCATCGGCGATATCGATGAAGGCGACCTTCGCGCCCTGCCGCGAGAAGCCTTCGGTCAGCGCGGCACCGATGCCGGAGCCGCCGCCGGTGATCAGCACCGAGGCGTCTTCAAGGTCGGCGAAACGCGCCGATGGCATCATGTTTTTTCTCTCCGTTATGGACGGCGCGCATCCTAGCCAGCGATCTCCGGCGAGCAAGGGCGAAAAAACAGATTCCTGCGCTTATGTCTGACAAAATGGCGGGAGTGCCCTCACCGGGGCCGCCGGATAGGCGAAGCGTTGGCGGCAAACGCCCTCAGATCGCCTTGGCGCGCAAGGCACCGCGATAGGAATCGCGCAGATAGCCGAGTGTGGCGTCGGCATCGACCGGCCTGCCGAACAGATAGCCCTGCCCGCCGGCGCAGCCGAACTGGACGAGGCGGTCGGCCTGCGCCTCTTCCTCGATGCCCTCGGCGACCACGTCCATGCCGAGCCCCTCGCACATGGCGAGAATGGCGCGGATGATGTGTTCCGACGGCCGGTCGTCGAGGATGGAGGAGACGAAGGCGCGGTCGATCTTGAGCTTGTCGAAATGGAACTCGCGCAGGCGTCCGAGCGAGGACTGGCCGGTGCCGAAATCGTCGAGCGAAACGCGGATGCCGACGCGGCGCAGATCCTCGACGATCTTCTCGGCCGAGGCCGGATCGTTCATCAGGCCGGTTTCGGTAATCTCGATCTCCAGCCGGCGCGGATCGAACCCGGTGCGGTCGAGGATTGCCAATATGTGCAGGCCGGTGTTCTGGTCGACAAGCTGCGACGGCGACAGGTTGAAGGACAGGAACAGATCGCTCGGCCAGCTGCGGGCGGCCTCGGTGGCCTTGCGCAGCACCAGCTGCGACAGCGGGCCGATGATGCCGCGTTCCTCGGCGATCGGGATAAAGACGCTCGGCGGCACCATGCCGAGGTCGCGATCGGTCCAGCGCGCCAGTGTCTCGAAGCCGATGGTGCGGCGAGTGGTGAGATCGACGATGGGCTGGAAATGCGGCTCCACCTCGCCGGCCGAAACGGCACGGCGCAGCGCCTGCTCGATACGGGTGACGCGCTTGGCGGCTTCCTCCATCTCGCGGGTGTAGACGACGACCCGGCCGCGGCCCGAGCGCTTGGCATGGTAGAGCGCGGTTTCGGCCTTGTTGACGAGGATCTCGGTGGTCTCGTCGCCGGAGTAGAACAGCGAGCAGCCGACCGAGGCCGAAAGCCTGGCCGTGCGTTCGCCGACATCATACGGCGCCGAAAGGATCTCGATCAGCATGCGCGACTTTTCCGCCGCTGCCTCTTCGCTGAACACCATCGGATAGAGGTAGGCGAACTCGTCGGCGCCGATGCGGCAGACCGTGGAATAGCTGTCCATCGACGCGCGCAGCCGCATCGCCACCTGGATCAGGATGTCGTCGCCAGCCTTGTGGCCGAACAAATCGTTGATCGGCTTGAAGCCGTCGAGGTCGAGGATGCCGACGGTGAAGGGCGCCGGGTCCTCGGACCGATCGCTGATCAGGCGGTCGACCTTGTCGAAGAAGCGGCGATGATTGCCAAGCCCGGTCAACGCATCCGTGAAGGCCAGATCCGTGTTTTCCTTGGCTGCCTGCCCGGTGCCAAACGTCGTTTGCATCGGTGTTCCTGTTTGCACCTCTGAATTTATGCGCAGACTGGCAGCAAACCGTTTAGGAAACGTATCGCGAAATCGATTTTTTCGCCGGCTGAAAAAAGGCCGCCGATCGTATGAATTGTCCGACTTTTCAGGGACGGATGCCGTCAGGCGCCTTGCCGGACACGATAGAGTTCGATCGGGGTTCCCTTGGTTTCCGCCACAAGCTCGAGCCAGTCCGGCACGCTGCCGTGCATCAGCCCGGCGAGAAAGCCTTGCGGCGCCTTCTCGGTCAGGAGCTCGCTTTCCGCGCTGCCGCGGCAAAGCGCGACCAGGCCGACGCGATGATCCGCCACGATCTTGCGCGCTTCGTCGGCAGGCCCCAGGAAGGCATCGAGCGCCAAGAGGTTGCCGGCGATGTTGCGATGATAGGGCCCGGCGAACACGCGATGTCCCGAATAGGCCAGGATCGGCGCGCCGAGATTGGAGATCGCCAACACAGTGGTATCAGGCATGTGGCCGAGCGGCGCAAAGGTCGCCATGCGGTAGCACAGCTTGTCGGTCTCGCTGTCGGCCGCCACAGTGTTCTTGGATTCGAGCGCCACCGAGGTTGCCGCCGCGGCACCGGTCCAGACGGCGTTCACCGACACCAGCCAGGCTGCGGCCATGCGCAGCACAACGCCGCGTGAAGGGCTGACCTCGGCACGCTGGCGCCATTTGGCGATCCAGGCCGAGAGCGGGATGACGGCGAAGCCGATCGAGAATGTCGAGCCACGCACCTGCCAGGCGCTGACGACGAAAGCAACGACGAGCAGCGCGGCCACGAGGCTTTCCTGCCGCCGCCAGTTGCCGCGGCTAAAGCTGATCGCCATCAGCACGATGGCCACCAGCGGCGTGGCGTAGCGGGCCGCGACGCGGGCCGGCGCGTGGGCGAGAAGCGTGAACAGCGACTGGGCCTCGTCGATGTGATCGAGCCACAATTCCTTGAGGCGCGGATCGAGATTGGCATAGGGAGCTGCCAGGCATTGCGGGAACAGCGACACCACGACCGCGGCTATGACTGCAGCAAGCAGGGCAAGCGACACGAGACGCCGCTGCCAGCTACGACCGGCGGCATCGATCGAGGCGATGACTGCCAGGCCGGTTCCGGCAAGTGCCGCCACGACAAACTGCACGGTCGAGAAGGCATCGCATTGCGCCTGGCCCCATGCCGAGAAGGGGATGGTGGCAATGAAGACCAAGGCCGAGACAACGGCAAAACCGAGGCCGAAATCCCGGGCGATCCGGCTCTCACCCGACCTGTCGACGGCAAACAGCAAAGCGACCGAGACGCCGATGGTGGCGACATAGGGGACAGTTTCCATGCCGACGGCGAGCGTCAGCGCGGCGCAAAGTCCGGAGAAAAGCGCTGCGGTCCGCCGCACCGGCGCCTCCAGCAGCAGGCAGAGGCTTGCCATGGTCAACATCAGCTGGACGTTGTGATGATCGAGCGCCCCCGTCGAATAGATGCCGATGAAATGATACGCCGCCGCGCCGACGACGACGGACGGCAAAACAGCACTCTCGCCGGCGACATTGCGTGCCGCGCGAGTGGTGAAGAACACGGTCAGAAAGAACAGCAGCGACGGCCAGGCAATCTGCGCGACATCCTCGGCAAGAGCGGTGCTGCCGGTCAAAGCCTGCACGACAAGGATTATGGCGGCGATCGGCGTGTCGACCAGCCGCGACCAATGCATGACGAAGCCGCCTTCCAGTCCCATCCGGTACTGGTGCAGGTCGAACCAGCCCTGGCCGCCCAGCAGGTCGCGGACCTCGACCAGACGCAGCAGATTGTCATTGTCGCCGCCGGCATCGGTCAGTTCGCGAAAGCCGGTGCCGGCATTGACGGCCAGCGCCACCAGCATGGCAAGCAGCGCCAGCATCAAATCGGACTTCCAGGAGGAAGCGCCGGCCTTGCCTGAGCTCATCGTTATGACCTTTGTCGGAAGGAATGCGGCTTAAACCTAGCCTTAACGGCTTCAATAAATAGTAAAGCCGCCTGAGCGAGGCCGGCGTTTTGCGCGCGGCCAGGGCCTCAGATGGCATCCGGAGACGAAAATGCCGCATGAAGTCCGCCACGAGCCCGATATTGCCGTGCTCCTGCCTTGCTACAATGAGGAGCCGACGATCGCCGAGGTGGTGCGGCGGTTTCGCGAGGCGCTGCCTTCGGCCGCGATCTATGTCTACGACAACAATTCGCGCGATCTGACGGCGCTGCGAGCCCGCGCGGCCGGCGCCACCGTCATCCGCGAGCCGCGCCAGGGCAAGGGCAATGTCGTGCGGCGCATGTTCGCCGACATCGAGGCCGACATCTATCTGATGGCCGACGGCGACGGAACCTACGCGCCGGAGGACGCGCCGCAGCTGATCAACACGCTTTTGACCGAGCGCTGCGACATGGTGGTGGGCACCAGGCGCGGCGTCACCGACGATGCCGGCCGCTCCGGCCATGCCTTCGGCAACCGCATCTTCAACAGCCTGTACAAGCGGTTGTTCGGTTCGGATTTCACCGACATCTTCTCCGGCTACCGCGTCTTCACCCGGCGTTTCGTCAAGAGCTTCCCTGCTGTTTCCGGCGGCTTCGAGATCGAGACCGAAATGTCGGTTCATGCCTCGCAGCTCAAGCTGCCGGTCAGCGAGATCGCGCTCGATTATGGCCGCCGGCCGGAGGGCTCGTCGTCGAAACTGTCGACTTATCGCGACGGCGCCAGGATCCTGTGGATGTTCGCCATGCTGATGAAGGAGACGCAGCCACTGCGCTTCTTCGGCGCCTTTGCCATGTTCTTCCTCGGGTCGAGCCTGTTTCTGATGACGCCGGTGCTGATCGAATTCGCGCAAACCGGCCTCGTGCCACGCATGCCGACCTGGGTGCTGTCCGTCGGACTGCTGCTTCTGTCGATGCTTTCGGTTGTCACCGGGCTGATCCTCGATTCGGTATCGCGCGGCCGCGCCGAACAAAAGCGCATCTTCTATCTGTCGATGCCGTCCGGCCGCGTCGAACGGCGTGAACGGGCCGCTGAGCAGACTGCCCTGAAACCCTCACGGGGCAAGACTCCCCGGGCGGCGTAGCAGCGTGAGCCGTCTCTTCCGCTTCATTCTTGCCGGCGGCGTCGGTTTCGTCGCCGACGCGGCGGCATTGTGGCTGCTGCTGGCCGTTACGCCGCTTGGCCCGCTTGTCGCCCGCGTGCTTTCGATCGGCTTTGCGCTGACCGTCACCTGGCAGTTCAACCGCCATTTGACCTTCTCGCCGTCGAGCCGCGGCATCGCAACGGAGGGCGCGCGCTATGGCGGCGTCGGCATCGCCACCAGCATCATCAACTATGTCGTCTATTGCGTGATCCTGTTTGCCCTGCCAGCGATGCCGCCGCTTGCCGCGCTCGCTATCGCCTCGCTGGTCGCCATGGCGCTTTCCTTCCTCGGCTATTCCCGCCTGGTCTTCGACCGATAGGCTCTGGCTGATTGGCAGAAGCCGCCGAGTTCCTTATATCGGCGACAAGGATCGCGCCGGAGACCCAAGATGCCCTTGAAAATCGCCGTCCAGATGGACCATGTTTCGACGGTGTCGATCGCCGGCGACACGTCGTTTGCGCTGTCGCTGGAGGCGCAGCGGCGCGGCCACCAGCTGTTCCACTACACGCCCGACCGGCTGTCGATGCGCGACGGCAAGGTGTTTGCGCGCACCGAGGAAATGCAGCTCCGCGACGAGAAGGGCAACCACTATTCGCTGGGCGAGAAGGTGCGCACCGACCTGTCGGAGATGGACGTCATCCTGCTGCGCCAGGATCCGCCCTTCGACATGAACTACATCACCACCACGCACATCCTCGAGCGCATCCACCCGAAGACGCTGGTCGTCAACGACCCAGCCTGGGTGCGCAACAGCCCGGAAAAGATCTTCGTCACCGAATTTCCGGGCCTGATGCCGGAAACGCTGATCACCAAGGATCCCATGGAGGTTGCCGCCTTCCGCAAGGAGTTCGGCGACATCATCGTCAAGCCGCTCTACGGCAATGGCGGCGCCGGCATCTTCCATTTGCACGAGGCCGACCGCAACCTCGCCTCGCTGCTCGAAATGTTCGGCCAGATGTTCCGCGAGCCCTATATCGTGCAGCGCTATTTGAAGGACGTGCGTAAGGGCGACAAGCGCATCATCCTGATCGACGGCGAACCGGTGGGCGCCATCAACCGGGTGCCGGCCGAGCACGATTCGCGTTCCAACATGCATGTCGGCGGCCGCGCTGAGAAGACCGAGCTAACCGAGCGCGAGCGCGAGATCTGCGCCCGCATCGGCCCGTCGCTGAAGGAGCGCGGCTTCATCCTCGTCGGCATCGACGTCATCGGCGACTACATGACCGAGATCAACGTGACCTCACCGACCGGCGTGCGCGAGGTGCAGCGTTTCGGTGGCGCGGATATTGCTGGCCTGTTCTGGGATTGCGTCGAGGACAAGAGGCGATAGTTCGACGTAACTGCGCCCCAGCGATCCTCTAACTCCGTGTTTTTACGCAATTCCTGACGGAAATCCCTTGCTCTAGACCACGAAGAAGTCGTCCGCGGTGAGCGAGATGCCTGGGCGCACGGTGGCGAACTGGACGGCCGCCGCTCCGCCCACCCCGTCCACATCGAACAGCAGAGCGCCTGTGGCGTCGTCGTAAAGGATGTGGTCGCTGTCATCGATGGCTTTGTTGCCGAGCGCGAAGACCGCGGCGAAAAGCGGGCCGGCGGACAGGCCGACGAATACGGAACTGTCCAACCGGAACATATCGTCGAGCGCATTGAAGTCGTCGATAGTGTCGTGGTTCGCCGGCCCAAGCGCGTCGAACACGAAGACATCCCTGCCCGCGTCGCCGGCCAGCCGGTCGCGGCCGGCACCGCCATTGAGGATGTCGTCGCCAGCGCCGCCCCGCAGGTCGTCGGTGCCGGCACCGCCGTCGAGGGCATCGTCGCCCGTGTCGCCGCGGATGCCGTCCGTACCGGCACCGCCGCTCATCTCGTCATTGCCGGCACCCCCCTTCAGCCAATCGCTGCCCGCACCGCCGATGATCGTGTCGGTGCCTTCGCCGCCGAACAGCTGGTCGTGGCCTGCGCCGCCGTCGAGCGTATCGTTGAACGATGTGCCGCTGACGCGGTCGCCACCGCCCTGTGCAGCGACGAGCACGGCATGATCGTAGCTTGCATAACTCCCGATGTTTGTGGCGTCGGTCAGTGTGATGGATTCGGCCGGGGGTGTGACCGTGATCGTAATCGTCGCCACATTGCTGTTGCCCTGGCCATCGGTGGCGTAAACCGTAAAGCTGTCGGTGCCGACGAAGCCGGCCTCGGGCGTGTAATCGAACAGATTGTCGCTCAGAAAGCCCGCATGATAATGCAGGCTCGTGCCGACGTGGCCTTGGTGGAACGGATAGTGATTGCCGTCGAAACTCGTGCTCGGCTCAAGGGTGCCGTGGTCGGGCCCGTCCAGGACGACAAAGTTCAGGAGATCGTAGTCAGCATCCGCCGCGCTGAACTTGATGTCGTCGAGAAATTGCCCCTGCGAAACCGACACATTCAGATTGGCCACCGTGGGGGCATGATTGACGAAGGTGTCGGGCTGAATCGCGCCGCCTTCCAGGATAATCTGATGCTGGCCGTACTGTGTGTTTTCGCCGCCGAAATATTCGTTCGCACCGTTCCATGTCACCGTGATGGTGTTGGGGCCGTCGGCGTTGATCGAGACGATCCGGGCCGACAGGTAGGCCGCCTGGTCGGACAGGGTGCGGATGAGATTGCCTTCGTTGTCGAAGACCTGCGTTTCCACCGTCGTCCAGGTCTCGGTCCTGCCCTCGTGGGTGAAGCTGGTGATGGTGAAGAAACCGTCGAAGACATCGACTGAAGCCAGGTCGATCCCACCAAATGGGAAATCCGCCTTCGCCCCTATCGGTCCGATCACGTCGCCGTCGGTTTCCGTGATGCTGAAAAGCACCGCGTCAGGGCTCGGATTGGGATTTTCGGGTTCTTCCCATACGGTGAGCTCACTGCCATTGCTTAAGGTCGGCATCCTGTCGTCCTCGCTTTTGCGCCTGGCGCGCTGCGGATGTCCCCCGACTTCCAACCATAACATCGTATGCGAGTCGGATCGGTGACAAACCCAACCGCCTTTCCATGTTGGTTAATTCCGTCTCGGGCGGAGGCAGTCCGATGGAGTTCTGCGCGCTGCGGTGACATTTCGTCGGAAGACGACGGCGACTGTATGTTCCCGTAATGTTCTTGATTAACCCAGAAATCTGTGCTTGTCTTGCCTGGTCGCGCTCACGGCCTGATTGCACCGGCTTCGAGCGAGCCAGGTCCGGGGGCGTTGAAAAAGATGGTGGCGCGGGTTCGCACGGTTGCTTTCCAGGGCATCGAGGCCGTGCCGGTCGATGTCCAGGTGATGATCGCGCCGGGCAAGGTCAACATGCATATTGTTGGCCTGGCCGACAAGGCGGTGGCTGAAAGCCGCGAACGGGTGCAGGCGGCACTCCATGCCTCCGGCCTGTCAATGCCGTCGAAAAAGGTGACGGTCAATCTGGCGCCTGCCGACCTGCCCAAGGAAGGCAGCCATTACGACCTCCCCATCGCACTCGGCCTGATGGCCGCACTTGGCGCCATTCCGGGCGACATGCTGGCCGGCTATGTGGTGCTCGGCGAATTGTCGCTCGACGGCACCATTGCCGCTGTGGCCGGCGCGCTGCCGGCGGCGATCGGCGCCAATGCCGAGAACAAGGGCCTGATCTGCCCCCACGCCTGCGGGCCGGAAGCGGCCTGGGCCGGCAAGGATTTCGACATATTGGCACCGCGCAGCCTGATTGCGATCGCCAATCATTTTCGCGGCACGCAAGTGCTGTCGCGGCCGGAAGCCGGCATCCACGCCTCGGCGCGCGACCTGCCCGACCTCGCCGACATCAAGGGCCAGGAGAGCGCCAAGCGGGCGCTGGAGGTGGCGGCGGCCGGCGGACATAATCTCTTGATGGTCGGACCGCCAGGTTCGGGCAAATCGATGCTGGCGCAAAGGCTGCCGTCGATCCTGCCGCCGCTGGCGCCCAAGGAATTGCTCGAAGTCTCGATGATCGCCTCGGTGGCCGGCGAGCTCGGCGAAGGCAAGCTGACCGACCGGCGGCCGTTCCGCGCGCCGCACCATTCGGCCTCGATGGCGGCGATGGTGGGCGGCGGCCTGAGGGCGCGGCCCGGTGAGGTTTCGCTTGCCCATCACGGCGTGCTGTTTCTCGACGAGTTTCCCGAATTCACGCCACAGACTCTCGACGCGCTGCGCCAGCCGCTGGAGACCGGCGACTGCATGATCGCGCGCGCCAACCATCGCGTCACCTATCCGGCGCGCATCCAGCTGGTCGCGGCGATGAACCCGTGCCGCTGCGGCATGGCCGGCGAGCCCGGCTATCGCTGCCTGCGCGGCGAGCGCTGCCGCACCGACTACCAGGCGCGCATTTCCGGCCCGTTGCTTGACCGCATCGATCTCCGCATTGAAGTCCCGGCGGTTTCGGCCGGCGATCTGATCCGGCCCGACAAGGCGGAGAAGAGTGCGGCCGTGGCACTGCGCGTGGCGCGCGCCCGCACCATCCAGCGCGAGCGCTTCGAGCGGCTAGGCGTCACCAGCGCCACAACAAACGCGCATTGCTCGCCCTCGATCATCGAGGAGATCGCCGTGCCGGATGCTGCCGGCTTGACGCTGCTCAAGGACGCCAGTGAAAAACTCGGCTTTTCCGCGCGCGCCTACCACCGCGTGCTGAAAGTGGCGCGGACACTGGCCGACCTCGATGCCAGCGAGACGGTCGGCCGCATCCATCTGGCCGAGGCCATTTCCTACCGCATGATGTCGGAGCGGATGGCGCAAGCGGCGTAAGGCGGCTCAGCGAAACTGCGCGGCGGCCTGAACTGATCGAACAGCTGCTGCCTGAACAGCGGGCGGCGGATCGATCGGCCCGCCGCCTTTGTTTTGCTCTCAGCCCTTCGCCTTCAGCTCCAGCCGCCGCGCGTGAAGCACCGGCTCGGTGTAGCCGTTGGGCTGGACGCTGCCCTTGAAGACCAGGTCGCAGGCGGCCTGGAAGGCGATGGAGCTGTCGAAGTCGGGCGCCATCGGCTGATAGAGCGGATCGCCGACATTCTGGCGGTCGACGATGGCCGCCATGCGCTGCAAGGCATCCATGACCTGGATCTTCGAGCAGACATCGTGGCGCAGCCAGTTGGCGATGTGCTGCGAGGAAATGCGCAGCGTGGCGCGATCCTCCATCAGGCCGACATCGTTGATGTCAGGCACTTTCGAGCAGCCGACACCCTGGTCGACCCAGCGCACGACATAGCCCAGAATGCCTTGCGCGTTGTTGTCGAGCTCGCGCTGGATCTCGTCTGGCGTCCAGTTCGGACGCACCGCCACCGGCACCGACAATATGTCGTCGAGCTTCGCCTTGGGTCGGCTCTTCAGCGCCGCCTGGACGGCATGCACATCGACCTTGTGGTAGTGGGTGGCGTGCAGCGTCGCCGCCGTCGGCGACGGCACCCAGGCGGTGTTGGCGCCGGCCTTCGGGTGGACGATTTTTTGCTCCAGCATCGCCGCCATCAGGTCCGGCATTGCCCACATGCCCTTGCCGATCTGGGCGTGGCCGGCCAGGCCGCATTCCAGCCCGGTATCGACGTTCCAGGCCTCATAGGCGGAAATCCAGGCGGCCTGCTTCATGTCGCCCTTGCGGATCATCGGGCCAGCTTCCATCGAAGTGTGGATCTCGTCGCCGGTGCGGTCGAGGAAGCCGGTGTTGATGAACACCACGCGCTCTTTTGCCGTGCGGATCGCCTCCTTGAGGTTGACGGTGGTGCGCCGCTCCTCGTCCATGATGCCCATCTTGATGGTGTTCCTGGCCATGCCGAGCAGCGCTTCGACGCGATCGAAGATCTCGACGGCGAAGGCGACCTCCTCCGGCCCGTGCATCTTCGGTTTCACCACATACATCGAGCCGGCGCGGGAGTTCATCCGCCGCCCGTTCGGGCCGACATCGTGCAGAGCGATCAGCGCCGTCATCGCCGCGTCCATGATGCCTTCCGGCACCTCGTTGCCGTCCCGGTCCGATATCGCCGGATTGGTCATCAGGTGGCCGACATTGCGCACCAGCATCAGCGAGCGGCCGGGCAGCGCAAGCGGGCCACCGGCCGGCGATGTGTAGCCGCGGTCGGGATTGAGCTTGCGGACAAAAGTCTTGCCGCCCTTGCTGATCTCTTCGGCGAGGTCGCCCTTCATCAGGCCGAGCCAGTTGCGGTAGACGACGACCTTGTCCTCGGCGTCGACTGCGGCGACCGAATCCTCGCAATCCTGGATGGTGGTCAGCGCCGATTCCAGGATGATGTCGGCGATCCCCGCCGGGTCGGTGCGGCCGATCTGGTTGGCGCGGTCGATCGATATCTCGATATGCAGGCCATTCTTGACCAGCAGCACGGCCGCAGGGTTGGCGGCATCGCCGCGATAGCCGGCAAACTGTTTCGGATCGGCCAGCGTGGTGCCGCCGGCGCCGGCGCTGAGCTTCAGCGCGCCATTGGCAACCGACAGACCGTTGACGCCGGCCCATTTGCCGGAGGTGAGCGGCACCGACTGGTCGAGGAAGTCCTTGGCCCAGGCAACCACCTTGGCGCCGCGCACGGGGTTGAAGCCCTTGCCTTTTTCCGCGCCGCCCGTTTCGGGGATGGCATCGGTGCCGTAGAGCGCATCATAGAGCGAACCCCAGCGCGCATTGGCGGCGTTGAGCGCATAGCGCGCATTCATCACCGGCACGACCAGCTGCGGCCCGGCGACCACCGCGATCTCCGGATCGACATTGTCGGTGGAGACGCTGAAGGCCGGGCCCTCAGGGACGAGATAGCCGATCTCCTTCAGGAAGCCTTTGTAGGCCTCCATGTCGAGCGGCGCGCCATTGTCGCGGTACCAGCCATCGAGCTGTTCCTGCATGGCGTCGCGCTTTGCCAGCAGCGCCCGGTTCTTCGGCGCCAGATCATGGACGATGGTCGAAAAACCGTTCCAGAACGCATCGGCGGCAATGCCGGTGCCGGGCAGCGCTTCGTCGACGACGAAGTCATGCAGCTCGCGGGCAATCCGCAATCCGGCGATCTCGGTGCGATCGGTCATCAGGGCGTCTCCAGATGAAAGGCTAGGCCGGGCCTTTGGCATGTCGAGGGTGAAGGGTCAATTCGGCTTAGGGTGAAGGTGGAATTTTGCAGTCGGCCGGAGCTGCCGATCTCCCCCCTCGTGGGGGAGATGCCCGGCAGGGCAGAGGGGGGCGCGAAGGATCGCCAATCTGGCCACTTTTGCTGTGGGAACATCACCACGACTGGATACCGGAGCGAAGGTAGAACGGAGACGCCGGCGGGACAGCGCCCCCCTCTGGCCTGCCGGCCATCTCCCCCACTTGGGGGGAGATCAAGCTCTCCATCACACCGCAATCCGTGGCCGTCCCGAGGCCACCGCCACCACATGCGCTTCGATGAACATGCGCTGGCTTTCGACGGTGGAGACGCTGAATTCGGTGGCGACTTCGATTTCGGCGCTGTCGGTGCCGGCGTCTTTCGCCCGTTTGGCGGCGATGGCCCGCACATCGACCTCGGCCGCCGCCACGGCGGAAGCCTCGTCGGTGAAATCGCGCACGCTTTCACCCGATGAAAGCCGGAACAGGCCTTCCACGGGCTGGCTGACACGGGCCTCGGCCGAGACGCGGACCTGGCCGACGACGGCGCCGAGCGCGTTGGCGACGTCGGTATCGTCGGGCACCACGCAGCCATTGCCAATGAGCGGCGGCAGGCCGGCATAGTGCAGCGGCGCCGAGGCGCCGAGGCCGATGACCGGCCGGTCGAGCGCGACGCTGAGGCGGGCGATGCCGGGATGCGAATCGACGGCGCGCTGCACCAGCGCATGCGCCACGGTGGCGGCGCCATCCAGCCCATCCTCGGCGAAGGCGGTTTCAAGGATGTATTCGGCCGACCAGCGGGTCAGCGTCAGCAGCACGCGCTCGGAAATCGCCTCCGGCGTGGCGGCGATCGCCTGGCCGCGGCCGTCGCGCTTGCGGGCGAACAGCTCGGCGCCGAGACGCGCCGGGGCGGCGTCCCAATTGGCCTGCTTGCCCAGCACATGGGCGGCGTCCGACGGGGTGAAGCCCGAAATATGCACCAGCCCGCGCGACACCAACCGGTTCAGCGTGGCGTTCTGGGCGTTCGAGGTCAGCAGCCTGTCGAGCGGCAGCGGCACTGCCCCAATCAGTTCATAGAGCTTGGCCTCGGCGCCGGTCAGACCCGCCGCCAGCCGCTCGGGCACGCCGGTGCGCACCGCGAAGCGGCCATCCATGCGGCCGGGGTTCGGCGCGCGCAGCTGGCGTTCCAGTTCGACCGTCACCGCCTCGCCATGCACCATGCCGGCCAGCGCCAGCGGCACCAGGCGGCGCGGCCCGAGCAGGATCTTTGGGTTGAGTGCGCCGTCCTCCAGCGCCACTTCGGAATCGCCGCCGAGGCCGAAGGTGCGCATCGCCACCGCCTCGACCATGGTGCGGAAGCCGCCGACCGTGGCGCCTTCCGGATCGAGCCTGGGGCGGCCGCCGTCGAGCACGGCGACGTCGGTGGTGGTACCGCCAATATCGGAGACGACCGCATCGTCGAGCCCGGTCATGTGGCGGGCGCCGACCAGGCTGGCGGCCGGGCCCGACAAAATGGTCTCGATCGGCCGCTGGCGGGCGAACGCCGCCGACACCAGCGCGCCGTCGCCGCGCACCACCATCAGGGGGGCTGCGATCTTGCGCGCTTCGAGAAATCCTTCGGTCGCCGCCACCAGCCGATCGATCATCGAGATCAGCCTGGCGTTGAGCAGCGTGGTCAGCGCCCGGCGCGGGCCGCCAAGTTTTGCCGACAGTTCGTGGCTGGCGGTGACCGGCAGGCCGGTCTTCTCGCGGATCAACTCGCGGGCGGCGATCTCATGCGCCGGGTTGCGGGTGGCAAAATAGGCGCAGACGGCAAAGCCCGACACCGAGCCGCCGAGCTCGGGGAAGGCCGCCTCGAGGCCGGACAGATCGAGCTTGGCGGCATTGCCGTGAACATCATGGCCACCGGGGCAGAACACGACTGGGTCGGTGCCTAAAGCCGTCTTCAACCCGTCGCGGGCAAGGTCGGTCTCGGAAAAGCCGATCATGACCAAAGCCACGCGCCCGCCCTGGCCCTCGACCAGCGCGTTGGTGGCCAATGTCGTCGACATTGACACCAGTTTTATCGCCGTGGGATCGGTGCGGGATTTTTCCAGCACCGCATCGACCGCGCCGGAAATGCCGACGGCCAGATCATGGCGCGTCGTCAGCGCCTTGGCCTTGGCCAGCACCTTGCCACGTGGGCTACCGGTTTCCGACCACAGCACGGCATCGGTGTAGGTGCCGCCGGTATCGATGCCGAGGAACAAAGGGAGGGGTTTTGGCTTGGCGGTCATGAGCAGGTCCGGGGAATTCTCTTTCCCCGCCCCTTAGCCGATACGGGCCGGTCGATAAAGAAGCGAGCGCTGGGCCAAGGGACCCACGAGGGGGGGAGATCGGCAGATCACTCCACCAGGTCGATTTCCTCGGTCTCGCCGCCGCTGCAGGTGTAGCAGCAGTCTTCGCACTTTTCCTTGTTGTTGGGGCCGACGCCCCAATAGGTTTCCTCGTCGCCGTCGACCCAGGCGCCGTAGCAGATCGCTTCGCCCTCCTCGCAGGAGATCGGCAGCTGCTTGGTCTCGCCGTCGTCGAGATAGAAATCCTTGCCGTCGCCCGGCCAGACATAGTCGCGGTCCTGGCTGTAGAGCTCGACGCGCATGGCATTGGGATGGCTGTTCTTGATCTCGAAGGTGACGTCGCCGGCATGGGCGACGGGCGCGAACAAGGCCGCGAGCGAGAGCGCGACGACGATGCGGCGCGGAAAGGCGAAAGACATAAAACCCCCTGGGATGAGAATCGGCCCCCACGGCCGAGGGGAGAATCATGGCATGCGAGGCTGGAGCGAGGAAGCGAGGATTGGGGTAATCCCGAGGTGATTTGGTCCCTGCGACGTTCGAGATTGGCGAAGGCAGCGATGGCGGCCGATCTCCCCCACGAGGGGGGAGATTGGCAGCTTCCGCTACGGCACCAGGTCAATCGTCTCGGTGGTCTTCTCCACACAGATGAAGCAGCAATTGTCGCAAGGCTGGTCGTTGTCGGGGCCGACGCCGGCGGAGATGTTGTCCTGGCCGTTGACCCAGGCGCCGTAGCAGATGTTTTCGCCGGAATTGCAGGAGATCGGCACCGACTTCTGCGAGCCCGGCTGGATCAGGAACACGCTGTCGCCGCCCGGCCAGACCGTCTCGCGGTCGCGGCTGAACAGCTCGACCGCCACCGCTTGGCTACGCAGGTTCTTGACGAAGAACGCCATCTCGGCGGCATGCGCCGGGGTGGCGAGGAGCAGGGCAAGAAGGGTGAGGCGAAGCATGGCGGCGTCCCGAATCGGAGACGCAAGCTCGCACGATCGGCGGGCAATCGCCATCTTCCCCTTCAGCGCGCCACCACCACATGCGGCGCGAGCTGCCGGATCGCGTCGATCATGTCCTCGCCACGGACATCGAGCGAGGAGACCTCCATGTGCACGATGGTCTTGCCGAAGGGCAGGATCCGGCTCAGCGCATTGGCCGGCGCATATTTGATTGCGTCAGGCGGCTCCTCGATCAGCTCGAAATTGAGCATCGCCGAGCCCTTGCCGGAGGTGAGGCGCACGCTGCGCACGTCGCGCCACGGCACCAGCACATCGCCGGCGCGACGATCGCGGAAACCTTGACTGTCCAGCACGACCTTGACCGAAGTGTCGAAGGCGCCGCGCGCGATTGATGCGCCGAGCGCCAGGCAAGCCACCGCCAGCAGCGCGATGACCAGCACGTGTCCGCCATCGGCGCCCGACGCCAGCCCCTGCAGCGCGCCGAAGCCGAACATCGCGCCGATGATGAACGGCCCGATGGCAGGAAAGATCTTTCCGGTGACGCTGTTGCGGAGTTCGAGCGGCGCGGACATTTTTTGCCACTCACCGTTCGGGCTTCATCAGCGTCCAGATCCAGCCGATGAAGGTCAGCACCAGGAACGGATAGCCGGCGGCAGGCAGCGGCGCCGAGGTCGGCAGCAAAGGCGCGCCCCAGAGCACCATGCCCACCGACACGGCAAACAGGATCGCGGCAACGAGGCCGGTGAGGCGCATCCACAGAGCAAAGGTGTTTGGCGCGCTGATCAGGACAAGGGCTGCCGCCCAGAGCGAGATGCCGCCGACATAGGAGGGAACGCTGGCCTCGAGGCCCGCCGCATTGCCCGACAGCAGCAGGCTCTCGCCGGCGACGAAGGTCAGGAACCCGGCCGCGACGCTGTCATTGCCCAGCCGCTGGTATTTCATCGTCAGCAGCGCGGTTGCCACGACGAGTGCCACGCCGTCGATCGTCCAGAGCGTTTCGCGGAGCGGAGCGCTTTCCACGAAGGTGCCGGCTAGGCCGAAAGCGCCGCCGATGGCGAGGCCGCTCGCGGAGACGGTGTCCAGAGGGCTGGAACGCATTTGAGATCCCCCCTAGCACCCAAGGATACTTCAGGGCGAGGCGTTCTCCAAGCGGCGCGCGATGGACAGGCCGGACCGACGCCAACCTCTTGAGCGCGAAGAAGCCGAAGATCGTAGCCATCAGGAATGGCCGAAGGCGGAAAGATCTTGCCGGTGGCGCTGTTGCGGAGTTCAACGGGGGCGGACATGGGAAGAAAATGCGGCCGAGCGTGGTGAGAGTCGGTAGGGCTATGATGAGCTGTCCAGCGGCCTGTCGAGGGACTTGGCAACAGAAGCCGCCGCACGCTCCCGGCAGAAGTACAGGATCGCGGCCATGGCACCCAGCAAAGCGAAACCGTATGGCGAGAGCGCCACGGCTCGTTCTGCCGCTTCCAAGGTGATCGACCTGCCTTGACTTTCGTTACGCGCGATGATCGCAGCGACCATTGCGTCATGGTAGAATAATATGTTGACCGCCATAATCACGGCACCAACCGCGAACAAAGCGCCGTTGAGCAATTTTGCACCGGTTGCGAACCTCAGCAACATGATGCCTCCCAGACCATAGAGCGCTCCGTTGGCCATTATCGCGACCATCTTGAGCGGTGTTTCCTCGACCATGAACAGGAACGGCACCCCGGAACCGGGTTGGGTCCCGCGCACCAATTCCTGGAGGCCGGACAGGAATCCGCCCGTTCCAAGCAACAGGTTGGGCCATTGGCGAAGCCGAACGCCAGCTTCCCGTTCGGCGACAGCATGGGAGAGCAGATATTCCCCGAGCGAGAGGTTCAGCAGGCGGCCAATCGAGAGCAAGACTAGAGAGATGACGATCTGCGCCGCCCATGGCAAAGGTCCGCCAAACGCAGCTTGCACGAGTGCCGGCAGCAGAGAGATGGCCAGACCTACGGCTGTATTGATCCAGAAGAAGTCGAGAAAAAGCGAGAGGAGCGGTGTCCCGTATTTGCGCATGAAAAGGTGATTTCCCCCAAGACGTGACGCAAAGATACAATCGAGGGTGGAAAGTGCAATGGGGATGTGGGCTTAGTCTTCACTGTGGGCGTGACCGCGGGGACGAGCTCATCGCACTGCCGCAACCCCCTGGGTGGGACCCGCTGCCTGCGGCAGCTCCCAGCCGGACTTGCGCTCGCATCGACCCACCGGGTCGATGCGTCCGGCCCAGAGGGCCGGACCGCTTAGTCCCCCATCTTCAGCGCCTGGATAAACGCCTCCTGCGGGATATCCACCTTGCCGAACTGGCGCATCCGCTTCTTGCCCTCTTTCTGCTTGTCGAGCAGCTTGCGCTTGCGCGAGACGTCGCCGCCGTAGCACTTGGCGGTGACATCCTTGCGCAGCGCCGAGATGGTCTCGCGGGCGATAACCTTGCCGCCGATCGCGGCCTGGATCGGGATCTTGAACAGGTGGTGCGGGATCAGCTCCTTCAGCTTCTCGCACATCTGGCGGCCGCGCTTTTCCGCCGCGGTGCGGTGGACCAGCATGGACAGCGCGTCGACCGGTTCCTCGTTGACCAGGATCGACATCTTCACCAGGTCGCCTTCCTTGTAGTCGGTCAGATGATAGTCGAAGGAGGCGTAGCCCTTGGAGATCGATTTCAGGCGATCATAAAAATCGAAGACCACTTCGTTGAGCGGCAGATCGTAGGTCAGCATGGCGCGCTTGCCGACATAGGAGAGGTCGGCCTGGATGCCGCGCCTGTCCTGGCAGAGCTTCAGGATGCCGCCGAGATAGTCGTCGGGCGTCAGGATGGTGGCGCGGATCCACGGCTCCTCGATGGCCGAGATCTTGACCACGTCGGGCATGTCGGCCGGGTTATGCAGTTCCTTCACCGTGCCGTCATTGAGAGCCAGGCGGTAGACGACGCTGGGTGCGGTGGCGATGAGGTCGAGGTTGAACTCGCGCTCCAGCCGCTCCTGGATGATTTCGAGATGCAGCAGGCCAAGGAAGCCGCAGCGATAGCCGAAGCCAAGTGCGGCGCTGGTTTCCATTTCGTAGGAGAAGGAGGCGTCGTTGAGGCGCAGCTTGCCGACGGCGGCGCGCAGATCCTCGAAATCGGCGGCGTCGACCGGGAACAGGCCGCAGAACACCACCGGCTGCGCCGGCTTGAAGCCGGGCAGCGCCTGCGCGGTGGCGCGCCGGTCCTCGGTGATGGTGTCGCCGACGCGGGTGTCGGCCACTTCCTTGATCGAGCCGGTGAAGAAGCCGAACTCGCCGGGGCCGAGCTCGTCGACATTGATGCGGGCAGGGGTGAAGACGCCGGTGCGCTCGACCAGGTATTTGGCGCCGGTACCCATCATGCGGATGGTCTGGCCCTTCTTCAGCACGCCATCGATGATGCGCACCAGCACGATGACGCCGAGATAGGCGTCGTACCAGCTGTCGACCAGCATCGCCTTCAAGGGGGCGGCGACATCGCCCTCGCGCGGCGGCGGCAATTGGTGGACGATCGCCTCCAGCACATCGGGAATGCCGAGGCCGGTCTTGGCCGAGATCAGCACGGCGTTGGAGGCGTCGATGCCGATCACCTCCTCGACCTGCTCGCGGATGCGCTCGGGCTCGGCGGCCGGCAGGTCGACCTTGTTCAGCACCACGACGATCTCGTGGTTGTTGTCGATGGCCTGGTAGACATTGGCCAGCGTCTGCGCCTCGACGCCCTGGCTGGCGTCGACGACCAGCAGCGAGCCCTCGCAAGCGGCCAGCGAACGCGACACTTCATAGGCGAAGTCGACATGGCCGGGCGTGTCGATGAGGTTGAGGATATAGTCCTCGCCATTGTTGGCGCGGTATTTCAGCCGCACCGTCTGCGCCTTGATGGTGATGCCGCGCTCGCGCTCGATGTCCATCGAGTCCAGCACCTGCTCCTTCATGTCGCGCAGCTCCAGCCCGCCGGTGGACTGGATCAGCCGGTCGGCAAGCGTGGATTTGCCATGGTCGATATGGGCGACGATGGAGAAATTGCGGATGTGGTCGAGCGGGGTGGTCATGCGGCGGCCTTTAGCAGGGGCGGGTTGCAGGGGCAAGCGGGGGGGTGAGGCGTGGTCCGCGCAGCGGACGGAAAGCCAACTGCTTGGCTTCCGAACAACGAACGCCCGAAGCGACAGCGAAGGGCTGCGCGGCATGCCGCATGGCGCAAGGGCCGCGATCCTTCGCGCCCCCCCTCTGGCCCGCCAGCATCTATGTGCGGACGCGCGCGTGTTGCTGCCGCCGCGGACATTAGCCGCCCTTAATCTTTAATCCACGGGTTTGAGGCATAGTTCGCGGCCACACAACCGGCCAACATCGCCCTCGAAAGCCCCAAGATGCCCAGGTTTGCAAAACAGTTCCTCCGCTCGACCAGCGGTTCGCTCGTGCCCGTCTTCATCATCGCCCTCGTCCCGCTGGCGCTCGCCGTCGGCTTTTCGGTCGACTACACCTCGGCCGTGCAGACCCGCGGCAACATGCAGAACGCGCTGGATGCGGCGATCCTGTCGATCACCACGATGCCGACCGGTACTGCGCTTGCCGCCCGCCAGACGGCACTGGAGCAGTCCTTCGCCGCCAATGGCGGGCAAGGCACCGCCAAGCTCGACAGCTTCGACGTCGCCGCCGACGGCACAGCCACCGCCAGAGCCTCGGCAAGCTATCCGATGCCGACCAATTTCATGCAGATCGCCAGGATCGACACGGTGCAGGTGGCCGTCGGCTCGGCGGTGCGCAAGCGGCCGGCGCTGGTGCAGACCACGTTCAAGGTGACGAAGGTGTCGGGCTACTGGGGCAAGACCATGACGCTCTACGGCACGAAGTTCGGTGCGACCACCGCCAAGCCGTTGATGACGATCACCTATACCTATGGCAACACCGGCGATCCGAAGGGCTACGGCACGACGCTTGTGAACACCATCACCAACTCGGGCGGCGCAGACATCAGCACGACGGTCCAGAAGCAGGTCTGCGTGGTAGGCACGACGAAGTCTCTGCAGAAGAGCCTGCCCGCCGGAACGGCCATCCAGACCGACTCGAGCGGCACCAAATATGGCTGTGTCGATACGATGTATCCCGCCAATGGCTCCGGCGCCGTGGTCGACGTCAGCCTGATGAGCAGCCTCTATCTGCAGATGGACGTGCCGTCCGGCTCGCCGAAGACCCTGAAGTCGAACGATCCGGCCACCTCCAACCGGCTCTATATCGGCACAAGCCCGACCGTCATGCCCGAGGTCGCAACCGGCCAGACCGTCGACATCTTCACCGCCGTGCCCTGCGGCCAGCCGGGCTACCAGGCATGGGAGGACGGCGGCAATCCCGTGCCGGCCGCGGTTTCCAACGCCGACTTCTTCTACACCGTGACCGGCAAGTGCGACTTCAACCAGCGGCCTTCGGATACGGTGCTGACGCAGTAGGGGGCTTCGCAACTTCAGAATGCGGACAACAAAAAACCGGGCCGAATTGCCCGGTTTTCTGTTTTTGGACGTCCATTTGTTGCCTAGACGGTCCGCGTCATAAAAGGTGTCACAGTACGATGACCTTGGCGCCGACCGACGTGCGGTCGTAGAGGTCGATAATGTCCTGGTTCATCAGCCGGATGCAGCCCGACGACATCGCCTTGCCGATCGAGTTCCATTCCGGGCTGCCATGCAGGCGGTAGCCCATGTCGCCGCCCTTGTTGAACAGATACATGGCGCGCGCGCCGAGCGGGTTCTTCAGGCCGGGGTCCATGCCGCCGGCGAACTTGGCCAGCTCGGGCTGGCGCTTGATCATCTGCGAGGGCGGCGTCCAGGTCGGCCATTCGCGCTTGATCGCGATACGGGCGGTGCCGTGCCACTCGAAGCCCTCACGGCCGACGCCGATGCCGTAGCGTATCGCGCGGCCGTCGCCCTCGACGAAGTAGAGGAACTTGTTCTGGGTGTCGACGATGATGGTGCCCGGCTTTTCCTTGGTGTCGTAATTCACCTCTTGCCGGTGATACTTCGCCGGCACCTTCTCGATCGGGATGCGCGGCAATTGATAGCCCGCATCGGTGACCGCGCCGTAGTTGTTGGTGAACAGCCGCGAGCCTATGGTGCTGCAACCGCTAATGGTGGTCGACAGCGCGAGGGCAGCGACAATTGCAAACGACTTCATGCGCATGAATAGGTCCGATGCCCTGCCCAGTTGATCGCGGCACGAGTCGGCCGCTTTTTCCTTAACCATTCATGCTGGCATTTGCGTTGCTTGCCAAGCGCGCGATGCCTATATGCAGGACCTTACGTGCCGGTAAGCCCGCGACTGCGGCATTTCGGCAACAGCCGTCACAGGATTGTGAAGCAATTTCAATGGGGCAGTTCCGAGAGCTGCCGAAACCAGGGAAGACGCCATGAATGTCGGAGATGCCGCGGAGCGTTCCGGCCTGCCGGCCAAGACCATCCGCTACTATGAGGAGATCGGCCTGATCGCGCCGGCGCGCGCCGGCAATGGCTACCGCGACTATTCGGGCGACGATATCCATCGGCTGGCCTTCCTGCGCCGCGCGCGCAACCTCGGCTTTTCCATCGACGACTGTCGCCAGTTGATGGCGCTCTACCAGGACCGCAGCCGCGCCAGCCACGATGTGCGCGAGATCGCCGCCGCCCATGTCAGCGCCATCGAGGAGAAGGTGCGCGAGTTGCAGTCGATGCGGGCGACACTACAAAAACTGATCCACGCCTGCCACGGCGACGACCGGCCGGACTGCCCGATTTTGGATGATATGGCTGGGGCGGCTGAAGGTAGTCGAGCGCCAACGGCATAGAGCGATGGTGCGGCATCAATGGCTGATACCAAGCCGCCTAAACGACGCGGTTGATAATTTCCTTGCCAGCTTCGCGCTTGGTTGTCCGCTTGAGGAACAATTTGGCGTGTTCCGCCCAATCGGCTGCTGAGACGTCATGCTCACGAACCGACTTCCTGAACACCTCGCGCAGAGCATCGAGGTCGAAGGCCGAGAGCCTCTCGCTTTTTGATGCTGCCCTGTTCACCGCCATGCCTACCCCTGAAGCAATGGGAAAAGTATATATTCTTATATGATCCGCGCTCGTGGGCCTTCAAGGCTGAAAACAGTCCTGGCCTGACTTCTTTTGGGTGTAATTGCCCCTTTGCGTGGCAGCCATCTAATCTTGGCTGGGTCCGTCAATTTACGATCGCGGCCTGCACAAGAGCATCGTCGGCCCGCCGATATCGCCTGGCTGCGATCACTACCGCCTCGCTCCAGGTTTTGCATGAGGCGCTGTTGAAGACGGCGAAGGATGCAGCTTCCATCCAATGGCACGGAACAGGACCGGCGCAGCAACGTCTTCAACAAAAATAAGCCCCGTCTGCTTTGGATGAAGCTGGCGGGGCGGAGGAAAAGTAAGGCTATGGGCCTTAGCTACCAGAGAATTGTTAAGCTGATGTGACAGGCATAGGCTGCGGCTCATTCAACGTGGGAACGGAGCCGGTCACGCCGCCTACGGCGAGCGTTGCTCGCTCCAGACACTGCATGAGGCGCTGTTAAAGACGGTGAAGGACATCACCGGCAAGATGCAGCGTTCCCCTGTTCCCCTACGGCCGGGTACAGCCGCTGCCCGCAAGCCTTGCCCCGGCGATAAAGCCTGTCTCGTTCCGTCGTATGAACGGCGACGCAATGCCATAAGCCATTCGAGCTAGGCTGATGGCCTTTCGTTCATGGAAAGTCCGGCACGCGTTCCTAGCTACGTTAGTGCTCACTAAAGGCGTTTCACCGGCCTCGTGCCATTCATGGGTTCAAACCGTGAACAAAAACTGGCATGGTGCCCGTCATGCCGATCATTTCCCCGATTCCCCTCAACCCTTTGATCGACGGCCGACAGTCGGAGCGCGCCATGCTGGTGCGGCGTGGGGTGCAGCGACTGTTGATGGACATGGGCGCGCATGTGCTGCCTGAACTGTCCTTGGCCACCGGGCGCCGCGCCGACCTCGTCGCGATGACGCGCCAGGGCGACATCTGGATCATCGAGATCAAATCCTCGATCGAGGATTTCCGGGTCGACCGCAAATGGCCCGACTACCGGCTGCATTCCGACCGCTTCTTCTTCGCCACCCATCCCGGCGTGCCCCAGGAGATCTTTCCCGAGGAATGCGGCTTCATCCTTTCCGACGGCTATGGCGCCGAGATCCTGCGCGATGCGCCCGAGCACCGCATGGCGGCTGCGACACGCAAGGCGCTGATGCTGAGGATCGCGCGAGCGGGCGCCTCGCGGCTGCTGGCGGCGGAGCTCGCGGGCGTCTCGGTGCCGGCGCTCGAGGGCGAGAGCGAATAGCAGTGCGTCGCGCAGGCGACAGGCCTGGCGCGTCGCCGGCTGGCGACGGAGTCAGATCGGAGCTTTGCGCCGGCCCGCCCCATCGCCTGAGAAGGTTTTTTGACCTCGCACCGATGATTTCCGCCTGCCTGCGCTGTCCTGATCAACAGGCGCGCTCGGATGGTCCGGCGGCCGGAAAGAGAGGTGATCCATGGGATCGTTAGAAGGTCAGAATGTTGTCGTCATCGGAGGCAGCCGGGGAGTCGGCCGCTCGATCGTAGAAGCAGCACTTGGCGAAGGGGCGACCGTTCTCGCCGTCGCCCGCGGCGCGGCAGCCCTGACAGAGCTCTTCAACGAGATGCCCGGTGTGAAAACCCTTGCGTCCGACGCGACGAAGGAGGCTGCGCCCGATTCGGTTTTCAAGGTGCTGGAGCCGGACGTCCTGGTGATCTGCGCCGGCGCTCTCGCGCCGTCCGCCCCCATCCAGGAGCAGAGCTGGGAGGTCTTCTCGGCCAACTGGGACATGGACGTCAAGGCGTCGTTCCTGTTCTGCAAGGCAGCGCTCCAGGGCCGGCTCAAGCCGGGGAGCCGGGTGGTGCTGATCTCCAGTGGTGCTGCCTTTAGCGGTGGGCCGCCGAATTCAGGCGGCTATTCCGGCGCAAAACGCATGCAGATGTTCCTGGCCGGTCACAGCCAGAAGGAAGCGGACCGGCTCGGCCTCGGCCTGCGCTTCATGGCACTTGCGCCGGCGCGCATCATGCCGGGCACCGGCGTTGGTGACCGCGGTATCGACGGCATTTCGGCCTATATGGGCATCCGACCGAAGGACTTCCTGGCGAGCATGACCGACATGCAGACACCGGCCGATGTCGCTCGCGCGGTGGTCGCGCTCGCTACCGGCAAACCGCAAGGCAGCTCCTTCACGGTGAGCGGCAGCGGACTTGCGGCGGCGGCATGAGGCGCGCAGGATGTCAGCCGACTTCAGCACCGCAGGCTCCGTATGACAGACGCTTCTGGCCCTGTTGAGCCCTTGGGCCGGCCAGGCCAGCCGATCCTCTGGCCTTCGAGCGCCTGACAGTGGTCCATCGCCGCGAACTCAAGCTGCATTGCTATCGGATGATGGGTTCACTGCACGAGGCGGACGACCTCGTCCAGGACAGCTTTCTGCGGGCCTGGCGCGGGAGGTCGCAATTCGACGGACGAGGCTCGGTTCGCGGCTGGCTCTACACGATCGCCACCAACAGCTGCCTCAACGCCCTCAAGGCGCGGTCGAGGGTGCATCGCATTCTCCTTGAGCCCGAACGGCCGCCCTCTGACTCGAGGGCGACCGGCGGGCCCGCCGCCGAGCTCAACTGGCTGGAGCCTTATCCGGACGCGGAGCTTCCGGATCTGGTCGACGACAAACCGGGTCCGGACGCGCGCTACGAGGCCCGTGAAGCGGTGCAACTCGCTTTCGTCGCGGCGATCCAGCTTCTGCCGCCCAGGCAGCGGGCCGCCCTTTTGCTTTGCGACGTGCTTGGCTGGTCAGCGGCCGAGACGGCGCACTCGCTGGGCGGTTCGACCGCTTCTATCAACAGCGCCCTGCAGCGGGCCCGCGCAACGCTTGGCCAGAGCTATCCTCGGGGGCGTCCCCTGCAGCGATCGCAGCCCAACCCGCAAGAGGGGCTGCTGCTCGAACGCTACATGCAGGCCTGGCAAGCGGACAACCTCGACGGCCTCGTCGACCTGCTGCGCGAAGACGCCACCTACCACATGCCGCCATGGCGGGAATGGTACCGAGGGCGAAAGGCGATCCGGGCTTTTTTCGGGACCGTCTGGGGCAATTTTGCCGGCTATCGCGCGGTGGCCACCGGGGCCAATGGCCAGCCCGCGGTCGCGGTCTACGCGCGCAGCCATCAGAACCTTGCGTGGCTGCCCCATTCTCTGCATGTCATCGAGCCCGCCGACGGGAAGATCGCCTCGTTGACGATCTATGTGCCGCCGCTCGGCCCCTCATTGTTTGCTGCCTTCGGTCTGCGGCCAGCCTAGCCTTCGTCCGCCCCATCGGCATCTCCCGCCGCCGGTGCCACCAGCAGCACGGCGGCGCCAAGCAGCGCGGCGATCAGGGAGCCGGCGAGGATACCGACCTTGACCGCATCCTGCAGCGCCACGTCGCTGGCGAAGGCGAGCAGGCCGATGAACAGGCTCATCGTGAAGCCGATGCCGCACAGAAGCGAGATGCCGACCAGGTGCAGCCAGCCAGCATTCGCCGGCAGGTCGGCGAAGCCCAGCCGGATGGCTAAGGCCGAGGAGCCGAAGACGCCGACCAGCTTGCCGGCGACGAGGCCCGCGGCCACCCCCAGCGTCAACGGCTCGACCAGTGCGGCCAGGCTGACGCCAGCGAGCGAGACGCCGGCATTGGCGAAGCCGAAGATCGGGATGACGATGAAGGGCACGATTTTGTGCAGGCCGTGTTCAAGCCGATGCAGCGGCGAATGCTCGAGGTCGTGGCTGATGCCGGGAGAGCGTTCGAGAGGAATGGTCAGTGCCAGCGCCACGCCGGCGAGCGTAGCGTGCACCCCCGACTTCAGCACCAGCGCCCACAAGACGATGCCGAGCACGAGGTAGGGCACGAGTGTCAGCACCCGCATGCGGTTGAGCACGACGAGCACCGCGATGACCGCGAAGGCGGCGCCCAGATAGGCGAGGGACAGGCCGCTGGTGTAGAACAGCGCGATGATGATGACGGCGCCGAGATCGTCGATGATGGCCAAGGCGGTGAGGAAGATTTTTAGCGAGGCCGGGACGCGGTTGCCGAGCAGCGACAAGACACCAAGGGCAAAGGCAATGTCGGTGGCGGTCGGGATCGCCCAGCCAGACAGGGCAGCGGTGTTGTCGCGGTTAATAGCGACATAGACCAGCGCCGGAACCACCATGCCGCCTGCCGCCGCAATGCCCGGCAGCACGCGCCGCGGCCAGGTCGAGAGCTGGCCATCCAGCATCTCGCGTTTGATCTCCAGCCCGACGAGCAGGAAGAACACCGCCATCAGCCCGTCATTGATCCAGTGCGAGACGCTGAGCGGCCCGAGATAGGCGTGGAGGGCGGCAAAATAGGTTTCGGACAGCGGCGAATTGGCGACGATCAGGGCCAGTGCCGCGGCGCCCATCAGGATGATGCCGCCGGCCGCCTCGCCGTCGAGGAATTCGCGAAAGATGGAAACCGGCCGCGCTGTGTCGTCCCGCATATCGCCTCCGTCACTTCGGAATCGCCTTGGCAGATGATGCGCAAGCCTTGGTTGCGAGGCAAGCAGCCCGCAAGTCAGCCCGTGGTTAGCGTGGCGCGCGTTTGGCCAGGATCCGCTGCAGCGTGCGGCGATGCATGTTGAGCCGGCGCGCGGTCTCCGAAACGTTGCGGTCGCACATTTCGTAGACGCGCTGGATGTGCTCCCAGCGGACGCGGTCGGCCGACATCGGATTCTCGGGCGGTGCGGCGCGTTCGCCCGATGTGCGGGTCAGCGCGGCAAAGATGTCGTCGGCGTCGGCCGGCTTCGACAGATAGTCGATGGCGCCGAGTTTTACCGCCGTCACCGCGGTGGCGATGTTGCCATAGCCGGTGAGGATGACGGCGCGGGCATCGTCGCGCTTCTCGCGGATGGCAGCAACGACATCGAGGCCATTGCCGTCGCCGAGCCGCATGTCGACCACCGCGTAGGCCGGCGGATGGGCGCGTGCTTTCGTCACTGCCTCCTCGACGCTGTCGGCCGTCTCGACCACGAAGCCCCTGGTTTCCATGGCGCGGGCAAGCCGCGTCAGGAACGGCTTGTCGTCATCGACGATCAGCAGCGAGGTGTCCTCGCCTTCAACCATTGCGCCAGTCGTTTCGTCTCCGCTCATCGCTTCCAGAATTCCTGCTGCCTTAATTTTACGCAGATACAGTTCCGCAGCACTATTGTCCAATTCTTAGAGCCTGCAGCCGGGCCTGATGAGGCCACTATGCAGGTTTCAGGCGGTGTCGAACATGCTCGACGACGATTCGGGATTGAGGAAGACGCTGCGCGGCCACGATATCTGCACCACAGCACCCTCGCCCAGCCCGCTCGAATTGCGGAAATCGAGTGTAGCGCCAGAGCGTTCGAGCAAGGTCTTGGCGATGAACAGGCCAAGGCCCAGGCCGCCGCCGGCCTCGTTGCCCTGGCGCGTCGACATATAGGGCTCGCCGATGCGGTCGATGATCTCCGGCGGAAAGCCCGGCCCGTCGTCGATGATCGAGAAGGAGACATGGTCGTCGTCCCAGCTCCAGCGTACGGTAACGGTCTTGCGGGCGAAGTCGACGGCGTTCTCGACCAGATTGCCGAGGCCGTAGATGACGCCCGGGTTGCGGCGCCCGACCGGTTCGGCACCGATGCGCTCGCCCGGCCGGAGCTTGATCGAGATGCCGAAATCGCGGTGCGGCGCTGTCACTTCCTCGACCAGCGAGGTCAGCGGCAGGCGCGACAGATGCGCCTCGCCCTCGGAGGACAGGCTGGTCAGCCGTTTCAGGATTTCGCGGCAGCGCTCGCTTTGCGAACGGAGCAGCGTCACGTCCTCGCGGTATTTCGGGTCGTCGCCGAGCACCTTCTCCATCTCCTTGGCGACAAGCGCGATGGTGGCAAGCGGCGTGCCCAATTCATGCGCGGCGGCGGCGGCGAGACCATCCAGAGCGGAAAGATGCTGTTCGCGCTGCAGCACCAGTTCGGTGGCGGCGAGCGCGTTGGCGAGCAGGCGCGCCTCCTCGGCGACGCGAAAAGCGTAGATGGCGGTGAAGGCGATGGACGAGAACACCGCCATCCAGATGCCGGCGACATAGACGAACGGCATCTCCAGGCGCGCGCCTTCGTGCCAGGGCAGCGGCTGGTGGAAAAAGACCAGCAAGGTGGCCGCCGCCATGACCAGCGCGCCGAGCACCGCGGTGAGGCGCAGCGGCAGCGACGCCGCCGAGATGACAACGGGCACGGTCATCAGCACTGAGAACGGGTTGGTGAGGCCGCCGGTCAAATAGAGCAGGCCGGCAAGCTGCAGGCTGTCGAAGGTCAGGATGACAAAGGCCGACAGCGGGGTCAGCCGATGCGCCGCCGGATAGCGAAAGGTCAGCCATAAATTCATCCAGGCCGAGCAGGCGATCAGCGCGAAGCACATGCTGACCGGCAGCGGGAATTTCAGCCCGTAGGCGACGAGAAGCACCGTCAGGCTCTGGCCGACGATGGCCAGCCAGCGCAGCCTGATCAGCGTGTTGAGGCGCAACCGCTGGCTCTGCTGGAAATCAGGCGCGTTGAGAATTTTGATCATGGCCAAGGATTATAGCCGGGAAAGGACAAGCGGTAGATGTTTCTATCCGGAAGCATCACGTCCCGCGCGGTTTTGCTCGGCTGGTGGCGGCGGCGAGCAGCGGGTTCTCGGGCCAGACATGCCGAGGATAGCGGCCGCGCATGTCGGTGCGCACATCGGCCCAGGAGCCGCGCCAGAAGCCGGGCAGGTCGCGCGTCGTCTGGATCGGCCGGTGCGCCGGCGACAACAGTTCGAGCGTCAGTGGCACACTGCCGCCCGCGATCGCCGGATGCCGGTCGAGGCCGAACAATTCCTGCACGCGGATCGCCAGCACCGGCCATTCGCCGTCATAGCGGATCGGCACATGGCTGCCCGACGGGGCATCGAAATGGGTCGGCGCCAGCGTCTCGATCCGGCGCTGCAAATCATGCGGCACCAGCGCCATCAGGCCTGATGAAAGCGTGCCAGAACTGATCGCCGCGAAGGACGACGCGCCGGTGAGGAACGGCAGCAGCCAGTCGTCGAGGCGTTCGATCAATGCCGCGTCGGACACATCGGGCCAAGGCTCGCCGAGGCCACGATGCAGCCAGCCCAGCCGCTGGCGCAGCGTCTCGGCCTCCTTGCCCCATTCCAGCAGCGACAGGCCGTGTTCGCGCAAGGCATCGAGGATCGCCTGATCCGCGTTGGCGCCCGATGGCGCCGGCAGCATGCGTTCGGCGAGCGTGATGGCGCCGAGTCGAGCCGTTTCGCGAACGCGCACGGCACGCCTGTCGCGGTCGAAGCTCGTCTCGCGGCGGGTCTCGATCCTGTCGGCGAGTGCCGCACGGATATCGGCCTCGTCGACCGGAGCCGCCGCGCTGATACGGGCGTTCTGCGCCTTGCCCTGCAAATCGGCGACGACCAGCCAGGTCTCGCCCGCCAGCGCATCGGCGGCGTCGAGCATGGCGCCCGAGCCGTTGGCCAGCACAAAACGGCCGCGCTCGCCGCGTGCCCTGGCGACGCGGTCCGGCCAGGCGTGGATGAGCAGGGCACCTGCAGATGCCGGCTCATTGTTCTTCACACCGCCGGCCTGTTTCGCCAGCCGCTCGGCAAGCTGGCGCGCCGCTACGGCGCGCGGCGATTTCTCTGTGCGAAACCGCATCAGCCGTCGCTCGAGGTCGGCGCCGTCGCCGCCAAGGCCGCGCTCGGTGAGCAGCACGGCGAGCGTCGCCGCCTCGAAGGCGTGGCCGGTTCCGGCGGCTTCGGCCACCATATGGGCTAGCCGCACCGGCAGCGCTAGCTTGCGCATCGCGGCGCCCGCCTCCGTCAGGCGCCCGGCCTCGTCGACTGCGAGCAGTGCGCTGAGCAGCGTCCTCGCCTCGTTGAGTGCTGGCGCCGGCGGCGGATCGAGGAAGGAAAGGCTCGCGGGATCGGCGACGCCGAAGGCGGCGCAATCGAGCAGCAGGCCGGAAAGGTCAGCCTCGAGGATCTCCGGCGGCGTGAAGGCGGGAAGGGCCGCCGTCTGCTCGGCCCGCCAAAGCCTGACGGCGACGCCGGCTTGCGTGCGTCCGGCGCGGCCGGCGCGCTGGTCGGCCGAGGCGCGGCTGACCCGCACCGTCTCCAGCCGCGTCAGGCCGCTGGCCGGCTCGTAGCGCGGCAGCCGCGACAGACCGGAATCGATGACGACGCGCACGCCGTCGATGGTGATCGAGGTTTCGGCGATCGAAGTCGCCAGCACCACCTTGCGGCGACCTGGAGGCGCAGGTTTGATCGCCGCGTCCTGCGCCCTGTTGTCGAGCATGCCGTAGAGCGGCACGATATCGGTGTCGGAGCCGATCCGCTCGTGCAGCCGCTCGGCGGTGCGCTCGATCTCGCGCTGGCCGGGCAGAAAGGCGAGCACGCTGCCGCTCTCCTCGGCAAGTGCCGAACGGATCGCCTTGGCCATCGCGTCCTCGATCGGCACGCCGGCCGGCCGCTCGTCGTAACGGATGTCGACGGGAAAGGCGCGGCCCTGGCTTTCGATCACCGGTGCGCCGGACAGCAGCCTGGCGACGCGCGCGCCGTCGAGCGTTGCCGACATCACCAGCAGCCTGAGGTCCGGCCGCAACGCGCCCTGCACGTCGAGCGCCAGCGCCAGGCCGAAATCGCCGTCGAGCGAGCGCTCGTGGAATTCGTCGAACAGCACTGCCGAAACACCCGGCAACTCCGGATCGTCGAGGATCATGCGCGACAAAACGCCTTCGGTGACGACGAGGATTTTCGTCCGGGCCGAGGTGCGGTTCTCCATGCGCATGGCGTAGCCGACCGTGCCGCCCGGCTCCTCGCCGATCAGCTCGGCCATGCGGCGGGCCGCGGCGCGGGCGGCGAGCCGGCGCGGCTCGAGCAGGACGATCTTGCCCGTGCGAAGCCATGGCGCGTCGAGCAGCGCCAGCGGCACCAGCGTCGTCTTGCCGGCACCGGGCGGCGCCACCAGCACGGCGCTGTTGCGCCTTTCGAGCGTCTCGCCAAGCGCCGGCAGCACGGCGGATACCGGAAGCTCCGGCAGGGGGTTTTTGCTCATTGTCCTCGGGGTATACAGCCAGTCCGCATTGCCCGCATATCAGCGACAGCGACCAGCGCGCAACCGGACCATTTCCGGCCGGCTCAAAGCCGGGTCCGCGAAAACGGGTTCCAGCGCACCATGCCCAGCCGCACCTCCTCGCGCACCATGGTCAGCAGGCCGGAACCGCCGACGACGGCGAGGCCGACCAGCGACAGGGCATCGGGATACTCGCGGAAGAACAGCGCACCGAGGATCACCGCCCAGACGATCTGCGAATAATGCGTCGGCGCGATCCGGTTGGCGGGTGCGTATTTGACCGCAAGCAGCTGCAGCAGCTGTCCGCAGGAGGTGAAGGCGCCCGATATGACAAACCATACCAGCTGCCTGGCGTCGGGCAGCGTGAACGAGGTGGCGGCAGCGCCGATGCCGTTGAAGACCAGGCCGTAGCCGATCAGCACGCCGAGCATGGTCGTGCGCTTTTCCTGCTGGGCGAGCGAGCGCATCAGGATGACGCTGGCGGCGGCCAGGAAGGCAACGCCGAAAGCGGCGAGATGGCCGAGATGCAGCTCGCGAAAACCCGGCTGCACGACCAGCATGACGCCGGCAAAGCCGGCGACCACCGCCAGCCAGCGCCAGGGGCCGACCTTCTCCTTGAGAACCACGGTTGAGAGGATGGTGACGCAGAGCGGCGCCAGGAAGATCAGTGCATAGGCTTCGGCCAGCGGGATGGTGGTGAAGGCATAGACGCTGAGCACGCCCGACGCGATGCCGGCCCAGGCGCGCGCCTGCACCGCCCAGGGCCGCTTTGTGCGCCAGAAGTCACGCCAGCGTTCGCCGTTCGGCCGGGTGAAGAGCAGGAAACAGCCGGAAAACAGCGTCGAGAAAAAGCCGATCTCGAAGACGCTGAACTGCCCGCCAAGGCTTTTGACAACGGCGTCGTTGCACGAATAGCTTGCATAGGCGATCAGGGCGAGCAGGATTCCGTTCGGCACGTTGTTCCATTTCCGGGGAGAGTAGAGTGAAGGTACTGGCGCTCGGCGCGCATCCGGACGACATCGAGATCTTCCTGTTCGGTACGATGGCCGCCTATGCCACGCAAGGCGCAGAACTGGCTTTCGCCATAGCCACGGATGGCGCCAAAGGCGGCCGCGGCGACTCGGCAACGCTTGCCCGCGTGCGCCGCGAGGAGGCCACGGAAGCGGCAGGGCTGCTCGGTGTTGTCCCACGCTTCCTCGACTTTCCGGACGGCGCGCTCGTCGCCGACGCCGCCCTGATCGCGGCGCTCAAGACGCTGATCGGCGAGGTGAAGCCCGATCTCGTCATCACCCATGCGCCGAACGACTATCACGGCGACCACCGCGCGCTGTCGGACGGGGTGCGCATCGCAGCGTCCTTCACTGTGGCGGTGCTGCATGCCGACACGCTTGGCGGCACCGGCTTTTCGCCGACGCATTACGTTGAGATAACAGCCCACGCCGACATCAAGGCGCGGGCGATCCGGGCGCATCGCTCGCAGGATCCCGAGCGCTTCGTCGATGCGGCGCGTGTGCAGAACGAATTTCGTGCCGGCCAGTGCAACGGCGCACCGGGTGCGCTCGCCGAAGCGTTCCGCTTCGAACCGGTGTTCCCCTTCGCCGACATCCGCGCTTTGCTGCCGCCGGCGCCTCCGATCAGGCCGGTGACGGTCAGCACGAAGAAGGTCAGGTAAGCCGGTTGCCGACCCGTCGGGCACCCTGACAGCCACCATCCTCCCGGAATTTTCTTAGCCAGCTCAAAGCCTTCGCAAGCCATGCTGCGATGCAGCAACGAATTCGCTTGCCTTGTTTAGTAAAGATGGCATTACTAAACAAATTACTAAACATCCGCCGCGCTGCCGCGCCGCCATGTTTGGGCCCCTGAGGAGAGGGGTTAGCGGGCTCTTGAAACCGTCATCCGGACGCGTTTCGCAAATGGGAGGAAGGCATGAAATCGACCTTGAAACTGACGTTGGGTCTGGCCTCGGCGATGCTTACGTCGACAGCCGTCTCGAACGTCGCGCATGCGGAAGACCTGACGCTTTGCTGGGCAGCCTGGGACCCGGCCAACGCACTTGTGGAACTGTCCAAGGATTTTACCAAGGAAACCGGCATCGGCATGAAGTTCGAATTCGTGCCGTGGACCAACTATGCCGACCGCTTCCTCAACGAGCTCAATTCGAAGGGCAAGCTGTGCGACCTGATCATCGGCGACAGCCAGTGGATCGGCGGCGCGGCCGAGAACGGCCACTACGTCAAGCTGAACGACTTCTTCGACAAGGAGAAGATCAGCATGGACGACTTCGTGCCGGCGACCGTGGTCGGCTATTCGGAATGGCCGAAGAATTCGCCGAACTACTGGGCGCTGCCGGCCATGGGCGACGTCGTCGGCTGGACCTACCGCAAGGACTGGTTCTCCAAGCCGGAACTGCAGAAGGAATTCAAGGAGAAGTATGGCTGGGATCTCGCCGCTCCGACGACCTTCGACCAGCTGAAGCAGATCGCCGAGTTCTTCCAGAAGCGTGAGATCGACGGCAAGACGGTCTATGGCGCGTCGATCTATACCGAGCGCGGCTCGGAAGGCATCACCATGGGCGCCATGGACGTGCTCTACAGCTTCGGCTTCAAATACGAAAACCCCGAAAAGCCCTACGAGATGGACGGCTTCGTCAATTCCGAGAAATCGGTGAAGGGGCTGGAGTTCTACAAGGCGCTTTATGACTGCTGCACGCCGCCCGGCGCCTCGAACAGCTACATGGGCGAAGGCGTCGACGCCTTCAAATCCGGGCAGGTGGCGATGCACATGAACTTCGCCTTCACCTGGCCGGGCCTGCAGAAGGACGAGAATGTCGGTGGCGACAAGATCGGCTACTTCGCCAATCCCAAGGGCCCCGACGGCGACCAGTTTGCCCAGCTCGGCGGCCAGGGCATTTCGGTGGTCTCCTATTCCGACAAGCAGGAATCGGCGCTCAAATACATCAAGTGGTTCGCCAACAAGGACGTGCAGGCCAAGTGGTGGTCGCTTGGCGGCTTTTCCTGCCTCAACGCGGTCGTGAAAGACCCGAACTTCCCGGCCAGCCAGCCCTATGCGCAGACCTTCCTCGACTCGATGGCCATCGTGAAGGACTTCTGGGCCGAGCCGAGCTACGCGCCGCTGCTGCAGGCCTCGCAGAAGCGCTTCCACGACTATGTCGTCGCCGGTCAGGGTTCTGCCAAGGACGCGCTTGACGGCCTGGTCAAGGACTGGACGCAGGTCTTCCAGGACGACGGCAAGATGTGAACGGCTCCTCCCGAGCTCGACCCCAGAGCGGATGATTTCGGGTCGAATAGACCTGAAATCATCCGCTCCGGACCAAAGAGAGAGTGAGCATGATGTCGTCCGAAAACCGCTTCACACTTTTCGGCATCATGCTCTCGGTCCCGTGCCGCCCTTGGCACGGGACGCAGTTCAGATAAATTCCATTGTCGAGACGTAAAGTGACCGAAGCAGGACTCACCATGCTCAATCGGACTGCGGACAGCGTTGCCCGGGCCACGCCTGAGCCGTTGGCCCGCCGGGTCCGAGGCATCAGCGACAAGGGCCTCGCCTGGCTGTTCATCTCGCCGACGATCCTTTTGCTGCTCGCGATCAACATCTTTCCGCTGTTCTGGGCGATCTATCTGTCCTTCACCAACTACCGGGCCAACCGGCCGAACGAGGTGGTGAAGAATCTGGGTCTCTCCAATTACAGGCGCATCCTCGGCGACCAGGACATCTGGATCGCCATGCAGACGACAGCGCATTTCGTGTTCTGGACCATCCTTTTGCAGACGCTGATCGGCTTCACGCTGGCCTGGCTGATCGACCGCAAATTCCGCGGCCACGCCTTCTGGACGACGATCATCCTGGTGCCGATGATGCTGTCGCCGGCGGTGGTCGGCAATTTCTGGCGCTTCCTCTACGAGCCGCAGATCGGCCTGTTCGCCTATGCCATCTCGTTCGTGTCGGGCATTCCGCCGACGGACATCCAGATGCTTTCCAACGTCTCGCTGGCGCCGTGGTCGATCATCATCGTCGACACCTGGATGTGGACCCCCTACGTGATGCTTATCTGCCTCGCCGGCCTGCGCTCGATCCCCGAATACATCTATGAGGCCGCCGAGGTCGACCGCGCCTCCAACTGGCGGCAGTTCTGGTCGATCACGCTGCCGATGGCGCTGCCCTTCATCATGCTGGCGGTCCTGTTTCGCGGCATCGAGAATTTCAAGATGTTCGACATGGTCAATCTGCTCACCGGCGGCGGGCCGGGCTCGACGACCGAGGTTGCCTCGATCACGCTGAAGCGGCAGGCTTTTGAGAGCTGGCGCACCGGCTATTCCTCGGCCTTCGCCATCATCCTGTTCGTCGCGGTGTTCGGGCTGGCCAACATCTACGTCAAGGCGCTGAACAAGGTGAAGCAGAGATGAGCCTGACCACAGCCCATTCCGTCGTCGCACCTTCGGCAAACGCGAAGCTCATCGCCGGCACGATCATCGTCGCCTATGCGCTGATCTCGATCGTGCCGCTGCTGTGGATCTTCGCCACCAGCTTCAAGACGCCGCCGGACTCGATCGCCTATCCGCCGAAGGTCGTGTTCCAGCCGAGCATCGAGGGCTATTGCAACCTGTTCACGACGCGCACGAGGCAGACGCCGGAATATATCAACTCGCTGGGACCGGCGACCGGCTTCTGCGACGAGACCGTGCGCAAGCGCAACATGGTGATCGCCGGCCCGTCCAACTTCCTGCCGCGCTTCGTCAATTCGCTGATCATCGCCTTCGGCTCGACCTTCTGCGCGGTGTTCCTGGGGACGCTGTCGGCCTATGGCTTCTCGCGCTTCAAGGTGCCGTTGGCCGATGATCTTCTGTTCTTCATCCTGTCGACGCGCATGATGCCACCGATCGCGGTCGCGATCCCGATCTACCTGATGTACCGCGAGCTCGGCCTCTCCGACACCGCGCTCGGCATGATCCTGCTCTACACGGCGGTGAACGTGTCGCTCGCCGTCTGGCTGCTGAAGGGCTTCATCGACGAGATCCCGCGCGAATATGAAGAAGCGGCGATGATCGACGGCTATACGCGGCTGCAGGCTTTCTGGCGCACGGTTTTGCCGCAGGCGACGACCGGTATCGCGGCGACCGCGATCTTCTGCCTGATCTTCGCCTGGAACGAATATGCGTTCGCCGCTCTGCTGACCTCCGGCACGGCGCAGACCGCACCGCCCTTCATCCCGACCATCATCGGCGAAGGCGGCCAGGACTGGCCGGCGGTGGCCGCCGGCACGACGATCTTCCTGGTGCCGATCCTGGTCTTCACCATCCTGCTTCGCAAGCAATTGCTGCGCGGCATCACCTTCGGCGCGGTGCGCAAATGAGCTTGACCCAACCGACGAAACGCAAATCGCGCTGGCCAGTGTGGGCCAGGCGCGGCCTGATGGAAAACATCGCGACAGTGATCATCGCCATCGGTTTCCTGATGCTGTTTCAGCCCTTCGCGCTGTCGCTCTACACCTATTCCTTCATCACCATGCTTTTCGGCACGGCGATGTTCATCGTCGTCTCGAAGTTCCCGGAGTAGACGATGGCCGAAATCCGCGTCCAGAACCTGAGAAAGGCCTTCGGCGATTTCGTCGCCGTGCAGGATTCCAGCTTCGTCGTCGAGGATGGCGAGTTCTTCGTCATGCTCGGACCGTCGGGCTGCGGCAAGACGACAACATTGCGCATGATCGCCGGGCTGGAACTGCCGACCGGCGGCAACATCCTGCTCGGCGGCGAGGACGTCACCATGCGCCGGGCGCGGGAGCGCGACATCGCCTTCGTGTTCCAGCTGTTCGCGCTCTATCCGCATATGAATGTGAGGAAGAACATCGGCTTTCCGCTGCTGGCGCAGGGAATGCCTTCAGCCGAAATCCGCCAACGGGTGGAAGAGACGGCAAAGCTGCTGCGCATCGACCATCTGCTCAACAAATCCGTCTCCGGCCTGGCCGGTGGCGACCGCCAGCGCGTCGCGCTCGGCCGCGCCATCGTACGGCGGCCAAAATGCTTCCTAATGGACGAGCCGCTCGGCACGCTCGACACCGAATTCCGCGATCTGATGGTGCATGAGCTGCGCGAGCTGCACAACCGCATCCACGCCACCACCGTCTATGTCACCCACGACCAGATGGAAGCGATGTCGATGGCCGACAAGATCGCTGTCATGAACCATGGCGTCATCGAACAGTTTGGCACGCCGCGCGAGATCTACGATCGTCCCGCAACCATGTTCGTCGCCGATTTCATCGGCTCGCCGCCGATGAATTTTTTGGGATTTGCCGGCGGACTGGCAAGAGGTGCGAAGGAGATCCTCGTCCAAGGCGCCAAGGTGGCGGTGCCGGAGGTGCGCGAGGATATCGCCCCCGCCGACATGGCGCTCGGCATTCGTCCCGAACACATCCGCTTCGACGATGCCTCAAAGCTGCGCGGCGCCATCTACGGCACCGAATATCTCGGCACCACGCAGATCGTCGCGGTGGAGACGGCGGACGGCATCATCAAGGCACGGGTGCCGGCCGAAATCCGGCTCGCCGCTGGTGACCATGTCGGCCTTTCGCTGAACAGCGCCCGGCTGTCGCTGTTCGACAAGGGGTCGGGACGCGCGGTCAGAACCGCGATCCATGACTCAGCCTCCCAGGGGAGAGCGCATCATGGCTGACGTGCACATCAGAAACGTGAGCAAGAGCTTCGGCGAGCAGGTCGCCGTCAGCGGTCTCGACCTGCACATCGCCGACGGTGAATTCGTCGTATTGCTCGGACCGACCGGCGCCGGCAAGACGACGACGCTGCGCCTGATTGCCGGGCTGGAGCGGCCGGATGCCGGCACGATCCACATCGGCGGCCACAATGCCACCGCGCTGTCGCCGGCCGAGCGCGACACCGCCTTCGTCTTCCAGCAATATTCGCTCTATCCGCATCTGTCGGTCTACGACAATTTGGCCTTTCCGCTGCGTTCGCCGGCGCGAAAAATGCCGGAAGACCAGATCCGCCGCCGCGTCGAGGACGTGGCGAGGATGGTGCGCATCCACCACAAGCTCTCCAACCGCTCGACGAAACTGTCGGGTGGCGAGATGCAGCGTGTCGCCATCGGCCGGGCGCTGGTGCGCAAGCCGGCGATCTATCTGATGGACGAGCCACTGTCGTCGCTCGACGCCAAGCTGCGCGGCGATCTCCGGCTCGAGCTGAAGCGCATCCAGGCCGAGCTCGGCGCCACCATGCTCTATGTCACGCACGACCAGATCGAGGCGATGACCATGGCCGACCGCATCGGCATCCTCGCCGATGGCGTGCTGGTGCAGATCGGTACCCCGCGCACGATCTATTCGGAGCCGGCAAACCTCCATGTCGCGGCACGGCTCGGCCAGCCGGCGATCAATCTGTTGCCGGCGGGGTTGCTGCCCGACGGCGGTGCGCCTGCCGGAACCCAGACCATTGGCGCGCGCACCGAGCATCTTTCGATCGCCAAGGCGGCGAATGGCCATGCCGACGGCATCGTCGACTGGGTCGAGCATCTCGGCGATCAGAACCATCTGCATGTCACGGTCGGGGCCAAGAAACTGGTGACGCTGACCGACCCCGACACGCCGCTGGCGAAAGGCGACAAAGTCACGATCCGCTACCGCGCGCCGCTTTATTTCGGCGCGGACGGGCAGAGGCTGATGTGAGCGGTTCGAAATGTTCTTCATCCGGAACCTTGCAACGCCGGATTTCTGATTGACTGACGCGGCACGGGACGGGACGAATTCGATGAAGCACTTTTTCAACCGCAGGGACTCGATCGTCACCGAAGCGCTGGACGGTTTGCTCAGGACAATTGGCGTCGGCGATCTCGCGCGTCTCGACGGCTATCCCGAGATAAAGGTTATCCTGCGCGCCGACTGGGACAGGACGAAGGTGAGCGTCGTCTCCGGCGGCGGCGCCGGCCATGAACCCTCGCATGCCGGCTTCGTCGGCAAGGGCATGCTGACCGCCGCGGTTTCCGGCGAGATTTTTGCCTCGCCGAGCGTTGAAGCGGTGCTGGCGGCCATTCGCACTGTTACCGGCCCCGCCGGCTGCCTGCTCATCGTCAAGAACTATACGGGTGATCGCCTCAATTTCGGCTTGGCCGCCGAGAAGGCGCGCGCCGAAGGCTTTCGCGTCGAGATGGTGATCGTCGCCGACGATATCGCGCTGCCCGACATCGCCCAGCCGCGCGGCGTCGCCGGCACCTTGTTCGTGCACAAGATCGCCGGGCACCTGTCGGAGACCGGCCATGACCTGGCGGCGGTCGCAGCTGCGGCGCGCGCGGCGGCCGCCGATATCGTTTCACTCGGCATCTCGCTCTCGTCCTGCTCGATCCCCGGACAGCCGCACGAGGAAAGGCTGGGGGCCGGCGATGGCGAACTCGGTCTCGGTATCCATGGCGAGCCGGGCGTCGAACGCATTGCCGTCCAGAGTGCCGAGAAACTGGTTGCGATCATGGTGGACCGTATCGCCGCGCGGCTCGATCCGGCAGCCGACTATGCGCTGCTGATCAACAACCTCGGTTCCGTGCCGCCGCTGGAGATGGCGCTTGTCGCCAACGCCGTGCTTGCCTCGCCGTTGGCGGCGCGCGTCACGCTTACCATCGGACCGGGGCCGCTGATGACGGCGCTCAACATGAACGGTTTTTCCCTGTCGCTGATCCAGCTCGATGCGGGACGCGAGGCGGCCCTGCGGGCGCCGGTGGCGCCGCACGCCTGGATGCCGGCTCGAGCCGTCCGTGCACCGGCAATCGTGCCGCTGGCAAGCGCGCCCGTCCGGCGCACCGCAAGGGAAGCCAGCAAGGACGCGCATACCGAGCGCCTTGTCGTCACGATCTGCGAACGGCTGATCTCGCTCGAAGCGCCGTTGAACGCACTGGACGCCAAGGCCGGAGATGGTGACACCGGCTCGACAGCGGCGACCGGCGCGCGCAGCGTGCTCGACCGACTTGGCACCCTGCCGCTTGCCGACCCTGCCGCGACCCTTGGCGAGGTCGGCGATATTCTGAGCAAGTCGATGGGCGGCTCCAGCGGGGTTCTGCTGTCGATCTTCTTCACCGCCGCGGCGCAGGCGCTGGAGGGTGGCGCCAGCGTGAGCAAGGCGCTGCTTGCCGGCCTTGACCGGATGATCTTCTACGGCGGCGCCAGCCCAGGCGACCGCACCATGATCGATGCCCTGGAGCCCGCCCTGAAGGCGCTCGACGCCGGCGGCCTGGAGGACGCGGCGGCGGCGGCGCAACGGGGTGCCGAAGCCACTGCCGCCATGCGCAAGGCCAAGGCCGGGCGGTCCGCCTATGTCGGCAGCCAACTCTACGGTGTCGTCGACCCCGGCGCCTGTGCCGTGGCCGAAGTCTTCGCGGCCGCGGCTGCCTTGCTTGCGGCGGCCTGACAGGAAGGCGATGCTGCACATGTCGGGCACGGGTTCTTTCCACATTGCCGACAGAGCAGGAGCCGGGAGCATGGTGGCGATGGCGGCGTCGGATCTTTCAAGGTTGATCGCAGCAGTGGCGGACACGATCGCGGCACATGCCGACGAGTTGACCGCGCTCGACCAGGCGATCGGCGACGGCGACCATGGGCTGAACATGAAGCGCGGCTTCGAGGCGGTGCGTGCCGAGGCTGACACTTTCGCGGCAAAGCCGCTGCCGGAGGCGCTGAAGGCGATCGGCACCAAGCTGGTGATGACCGTCGGCGGGGCTTCCGGCCCGCTGTTCGGCACGCTGTTCATGGCGCTGGGCAAGGAGATTTCCGCGGAGCCGGACCGTGCCGGACTGACGATCGCCTTCGGCAAGGCCATCGAAGCCGTGGCCGCGCGCGGCAAGTCGCAGATCGGACAAAAAACCATGCTCGACGTGCTGCAGCCCGTGCATGAGGCGCTGGCCGAGGGAAAGACGGCGGCCGAGATCGTCGCCGTCGCCGACAGGGCTGCGCAGGCCACGGTGCCGATGAAGGCCTTGCGCGGGCGCGCGTCGTTCCTCGGCGACCGCTCCATCGGCCATATGGACGCAGGCGCGCGCTCGACAGCACTGCTGGTACGGGCGGTGGCCGAAACAATCGAGAGGCACGCATGAGCAATGTCGGCATCGTCATCGTATCGCATTCGCCGCTGGTCGCCGAAGGCACTGCGGACATGGTGCGCCAGATGGTCGGCGACGAAGTGCCGCTTGCATGGTGCGGCGGAAACGGCCATGGCGGGCTGGGAACCAGCGTCGAGGCGATCATGGGCGCCATCGAAAAGGCCTGGTCGGAGGCAGGTGTGGCGATCCTCGTCGATCTCGGCGGCGCCGAGACCAATTCGGAGATGGCGGTGGAGATGATCGGCGAACCGCGCGCGCAGAAGATCGTCGTCTGCAACGCACCGATCGTCGAAGGCGCCGTGATGGCCGCGACCGAGGCGTCCGGCGGCGCCTCGCTCAAGGAAGTGGTGGCGACGGCGCACGAACTGTCGCCGGCGTGAACGAACGGGAATTTTTGACAGCATGTCCGCATCCGCCGAAGCCACCGTCCTGATCACCCACGCGGTCGGTCTGCACGCGCGCCCTTCGGTGAAGTTCACCAAGCTCGCCAAGACGTTTGCGGCCGATGTCGAGGTGGCGCTCGCCGCCAACGGGCCATGGTTCGACGCCAAGAGCATCGTCAAGGTGATGGCGGCCAAGGCGCCGAAAGGCACGCTGCTGCATATTAGGGCCAAAGGGGATGGTGCCGGAGAGGCGGTCGGGGCGCTGGTCGAGCTGGTGCGACGCGACTTCGACGAGGGCGCGGACCATGTCCGAACCGCTTAGACTGCAGGGGATTTCGGCTTCGGCCGGTTACGCCGAGGGACCGCTGTTCAGTCTCGATCGCGCCACCGCGCATTACACCGTCAAGGCGACCGCGGCCGACGAAAGAGCGGCGCTGGAGACGGCAATCGGCGTAGCGACGCAGCGGCTTGGCGGCCTGATCGATACCGCCAACAGCGAGGCCGCCGGCATCCTCGAATTCCAGATCGCCATGCTGGAGGATGACGCGCTGAGCGGCCCGGCCTTTGCGGCGATTGCCTCGGGTCAAGCCGCCGATGCCGCATGGCGACAGGCGCTGGATACCGAAATCGCAGGTTACGAGACCTCCGACCAGGACTATTTCCGGGCGCGTGCCGCCGACCTGCGCGATATCAGGGATCAGGTGCTGCGTGCCTTGACCGAGGACGACGAAAGGGCGGCACCTGCCGGCGCCATCTTCTACGGCGAGGACATCGCGCCGACGCGGTTTCTCGAAACCGACTGGAGTACAGGCGGCGGCATCGCTCTGAAGGCCGGGAGTGCCGCCAGCCATGTCGCCATGCTGGCGCGCTCGCGCGGCGTGCCGATGGTAGTTGGGCTTGGGGCGGCAGGGCCAAGCGCTTCGCCGGCTAATCCCGTCGGTATAGCCCTGCTCGACGCCGAGCATGGCGGCATCGTGCTTTCGCCGTCGCCTGCCGAGATCGAGGCGTTCCGCCGGTCGTCGTCGTCCTTCGCGGCACGCCGCGACAAGGCGAAAACCTATCTGGCGAAGCCGGCGGTGACGAAGGCCGGCACGAGGGTGCAGGTGCAGGTCAACATCGCCGATCCGTCCGACGTCGACGGTATCGATGTCGCGACTTGCGACGGCGTCGGGCTGATGCGCACCGAATTCCTGTTCGGCAGGACGCTGCCGGACGAGGAGACGCAATACCGCGCCTATCGCAAGGTGCTGGAATGGGCAGGCGAGAAGCCGGTGACCATCCGCACCGTCGATGCCGGCGGCGACAAGCCGGTGCCGGGCTTCACGGTCGCGGAAGCCAATCCGTTTCTCGGCCTGCGCGGCATCAGGCTGTCGCTGGCGCGGCCCGAAATCTTGCGGGTGCAGATACGGGCATTGCTGCGCGCCGGCATCCACGGCAATCTGAAGGTGATGTTCCCGATGATTGCCGTCGCTGACGAATTTGCGCGCGCCGCTGCCCTGTTCACTGAGGAGCAGGCCGGGCTTGCCGCGCGCGGCATCGCGCAGAAAATGCCGCCGCTCGGCATCATGGTCGAGGTGCCGTCGGTGGCGATCGCGCCGGAGGCGTTCGCCGACGTCGCCTTCTTCTCGATCGGCTCGAACGATCTGACGCAATATGTGATGGCTGCCGCCCGCGACAATGTTTCGGTCGCGCACCTGAATTCGGTCCGGCATCCGGCCGTGCTCCGATTGATCGCCTCGGTCGTCGCCTTCGGCCGGGAGCAAGAAATACCGGTTAGCCTGTGCGGCGATGCCGGCGGCGACCCGGCATCGATCCCGGGGCTGCTCGAAGCCGGCCTGCGCGACCTCTCGGTGGCGCCTGCCCAACTCGCCATGGCCAAGGCGGCCATCGCGGACGTTCCGGTCTAGGCGCCGGCATGGTCGACAAGACACCTGAACCAGGGTCGGAAGAAGCGATCCGCGCCTACAAGACGATCTTGTCGCATGTCATCGACCAGCGCCCGTCCGGCATGCGCCAGCGCCTTGCCGACGCCCTCGGCAAGCATCGCAGCTTCGTCACCCAGATCTCCAGCCCGGCCTATTCGATCCCGATTCCGTCGAAACATTTGCCTTCTATCTTTTCCGTCTGCCACTTCAGTCAGATCGAGCGAGACCAGTTTCTCACCGCCTATCACCAGGCGCATCCGGGCAAGATGTCGGTGGCGTCCGGCCTGCGCAAGACGCGGCACGTGTCGCTGATCGTTCCCGATTTCGGCGACGACAAGCAGAACGCCGCGCTCGACCGGGCAATCAACGATTTCATCCAGAAGATCACCAGCATCGCCGGCAAGGGCAGCGGCTGATCGGCTGAAGCAAAAGTGTGTCGGGAGGACACCATGAAGAAATTCCTGAATTCGGTGGATACGATGCTGACCGAAAGCCTCGATGGCTTCGTCGCCGCCCATACCGACATCCTGGTGCTGGGCGAGGAGCACAAATTCGTCCGCCGCAAGGCGCTGAAGCCGGGCAAGGTGGCGCTGATCTCGGGCGGCGGCTCGGGCCACGAGCCGCTGCATGGCGGGTTGGTCGGGCACGGTATGCTGGACGCCGCCTGCCCGGGCCAGGTGTTCACCTCGCCGACGCCGGACCAGATGCTGGCGGCGGCGCAGGCCGTCGACACCGGCGCCGGATGCCTGTTCATCGTCAAGAACTACGAGGGCGACGTGATGAATTTCGACATGGCGGCCGAAATGTCTGATGGCGTCATGCAGGTGGTGACCAATGACGATGTCGCGGTCGAGAACTCGTCCTACACCACAGGCCGCCGCGGGGTCGCCGGCACGCTGGTGGTCGAGAAGATCGTCGGTGCGGCGGCAGAGCGAAGCATGGGGCTGGAAGCGCTGAAGGCGCTGGGCGAGCGCGTCAACGCTGCGACGCGTTCGATGGGCGTGGCCCTGACCAGTTGCACGGTGCCGGCGGCCGGTAAGCCGACTTTCGATATCGGCGACGGCGAGATGGAATTCGGCGTCGGCATTCATGGCGAGCCCGGCAGGCGGCGCGATGCCTTGAAGAGCGCCGATGCCATTGCCGAGGAAATCTGCACGGCGATCCTGGGCGATCTCGGCGGCAGCGCAAAAGGCCAAGCGCTGCTGTTCGTCAACGGCTTCGGCGGCACGCCGCTGATGGAGCTCTATTTGATGTACAACAGCGCCCGGGCGATTTTCGAGAAGCACGGGGTGACGGTGACTCGTTCACTGGTCGGGTCCTATGTGACGTCGCTCGACATGGCCGGCTGCTCGATCACGCTGACCATGCTCGACGCCGAGACGACTGCATTGTGGGATGCACCCGTGCATACGGCGGCGCTGCGCTGGGGAATCTAGCGGCGCTGGCTTCGCCAGGGCTTTTCTGCGACCATTGCGCCAACTGACTGCGAATTCGCCAAGCTGCCCGGTTGATGCTCCCATCCCTTTCGCCCGCCGATGAAAAACTGCTGCTGACTTTCGCCGATCCCGAGGCACCTGCGGGCTGGGGCCGAGACGTCGCGGCCAATAGCCTTTTGGCCCTGCTGGCCAATGCCGAATTCCACGGCGTGCTACCGATCATGCTGCGCAAACTGCAGGAGCGCGGCGACGCCCATCTGCCGCAGGACCTGGACTTGCAGGCTAGGCTGGCCGATCTGCGCCAGAAGTCGACTTTAGTCACCGGTCAGTCGATGCTGCTGCAATACCATGGCGAGCGCATCATGACGGCGCTCGCCGCGGACAAAATCCCGGCGCGGATCGTCAAGGGTCCGGTCTTTGCGCGAAAGCTGTACCGCAATGTCGCCGACCGCCCCTTTACCGACATCGACATTCTGGTCGAGCCGGCCCGTCTCAACGACGCCAACCGGGTGATCGCGGCATGCGGTTTCCGGCTCTGCAGCGGCGAAGTCCAGTCGCATGATCTGCAGGAGTTCAAATGGCTGGAGAAGGAGAATTCCAGCCTGCTGATCGAGCTGCATGGCAATCTGGTGCATGATTCCGGCATGCGGCGGCGGCTGTCGCTGGGATTCAAGGAATTGCGCGCGATCGACGGCGACGAGGCCGACACGCCGGCCGCCCTGCTCACCATCGCCATCGTCCACGCTTCGGGCGGGCACAAATTCCACCGGCTGCAGCTTTGCGTGGACGTGCTGCAAGGCGTGCGGGTACTGCAAACGCCCGAAGCGGAAGCACGGCTGCTGGAGGCGGCGCGCATGACCGGGATCGAGCTTGAACTGGCGACCGTGCTCGATGTGACCGGCCGGCTGTTCGACGCGCCCCGCGCGCTCGAACTCGCCAGCCGGATCAGGCCCGATCTCGGCATCCGGCTCGCCAGATGGCTGATCACCCGGGATACGCTGCTCGGCGTCAACTCCAGGGACAGGATGCGTTCGCGCCTGCGGCGCGATGCCTTCCGCTGGGTCCAGAGACTGGCGAAGCCAAGGCCATATCGCACCTGACCCCGGTCCGGCCGTCAGTCGGCTAACGCGGAACGGATCAAAGATGCCGCGTCGGCCGGCTGGGCGCCCACCTCCAGGGTAAAGGTCGGAACCGTCGAGACCAACCTGGCGATCGTCGCCAGCCGGCGCTTCTGCAGCGGCAGCAGGCCGGTCATGCCGGTCCTGACATTGTCGGCGGCCAGCGCCACCATGGCATCGGTCCTGGCCATGGCAACGAGCCGGGTCTGGCTATCGGCCGAGCGCGCGAGATGGAGGAGTGCGGCGACCGGTCGGGCACCGGGACCCTCGACGCGGATGATCTTGCCGAGGTGCTCGAGCGAAACGGCCTGTTCGCCATTGCGGTCCCAGGAGGGACCGAGGCAGGGCGCGACGAGCGGGACCAGCTCGGCCGTCCTGCGGTGGATCTTCACATGGCGCGGCAGACCCCAGGCGACGGGCCTGTCCGACGCCGCATTCAGGATCATGGCGTCGTCGGAGCAGAGGCCGAAGCCTTGCGACGCCAGAGCGAGCGACGTCGTCGTCTTGCCTGTGCCGCTGGGCGCATGGATGAGAACCAGGGCATCGCTGTCAGGCAGCGTCAGGCCGGCCATGTGCAGCATATGCTGGCCGCCGGCATCGAGCGCGGCATCGAGCACCAGCATCCACAGCGTCCAGGCGATCTTGGCATCCGGGCGAACGCGAATTTCGGCCCGACGCTCGCCGGCATGGATCGAGACCGTCTGGCGGCCGGGGAAGATCAGATGGACGATGTCGCCGCCGTCGACCATGCGGCAGTGGCCGTCCTCGGGCACCTCGCCGTCGAAGGCGAGTGTCCCGGCCGGCGTCTCGAGCAGTGAAAGTGTCTCGAGGACGTTGACGCGAAAACCCGGCTCGATCGGACCGGGGATGCGCAAGGTGCCGAGCATGCGGTCCAACTCCCGCCACAGCTCGGCGCGTTCGGCCGTGATGCCGATGACCTGTCCGTCAAGGGCATAGCAGGCATCTGCGGTCGGGCCGCTCAAGCGGTCTTGCCCTCGGTGTGGTGACGATAAATCTCCACCATGCCGGGCAGACTGTCGCTGACCACCGGCCGGCCGTCGAGGCAGACCCAGCAATGCGCCGACATGCGTGGCGCATGCATCGACTTCGGGTCGACGCCGAAGCGCAGATCCGGGTCGAAGCCGGCAAAGCGCAGGAAGCGATGGGCAAGCAGGCCTTCCCGCAGGCACCTGCGGTCGCGCATCAGCCAGGGATGCCTGACCGTCCGGTTGACGCTGGCGACGATGTAGGCGGAGGGCAGGCCGAGATAGGGGGTCGGCGCGCTGAGCGGCGCCCATTTCAGCACGGTCTCGAAATCGCGCCGGCCGATGAGCACCGGCATCAGCCGCGCGCTGGCCCATAGATGGGAGCGAAACAGCGCGCGCAAGAACGGGCCGTCAGCCATCACGCCCCCGGATCGGCGAGGATACCTTCCGTCACCAGTTCGGCGGCCAGGGCCGCCATGTCCTGGTCGAGCATATGCTTGTCGACCTCGAACTCGTCGGAAAGCAGATCGACGATCTGGTCGAGGCTGCGCGCGCCGTCGACCTTGTCGAGAAAAGCTTCGGTGGTGCCGTTGCAGGTATAGAGCTGACCGCTGCGCGCCAGAAGCACGACGGCGCCGTCGCCGACATGCTGCACCGAGGCATCGTCCGCTAGCCGCAGAACCATTTCAGAAGCGATTTCGACCACGGGCCCTCCCCAGACCATGTACGTTAGCTGGAGAGCAATTAGCGCGGCAGCGCGGTGCTGTCTATCGTCAGCCCGCTTCTATCGCTGAAGCGGCTTCTTGCGTCGGCTACCTGCTGACAACCGTAGCCGCCACGTTCGACAGTTTCTCGCGCTTGCTCAACACAGGCTTTTCGTAAGTTTTCTTCATTGGAACCCCCGAATTCATCGATGATCTTAAGTGCCGATCAGTGGCGGGCCTTGTCAAGCCGGCGAAGCGATACGGGCAGAGAGTTGCCTTTGTTCCCCAAGGTAAGCTAAAAAGCCGCCGGGGATTAGGGAGTAGTTAGTATGCGTTACAATTGGGAACGGGCTCCGACAACCTTCGAACGTCATCGGAAGGCGCTGGCGGCGGCGATATTAATAGCCGGCGGCGTCGGCCTGATGCTGGCGGCATTGCCGCTCTAACCGCTGAAATCATCGACCGGTACGAACGCCTCCGGGGCGCATGAATGCTTGTAGATAACGGCTGCCAGGCCGAGGCTGACTCAGCGTGCCTGGCCGGTCACGGCGATGAAGCGGCGGTCCCGCCCCTCAAAACCTGGCGGAACCGCTGCACGAGTACGGCATGCACGGCCGGCTTGCCCTCGTGCCCGGGGACCGCCTTGTCCTCGCGCAGGAGCTTGAACGGCTTGCCGTCCCGCAGCATCGCGATCCCCGAGACCATGGTGCCGGATATCCTTCCCCAAGGCGAGATCGGACATCGACGAAATTCCCGGAAGACATGGTTTCGAAAAACGGCATAGGCTAATGCAAGACGGCAAATTTTCCCGGGAGGAAGTTGGATGGCGTCACGCTACCATGAAGTCTACGAAGGCTGGAAACGCGACCCGGAACAATTCTGGGCCGAGGCGGCCAAGGCGATCGACTGGTATTCGCCCCCTGACAGCGTCTTCGATGCGAAAGCCGGCGTCTATGGCCGCTGGTTCAATGGCGCCACCTGCAACACCTGCTTCAATGCCGTCGACCGTCACGTCGCGGGTGGCCGCGCCGACCAGATCGCGCTGATCCACGACAGCGCCATCACCGGCACGGTCAGGAAATTCACCTATGCCGAACTGAAGCGCGAAGTGGTCGCGCTGACGTCGGTGCTGAAGAACCGCGGCATCGGCAAGGGCGACCGCGTCATCATCTACATGCCGATGGTGCCGGAAGCGGCCTTCTCCATGCTTGCCTGCGCGCGCATCGGCGCCGTGCATTCGGTGGTCTTCGGTGGCTTTGCCTCGCACGAGCTTGCCACCCGCATCGACGACGCCCGGCCGAAGCTGATTATTTCGGCCTCCTGCGGCCTGGAGCCTGGACGCACCGTCGCCTACAAGCCGCTGCTCGACACCGCGATCGAGCTCTCCCGGCACAAGCCGGACGCCTGCCTGATCCTGCAGCGCGAGCAGCTGCGCTGCGAACTGAAGGACCATTACGACATCGACTATGCCGACGCCGTTGCCCGCGAGCGCGCGGCGGGCGCCAATGTCGACTGCGTGCCGGTGCTGGCCACCGACCCGCTCTACATCATCTACACGTCAGGCACGACCGGCCAGCCGAAGGGCATCGTGCGCGACAATGGCGGCCACATGGTCGCGCTGAAATGGACGATGGAAAACGAGTTCGGCGTGAAGCCGGGCGAGGTGTTCTGGGCGGCATCCGATGTCGGCTGGGTGGTCGGCCATTCCTACATCGTCTACGGCCCGCTGCTGCATGGCTCGACCAGCGTCCTGTTCGAGGGCAAACCGATCGGCACGCCCGATGCCGGCACCTATTGGCGGGTCATCGCCGAGCATGGCGTGGTCGCCCTGTTCACCGCGCCGACCGCCTTCCGGGCCATCAAGGGGCAAGACCCCAAGGGCGAATTCGTGCCGAAATACGATCTGTCGAAATTCCGCACGCTGTTCCTCGCCGGCGAACGCGCCGACCCGGAAACCATCAAATGGGCGGAGCAGAAGCTGAACGTACCGGTGATCGACCATTGGTGGCAGACCGAGACCGGCTCGCCGATGACCATCAATCCGGCCGGGCTCGGGCTGCTGCCGGTGAAATACGGCTCGCCCGGCGTGCCGATGCCGGGCTACGACATCCGCGTGCTCGACGATGCCGGGCATGAGGTGCCACGCGGTACTCTGGGCAATGTCGTGGTCAAGCTGCCGCTGCCCGCCGGCTGCCTGCCGACGCTGTGGAATGCCGACGCCCGGTTCCGACAGGCCTATCTCGAAGAATTCCCCGGCTTCTACAAGACGGCCGACGCCGGCATGATGGACGAGGACGGCTATCTGTTCGTCATGGCCCGCACCGACGACATCATCAACGTCGCCGGCCACCGGCTGTCGACCGGTGCCATGGAAGAGGTGCTGTCAGCGCATCCGGACGTTGCCGAATGCGCCGTCATTGGCATCGCCGACGCTATGAAGGGCCAGGTTCCGCTCGGTTTCGTCGTTTTGAATGCGGGCGTCTCGCGCGATACCGGCGCCATCGAGAGCGAGGTCGTCTCCCTGGTGCGCGAACGGATCGGCCCGGTCGCCGCCTTCAAGACGGTGGTGACGATCAAGCGCCTGCCCAAGACGCGTTCCGGCAAGATCCTGCGCGGCACGATGCAGAAGATCGCCGACAAGGAAGAATGGACGATGCCGGCGACCATCGACGATCCGGTTATCCTCGACGAGATCACCGCGGCGCTGAAGGGGCGCGGGATAGGGGCTTAGCAACCGCCCGGAGCAGCCCCTTGAAATGGATGATGGCTCGCCAATTGTGCTGGCCATTGTCGAAGTCGGTGCTGCCCCTCATGCAGCGCCAACCCCGTAGCGATTGCCGCAGTGCCCAATCTTCTGTTGTGCAATGCAGCAATCCACCCTAGTGTTGCTGTGGGGGGCCACCCGATGACACGGCATGGCTCAGCAAAAGACTACATTTGGCGGCGTCGACATCCTTCGGTTCCTCGCCGCAGTCCTGGTGATGTTCTACCACTACGGCTACTGGGTTTGGGCGTTCCCCGGCGGTATTTCGGCACGCGCCACTGGCGGCATCCCGCCGCATCCTGAAATGGACTTTCTAGGCTCCGGCTGGGTCGGCGTGCAGGTGTTCTTCGTCATCAGCGGCTTCGTCATCGCCTTCAGCGCCGAGAATTCGACGCCGTTGCGGTTCTTCGAGGCAAGGGTGAAGCGCCTGGCGCCGGCGGTGTGGGTGTGCGCGCCCATTACCGCGGCGGTGTTGCTTCTGGTCGGCCTTAGCTGGCCGACGGATGCGGTGATCCGGCTCGTTCGCACTGGCCTGTTCGTTCCGTTCGATCCCTGGGTCGACAGCGTCTACTGGACGCTCGGCATCGAAATCGCTTTCTATGCCGTGGTCTGGACCTTGTTGCGGCTCGGCCGCTTCGACATGATGGAAACCGTGGCCATCGCGATCGGGCTGATCAGCACGTTCTTCTGGTGCCTCTATTATCCCCTCGATTTGTCCGATCTCGCCGAGACGCGCTGGCTCCAGCTTGCGCTGGTGCATCATGGCTGCTTTTTCGCACTCGGCGTGATGTTGTGGCTGATGCGGTTCAAGGCGGTGACGAGGGCCCGCCTCGGTTTCTCAGCGCTGTTCCTGGCTGGCGGTGTGCTGCAGATCGCAAGCTCGGTCGACGTGCACAGCATCAAGGTCGAAGCCGCGATGCCTTATGCGCCGCCGATCCTCATATTCCTTGTCGCCACAGGACTGATGGCATGGTCGCTGCAGCTTAACCTGTCCTGGCGAGGCTGGCGCCGGATCGGGCTGATGACCTACCCGCTCTATCTCATCCATGACGTCGTCGGTGCCGCCATGCTCGGCGCCCTGGTCCGCGCCGGCGTGCCGTACCTGCTTTCGATCGCTACTGTCGGCGCAACCATGATCGCCGCGAGTTGGCTGGTGGCGATAGAGGCCGAACCACGCATACGGCTGCTGCTCGACCACACCGTGTTCCGCTACCGGCTCAAGGCGGCATAAACGCCGCTCCCAGCACTTGTTTACCAAGACGGGGACTGTTCCTAACCGGTATGGAATTTCCGGCGCCAAGCATGGTATCGAGGCTTCATGCGTGCCCGTGTGACATGCTCCCTAACGCCAAAAGACCTGTGCGAGCACCGAGCCTCAATCCGTGAGCCTGTTCCAGCGATCGAGAAAGCCGCGCGCCGCGCCGCGCGAACGGCTGCAGATGGATATGCAGGATACGGTCGTCTATGCGATCGGCGACGTGCATGGGTGTTACAGCGAACTCCGTTCGCTGGAGCAGAAGATCGTTCTCGATGCGCTGCCCTTCCGCGGGCGCAAGATCATCATCATGCTTGGCGACTATGTCGATCGCGGGCCGCAGTCCAAACGCGTGCTGGACCACCTCACGACGCCGCCGCCACGGGGCTTCCTGCGCGTCTGCCTTGCGGGAAACCACGAGGTGGCGATGCTGAACTATCTCGACGGCTATCTTCCGCGCGAACCCTGGCTGGCGACAGGCGGACTGGAAACCTTGTTTTCCTACGGGATCGATGCGCAGCATCTCGGCAATCTCTACAGTTCGAGTGAAGCGGTCGACCGGCGAATCCGCGAGGTCATTCCCGCCAGCCATGTCAGCTTCATGCGCGCGCTGCCGGTCATGGTCTGCTCGAGGAAATTCGTTTTCGTCCACGCCGGCATCAGGCCCGGCATCGATCTCGCCGAGCAGGACGAAGACGACCTGCTCAGCATCCGCTCCGACTTCTTCGACAGCGTCCATCTGCTCGACCGATGGGTGGTGCACGGGCATACGATCGTCGACGTGCCCAGGCTCGACGGGCACCGGCTCGGCATCGACACCGGCGCCTTTCAGAGCGGACGGCTGACCGCCGTCAGGATAGCCGGCAAGTACGGCAAGCTGCTATTTTCCTAGAGCGGTTCAGCTTTTCATAGAACCGCCTAATCGCTCTAAGTATTTGTTTTTACGCAATTCCGGACGGGAAACCCGCTACGCACTTTTCCTCGAATTGCTCTAAGCGGCGAAGCTGCGGCGCCTTCAGGCGGCCGCCCTGGTACGTGTTTCCGACTTGTCCAGATAGTAAGTCGAATATTTGTCGAAGAACTTCTCGGAACCGCCGAGCGATCCGTATTTGGCCAGCTTCTTCAGATCGACCTTGTTCAGCACCGCGCCGACGATCTTGTTGGCGACGTATGGCTCGGATTCCAGCAGCGACCGCACCACCGCGCGCGGCGTGCGGCCCCATTCGGTGACCAGCACGAAACCGTCGGCCAGCGGGGCAAAGGCCTTGGCGTCGACCACGGGGCCGAGCGGCGGCAGATCGACGACGACGTATTCGAACGTCTCCTTGGCGTTCTCGATGAAGCGCCGCATGCCGGCCGAGGAGAGAAGCTCGCTGGTGTGCGAAAACTGGCCGCGCAGTACGGCCGGGATGATCGCAAGCTTCGTCTGCCGATCGACCTTGCCGACCGACTGCCAGGTCTGGCCGTTGACGACAGCCTCCATCAGCCCCTGCTCGGCTTCCATGCCGAGGCTGCGGCTGAGGCCGGGGTTGCGCAAATCGCCGTCGATGAGCAGCGTCTTGGCGCCATTGGCGGCAAGCAATCCCGCCAGATTGGCCGCGACCGTCGACTTGCCCTCGCCGGGCAGCAGCGAGATCACGCCGATGACCTTGCTGCCTTGCCCTTCCATGACGACGTCGAAGGCGATCTTGGCGTTGCGCAGCGTCTCGGCGAACATCGAGGCGGGAGCGTCGATGCTGACCCGCATGCGCGCCCGTTTCTCGGCGGCCGACAGGCTGGCGATCTTGGCATCGGCCACTGCATCGTCCGGATTGGCGTCCTTGCCGGGCTTGCCGCCGCCGATCGTCGGCAGATAGCCGAGGAATTTGAGGCCGACGCGATCGCGAATGTCCTCGCCAGTTCTGAAGAACCGTTCGTTGAACTCGTTCAGGCCGCCAAATCCGGCCCCCAGCAGCACGCCAAGCACGAGCGTTAGCGCCAGCACCTTGGATGTGCGCGGGCCCACCGCCGACAGCGGCATTGTCGCATCGGAGATGATGCGGACCTTGCCGACCGGGAAGGATTGCTGCTGCGAGGCTTCCTCATAGCGGCTGAGGAATGTCTGATAGAGCGTGGTGAGCGCCGTCGCCTGCTGGTCGAGATCGCGCAGCTTGACCTGCGACTGGTTGTCGATGGAGCTCTTGCCGGCGGCGGTGGCGATCTTCTCCTTGAGCGCGGTCTCGCGCGCCTGCGCTACCTGATAATCGTTGCGATAGCTTTCGGTCAGTTGCTTCAGCTGTCCGAAGATCTGCGCCGACACATCGGCCTTCTCCTTGGCAAGTGCTACCGCCTGGGGGTGATCCTTGCCGAAATTGGCCTCGACATCCTGCAGCCGCTTGGAGACGGTCAGATAGCGGGTTTTGAGCGTTGCAATGACCGAGCTGGCCGGCTGGTCGCTCGATATGGCGGAGTCCTGGAACGCATTGTCCGAGCCGCTGTCCACGATGTTTTTGTACTGCTGGTAGCGGGCGCTGGCGCGCGCCGTGTCGGCCTGCGCGACGATGAGCTGGCTGTTCAGGTCGGACAGTTGCTTGTCACTGATCAGCTGGCCGTCGCTGCCCGCGGACAGCCCGTGCTCGGCCCTGAACATCTCGACCGCCAGCGCGGCCTTCTGCGAGCTTTCGCGAAGCTCGGTCAATCGGCCCTGCAGCCAGACCGCCGCACGTTCGGTGGCGTCGAAGCTCGCATTGAGCTGGTCGGCGAGATAGGCCTCGGAATAGGCCTTGGTGATAGCGGTCGCGAGCGCCGGGTCCGTCGACTGATAGCCAAGGTCGATCACATAGCTGCGGCCGTTGCGCTGCGCCAGTATCTCGCTCTGCAGCTTGAGGATCGCGTAGTCGCGGCGGGCGGTGACCATCATGGCCTCGCGCGTCGCGGCGTCGACATTTTCGAGGCCGGGGATGTCCGGGCCCGAACTGCCACGGAAATAGCCAACCAGCCCGCGCACGAAGCCGATGCCCTTCGCCAGGGCAGACGTCGGAGGGCTCATGAACTTTTCGTTCTGGTCGAGCTTCAGCTTGTCGACCACCACCGCGGCCAGCCGCGCGGAGGTGAGTATCTCGATCTGGCTGAGAAGGGAGGCATCGGTCTGCATGGTGGCCGACGCCGCCGAGATGTCGTCGACGACCTTGTTCAGGCCTTCGTCGATCAGCACGCTGGCAACCGACATATACTGCTTGGGCGTGGTCTGCAGATAGAGCACGCCCATGAACAGACCGATGATCGCGCACACAGCCACCACCTTGGCCTGCCGGGCCGCCATGCCGAGCAGGCGTTCGATGTCGATGAAGTCTTCGCCCTTTTCCGTGTCTGTACCGGGCAAAGGCACCCTCTTGTCGAGAGGAAAGTTGGCATAGTTCATCGTCGGTCCAATTCCAGGTTGCAGGCGCTATCGGCCTTCGAAGATTGGCGTCGTCACCAGAAAAGACCACGCAACTTTCATGCCAGAAGGCGCTTGGCCGGATCGGCCAAGCGCGGCGGCGTATGTCGCGCCATCATCGATACGCGCATACTCCCAAAAAATGGGCATTATGCGGCTTCTTCCCGGCGCTCATGCGACCGGACGAACTCCTGAAGCATTTCGAAGATCGGTCCCTTCATGTCGTCGCGCGCCAGGGCGAACGCGACATTGGCCTGGATGAAACCCTCCTTCGAACCGCAGTCGAACATGCGGCCGTTGAAAGGCTGGGCAAAGAAGGCCTGTGACTGCGCCAGGCGGACCATGGCGTCGGTCAGCTGGATTTCATTGCCGGCGCCGCGTTGCTGGTTGCCGAGCAGCGCGAAAATCTCCGGCTGCAAAATATAGCGGCCGTTGATGTAGAAGTTCGACGGCGCATTGGCAGGCGCCGGCTTCTCGACCATGGCTGTCACCTCGAAGCCGCTGCCGACCTCGGCGCCGCGGCCAACGATGCCGTATTTGCTGGTTTCGCTGGGTTCGCAACGCTCGACGGCGATGACGTTTCCGCCGGTGCGCTCATAGAGATCGACGGTTTCGGCAAGGCATCCGCGCCCACCGAAGGACACCATGTCGGGGAGCAGCAGGGCGAAGGGCTCGTCGCCGATGACTTCGCGCGCGCACCACACCGCATGGCCGAGACCCTGCGGCGACTGCTGGCGGATGAAGCTGGTGGCGCCGGCCACCGGAAGCAGGCTTTCAAGCGACTGGAGCTGCGCCTTCTTGCCGGTCTGCTCCAGGGTTCCGATAAGCTCAGGATGCAGGTCGAAATAGTCTTCGATGACCGCCTTGTTGCGGCCGGTGACGAAGACGATGTGCTCGATGCCGGCCTCGAAGGCCTCGTCTACCGCATATTGCACGACAGGCCTGTCGACCACCGGCAGCATTTCCTTGGGCATCGACTTGGTCGCCGGCAGGAACCGCGTTCCCAACCCCGCCACCGGTATGACTGCCTTCCTGACTTTCTTCATTGCAAATTCCTTCTGAGGAGATCGACTTTCAATACCTGCCGGCCACGAAAGTTCCTTCATGTGCCCGCATCTTCACCTCCCCGCCCCCACGGCAAACTGTGCCGCAACCCGTCGCAGCCGGACAGCGATCGGCATGCTCATATGCCTGACCGCCGCCGGATCGCTGAGCGCCGTCCATATCGCCTTGAGCGGGGACCGCGCCTTGATGTGTTGAACCAGAGACAGGAACGATGCTGCCCGGCGCAGGCTGCGGCTGCGCCTAGCGAATGCGGCCGCGGCCTCCGGGTCCATCGCATGCGTCTCGGCAAAGATCGCATCGGCCTTGCGCATCGCTTCGACGTGATGAAGCTCGAGAACGCGGGAAATGGAGCCGCTGCGAATATGGTAGACGTAGCCGGTCGTCGGCTCGACCACGCATCTGCCGCCCTTGGCCAAAGCGCTGGCCAACAGGATGTAGTCTTCGCCGATGATCAGACCTTCATCGTAGCGAAGGCCGTTCGCGTTCAGGAAACGGCGCTGGAAGATCGGCTTGAGATAACCGAGGTTGAACCGCGATTCGAAAACTATGTTGCCGGCTATGTAATCGGCCAGCGAGATTTCGCCCAGGCTCTCCAGATAGGCGGCCGGGAACATCGTGTCCTCGGCAACGCCGTCCTCGCGCACAACCTGGAGATTGTCGATTGCGATCTCGGCGCCGGCCTTTTCCGCCCGCGCGATCATGGTGCTGAGCCGGCCTGGATAGACGGCATCGTCGGAATCGAGGACGGCGACCCAGCGGCCGCGGGCAAGCTCGAGGCCGGCATTCCTGGCGCCGCCGGGGCCGCGGTTTTCGGGCAAAGCGACGACGCGCACGATGTCCTGCGGGTAGGACCGCGCCACCTCGAGTGTCCTGTCGCGCGAGGTGTCGTCGACGACGACGACCTCGACGCTGACGTCGCGCTGGGCAATCGCGCTGGCGATCGCCCGGTCGAGGGTCGCCTCGGCGTTGAAGGCGGCGATGACGAAGCTGACGTCAGGCTGCACGCTTGCCCCCTTCCTGCGGCGAGGGCAGTCCGTATTGGCGTATTTCGCGAACGCCTACGAGGCCGCTGACGACCCCGACATGCATGATGCCGCGCAGCACGCTGCGGTTCCGGCGAACCGGGGAGACCACCGTTGCGATCGCCATGGTGAAGCAATAGGCCGCCTTTGCCGAGGCGAGGCCGATTTCCCTGGCTCGCCGGACGCCGGTTGTGTTGTTGCCGAGCAGGTGACCATGGGTCTGGCCGAAACGGAAGCGGCGGCGGCGCAGCCAGTCGAATGCGGCCCTGGCGCGCGGCACCACCTCGTCGACAAAGGCGCGCGGCGAAAAGGCGATGCGGCCGCCGGCCTTGACCATGTGATCGAAGAATTCGGTGTCCTCGCCGCCGGTCTGGCCGCGCGCCAGGCTGAAGCGGCGGTCGCGAAGGCTGGCGTCGCTTGTCCTCAGCAGGACGTTGCAGGTGTAGCCGGTGCGGATTTCGCCATGCACCCAGACCGGCAGGGTCGAGTGGAAATCGCCTTTGCGCATCCAGGCCGGCGCATCCGAGCCGTAACGCGCCTTTACCGGGCCGAGCACGGCGGCTGCACCGCTCGCCTCGGCGGTAGCGACCAGCTCGGCGAGCCATTGCGGCGAGGCCGTTTCATCGTCATCGATGAAGGCAACAAAGTCCGATACGCTGGCGTCGAGACAGGCGTTGCGCGCCACCGAGATGTTGCGCGCCGGAGCATGGCGGTAGCGGACCGGCAGCTTCAATTCCTGCGCCAGCGCCTTGACCAGCGGCTGGGCGCTCGGCGCATCGTCATTGTCGGCGACAACGACGCCGAATTCGAATCCCTCCGGCCGGTCCATGGCGGCGATGGAGCGAAGCGTGTCGGCAAGCTCAGGCCGCCGGAACGTGCAGACGCAGATGTCGACGCTGCGTTTTGTTGCGGCCGCGCCCATTACGCCACCCCGTGCTGCGTCTGCGGTCGCGGCTCGAGAAGCTGCAGCCAGAAGCCCATCGACCAGCCCAGATGCATGACCATCGCCGACACCCCGACAAGCGCAAGCGCCATATCGCGCCGCCTGATGGCGGTCACGAGGCCATAGAAAATGCAGACCATCGACCATACAAGGAACGGCAACGCCGCCAGCACGTACACGAGAGAAAAGGGCGCCAGCAGAACCACGGGAAACACCAGCAGCGGTATCATCTGCCGGACCTTCGGCATCACGCGGTGCTTGAGAACGTTCTTGGCGCGACCGCGGCCATAGCCGAGATACTGGAAATACAGGCTCTTCAGCGAGGAGCGCGGATAGTAGACCATCTGCGTCCTGCCGCTCATCCAGATCCGGTAGCCGGCCAGGCGAAGCCGGTGGTCGAACTCGGCATCCTCATTGTGGCTGAACGTCTCGTCATAGCCGCCCACCGCCCTGAAGGCCGATATGCGCATCAACGCGTGGTGACCGTGGTCGACCCATTCTCCAGCCGACAAATGCCGGTGCTTGGAGCCGCCGGTGCCGAGCTTCGAGTTCTGCGCCGCGGCAACCGCCTTCTGCACGGCGCCGGTGCCGCTGGTCAACATCGAGACGACGACCGAATCCGCACCCGTGGCCAGTGCCTCCTCGACCAGCCGATCGCAATAGTCATCGGGATAGCCGCCATGCGCATCGATCCGGATCAGATATTCAGCACCATCGCCGAAACTGGCCACGGCAAGATTGAGCGCGGCGCTCTGGATGCGCTTCGGGTTGTGGAGCAGGACGACGCGCGGATCCTTTGCAGCGACCGCCTGGACGATCGCCAGCGTACCGTCAGTACTGCCGCCATCGGCAACGACGATGCGGGCGCCGAGCCGTTCGGCCGCCGGCCGAAGCTGCCCGAGCAGCGCCCCGATATGGGCTGCTTCGTTGAGGCACGGAATGACGATCAAGTTCGATGGGGGCAGGCTCGATGCGATCAGGCTCGATGCGGGCATTTCGGTTGGCGTCATCAGGCCTCGTCCATCCTTGTTTCCATTCCCGGTCATCCTATGCCAGCGCCTCGGTGACGAAGGGGCCAGGCGCGGCAGCCAGACCACGCAGCTTGTCGACAAAGGCCAGGCAATCGCTGCGATCGTAACTCCAGGTTCTCGGGTTGCGAGCTAGCACCCGCGCCTTCAGCTTGCGGAAGCGATCCTCTTCCATCCTGCCCAGCGCCGTTTCGAGCACCTCGGGCGCGGCCTCAGGCAACAGAACGCCGATGTCCTGCTGGTTGAGGAAGCGCCCGGTTTCGGTGTTGCCCATCGAGATCGGCACTGCGCCGAAGCGGCATCCCTCATAGAGGCGGTTGGGAAGCAGCCATTCGGAATTCTGGCCTTCCTCGAAGAAATCGATCGCCCAGGAGAAATGCACCTCGCTGTAGATCGCCGCCATATCCTCCGGGTTGCGATAGGGGCCGCGGAAGGAGAGAAAGGGCTCGGCCTCGACGAAGGCGTGGAAATCGGGAAATTCGGAAAGCGCCGGGCGACCTCGAAGGATGACCTCGAAGCGTCCGTCGAGGCGGCGGGTGAATTCTGCCAGCAACTGCAGCGAGCGGCGGCATCTGAGCGCACCGAACCAACCGATTCGCCACGGCGGCGCGGCAGGATTTTCCACTATCAACCGGTCATCGGCCACCACCGGTGCCGTATCGAAATACTTGTTTTCGACCAGCTCTACCGGTGCGGCGATTTGTCCAAACGGCTTGAAATAATTGGCGATGAAGGCCGGCGAACTGGTCACCAGCAGCTTGACGTCGCGCGCCAGATAGCGTTCCGCGCCGCGCAGCGCCTTGCCCAGCAAATCGTCGCGAAGCACCAGGCGATGGATGTCGAGGCATTCGTAGACGATCGGTACCGCCCCTTGAAAAACGGCTTTGGCGCGCCGCGCAAGCGCCAGCATTTCAAGGTTACGCGCTATGATGAGGTCGGGCCGCGGCATTGTGGCGAGCTTCGAGCCGATAGAGACCGCCGCCTTGGCGATCGCCGCCAGGCGCTGGCCGAATCGGCCGTCGCGCGTCGCGCCGAGGTCGATCGGACGCAGTCCCTCGATCTCCGTGACCGGGCCTGTGGTGCGGCGGAAGCCCGCCAGTGTAACCCTGGCGCCGCCTGCTCTGAGCATTATGATCCGTCGTCGCACCGCCGGATCGGAAACGTCATGTACCAAGTACAGGACATGCAGCATGAAACTCGACCGCTGTTGGCCCACCCACAGGGATGCTAGTACAGCTTTTGCTGCATCGCAACATTTTTGGTGCAGCGTAGCAAGAATCCATGTTTTTTGTTGCACTGCAAAAATATTGCCGTAGTTTGTCCGAGGCGGCGGTTTGCCGGTCGTGATGTCACGGCCGGTGCGAAAATCAGGGATCCTGAATTTGGAAGCCAATGCATTCGATCCGCCAGAGGGCTCTCTCCGCAGATCGGTCGGGCGCGGTGCCATCGTCACGGCCATGGCGCAATCCGTGCGCGTCGCGACGCAGATCATCTCCGTCATCGTGCTGTCGCGGCTCTTGTCGCCGCAGGATTTCGGCGTCGTGGCGATGTGTGCGCCGGTGCTTGCCTTTATCGCGCTGTTCCAGGATTTCGGCCTGACCCAGGCGACGATCCAGAAAACCGGCATCCGTCACGACGAGGTCAATTCCCTCTTCTGGATCAATGTCGCGGTCAGTGCCGTCCTTGCCTGCGTGCTGGCCGGCGCCGCACCTTTGGTCGCCGCCTTCTACGGCGAACCGCGCGTTTCGGGCCTGGTGGCGGCACTGGGGCTGCAGATCATGGCCTATGGCCTCGGCGCCCAGCACCTGGCGCTTTTGACGCGCCGCATGCAGTTCACCCGCCTGGCGATCATCGACGTCGCCAGCGCCGTCACGGGTCTTGCCGTTTCGATCGCCTGGACCTTCATCGATCGTTCCTACTGGGCGCTGTTTGCCGGCACGCTGACCGGAGCGGTGCTGCCGACGCTTTGCTATTGGGTCAGTTCCAGATGGCGGCCGGGCATGCCGCGCAAGGTCGAGGGCATTGGCCAACTGCTCAATTTCGGGGCCGGAATCACCGGCTTCAACTTCGCCAACTTCTTTGCCCGCAACCTCGACAATGTGCTGATCGGCAAATATTGGGGCGAAGCCCAGCTCGGCCTCTATGACCGCGCCTACAAGCTGCTGCTGTTCCCGCTCAGCCAGATCACCAACCCGCTCTCCAAAGTCATGGTGCCGGCCCTTTCCAGGCTGAAGGACGAGCCCGACCGCTACCGCAGCGCCTATCTGCGCGTCATGCCGCTGATCCTGCTGGTTGCGCTGCCGGGCGTCGCCTTCGCCACCGCCATGTCCGACGTGCTGATCCCCTTCGTGCTCGGCGAGCAGTGGCGGCAAAGCGCCCCGATCTTCCTGGCGCTCGGCTTTGCCGGGCTGCTGCAGCCGCTCAACAATCCCGCGGGCTGGCTGTTCGTCAGCCAGGGCCGCTCGGGCGATTTCATGCGCTGGGGCATCGTGACGGCGGTGACGTCGGTGCTGGCCTTCCTCATCGGACTGCCCTATGGCGCGCTCGGCGTGGCGATCGCCTATGCGGTCAGCGAATACATGAGAACGCCTTTCCTGTGGCTCTATATCGGCAAGACCGGGCCGCTGAAGGCACACCATGTGCTGCGCGCGGCAACCCCCTTCGTGCTTGGCGCGCACCTGGCTCTGGCCGCCGTCTGGTTCGCCAAGCCGTTCCTGCCACAACAGCATATCGTCGCCATGGCCGGCGCGGTGGTGCTGTCCTATGTCACCACCGTCCTGGTCTCGCTTTGCTTCGCCGCCGGCCGCGAAGCCTTGCGCGAGGCCTTGAAGCTGGTGCCGATGCGGGCGCCGGCGGCTGTGCCCAGCGGAGCAAAATAACATGCGCACACTCGAGGATCCGACCCAGACCATGCACTACCGATCGATTTCCGACATGAACGACGCCATCGTCAGCAACCTTCACCGGCTGCCTCGCGACATCGACCTGGTGGTCGGCGTGCCGAGAAGCGGTATTCTCGCCGCCACGCTGGTCAGCCTTGCGTCGAACATCCCGATGACCGACCTCGACAGCTTCATCGCCGGCAAAATCTACTCCTCGGGCATCACCAAGCGCCGCGCCGCGCTCGACCGGCAGGCCTCCGACATGCGCAAGATCCTGGTGGTCGACGACAGCGTCAGCGGCGGCAACGCCATGCGTGACGCGCGCAACCGGATCGAGGCCGCCGGCATCAAGGCGGACTTCATTTTTGCGGCGGTGTTCGGGCTCCTGTCGCAGCACCAGGAGACCGATGTCGTCTTCGAAGTGGTGCCGCACCCCAGGATGTTCCAGTGGAATTTCATGCACCACAAATTCCTCGAGCAAAGCTGTGTCGATATCGACGGCGTGCTTTGCCTCGATCCGACCGAGCCGGAAAATGACGACGGCCCGGCCTATGAGAAATTCCTCGCCGAGGCGCGGCCGCTCTTTGCGCCGACCCGCAAGATCGGTTGGCTGGTCACCAGCCGACTGGAGAAATACCGCAAGCTCACCGAGGCCTGGCTCGACAAGCACGACGTCAAATACAACAAACTGATCATGCTCGACCTGCCGAGCAAGGCGGAACGGCAGCGGCTCGGCGTGCATGGCAGTTTCAAGGCCGATTTCTACGCCAAGACCGATGCGATCCTGTTCATCGAAAGTGAGCATCAGCAGGCACTCAAGATCGCCAAGCTGTCCGGCAAGCCGGTGCTGTGCGTGGAAACCCATTTGGTGACCTATCCCGACGCGCTGTCGCTACCGGCGCTCAACCAGGCGGCGCGCAACCTGCCGGCCAGGCTGCGTCAGGTCAATTCGCCCGAAGGGCGCAAGACTGTGGTCAAGAAAGTGGCGCGCACGCTGCTTGGCGAACGCGGCTACGAGACGCTGAAGAGCCGGGTCAAGCGACCGGCCTGATCCCGCCAATAACGCCGGGAACAGGGATGCAGCGCCACCACGGGCGCTGCTTCGCGAAGCTCACGCAGCTTGGCGTGTAGTTCGTTGTGCCGCCGCCTTGTCGAGCAACGAGAAGAACGTGGCGAACTGACGCTGCGGGTCCAAAGCCGGGCGCTCCGAGAATGTACGCGCCGCCGCGGAAAGCCGCGCATACTCCTGGGCATCGTTCCACAGCAGCCTGATCGCCGCCACCCAATCGTCGAGCGGACCGTCATAGTCCAGCACCACGCCGCCCGAGCCGATGGCTTCGGGCAGGCCGCCGCGCCGCGAGCCGACGACGGGAATGCCGCTGCAATGGGCTTCCGACGCCACCCGGCCCCAGGCCTCCTCCCACTTGCTGGGAGCGAGCAGGATCTTGGTGCGGCCATAGACCGTCTTCATGTCGCTGGTGCGGCTCTCCAGCTTGACATTGGGGTATGGCGCGATCGTCTGTTCGATGCGGGCCCGATGATCGTCGTCGAGCTTCCAGCTTTCGACGAACAAGAACGGGATTTCGGGGCAGGCGGCGGCAATGCGCACCGCCAGGTCGAAGCCCTTTTCCTCGTAAGGATTGATCAGCGTGACGTACTCGCCTGTCGTCGGCGTGCTGTAGAAGCCGGGATTGATGGTCGGCGGAATGACCGTCGAATCGATGTCGAATTTCTGCTTATAGGTGCGCGCCGTGAATTCGGAGTTGGCGATGTAGAGAGCCGAACGCAATTCACGCAGGTCGCCACCCAATTCATGGAATTCGACATTCCTGAGATAGACGACCAGCGGAACGCCTTCCGCCTCCAGCGCCTTGCCGATCGGAACCGACTTGTGGCACTGAACCACGGCGACGTCCGGCCTCAGCTTCTTGACGGCAAAGCCGGCAGCCTCCCAGGGAAACCAGGCGCGCACCACCGGATAGCCCGGATAAGAGTCTATCACGGCACGTTGCCGCAAGAGCTTCATCTTGGCGCGCGCCTTGTAGCCGAAGACGCCCTGGCCGAAGAGCGCGGCAAGCACCGACGCCTCATGGCCATGCTCGATCAATTGCTCGGCCAGATGATGGGTGCTGGACTGGACGCCGCCGCTGAATTGCGGCGTGTAACCGTTGCCACCTGCAAAAAGGACTTTCATGGGATCAGGCTCCTTGTCGCATTCTCGTGTTTCGTTCGGACGCTGGCCAGGGCCAGCGTCTTGCCTTCGCCTCAAGCGACTTTCGGCGGCTCCAGATTTGCGAACGGATTGGTACAGGACTGCCAGCCGGTAAACCGGATCGGGTCGTTCGGCGAGCTGCGCCATGCGTAGTCGGTCAGCACATGGAATTCGGCGATGACCCAGCGGTCGAAATGCACCAAATCTTCCCGCTTTTCATGCGGCAGCAGCCGGCGTACGGCGCCCAGTTTGATCTCCTCGACCAGAGTGACCGCGTCGCTCAGCTTTTCGTTCGGAAATATCCAGGGATTCCGGTTGCGGAATTCCAGCACGAACTGCTGCAGGTGCTCGATGCGCATGTTCAGCGGACCGAGATATCTTTCCAGCGTGACGCGCACCAGGTCCTCGTCCGAGAACGAGGACACGGCGGCGTAGGCAATGCCGGTGGAAGCAAGCCCGCCGGCGACCAGGGCCAGAGCAGAGCGTCGCGTGATCTTCATCATTGCAGAGCTCCCTTCATGCGATCCGGCTCGCCGCCCTCAGCGACAGAGCCGCCGCCGTCAGGCTTGGATTGACGCAGGAGCAACTGGGATAGGTGCTCGTGCCGACAACGACGAGGTTCCTCAGCTGGTGGTGGATCATGTCTCGGTCGACGACCGAATCCGCAGGGCCAGTGCCCATCCGCAACGTGCCTTGCACATGCGATTCGGTCGGTCGGATGCCGCGATCGAACAGCTTTTCGACCGGCAGCGGCTTAAGCAGCGCCGGCAGCCTTTCCAGCGCCTTGGCCATGCCGTTGACGGCATAGTCCGACGCTCCCTTGAAACTGACGAAGGCGTTCTCATCCTTGTCGAGGATGACTCGGTTTTCCGGATCGAGCAGGTTTTCGGTGACGATGACCAGCGGCAGCGTCTGCCGCAGCCGACCCTTCTCGGCCCGCATGCCATGCTGCCAGCGGTTCTCGAAATAGACCAGCGCCGCCGCGTGCTCGGCGCGGTGGGGACCGTCATAGAGCCCGAAATTCAGACCGGTGGTAATGGTGCTGCCGTCGAAATTGTCGACCCCGTCAAGATAGACCTCGAAGTTCCAGCCATAGGATTCGTGCAGGCCGAGGCCGACGAATTCGCCGCCGAGCCCGGACCGTAGCATGATCGCCGGGCTCTGGATCGCATTGGCGCCGAGCACGAAAAGGTCGCCACTGGCTGAATATTCCTTGCCGCCATGGGTGAACACCACCGAGCGGACGGAGCCGCCGACATGGTCGAGCCGCCGCACTTCCGAGCTGAGGCAGACTGAAACATCCGGATGCTCGAAGACGTGCATCAGGCCGTTGTTGACGGTGAACTTGGCATCGGCCGGGCACAGCCAGCAGCGCAAATTGGCACAGCACGAGCTTCGCTGTGCGGTCGCCAGACGCGCACGCGCGGTCGGCATGACGAAGTGCTGGTCGGGCTGCGCAGCCTTCATCATGCGGTCGGGCGTCGACATGCGATGCGGCGGCTGCGGAAACGGTTTCGAGCGCGGCAGCATCTGAGCCATGTCGGGATCGCCCGAGATCGACATGACCTCCTCGGCGTCGCAATAGAATTGCTCGAGCTCGTCATAGCTGATCGGCCAATCATTGCCGACGCCATAGGTGCTCTTCAGCCGGAAGTCGTTCGGATGGAAGCGCGGCGTCTGCGCGAACCAGCAGTTCGTGCCGCCACCCAGTCCGATGGTGTAGTTCCACGGCTTTTCGGAGTTGGTCTTGTAGGTCGATTCGTCGTCGATGTCGGTGTTGGCGTTCTGGCCGAGCTGCCACTCATGCGTGTTGTGCCGGCCCCATTCCAAAACCAGGACACGCGCTTTGCGGCGCTTGGCGAATGCGTGCAGGAAGAAGGCCGAACCAAAACCGGAGCCGATGGCGATGATATCGAAATGCTCGTTGGCGATTTGCTCGGGCCTGATATCCAGCACCATCAGATCCTATCCTTTCCCGAAAGCAGCGCGTTCACCTGCGGCCTCGTTGTCGTTCGTCGAGGCCGCCTTCTGAGCCGGCCTTCACGCAGCCACCCTGCCGATCGAGTGATATTCGATGCCGTGGCGGGCGATGACCTTCGGGTCGTAGAGGTTGCGGCCGTCGAAGATGACCGGCGTGGTCAGCGCGTCCTTCAGCGCGTCGAAGGACGGCGCGCGGAAGCTCTTCCACTCGGTGGCGATCATCAGCGCCTCGGCGCCGCGCAGAGCCGCCTCCTTGGTGCCGCAGAGCAGCAGATCGTCGCGCAGCCCATAGATGGCCTGGCATTCCTGCATCGCCTCGGGATCGTAGGCCTGCACCTTCGCGCCCGCCTTCCACAGCGCTTCCATCAGGTTGCGGGCCGGCGCCTCGCGCATGTCGTCGGTATTCGGCTTGAAGGCCAGACCCCACAAGGCGAAGGTCTTGCCCTTGAGGTTGCCCTTGAAGTAGCGGTTCACCTTGTCGAACAGGACGGACTTCTGCTCGTTGTTGCGCTCCTCGACAGCACGCAGCAGCTTGGCGTCGAACTTGACGCCCTCGGCGGTCTTGATCAGGGCGCGCACATCCTTGGGGAAGCACGAGCCGCCATAGCCGAGACCCGGATAGATGAAGTGGTAGCCGATGCGCGGATCGCTGCCGATGCCCTTGCGCACCTCCTCGATATCCGCGCCAAGCTGCTCGGCCAGATTGGCCATCTCGTTCATGAAGCTGATCTTGGTGGCCAGCATGCAATTGGCCGCGTATTTGGTGAACTCGGCGCTGCGCACGTCCATCACGATCATCTTCTCGTGGTTGCGGTTGAACGGAGCGTAGAGCTCGCGCATCACCGCCTCGGTACCCTCGCTCGAGGTGCCGACGATGATGCGGTCCGGCTTCATGCAGTCGGCCACCGCGGAACCCTCCTTGAGGAATTCCGGGTTGGAGGCGACGTCGAAGGTCAGGTCCTCGCGGCCCCTTTTCTTCAGCGTCTCGGCGATTCTGGCCTTGATCTTTTCGCAGGTGCCGACCGGCACCGTCGACTTGCCGACGACGATCTTGGGCGCCTCCATCTCGCGGCCGATGGCCTCGGCGACGGCCAGCACGTATTTGAGGTCGGCCGAACCGTCCTCGCCGGGCGGCGTGCCGACGGCGATCATCTGGATCTCGCCATGCTTGACGGCGGCCTTGGCATCGGTGGTGAATTTGATGCGGCCGGCGGCGTGGTTCTCCTTGACGAGGCTTTCGAGCCCAGGTTCGAAGATCGGGATAAGGCCCTGGTTGAGCCGTTCGACCTTCTTCTCGTCGATGTCGACGCACACCACCTGATGCCCGACTTCCGCGAGCACGGCGGCCTGCACGAGACCAACATAGCCTATTCCAAAGACCGTCAAGTTCATTCGGTGTGCTTCCTGTTCAGGGCCGTCTTCGGTGCGGCCGGTTCAGATGGCAGGCCGTCCAGGGCCTGTTTCCTATTGGAGCACGATCCGAAGCCGGTTCCCACTTTCTGCTGCATTCGGTTCGGGATCATGCCTAGTTGCTGTTGCTTATGCTGCATGCCAGCGATTCCGGGAACTGGCAGGGCTGGCCAAGCGCAGTGAATGCGACGCGCTCCACCTGCATCGTGACCTTGCGGCCCGGATCCGAGAAGGGTCCCATCCAGCTGGTCAGCTTCTCGCTGCCCCAGAGGCTGAAGAATATCTTTTGCGAGTGGGTCGGCAACTCCGCCGGATTCGTCACTTCCTGGACGAGCTTGCCGTTGACGTAGAAGCGCAGCCGCTGCTTCTCCCAGACGAAGCCGTAGTCGTTGAAACCCTTGTCGGTGCCGCCTTCGACATCGGCGAGCTTTTCGTTCTTCGGCTTGCCGGAAATGTAAGTGTTGACCTGCACCTTGGAGGTGTCCTTGGTCAGAACCTCGAAGTCGATCTCGTCCCATGGCTGCTTGTCCTGGGGACCGATGTAGGAGAAGAACGCGGCATTCAGACCGGACCCGGTGTCCGTTTTCATGCGCGCCTCGTAGGTTCCGTAGCCGTAGCGCTTTTTGGTCTGGATCTCGCCGCAGGCGAAAGCGCGATCCTTGGTCTGGCGCTTCTCGAAGCCCAACGTCAGTGCGCCGTCGGACAGGTTGACCAGGCTCTTCGACCAGGTGCAGTTCTGGTGGGGGCCGTTCGACCAGCCGTCGGATACGTACCAGCGCGAATGATCGAACTTGGTGAAATCATCGACGAACGAGGGTGCGCTCGGCAAGTCCTGCGCGTGGGCCGGGTGCACCGTTGCGGCAGCGGCCAGGAGAAGCGCTCCCGCCATGCACAGCTGCCACAAGCTGCCTGGCCGATTCGACCGCATCGACGGCGTGGCATCGGCCACGACGATGGAGATAGTCTTGGGATCTGCGTTCATACTAAACTTACCTTTGTGCTGTCCGCCCAACCCAAAGTCACCAATTGGCCCGCCGCATGACGAGCCGCTGCTGATCCTCCGCCCTTGTATCTTCCTCGTTACCTGCCTCGTGCCGCCAGACCGGCGGCTTGAGGAGTATCACCATTCTCTTCGACGATCGCGTCGAGTGAATGACGCAGTTCCTTCATCAGGCTGTTCTGGCGGGCAAGCGCTGCGATGCGCCGCTCGCAATTCAGGATCGATGTCGTCAGTTCGCTGACTTCGGACACCTTGCTCGTCGATACCGAGCCGTTCTCCATCGCCTCGACCAGGAAGGCAGCGTTCGTCGCCTTTGACCGATAGCGATTCTCAAGCCCGGTCTTCTCCGCCTCGATCTCCGTCGCGATCTGATCCAGCAACCTCGCGAGACGATCGAAACGCTGGAGATCGGTCTGCCGGTCCCGGGCTGGATCCCTGGATCTGAAGCCGAATATCGAAGCCATCCGGTTGGCCTTCCACAATTGCTGCACCGCAACATACACTGCCATTCCCAGGGCGACTAAGCAACCTCGGAGTTTGGCAAAGGCGTTTTTTCGAGTTTCCGGCCGCTGCCGCAGCGCCCCGAAACCTAGTTCTCGGCGGTTGCGGCGTTGGCCGCCATCAGGAAGCGCATCGGCGGCACCTGCTGCCGTTTCGAGGTAAGGCCGGCATGGCGAAACAGCGCCTCCAGCTTGTCGGCGGCGACGCCGCGAACGATGGGAATGAGGTTCGACTGGCTGGCCAGGGCGTAGGCGGCGGCCGATGCCAGGCCGCGCTCGGCCTTTACGTCGAGGAAGTTGCGCAGCCGGTATTTGTCGCGCACATGGCGTTCGTGCTTGCGCAGCACCGCTTTGGAGGTTTCCGGCAGGCTGTCGATCTTGAGCAGCGCCAGGTCGGCGTCGGCCAGACGCTTCAGATCCAGCGTCCGGTGGCTGCCGCTCAGCGAATCGGCACGAACGATCGCGCCGTAGCCGCAGGAGCGTATGACCTTGAAGCGCGCGCCACGGGCGACGGCGCGCGCATAGAGCTCGTAATCTTCGCCAAGGCGTAGGCTTTCGTCGTAGCGCAGGCCGTGGCGCTCGAGAAAGGCCCGGCTGATGACCGGCTTGAGGAAGCCGAGCTCGCCGCGCTGCACGCGGCGCCTGGAAATGTTGCCTTCGACGAACCTTTCGAGATCGAGGAATTCCGGGTCGGCCGAGAATGGCGGAGCGACGACCTTCGAGACATCGGTCGCCGCATCGTCCCTGATCAGCATGATGTTGTCGGCGGCGAAGTCCCAGTCGGCGCTGGCGAACAGCCTGCGAAACCGGCCTTCGAGGAAGAAATCGTCGGCGTCGAGAATGCTGATAAACGGCGAAGTGGAGCCAGCAATCGCCGCGTTGCGGGCGAAAGAGGGCCCTTTGTTGATGTCGAGGCGCATGACCGAGAGCCTGCCGCTGCCATCGTCGGCGGCGCGCGCCACTTGCGCAGTGTCATCGGTGGAGGCATCGTCGACGACGACGACTTCGGCCACTTCGGGCTCGCGCAGCGCCGAGGCGATGGCGGCCGGAATGGTGCGGGCTGCGTTGCGGGCTGCGATGATCACGCAGACCCGGGATTCCGTGTTGGACATCAATTCACCTTTCGATTGCACTGCACGAGTGACTCCGAATTTTCTGCCCCTTGACGCCCGAAACGATGTTCACCGGCTGTCCGCCTCGCCAATTGTCGGCCTTTCGAAAATACGCCGGCTGAGATCGGCGGATGCCGCCCAGCCGGCCTCGGCCAGATAGCGGACCGGCTCGCGGCCGCACAATTCCCATAACACGGTGCGCCGCTGCGGCCAGCGCAAGGACGACAGCCAGGGCGCGATTACCATGTGGAGCAGGTCGGCATTTTCTATGCGCGACAGAATGCGGGTGGCGCGCTCCGACAGGAGCGTGTCCGAGCCGCCAAGAAGCACGTCGGCGGCCCTGAGGCCGAGCAGCAGCGTATCCGCCAGCCTCTGCCCGGCCGCGTAGGCGAGCACGCTCTGCTGTTCGGCTTCGCTCAGCCGGCTGGCGCTGGCCCTGATGTCGCAGACATAGCCGGCGCAGGGCTCACGATTGAAAAAGGCCTTGGCGACGCTGATGCAGGACAAGAGCAGCGTGTCGGAGGCCGAGGTGAACGGCACCCTGGTGCCGGCGATCTCGACCTCGCGTTTGCGGCGCAGGAACCCATCCGTATCGCGCGGGCTCGGTGATCCCGGCTGCTGCAGGCGGTAGTGAAGATCGACCGTGGACTGTTTCAATCCGCCGCCGCGGAGCATGTGCTGCTCGCCAAGGAAACGCAGCCACCAGACCGAGCGGGACTTGCCGGCGACCTCATAGCCGATCGAGCGCAGCGCCTCGCGGGCTTTGAAAAAACCGCCCGGCGAGACCAGCAGGTCGACATCTCCCGAAGGCTTCATGAAATGGTCGCCATAGAGCAGCTGCTGCTGGAACGGCCCCTTCAGGAAGACGAAGTCGATCTGCCTGTCGCGCAGCACCTGGTGAATGGCCATCGAGTCCATCATGCAGGACGAGTTCATCGAAACCGTCCGCCTGCGATAGGTGTCGAGCCAGGCAAGCAGTTCGGGCGGCGCTTGTGTTGCCGGCGCGCGCGACAGGGCTTTGAGCACGAAGGTCGCAACCTTGTTCAGCCTGACGATGTCGGCGACGCTGGCAAGCGAGATGGCCGGCCCTGGCGCCTCGCCCGCGGCAGCAGCCGGTCCGGAAGCGAAGAACAGCCTCAGGCAGGCCTGCACGTAGGCAACTTCATCGGCGCAGTCGGCGGCGCGCAGCCTTTCGTAAGAACCTTCCTGCACGGCCATTCCTGACAATGTCTCCGCAAAAATTCCGGTCGGCGCCTTATATTGCAACTGCGAAGCAAAGCATCGCCAAAATCGCTTCCGCCGTCCAGTTTTTCCTCAGGCGTCCCGTTTTGATGCAACCACAACGTTTAACTGCGACATGCGAGCATGGTCGAGCGGAACTCCGATCGAGAGCCGAACCAAGGCCGCTATGAACGCCAAATCGGGCGATTTGCGGACAAATTTCTTCGTGCTTATAAAGCGGGCATTTGAGTCAAAAAATTTATCATAATCAAATCAGATGCTTAATTCGACGTCATTGGCGCATCGTTGAATTCCGCTATCAAGCGTGACTAGGATGCGATTGCCGAAGGTTTGATCACCGGCAGAGCCAAGCGCAACCGACAATTGATTAACAGTTGGTAAATCAGGCTTGACTCACATATGACGCCATGCAGCTATTGCATTGCAGCATTGTAAGTGCTGACGGCACTCGACAGGCCGTTTCCAGTCCATATTGGAGAGTAAAATGGAACAGAATGTTGAAAAGCATGAGTACGAAACGCCAAGCCTGACGGTCCACGGTTCGATCGAGACCATCACGCAAGGCGGCGGCGGCTCGACGGCGCTCGACGCGTCGTTCCCCGCGCATACGCCGATCGGCGAACTCACGTTCTCCTGAGCTTGATTTCGTCCCGGAGTGCGACGTTGGGGCTCCGGGCGTAAACGATAAGGGAGGCCGGGGGCGTTAGTCTCCCGGCTTTCCAACCGGTCCCGAACATGACGAAGCGTAGCGTATTGTAAACAGAGGTTTTAGAATGAACTGGAACCCATCGGACCGCGACTGCGTGAGTGCGACCAATGATGCCGTGGCCTGCGAATTCGGCAACGGGCTGGCGCTGCTCAATTTGAAATCCAACATCTATTACAGCCTGAACAGCGTCGGCGCCTATATCTGGGATCTGATCCAGGAGCCGCGGACGATCGCGGATATCCGCAGCGCGGTGCTCACGCGCTACGACGTCGATCCCGAGCGTTGCAAGGCCGACGTCGACGGGTTGTTGAAAGGCCTGGCCGAGGCAGGGCTTGCGAGGCTCCACCATGAGGAACTTGTCTAGGGTTCTCTCCTTGAGTGGCTCGGAGATGCTGTTTCTTGCGCACTGCCTGCTGGTGGTCGCGGCGGTGCGGCTGGGATTGACGCTGTTTTCGTACAACCGCCTTCGCCGCATGGTGACGCAACTCGACCCGCCTCACGAGGCCGGCATCGGCGACCTGAGGCGCGTCGCCTGGGGCGTTGCCGCCGCGGCCCGTCTCGTTCCCTATGCAAGCTGCCTCACCCAGGCGATCTCCGGCCAATATATTCTCGCCCGCCAGGGCAACGCCTCGAAAATCCGCATTGGCATCGAGCGGGATACGGGCACGCAATTGAAGGCGCATGCCTGGCTGATTAGCGGCAACCATATTGTCCTTGGCGGTTCCATCAACGGATTCGCCCATCTTGTCGATCACGGCCAGTAGCCAATGAGCGGCATCGCCGGAATTCTGCCCAGGCAGCGAGGCAGGCCGACCGCCGCGGCGGACATCCAGCAAATGCTGGCGCGCATGCAGCATCGCGCCCGTGACGGCAGTTCGTGGTGGATGGACACGACCTCAACCCTTGGCGCAACCCTTGGCCATGCCTGGCTGAACACAACGGATGAAGCCGGCCCCGGCCCGCTGACCATGGCCGGCGGCAAGCTTGCCGTCACCGCGGACTGCCGGCTGGACAATCGCGAGGAATTGCTGGCCAGGCTCGGCATCAGGGATTCTTCGCTTGCCGACGGTTCGCTGCTGATGCGTGCCTATCTGCGCTGGGGCGAGGCCTGCCCGACCTATCTGCAAGGCGATTTCGCCTTCGCCATCTGGGACAGCGAACGCCAGGTCCTGTTTTGCGCGCGTGACCATTTCGGGGTGAAGCCCTTCTATTATCACGCGGATGACCGGCGTTTCCTCTTCGCCTCGGAGATCGGTCCCATACTCGGTGTCGGCGGCGCCGGCGCGTGTCTCAGCGAGCATCAGATTTCCGGGTTTCTGGCCGGGCTGCCCGACGATCCGCAGTCGACGCCCTATACCGACATCTTCCGCCTGCCGGCCCGCCACAGCCTGACGGTGAGCGACAGCCAAGTGGTGCTGCGCCGCTATTGGCAGATCGAGCCGTCGCCGAGACCGATGCGGTCCGATGCGGCGGAGGAGTTTCGTCACCTGTTCTCGCAATCGGTCCGCAACCGCATGCGAGGGACGCCGGCGGTCGGCGCGATGCTCAGCGGAGGCCTCGATTCTTCCGCGATCGCCTGCGTGGCGGGCCTGCAGAACGCCACGGCGCGAAAGCCCAGATTGCCGACCTTTTCGCTGATCTTCGAACGGGGTTCCTCGATGGACGAGAGGCCTTTCATCGACGCGGTGATCGGCCAGCAGAAGGTTGACGGCACGCTGATTGCCGTCGGCAATTATGCGCCGTTCGCCGAGTTCGAACGCATCCTCGAAGAACAGGAGGGGACGTTCCTGGCGCCCGGCCTGTCGCTGACGCGCGGTATCTACAGGGAGGCCGGCGCGAAAGGCATGAAGGTGCTGCTGGACGGCCATGGCGGCGACGAAGTCGTCTCGCAAGGCCATGGCCATCTGCACGAGCTTGCCAATGCCGGCAAATGGATGGAGCTGTGGCGGGAAATCCGCAGTGCCTCGAACACCTATGGCGACAGCATGCTGGGCCTGTACTACCAGTTCCTGACCCTCTACGGGCCGGCCTGGCGCATCGCAAAACTCAGGCACACGGTACGCCGCATCCTGGGCAGGGTTCGCAGCAGGCCGGCCGCACCGCGCGGCCCGAGCTGGCGCCATCTGGTCAATCCGGAGCTTGCCAGGCGAACCGACCTCGTCGACCGCTTCCACCGGGCCGGACACATGCCGTCCACGGTGAGCGCCAGTGAAGCGCTTAGCCATCGCTGGATCCTGTCGAACGGGATTGTGCCGCACGCCTTCGAGGTTCTCGACAAGGCCGCCGCCAATTTCGGGGTGGAGCCGCGCTATCCGTTTTGGGACAAGCCGCTGGTCGAGTTCTGCCTGGCGCTGCCGGGCGAAGAGAAATTGCACAACGGCTTTGGCCGCCATGTGCTGCGCCGGGCCATGGAAGGGATCCTGCCGCCGTCGGTCCAATGGCGGCGCGACAAGATCGATTTCAAGTCCAACCTCGTCCACGGCATGCTCGGCAACCACCGCGATCTTGTCGACAAGGTTCTGGTATCGGATGCGGACCGCATCGCGCCCTATGTCAACCTGCCCGAGGTGAGCGCGGCCTATGCGCGGATCCTGCGGCAGCCGGATGAGGCGACCCTGCCCGATGTCCAATGTGTCTGGCGCTCGATCGCGCTTTCTCTCTGGTTACGGCAAGTTCAACTGCGTGGGAGCCAAGCATGACGAGATCGAACACGTCGCTCGCGGCCGACTCCGGGCATGCCCGGTTGCGTGTCGAAGGCAATCCTGCCAGAGAGCGCCGCTTCTACAAGGCCTATGGCCTGACGATCAGCTCGGAACTGGCCTTGCCCGAGCTCGAGCCGACGGCGCCCGCCGCGGCCGACATCGTGATCGCCGTCGGTCCGATCGACTATCCAAAACCCTCGCTCGAGGCCGGAACCGCTTTCCGTTTCGAGCCAAGGCAACAATATCTGGCATGGCAGGCGGTCGGCGCCTTCCTGATCAGCGACGCCTGCCGGATCATCGTTGATCCGGCGCCCGGGATAGATGACCAGCTAATCGCCTTTCCGCTGCTCGGGCCGGTCATGGCGCTGCTTTTGCACCAGCGCGGCCTGCTCATCCTGCATGCCAGCGCGATTGCGGTCGGCGGCAGGAGCGCGATCTTCATTGGCGACAAGGGCGCCGGCAAATCGACGACGGCCGGAGCGATGATCAGCGCCGGGCACGGATTGCTCACCGACGATGTCGTGGCGCTCGACCTGTCCAGCCCGGACGAGCCAATGATCGTTCCGGGCTTTCCGCAGCTGAAGCTGGCGGCCGACGCCGCGGCCGCCATCCCGATCCGGCAAGCGGAGGTGCGCCCACAGGTGCATCCGGCGATCGACAAGGCACAGCATCGCCTGCATGGCGGATTTTCGCCGGACAAGGTTCCGGTGACGAGGCTCTACATTCTCGAGCGCGGTGAAAAGGCGGCGATATCGCCGCTGCCCGAGATAGCGGCGCTGTCGGCCGTCATCAAATTCTCCTACGTGACACGCTTCGGCCGGCTGGCCCTGGTCGGCGATTTCGCCACCCGGCACCTTCGCCATTGTGCCGGCTTGGCGGGCCGTATCGGCGTGTGCCGCCTCGAAGTGCCGACAGGCCTTGGCCGGATCGGCGAGGCCGTGGCCCTCATCGAGAAGGACCTGGCGTCCGACGATCGTGCGCGGTGAGCAGATCCATGCCGGCATCATCCGTCCTTCGCTTGTCGCTGTTTCGGGAAATCGCCGGATTTGCCGGCGTCATCGCCAGGATCGGCGGGCGGAGGACCTGGACGGCCTTGCTCTTCCTGATCCTGGGAAGCCTGACCGAAGGCATCTCGATCCTGCTTCTCATCCCCTTGCTGCAACTGGTGGGGCGTTCCGAGCAGAATTTCGCGGTCAGACTGCCGGACAGCGACCTCGTGCGCTGGCTGGTGCCTGACGGGACGCTGCAGCTGACGACGGTGCTTTGCGCGCTGGTCGGGCTTGTCGCGCTGCAGGCGGCCTTCAACCGCTTCAAGTCCGTCTACATGGCAAGGCTTCTGTTCGATTTCATCAACCGTCTGCGCATGAATCTGTTCGAGAGCATCGGCAAGGCGCGCTGGGGCATTTTCTCACGCATGCGCAGTTCCGATCTCGACCACGCGCTGACCGGCGACATAGACCGCGTGCAGGCCGCGGCATTTTCGCTGCTTATGCTGGCGCAGATCGGCGTGCTGCTGGCGGGCTATCTCGTCATATCGCTGTTCATCTCGCCGGTGATGACAGGCTTCGCCATCGTGATCGGCGTGCTGATGTTCGTCGCGCTGCAGCCTTTTCGCACCCGCGCCACGGCGTTCGGCCGGGTGGTGACGACCAATCGCCAGGATCAATACCGCACGGTCTCGGAATTCCTGGGCGGCATCAAGGTGGCCAAGAGCCTGAATGTCGAGGCGAGCTATTTCGCGCAGTTGCAGACGACCCTCGAAAAGATGAAGGCCGACAACATCAACTACGTGCGCAACTCAACGATCGGCACCGCTTTGTTCCAGGTGGCGAGCGTTGTCGGGCTCAGCCTGTTCATTTATGTCGCGCTGGTTCGCTTCCAGCTTTCGCTGGCCGAGATCGTCGTGCTGCTGCTGGTTTTCATGCGCATCGCGCCGCGCTTCATGGACATGCAGACCCAGGCGCAGCAGGTTCTGATCAATCTGCCTGCCTATGCCTCGATGCGCGACCTGCAGACGCGCTTCGACGCGGAGCGCGAATTCGACGCGGAGCGCGAACCGGCAAGCAGTGAACCCGTTGAAGGCGCCAGACTGGCGCTCGATACAGGGCTCAACATACGTGATGTTTCGTTCGCCTATGGTGACGTTTCCCCGGCACTCAGGGATGGCGAAGGGGGCGGCAAGCCGGTGGTGAGCGGCATCACCTTCGGCCTTCCCGCCGGCAAGGTCACCGCCCTCATCGGTCCTTCGGGATCGGGCAAGAGCACGATTGCCGACATGCTGCTTGGCCTGCTCGAACCGACGCAGGGCAAGATCCTCGCCGACGGCGTCGAGATCGGGGCGCAAAACCGCCGACGCTGGCGCGACCAGGTGGCTTATGTGCCGCAGGACGTGTTCCTGCTGCACGATACGATCGCTGCGAATTTGCGCCTTGCCGCGCCGAAGGCCGGCGACGACGAACTGTGGGCGGCGCTGCGGGCGGCGCACGCCGCCGACTTCGTCGAACGGCTCGAGCATCGGTTGGGTACGGTGGTCGGCGATCGCGGCGTCCGGCTCTCGGGCGGCGAACGCCAACGCATTGCGCTGGCGCGCGCGCTGTTGCGCAAGCCGTCGCTTCTCATCCTCGATGAGGCGACCAGCGCGCTCGACTGGCAGAACCAGTCGCTGATCGCCAAGTCGATCGATGGGCTGCGCGGCCGGATGACCATCCTGACCATTGCGCACCGACCGTCGATGATCGCCTTCGCCGACTGGGTCGTGGCAATCGAGAATGGCCGCATCGTCGAGGTCGGCCAATATCAGCGGTTGAAGCAGAAATCCGGCAGCCGGTTGTCCAGGATGCTGTCAGGCGAACAGGCCGAGAGACAGACCGCCGACGTTCGCTGAGGACGATTTGGCGCTGAGGACGATTTGGCCACGGCGCAGCGAAGCAAGAATCAGTGAATGCTTCGCCTGGCGCTGAATTTCTCGTTCTTGGCCGTCTGGTCCAGGCCCAGGTTTCTTTCGGCTTCGCGTGCCTTTTCGACTGGCGTCGGGGCGCTCCTGGCGACCATGACGAAGACCAGCAGAAAGTAGCCAAGCTGAATGATTACGGCGCAAGCGATGGCACGCAGCAGCGTCATGCCCAGCGAAGCGCCATCGAAATACGACCAGGCGACCACGATCGCGATGGCGAAAACCATTCCTATGATGAATTTTGATAGTGACATGCCCGTCGTCCCGTCAACCGACGCGAGCATGCAAAAGCGACGACTTACCCACCCGAGTATCTCCCCATGCGCCACGCGAGCTTATTCTTATGCCCACTTTCGACCGGTTGCTTCCGGCCTTTCCAACCTATCCAAACTCTAACAGGAACAATTTGCGACTCTATTAAGGTGGGAAACTGTCGGCAAGGCCAACCGCAAATAATTTTGAGCGGGTCGACGGGATCGACTCTGCCATGCTGCGACGCACACACAGGCACCATAGCGATTAGCAGGAAATGGATTCTACTTCAGTAAAAGCTACAATGTTAATTAGTATTTTATGCGAACAACCTAGGTCATCCGGGGAATCTTAAGCAATTTAACGCCCCACGCTCTGCGGCGAAGAACGATTCGCCCAAAATCGGCCCCAAAAAAGCACTACATTTTCAGCACTTGCTCATAAATTGTCACAAACGTGCCACAAAGGCGAATTTTTGGGCAGAGCGCGTTTATTATTTAGTCAATTCATGACGTGACTATTTCACCGTGATGGGAAATTGTGTGTTGCGCTGCAGCATTTTTTTGATATCGTGCCGTAAACCATTCGTTCAACGTATGGAGCTTTAAGCATGAGGGACGTCGCCAAGTCGGCCAATGCGGGGTTTTCGCAGGTCGGCATTGATTTTCCGCCACCCATCGGCGGCCTGCTCAAACGCAGTTTCGATATTGTCGGCTCACTGGCCGGCCTGGTTCTTCTCAGCCCGCTGTTCGTGATGGTGGCCCTTCTGGTCAAGCTGTCGGACGGCGGCACGATCTTCTATGGCCACAAGCGCATCGGTCGCGGCGGCCGGGTGTTCCCCTGCCTCAAGTTCCGCACCATGGTTCCGGACGGCGAGCGCGTGCTTGCCGCTTATCTTGCCGCCAATCCGGAGGCGAATGCCGAATGGATCGCGACGCGCAAGCTGAAGAACGACCCGCGCGTGACGCGCGTCGGAGCGGTACTGAGGAAGCTCAGCCTCGATGAATTGCCGCAGATCATCAACATCCTGCAGGGCGACATGAGCCTCGTCGGACCGCGTCCCGTCGTGCGCGACGAACTGGAGATCTACGGCAGCGCCGCCGTTTACTATCTGAAGTCGCGCCCCGGCCTGACCGGGCTGTGGCAGGTCAGCGGCCGCAACGACGTCTCTTATGACACTCGCGTGGCATTCGATCGCCACTATGTCGAGAACTGGTCGTTGTTCGAGGACGTTCGCATCATCGTCAAGACCGTGCCTGCGGTGTGGATGTCGCGCGGCTCCTACTAGAGTCAGTCTCGCACGGCCGGTCTTGCATTGAGGCGGCTGTCTTCGGCCAGCAGCGAACTCATCGGGCGGTGGGGGCAAAGCGGATCGGAAACGTTCAGTTGAAAACAGACATCGTCGGACTTCTTCGCAGCAGATCCACGGCGCCGGTACGGCTCATCGCAGCCTGCCTGGCGCTCTCGCTTTCGGTCCCGGCCATGGCCGGCGACTACCAGCTTGGACCGCAGGACAAGCTCAACATCCGCATCGCGGAATGGCAGACAGTCGAAGGCACGTTCCGGGACTGGTCGGCGGTCAACGGCGACTATTCGGTCGGCCCCGGCGGAACGCTCTCTGTGCCTTTCGCAGGCGAATTGCCCGCCGCCGGCAAGACCACCGCCGAGATCGCGGCGACGATCAGCGAAGCCCTGCAGCGTAAGCTGGCGCTTGCGGACAAGCCGGAAGCATCCGTGGAAATGGTGCAGTTCCGGCCGTTCTACATTTCGGGCGAAGTGCAGTCGCCTGGTCAGTTTCCTTACGTGCCCGAACTGACGGTGCTCAAGGCGATCAGCGTTGCCGGCGGCATAAGACGCACTTCCGATCTCGGTGCCCAGCTCGGCAAGGACCTGGTCACAGCCAAGGGCAATTTTGACATTTACGACGACCAGCGGGTTCGGCTGGTGGTCAAACGCGCCCGCATCGATGCCGATCTGGTCGGCAAGACCACATTCGACGTGCCGAAGGAGGTCGAGGGCGATCCGCGGTTGCAGGCCATCGTCGCCGACGAGATGACCATCCTCACCTCCGACCAGAAGGCGCTGAAGCTGAAGCTGCAGGCGCTCGACGAGCTGAAGAGCGTTTTGCAGTCCGAAATCGAATCGCTGCAGCAGAAGATCGAGAACCAGCAGAAGCAGGTCGATCTGGCGCAGAAGCAGCTCAGCAACATCGGCCCGCTGGCTCAAAAGGGTCTGGTCGCCAATTCGCGACTGCTGGATTCGCAGCAATCCGTCGCCGACCTGCAGGGCAAGATCCTGGACTACGAAACGGCCATCCTCACCGCCAAGCAGTCTATCAGCAAGGCGACGCAGGATGCGATCGATGCCCAGAATACCCTGAGCTCGAAGCTCGCCGCCGACCGGCAGCAGACCGAAGCCGATCTGAACGAGGCTGCGCTCAGGGTGGGCATGCAAAAAGGCCTGATGGCCCAGGCAACGGATCCGGCAACGACGGCTGCAATCACGAGCGGCGAAGAACCGGCCCTCCTCTATTCGCTGGTACGCGTTGTCGACGGCAAGACGAGCGAGATCGCCGCCAAGGAGGACACACCGGTGCTGCCGGGGGACGTGATCAAGGTCAAGCTGGCGCCGATGGCCAGCCAGTAGGCATGACAATGGTCAGCCTGTAGGCATGACAATCGTCAGCCAGTGGGTAAACGGCCCGGCGTCATCGACGCCGGCCGGCAGGAGTTGAGAAGGCAGCATCGAGTGCCGCCCAGCCGGGCGCAGGAGAACCGCTGTAGACGTCGCGCAGCGATCCGCTGATGAAGGCCCATAATGCAGCCGGCACCCCGTCACGTGTACCTCAATCTCGACGCAATGCGCGGCGTAGCGGCGATCAGCGTCATGCTCTACCACTTCTCGCCATTCATCTCCGACGGCAAGGTGCTGCCTTCGAGCTACCTTGCGGTCGACCTGTTCTTCCTGCTCAGCGGCTTCGTCATTGCGCACGCCTATGACAGGAAGATCGAAACCGGGATGAGCGTCGGCAGCTTCCTGCTGATCCGGCTGATCCGCCTCTACCCGCTCTACCTTGCCGGCACGCTGCTCGGCTTCTTCTATCTGGTGATCAAGAACAGGCTGATTCCGGCCGAGTATCTGCCGGTCTCCGACATTGCCGTCATGCTGACGACGGGCATGCTGTTCATTCCGCTGGTCGGCGATGCCTATCACACCATCTTTCCGCTCAATCCCGCCTCCTGGTCGCTGTTTTTCGAGCTGCTGGTGAACATCGCCTATGTGCTCTTGTTCTTCGTGCTGTCGAAAAGGGCGCTGGTGGTGCTGATCGCCGGCAGCCTGGCGTTGCTGGCCCTTGCTGCGGTGCTGGCCGGCACGCTCGATTTCGGCATGACCGGACAGACCATCGCCAGCGGCCTGCCGCGCGTCACCTTCTCGTTCTTTCTGGGGGTGCTGCTTTGCCGGTCGATGGGGCGCATCCAGGGGAGTCTCGGGTTCCTGCAGAAAGGCTACTGGGTCGAGATGGCGATGATCCTGACACTGGTGGTCTTTGCCATCGCGCCGGCAGGCGCCGGCCGCGCGCCCTACGATCTCATCTGCGTCGTGCTGTTGTTTCCGCTCTTGGTCACGGTTGGCGCCGTGGCGCCGACCCGTCCAGGCCTTGCCAGGCTCTATGGCTGGCTCGGACGGATCTCCTACCCGATCTACATCATCCACACGCCGATGCTGATGATCATCGCGGGAGCGGGCAAGGCCGCTTCCATCGATCCGTTCGCCAACCATCCCTGGTTCGGCATCGTCATGGCGCTTGCCGTGATCGTCATCGCCGACATCGCAACCCGCCTCTATGACGAGCCGGTGCGGCGCTTCCTGCAGCGGCAGATGCAGCGTTCTCGCGCCATCGCCTGAGCGTCGGCCTGCCGCTTGGAGCGGTTCGGCTTTTGATGGACCCGCTGACCCGCTCTAAGTATTTGTTTTCATACAATTCCGGACGGAAAACCGCTAGGCACTTTTCCTGGAATTGCTCTAACCTATTGCGTGCGTTCCACCGCTTGCGGCTCTCGCTTCCTGGATGGCGATACGCGACCGCTGCGGCCGCGCCACCGGCACTTCGCGCAGCTTGAACAGGCCGTAATAGACGACGAACGAGGCGGTGAAGTAGGGCCCGAGGATTTCGACCTCGAAGAAGGATCGGAGCAGCATGAGGCCGACCGCGCCGGCGAGGACGACGGAATCGGCGCGCCAGTCGCGGAAGATCACGGACGATACGTGTCCGTAGAAGGCGCGCAGGATGATCAGCGCAATCAGCGTCACCCCGACAAAGCCTAGCTCGACCAGGGTCTCGATATAGGTGTTGTGGAAGTGGAAGCCGGTGCGGGTGGTGATGTAGAACTCGGCCCACAGCCGTTCGGCCTCGGCGAAACCCTGCACCCAATAGGCGGCATAGCCATAGCCGAGGACCGGGAATTGCTGGGCGGCCTCCCAGCCCTGTTCCCACAGATAGGTTCGCCCGGTGAGCGTCGAATCCTTGCCGAAGATGCCGAGCACGAAATCCATAAGGCCAAGATTGAGCGCCGCCATGATCGCCCCGACCAGCGTGCAGGCGCCGACCGCGAACAGCACCCGCCTGTAGCGGCGTGACAGCACCTTGCTCACGCCAAGCAGGATAACGACCGCCAGCCCCGCCGGCAGCGACGCCACCGAGGTGGCGGAATGTGCGATGGCCAGCATGTAAAGCGACAGCAGGCCGATCGGCGCCGTCCAGACCAGGCTTGGCCAGCCGCGCCGGTAGAAGATGACAAAGACGAAGCAGAGATAGATGCCGAACGAAGCGAAGAAGCCGACCTGGTTCTTGGAGCCGAAGGCACCGACGAAGTTGGTGGTCCCGTCGATGGTGTCGAGCGCATAATTGCCGACGCGCAGCGAATAGAGCAGGACGAAGAAAATCCCGATCAGGGAGCCCACCACCAATGTGCGGACACTGACCGTGCGCGCTGCTATGTAGGCGCACAGCACATGCGAGAAATATTGGAGCGACGCTCGCGCGGTTATGCCGGGCGCATGCGACCAGAAGACCGAGAAACAGACATAGGCGACAAACAGCAGCGGCAGCCAGGCGTCGGAGAGATGCCGCAAAAACCGCCGGTAGTCGACAAGGATGAGCGGAAGCCAGACCGCGTAGTAGGCGAGGATGAGAACCTGGCCGAAATTGGTCGAGTAGGCGAAGGCAAAGATCGAAACGGCGACGGCGAAGGTGCCGTAGACGACATTCCTCTCCGGATCGATCAACAAGGATTTTGGAATCTTCATATCGCTAACGGATCTCTCATCCATTGAGCCTTCACGGCTGGGCCTGCCAGAGGCTGGTCCGAGCCCCGATCCGGGGCGTATATTGTGCAGTGCAATATAGCCTACCGTTCAATCGCCCCTCACTCAATGACAAATGTTGTCGCGGGCAAAACGGGAAGGACCTGCGCACCATCCTGCAACAGGTGAATGGCGTTAATGCGGCGCCCTCGCCCCATAAAGGCCGGACTGTGTCGGGGGCGGGAGCCGGAGCTACCACAAAGCGCCGCCGGTAACCTGGATGTTTTCCATGGTGATGCCCCTGGCCGCGTCCGAGCACAGGAAGACTGCAAGTCCCGCAATCTCTTCCGGCTGCAGCATGCGCTGCTGCGGGTTGCCGCGCGCGATTTCGGCCATGGCTTCCTCCGGCGTGCGGCCCTTGCCTTCACGCTCGACGACTTGCGCGACATTGCGGCGCATCAGTTCGGTCTCCACCCAGGTCGGGCTGATCATGACGCAAGTGACGCCGTGCGGGGCACCTTCCAGCGCCACGCAGCGAGTCAGGCCGAGCAGGCCAGCCTTCGAGGCGCAATAGGCCGGATTGTCCTTCCAGCCGACGGAGGCCGCGGTCGAGCCGATGTTGACGATACGGCCCCAGCCGCGCCCGATCATGCCGGGCAGCACGGCGCGGGTGACGCGGAAGGCGCCGGTGAGGTTGGTGTCGACGATCTTGTCCCAGAGTTCGTCGGAATGGCCGCAGACCGGCTGCTCGGCTGTGGTGCCGGCGGCATTGACGAGGATATCGGCCGACCCGATCGCGGCCTCCGCCTCGGCCACGAAGCGATTGCTGAGATCGCTGTCGCGCACATCGAGATGCGCGGCGTGGACTTTCGTGCCATGCGCCGCCAGAGCCGCGCGCACCCGTTCGATCTCGTCGGCGCCCGGATAGTAGGCGGCGTCGGTCCTGTCCGCGGCCGGCGCGGCCACATAGGAGCCGACGGCGACGTTGGCCCCGGCTCTGGCAAGCGCCGTGGCGATGGCGAAGCCCATGCCGGAGAAACCGCCGGTGACGATGGCGCCGCGGCCCGAGAGATTGGTCATCGAACAGGTTCTCCGCAATCACACCGCAAGGCAGCGGCCATCGACCATCATTCCGGAGCCGGTGGCGAACTTCGATCCATCCAAAGCCTGGTAACCCGCCTGGTCAAGGCTGCAGCGGTTTGCCAAGCCAATCGCGGTAGAAGCCCTCCAGATCGGGCTCGAAATCATGCACGATCGGATAGCCGGGTGCTGCTGCCTCGACCTCATGCAGCGTGCCGCATTCAGGGCAGATGAATTCGCGGATCTCCATCCATTCGGGATCCGGCAGATCGCTGTTGGGGTAGATCTCGCGCAGCGACTCTTCCGTGTTGCGGACATGGATTGCAGCCTTGAGCTTCCAGTTCTTGCGGTAGTCGCCGAAGGAATGGCCGCACTCGCATCGCGTTATCCGCTCATCGCCGCTCTGGCAGATGAAAAGATGATCGCTGACCGGCAACAGGATCGGGTCCTTCCAGGGAACACGATCCTGATGGACGGCGACCATCTTGAAGAAGCGGTCATCGTCCTTGTAGGCGCTCATGATGCGCCGTGTCTGCGGCCAGGGCAGCTGACCGCTAGCCAGATCGCGGATGATTTCCTTGCTGTATGAGGTCATGGCTTTGCTCCCGGCGTGAAGATCGATCTGGCGTCGACGTTCCAGAAATCACTGAAATCTTTGGTGAAGCGCGGCGACAGTTTGATTGCGCTGGCATACATTTTCCTCACCTCCGGGGCGAAGTCGGCCTTCTCGACGCGGCCGCGCTCGGCGGCGATCCAGTCCGATACCGGGATCGCTTTGGCCATGCGCTCCTTACGCATGGCGGCGCGGCGTTTGGCGGTCGCGTCGATATCGGCGACCGGATAGCCCTCGGCATCGTCCTTCAGCACGATGCCGAAAACCTGGTCCGCCGCTTCGCGGGTGAGAAAGCCGTTCTCGACATCCCATGCCGTCTTGACCGGGTCGCGCTCCAGCACGTCGCCATAACCGCCGCCGCCATTGTAGGAATGGCTGAAGATATCGCCTTGCTTGTGCGGGGCGGTGATGTAGGGGCCTTCGACCACGACATGGTCGCCGCCGATGTTCCTCTCGTAATCCGAGACATGCGGGTCGGTGCCCGGCGCATGCGCCAGCGGCTCACCCTTGGCTGCCAGTTCGTGAATGTTGGAGTTGCGCACGGCGCGATGCTTCTGGCAGGTCGGCGCCGGATAGCCGCCGCACATGCCGCCATTGTCGAACACGCGCGAGGAATGCTCCGACGTGTGCAACCTGAGGTGCGAGGTCTTGTTGATCAGCCAGGTCGAGACGAAGGAACAGCCGCCGCGATATTTGCCGGCGCCGCCCGAATTGGGTACGATCGAGCGGCCGATATAGACCATCGGCATCGACTGTTCCCAGACCTCGATGTTGCCCATGTCTGATTCCGGGTTCCAGCCGACATAGGCGGTGTCGAGTCCGTCCTTGATGGCCAGCGCGCCGGAGCCGGCAGCAGCGCATTCGAAGTGTGCCATGCCGAACGGCGTGCCGTACTGGCTCTCGCCACCCATTTCGATCATCGGGCTGTTGACCTGGCCGACAAAGGCCTCCTCGACATAGCCGCGCGCCACGAAGCTGCGCGACAATAGCCGCTGGAACACGCCGTAGGCCGGCAGCAGCAGAGCCCACGATGTCGCCGTCGCCACCATCTCGTTGTCGGGGTTGGTCCAGGTGCCATGCGGCAGCTTCAGCTCGGTCGCCATCCAGGCGCCGTCATTGACCAGCCCTTCGAAATTCATGTGCTGGGTCAGCGTCACGAACATGCCGCCATCCATGCCGGCCGGCGTGCAGTTCATCGAATGGTAGCCCCAGGGCTGGGTGCCCTCGAAGTCCATGGTGATTTTTCCGTCGGTGCCGATCTCCATCTCGATCGGGATGTTGTAGAGCCAGTCGGGATCGCCGAGCGGCTGGAAGCCGGGCTTGCCGGCGGTGACGTGGCCATAGAAGGTGTGGCCGCGATAGATGCCGGGCACGGTGAGCTGGCGCGTGCGGGCGAGCTGGGCGCGACGGCCCTCCTCGATGAATTCCTTCGACACCTTCATCCAATAGTCGAGGCCAATTTCCGAAATCAGCTGCTTGACGCTTTCGCGCATGTCGATGCACGAGGCGACCTTGGCCTTCTCGTCCAGCACCCAGTAGATCGGCATGCGCAGATTGCGCTCGCAGCGGATGACATAGTCACGGCGGATCTCGTCATTCTCGCCGATCTTCTCGGCGCAGACGAACAGACCTTCGGTGAAGCGCTCCTGCGCCAGACAGACGTCGCCGCCGGGCGTAATGCCACCGGCCTCCAGCTCGTGGCAGACAGCACCGGCCCAGCCGACCAACGTGCCTTCATGGAAGATCGGCACCACGTCCATCACGTCGGGCACCTGCACGGTGCCGATGAAGGCGTCGTTGTTGGCGAAGATGTCGCCTTCGCGGATACGCGGGTTGTCCTCGTAGCCGTTTTTGATCATCCATTTGATGAAGCGGCTCATCGTGTGGACGTGCACCATGATGCCGTTGGACAGCGCGATCGCGTCGCCCTCAGGGGTATAGATCGCCACCACCATCTCTCCGACCTCGCGCACGCCGGGCGAGGCCGAGATGCGGCGGGCCATTTCGCGTGCCGAGACGCAATAGGCGCGCAGCTTGGTGTGCAGCGTCTCGAATTTCAGCGGGTCCTGGTTGCGCAGCGAGAGCTCGGTGATGCCGTCATAGCAGCCGGTCTCTTCCATCAATCGCTCGGAATCGAGCAGCCGCTCGCGAAGACGCAGGGCCGAGGCAGGTTTGTCCAACATGGCGGTCGCCCTCTCAAGCATGGGAATAGTGAAGCAGCGTCCATTCATCGACGAAGACACGGTCTTGCGGATGAACGACGAGCGTGGTGGCAGGATGTTCGATAATAGCCGGGCCGATCACTTCATGGCCGGGTTGCAGCAGGTCCATCTCATAGAGATTGGCCCTGTGCCAGCGCCCGGCGATATAGGCCTCGCGCACACCCTTGTGGGCGGAGGCGGGATTGGAGGCGCCGAGCGGCCGCTTGAGCAGCACCGGCTTGACCTTGTCGGCGGTGGCGATGAGCCCCAGTTCGGTGATGGTGAAGCCGGCCTCGCCATAGCGCGAGACGCGATGGTTGACCTTGGCGTAGACAGCCTCGAACTCGTCGAGAACCTTGCGCATGTCGTCGGCCGAGTTGACCTCGGCAAGCGGCGCCATGACTTCGACGTCCTCGAGCTGGCCGGTGTAGCGCATCATCAGGAACGGCACGGTTTTGATCTTTTCGCGGGCATGGCCGTCGGCGATCATCTCGTCGACTGCCGCCTTGGTCAGATCGTTCCAGACCGCCGTGACCTTCGACCCATAGCCGGCAAGCGTCGCTTCGTCGGCGCGCGACGGGATGTCATGCTGCGTCGACACAGAATGGCGGCGCATGAAATCGGCCGTCGTGCAGCCGAAAGCGGAGAAGGCGGCGGCAAACTGGAAGGTGATGATGTCCTTGAAGCCGATACCGCGCGAACAGCCGGCAAGGTGCAACGGGCCAGAACCGCCATAGGAGAGCAGCGTGAACTCCGACGGATGGATGCCCTGGCCGGAGATGACGCGCCGCAGCGCATTGTTGGCGTCGGCCTCGAGCATGTCGATCATGCCTTCGGCCGCCTCCTCGACGCCGACGCCGAGCACGCGGGCGCATTTCTCCTCGAAGGCCTGGCGAGCCTTCTCGACCTGCAGTACGACTTTGCCGCCGAGGAAATAATGCGGGTTCAACCGTCCGAGAATGGCGTCGCAATCGGCGATGGTCGGTTCGGTGCCGCCACGGTCGAAGCAGATCGGGCCGGGATCGGAACCGGCGCTTTCCGGTCCGAGCGAAACCTTCTTCGTCAGCGGATCGACCTTCAGGATCATGCCGGCGCCGGCGCCAATCGTGTCGAGATGCAGCGTCGGCACGTTGAGCTTGAAGCGGTCCATCAACGGCTCGTTCTCGATCCGCGTCTGGCCACGGGTGATAACGCCCATGTCGAAGGAGGTGCCGCCCATGTCGGAGCAGATCAGCGAATCATTGCCGATCAGCTTGCCGACATAGGCCGCACCCAGGATGCCGCCGATCGGGCCGGAGATCATCGTCTCGTGCAGGCGCGGATGGTTGATCGAGGTCAGCCCACCGAAGGAGAGCAGGGTCTGCACGCCATACTTGAAGCCATACTTTTTCGAGACATCCTCGATGCCCTTGAGCTGCTTGCGGCCGCGCGAGGTGGCGTAGGCCTCGATCAGCACCGAGTTCAGCCGCGACTGCTCGCGGATGACCGGGCGCACCTCGTGGCTGGTGTAGACGATGATGTCGGCGCCGGCCTTCTCGACCTCCGCGCGGCAGATTTCGGCGATGCGCTTCTCGTGCACCGGGTTGACGTGCGAGAAGATGGTCATGATGCAGATCGCCTCGACCTTGTCGGCAATCAGCTTTTTCGCGGCTATGGAAACCTCATGCTCGTAGAGCGGCAGCACGATGTCGCCGAACTGGTCGATGCGCTCGGTGACACCGTGCGTGCGGCGGCGCGGCACCAGCGGATCGGGATGATGATGGGTCACCGCATGCAGCCGGTCGGCATAGGAATAGTCGGCCCAGGCCTGCAGGCCGCGCCCCATCAGGATCATGTCCTCCAGGCCCTTGGTGGTGATCAGCCCCAGTCGGCGGCCGGTGCGCGACAAGAGCGTATTGAGCATGCCGGTGCCGGAATAGAGCACGACCTTGACGCCGGAAAACAACGCTTCCAGCGAAATGCCCCAGGCATCCGCCGCGTCTTCCGCCGAAGCGAGAAAACCCTCGGCTTCGTTCTTCGGCGTCGTCGCCGATTTGCCGATCTTGAAGTGGCCGTCCTGATCGACAAGGATCGTATCGGTCATGGTGCCGCCGGCATCGATGCCAATGACGATAGGATTGCCAACGATGGGGCCGGTGAGATTTGGCTGGGTCACGGTCGCCTCGGGGTCTGGTCTAGGATGACGCAAGGCTAGATTCGAAGGACGGCCTCGCGCCATATGCCAAAAGACACAATGACGGCCGGGCGGACATCGCCGAGAAGAGGGCATGCGCATGGGCAACATCTGGGCGCCGCTGGCCAGGGCGATCGCTGCCATCGGCACGGACCGGCATGTCGACTGCCTGATCGACCTGATCGGCGCCGACATCACCCATGACCTCGTCACCGTCACCCGCTATTCGGCGACGAAGACGCCAGAATTCGTCAAGCACCGGCGGTTTTCCGACGAGATGGTCCGGCGCTATCTCGCCAGCTACTATGTATTCGACCCCTTCTATGCCTCGTGGCGGCAGGAGCGACGGCTCGGCATCATGCCTTTGAAGCGGTTTGCCGACGACAGGGCCAAGCGCGGCCAATACATAGCCGGCTTCCTGGCGCAGTCGGCAATCTGCGACGAGGTCGGCATATTGCTTGCCGACGGCGGCGACTGGTGCCTGGGCATCTTCCTCGACCGCTCGACCACCTCGTTCAGGGACAGCGAAATCGCCCAATTGCAGGAACGGCTGCCTGTGTTCGAGGCGCTGCATGCGCTCGACATCACGGCGCGTGGGGCCGACTTTTCCCGTACATCGGCGCCGACCGGTCCTGGTGCCTCGCCGCAGCAGAAGCCAAGCATTCCGGCGAGCCTGTGGCCGGAGCTGTCGCTGCGCGAGCGGGAACTCGTCCAACTCATCCTGGCAGGCCACCCGACCGCCAACATCGCCGAGCGTCTCGGCATCACCGTCGGCACGGTCAAGAACCATCGCCGCCGTATCTATGAGAAGCTCGACATCACCACCGAGCGGGAGCTGTTTTTGCAGTTCTTCCAGCACCGGACGGAGAAGGCGTAGCCGGGAGGTCGCGCCTTTCGTTCAGCCGTTGCTGCCGCCCGTGAGATGAATACAATAAGCGAAAAATCGTCCTCGCAGGCTTATGTCGGCAGGAGCCGCGGATACGCAGCTGGAGAAAATGGATGGCCAAACCGCGAATCTTCCTGGGCTCGTCGGGAAAGCAGAAGAAACTGCTCGACGCACTGACACGCGGTCTTGAAGAGATCGCGCAAGTCGAGCCCTGGACGACCTCCTTCAGCCCCGGGACGACCACGCTGGGGCGTCTCATCGAGCTTACCCGCGAGGTCGACTTCGCCGCGTTTGTGTTCGCCCAGGACGACTGGACGAGCGCGAGCCAGCCGGAATCGTCCGCTTCGGTATCGGCTCAGGCTTCTCCCCGAGACAATGTGGTTTTCGAAGCCGGGCTTTTCGGCGGTGTCCTCGGGATGCGCCGCACGTTTATCCTCCATGCGAACGGCGCCAAGCTTCCCAGCGATCTGCTCGGTCTGACCTCGGTACGGTACGGCGAGGCAGCTACCGCGGCGGAGATGAGAGCGATCAATCAAAAGCTGCGGAGCGCAATCGAAAATGAGGGCAACATCGCCCGCATAGAGGGTCTTTGGTGGCAGTTTTCCCTGTCGGAGCGCACCGCGAAGGAGCCGTCCGCCGTGAGCCTGCTGCGCGTCGCGCGAAACCGCGACGGTGCGCTCGAGCTGACGGGTCGCTCATGGCAGGAGAATGGCAGCCTGTCGGCCAGGTACTGGAGCGAAGCGTTGAAGGAGAAGAAGGAGCCCTCCGGCATCTTCTACTATTGGAACGGAGAACGGCCCCTGGATGCGAACGCGCCGCAGTTGCACGGGACAGGCGAGATCCGGCTGGAGACCGCCGATCGCGCGTCGGGCTATTTCATAACGCGCGCGGACACGCAGCCGGAACTCAACGCGCGCACCTCCGGCGTCTATTTGCGCGCCGATGCCGAGGACTTGGCGATCCTGGACGGGCGCGACAATCAGCGGCGGGTGGAGTTGATCGCAGAGCAGCTAAGCCATTGGCAATCGATCAAGAACGGCTAGCGTCGCGCAGCTCCTGGCCTACCAAGATCCCCATCGGCGGCGCCAATCCCGACTTGAACTTGGCAGACGTTGACTTCACATTCGCCGCCGATCGGGAGGAGTGCCGCATGTCGATGCGTTTCGCAGGACGGTTTGCCGGACGATCGGCCGTGATCACCGGCGGCGCCTCAGGCATCGGCCTGGCGGTGGCGCGAAGGATCGTGGCCGAAGGCGGGCGTGTCTCGGTCTGGGACCGCGATCCGGCCCAGATCGAGCAGGCCAAGGCTGCGATCCCGGGCCTGGACGGGACGATCCTCGACGTCGCCGATGCCGAAGCGGTCGGGCGTACCGCGCAAGAGACGATCAAGGCCCTCGGCGCCGTCGACATCCTGGTCACAAGTGCCGCCATCACCGGTCCGAACATGACGGCCTGGGACTATTCGGTGGAGGACTGGCGCCGGGTCATCGACATCAATCTCAACGGCGTCTTCTACTGCAACAGGGCGCTGGTGCCGCATATGCTCGAGCGCGGCTATGGCAGGATCGTCAACATCGCCTCGATCGCTGGCAAGGAGGGCAATCCCAATGCCTCGGCCTACAGCACCTCCAAGGCGGGAGTGATCGGGCTGACCAAGTCGCTGGGCAAGGAGTTGGCCAGGACCAAGGTGACGGTGAATTGCGTCACGCCGGCAGCGGTGCGCACGGCGATCTTCAACCAGATGAGCCCACAGCATATCGACTTCATGCTGTCGAAGATCCCGATGGCGCGATTCGGCGAAGTCGAGGAGGTGGCGGCGCTGATCACATGGATCGCTTCCGAGGAATGCTCCTTCACCACCGGTGGTGTTTTCGACGTTTCCGGCGGCCGCGCCACCTATTGAGGCGAACAAAGCCGGGTGTGGGTTGCATGCCCGCATTTTCCCGTGGCTATATCGCAGCCTGTTTACCGAAGCGGCGATTATGACGCGCCGTCACTTGTTTTTGCGCGATTCCGGACGGAAAACCGTGCACACTTTTCCTGGAATTGCTCCAGCGCCTGCAAGGCGTTGTGCCGGAGTTGGAAGCCCTTGCAGCATCATCCCCACACTCGCTTCGGACGACCGGCTCGGGCGGCTCCGCAAGCCGCATCGGCATCCGTATCCGGAAAGGCGCGTCGAACCCTGGTGGTTTGCATCGATCCGGCCTTTCCGCCGACATCGGGCGCCGATCTCAGGAACTTCGGCAACGCCATGGCGGCAGCCGAACTCGGTCCGGTCTGCCTTGTCTCGGTCAGACCGCTGGCCGGTCCGCCGCAACCGCTCCCAGCCAACATTCGCGTCGCAGCCCTGACTGCCGAGGGAGAACCACGCACGCGGGCGCTCGGATTGTGTAGGGCCAAGACCGAGACCCGGATCCCGCGTCCGGCGCTGGCCCGGCTCGAGGCGCTGGTTCGCGAATTTCGCCCAGACACGATCGTGGTCGAGGGCATTCCGCTGTTCAGGCTGCTCAGGCCTTTGCGGCCGCTGGCCGGGCAGCTCATCCTCGACATGCACAATGTCGAGTCGGACCTCGCTGGGCAGCTGCGGTCAGCCCAAGGCTCCGGCGCACCTGACGTCAGGCGCCTCGAAAGAAAGGCGGCCGCGATCGTCGACAGGATCTGGGTCTGTTCGCGCCTCGACCGCGAGAAATTCAAGTCGCTCGTCTCGAGCACAGTGCCGGTCGATATCATTGCGAACGGTATCCCACGGGCCGAGGACATGCCCACCGCGCTGCCGACTGCCGCTTCAGACGGTTTCCCGCTCATCCTGCTCGTCGGCCACCTCGGATACGAACCGAACATTGATGCCGCCCAGCGGCTGGCCCGCAACATCCTGCCCCGCATCCGGCAGGCGCTGCCGACGGCAAGACTCACTCTTGCCGGCCGCTCGCCCGCGCCGTCCGTACAAGCCCTGGCAAGGCTGGACGGTGTGGTGCTGGTCGAGGACCCCGACGATGTCAGGCCGCTGCTGTCGGCAGCGCATCTCAGCATCATTCCGCTATCGATGGGCGGCGGCACACGCATCAAGATCCTCGAAGCGATGGCGTGGGGCGTGCCCGTCATCGCGACGCCGCTGGCGGCCGAAGGGCTGGATCTGGTCGAAAACGAAGAGGTGCTGCTGGCGGCTTCGGATGAAGAGCTGGCGGAGATGGCGATCGCGCTTTGCGCGGATCCCGTCCGCATGGCCAGGCAGCGCGCCTACGCGCATGAAACCGTCTGGTCGCGGTTCGGGCCGCAGGCCATCCGCGACGCCGTCCATAGCGGTCTCGGACTGGCCGATGAAGATGCGTGACGCGCTTAGAACGGTCATCGTTTCACGGAAACGCAGAACCGCTCTATCCCTTTGTTTTGACGCAATTCCGGACGGAAAACCGTTTCACACTTTTCCTGGAATTGCTCCGGCCGCGCCCAGTCAGCGATCGATGAGCCGTCGATGATCCCGCCGATCCTGCACCAGACATGGAAGACCGACGCGGTCCCTGCCCGGTTCCAGGCCTATGTCGAGAGTTGGAAGCGGCATCATCCCGACTGGACGATGATGTTCTGGAACGACCGGATGCTGCTCGAGTTCGTCGCCGAGCACTATCCGGATTTCCTGCCGACCTTTTGCAGCTACTCGCACGGCGTGCTGCGCGCCGATGCCGGGCGCTATCTGCTGCTCTATCATTTCGGCGGCGTCTATGCCGATATCGACTGCGAATGCGTGGCGGCTTTCGATCCCGTGATGGGCGAAGACCGGATCGTGCTTTGCAAGGAGCCGGACACGCACACGCTGGTGCAGGCGGACTTTCGCGGGCTGCCCTACCTTTTGTTCAACGGAACGATGGCCAGCCCGCCCCGGCATCCATTCTGGCTCGAGATCCTGTCGATGCTGCCCGGACTGACCCATGCCAGGGATGCGCTCGATGCGACTGGGCCTTGCCTGCTCACCTCGGCGCAGCTTGGCCATGGCGACCAGACGGCGTTCGCCATCCATCCGTCGGCCCTGTTCACGCCCCTCGACTCGTCGGGGCGCGAAGACGGCAGCGCAGGACCAACGCTGTCGATCCATCACTGGGCCGGCACGTGGTGGACACCCGAACCTGCGCCGGGATTGACGAAGAGGATTCGCACCCTCGCCCACCGGTCGTGGTACCAGCTGACGCGCGGCGCTCATCTGGACGAGACGACAGCCAAGCGCGGCGTCAGCCAGGCGGCCCTTTCGGCGCCGCCACCGACTGGCCCAAACATAGCCGTCCTGGTGCCGCTTCGCGACGCTGCCGACCATATCCAGCCCTTCCTCGATGCCTTGCAGCAGCTCGACTACCCGAAGGACAGGATCAAGCTCGTCTTCTGCGAGGGCGACAGCTTGGACGGAAGCTGGGAACGGCTGCAGGCCACGGTGGCGCCGCTGGCCGGGGCGTATCGCGGCATCGTGCTGCTGCAAAAACAACTCGGCAGCGCCAGCCTTGACCGCGCCAAGAGAGCGATGCCGCGGCTGCAGCGCAGCCGGCGCGGCAACATCGCCAAGGTCCGCAATCACTTGATCGATCAGGGGCTGGACGCCGACGATGACTGGGCGCTGTGGATCGACATCGACGTCTGGCGATTCCCGCCCAGCATTGTGAGCCGGCTTATCGGAGCCGGGCATCGCATCGCGGTGCCCAATTGCGTGAAGATCGCCGGCGGCGACAGTTTCGACCACAACAGCTTCGTCACAACCCGCCATTCGAAGGACTATCGCTACTACCGCGCCATCCGCAACGGCATTTACCAGCCTGCCACCGGTGCACCGGGTCGGCTGCTTCTCAGCGACGTCCGGCATCTCGAGAAGATCGGCCTTGACGGCGTCGGCGGAACCATGCTGCTGGTCGATGCCGCGCTGCATCGCGGCGGTCTTCGTTTTCCCGAGCTTCCATACCGGGACCTGATCGAAACCGAAGGCTTTGGCGCCCTTGCCAACGATCTGGGCATCAGGCCGGTCGGCCTTCCTAAACTCGAGATCCTGCATGTGCCGTGGTGAGCGAGGGGATGCCGTCTCCGCCCGACTCCTTGTTTTGCGCAATTCCGGACGGAAAACCACTACGCACTTTTGCTCTTGCATCAGTCGTGCAACTGCCGCGAGATCGGCGGGCCGACCGAAAAGTCGGCGAAGGTGACCTCAAAGCCTTCGCGCTGCGGCGAGCAGCACATCATGCCGATATCGACCGACTTCGAGGGCGGGAAATAAGCTATTCGCACCGGCTTCCAGTGGCCATCTGAAGCGTCCAGATACTGGACACGGATGGCTTCGGCGTGGCGGGTCAGGCGGATCCTGACGCCATCAGAGTTGGCCGGGATGCTGACCAGCGACCAATCGGACGTGTCGTTGGTGACGACGACGGAGAAATAGGCCAAACCGTCGGTGTATTCGATGCCGGCCTTGATCCAGTGCGTTTCGCTGAGCCGGACCATCAGTCCGGCCTGGTCGTAGAGCACCTGATAGTCGCCCTTGACCGTGACCTCGGCGCTGAAATCGCCCGCAACCGGGCGATACAGGAAATGGCCGTTGTCGCGCCGGAAGCCGTAGAAGGTTTCGCGCCAGAAGTCGGTCTCCTTGCCGGTGCGCACCTGCACGGCATTGTCGCCGAATTCATGATGCGGCGGCGGGTTGAGCCAGGTCAGGTCCGCATTGCCGGATGTCATTGGCTCGCCCATTGATTAGCCAGCAAAAGTATAGGCAGTCTTCACCGTGGTGTAGAACTCCATGGCGTAGCGACCCTGTTCGCGCGGGCCGTAGCTCGACCCCTTGCGGCCGCCGAAGGGAACGTGGAAGTCGACGCCCGCCGTCGGCAGGTTGACCATCACCATGCCGGCCTCGGAATTGCGCTTGAAATGCGTGGCATGCTTGAGGCTCGACGTGCAGATGCCCGAGGTCAGGCCGAACGGCGTGTCGTTGGCCACGGCAAGCGCCTCGTCATAATCCTTGACGCGGATAACGTTGGCGACCGGTCCAAAAATCTCCTCGCGCGAGATGCGCATGGCATTGGTGGCGCCGGTAAACAGCGCCGGCGTCAGATAGAAGCCGGGCGTTGCGGCATCGAGCCGCTCGCCGCCGAAGGCAAGCTCGGCGCCTTCCTCGCGGCCGATGGCTATGTAATCCTCGTCCTGCTTCAGCTGGGTCGCGTCGACGACCGGGCCGATCTGCGTCCTGGCATCCAGCGCGTCGCCGACGACCAGCTTTTCCATGCGCTCCTTGAGTGCCGCAACGAAACGGTCGTGAATGCCGTCGGTGACGACCAGGCGGGAAGAGGCCGTGCAGCGCTGGCCGGTGGAGAAATAGGCGCCGTTGATGGCGCAATCGACGGCGACGGCCAGGTCGGCATCATCGAGCACGACGAGCGGGTTCTTGCCGCCCATTTCGAGCTGGAACTTGCGCATGTGTTCGACGCTGGCCGCAGCGACGCGTTTTCCCGTGCCAACGGAGCCGGTGAAGGTGATTGCGTTGACGTCGGGGCTGTCGAGCATGGCCTGGCCGACCACCGAGCCCTTGCCCATGACCAGATTGAGCACGCCCTTCGGCAGGCCGGCGCGATGCAGGATATCGACGATGGTCCAGGCGCTCTCGGGAACCAGTTCGGCCGGCTTGAAGACGATGGTGTTGCCGTAGGCGAGCGCCGGCGCAATCTTCCAGGCCGGAATGGCGATCGGGAAATTCCACGGCGTGATGATGCCGACGACGCCGACCGCTTCGCGCGTGATCTCGACGCCGACGCCCGGCCGCACGCTGGGCACCAGCTCGCCCGACAGGCGCAGCGTTTCCCCGGCGAAGAAATCGAAAAGCTGGGCGGCGCGTATCGTTTCGCCGATGCCCTCGGCCAGCGTCTTGCCTTCCTCGCGCGCCAGGTTGCGGCCGATCTCGTCCTTGCGGGCCATGATCTCGTCGGACGCCTTCTTCAGCACCGCATGGCGGGCCAGTGGCGCCGAACGCGACCAGGCCGGAAATGCGGCTTTCGCCGCGGCAATCGCCTGTTTGGCCTGTTCCGGACCGGCGGAAGCGTATTCACCGACCACATCGCCGGTATTCGAGGGGTTGATGTTGCGGGAGCCGGCCTCGCCCAGCCACTCGCCGTCGATGAGGTTTTTGCGGAACAGGGTCATGGTCTTTCCTTGTAGTGGTTCGCTGGTGGCGCCGTCTGCCGGGCTATCTACCACCCAGTCATCCATCGCCCAAGCCATTTATCAGACAAATAGCGACAGCGTGAGGGCGTTTCAAATCGGACCCTCGATAGCTCATGACGCGCGCAGGGGAAAGCCCGCGCGTGTCGCCCTGGAGATCGGAACGAAATCAGTGTGCCCGGTCTCAGACCGCGAACGACCAGAACAGGCAGGCCAGCGTCGCCGCGGCAAAGACGACGAAGAACAGGCTTCTCAGCAGGACGTTGCGGCGAAGCTCGTTCATCGTGAGATGGGCGGCGACGATGGCCGCGACAAACAGGAACCGCCAGTTGACGAGAGCCCACAGCACGCCGCCCTGGCCGAAGGCCCATCGGGCGACGAGGCAGCCGACAATGGTCGCAAACAGCGCGATCGTCGCCCAGAACAGGGCATCGGCGGCGTTGGTCAAAACGATGCTGGCGGCGCGGATGGGGAGGATCATCATCAAGAGCGCGCTGAAGAAATAGACGGCGGCCAAAGGCAGGAACGAACCGGCATCGGCAATGCCGTCGAGGCGCTTCACGCCGATCGCGCCATAGGGATAGCCGTGTCTGGCCACCGCAAGGCTTAGCGCCATGAGCAGAGCAGTGAGCACCGCGACCAGTGCGAATGTGGTGAGGGCCTTGCTCATGCCGTTCCTTGTTCAAGAGCCCGATCTGGGCGAATCAACAAGGACGATTTTAGCGCACGGTTTTGAAATTGGCCGCAGGCTTCAGGTCACGCGACCGCGCCAATTGTCCCGATAGCCGGCAAGCCCGGCGAAATGCGAGGCGCGCACCGGTTCCGGCGCTTCCATGGCAAAGTCGCGGCCGACGCTTTCGAAGGCGAGCGCTGCGGCACCCGTGGCGCTGCCTTCGAGCGTCGCGCCTTGCAGGAAGGCCTGGCCGGGACGCAGTTGTGCCAGCACGCTGGCGAGCAGGCCGCCAGTGTTCAGCCCGCCATCGACGATGACGGTGTTTTGCGAATGGATCAGGTCGAGACAGAAATCGACCATCAGCGCCACATAGAGCAGCGCCACGGCCGCGCGCTGTTCGGCATTTGGCGTGCCACCGACGATTTCACCGAGACGGTCGGGCATCGGCCCGCCCGGCGCGAAGCTTGGCAGCGCCATCATGCCGGCGTCGATCGCCTGCTGTATCGCGGATGGCGCGATCGCGCCTTGCCAGCCGCCGCTGATGGTTGCGAATTCGCGCCCGCCCATGAAACGGATTGTCGGCACCGGGCCGCTATCGACGTCGACATTGACCAGCATGTCGCGATCGCGGTCGAGCACCTCGAGCGGGCAGTCCGGATTGAGCACGACGACCCAGGTGCCGGTCGACACGACGGTGAGCGGCCCGAGCTGCTGCCGTCGATAGGCATGGAGCGCGGCATTCGAGTCATGGACACCATTGTGGATGGCGATCGGCCGCGCGGCTTCGCCGAACCGCTGCTCGCCGATAACGGTACCGGCGCGCGCGAAGGCCGGCATCTGGCCGCGCCAGCCTTCGGCATCGACCAGCGAGGAGAAGTCGCGCTGGCGCGGCGCCCACAGATGCGAGTGGCAGCCGAGATAGGAAACTTCCGAGACCGCCCGGCCGCCAAAGCGCCAGCTCCAATATTGCGGATAGCCGAGGATCGATGTCGCGGCCGTGAAGGCGCGCGGCTCGACCGCCTTCAGCCACAGCATATGGCGGCCGTAGTTGAAGCCGAGCGGCAGGCGCGGCGAGAAGGTCTCGGCGAAATCCGGGATGCCGCGGTCGATCCGGGCGGCGATGTCGGCCGGCGGCTCCTGCTCGTAGTCGAGGATCGGATGCGTCAGCGCCGTCTGATCGACCAAAGCGAAGGTGCAGCCATGGCCCGACACCATCAGCCCCTCGACACGGTGGTGGTCGACAGCGTCGGCAAGCGCACGAACCGCCCAGTCATGCAACGCCGCCTCATCGAGCACGCTGAAACCGCCCTTGCGCGCCCAGGCCGGCTTGGTCCTGCGCTCGTCGAGAATTCGCCCATCCTGATCGAAGACGAACAGCTTGGAATTGGTCTTGCCGAAGTCGAGCACCGCCACCTTCACTGGATGGCTCCCGGGGCGATCCGCACCATCACGCCGGCGTCCTCCAGCATACGTGCATCCGCGTCGGAGATGCCGTCATCGGTCACCAGCGTGCCGATGCGCGACAGCGGCAACGCCACGTTGCGGGCGTGGATCGACAGTTTGCGGCTGTCGGCCAGCACCACGATCTGGTCGGCGCAGGGGCTGAGGTCGACGATGGAGCGCACCAGCAGCGGATGCGATTCCAGCACGCCTTCCTGGCAGAGGCCTTGCGCGCCGATGAAGAATTTGGAGGCATAGAAGGGCACGGCCTGGGTGAGCGAATGGATGATGCCGGGCTCGCGGTGCAGGTCGCCGCCGGCAATCGTCAGGCTGCAATGACCATGGTCGCTGAGATAGGCCGCCAAAGGCATCGAGTTGGTGTAGAGGCGGATGTTGCGGTCGGCGAGCCTGACGCCGAGATGGAAGCAGGTCGAGCCGCCATGGACGATGACCGCGTCGCCATCGCTCACCATGGTCGCAGCAAGGGCTGCGATCCGCCGCTTGGCCTCGACCGCGAGATCCCGGTTCTCATCGTAAGGCCTGGCGTAGGCGACGCTGGCCTGCGCAGCCCCATCGAGCGCCGAGATGCCGCCATAGACCTTCCGCGCCTCGCCGGCTTCAGCGATCTTGTCTATGTCGCGCCTGACCGTCGCGGCCGAAACGCCAAGCCGCTCCTGCAACTCGCGCACCGAGGCGAACGGGCGATCCCTCAGCAGTTCGACAATCTGTCGCTGGCGGCCGGAGTCGCTCAATTTTTTGCTCCTGGGATGCCATTCAGGCACAACATTTGGTCTAACTTACTCAAAACAGGTCGGATTTCAAAGCCGATTTGACGATTGTAGATCACAGTTGACGTAGATCACTCGCATCTGCGATATCAACTCCGGTCCCGGCGACGGGATTTGGGCGAAACCGGCCGAGGCGCTGGAGAAAGCTCAACGCAGTCGGCAGCCAACAGAGGACGGATGACATGGCGCCACTTGCCATAGGCATCGACATCGGCACCTCCGGTGCGCGTGCCGTCGCCATGCGTCCGGATTTTTCCATTGCCGCGCAGTCCACCGTTGCCCTCGGACGATTTGGCGCGAACGGCCGCGACCCTGCCGTGTGGTGGGAAGCGGTCGCGTCAGCGCTGGCGGAACTGCTGGCGGGGATCGATCGCGCGGCGGTGCGCTCGATCGCCGTCGACGGCACGTCGGGCACGCTGCTGCCGGTCGACAGTGCCGGGCGGCCATTGGCCGAACCGCTGATGTACAACGACAAGGTTTCGGACGACGCCATCCTCGCCGCGGTCGCTCGCGAGGCCCCGGAGACGAGCGCCGCGCACGGGGCCACATCGGGCCTCGCCAAGGCGCTGTGGTTTCAGCGCCTGCCCGGCGTCGTTCGAATGCTGCACCAGGCCGACTGGATGGCCGGACAGTTTTCCGGCCGCTTCGTCGTCAGCGACGAGAACAACAGCCTGAAGACCGGCTACGACCCCGAAGCCCGCCGCTGGCCGGACTGGATCGCTGCCACCGGCATGCGCATGGATCTGCTGCCTGATGTCGTTGCGCCAGGCAGCGTGACTGGCAGGCTCACGCCAAGCGCCGCCGGCCTGTTCGGTCTGTCGCCTGACGTGGCCGTGGTCGCCGGGACGACGGATGGCTGCGCCTCGTTTCTGGCGACGGGCGCCACAGAAGCCGGCGACGGCGTCACCGCGCTCGGATCGTCGCTGACCATCAAGATCCTGTCCGACCGGCCGATCTCGGCGCCGCGCTACGGCATTTACAGCCACCGGCTGGGTGACGCCTGGCTGGCCGGCGGCGCCTCGAATTCCGGCGGCAAGGTTCTGGCTAAGCATTTTTCGCTCGCGCGCATCATTGAACTGAGTGCAGCGATCGATCCGGCGACGGGGACCGGCCTCGACTATTATCCGCTCGGCACGGCCGGCGAACGTTTTCCGATCGCCGATCCGGCGTTGCCGCCGCGCCTCGAACCGCGGCCTCAGTCCGAAGCCGACTATCTGAAGGCGATGCTGGAAGGTATCGCGGCAATCGAGGCGCTCGGCTATCAAAGGCTTGCCGAGCTCGGCGCGCCCAGGTTGACCTCGATCCGGAGTGTCGGCGGTGGTGCCGCCAATGCCGCCTGGACGGCAATCCGCCAGCGCAAACTCGGGGTCGATTTCCTGCCGGCGCTTTCCGACGAGGCCGCCGCCGGCACGGCGCGGCTGGCGCTGATGGGCGCAAGCGAAGCGGGGCTGCTGTGAGCGCGAAACAGGCAAAACACCTCGACGGGGTCGGAGCGCTGGCCGAGCGTTACCAAGTGTTCCTGCTCGACCAGTTCGGCGTGCTGCATGATGGCCAGCAGCCCTATTCGGGCGCTGTGGAAGCGCTGTCGGGCCTGAAGCGCACCGGCAAATCCGTGGTCCTGATCTCGAATTCCGGCAAGCGGGCGGAACCCAACGAGCGGCGCCTGCTGAAGCTCGGCTTCGAAGCAGGAAGCTGGGATCATTTTGTTTCTTCCGGCGAGGTAGCGTGGCGCGCCTTCCACGGCATGGCAGCATCGGGAGAGTTGCGGCCCGGCACGAAATGCCTGCTGATCAGCCGCGATAGCGACCGCTCGGCAATCGACGGCCTGCCCCTGACCCTGACCGACAGCGGCGACGATGCCGAGCTGGTGCTGATCTCGGCCAGCGAAGGCGATCGTTACGATCTCGACCACTATCGAAAGCTGCTCGGCCCGGCGGCGGCGCGACAGGTGCCGTGCTTCTGCACCAATCCCGACAGGATCATGCTGACGGCGGTCGGACCGCGCTTCGGCGCCGGTGAGCTTGCCGATCTTTACGAGGGCCTCGGCGGCAGCGTCACCCGAATCGGCAAGCCCTACCCCGCGATCTACGATGCGGCGCTGGCGCTCGCCGGCAATCCGGACCGAGCCAGCGTGGTCTGCGTCGGCGACAGCGTCGAGCACGACATCGCCGGCGGCGCCGGCGTGAGCGTCGCCACCGCGCTGGTGCTGTCGGGCATACTGGCTGATGTCGCCTACCTGGCCGGGGTTTTCGACCGGGAGGGCGCGTATCCGGACTACACGCTGGACGCGTTCCGCTGGCGCTGAACTAGCCGATGCGATTGCCGCTCGCCGGATCGAAGAGATGCAGCGCAGCCGGTTCGGCGGACAGCCGCACCTTGTCACCGGGCCTGACATTGCTGCGCCCCATGACGAACACGCAGACCTGCTGTCCCGCGAACTTGACGTAGAACTGTGTCGACAGGCCGAGCGGCTCGACCACTTCGACCTCGGCCTTGAGCGGCCCATTTTCGGAGAGCTGGATGTGTTCCGGCCTGAGCCCGACGGTCAGCGCATCGCCATCCTTCAACGGCAGGCCATCGGGCAGTCTCAACTTCTGGCCGTCAGCCAGTACGGCGTCGACCTTGCCACCCTTGCTGACCTTTGCCGGCAAAAAATTCATGCCGGGCGAGCCAATGAAGCCGGCGACGAATGTGTTGATCGGCCGGTCGTAGAGTTCCAAGGGATGACCGACCTGCTGAACAAAACCGTCATGCATGACGACGATGCGGTCGGCCATGGTCATCGCCTCGATCTGGTCGTGGGTGACATAGACCGATGTGGTCTTGAGCTGCTGGTGCAGCGCCTTGATCTCGGCGCGCATATGGACGCGCAGTTTGGCGTCGAGATTGCTGAGCGGCTCGTCGAAGAGAAACACCTTGGGGTCGCGCACAATGGCGCGGCCCATGGCGACGCGCTGGCGCTGGCCACCGGACAGCTGGCGCGGCAGGCGGCCGAGGAAACTGTCGAGGCCAAGCCGCTTGGCGGCCGCACCCACCCTGGTGTCGATCGTCGTCTTTTCGGCCTTCTTCAAGAGCAGGCTGAAGCCCATGTTCGACGACACGTCCATATGCGGGTAGAGCGCGTAGGATTGGAACACCATGGCGATGTCGCGGTCCTTTGGTGCGACGTCGTTGACCAGCCGCTCGCCGATGCGGATCTCGCCGCCCGAAACCTCCTCCAGCCCGGCGATCATGCGCAGCAAGGTCGACTTGCCGCAGCCGGACGGGCCGACCAGCACGACGAACTCGCCGTCGGCGATTTCGAGATCGACGCCGTGCAGGATGCGCAGCGAGCCGTAGTCCTTCTCGACATGTTGCAGCGTGACGGAAGCCATCGATTATCCTTTGACCGCGCCGGCGGTGAGGCCGGTGACGAGATAGCGTTGCAGGAAGGCGAAGAAGATACAGACCGGGATCAGCGCCAGGATGGACGCCGCCATCATCTGCCCCCAGTCGACGGCGAATTTGCCAATGTAGGTGAGCAGGCCGACGGCGAAGGTCTTCTGGTCGTCGCTGGAAATCAGCATCAGGGCGAACAGAAGCTCGCTCCAGGCGGCGGTGAAGACGAAGCCGAGCGTCGCGCCCATGCCGGGCAGCGTCAGCGGCACGATCACCTTGCGCATGGCCTGAGCGCGCGTGCAGCCGTCGATCATCGCCGCTTCCTCGAGGTCCTTGGGGATGCCGTCGAAGAAGGACTGCATCAGGAAGGTGGCGAAGGCGGTGTTGAAGGCGGTGTAGATGATGATCAGCCCGACCAGGCTGTTGGTGAGGCCGAGCTCTCCCATGACGCGATAGATCGGCGGAATGACCATGACCAGCGGGAAGGTCTGGGTGAGCAGGAGCAGGATCGCCAGCGTCGCCTTGCCGCGGAAGGTGAAGCGCGACATGGCATAGCCAGCAAGCGTGGCGATGACGGTGACGAAGGCTGCCGTCGACACCGAGACGATGACGCTGTTCATGAAATAGCGTGGGAAATCGGAGGCTTCGAGAACGGTGACGAAATTCCGGAACGTCGTCTGCGACGGCCACAGGGTGATGCCTTCGGAATAGAGCAGGCGTTCCGGCGTTACCGAGATCTTCAGCGTCCAGAAGATCGGGAACAGCGCGAAGATCATGTAAGCCGCGATGGTGCCGTAGAGGCCGATGCCGCCGACGATGCGCGATGAGGTGGAGCGTCCGGCGATCATCAGACGTGCCTCACCAGCATGCGACGGATGGCGATCAGCGCCACCGCATAGGCGATCAGCAGCACCAGAAGCAGAACCGCCACCGCCGAGGCGTAGCCCTTGTCCAGCGACTTGAAGGCGCTGACATAGATGTAGACCGGCACCGTGCTGGTCGAACCCGCCGGTCCGCCTTCGGTCATGACGAAGATCAAGTCGGCGAAGGTGGCGATCCAGATCGTGCGCAGCATGACGGTGATGACAATGGTGGGCGCCAGGAAAGGCAGTGTCACCTTGGTGAAGCGTTGCCAGGGCGAGGCGCCATCGATCGCCGCCGCCTCATGCAGTTCCGACGGGATCGACTTCAGCGCCGCCAGCAGCGTGATGGCGAAGAACGGGATGCCGAACCAGATGTTGGCGATGATCGGCCCCCACATGGAGGTAGCCGGATCGGACAGGATGTTGGTCGGCTCTGCCTTCAGCCCCAGCGCAAAGAGCCAGTGCGGCAAGGGCCCGATGATCGGGTTGAACAGCCAGGCCCAGGTCAGGCCCGACAGGAAGGACGGCACCGCCCACGGCAGGAACACCACCGCCTGCACCAATTTGCGGCCGATGAACGGCTTGTCGAGCAGCAGCGCCAGGCCGAGGCCGAGGAAGAACTGGAAGAACAGACTGGCGACCGTCCACCACAGCGTGTTGACCAGCGCCTGCCCCAGCACCTGGTCGGACAGCATCGTTTCGTACTGGCCGAGGCCGACATATTCCGACCTGAAGGCGGAGAATTTGCGGAACGAGTAGCTGATGCCGATGATCAGCGGCACCAGCAGCACGACGACCAGCAGAACGATAGCCGGCGAAAGATAGAGCCAAGGCTCTATGGCGGCTTTGCTCAGCCGCTTCTTGCGCGGCCGGCCGGCGGATCGGATTTCGGACACTGCGTAGGTCATACGGTGCTCGCGGTGGAGGTGGTGTCGACGTGGCAACAGCTTCCTTCTCCCGTTCACGGGGAGAAGATGCCGGCAGGCAGATGAGGGGCGGCGCGAACTCACGAAAGTACGGCGCTGCCCCTCATCCGGCCCTTCGGGCCACCTTCTCCCCGTGAACGGGGAGAAGGAATAAGGATCACTTCTTGTTCTTGGCCATCCAGTCCTGCTGCTCCTTGGTCAGGAACGCGGCCCATTGGTCGGCGACCTCCTTGGCCGTCTTCTGGCCGAGCAGTACTTCCTGGAAGTTCTTGATCGCCACCTGGTCGACGAAGTTGCCGAGGTTCTCCAGATGCGTCGGCGGGGTCACCATTTCATATTTGGAGCTGTCGCTCAGCTCCGTGAACCAGCCCTTGAACTGCTCGGTCTTGAAATGGGCGTCCTGGTCGGCGCCGTTGTGGATCGGGACGACACCGACTTCCTTGGCCCATTCCAGATTGCCCTTGGGCGACAGCAGCGTCGCCATCAGCTTCCAGGCATCGTCCTTGTGCTGGGAATTGGCGAACATCGCCCAGCCGGCATAACCGAGCGTCGGATAGGACTTGCCGCTCGGTCCGACCGGCAATGGCGCCACGGCGAAGTCGTCGGCGCTCATCTTGTCGGCGATGCCGAGCAGCGCGTCCGGATCCTGGTTGAGCATGGCGCAGGTGCCGGAGTAGAAGCCGGTGACGGTTTCATTGAAGCCCCAGCTCACCGCATCCTTCGGCGCCAGGCCGTTCTTGTACATGTCGGCCAGCATCTGGAGGCCCTTGACCGAGCCTTCATCGTTGATGGTCGAGGTGCCGTCTTCGTTGAAGTAGCCGCCCTTGCCGGCGGCGATGTTCATGAACATGTGCATGCCGTTGAAGGCGCCGGGGCCGCCACGCAGGCAGTAGCCATATTTGCCGGGAATGGCCGAGATCTTCTTGGAATCCTCGACGAATTCATCGAGCGTCGCCGGCGGGCCTTCGAGACCGGCCTCCTTGAACAGCTTCTTGTTCCAGAACAGCGCGTTCACATAGTAGCCGTAAGGGATCATGAACTGGGTGTTGTTGACCGTCGAGCCGAACTGCTTGGCGCGGTCGCCGAGCGTCTTGGCGTCGTCCCACTTGGCCATATAGGGGCCAAGGTCCTCGAGCTGGCCGTTGGTGGCGTAGAGGCCCATCCAGCGTTCCGGCATCTCGACGATGTCGGGCGTGTCGCCGGCCTGCACCATGGTGAGGAATTTCTCGAACGCCTGGCCCCAGGGCAGCGAGACGAGCTCGACCTTGACGCCCGGATTGGCCGCCTCGAAATCGGCGATCTGCTTCTTCAAAAATTCGGTGCGCGGCGGGCTGGTGATGACCTCGACCATCTTGAGGGTGGACTCGGCCATCGCGCTGCCGGCGGAGATCGCCAGTCCAGCGACGGCGGCAAGCATGAATGTCAGTCTTTTCATGTTCGGTACTCCCATTTTGAACTGCCTCGTTATTTTTTTGCTTTGTCGAAGGCCTGGGCTATGTCGGCCCAGAGATCCTCGACACTTTCCAATCCGACGTTGAAGCGGATGGTTCGGGGGCTGACGCCGAAGCGCGCCATCGAATTCAGGCCCGGCGTCTGCTCGAGCGAGGCCTTTGCCGGGACGACCAGGCTCTCGTGACCGCCCCAGCTGACGCCGATGCGGAAGAATTTCAGCGCGTCGACGAAGGCCGGAATGTCGACATCCTCCGTCACCTCGAAGGAGAACAGTCCGGCGTAGCCGGCAAGCGTCGCCTTGCCCGGATGGTTGGAATAGGCCGGGTGGTTGACGCGCTCGACCTGGCCGTGCGCCTTCAGCCGTTCCGCGAGGATGAGCCCGCTCTTCATGTGATGCGGCAGCCGCAGCGGCAGCGTGCGCAGGCCGCGCAGCAAGAGCCACGCCTCGAACGGCGACAGCTTGCCGCCGAGCGAGGAATAGGTCTGCTCGTTGATGCGGCCGATATGGGCGGCCGAGCCCGCCACGACGCCGGCGACGGTATCGCTGTGGCCGCCGAGATATTTCGAGGCCGAATGGAGCACGAGGTCGACGCCGTGCGAAATCGGCTTCTGGAACACCGGCGTCGCCCAGGAATTGTCGATGCTGGTGACGATGCCCTGTTCCTTGGCCAGCCGCGTCAGATGGGCGATATCCTGCAGCTCGAACAGCATCGAGGTCGGGCTTTCCAGGTAGAGCAGCTTGGCGCCGGGCAGTGCCGCCGCGACCGCATCCGGGTCGGAACCGTCGACATAGTCGACCTTGATGTTGAGGCGCGGGAACAACCGCTCGAACAGCCGGTAGGCGTCGCCATAGCAGTTGCGCACGGCGACGATGCGCTCGCCGGCGCCGACGAAGGCAAGCACGGTGGCGCTGATCGCCGCCATGCCGCTGGAAAAGCCGCGTGCGGCTTCCGCGCCCTCAAGCGCGGCCACGCGCGCCTCGAATTCCATCACCGTCGGGTTGTCGCCGCGCGAATAGATCGGCTGGCGGCGGCGACCGGCAAAGGTGTCGGCCATCTCGGCATAGTTGGCGAAGGTGAACAGCGAGGTCTGGTAGATCGGTGGCACCACTGCACCGCCGGGGAACGGATCGTCATGCGCCAGAAGCGTTGCCGCTTCGGCGAGGTAGTCGCTGCCAAAAGTGCCTGGGTCGAAGCCGGTGGGATGCTCGTTCATTTTCGGTCCGAAAGTTTGAGATTGGCGGCGCCGCGCTTCAGATCGTTCTCGACGGTGGCGATGAGCTTCAGCGCTTCGGCGCGGGCTCCCTCCGGGTCGTGGGCGGCGATGCAATTGAAGATGGTGCGGTGATAGGGAAAGCTGGCATGGCCGAAATCGCGCACGCCGAGCGGATGCTCCCAAAAACGGTGGAAGAGTTCGTGCATGGCGCTGATGATCTGCTCGAACAGCGGATTGCCGGACGCGCGGTAGACCGCCTGGTGGAACTCCCAGTCTTCCTCCGACGACATGCCAGCGCGGGTCTGGAAGGCCTCTTCCATGATGTCGAGCTTGCGCTCGATCTCGGCGAGGTCGGCCTTGCCGGCGCGGATGGCGCAAAGGGCGGCGGCTTCGGCCTCGAGCGCGCGGCGGATTTCCAGCGTGCGCATCAGGCCAGTGAAATCATTGCCGCCGGCCAGTGTCAGCGGCATGTGCAGCATGTCGAGCGACACGGCCGCCTTGAGATAGGTGCCGCTGCCCTGGCGTCGCTCGACCAGGCCCAGCCCCTCCCAGCGCGTCAGCGCCTCGCGCACCGTGTTGCGGCTGACCTTGAGGCGCTCGGCGAGGATGCGCTCGGTCGGCAGCTTCTCACCGGGCTCCAGCTTTTCCTGCATGACGAAGCCGGCCAAAGCCTTCAGCACCGCATCGTCGCGGGCCGTCGTCTGGATCGGCGGAAGGAAATCGGTCACGCAGGCTGAGCCTAAAGTGGTTCAATGGTCCAACCAATTTCTGCACAAACCGAAGCCCGAGTCAACCGCTGAAACGAGGCAGGGCCGAACAGCGCGACGATGCGCAATTCGGCCGAGTCGATTCAGCCGTGAGCGCGCGACGGCGCAGGATCGGCACCGGCGCCGCGCCAACGGGCAAACATGTCCTCGCGAGCCCGCCTCGAGGCCGCAAGCCGCTCTTTTGCCTGCGCCAGCACAGCAGGCGAAGCCTGCGCGGGCGTGCCGGATCGGAAGGGAGGAGCCGGGGCATATTCGAGCGAAAGCTGCACTGTTTCGGCCTCAGCCTGTCCGAGGAGCCTGGCAACCAAGAGGAGACCGAAATCGATCCCCGAGGTGACGCCGCCTGCGGTAATCAGGTTTCCGTCCTCCACAATGCGCTCGTCGACAGGAATTGCGCCGAACTCGGGCAGGAAGTCATGCGCATACCAATGCGTCGTCGCCCGCTTGCCCTTGAGCAACCCGGCCGCGCCGAGCACCAGGGCGCCGCTGCACACAGACGTGACGTAACGGGCCTGCGCCGCGCGCTCCCGTACGAAATCGAGGACTGCCTGATCTTCCAGCAGCGCGTTGACGCCGCCTCCGCCTGGAACGCACAGCACATCGAGAGGCGGGCAATCGTCGAAGGTCACCGTCGGGCTGAGGGACAGTCGCGTCGACGACATAACCGGATTGCGGTCCTTCCAGATCAGTTCCACCTCGGCGCCTTTTGCCGAGGCCAGGACTTCGTAAGGACCGGTGAGGTCGAGCTGCTGGATATTGGGGAATACGAGGATGCCGAAACGAAGGGCCATGGGAATCTCCGCAGGTTGACTCCGGCCAATCTAGGGGATCATGCTTTGGCACGATCGCCAATCATCCCTCATTTCGAGCCAAATCGCTATGCGCCGCATCGAAATCCTTGCCTATCCCGACGTCCAGCTCCTCGATGTAAGCGGGCCACTTCAGGTTTTCGCCAGTGCCAACGACTTCAAGCTGCAGGCCGGCGAGCCGGCTGCCTATGAGGTCGTTGTCGTCGCCGCTTCACCGCGGACTAGCACATCGGCCGGTCTCGTGCTCGAGACCGCCGCGCTGCCGCATGAGCTCGAGATCTACACGCTGATCGTGCCTGGTGGATGGGGTGTCAACGCAGCCTGCGAGGATCCGAGCCTGATCGATTGGGTGATCGGTCGCGCGCGCAGCGCCACGCGAACGGCTTCGGTCTGTAGCGGCGCCTTCCTGCTGGCGACGGCAGGCCTCCTCGACGGCCGTCGCGCCGTCACCCATTGGGGACGCTGCGCCGAGTTCGCCCAGCGCTTTCCGGCAGTCCGGCTCGAACCCGACCCGATCTTCATTCGCGACGGCAATATCTGGACGTCCGCAGGCGTGACGGCGGGAATTGATCTCGCGCTTTCCTTCGTCGAGGCCGACCTTGGCCGGCGCATGGCTCTTGCGGTGGCTCGCCAGTTGGTTGTTTTCCTGAAACGCCCCGGCGGCCAGGCGCAATTCAGCCAGACCCTCAAATTGCAGGAAGGCGACGAGCGCTTCGACCGGCTGCATGGCTGGATCCTGGACAATCTGGACGGCGACCTGTCGTTGCCGAACTTGGCCGACCGGGCCAATATGAGCCCGCGCAGCTTCTCGCGGCACTATCGGGACGCAACGGGCCGGACACCCGCCCGTGCGATCGAAGAGATCCGGATCGAGGCGGCGCGCCGGATGCTGGAACGGGGCCTGGCCGTCAACCAGACGGCTCGGCGCTGTGGCTTCGGCTCGGAAGAGACGATGCGGCGCGGCTTTCTGCGCGTCCTCGGCACGAACCCGCGCGACTATCGCGAGCGTTTCTGATGCACCAACCTGTAGAGAAGCGAATGTATCGCCGGGCGCGAAAGCGCGCTCCCCAAGCCTATGCGCGCTATTTGCGACACCTATGCCAAATGGGATTGCGCCTGGTATGCGGGCGGACAGGCCTATGTCGATGACCAGCCGGTACGGGTCGGCAAGGTCGATCTGCGCACAATCGACAAAGCGCGTTTCGAACGATCGAACCTCGATCGCCGCATCAAATCGACGGTGCTGATCGATCCAGGTCTCGCTCAGGCCTACCAGGCACGGACCCTGAAAGATCTCGCGGTGCCGATGAGCTTCATCAATCTGGGCAGCGCCGACACCATTCCCGAGGCGGTGATCGCCGACAAACTGGCTGCGTTGACGCCGCAAGGAACATACGCCACCGTCGCGGGCGCCGTGCACTTTCAGTTTTCTGCCGGAATGCAAGCCGGGTGGCGCCGAACTGCTCAAATCGCTCGGGGAGGTCGACCCGATCTGCGAGGACGGCGGCAGCCGGTCACGTGCCGACCTTCATTCCGAGTTGATCGGCCTCATACGGGGAGCCCAGTTGCGAAGCCTGAAGGATCCCATGTGACTGCATGGCGGCGTGACCGAGGTCGGTCAGCGCATAGACGCCGCGCTCGGCCCTCGCAAACCAGCCGTAGTAATTGTGCAGCAGGATGCTGGCCGCGCGTGGTGAAACGGTTTTCAAATCTCGCGGCCGCTTCGGGCCATCGGCCATGGCGGCGGCGCAAGCCAGCGCGTCCTGCCGGTAGGCGGTCATGATCGGCACGCGCGTGCTGCCGCCGGGTGCGGGATCGCCGCGCCGGCGCCGATGCTCGTCCATCAATCGAGACCGTCGCCTCGGGTCGCGCCTTGGCGGCAGCGCGGCAGGGCTGAGCAGCAGTTCGACCTCGCCCTTGCCGCCAACGCCCAGCAGGCCGAAGCCGAGGCGCCGGCACAACGCCCTGAACCGGCGATCGTGCTCGCGGCCCTTGCCGCGTGCCGACATGCGCGCTGCAAGCCAGACCTCGTCGCAGGCCGCGGCCCGATCGACCGCCTGGAGCACGAGTTCGAGGTTGAACTGCAGTTTCAGTTCGCAAATAACGACCACCGGCGGCTCGCCATCGCACACGCCGACGATATCGCAGCCGCCAATCTCGCCCTTCACGGTGAAGCCCTGGCTCTCAAGGAACCGCTTTACCGGCGTGTAGAGTGACGTTTCCTGCATAAGCAAGGCTTAGCCGATTCGGGCCAGGCTGGCACCGTGAAGACCGCGTGATGCCCGCTACATCTACGGTGCTGGCGCCGACAAGCCTCACCAGAAACCGACGAGAGACCTCAGAAACGCTGCAGGGCCGGCCGCTTCCCGGCACAGCTTGCGAAACCCGGTTCGACCCGTTGCGCAGATGACATCATCGTCGATGTCGCGAAGAATGGTCCGCGCATTGCGCCATCCGATGCGGGCAAGAGCAGATGCCAGTTCCGCACGTGCGGGATCAAATGCGGTTTGATCGATCGTCGAACTCGCAGCCCGGTCGATGTCGTTGCTCGCGCCGAGTGCGTGCTGTGGAATTGCCACAGCACTGGCGACGTCGAAAGGCGACGAAAGACCTAGAAGACGGGAGATCGAATTCAGAGCAAGAGCGGGAGATGAAACGAGCTGCTCGTAGCATACGAAATGCACCGGGGCGCCGGTACGGCGAAGGGCATCCATGGCGAAGTAAAACTGATTCCAGTAATCCGATGGATTGCGGAACCTGTATTCCATTTGCTTCGGTTCGGTAAAATCCTGCCTGATTTCAAATGGCCGGTTCAGAAACGACCCGAGACATTTGCCCTGCTCGAAAACAGTATTGTTCCTGGCATAGCGGTACCATGAGAGGATCTGGGTAACCGGATCCTTGCTGACGACAATGATGGGCAATTCCCCATATTGTAGATCGCGCCCGCTCATGAGGGCGGGAAAAATCCCGTGTTTCCAAAAACCCTGATCGAAAACGACCGGTGTCTTCAGATAGCGCTCGACCAGATATTTCGCGAGGTTTGTGCCCGATCTCGGCGTCCCCATGACACGGACTTGGACGGCATCGTCCCCAGGCCGGGTCTCCGACCTGCCGATAGTTGAAATATCCATAGTGGTTCCCGTGACCGAAGACTCTCGCTGTTCAGCCACCAATTCGCTCGGGTTGCCGCCTTGCCTCAGCCGCCATGGGAGCCGGCCAGGAGAACTCGTGCCCGAGATCGCTTAGATCATCGAGCGCGGAGACATGGTTGAAGATGGTTGCGAAAAACTCCCGCTCGCGGATCGGACGGTACCGCGATGCGATCGTTGCACGCAGTTCGGCAAGCCAGGCCGGATCCGTGCAGGCTTTGGCGACCGCGGCGCACCACGCTTCGACATCGCGCGCCGGTATAGTCGGCATCAGTCCTTGCGTTGCCTCAGTCAGCGAAGGCGCATCCGAGATCAGGACCGGCAGTCCAAAATCTAGGCACTCGGCCGCTCCCAGTCCCCAGCCCTCCACCGCGGAAGGGTAGACGCTGAATTCAGCGTCCCGATAGAGCTCCGCAAGCTGCCGGTCGGTGACATTGGAGCGGAACTGGACACACTGGCTGAGCTCCGGATGCTCCGCCATGAAGGCAACCAACTCTTCATACATCCACCCCCATCGTCCGCAAAAAACGAGAATTGGCAGCCGGTCACCCAGGACGGGCAGCAGGCGATGCCATACTTTGAGGAGCAGGATGTGGTTCTTCCTGATCTCGATGGTCGAGCAATACAGAACAAACTTTCGGCCTTCGAGCTGCCTTTCGGAAGGCATCCGTTGATCCGCAACGCCCTCCTTGAGAAAGGCACCGGGCGATGCAACCGCGACGTCCGGAACCCGGCCGGGAGCGGATGTCGCTGCGTGACACTTCACCCTGTCGGCGGTGTATTTCGACACGCAGATGAGCAGTTGAGAATTTTCAATTTGCCAGGCCGTATCGCGGACGAAATTGCGGGCGTGATGAGGACCGACGAATTGCGGGAAGTCGATCGGGATGATGTCGTGCATCAAGGTGAAAACGCCGCTCTGGATGTTTCCCGTGAGTTTCTTCGGGGCGATCTCGTGGATGCTCGCGCTTGAGAGAAAGCATATGGCGCCTTCATCCTTCAGCGGATCTCTTGTTTCTGCCCTTCTTGGGCGCAGGGATGATTTCAGGACTTTGAAGAGGCGAATGGCCGTCTTGGACAGCTGAAACTTGACCCCGCTTCGCTTCTCGCAACCCGCGACGAAGATCGCCGCCACACGATCGAACTCGCGCCCGAAAACGAACGGCGCGGCCCGCATGATCGACAACACTTTCCAAAGGCGAGCCAGATACGAGCTTTCTTCGCCCTCGACAGGTTGCGGCAGTTCACCGTCGACCAACTGCCTTAGATAGCGAAGTTCCACTTCGCCCAACGTCTGACCCCGCCCTTGCGAGTCGACAAAGAAGAAACTGACCGGCGAGGTCTTCCATCGAAGAGCCTGACGGATGAGCGCTGTTTCGACGCGAGGGATGCCGACAGGCGGGTGCGGCCCCCAGCGGAACGGCAGGGTGGCGTCGATATACAATTTTTTCAATGATTTACCCTTGGTGAAGCTTCCGCGCTATTGGGCAATCCAGTTGCCGAAATAGAGCTCATGCCTGTTCAGACCGTATTGCTGCGGCCGCTTTCGTTTAATCTCGGCCCTGGGCTTCGGATTTTCCAAAATGCTCTCCCACAAGCTGGCTTCGTCATACGTGGGAAAATTGCCCACGTCAAGCGTTCCGAGCTTCCGACGGCGCGAAGGGCGCTGCGGACTTTCGTTTGCGGTCATGAATGATGGAGTCCGACCGTCGCCATTCGCGAGAACCCTCATAAAAAACGAAACATCGGGAATGACTCGTGGGCAAAATTCCCACAATCTGAATTGTCAGCGATGCTGATGCAGAAGAGGAGCAAGGTACTTCGATCCCTGCCATGCAATGTGCCGAGATCGAGTCTCGGCGGATCCCCCGTCCTATGTGATCCGCCGAAAGCGGCCGACAAAAGGAGGCTCGAGCGAGCTCCCCCCGTTTGAGCGAGCCCGTCTTACGGCTGCCCCGGCCGGCCTGTCTTCGTCTATCCCCGAAGCCAGGCCGGCCGGATCATCGCTTTTCTTGAAACGACCTCGCCAGCAGCATTTTTTTGAAGGATTGGTGCCCTCGGCGCTAACGCCCGACATCTGAACCCAACAGGCCTCGCCGCCACAGCGGATGCCCGGTAGGGCGATCGACTGCTAAGGCCCACCCGGGCCGCCGGGTTCGCCGCCAGGACCGCCAGGCCCACCGGGCCTGCCAGGGCCTCCCGGCCCGCCTGGGCCACCCGGACCGCCAGGGCCAGGGGGATGTCGACCGGGCGGCGGGCTGGGTTGGTTTGGCGATTGCGTGCCGGCATTGTCTCGACGTGACGCCGAGACAATATTTCCCTCTCGGTCAAACCTGACATCGAGAAACGCCCGGACATTGCCCGTCGATTTCGAATCGCCGTTTTGGTCGTCGATGGCGACACCCAAACCTGACTTGAGCACGTGTCCCCGGCGTTGCAGAAAAGTCTCGTACAGGATGCGTGCGACATAGGCCTGCGGAACCGGAGCTTCCGCCTCCAGATGCACCACCCTGTATCCGCCGTCGGCCGTGGCCAGAGTCAGCTGAACGCGCCTATCTGCAAACTCCGATGATCTTGGTCCGATCTTGAGCCGCCCGACCAGCAGTTCGCCTGACTTCACGATTGCCAGGCCGCGAACCGAATAGTGCGCTTCATCAGGTCTGGCCTCGATCAAGTCGGGCCTAGCCTCGATCAGGCTCGCAACAATCTTCCCATCGGGCCGACGAATGCCGTAGACGGACACGACATCGCCCGTCCTGACCGCCAATCCCTCAGGAATTTGACTGGTATCGACGTCCTGCCCCAGGACCGACATCGAGCCGGCAGTTGCGCGCTCGACAGGGCCAACCACTTCGCTGGTGACATGGATCGCGCGGGTGACGGGCTGACCTGCCTGCTGTTCCACCGCGATCCGGACGACCTGCCCTACCTTCAGGTTGCTCGAGGCGACACGAACTCCGTCGACCACCACCGGCACGTCCGGCTGATACGCAACGCGCACATCATTGACGAAAATACTGCCGAAGCGCTGGATGGTTCCTACGATACCGGTGCCGCCGATGCCTTGATCGCTGTCCGTCCCCGCCGTCCAGCCAGTGCCGCCGATTCCCTGGTCCTTCGGCTGCTCTGTCGCTCTTGCAACCATGCTGCAAAACACCGCCGGCAGGGCAGTGCCAAGCGTCAGAAAATCCCGCCTCGTCAGCCTCCAGCTCATGAAGTCTCCCCGCCAGCATCCCTTTGCTGGGGCGATTCTTCGGCAACGAGCGACGTCCCATCGGAGGTCAGGATATAGATGCCGCAATTCCACCGGCTGGTCCCGCCGGTATCACTTTGGATGGCCTGGTTCGCATGCTTGTTCAGATGGAGCAGCGTCTCGATTGCGAGTTTGCGGCTATAGGCCTCGAGCGATTTGGCAAGCTGTTCGGATAGCCCGTCATAATGGACGGCGCGCTCGAGGAAGGGCGGATCGTCGGCCAGGATGTTCTGGACGGCGGCGGCGGCATGATCCCCGAGATTTCGGGCAAAGTAGTAAAGCCGAACCTCGCCGTCGCCCCGCGGCACCATGGCTCCTTCCATCAGGACGATGCGATCGTTCTCGTCGATCTCAACCAGCTTTCGATCGAGCCAATCGTCCAGGACGGCCCGCGGCCGCAAATCGCGCGTTACCGATTCCACAAGGCCGGCAAAGGATGCCTCTCCGGCCTCGCTGGCTCGCGGCAAAGGCAAAGGGATGCCCTTGGCATCGACAAACGACGGATCCGCAAGCCAGCGCGCGACGATGGCACTCGTCCTGGAGACGGAATCGGGCACCACCCGCACCGGAGCCCCGGCGCCTCTTAGCCGACTGACCTCCTTTCGGTGAACGCCGGTCAGCAAGCTGACCCTGCTGTCGGTCTGCTGCTTGTCGGGCAAGGCGAATTCATGCTCCGCCACATTGACGTAAAGCTGACGCAGCAGGTCGACGAAGGTCGGAAACGTCACCCCGCACTTGATCGCCAATCGCACCAACGGGCGAAGTGCCCGGTTCAACGCGCCCTGGACCCCAGTGGCGTCCAGATGTTGTCCCCCCGATTTGCTCATCGCCGTCCTCACTAGCTAGAGCGGTTCAACGCCTAATAGAACCGTTGAACCACTCTAACTCTTTGTTTTGACGCAATTCCGGACGGAAAACCGCTACGCACTTTTCCTGGAGTTGCTCTCGTCACGAAATCGACCATCCATCCCTCGAAAACTCTGGCCGAAAATAGCTTGTGGGAAATGTTTCCACAAGAGGACCATACTCGGGTGACACAATGGTCGATCTTTCGGATGCTCTTGAGTCTCGAAATTTGCACCCAATCAAGATCGAAAGCCCGGGGCCAGTCACCGGTCCAGTATGCAATCAGCAGCGGAAATCCTCGCCTTCGACTAAAGAACTTCGCCCCAGTTGACATGTGTGAAATTTTCCCACACTTTGCTTTCCGGAACTGGAATCTGAACGGCAGTAACCGCCGCAGCCTTGCCAATGAGAGGCATCTTTGAAGAAACCTTACACAAAGCCGACCTTAAGCAAGATCAAAGACAGACCCGAAAAAGGCCAGACCGAGATTCCCCCTTACACAAATTCCGCCCTCGGAAAATCCCCCCGCAAAACACTCAAAATCGCCGAAGAGACGCTCCCTATGCTGCATCAAGACAATCTCGACCCCCTTGTATCGATAGCTGCCGATGTCGTGTCGGCCTACATTTCAAACAACCCTCTTCCTGCCGCCGACCTTCCAAATTTCATCGGCCAGATCTACACCTCACTTAAGGTCATTTCAGCTGGAACTCCCACCGTCCAGCCTGGCGAACTTAAAGCTGCCGTTCCCGTAAGAAAATCTGTCACGCCCGACTTCATCGTCTGCCTCGAAGACGGCAAGCGCTTCAAGTCATTGAAGCGGCATATCGGGGTACATTATGGCCTTACGCCGGATCAATATCGAACGAAGTGGAACTTGCCGTCCGACTACCCGATGGTGGCGGCAAATTATTCCGCACGTCGTTCGACGCTGGCCAAATCGATGGGGCTCGGCCGAAAGCCGAAGTAAGTTGCGCCGCCGCAGGGCGGCGTGGGCGGTTTGCGCGAGCGCATAGGCGCCGCGCCAGCCGCGCCGAACAAGGTCGGAACATCAGCGCCAGCCGAGGGCCGGCGCGACGTGCTTCAGTATCGCCCCGATGACATGCGCGTTGTAATCCACGCCGAGCTGGTTGGGGACGGTCAGCAGCAGTGTATCGGCCTCGGCGATCGCTTCGTCCTCTCTCAACTGATCGACGAGGACATCCGGCTCGGCGGCGTAGGTACGGCCAAAGACGGCAAGTTTGTCGGGCTCGATGTAGCCGAAATGATCCTCGCTCCCGTTGCTGCCGAAATAGGCGCGGTCGCGGTCATTCACCAACGCGAAGATGCTGCGGCTGACGGACACCCGCGGCTCGCGCGCATGCCCCGCTTCCTTCCACGCCGCGCGAAAAGCCCGGATCTGCTCGGCCTGCTGGATGTGGAGCGGCTGTCCGCCCTCGTCGAATTTGAGCGTCGAGCTCTGCAGGTTCATGCCGAGCTTGCCCGCCCATTGCGCGGTGGCGTTGGTGGCGGCGCCCCACCAGATCCTGTCGCGCAGACCGGCCGAGAAGGGCTCAAGTCGCAGCATTCCAGGCGGATTGGGAAACATCGGCCGCGGGTTGGGCTGTGCGAAGCCTTCGCCGCGCAGCACCTCGAGGAAAACCTCGGCGTGGCTACGTGCCATGTCGGCATCGCTTTGACCTTCCTGCGGCACGTAGCCGAAATAGCGCCAGCCGTCGATCACCTGCTCCGGCGACCCGCGACTGATGCCAAGCTGCAGGCGACCGCCGGCGATCAGGTCGGCAGCGCCTGCGTCCTCCGCCATGTACAGTGGGTTCTCGTAGCGCATGTCTATGACGGCGGTGCCGATCTCGATGCGGCTGGTTTTGGCGCCAACCGCGGCCAGAAGCGGAAAGGGCGAACCAAGCTGGCGGGCAAAATGATGCACGCGGAAATAGGCGCCGTCCGCGCCCAGTTCCTCGGCGGCGACGGCCAGCTCGATCGACTGCAGAAGCGCATCGGAAGCCGACCGCGTCTGCGACTGGGACGAGGGCGACCAATGGCCAAAGGAAAGGAAGCCGATCTTCTTCATGCGACAAGCCCGTTCATTCTACATCCTCGTCGGAGCGACAGGATTACGTCGGGTCCGTGGGTAGCGCGTCCACACACCCATCGTCCATGACACAGACTGTCAAGGTTCCGAGAACGGCGTTTGTCTGCCTCGACTATTGCCTGGCGAACGCGCCCGTGTAGGTCTGCCCGGCAAGCGTATAGGTCCCAGCCAGCGTTCCGTCCGGCTGCATCGCAAAGCTGGCATCCGCGCCATTGGGGAGGCGCCCAAGCTTCAATGTCTGCCCGACAATCTTCCCGGCGCCGTCGGCCACTCCCGGCCTGTTGTCGGCCACATCGCCCCACGCATAGGTAACTGTCACATTCCCGCCTGGAGAAACGGTCAGCACAGCCAGCTTGCCTTCATACATCCCATCCAGCCGTCCGGCCCAGATGCCGGAAAAAGCGGCGTATCTGCGCGGAACGCCCTTGGCGGGGGGAGTGATCACCACGGAGGGATCCAGAACCGCCGAACCCTCCGGAGCAGGCGCCGCAACAGCGGGAAGGGCGGGTTGCGGGGCAGGCGGTGGCGGTGCTTCAGGAGCCGACTGGCAGGCGACGAGCATGAATGCCGCGAAACCAAGCATCGGAAAAGGACTGTTTGGTGGAGCCAATCGGAATCGAACCGACGACCTCTTGAATGCCATTCAAGCGCTCTCCCAACTGAGCTATGGCCCCACTCCCGGCAGTCAGCCGGCGCCGTTTCCGGCGAAGAGATCGGCGCGGGTTTCAAGACCGCGCCGTTAGTGCAGGCGGCTTCTAACCCCGCCTTCCGTCAATATCAAGCCTTCCGGAGCCGCTTTTTCGTCACAACCCAAGAAAGCCTGCGGGCGCATGCGCCCGCAGCCGATCAGACTTCGTCGTCGTCGTCGCCAACGCCGATCATGTCGGCGACATCGTCGTCTTCTTCCTCTTCGTCGGCGAGGAAGGTGTCGTCCTCGTCGTCGCCGAGGTCAACTTCGTCCTCGTCGTCGCCCAGATCGGGAAGATCGTCGCCGGTCTTCGCCTCCTCATCAGCCTCTTCGAGCGAGACGATCTCGGCGCCCTCTTCCTCCTCGGCGTCGACTTCCTTCTCGGCGACTTCCTCGTCCTCCTCGATGGCGGTGATCTTGCCTTCGTCGAAATGGGAGCGCGGATAGCTCTTGCCGGTATAGGGCGAGACGATCGGGTCTTTGTTCAGGTCATAGAATTTCCGACCCGTTTCCGGGTCTATGCGTTTGGTGCCAAGTTCGGGTTTTGCCACGGCAAGCCTCGTAGATAAAAGGTTGGTCCCCATAACCACTGTTTACCGCGCTGTCAAAGCCAAAAGCCGGCGTCACAAAAGCCCAGCTTCGAAGGCCCGGCACAAGGGGATGACCATTTCCGTGCGCCGTGATACGAGACCGCCGCAACAAAAGAAAATGGCCGGTCCGCCGGCATTCCATCCAGGGAAAACCATGTCTCACGCTGCCGCCCCGAAACCGGCCACGGCCCGCAAATCACCAGCTCTTTCCGGCGCAGCGTGCGTGCCCGGCGACAAGTCGATCTCGCACCGCTCCTTCATGTTCGGCGGCCTGGCCTCCGGCGAGACCCGCATCACCGGCCTGCTGGAGGGCGAGGATGTGATGCGCACGGGTGCGGCCATGAAGGCGATGGGCGCGCATATCGAGAAGCATGGCGCCGAGTGGATCATCCGCGGCACCGGCAACGGCGCGCTGCTGCAGCCCGAAGGCCCGCTCGATTTCGGCAATGCCGGCACCGGCTCGCGCCTCACCATGGGCCTGGTCGGCACTTACGACGTGGAAACCACCTTCATCGGCGATGCTTCGCTATCCGGCCGGCCGATGGGCCGCGTGCTCGAACCCTTGCGCCAGATGGGTGTCCAGGTGCTGAAGGCGACGCCCGGCGACCGTATGCCGATCACCCTGCGCGGTCCGAAGCATGCCGCCCCCATCACCTACCGCGTGCCGATGGCTTCGGCGCAGGTGAAGTCCGCCGTGCTGCTCGCCGGCTTGAACACGCCGGGCATCACCACCGTCATCGAGCCGGTGATGACGCGCGACCACACCGAAAAAATGCTGAAGGGGTTCGGCGCCAATCTGACGGTCGAGACCGACGAACGCGGCGTGCGCCACATCTTCATCGAAGGCCAGGGCAAGCTCACGGGGCAGACCATCGCCGTGCCGGGCGATCCGTCCTCGGCCGGTTTCCCGCTGGTGGCGGCATTGATCGTGCCGGGCTCCGACATCGTCATCGAAAACGTGCTTATGAACCCGACCCGCACCGGGCTGCTGCTGACCTTGCAGGAGATGGGCGGCCGGATCGACATCCTGAACCCGCGCAATGCCGGCGGCGAGGATGTCGCCGACCTGCGCGTGCGCTTTTCCGAACTGAAGGGCGTCATCGTGCCGCCCGAGCGGGCGCCGTCGATGATCGACGAGTACCCGGTGCTGGCGGTGGCGGCGAGCTTCGCCGAAGGCGAGACGCTGATGCAGGGGCTGGAAGAGCTGCGCGTGAAGGAATCCGACCGGCTCTCGGCGGTGGCCAACGGGCTGAAGCTCAACGGCGTCGACTGCACCGAAGGCGAAGCGACCCTTGCCGTGCGCGGAAGGCCCGGCGGCAAGGGTCTGGGCCAGCACCCGAATGGCCAGGGCACCATCGTTCAGACCCATCTCGACCACCGCATCGCCATGAGTTTCCTTGTGATGGGGCTGGCGACGGAAAAGCCGGTGACCATCGACGATCAGGCGATGATCGCAACGAGCTTTCCTGAGTTCATGGGGCTGATGACGGGGCTTGGGGCGGAGATCGGATAGCGGTCGATGGCAATTCCATACGTTGGAGATTGGGGCCAAACTGAAACGTTGGAGGGACAGCGCCCCCCTCTGCCCTACCGGGCATCTCCCCCACGAGGAGGGAGATCGGACGTCACGTTTGCTTTCGCCAATTTCCCGCGTGGAAAAGGCGCCGAGGGCGAAGCTGCCAATCTCCCCCCGTGTGGGGGAGATGTCCGGCAGGACAGAGGGGGGCGCGAAGGATCGCCGTACTTGTCTGGTTCCGTCATAGTGTCTCCCCAATGACACATGTTTTCACCATCGCCATCGATGGCCCCGCCGGCGCCGGCAAAGGCACCCTTGCCCGGCGGCTCGCCGACCACTACCGGCTGAACCTGCTCGACACCGGCCTCACCTATCGCGCGGTTGCCTATGCACTGCTTCAACACGCGCTACCGCTCGACAATGTCTCGGCCGCCGAAACCGCGGCGCGTCAGGTCGATCTGGCAAAACTCGACCGGGCGGTGCTGTCGGCGCATGCGGTCGGCGAGGCAGCTTCGAAGGTTGCGGTTTATCCGACCGTGCGGCGCATCCTGGTCGAGAAGCAACGGGAGTTCGCAAAGAGGCCGCCGGGCGCGGTGCTCGACGGACGCGACATCGGCACGGTGGTGTGCCCCGATGCCGACATCAAGCTCTATGTCACCGCCAGCGCCGAGGTGCGGGCACGACGCCGGCTGGCCGAGATCGAAAGCATCGGCGGCAGCGCCAATTTCAACGAGATCCTCGCCGACATCATGCGCCGCGACGAGCGCGACATGGGTCGCGCCGACTCGCCGCTGAAGCCGGCAGCCGACGCGCACTTGCTTGATACGAGCGAAATGGCTATAGAAGCCGCGTTTCTTGCAGCCATGGCGATCATCGACGACGTGCTGGCCAAGAGAAACAAGGCCTGATCCGGGTTTTTCCTCGCGCTGCCGATTGCCGGCGGTGAAGAAAATACCCATATCGGGCACGAACCAGCCTGCCAGCATTCTTCATGCGCCGGAATTGCCGCTTAGAGCGGCCCAGGGCTTTTGTAGCCCGGAACGCCGGCAGGCCAACGCAACGCTAACCCACGGCGCCCGTCCCGCTTGAGATGCGGGGCATTCCAGGAGAAAATATGTCAGCTGCAAATCCCACTCGCGATGATTTCGCGAGCCTGCTCGAAGAATCCTTTACCGCCGGCCATTCCGGCGAAGGCCAGGTCGTCAAGGGCACGATCACCGCGATCGAAAAGGACATGGCCATCATCGACGTCGGCCTCAAGGTCGAAGGCCGCGTGCCGCTGAAGGAATTCGGCGTCAAGGGCAAGGACACCACCCTCAAGGTCGGTGACACCGTCGAAGTCTATGTCGAGCGCATCGAGAACGCGCTTGGCGAAGCGATGCTGTCGCGTGAGAAGGCTCGTCGCGAAGAGAGCTGGGTCCGTCTCGAAGAGAAGTTCACCAAGGGTGAGCGCGTCGAAGGCGTCATCTTCAACCAGGTCAAGGGCGGCTTCACCGTCGACCTCGACGGCGCCGTGGCCTTCCTGCCGCGCAGCCAGGTCGATATCCGACCGATCCGCGACGTTTCCCCGCTGATGCACAACCCGCAGCCCTTCGAGATCCTCAAGATGGATCGCCGCCGCGGCAACATCGTGGTGTCACGCCGCACCGTGCTCGAGGAGAGCCGCGCCGAACAGCGTTCGGAAATCGTGCAGAATCTCGAAGAAGGCCAGGTGGTCGAAGGCGTCGTCAAGAACATCACCGACTACGGTGCGTTCGTCGACCTCGGCGGCATCGACGGCCTGCTGCATGTCACCGACATGGCATGGCGCCGCGTCAACCATCCGACCGAGATCCTCAACATCGGCCAGACGGTCAAGGTGCAGATCATCCGCATCAACCAGGAAACCCACCGCATCTCGCTCGGCATGAAGCAGCTCGAGAGCGATCCGTGGTCCGAGATCGGCACCAAGTTCCCGATCGGCAAGAAGATCAAGGGCACCGTCACCAACATCACCGACTACGGCGCGTTCGTCGAGCTGGAGCCGGGCATCGAAGGCCTCATCCACGTTTCGGAAATGTCGTGGACGAAGAAGAACGTGCACCCCGGCAAGATCCTGTCGACGACCCAGGAAGTCGACGTGGTGGTGCTCGAGGTCGATCCGGCCAAGCGCCGCATTTCGCTCGGCCTCAAGCAGACGCTGGAAAACCCGTGGGAAGCCTTCGCGCGCACCCATCCGGTCGGCAGCCAGGTCGAGGGCGAGGTCAAGAACAAGACCGAGTTCGGCCTGTTCATCGGCCTGGAAGGCGACGTGGACGGCATGGTGCACCTCTCCGACCTCGACTGGACCCGTCCGGGCGAGCAGGTCATCGAAGAGTACAATCGCGGCGACATGGTCAAGGCGCAGGTGCTCGACGTCGACATCGAGAAGGAGCGCATCTCGCTCGGCATCAAGCAGCTGGCCAAGGATACGGTCGGCGAAGCGGCGACTTCGGGCGAACTGCGCAAGAACGCCGTCGTCACCTGCGAGGTTATCGGCGTCAAGGATGGCGGTCTGGAAGTGCGGCTGGTCGACAGCGGCATCGAGACCTTCATCAAGCGCTCCGACCTCAGCCGTGACCGCGACGAGCAGCGCCCCGAGCGCTTCACCGTCGGCCAGAAGGTCGATGCCCGCGTCATCGCCTTCGACAAGAAGACCCGCAAGCTGCAGGTCTCGATCAAGGCGCTGGAAATCGCCGAAGAGAAGGAAGCGGTCGCCCAGTACGGCTCGACCGACTCCGGCGCTTCGCTGGGCGACATCCTGGGTGCCGCGCTGAAGAAGCAGGGCAGCTAAGCCCCTTCGCACCTACTGAAAACAAGACCCCGCCGGAGCGATCCGGCGGGGTTTTTCTTTGGGATATGCCGAAGGATCAGGCCCGGCCGTAAAGCGGCACCAGTGTGCCGCTCATTGCCAAATTGGCGGGCGACGCGAGATAAGTGATCGCTTCGGCCGCCGCCTCAAGGCTGACCCATTTGCTGAAATCGGCGTCCGGCATGTCGGTCCGGGTTGCCGGCGTGTCGAGCGTCGAGGGCGCCACGGCATTGACCAATATGCCCTTGCCTTTCAATTCCTCGGCCATGGCCAGCGTTATCGCGGCGACCGCCGCCTTGCTGGCGGCATAGGCGACCATGCCGGAGCCGCGTCTGGGCTCGAGCCCGGCGCGCGCCGAGACGTTGACGATGCGGCCCGCTGTGCTCGACGCCAGCATCGAGCGCACCGCCGCGCGACAGCACAGGAAGGTCGTGCGGGCGTTGGTGTCCATCATCTCGGCGAAGGACGCCGACTCGATCTTCTCCACCGGCGCCATGGTGAAGCCGCCCGCCAGGTGGATGGAACCCCAGAGTTCCGGAAGCTGGTGGTAGAACGCCTCGACCTTGGCGGAGTCCGACAGGTCGACATTGTGCGCCAGCCTGACGCGATCATGCGTGGTGAAAGGAAAATGCGAAGGTGCGGCGGCATGGGCATTGGGAACATGGCAGACCGCGCCCTGCTCCAGGAGCTTGCCGACAACCGCGCCGCCCAGCGCCCCGGTGCCGCCGGTCACCACGATATGCCTGCCGTCCAGTGTTTCCGTCATATTCGACTGCTCCAGTGTTCTTATGCTTAGGCCACGCCGCCAGCGAAAGTCGCGCCTTTCACTCGATCACTCAACTGAAATATCGACATGGCTGGGTCGCGTCTTTGCATCGCTCGGGCCGCCGGCCGGACGGAAGCCTCGCCAGGCTGACGCATGAAGCGCGTTGCTCGGCCAAACTCAGTCCACGGTTATCTCGATGACGTAGGGCAGTCCGGTCGCGCGTGCGCGCTTGAGCGCATCCTCCAGCCCGCCAACGCCGGCAAGCCGCTCGGCGGCAATGCCATAGGCCTCGGCCAGCTTGCAGAAATCCGGCGGCGCCGGCGACACACCAACCGGTTCGACGCCGACATCGAGCATGGAGGTCTCGATCTCGCGATAGCCGCGATTGTTCCAAACGACGAAGATGACCGGCGCATCCGCATCGAGCGCTGCGCCCAGTTCCGGCAAGGTGAACTGGAAGCCGCCATCGCCGGTGAGGCAGACGACCGGCGCCTCGGGCACGGCAAGCGCGGCGCCGATGGCCGCCGGCGGGCCAAAGCCCAGCGCGCCGAAGCCGGTGGCGGCATTGAACCAGCCGCCCGGCCGGTCATGGTCGTAGTACAGGTTGGCGGCGTAGATCGGCTGTGTGGAATCGCCCACGATGATCGATCCGGGCAAGGCATCGCGGATCACTTCCACCGCGCGCATCTGCGCCTGCATGGCCGGGCCAAGCTCGGCAAGGGCGGCCTGCCGGGTCGCGGCGGCGCGGGCCGGGCCGTCGGCCGATGCAGACGGCCTGCCGCCAAGCCGAGCCAGCAGGGCCTCGATCGCCTCGGCGCAATCCGCCTGGATGGCGACGGTGGCCGGGCGGCGCGCGAGTTGGTCGGCGCCGATGTCGATGCGGATCAGGTTTGGCGGCAGGACAAAGCCGCCATCGCTATAGCCGTCATACTCGGTCGGACCGAATTCGGTGCCGGCGGCAATGACCAGGTCGGCCTCCGCCATCAGCGCCCGCACCGCCTTCAGGCAAGGGCCTGCCGGCACGCAAAGCGGATGACGATGCAGCAGGCCGCGTGCATTGGCGGTCTCGACGACCGGCGCGACGAGCCTTTCGGCCAGCCGCCGCAATGGCGCCTCGGCGCGCCTGACGCCGCCGCCGGCAAGGATGAGCGGGCGGCGGGCGGCCGCGCAAAGCCTGGCTGCCTCCTCTATCGCCGCCGGGTCGGGAACTGGCGGCGCGACATTGCTCAGCAAGGCTTCGATGCCGTCGCCCGGCTTGACCATGACATCGGTCGGGATTTCGATATGGACCGGGCCGGGACGCGATGACGAGAACAGCGCGAAGGCGCGGGCGAGCACGCCGGGCAGTTCGCCGGCCTCGGTGACACGGTGCGAGAACAGCGCCACCTTCTCCATCATGCCGCGCTGGTCAGGCAGTTCATGCAGATAGCCAAGACCCTTGCCGAGCGTCGGCATGGCATTGACGCCCGAGATCACCAGCATCGGCACCGAATCGGCGCGCGCCTGGCCCATGGCGGTGATGGTGTTGGTCAGCCCCGGCCCGGTGATGACGAAGGCGACGCCCGGCCTGCCGCTGGCGCGGGCATAGCCGTCGGCCATGAAGCCGGCGCCCTGCTCGTGACGCGGTGTGACATGGCGGATCTTCGAGCGCGCCAGGCCGCGATAGAGTTCGACCGTATGGACGCCCGGAATGCCGAAGACGGTGTCGACGCCATGGGCTTCGAGCAAGGTGATGAGCGCTTCGCCGATCGTGGTCATTGTCTGAGCACCGGACGCGTGAGGCAGGTCGGACCGCCCTCGCAGGCGATGCACAGAGCGTCGGCCTCGAAGGTCGAGACCGTGCAGCCGGCGGCCTGCATGGCGGCTGCGGTCTTCGGAAAACCGGCGACCGCGATGACCTGGTGCGGCGCGGTCGGCAACACGTTGAGGCTGAGCCCGTTGGAGGCGAAGAATTCGTCGCCGTCGCCCTCGACCAGGCGAATGCCGCGGGCGCGCAGCATCTGGTAGAAGGCAGCCGGCAGCAGCGGCGCGTAGACCAGCGCCAGATCGTCGGCCAGCGGGCTGATCACCGACATCAGGTGCAGGCAGGCCTCCTCGCCGTGCCACAACGGCAGGTCGAAGCCATAGACCTGGATACCCTTCGGCGTCAGCAGGTTCGCAAGCTGCTGGATGCCGTCCTGGTTGGTGCGCACGCCGCGGCCCACGGCCAGCGTGGTTTTGTCCACCCAGACGCAGTCGCCACCCTCGACCTGGCCGGGGCTTTCGATGCGGCCAAGGACGGGAATGTCCATGCGCCTATAGGCGGCTTCGTGCAATGCCGGTTCGTCACGGCGCAGCGCCTTGCCCATGGCGAGGATGATGGCGCCATGGTCGGTCATCAGCGAGGGGTCGTGGGTGAAGACGGAATCGGCAAGCCCGTCATCGGCGTCGGTCAACCATTCGATCTCGGCGCCCGAGCCCGCCACAAGCCTGGCCAGCGCCTCATGCTGGGCGGCGGCCTTGCCTGGATCGAAGCCTGGACCATAGTGCCACTCCGAAGCCCTGGCATGGCGCATGGCACTGGTGGCGGAGCGCATCAGCACGCGCTCAAGCTGCCCGGCCATGGACTGCGACCCGAATGTTTTGCCCACCAACTTCTCCCTAAAACGTCCGTTGCCGCCACTAACCACCACAACAGGCTGTGATCAATGGTCCAAAAACCGTGGTTGACGGAGGCAAGCGGAACGGTCCATCTTGCGACAGGGAACTTCTGTTTTGCGACGGGTAATGGGTAAACGATTGCAGCAGCGATGGGTCCGGCCGCTCCGCGGAGCACCGAAAGCGTAATGGCGTCGGCTACGGCTCCCGCACTGAAACATACGGCGCAAGACGGCGCTGCCGAAGCCATCCATGTCGAGAACCTGCACAAGAAATTTGGCCAACTGCATGTGCTGAAGGGCGTCTCGCTGTCGGCGCGCGACGGCGAGGTCATTGCCATCATCGGCGGCTCAGGCTCCGGCAAGTCGACGCTGCTGCGCTGCATCAACTGCCTGGAAAATCCGACCAGTGGCATCATCCGCGTCAATGGCGAGGAGATCAAGCTGAAGGCCGACAGCCACGGCCATACCGTTCCGGCCGACCGCAGGCAGATCGAACGCATCCGCTCCAAGCTCGGCATGGTGTTCCAGAACTTCAACCTGTGGAGCCACATGACGCTGATCGAGAACGTCATCGAGGTTCCGGTGCACGTGCTTGGCGTCAAGCGTGACGAGGCGATCGCCCAGGCCGAAAAGCTGCTTGCCCGCGTTGGCCTCGCCGAAAAGCGCGACGTCTATCCGGCCTATCTGTCTGGCGGCCAGCAGCAGCGGGCTGCGATCGCCCGCGCATTGGCGATCAATCCGCGCGTCATGCTGTTCGACGAACCGACCTCGGCGCTCGACCCGGAACTGGTCGGCGAGGTGCTGAAGGTGATCGGCGACCTGGCGCGCGAAGGCCGCACCATGGTGCTGGTCACCCATGAGATGAAGTTCGCCCGCGAAGTCGCGACGCATGTCGTCTACCTCTACAACGGGCTGGTCGAGGAAGAAGGGCCGCCGGAGCAGATCTTCGGTGCACCGAAATCCGAAAGGCTCAAACAATTCATCCGCAACATCGGCTAGATCAGACCGAAAGTGGGCGAAGATCCGGGAACCAACAACAAACTGGGAGTTCTGACATGAAGACTGTTCTGAAGACACTCGCCGCGGCGCTGCTGCTCGGCGTCGCCGCCATGGGCGTGGCCAAGGCCGATCCGGTCAAGATCGGCGTCGCCGCCGAGCCCTACCCGCCCTTCACGTCGCCCGACGCCTCGGGCAAATGGGTCGGCTGGGAGATCGATTTCATCGACGCCGTCTGCGCTGAAGAAAAGCTCGACTGTGTCATCACCCCCGTCGCCTGGGACGGCATCATCCCGGCGCTGACCACCAAGAAGATCGACGTCATCGCCAGCTCGATGTCGATCACTGACGAGCGCAAGAAAACGATCGACTTCTCCGACAAGTATTACAACACGCCGACCGCCATCATCGGGCCGAAGGACCAGAAGTTCGGCGCCACGCCGGATGACCTCAAGGGCAAGGTCATCGGGGTGCAGGTGTCGACCGTGCATGCCGTCTACGCCAAGAAGCACTTCACCGGTGCGGCGGAAATCAAGGAATACCAGACCCAGGACGAGGCCAACCAGGACCTCGCAGCCGGCCGTGTCGACGCGGTGCAGGCCGATTCGATCGCACTCGGCGAGTTCCTCAAGTCCGATCAAGGCAAGGGATGCTGCGACCTGAAGGGCATGGTGGCTCCGGACGTAGAAGTTCTGGGTCCCGGCGTCGGCGCCGGCATCCGCAAGGAAGACACCGAGCTGAAGGACAAGATCAACGCCGGCATCAAGGCCATCCGCGCCAACGGCAAGTATGAAGAGATCTCGAAGAAATACTTCGATTTCGACATCTACGGCGAAGACAGCCAGTCGAACTGACGGCCCGTGCACGAGCGAATGACTGCACGGCGCGTAATGCGCGCCGTGCAGTCTCGCCGAAATCTGTCCACGCATGCTTTCCGCTGACGGGCGCAGCCCGCGGCCGGCGCCAGCCATTTGGGGGCGAAGCTGATCGACGCACTTCTTCCGGCCTCGGCGGCCGGCATCATGGAGCTTCTTTCGCCCTACCCGCCGGGCTGGGGCGAAGCGCTTCTGATCGGGCTTCTGCATTCCCTCGAGATCGCGCTCGGCGCCACTTGCCTCGGTCTTCTGATCGGCACGGCCGGCGCCTTTGGAAAGCTCTATGGCGGTCCTGTGGTGCGAGACCTACTCGCCGTCTACACCACCGTCGTGCGCGCCGTGCCCGAACTGGTGCTGATCCTGCTGCTCTACTATGCCGGCACCGATCTGATAAACCAGCTGCTGGCGGCACTCGGTTACCAACTCATCGACATTAGTGGGCTCGCGGCCGGCATCGCAGTTCTCGGCTTCGTGCAGGGTGCCTATTCGACCGAAGTGATCCGTGGCGCGATATTGGCCGTCCCGCAGGGGCAGATCGAGGCCGCTCGCGCCTACGGCATGCCGCCCGGCCTGATGCTGCGGCGCATAACGCTGCCGGCCATGCTGCCTTTCGCCTTACCCGGGCTCGCCAATCTGTGGCTGATCGCCACCAAGGACACGGCTCTTCTGGCAGTGGTCGGCTTCAAAGAACTGGCGCTGACAACGCGGCAGGCTGGGGGCGTGACCAAAGCCTATTTAACTTTCTTTTTGGCCGCTGGCGTTCTCTATCTCATCGTGTCGCTGGTTTCGAACTTCCTCATCGGTCGCGTCGAAGCGCGGGCAAGGCGCGGCATGCCTTCTATCAAGGACGCACGCTGATGGCCGGTGAAGCGACCATCGTCAACGCCGCCGCGCGCACGTCGCTGTGGCTGCAGCCGCATCGCATCGTGCTGATCCTGATCGCGCTGGCGCTGGTCCTCGGCGCCGCCTTCTTCATGCGCTGGGACTGGCTGCCGCGATATTACGAAATGGGATTGCTGGGCATCTGGCGGTCGCTGTGGATCCTGGCCGTCACCTGCTTCCTGGGCTTCCTGCTCGCGGTGCCGCTCGGGCTGGCGCAGGCCGCCGGCCCGTTCTGGTTTTCCGCCCCCGCCAAGGCCTTCTGCACCGTGATCCGGGGAACGCCGCTGCTGATCCAGCTCTGGCTGCTCTATTACGGGCTGGGCTCGCTGTTTCCACAATACCCCTGGATCCGCGAATCCTGGATGTGGCCCTATCTCCGCCAGGCCTGGCCCTATGGCGTGCTGGCGCTGACACTGTCTTTTGCCGGCTATGAGGGCGAGGTGATGCGGGGGGCCTTTGCCGGCGTGCCGAAGGGCCAACTCGAGGCCGCCCGCGCCTTTGGCATGAGTCGCTGGAAGATTTTCCGGCGCATCTGGCTGCCGCAGGCCATCTATCGGGCGCTGCCGACGCTGACCGGCGAAACCGTGCTGCAATTGAAGTCAACGCCGCTGGTGGCGACGATCAGCGTCATCGACATCTTCGCCGTCTCGTCCAAGGTGCGACAGGACACCTACCTCACCTATGAACCCTTGCTGCTGCTGGCGTTGATCTATATGGCGATCACCGGCATTCTCGTTTTCGCCTTCAGCCGGATCGAAGCGCGGATCCCGAACAAGATTGGCTAGTGAGTGGTGAGTAGCGAATAGGGTGTAGTCGGCCATTCGCTGACTCGTTTTCACTACTGACTACTCCCTACTCACTTAGGAACCCATCGCCATGCAACTCAGTCTCGAGCAGGCAACCGGATTGTGCCGGATGGCGGCGCTGGGCGCCGGCGCCAATGAGGAAGCAGCGCAGTCGCTCGCCGCTTCGATCGTCGCGGCCGAGGCAGAAGGGCTGACCTCCGTCGGGCTGACGCATTTCATCGATTATCTGGAAGCGATCGAAGCCGGCCGCATTGACGGCAATGCCGATCCCGTCATCACCAGGCCGGCGCTCGCCGTCTATCTTTCCGACGCGCGTGGCGGCCTTGCCCATACCGGCTTTGACCGCACGATCGACGATCTCGCCAAGGCCGCAAAACTGTTCGGCGTCTCGATCTTCTCGCAGAAGAACGCCTATACGTGCGGCGCGCTCGGCTATTTCACCGGCCGGTTGGCAGCACTTGGGCTGGTGTCCTTCGCCGCCACCAACGGGCCGGCGGTGCTTGCCGGCTCAGGCTCGGTCAAGCCGGTCTACTGCACCAACCCGATGTCGTTTGCCGCACCCGCCGCCGACGGATCGCCTTTGGTCATCGACCAGTCGTCGAGTGCTACTGCCTTCGTCAACATCCGCAAGGCGGCCGAGGACGGCAGGAAGATCCCCGAAGGCTGGGCGTTGGACGCCAGCGGCAATCCGACCACCGATGCGGCGGCGGCCATGAAGGGCGCCATGCTTGCCTTCGGCGGCCAGCGCGGCGCCAACATCGCGCTGATGGTCGAGGTGCTGGCGGCCGGTCTGTCCGGCGCCAACTGGTCGCTCGACGCACCCTGGTTCAGCGGCGGGCCGGACAGCCCGGGAACCGGCCTGTTCGTGCTTGCGATCGAGCCGAAGCTGCTCGATCCGGATTTCGAGCAGCGCATGAGAGACCAGCTCGACCGGCTGCGGCGGCGCTACGGCGTGCACGTGCCGGGACGCGCCCGGGCAGAGGCGGCGGAGAAGGCGCAAGCGCGGGGCATAAACGCGCCCAAGGCGGTGGTGCAACGCATTTCCGAATTCGCCGAGCGCTACTCGGCCTGAAATCCTTTTCTTTTCAAATAAATAGCTGACCTCTCGCGCGAGGCTGTGGGGCAGGCGTGGATTTTTTTGCGTCCGTCGCTGAACCTTCCGGTCAACCCCGGCGACCAATGCTTGTCCGGGTTGGGTTTGCCCGGTCGGTGCCTACTGTCGGATGCGTCCAGGGCTGGGGCGGGCGTCTTACGCCAAGCTGATACCGTCTCAGGTCAGGCCGCCTCGTTGGACCCTGGTTTCGGCACGAACGTCACCCGGAAAACCCCGCTTCGGCGGGGTTTTCTGCGTTTCGTCTGCTGTCAAAGAAAAACATGTCGCAATGGTCAACTTTTGTTTATTTGACACCGCCCGACCCCATCGGGCGTCTGCGGATGACAGCAACAGAGGGAGACCGCCTTGTCCGCAACCACCGACAACACCAGCAAAAGCCTTTTCATTCCCGCCCTTGGCGGCCTCTACGCCACACTGAACAATGCCGCGGAAACCATGCTGCGGGCCGTCGCCGGCATCTTCCTGGCCATCCATGGCTCACAGAAGATCGCCGATCCGTTCGGCGCCGCCGAGATGGTCGAGGGCCTCGGCTTCTATCCCGGCGCGTTCTGGTCGCTGCTTCTGTCCTGCACCGAATTCTTCGGCGGCATTTTCATCGCCATCGGCCTGCTCACCCGCCCGGCTGCCTTCGCCGGGATGTTCGTGCTTCTGGTGACTGTGTGGTTCCACTGGGTCACCATCGGCCAAGGTTTTTCCGGCGCCGAAAAGTCACTGCTGTGGGCTGCGATCCTGCTCTTCTTCGTCATCCGTGGCGGCAACCGCCATTCGGTCGACGCACGCATCGGCAAGGCGTTCTGAGGCGGGTCTGTCTAGACGCAATTCCGAAGGGAAAGCGCCATGCGCTTTTCCCGGGAAAACCGCTTCGCACTTTTCCTGGAATTGCCCTGAAACAAGGTCATGAGCGACCTCCGGTCGCTCTTTGCCTTTGCCTCGAAACGGATTAAGAAGCGGCTTCAGCCAAGCTTGCGAGCGCCGGAGCCAGCCATGACCGAAATCCTGCAGACCCCCAAGCTCGTCGTCGTGTTCGGCGGGTCTGGTTTTGTCGGCCGCCACGTCGTGCGGGCACTGGCCAAGCGCGGCTACCGCATCAGGGTACCCGTCCGCCGGCCCGATCTCGCCGGCCATCTGCAGCCGCTCGGCAATGTCGGCCAGATCCAGCCGGTGCAGGCCAATGTGCGCGTGCGCTGGTCGGTCGACCGTGCCGTGCAGGGCGCCGACCATGTTATCAACCTGGTCGCCATCCTGCATGAGAGCGGCCGGCAGAAATTTTCTGCCGTGCATGAGTTCGGCTCCCGCGCCATCGCCGAAGCCGCGCGCTCTGTCGGCGCCGGCCTCACCCATATTTCGGCGCTGGGCGCGGATCTCAACGCGCAATCGGACTATGCCCGCACCAAGGCGCTCGGCGAAAAGGCGGTGCTGGAGACGATCGCGGATGCCGTCATCTTCCGTCCCTCGATCAATTTCGGACCCGAGGACGCCTTCTTCAACCGCTTCGCCAGCATGGCGCGCTATTCGCCGATGCTGCCGCTGCTCGGCGGCGGGCTGACCAAGTTCCAGCCAGTTTATGTCGGCGACGTCGCCGAAGCGGTGGCGCGCTCGGTCGAAGGCAAGGTCGAAGGCGGCCGGATCTATGAGCTCGGCGGGCCGCAGGTGCTCACCTTCAAGGAGTGCATGGAAGAACTGCTCACCGTGATCGAACGGAAGCGGATTTTGGTGCCGGTGCCGTGGTGGATGGCGAACATGCAGGCGTCGGTCCTCGGCATGCTGCCCAACCCAATGCTGACCAAGGACCAGGTGCTGCAGCTGCGCTCGCACAACATCGTCTCGGAGGCGGCCGCCAGGGAAAACAGGACGCTTGCAGGCCTCGGCATCCAGCCGCAGTCGATCGGCACGATCCTGCCAAGCTACCTCTGGCGCTTCCGCGCCGCAGGCCAGTTCCAGCGCAAGTCGGCAGCTTAATTCAGCGTAGCTGCCTGAAGGTGTGTTGAGATTCAGGTCAGGCCGAGTCGAGAACGGTGGATTCCGAGAACCGGAACGGAGCGTACTTTTGGTACGTCAGTACCGGAAGCGCAGGAAGCCATCGTTCGCAGGCCGGCATCACCTGAATATCAGCACGCCTAACGCGGCGTGACCTGCATCGGCAGACCACCCTGCGGCTGCGTCGTCAGCTTCTGCACCGGCCAGGGCTTCGTCTCAGGCGTTGTGTCGAAGCGGAAGCGCGACAGCATGATGGCCAGCGCGATGATCGCCTCCTGCATGGCGAAGCTGGCGCCGATGCAGACGCGCGGGCCGGCGCCGAACGGCAGATACTGGTAGCGGTCGATTTTTTCACGATTGCCTGGATGGAAGCGTTCCGGCATGAAGGCGTCGGGCCTGTCCCACAACTTTCGGTGGCGATGCACGACCCACGGCATCACCAGCACCGCGGCGCGCCTGGGGATGTAAAGCTCGTTCCAGGTCTCCGGTTCGATCGGCTCACGGTTGATCGATGGTGCCGGCGGATAGAGTCTGAGCGCCTCCTCGAAGGCGGCGCGGGTGAGCGGCATGGCATCGAGCCATTTCGTCGGATCGGGCTCGCGCGCCAAGACAGTGTCGATCTCGCGCTCGACCTTTTCGCGCTCCCAGGGCGCCTCGGCGAGGCAATAGATCGTCCAGCCCAGAGCGCGGGCCGTCGTCTCGTGGCCGGCGCCGATGAAGGTGATGATGTTGTCCTCGACCTCGGCGCGCGTCAGCCCGTCAGGCCCCTCGGCCTTGAGCAGCAGGGTAAGAAAATCCTGCGGCACAGCATCGGGATCGCGTTTCAGCCGCTCCTCGCGCATCCGGACGGTATCGGTGACGATCTTGCGGAAATAGGCCATCGTCTTGCGGCCACGGATGCGGGTCAGCCGAGGCAGCCATTCGGGTGCGCGCAGCAGGTCGAGCGGATCGACGCGGCCCATGGTCTCGAACAACCGGTCGATCTCCCTGGCGAAGCTGCCCGGCTCGCCCGAAATCTCTCCGGAAAACAGCGTCTCGGCCAGGATGTCGTAGGTGAGCAGCGTCATGTCGTGGGCGATGTCGGAGGTGCCGCCGGCCTCGTAGCGGCTGACGAAGTCCAGCGTGCGTTTCAGCATCGGCTGGGCAAAGCCGAAGATGTGGCGCGGCGTGAACACCGGTGCCATCGCCTTGCGCGAGCGCTTCCACACCTCGCCCTCGGCGGTCAGCAGGCCGTCGCGCAGGATCGGGCGCAGGATCATCTGGCGCACCGTCGCCATCTTGTAGTTCCTGGCATTGTCGACCAGTACGTGGCGGATAAGACCGGGATCGTTGGCGACGACCAATGGTCCGCCAATGCCGTTTACCGAGATCCAAGGTTCGTTGTAGGTATGCTCGCCCCACAGCTCAAGCGGATTGCGGTAGACGATGCGCATCATCTCCAGCGTCGACGGCGGCGTCGTGCGCGGCTTCGGCGCGGGCGGAACGAAAGGCGCGGGCTGCGTGTCCATGGGAGATGCTCCGCTGATACCCCAATGTAGTGAGCGGCAATGCCGGCGTCCATGCGGCTGAACGGCAGGGCACCGGGCATCCGCTCTCCGGAATGTGACCGGCCCCCTCGCCATGCCTTCTTGCCGCCGGGTGGAGTGTGGCTTAGGGGGCAGTCACCAACAGATACCACCACTCCAATCCCGCCATTCCAGGAGCCCGCCTTGAAACACCGGTTGAACGTCATCATCGGCAGCACGCGACCCGGCCGCGCCGGACCGGTCTTTGCCAAGTGGCTGGATGGCTTTGCTCGCGAGCACGGCAAGTTCGAGCCCGTCCTGACCGACATCGCCGCGTTCGACCTGCCGGTGCTGGACGAGCCGCACCATCCGAAGCTCGCCAAATATGAGAAGGACCACACCAAGGCCTGGTCGAAGGCGATCGACGCCGCAGATGCCTTCGTCTTCGTGGCGCCGGAGTACAATTATTTCGTGGCGCCGGCGATCGTCAACGCGGTCGACTACCTGCTCTGGGAATGGAAATACAAGCCTGCCGCCATCTTCAGCTATGGCGGCGTCTCCGGCGGCCTGCGCGCCGCGCAGGCGCTCAAGCCGCTGCTGACCTCGGTCGGCGTGATGCCAATCCCCGAGGGTGTTTCGTTGCCGCTGTATCAGAAACTGCTCGAGAATGACGGCTCCTTCCAGCCTAGTGAACAGGTGCAGAGCGGAACCAAGACCATGCTGGACGAACTGTTGCGCTGGAGCGAGGCGTTGAAGCCGCTGCGCGCCGGATAGGACTGACTTCTGGCCGAACAACCCGGCTTGTTCACGCCATAAAGAGATGAAATGCTCCGGCATTGACCGGGCCGGGGCGGTTCGACTTGCGATTTCTGTTTGCGCTACTGCTGATCCTGTCGACGGCCGCCGCCGCCATGGCGGAGCGGCGCGTGGCGCTGATCTTCGCCGATGACGACTACCGGCTGATCCGGCCGCTGGCCAATCCCGTCAATGACGGCGAGGGATGGAAGCGGCGCTGAAGAAGCTCGGCTTCGAGGTCGTCGTCGAAACCAACCGGGATCTGCGCCGCATGCGCCAAGGGCGCCGACGCGGCGCTGGTGTACTTTTCCGGCCATGGCGTCGAAATCTCCGGCGACAACCGGCTGCTGCCGGTCGATGCCGACGCTTCCTCGCTCGATGCGCTGAAAGGACCAGCCTGCCGCTGGAAGAGGTGCGCGAGGCCGTCGCCGCAACGGCCAAGGTCGGGCTGATCGTGCTCAACGCCTGCCGCAGCGATCCGTTCACGGCAAGTGCCGGCGAAGGCCGTGGCGCGACAGCGCTGGCCAAGAATGTCTCGGACAAGGTGCGGCCCGGTCTCGGCCGTATCGGGAAGGCAGAAAATACCCTGTTTGCCTTTTCCGCCGCGCCCGGCGAGACGGCCGCCGACGGCACGGGCCAGAACTCGCCCTTTGCGGCGGCGCTGGCGAAATATCTCGGCACCGACGGGCTCGAAATCCGCTCGGTGCTGACGCTGGTGCAGCAGGAGGTCTACGACCTGACGCGCGGCAAGCAACTGCCCTATGTCGAGAGCGGCCTGCCGCAACTGTTCTTCGCCGCATCCACCAGAGAGCAGTTGCCGGAGCGCGAGCGGCTGCTGCTGGCCATGGCCGAGGTGACACCACAAATGCGCGACGAGGTCGAGCGGATCGCCAGCGATGCCGACATGCCGCTGGCGCCGCTCTATGGTGCGCTGATCAGCGCCGATGCCAGCCATCTTTCGGCGGAAAGCCTGAACACCAAGCTGCGCGAGGCCGCCGACGCCTTCGTCAAGGTGCGCAGCGAAATGAAGGTTCTCGGCGTCAGCGATCCGCAGGTGAGCGCGCTGCGCCAGCAGGCGCAAGAGCAGCTTTCGCTCGGCGCTTTCAATGCCGCGCGGGCAAAACTCGCCGAGGCCGCCGGCATCGACAGTGTGTCGCGCAAGGCGCTGAAGGCCAATTTCGCCAGTCGCACACTGTCCGAAGCCGCGACGCGCTTTCTGTCGGGCGGTGCGGCCCGCGCCGACCTCAACTATGCCGCCGCCATCAAGGACTATGAGGCGGTGCTGGCACTCTATGGCGAGGCCGGGCAGTCGGCGCTCGAGCCCGACGATTTCGACCGCCAGATCCGCACCCAGGATGAGCTGGGCAAACTCTACACCACCGTTGGCAACATCACCGCCGCCGGCCGTGCCTTCGAGGCGCTGCGGGCCAATCTCGAACAGAGGTCGCGGCAGGAAACCGATCCGGGCGTGCGGCGCGATCTCGCCATCAGCCACACCAAGCTCGGCAACATCAGGATGGCGCAAGGCGATCTGCCGGCGGCCCTGCAGAACTACCAGACGGCGCGCGCGATGCTGCATGAGGTGGCCTCGGCCGACCCGGGCCGGCTGGAATGGTTCGGCGATCTGGCCATGAACGACGACAAGATCGGCGACGTGCTGGTGACGAACGGCGATCTGGCCGGCGCCTCACGAGTCTACCAGGAAAGCCTGTCGATCAAGAAAGTGCTCGCCGCCAACGAGCCGGAGCGCGCCGACCTGCAGCGTGACCTGACCATTTCCTATGACGAGATCGCCCGCCTTGCGCGTGCCGCGGGACAGCTGGACGATGCGCAGGCGGCCTTTGAAGAAAGCCTGACGATCCGCCTTGCCTTGGCCGTGAAGGCGCCCGACGACGCGCAAAGGCAACGCGACGTCTCGGTCAGCCACGACACGATCGGCGACCTCAAGCGCGAGCGGGGCGACGCCGCCGGCGCGCTTGCCGCCTACCGCGAAGGCCTAGGAATCGTCGAACGGCTGCTGAGCCGCGATCCCGATAACACCGAGCTGAAGCGCGATCTGTCGGTCGGCAACACCAAGATCGGCAATGCGCTAAAGGATCAGGAGGATTGGCCGGCTGCGCTTGCGGCCTATCAACAAGGGCTGGCGCAGGCCCGTCAGCTCGCGGACGGCGACCCCGGAAACACGGAGTGGCAGCGCGACCTGTCGGTCAGCCTCGAAAAGGTCGCAGGCGTGCTTGCCATCCAGGGCGACCGCAAGGGCGCGCTCAAACTGTATCTCGACAGTTTCGTCATCGTCGACAGGCTGGCGAAGCTGGACCCGGCCAATCTCGACTGGCAGCGCGACCTGTCGATAACGCTGTCGGAGATCGGCATGCTCAAGGTCAAGCAGCGCGACATCAAGGGTGCGCGGCAGGCGTTCCAGGACAGCCTGGACATCCGCCAGCAGCTTGCCCGATCCGACCCCGACAACGCCACCTGGCAGCGCGATCTGGTGGTTGCGATGATCGACTATTCCCAGGTCGCCTAGAACCCTAAGGCGGTTCTTTCCGAGGCGCTGGAGATGACGCTGGAGCTCGACCGCAGCGGCCGGCTGGCGCCGCGCTACAAGTTCATGATCAAGTTTCTCAAGGATCGATTGGCCCGCGTGAAATAGGCCTGGCCGAGGCCCGCCGCCGATAGCCGGCTCTTGCGCCCCGGAAATCCCCGCAAACCTTGGAAAAACCGCCTTTTGCGCCTATATCTAGGACATCAAAACGGCGCGATTCGGAGCCAATTTCCGGCACCGGGCCAGCGCCATCAATCAGACAGGTTTTCATGAGCGATCAGACTGAAAGCGCCAATGGCGCGGAAGCCGAATACGGCGCCGATTCCATCAAGGTTTTGAAGGGGTTGGATGCCGTCCGCAAGCGGCCAGGCATGTATATCGGCGACACCGATGACGGCTCGGGCCTGCATCACATGGTCTACGAGGTGGTCGACAACGCCATCGACGAGGCGCTGGCCGGCCATGCCGACCTCGTCACGGTGACGCTCAATCCCGACGGATCGGTCACCGTCATCGACAATGGCCGCGGCATTCCGACCGATATCCACACCGGCGAAGGCATTTCGGCGGCCGAAGTGATCATGACGCAGCTGCATGCCGGCGGCAAATTCGACCAGAATTCCTACAAGGTGTCGGGCGGCCTGCACGGCGTCGGCGTGTCGGTGGTCAACGCCCTGTCGGCATGGCTGAAACTGAGGATCCGCCGCAACGGCCAGATCTTCGAGATGAGCTTCACCCATGGCAATGCCGACGCGCCGCTGAAGGTCACCGGCAGCTACGAGCAGAACAAGACCGCCGGCACCTATGACGGACGCAGCGGCAGCGAGATCACCTTCTTCCCGTCGTCCGAAACCTTCACCATGGTCGAGTTCGACTATGGCACGCTGGAGCACCGGCTGCGCGAACTCGCTTTCCTGAATTCCGGCGTGCGCATCGTGCTGACCGATGCCCGCCACGCCGACATCGTGCGCCACGAGCTGCACTATGACGGCGGGCTCGAGGAGTTCGTCAAATATCTCGACCGCGTGAAGAAACCACTGATCGACAAGCCGATCGCCATCAAGGCCGAGCGCGACGGCATCACCGTCGAGGTAGCGATGTGGTGGAACGACAGCTACCACGAGAACGTGCTGGCCTTCACCAACAACATCCCGCAACGCGACGGCGGCACGCATCTGGCCGGCTTCCGCGGTGCGCTGACGCGCCAGATCACCGGCTACGGCGAATCCTCCGGCCAGACCAAGAAGGAGAAGGTGTCGCTGATCGGCGACGACTGCCGCGAAGGGTTGACCGCGGTCCTGTCGGTCAAGGTTCCGGACCCGAAATTCTCCTCGCAGACCAAGGACAAGCTGGTTTCGTCCGAGGTCCGCCCGGTGGTGGAAGGGCTGGTCAACGAGGCTTTGGGCACCTGGCTGGAAGAACACCCGACCGAGGGCAAGGTGGTCATCGAGAAGGTGATCCAGGCCGCAGCGGCGCGTGAAGCCGCGCGCAAGGCGCGCGACATCACCCGCAAGAGTTCGCTCGGCGTCACCTCGCTGCCCGGCAAGCTGGCGGACTGCCAGGAACGCGATCCGGCCAAGTCCGAAATCTTCATCGTCGAGGGTGACTCGGCCGGCGGCTCTGCCAAGGGCGGCCGTTCGCGTCAGAACCAGGCGATTCTTCCGTTGCGCGGCAAGATCCTCAATGTCGAGCGGGCGCGTTTCGACCGCATGCTCGGCTCCGACATGATCGGCACGCTGATCACCGCGCTCGGCACCTCGATCGGCAAGGACGAGTTCAACGCCGACAAGCTGCGCTACCACAAGATCATCCTGATGACCGACGCCGACGTCGACGGCGCCCACATCCGCACCTTGCTGCTCACCTTCTTCTTCCGGCAGATGCCGGAGCTGATCGAGCGCGGCCATCTCTACATCGCCCAGCCGCCGCTCTACAAAGTGACGCGCGGCAAGAGTTCGCAATACATCAAGGACGAAGGCGCGTTCGAGGAATTCCTGATCGGCTCGGGGCTTGAGGAAGCGTCGCTTTCGCTGGGTTCCGGCGAGGTGCGGGCCGGACAGGATCTGCGCAGCGCCATCGACGACGCACTGGCGGTGCGGCAGCTGATCAACGGGCTGCACACGCGCTACAACCGCGGCGTGGTCGAGCAAGCGGCGATCGCCGGCGCGCTCAACCCGGATGTTCTTGGCGATCTTGGCCGTGCCAACGCCATGGCCGAGCGCGTCGCCAAGCGCCTCGACATCATCGCCGAGGACACCGAGCGCGGCTGGACCGGCCGCATGTCGACCTCGAACGAAGGCGTCGGCGGCTATGTGTTCGAGCGCACGGTGCGTAGCGTCAAGGAATTCGCGCAGCTCGATCTCGGGCTGATCAATTCGGCCGACGCCCGCCAGCTCGATCGCTATGCGCCGCGCCTGACCGAAGTCTACGACACGCCGCCGGTGCTGCGCCGCAAGGATGTCTCCGAGACCATTTCGGGACCGCTGGCGCTGCTCAACGCGGTGTTCGCGACCGGCCGCAAGGGCTTGACCATGCAGCGCTACAAGGGCCTTGGCGAGATGAACGCCGAACAGCTCTGGGAAACCACGCTCGACCCGAATGTGCGCTCGTTGCTGCAGGTCAAGGTCAACGACGCCACCGATGCCGACAGCCTGTTCTCGCGGCTGATGGGCGACGAGGTGGAGCCGAGGCGCGAATTCATCCAGGACAATGCGCTGTCGGTTGCCAATCTGGATATTTAGCTAGAGCCGGCTTAGAGCCACGCCTTGATGGAGCCATCCTGCTTCATCAAGCCATGAAGGGCCGGCGTGACGCTGTCGGCAAAATGCCCCCGCCATGGCGGACTGATTAGCGGTCCGGCCTCTCGACTGCGCTCAAGGCCGCCAAGCCTTGTGGAGGCGGCTCACCTGCTTGAAGATAGGCTTGGATCAGCCTCTCATCATCATCGTCGGACTTGTATGCTCTCGGGATGCCTCTGATTTGGGCCGCCATATCCCAATCGGTTGGACGATGCTTCGGTGCGAACCATTTGCACCGGTTGACTTCCACCCAGTGGCGCCGGATCAACAGACAGTTTTCAAGTCCGTCATCTTCGTAGCCGAACTCGACGCCGCAACAGACGCATATGCTATGGCTGGGTTCTTCGCCGGATTCGCCCCAAGGCAAATCTGGGAATTGATCCAGCCCGCAGACACGGCACCTGGAGCTATCCTGCATCGACGGTGGCTCCGAACAGCTCTTTGGCCTGTTCTGGCGTATAGTAGCCGAGCGCCACGTCGCGCGCGACCAGCGCCGGGTCGCGTTCAAACGGATCGCCATAGCCGCCACCGCCCGGCGTGCCGACGCGGACGCGGTCGCCGGCCTTGAGCGCGATGTCCTGTTCCTTGGACAGGTGCGGCGGCACATGTTCCTCGCCGCTGCGGAACACCGTCACCGTGTTGACCGCGCCGTCCTTGCCGCCGAGCGCGCCTTGCGGGCCGAAGCGGCCGTGATCCATGACGAAGGAGGCGCGGGCGTCGCCGCGCAGTATCTCAACCTCATAGGCGAGCCCGAAACCGCCGCGCTGCTTGCCGGCGCCGCCCGAGCCCTCGCGCAAGGCATAGTGCCGGTAGAGCACCGGGAAGGCCTGCTCCATGATCTCGACCGGCGGCGATTTGGAGATGCCAATCGTCGAGCAGCCATTGGTCAGTCCGTCATGGCCTGAATTGCCGCCATAGCCACCGCCGGAGATCTGGTACATGACGTAGTCGCGGCCGCGCACTGGGTCGTTGCCGCCAAGCGCGAAATTGCCGCTGGAGCCGGCGGGAGCCGCCGTTACCTTGTCCGGCAGCGCCTGCACCATGGCCGCGAACACCGCCTCGGCGATGCGCTGCGACACTTCGGCGGCGCAGCCCGACACCGGGCGCGGATATCGGGCGTCGAGGAAGGTGCCCTCCGGCCGCTTGACGATGAGTGGCTCGAAGGCACCGGCGCTGATCGGCACATCCGGGAAGATGTGGCGCATGGCGAGATAGACCGACGACAAGGTCGTCGCCAGCACGCTGTTCATCGGCCCGGCGCAGGGCTTTGATGAGCCGGTAAAGTCGAAGGTCAGCGTGTCGCCTTGCTTCTCGACAGCGAGCGCAATGGTCAGCGGTTCGTTCACCACCCCGTCGGAATCGACGAAGGCTTTTGCGCTGTAGGTTCCATCCGGGATGGCGGCGATGTTGGCGCGCATCTGCTCGGCGGCGCGGCGGCGCAATTCGGCGATCGCCTCGACAACCGTTTCATCGCCGTAACGATCGAGGATTCCATTGAGGCGGTCCTGTCCGATCAGCAGTGCCGCGGCCTGCGCCCTGATGTCGCCGATGCGCTGGTCGGCGACACGGATATTCGAACAGATGATGGCGTAGATTTCCGGATCGAGAACGCCCTTCTTGAACAGCTTGACAGGCGGCAATCGCAGCCCTTCCTGCTCGACGGCGGTTGCCGAGGCCGAGAAGCCGCCCGGCACCGAACCGCCAATGTCGGGCCAATGGCCGGTGTTCGACAGCCAGCAGAATATCTTTTCTTCCCTGTAGACCGGCATGGCGAAGCGGACGTCCATCAGGTGGGTGCCGCCGAGATAGGGATCGTTGACGATGTAGATGTCGCCTGGCTCCGGCGGCAGGCAGCGGCCGTCGGCGATCATCTCGATGACCGTCTTGGTCGAATACTGCATGACGCCGACGAACACCGGCAGGCCCTGGCTGCCTTGCGCGATCAGCGAGCCGTCGAGCGCCGAATAGATGCCGTCGGAGCGGTCGTTGGCCTCGGCGATGACCGGCGAGAAGGCGGCGCGCGAAAAGGTCAGGTCCATCTCGTCGCAGACCTGCTGCAGGGCGGCCTGAAGTACCGAAAGCGTAATGGTGTCGAGCTTTGCCATCTCAGGCCTCGCCGATATCGATGATGATGTTGCCGTCGGCGTCCGAACGCGCCCAGTCGCCAGGTTCGAGCACCGTGGTGGCGTCCATCTGCTCGAGGATCGCCGGACCTTCAATCACCGCATCGAACGGCAGTTTTTCGCGTGCGTAGACCGGCGTGTCGTACCAGGTACCGGCATACCAGACCGGCCGAATTTCGCGCCGTGCCTCGTCGAGTGTTCTCGCGCGCCCTGCCGGGTCGATCAGGCGGGAAAGATCGATTGCTGGCCTGACACCGGTCACCGAAGTGTTGAGATTGACCAGATTGGCGCGGATCTCCGGCAACTCGACCTTGAAGCGGGCGAAATAGGCCTTTTCGAACAGAAGCTGCAGCATTTCACGTGTGACGGAAGAGGAAGGCAGCGGCACGTTGATGATATGGGTCTGGCCGACGAACTGCATGTCGGCGGAGTGGGTGACGCGGATCGTCTCCGGCTTCACCGCCTCCTTGCCGATCAACTCCTCGCCCTCGTTCCGGTGCCGTTCCAGTAACTCGTGAAGCAAGGCTTCATCGAGCAGCGCCACCGGCTGGTTGACCGTGTTGACGAAGTCATGTCTGAGGTCGGCGACGACGCAGCCGAGCGCGTTGGTGATGCCCGGCCGCGCCGGCACCAGCACCTTGGGCAGACCAAGCTCGCGTGCCAGCGCTGTCGCGTGCAGCGGCCCGGCGCCGCCGAAGGCGAACAGCGCAAAATCGCGTGGATCGTGGCCGCGCGACACCGAGACCATGCGGATGGCGCCGGCCATCTTCATATTGCCGAGGCGCAGCACCGCGCCGGCCGCTTCGACACCCGACAGGCCGGTGGCCTTGCCGATCCTGTCCTCGAAAATACCAGTGACGCGCTCGACGGTGACCGGATTTTCGACCGCCAGCAATTTCTTCGGCGCCAGCCGCCCGAGCACCAGATTGGCGTCGGTGATGGTCGGCTCATTGCCGCCGCGCCCGTAGCAGATCGGGCCGGGATTGGCGCCCGCACTTTCCGGGCCGATCTGGATCAGGCCCGCGGCATCGACACGGGCGATCGAGCCGCCGCCGGCGCCCACTGTATGCACGGCCACCATCGGCACATGGATCGGCATCGCATATTCGATCTCGATCTCGTTCGACACGGCCGGTTCTGCGTTGCGGATCAGCGCCACGTCGGTCGAGGTGCCGCCCATGTCGTAGGTGACGAGGTTTTCGAAGCCGGCACGCTTGCCCGTGTAGGCGGCGGCGATGACGCCCGAGGCCGGTCCCGACATCACCGTCTTTGCCGATTCACGGGTGACGAAGCGGGCCGAGATCATGCCGCCATTGCCGTTCATGATCAGGAAATCGCGGGCATAGCCCTTTGCCGCGAGTTCCTTGCGCAGGCGCTCGACATAGCGCTCGAGGATCGGCTGCACCGAGGCGTTGACCGAAGCCGTCACGCCGCGTTCGAACTCGCGCGCTTCCGACAGCAGCGCATGGCCCGTGGTGATGTAGCCGTTCGGCCAAAGTTCGGCGGCGATTTCGGCGGCGCGACGCTCATGCGACGGATTGGCATAGGAGTGCAGGAAATGGATGACGAGGGATTCGCAGCCGGCGTCGATCAGCTGTGAGACGGCCGTGCGCATCTCGGCTTCGTCGAGCGGAACCCGAACCGCGCCTGAGGCCTCGACCCGCTCCGATACCTCAAGCCGCAAATTGCGCGGAATGACCGGCACGAAAGTTCCCGTCATGCCATAGGGCTGCGGCCGCGTGCGGCGGCCCAGCTCGATCACGTCGCGAAAGCCGCGCGTGGTGATCATGCCGGTTTTCGCCAGCCGGCGCTCCAGCACGGCGTTGGTGGTGGTAGTCGTGCCGTGCACGATGAGGTCGATGCCGTCGATGGGAAATCCGGTGGCGCCAAGCGCTGAAACCACGCCGAAGGCCTGGTTGTCGACCGTGGTCGGGGTCTTGGCGATATGCACCCTGCCACCGTCTTTGCCGTCGATCAGAAGCAGGTCGGTAAAGGTTCCGCCAACATCGATGCCGGCGACGACATTGCCCGGCAACGCCGAAAAATTCTCTTTCATTGTCGAAACCCGAAATGCCCGGACTACGGATATGTCTCAGTTTGGAAAGGTGTTTTACGCTGGTCTCTTGACGCAAATATCATTTGTATACTAATAAATTCGGGACACAAGAGCTTACCGCTTCGCAGTGTGCAAAGGGCACGCCGGAACCTGACTGGTTCGGGCGCGCAGGAGAGAGTTTGGCGTCGGCGTCCTAGAAGGTTAGGTTTGATGAACACCACATCCGCGTTCAACACCGCTGGCGCCCGACCGCTGCAGTTTCCGATTCCGGCCAATGTCTATGCCGAAACGGTCGTCTCGGTGAAGCATTACACCGACCGCCTGTTCTCGTTCCGCATCACCCGGCCGCAGTCGCTGCGCTTCCGCTCCGGCGAGTTCGTCATGATCGGACTGCCCAATGCCGAGAAGCCGGTGTACCGCGCCTATTCGGTCGCCAGCCCGTCCTGGGACGACGAACTGGAATTCTTCTCGATCAAGGTGCCGGAAGGCCCGCTGACTTCGGAACTGCAGAAAATCCAGGTTGGCGACACCGTCATCATGCGCCAGAAGTCGACCGGCACGCTGGTGCTCGACGCGCTGACCCCCGCCAAGCGCCTGTTCATGATCTCGACCGGCACCGGCATCGCGCCCTTCGCCAGCCTGCTGCGCGATCCCGACACCTATGAGAAATTCGAGCAGGTCATCCTGACCCACACCTGCCGTGACAATGCCGAGCTGGTTTACGGCCAGGAACTGGTAGCGGCACTTGAGGACGACCCGCTGATCGGCGAGCTGACCGGCGGCCGCGTCACCCTCTACAATTCGACGACGCGCGAAGACTCTGATCGCATGGGCCGCATCACCGCGCTGATCGGCTCGGGCAAGTTTTATTCCGACCTCGGCATCGACAAGCTCAACCCCGAGACCGACCGCATCATGATCTGCGGCTCGATGCACATGCTCAAGGACGTCAAGGAACTGGCCGAAAGCCTGGGCTTCGAGGAAGGCTCGCTGCATCATCCGTCTAGTTTCGTCGTCGAGCGCGCCTTCGTCGGCTAAGACGTCGCGACGCTTCGGCGTCAGCCTCCGCACGCATGTTTTGACCACGCGGTCAAAAATCTGCTGCTTTCGCTACCTTTTTCCGCTATGAGCCGCTTGAGGACTCGTGAAGTGCATCTTCACGGGCTATCTTCGGCGCACGCCGCTGAATGAAGAGGGCAGGAGATGAGCAGCACCATCCGTGAAGCCGACGTCGGCGCGTCCAAGGTCACGCCGCTGCCGGCGCGCACCGCCGCCAACACGCCCGTACTGCCGGACCATGCCATTGCCCGTAATCCCGGCATGCGGCTCGATCTCGGCTTCATGGAATCGGTGCGCAGCGTGAACCGCTCGGCGCTGGAGCGCCGCGTTGCCAGCCTGACCAAGCGGCGCTCGATCAAGGCCGACAACCAGGCCGCCTGGCTGTTGCGAGCCGTCGCCTGCATGGATTTGACGACGCTGAATTCCAACGACACCGAGGAACGCGTGCGCCGGCTCTGCGCCAAGGCGATCTCGCCGTTCCGCCGCGACATCGTCGAAGGCCTGGGCATAGCGGGGGAGACCATCCGCCCGGCGGCGGTCTGCGTCTATCATCCCTTCGTCGCCACCGCTGTCGATGCCGTGCGCGGCACCGGCATCCATGTCGCCGCCGTCTCGACCGCCTTTCCGCACGGTCTCGCGCCGCTGTCGACGCGCCTGCAGGAGATCGAGGCTTCGGTGCGCGATGGCGCCGACGAGATCGACGTCGTCATCCCGCGCGGCCTGGTTTTCGGGGCGAAATGGCAGGAACTCTACAACGAGATCGTCTCGATGCGCGAAGCCTGCGGCGAGGCGCATCTCAAGGTCATTTTGGGCACTGGCGACCTAGCCACCCTGCGAAACGTTATGCTGGCCTCCATGGTGGCGATGATGGCGGGCGCCGATTTCATCAAGACCTCGACCGGCAAGGAAAGCGTCAACGCGACGCTGCCCGTCGGCCTCGCCATGGTGCGCGCCATCCGCGCCTATTTCGAGGAGACCGGCTATCTCATCGGCTTCAAGCCGGCCGGCGGCATATCCACCGCCAAGGCTTCGCTCGACTGGCTGGTGCTGATGAAGGAAGAGCTGGGCCGGCCATGGCTGGAGCCCGACCTGTTCCGCTTCGGCGCATCGAGCCTGCTGACCGACATCGAGCGCCAACTCGAGCATCATCTGACCGGCCATTATTCGGCCAATCATCGCCACGCGATGGCGTGAGGCGCTACGTCGCGCCGCTCAGAACAAATTTCCTCCTAGCGGAGACGCCCGATGAACATTCTCGAACGCTATCACGCCATGGAGTACGGCCCGGCGCCGGAGGCTCGCAACGAGGCGGATGCGTGGCTTGCCGCGCGAGATTTCGGCAAGGCGCTGTTCATCGGCGGCGAGTGGAAGGCGGCCGGCAGCGGCAAGACCTTCGACACCAGCGACCCCGCCTCCGGCAAGCTGCTGGCCAAGATGTCCGATGCGGGTGCTGCCGATATTGATGCGGCCGTATCGGCCGCCGCCAAGGCACTGCCAAAATGGAGTGCTTCCTCCGGCTACAGCCGAGCCAAGGTTCTCTACGCCATCGGCCGCGCCATGCAGCGCCATCAGCGCCTGTTCGCGGTGCTGGAATCGATCGACAACGGCAAGCCGATCCGCGAAAGCCGCGATATCGACGTGCCTTTGGCGATCCGCCATTTCATCCACCATGCCGGCTGGGCACAGGCGCTGGACAAGGATTTTCCTGATCACAAGGGCGTCGGCGTCGTCGGCCAGATCATCCCGTGGAATTTTCCGCTGCTGATGCTGGCCTGGAAGATCGCGCCGGCACTCGCCGCCGGCTGCACGGTGGTGCTGAAGCCGGCCGAGTTCACGCCGCTGACCGCCATCCTGTTCGCCGAAATCTGCGAACGCGCCGGGGTACCGAAGGGCGTCGTCAACATCGTCCAGGGCGGATCGGAGGCTGGTGCGGCCATCGTCAACCATCCCGGCATCCAGAAAATCGCCTTCACCGGTTCGTCCGAGGTCGGCAAGATCATCAGGAAGGCCACCGCCGGATCTGGAAAAAAACTGTCGCTGGAGCTTGGCGGCAAGTCGGCCTTCGTCGTCTTCGAGGACGCCGATCTCGACAGCGCCGTTGAGGGCCTGGTCGACGGCATCTGGTTCAACCAGGGCCAGGTCTGTTGCGCCGGCTCGCGGCTGCTGGTGCAGGAAGGCGTCGCCGATGCCTTGATCGCCAAGGTCAAGACCAGGATGGGCCGGCTGCGCGTCGGCAGCCCGCTCGACAAGAACACCGATATCGGCCCGCTGGTCGACCTCACGCAGTTGGAGCGCGTCAAGGGTCTGGTCGCGGAAGGGGCAAAGCAGGGCGCCGTCTGCTGGCAGCCGGACGCGGCATTGCCGTCCTCCGGCTATTACCATTTGCCGACGCTCGCGACTGGTGTTTCTCCGGCTAATATCCTGGCGCAGGAGGAGGTGTTCGGCCCGGTGCTGGCCACCATGACCTTCCGCAACACCGAGGAAGCGATCGAGCTCGCCAACAACACGCGCTATGGTCTCGCCGCCTCGGTGTGGAGCGAGAACGTCAATCTGGCCCTGCATGTCGCGCCACAGCTGAAGGCCGGCGTCGTCTGGGTCAACGGCACCAACATGTTCGATGCCGCCTGCGGCTTCGGCGGCTATCGCGAGAGCGGTTTTGGCCGCGAAGGCGGCCGCGAGGGCATGTTCGAATATCTCGCGGCAACGCTGCCGCTCGGCCCTGTGATCAAACCTGCGACATCTTCCGCGCCGCCTGTCGAGCGATCGGAAGGCGACGCCATCGACCGGACGGCAAAGCTGTTCATCGGCGGCAAGCAGGTCAGGCCGGACGGCAACTATTCGCTTGGTATTGCCACTGCCAAGGGCAGGCTTGCCGGCGAGATCGGTCTTGGAAATCGCAAGGACATCCGCGACGCCGTCGCTGCTGCCCGCGCCTGCAAGGGCTGGCCGGAAGCGACCGCCTACAACCGCAGCCAGGTGCTCTACTATATGGCCGAGAACCTTTCCGGCCGCACCGACGAGTTCGCCGCCCGCCTCGTCCAGCTCACGGGTGTGGCGACAAAAGCCGCGCGCGAGGAGGTGGAGCAGTCGATCGAGCGGCTATTTCTCTATGCTGGCCTCGCCGACAAGTTCGAGGGCCGGGTGCACCAGCCGCCTGCCCGCGCCGTGACCCTTGCCCTGCACGAGCCGGTCGGCGTCGTCGGCATCGTCGCACCCGACGCGGCACCCTTGCTCGGCCTGATCTCGCTAATCGCACCGGCGCTCGCCATGGGCAATACGGTGGTGGCGGTGCCTTCGGAAAAATATCCGCTGCTTGCCACCGATCTCTATCAGGTCATCGAATATTCCGACGTTCCGGCCGGCGCCATCAACATCGTCACCGGCCGCAGCGCCGAGCTTGCCGGTGTGCTGGCCAAGCATGACGACGTCGACGGGCTCTGGGTGTTCGCCGATGCCGAGACTTGCGCCAAGGCGGAAGCCGACTCGATCGGCAACCTCAAGCGCGTGTGGACCGGCAATGGCCGCAGCCTCGACTGGGCTTCGAGCGAAGCCGCGGGGGACGCCTTCCTGCGCCGGGCCGTCGAGGTCAAGAACGTCTGGGTGCCTTACGGCGACTGACGGTCCACCCGAGCGTCCAGCAGGCGACGTTCGGGCTTGACGGGTCAATGGATGTTCTTTAACGAGAAAAAACAATTGGCCTGCAGGTAAGCGCCCGCACAGGCGGCACGATAGTGCCTGCCTGGCACATTGCAGCTTGGCCGAATGCCCTTAGAAATCCGGGCGGCGATAGACAGTCGAGGAGAACAGCATGGCGGATCTGGCGGGCAAGGTGGTTGTCGTCACCGCAGCGGCGCAAGGCATCGGCCGGGCAAGTGCGCTGGCCTTCGCCAAGGCGGGTGCGGTGGTGCACGCCACCGACATCAACGAGGTGCTGCTGGCCGAGCTCGGCAAGACAAGCGGGATCAACACCCGCAAGCTCGATGTGCTGAACGACGAGGCGGTGAAATCGGGCTTCGCCGAGATCGGCCCTGTCGATGTGCTGTTCAATTGCGCCGGCTTCGTCCATTCCGGCTCGATCCTCGAAATGGCGGATGCCGATCTCGACTTCGCCTTCAACCTCAATGTGCGCGCAATGATCCGCACCATCCGCGCCGTGCTGCCGGGAATGCTGGAGCGTGGCGGCGGATCGATCGTCAACATGTCTTCGGTCGCCGGCGCCGGCAAAGGCGTGCCCAACCGCTTCGCCTATGGCGTCACCAAGGCTGCGGTCATCGGCCTGACCAAGGCGATCGCCGCCGATTATGTCGGCAAGGGCATACGCTGCAACGCCATCTGCCCCGGCACCGTCGAAAGCCCGTCGCTACAGCACCGTATGCATGCGCAGGGCGACTATGAGGCAGCCCGCGCGGCCTTCATCGCCCGCCAGCCGATGGGCCGCCTCGGCACGCCGGAGGAAATCGCCGACCTCGCCGTCTATCTCGCCGGTGCCACCTACACGTCGGGACAGGCCTACAATATCGACGGGGGCTGGTCGATCTAGCAGTCTGAAAAGCAACGCCCCCGGGCATCTGGCCAGCTTCCGTGCTTGCCCCGGGATAGACCCATTCGGTACGTTCCGTCCGGTTTCCGAAACCACGTCACTCGCCTCGGCGGAGCGAATTTGCAAATGGCCTCTGGCCGCAAGTTAGGAGAAAGACTCCATGAAACTGCTGCGCTATGGCGAGGTGGGGAGCGAACGTCCCAGCCTGCTCGATGCGGATGGGACGATCCGCGACCTCTCCGCTTATGTCGCCGACATCGCCGGCACGGTGCTTCATCCGGCCTCGCTGGACATGCTGTCGAAGCTCGACCCGAAATCGCTGCCGGCGGTTTCCCGTAGCCCGCGCATCGGCGCCTGCGTCGCCGGCACGGGAAAATTCATCTGCATCGGGCTGAACTATTCCGACCACGCCGCCGAGACCGGCGCCACGGTGCCGCCGGAGCCGATCATCTTCATGAAGGCAAGCTCGGCCATCGTTGGACCGGATGATGACGTGCTCATCCCACGCGGCTCGGTCAAGACCGACTGGGAGGTCGAGCTCGGCGTGGTCATCGGCAAGACGGCGAAATATGTCAGCGAAGCGGACGCACTGGATTATGTTGCCGGCTACTGCGTCTCGCATGACGTGTCCGAGCGCGCCTTCCAGGCCGAGCGGCAGGGCCAGTGGACCAAGGGCAAGTCCTGCGACACTTTCGGTCCGATCGGCCCCTGGCTAGTCACCAAGGACGAAGTGGCCGACCCGCAGAACATCAAGATGTGGCTGACGGTCAACGGCAAGACGATGCAGAACGGCTCGACCAAGACCATGGTCTACGGTGTCGCCTATCTGGTCTCTTATCTAAGCCAGTTCATGTCGCTGCATCCCGGCGACATCATCTCCACCGGCACGCCGCCCGGCGTCGGTCTGGGCATGAAGCCGCCGGTGTTCCTCAAGGCAGGCGATGTGGTGGAGCTCGGCATCGAAGGGCTGGGGCAGCAGAAGCAGACGTTCAAGGCGGACGAATAGGCGAATCAAAACGAAGGGCTGCGCCGCCCCTCATCTGGCTGCCGCCATCTTCTCCCCGTAAACGGGGAGAAGGACGCTATTATCGCAGCGTTCGCCAAACACCGACGTTGCAGAATAAGCGCCGAGGATGCGGCCAGCTTATTTCTCCCCGTTTACGAGGAGAAATGCCCGGCAGGGCAATGAGGGGCAGCGCCGGCCAATGCGAAGCTACTTCAACACCTTCCCATCCGCCCCAAACCGGTACGTCTTCCCCGGCTCGGGCGTTGCGTAAAGCGTTGCACCCGGTTCGGCATTGTAGACGCCGAAGATGCGCACCGTGATCAGCCCGGCCTTTTCGCAGTCGAGATAGAGATTGGTGTCGGCGCCGAGATGCTCGGCATGCACCACCGTGCCCTTCCAGGCGCCGGATTTCGTGTCGACGGTCAGGTGCTCGGGCCGCACACCGATGGTCTTGGCTGTCTCGCCCAGCCTCGCGCCGTCGATGAAATTCATCTTCGGCGAGCCGATGAAGCCGGCGACGAATTCGTTCGCCGGCGAATTGTAGAGCTCCATCGGACCGCCGATCTGCTCGATTCTCCCGGCATTCAACACGACGATCTTGTCGGCCAGCGTCATCGCCTCGACCTGGTCGTGGGTGACGTAGATCATCGTTGCCTTCAACCGGCGATGCAGTTGCGCGATCTCCAGCCTGGTGTTGACGCGCAGCGCGGCGTCGAGGTTGGACAAGGGCTCGTCGAAGAGAAACAGCTTGGGCTCGCGCACCACGGCGCGGCCGATGGCGACGCGCTGGCGCTGGCCGCCGGAGAGTTCGGCGGGCCGCCTTTCGAGATAGGGCTCCAGCGACAGCATCGAGGAGGCAATGCCGATGCGGCGGTCGATCTCGGCCGCCGGCGTGCTGGCCTGCTTCAGACCGAGGCCCATATTGTTCTTCACCGTCAGATGCGGGTAGAGCGCATAGGTCTGGAACACCATGGCGATGCCGCGCTTGGCCGGAGGTGTGACTGATACGTCCTCGCCGTCGATGACGACACGGCCCGAGGTCGAATCCTCCAGCCCGGCAATGACCCTGAGCAGGGTCGACTTGCCGCAGCCGGACGGGCCGACGAAGACCACGAACTCGCCGTCCGTCACTTCGAGGTTAATGCCCTTCAGCACCTCGACCGGCCCGAAAGCCTTCTTCACATTCTCGATCTTCAGCGAGCCCACAATATTGGTTCCTAGCTTTTAGAGTTTGACGGCGGCGCCGCTGCGCACGCTCTCGTCGGCGGCGAGGCAGACGGCGAGCGACTTCACCGCGTCGTCCATATGCCTGTTGAGATCGATATCCTCGCGGATCGCCTTCAGCACAAAGGCCTGCTCGAGATCGCACAGGTCCTGATGGCCCGGCTCGCCTTCCATCGACAGCATCTCGTCGGGCCTGGCGAACTTGCCGTCCGGCCCGGTCGCGGCACTGTGCAGGCGGATGGTCGAGGTCTTGGTGTGGGTGTCGATGTCATCGGATTTGACGCCTTCCTTCATGACGATCGACGCGCAGCCGTTTGGCGAGATGACGTCCTTCACGAAAAAGGCGGTCTCCGAAATCATCGGCCCCCAGCCGGCCTCGTACCAGCCGACCGAGCCGTCATCGAACAGCACCTGCAGGTGGCCGTAATTGTACATAGTCGGCGCGACCTCTTCGGTCAGCCGCACCCCCATGCCGCGCACCTCGACCGGCCTGGCGTCGGTGATCTGCAGCATCACGTCGAGATAGTGCACGCCGCAGTCGACGATCGGCGAGGTCGTCTGCATCAGCTGCTTGTGCGTGCCCCAGGTATGGCCCGAGGATTGCTGGTTGAGGTTCATGCGGAACACGTAGGGGCCGCCAAGCTTGCGCGCCTCGGCGATCAGCCTGATCCAGGACGGGTGATGGCGAAGGATGTAGCCTATCACCAGCTTTTTGCCGTTGGCCTTGGCGGCGGCGACGACACGCTCGGCATCGGCGACCGTCGTTGCCAGCGGCTTTTCGACAAAGACGTGGCAACCGGCTTCGAATGCCTTCACCGCATAGTCGGCATGGCTGTCGGAATAGGTGGCGATGCAGGCGACATCGGGTTTTTCGTCGCGCAGCGCCTCGTCGAAGGAGCGCCTGATGCCATAGCCGGAAAGGCCTTCCGGCAGCGGCACGTCGGAGCGGTTGATCAGTGCCGCGATCTCGAAGCCTGGATTGTTGTGATAGGCGAGCGCATGGCTGCGGCCCATATTGCCGAGGCCGGCGACGACAACGCGAAGGGGTTTTTGCGAACTCACTTGACGGCTCCAGACGTGATGCCGCGGATCAGCTGCCGCGAGAAGATGACGTAGAGGATCAGCACCGGCATGATCGCCAGCGAGAGTGCTGCCAGGATGGCGTTCCAGTTGGTGACGAACTGGCCAAGGAACAGTTGCGCGCCGAGCGTCACCGTCTTGGTCTCCTCGGACGGCGCCAGGATCAGCGGGAACCACAGATCGTTCCAGATCGGGATCATGGTGAAGACGGCGACCGTCGCCATCGATGGCCTGACCAGCGGCAGCACCAGCCGGAAGAAGATCGTGTATTCGGATAGGCCGTCGATCCTGCCCGCGTTCTTCAGATCGTCGGACACCTGCTTCATAAACTCCGACAGGATGAACACGGCCAACGGCAGGCCTTGCGCCGTATAGACCAGGACCAGCGCCGTCAGCGTGTTGACCAGTCCGCTCGCCACCATCAATTGCAGGATGGCGACGGTGCCGAGGCGGATCGGGATCATGATGCCGAGCGCCAGATAAAGCCCCATCAAAGTATTGCCGCGGAAGCGGTATTCCGACAGCGCGAAGGCGGCCATGGCGCCGAACAACAGCACGAAGAACAGCGAGGCAACGGTGACGACGAGGCTGTTCTGGAAATAGTGGATGAAGTCGCCCTGGCCGATAACGGTCGTATAGCCGATCAGGTCGAAGGTTTCGGGCGTCGGCGGCGTCAGCGGCGCGCCGAAGATGCCAGCGCGGGATTTGAACGAATTCATGATCACGATGATGACCGGAAACAGCGCGATCGCCGTATAGGTCAGCAGGATCGCGTGGGCGCCGATAGTGCGGGGCAGCGAACGGGTTGCTGTGCTCATCGCTCGCTCCTCAGAATTGATAGCGACGCAGGCGCGTCTGCACGAGGAAGAGATAGACGCAGACACCGCCGAGGATGATCAGGAACATCATGGTGGCAATCGCTGCGCCCATGTTGGGATCGCCGATCTGGAGCTGGAAGCCGAAGAAGGCGCGGTAGAGGAAGGTGCCGAGGATGTCGGTCGAATAGTTCGGGCCGGCCAGCGCGCCTTGCGCGGTGTAGATCAGGTCGAAGGCGTTGAAATTGCCGACGAAGGTGAGGATCGAGATGATGCCGATCGACGGCAGGATCAGCGGCAGCTTGATCTTCCAGAACTGCGACATGCCGGTGATGCCGTCGCATTCGGCCGCCTCGAGCACCTCGTCGGGGATCGACAGCAGGGCGGCATAAATCAGCATCATCGGGATGCCGACGAACTGCCATACCGAAATCAGGCTGAGCGCGGTCAGCGCGTATTCTTCCTTGCCTAGCCAAGGCGTGAAAAGGCTTTTCAATCCGACCAGGTCGAGCATATGCGGCGCCACGCCCCATAGCGGCGACAGGATGAGCTTCCAGGCGAAGCCGACGATGACGAAGGACAGGATGGTCGGCACGAAGATCGCCGTGCGGTAGAAGGCGGAGAACCTGAGCCTGGGGCTGGAGAGCAGCGCTGCCAGTAGGACGCCGATCGGGTTCTGCACCAGCATGTGGATGATGAAGAACCAGACGTTGTTGCGCAGCGCATTCCAGAAGCCCACGGACCAGTTGGGGTTACCGAACAGGGTGCGGAAGTTCTCAAGCCCGACGAACACCTGGGACTGCTCGATGTTGCGGAACAGCGACAGCTGCAGCGTGCCGGCCAGCGGCAGGATCATGATCGCCGTATAGACCAGCACCGCCGGCGCCAGGAAGATGCCGATGTGCCAGCGGAACGGTCGTTTGGGTCGTGTTTGTGCGGCCATGAGTTCGGTCCCCGCCGTCTCTCGGTTCCAGGTGATGCGATGCTAGATGATGCCTCGATGCACGGCCTGCCTCCAAGAATGGAGGCTTCCGACACGTCAGCTTCGCCTTCCCCGCAAAGCGAGGGTAAGGCTGAGAGGCAGGGCCGACAATCGCAATCTCAAAACAGACGCTTTTCGAATGCCGGCCGGGCATGTGCCCGGCCGGCCCGTTGCCTGAGCTCTTACTTTGCCGGCTTGTACCAGCTGTCGAGACCGTCCTGCAGCTTCTTGGCGGCAGCTTCGGGCGTGTCGGTGCCGTTGATGACGTTGGCCGATTCAACCCAGGTCTCGTTTTCGAGGTTCGGCGTACCGCGGCCCAGGATCTGGTAGGTCGAGCGGATCGTCGACTTGCACTTGTCGCGCCAGGAGACGAATTCCTGGGCCAGCGGATCTTCCATCTTCACTGGCGCCGAGTTCAGGCTGAAGAAGCCCGGCAGCGCATTGGCATAGATGGTGGCGAAATCCGGCGAGGCGACCCAGGTCAGGAAGGTCTTGGCCGCATCCGCATTCTTCGAGGCCGCATTCAGGCCGATGCCGATGTCGGTGTGGTCCGAGATGTAGCAGGTGTCGCCGGCCTTCTCGACCGGCGGCGGAAAGGCGCCCATCTTGAACTGCGCCTGGGTGTTGAACAGCGCGATTTCCCACGAGCCGGCCGGGTAGATGGCGGCGCGGCCGAGCGTGAACAGGTTCTGGCTGTCCGGGTAGGTCTGCGCCTCGAAGCCGTCGCCAAGATAAGGCTTCCACTTGGCAAGTTCTTCATACGGCGCCACCCAGTCCTTGTCGGTCAGCTTCTGCTCGCCCTTGATGAGCGCTGTACGGCCATCCTCGCCCTTCCAGTAGTTCGGGCCGATGTTCTGGTAGCCCATAGTCGCTGCTTCCCAGAGATCCTTGGTGCCCATCGCCATCGGAATGTAGGTGCCGTCAGCCTTGATCTTGTCGAGCGCGGCGAAGAATTCGTCGCGAGTCTCCGGCACCTTGATGCCGAGCTTGTCGAAGGCGTCCTTGTTGTAGATGAAGCCGTGGATGACCGAGGCCATCGGCACGCAGAAGCTCGCCTTGCCGTCGTCGGTCTGCCAGGCGGCCTTGGCCACCGGGGAGAAGTTCTCCATGCCAGGCAGCGCCGAGAGGTCGGCGAGGTTGCCCTTCTTGTAGAGTTCCAGCGACTTGTCGAACGGGCGGCAGGTGATCAGGTCGCCCGCCGAGCCGGCGGCGAGCTTGGCGCCGAGTGCGGCGTCATATTCAGTCGGCGCAGACGGTGCGAACACCACCTTGATGCCTGGGTTCTTGGCTTCGAAGGCCGGGATCAGCTTGTCCTTCCAGATGGCAAGGTCGTCGCCGCGCCAGCTTTCGATGTTGAGCGTTACGTCGTCGGCATAAGCCGCCCCGGCGGTGCCGAGAATGCTGGTGCCGAGAAGAAGGGCCGTCAGTAGTTTCGTTGTCATGCTCAGTCTCCCTGTTGACCTTTTTCAGGTTCGGTTTTGATGAGAACAGAGGCTTGCGGCCCCTTGCTCCCCTCGATCGCGGAAAGTGCCGGCCGCAGCTTCTGGCCGGTTCTTTCCAGTATCTTCTCGGCCGCATCGGCGTTGGCGGCGCCGGCGGCGAGCAGAATGGCTGTCTTGACGACGCCGCCGCTCTTTTCGAGCAGGCGCGCAGCATCGTCCCTGCCGCGCCCGCTGATGGCGGCGACGATGCGTGCCGCGCGATCGCGCAGCTTGATGTTGTCGGCGGTGAGATTGACCATGTAGCCGTCATGGACATGGCCGAGATGGATGGCGGTGAGCGTCGACAGCATGTTGAGCGCGATCTTCTGCGCCGTGCCGGCGCCCATGCGCGTCGAGCCGGCAATCAGCTCCGGCGGTGTCTCAAGCAGGATGGCGACATCCGCAAGCTTGAGCAGCGGCGTGTCCTTGTTGTTGGCGATGGCGATGGTTGCGGCACCGCGGCTGCGCGCATCCTCCAGCGCCCTGACCGCATAGCGCGTCGTGCCGCTGGCCGAGATGGCAATCAGGCAGTCGCCCTCACTGAGGCCGGCACCAGCGACGGCCGCCGAGGCTTCGTCGGTGTCGTCCTCCGGCCCGCCGGCCAGTGTCTTGAAGGCTTCGTCGCCGCCGGCGATCAGGATGGCGATCCGATCGCGGGCAATGCCGAATGTGCCTGGAAGTTCCAGGGCATCTGCCACTGCCATCAGGCCCGAGCTGCCGGCTGCCGCATAGGCAAGCTTGCCGCCGCCTGCCAGCCGGCCGGCGATGATCTCGGCAGCGTTGGCGATGGCGGGAATGGCGCCGCGCACGGCCCTGGCGGCCTCGATCTGTGCGTCGGCCAGGAAAGAAAGGATGGCGTCCGGGGCCTGGATGTCCAGTCCCTCGGCGTTCTGATGATGCGCTTCTGTGCGCTTCTCGGTCATCCAATTCCCTCCAACTCGTAAAACAATACCAAAAAAATACCACTTGTCTACACGCATTAACGAAATCGTCGCTCAGAAATCGGATTGTCGGCAAAATTCGCTGATTTTTCAATAAAATATGCCTTAATCTTTTTGAAACCAAAATTAACTCTTGGCTATTGGTATTTTATTGGTATTATTCGCCCGGAGGAGAAAACGCGTGAATTTCGTGCTTGGCATCGATGGCGGCGGCACCAGCTGCAGGGCAGCCCTTGCGACAGCGGGCGGCACGGTCGTCGGCCGCGCCAAGAGCGGCGCCGCCAACATCCGCACCGACCTCACCGGCGCCCGAACCAACATCGTCGAGGCGGCCCGGCAGGCCTTCATTGCTGCCGGACAGGATCCGGAACTGATCCCGCAAACGCCGGCCATTCTCGGCCTGGCCGGCGCCAATGTCGGCACCTACAGGCAGCAACTCGAGGCGATCCTGCCGTTCAGCCAAAGCCGCGTCGAGACCGATGCCGAGATCGCGCTGGAAGGCGCGGTCGGCTCCGGCGACGGCGCCATGGCCATCCTCGGCACCGGCACCGCCTATATGGCGCGCAAGAACGGCACGTCGCGCGCCATAGGGGGCTGGGGTTTCCAGGTCGGCGACCAGGGCAGCGGCGCGCGCATCGGCCGCGACCTGCTCGAACAAACGCTGCTCGCCTATGACGGCATTCGACCGGCCTCGCCTTTGACGGACGCCATGCTCGCGGTCTTCCGCAACAATCCGGAAGACGTGGTCGAGTTCACCACCAACGCCAAGCCCGGCGATTTCGGCGGCTTCGCGCCCAAGGTCTTCGATCACGCCGCCAAGGGCGACAATGTCGCCAACTGGATCCTCGACAAGGCGATCGCCGATGTCGAAGCCTCGCTCGGCGCGCTCGATCTCTCGGGCGGCGCGCCGCTCTGCCTGCTCGGCGGGCTGGCGCCGCTCTATGCGCCGCGCCTGTCGGCTCGCTACCAGGCCCTGCTCAAACCGCCGCTCGACGATGCGCTGGGTGGCGCGGTGCAGATGGCGGTGCGTATTTTCGCCAATGCCGCGGAGACGGCCGGATGAACGCCGCCGACCAGATCTTCGCCATGCTGAAGGAGTCGTCGCAAAGCGGCGCCCCGCTCTATCTGCAGCTCAGGAAAAGCATCGAGGACGCGGTCAATCGCGGGCTGATCGGACCCGGCGATGCGCTGCCGTCCGAGCGCGACATCGCCAGCAAGGCCGACATTTCGCGCGTCACCGTGCGCAAGGCGGTGCAGGATCTGGTCAAGGGCGGCATTCTCGTCCAGCGCCATGGTTCCGGCACCTTCGTGGCACCGCGCATGGAGCGCGTCGAGCAGTCGCTGTCGCGGCTGACCTCGTTCACCGAGGACATGGCGCGGCGCGGCATGGCGGTGCGTTCGGCCTGGCTCGACCGCGGCCTCTATGCGCCCTCGCCCGACGAGATGATGGTGCTTGGCCTGTCGTCGAGCGAACTTGTGGCGCGCGTGGCGCGCCTGCGCATTGCCAACGACACGCCGCTGGCAATCGAGCGCGCCTCGCTGTCGGCCAGCGTGCTGCCCGACCCGGAGGCAATCGGCTCGTCGCTCTATGCGGCGCTGGAAACATCCGGCAATCGGCCGGTGCGAGCGGTGCAGCGCATTTCGGCCGCCAATCTCGGCGACAGCGACGCGCGTCTGCTCGAAGTGCCGCCAGGCATTGCCGGACTGCACATCGAACGTATTTCCTATCTGGCGAGCGGCAAGGTGATCGAATTCACCCGCTCCATCTACAGGGGCGACGCCTATGATTTCGTCGCCGAACTCCGGCTGAGCGGGCCGGGCGAAGAGGGCCGGCCATGAGCACAACATCAACCACCCATATGCGGCGCGAGATCGAGGAGATCCCGGAGGCCACCGCCCGTCTGCTCGACGGCTCGGCGGCGGTGCTGACCGAGGCCGGGCGCGGCATTCGGGAGCGCGATCCGAGCTTCGTCGTCACAGTGGCGCGCGGTTCGTCCGACCATGCCGCCACCTTCATGAAATACGCCGTCGAACTGACCGCCGGCCTTGCGGTCGCGTCGGTCGGTCCATCGATCGCGTCCATCTATGGCGCGAAGCTGAGGCTCGCCGGCTCGGCCTGCCTGGCGATCTCGCAGTCGGGCAAAAGCCCCGACATCGTCGCCATGGCGCAAGCGGCACGGGCCGGCGGCGCGCTGACCGTCGCCATCACCAACACCGCCGATTCGCCGCTGGCGCGCGCCTCGGACTATGCGATCGATATCCTCGCCGGACCCGAGCGCAGTGTCGCTGCGACCAAGACCTTCATCAATTCCGCCGTTGCCGGTCTCGCCTTGATGGCGCATTCCACTGGCGACGATGCGCTGCTGGCGGCACTCGCCCGCTTGCCCGAGCATTTCCGCAAGGCCATCGCCTGCGACTGGATGACCGCGCTGGCCGAGACGATCGAGAAGCAGAAGTCGCTGTTCATCCTCGGCCGTGGCCCGTCTGCGGCGATGGCCAACGAGGCGGCGCTGAAATTCAAGGAAACCTGCGGCATGCATGCCGAGGCCTATAGTGCGGCCGAAGTCATGCATGGCCCGTTGGCGTTGGTCGGACCGGGCTTCCCGGTGCTGGCGCTCGCCGCCCGCGATGCCTCGGAGCCTTCGGTGGCCGAGGTCGCCGATAGCCTGGCGGGCAAGGGGGCACCGGTGTTCGTCACCTCGGCGCTTGCCAACCGCGCCACGCGCCTGCCGCATGTCGCTACCGGCCATCCCCTGACCGATCCGCTGGCGCTGATCGTGTCCTTCTACATGTTCGTCGAGGCCTTTGCCCGTCATCGCGGCCTCGATCCGGACACGCCGCGCAATCTGCGCAAAGTGACGGAAACCGTATGAGCGATCGTTTTGCCCTGACTGGCGCCCGCATCTTCGACGGCACCGACTGGTACGACAATGCCGCCCTCGTCGTGCAGGGCGGTGTGGTCGAGGCCATCGTCGCGACCAGCGCCATCCCGTCCGGGGTTGCCCATGTCGAGACTGGCGGCGGGCTGCTCGCGCCGGGCTTCGTCGATTTGCAGGTCAATGGTGGTGGCGGCGTCATGCTCAACGACCACCCCGATGTCGCCTCGATCGAGACCATCTGCCGGGCGCATGCGCCTTTCGGCACGACGGCACTGCTACCGACTTTAATCACCGACACGCCCGCCATCACCGCCGCGGCAGTTGCCGCAGGAGCCGAAGCCGCGCGGCAGAAGCTGCCGGGCTTTTTGGGCCTGCATCTCGAAGGCCCGCATCTGTCGGTTGCCCGCAAGGGCGCGCATGATCCGGCCTTGATCCGGCCGATGACCGACACCGACCAGGCGGCGCTGATCGCGGCGCGAAAAGGGCTTCCCGTCCTGCTGACGACGATCGCGCCTGAATCCGTCGAGCCTGAGCGCGTCACCGCGCTGGCCACGGCCGGCATCGTCGTCAGCCTCGGCCACTCCGACACCTTCTATGCCACGGCCAGCGCCTTCGCCGCGGCCGGCGCGACGGTGGTCACCCATTTGTTCAACGCCATGAGCCAGATCGGCAACCGTGAGCCGGGGCTGGCGGGTGCGGCCATCGACACCGGCACATTGTTTGCCGGCATAATCGCCGACGGCATCCATGTCGATCCCGCCACCATGGCGATCGCTCTGCGCGCCAAGCAGGGGCCGGGCAAGATCGTGCTGGTCACCGACGCCATGGCGACGATCGGCACCGACATGACGTCGTTCACGCTGAACGGCCGCACCATCTACCGCAAGGACGGCAGCCTGCGGCTGGCCGACGGAACGCTTGCGGGTGCCGATCTCGACATGATCTCGGCGGTTCGATACGTCCACCGTGTCGTCGGGCTGGAGTTGTCGGAGGCGTTACGCATGGCCTCGCTCTATCCGGCGCAGGCGATCGGCCAGTCGCATCGGCTCGGCCGTTTCGCCAACGGCACCGCGGCCGATATCGTCGCCTTGTCGGACGATCTGAACGTCAAGGGGGTCTGGATCGACGGCGCGAAAGTGTTTACGGACAGCAGCGCCATTTAGAGCGGTTCACTGTTTCACGGAAATGCAAAACCGCTCTATCTGTTTGTTTCGACGCAATTCCCAAGGGAAAGCGCTACGCGCTTTTCCCGGGAAAACCGTTTCACACTTTTCCTGGAATTGCTCCAGCGCTGAAAGCGGCCCGATGCACACAGTCGATTGCGTTGTTGCCGGGGCGGGTGTCGTCGGCCTCGCCGTCGCCCGCGCACTCGCTTTGTCCGGCCGCGAAGTGCTGGTGGTCGAAAAGGCCGCAGACATCGGCACCGGAACGAGTTCGCGCAATTCCGAAGTCATCCACGCCGGCATCTACTATGCGCCGGGAAGCCTGAAGACGCGGCTCTGCGTCGAAGGGCGCGAAAGGCTCTATGCCTATTGCCGCGAGCGCAGCATCGGCCATGCCCGCACCGGCAAGCTGATCGTTGCCGTCGAAGCGGCGCAGCTCGACAGGCTGCAGACGATCCGGGCCAATGCGCAACGCAGCGGCGTTGCCGATCTCGAATTGCTGACGCGCCAGGAGGCGGAAAGCCTTGAGCCTCATCTGACCTGCGCCGGCGCGTTGCTGTCGCCTTCGACCGGCATCGTCGACAGCCACGCGCTGATGCTGTCGCTGCACCGCGACGCCGAAGCCGCCGGCGCGTCTTTCGCCTTCCTGACTACGATTGTCGCGGCGGTCACTGGCGCCGATGGGGTGCAAATTCGCACGCTGGGTGCCGGGGGTGAACCGTTCGAATTGAAGGCCGGCGCCTTCGTCAACGCCGCAGGCCTGGACGCGCAGGCCTTGGCCGGGCGGATCGAGGGTTTCCCGCAAGGCCTCATTCCTCGTCAGCGGCTGGCGCGCGGCAATTATTTTGCGCTTTCGGGCCGGTCGCCCTTCTCGCGGCTGATCTATCCGGTTCCGGTCGATGGCGGCCTTGGCGTCCATCTGACCCTCGATCTCGGCGGCAGTGCGCGCTTTGGGCCCGATGTCGAATGGATCGACCATGTCGACTATACGGTCGATCCCGGCCGAGCCAATTCATTCTACGGCGAAATCAGGCGTTACTGGCCGGGCCTTGCGGACGACGCCCTGCTCCCGGCCTACGCCGGTGTCAGGCCGAAACTGTCCGGCCCGGGCCAGCCGGCGGCCGATTTCCTGATCCAGGGCCCGGCCGACCATGGCGCCGGCAGGATCGTCAACCTGCTCGGCATCGAGAGCCCCGGCCTGACCGCGAGCCTCGCCATCGCCGAGCATGTTTTCGGGCTGTTGTATCCGAACTGATCTCGCGCAGGCTGCGATGTCCGGAGCGAGCTCAGCTCATGAGCCGGCTTTCGACGCGAAAAGGTCCTTGTAGGTCTCGCGCAAAAGGTTCTTCTGCACCTTGCCCATGGTGTTGCGCGGCAATTCGTCGACGAAGATCACCTGCTTGGGGTGTTTGTATTTGGCGAGCCGCCCGGCAATAGCTCCGATGATATCGGCCGCGCCGACGGTGGAGCCCGGTTTGCGAACCACGACCGCCGTGACGCCCTCGCCGAAATCCGGATGGGCAATGCCGATCACGGCACTTTCGCTGACCCCGGCAAGCGCGTCGATCTCGCTCTCGATCTCCTTCGGATAGATGTTGTAGCCGCCGGAGATGATCAGGTCCTTGCCGCGTCCGACGATGTGGACATAGAAGTCGGCATCGACCAGGCCGAGATCGCCGGTGATGAAGAAGCCGTCATCGCGGAATTCGGCTTCGGTCTTTTCCGGCATGCGCCAATAGCCGGCAAAGACATTCGGACCCTTGACCTCGATCATGCCGACCTCGCCCAGGGCAAGTGTGCGGCCACTGTCGGGATCGGCGATGCGCAGCGAAACGCCCGGCAAGGGAAAGCCGACCGTGCCGGCACGGCGTTCGCCATAATAGGGGTTCGACGTGTTCATGTTGGTCTCGGTCATACCGTAGCGCTCGAGAATGGCGTGGCCGGTGCGCTCGCGCCACGCCGCATGCGTCTCGGCCAGAAGCGGCGCCGACCCGGATATGAACAGGCGGATGTTCTTTGCCGCCTGGCCGTTCAGGCCCGCCTGCTGCAAAAGCCTGACGTAGAAGGTCGGCACGCCCATCAGCGCCGTGGCGCCGGGCAGCAGCGCGACGATGCGGCCTGCGTCGAATTTCTGCTCGAACAGCATCGAGGCGCCGGCCATCAGGATGACGTTGGTGGCGACGAACAGGCCGTGCGTATGGAAAATCGGCAGCGCATGGATCAGCACGTCGTCACTGGTGAAACGCCAATGCTCGACCAGCACCCGCGCATTCGAAGCAAGGTTATCGTGGCTGAGCATGGCGCCCTTCGAGCGGCCGGTCGTGCCTGACGTGTAGAGAATAGCCGCCAGATCGTCGGGCTCGCGCGCAACATCGCGGAATTCCTTTGGCTGGTGTGAAGCACTCTCGGTCAGTGAACCTTCGCCCTTGCTGCCAAGCGTGGCCACGGCGGCGCCCGATGCCTCCGCCAGAGGTCCGATATCGGCGGCCTTCGCGGGATCGCAGACGACCAGTCGCGGTTCGGCATCGCCGAAGAAATAGCCGAGCTCCGCCAGCGTGTAGGCGGTGTTGAGCGGCAGGAAGACGGCACCGGCGCGCAGGCAGGCAAGGTAGAGAAAAATGGCCTCCGGGCACTTCTCGACCTGGACGGCGACGCGGTCGTCCGGTCTGACGCCTAATTGGACCAGCGCATGCGCCAGCTGCGCCGACTGGGCCAGCATATCGCCATAGGTGATCGAGCGCCCGTCATCCGTCGCCATCAACAGCCGCTCGGGACCGGGCATGCGGGCGCGGAAAGCGTCGAACAGGTGATTGCTCATGGTCTTCCCTGATATGGCGTCTGCAGCAGCGCAAATATCAGATTTTTGGCGTGGGACGAGAAGCTATTTGCGGCCGCGCGACGCCTTGCCGGTGCCGGCCTTGGCCTGTTCCTCCTGGGCAAAGCGCTCCATGCACATGGCCGCCGTCAGGCGGTAGTGGCTGAGCAGGGCTTCGACCGCGCCGTCGGCGTCGCCATCCAGCGTGCGTTCGGCGATCAGGCGATGCTCGCCGAGATCGTCGCGTTCGATTGCCGGGCTGACCTGCGACATCAGCCGGTAGCGGGAGGCCTGATCAGAAAGCTGGTCGCAGAACCCGACCAGCCAGTGCGACCGGCAGGCTGCAATCAGCGTTCGATGGAAGGAGCGATGCAGCTTTTCCCAATCCGGATTGTTTGACGAGGGCTCGTCCGGCAGGCGGCGCGGGGCGCGCGCCAGGCGATGCAGCGCCAGCACGAGCTGCTCTTCCCATTCCGCCGTACGGTGGGCGATCGATTCGCGCAGCGCCCGCTCTTCCAGCCAGCAGCGCGTGCGGGTCAATTCCTCCAGTTCCTCGGCGCTGACAGGCATGAGGAAGAAGCCGCGCTGGTCGTGGCGGCCAAGCAGACCTTCCGAGGCGAGACGGTTGAGAGCTTCGCGCACGGGCGAAGCCCCGGCGCCATACCGCGAAACCACCCACTCGACCCGAAGCTTGCTTTCGGTTTCGAGCACGCCGCGCAGAAGATCGTCGCGTAGCTGATGATAGACCGTGCTGGCGAGGGTGCTCTTGGGTCCGGCCCCTTCATCGCCCAGATCGGCGGTTCCGTATGTCAATATAGCTCCTGTTGCCTGCTTGGGCCCGTTGTGGATTCTTGTGTCAAAGCAGCATTGATCCCGTACGCGTACTATACCGCGCCCTGCTTTCGACGCTCAAGCAGAAGATGGCGGTATTCGACTTAAAGAGGAGAGATGGTAGTACCCCATCCGCCAATGTAACTATTGTAAGGAAAATCTCTTTGTCCCGAAGAAACCTGCGCGCGCCGAACAAGAGGCGTTTGGCGCGTTTCCTTTGCCGTTACAATCGGAAGTTTGGTGACCAAGCCCGTGCCTGGCCTAGCATTTCGGGTTTCATCGTCAGGGCCGGCTGAAGCTGTCGAATCTTGCTGCAATCGATTTCAGATGGCGGCGCGGTCCGCTGCCATCCTGATCGCCTCGATGTTTGCCCGATAGGCTTCGACGCTGCCGCCCTTGAAGATGGCCGCACCCGCGACCAGCACGTCGGCGCCGGCAGCGGTGACCAGGGGCGCCGTCTCCGGCGAGACGCCGCCGTCGATCTCGATCCGGATCGGCCGCTTGCCGATCATCGCCTTGACCCGCTTCACCTTGTCGACAACGGCCGGAATGAAGGCCTGGCCGCCAAAACCTGGATTGACGGTCATGATCAGGATCAGGTCGAGCCGGTCGAGCACATATTCGATTGCGCTTTCAGGCGTCGCCGGATTGAGCGACACGCCGGCCTTCTTGCCGAGGTTCCTGATGGTCTGCAGCGAGCGGTCGAGATGCGGGCCGGCCTCGGTATGCACCGTTATGCCGTCGCAGCCGGCCTCGGCGAAGGCGGCCAGATAGGGGTCGGCCGGCGCGATCATCAGATGGCAGTCAAAGAAGACCTTGGTGCGGTTGCGGATCGCCTTGACCACCGGTGGGCCGAAGGTGATGTTCGGCACGAAATGGCCGTCCATCACGTCGAGATGGATCCAGTCGGCGCCGGCCGCCGCGACGGCCTCGACCTCGTCGCCGAGCTTCGAGAAATCCGACGCCAGCACCGATGGCGCGATCAGGGTCTTTTGAGCCATGTCCGCTTCCCGTTCTTGGAACCCGCTTCCGCCCTAACGCATCGGCCCGAAAATCGGAACCGATTTTCGGAAAGCACGATGCGTAGATTCAAAAGCGTTAGAGCGTACTTTGTGCGTCCAAATGGACGCACGTCGCTCTAATGGTCCCGACGCTGCTTGTCGACAGAAATCCGGCGCCGGTGCGTTCTCCGCACAAGAAGAGAGGCAGCCTCAGCCGCCTCTCTCCTTCCTATGCATCAGGATTTCAGTTCGCCTGCCGCCGCAGCTTGGCCTGCCCCGGCAGAAGAGACTTGGCCCTGCCTTGCTTCAACTTCTGCAAGTCCGTCACGCCCGGCTTGGGCACGCAATGCCCACGCACCAGCTTTTCGGTTGCCCGGCAGCCAATGGTGATGATCGCGTCCTTCACGCACGCCTTGCCGACCAGATGGTAGCCGCGCTTGCAGTCGATGATGACGGGAGGCTTGCGCACGCATTTGCCGTTGATGCGCAGTTCGTCGCGCCTGCATTTGTCGGCGATCACCGGGTTCTTCACGCATTTCAAGCCGAGCTGACGATAGCCCGGCAGGCAGTGGATGCTGACGCCGATGCACCTGCCGTTGACGAGCTTCTCGGTGCTTTTGCACACGGCAACGAGCGGCCTGTCGATGCATTTGCTACCCACCTGTTTCTGGCCGGGCAGGCATTTGCGGCCTGGATCGACCACCACCGGAGGCTGCCTGGGCTGGCCGAAGTCCGGACGCGTGCTGGAGACAAGATCGTCGGCCTCTGGTTCGAAGGTGCGCTTTATGCAGGTGAAATCCTCCTTGTCCGTATCGACGGTGGCGATGGCGCCATTCTGCTTGATCTCCTGCAGCGTGCACTGGATCGCGCGGGTTCTGACGATGCTGAGATCGTGGAAAGCGCTCGCCTTGAACGCACCGCCATCGTTGAAGGCGACCTTGGTTCCGGTGAAGAAGGCGCCGTTCGAGCAGCTGATCCTGTAGTGGAACGCGCCGGGCTCGTTGCGGCTCACTTCGAATGCGACCTGGCCCTTGCGTGGGCACAGTTTCTTTCCTCCGGCACTATCGGAAACGGTCACTTCGCCTTGCCAATCGGCCTTTGCCGGCGGGTTGTCGGGATCGGCCTGCGGTGCATCGGTGAAGCCGCCGCCGCCGGCGCCGGTACAATGCACCGTGATGTTCTTCCAGCCGTCGAAGGGTTCGAACGGACCATTGCCGACGATTTCGGTCATGTACTGGAAGTAGGCAGTTGCGCCGACATTCTCCCATTTCTCATAGGTCGCGAAATAGCCGTTCTTGGCCGCGTCATATGACGCCCACGCCTGCTTGAACTCGGAGGTGATCGGTCCGCCGTCCTTCTGTCGCCAGATGCGCATAGAGACCGGCCCGGCCTGGTTGGCCTGCGCCCGGCTGGTAACCTTCAGCGAGGGGCAGACCGTGCCGGGCGTCGAGCCCGGTTGATTGGACTGGTAGGTGGTCAAGAACAGCTTGACGTTGTCGACCTCGAACTTGCCGAAATCGGCAGCGACGTCCTGGACCGCGGGCTTGATTACCGGATCGCAGACGATTTGGACCTGGAACGTGCCGTGCTCGGCGTAATGCGAGTTGAAGAGTGGATAAGGCCAGCTGCCCGGCTGGGTTTCGGCGACGGCATTGTCCATGTCGAGCGCCTTGTCGGTAAGCGCCGTGAAGCTGGCGTGAAAAGTGTGGTTGAACGTATAGGATTTCGTCGGTCCGTCGGCTTGCAGGTGCTGGTTGCACTTGGCGATGATCTGGTCGCCATAGGGCACGACGGCAATGCCGGTATCGGACGACAGCGGTATTTTGGACGGGTCAAAGGCGAAGTTTTCCTGGTGGTCGTAGTCGCGGCTGACCGGCGCGTCGCTCCAGATCGGCGGAAACGGGCCGCATTGGCCGGGTCCGCAGACACCGAGTGCGACGCCGACATCCTGAACGTAGCCGGGCCAGCGTGTATTGATCTTCATGTGGCCCCAGAACTGGACGGTGCCGCTCTTCAGCGTGTCCCATTTCTGTTTGTCGCTCGATACGACATGGAGGGTGGTGTTGACGCTCTGCGTGTCGAAGGACATCGACTTGATGTTGGCCTGTTCGGCGAAGGCCGAGGTGGTGGCTAGTCCGGCTGCGAGCAAGGCAACGGTCGCAACCGTATTGCGAAAGGCGTGGCTGACTGAAGACATGTCTCTCTCCTGATGTGTTCCTTCAGGCGTTGGTCGCCGCTTGCCGCATCAAGGTTCACGCAATCGATCAAGCCACGAAAAACCCCGCCGGATTGCTCCGGCGGGGTTTGGTCTTTTGGTACCAGGATTACGGCTTGGAGTTCAGGGTGGCCGGATCCTGCTGGTCCACCTGCGGCGCGCGCCTTGGCAGGACCTGCTGGAGGATGTTCGGATTGAGCAGCAGGTTCGGGTTGATCTCCGGCTGCCTGCGGATCGGCACGCAGTTCGGATACCTTCCAGTCGTCCCGGACGGGCAGCGCCTGATGATGATCGGCTGGCATTGGCCGTTGATCAGCTGCGAGCCCGGCGCGCATTCCTGCCGAACCCTGCGGCAGGCGCCGTCACGGACCTCGGTGCCGCGCGGGCAGACACATTCGCCGCGCTTGTTATGCACCTGACCGCGGATCGTGCACTGCTCGAGCTGCGGCTTCTTCTGCCGGCAGGCGCCATTGCGGATCTCCGTACCCTTCGGGCAGACGCAATTGCCGTTGGAGTCGTGGACCTGGCCGCGGATCGTGCACTGCTCCGGCTTTGGCCGAACCGGACGACAGGCACCATTGCGCACCTCGGTTCCTTTCGGGCAGACACAATCGCCGTTGGCGTTGTGGACCTGGCCGCGAATGGTGCACTGCTCCGGTTTCGGCCTGATCGGCCGGCAGGCGCCATTGCGCACCTCGGTCCCCCTCGGGCAGACGCAATCGCCGTCTGCGTCATGGACCTGACCGCGAATGGTGCACTGCTCGGGCTTCTGCTTGTCCCGCACGCAGGCATTCGCATTCCTGTCGAGATGCGTGCCGGCGGGGCAGCGGCAGCTGCTGCCGTCCGCTGTCGGGACCGAACCGGGGATGGTGCAGCCCTGCGTGACTTTTACGCAGGCACCATTCTCAAGCTCGGTTCCGCGCGGGCAGATGCAGCGTCCGTCCTCGGTGCGGATCTGGCCCTTCAGCAGGACGCAGGGCTTCGGCTTCGGGTCGGTGATGACGCCGCCGCCGGGCGAGCACTGGCCGTTGCGGAAGGTGGTGCCGGGCGGGCAGACGCACCTGCCGGCATCGTTCATGACGAAGCCTTGCGAGCATTCCTTCTCCACCTCGTTCCTGATGGTGAAGGGATGGCAGGCATAGGCCCTGCCGCGATCGCCCTGGATGTTGGCCTGATCGCCGGAAAGCATGTCGCCGCCGCCTTGTACCCTTGTGTCGGGAGACAGGACGCCAACGCAGTTCTGGCCGTTGACCGTGCCCTGCAGATTGGCCAGACGGCCGTCGTCGGGAATGACCACGGTGACAGCGTGTACGTGGCTTTCCCCGGCGCCGAGCGTCAGGCTGGCGACGCAGGACAGGGGCAAGGTTGCCGGTTCCGGCGAGCAGCCGAAGGGCGGCTCGATCGAGGTGATCGCAACGCCTTCCAGCCTGCCGAGGCCTTCCACGCCGATCGCATCACCGATGCGGACCGGACCTGAGAAGGGGGTCGTCCCGTCATTCGTGATGGTGATCTCGAATGTGCAGGGCGCACCTGGCTGGCACTCGCTGTCGCCGGTCTTCTCGACGCGGATGGTCGAGACCCCGCCGCCCTTGGCGCAAGCCTGGCCGATCGGGTAGACGATGTCGTCTCCCGGCGCCGGTCCGTAGGAGCCGCGCGCGCAGTTCTCGAACTCGCCATTGGCCGAGACCGTCACGTCGAAATGCCTGGACGTTCCGGGCGTCATCACGGCGCCGGGAATCTGGCACGACAGCGCATTGGCCGGGACCGGCCCGCAAGTCCATTCCGCGCCGTCAGGAGTGACGGTCTGGATCTGGACGGGCGCGCCGCCTGCCACCAGCGTCGCGGCATCGTTGACCCGCACCGGACCGGTGGGGGCAGCGGTGCCGAGGCTGATGACGGTGATGCGGCAAGAGATGACCGCGGCACCGGCGAGCGAGCCGTTGCACACTTTGGTGATGCGCAGGGTCGGCTTGCCGCCATTGGGATGACGGAAGCGTTCCTTGGCGCAGGCCTTGTTGTTGGTGAGGTCGACCTCACCGGGGATGGGCTTCAGCGCCGCGCAGTTCTCGACGGTGTCCGACTGGTAGCCGGCCGGCATCACCGCCTTGACGACGATCGGCGTCGAGGCGCCCGGCATCAGCACGATGCCGGCATTGTCGCAGCGGAACTGGCCGGGGCCATTCGGTCCGCATGTCCAGGGTGGGCTCGGACCGAAGGTCGAGGACGCCGGCGCGCCGCCTGGATAGTTGTCGATGACCGTCAGCGGCCCGTTATAGGGGACGCTGCCGTTGTTGATGATGTCGATCACGAAGTAGCAGATGCCGTCGGGCGTGCAGACCGGGATGCGGGCACGCTTCTTCAGGATCAGGTCGACCTTCTTTTCGACCGGCGGCCGGCATTCCGGATCACGATCGCCACGCCGGCAGATCGGGATCGAGGCGCAGCCGCGATCGTTCTGCTGGCTGCCGAACAACGGCTTGCCGCTGGCGCCATAATTGTAGGTGGCGCAGTTGCGCAAAGCACCGCCTTGCCAGCCCCCGGTCGGCTTGAAGCCGAGCTTGAGGTCGACGGAAGCCCCCGGGTTGAGCGTGGTCACCGGATGGGTGCACGTCATCGGCGTTGCTCCGGGCACGCAGGCCCAGGGCGGATTCGGCCCTGAATCGAGCGTGGAACCGGCCGGCAGCGTCACCTCGTCGAGCACGATCTTGCCGTGATAGGGCGCGCCGCCGACATTGGTGACCCGGATGGTGAAGTCGCAGCCGCCGGCCATCGTGCAACGCGACACGTCGGCGCGCTTCTCGACCTTGAGGTCCGGCTCCTTGTCGGGCGGGCATCTGAGGTCGCGTGGAATGACGATGTCGATGGTCTGCGAGCAACACAGGCCCCAACCCTCTTCCGGACCGGCATAGGTCTCGATGCCGGTGACGATGAGGTGGATGACGTCGCCGGGTGATGCCCCGACGATCTTCCAGTTGAGCACACCACCGCCCGCCGGCACCAGTTGCGTGTCGGGGACGATGGTGATGCCGGGCGTCGTCGTCGACACCTGCACCCACTTGCCGCCCATCTCCGGGCCAACCGGCATGTGGTAGATGAAGGCGCCGCCACCGGGCACGCAATCGACCTTGCCGCGCTCCACCTTGAAGCACTCCTTGCCGGGAGGTGGCGGCGGCCGGTTGCACTTGGTCAGGTCGATCTTGATCGAGGTCTTTTCGCCGGTGAGGAAATCGCCATCATCCGGTTTGCTCGGATCCTGCGACGGGATGATCTTCGCGGTGCCTGGTCCGGCGGTCACGGTGATCAGACCCTGGTTGTCGACGATCGTCGGCGCGGGAAACGCCGCATGATCGATCTTGGCCGTGATGCGGAAATTTATGATGCGCTCGTTCGGAGCGCCGACGCCGTCGAGATCGGCGGCGGAAATCCGGAAATCGGAAACCGTCGCCGTGTCGTTCGGATCTGCCGACGTGCTGATCGTGGCACCCGGCAGCGGGCCGCCGGACGAATCCGTGCCGTCGCCGGACACGTTCACGTTGACGATCTCAAGGCCGTGCGGAAGCTGGTCCTTGAAGTCGACCCTGACCTTTTTCAGTCTGGCCACGAAGCTTGGATCGGCAAATCCCTGCGGATCGCCGCGCAAGCCGAAGCTCAGCGAATAGACGACGTAGTCGCAGCCTCTTTGAGTGCCCTTTTTGGTGAGGAAAGGCACGATCCGGTCGGGCCTTGGATTGACGACGCGCGAATTGTCGAGGTCGAGCCGCAGCTCCGGGCTGATCGGGACAGCGTCTTGCGCGAAGCCTTGTACCGGCGTCAGCATGGCGACCGCGATACCGGCCGCCATCAGCCAGCGCGCGCCGCGCCTGGCGAGTGACAGGGGTTTCATGATCGTCTCCATGACGGTTGGTTGCGTGCTGGTTGACCGGTTGCTCTGGGCGAGCGGGGAAAGTGCGAGATTCATCATCTTTCCCTCCTCACGGTTCGCAGCTGACGGCTGGCGTTCTGAGCGGCACGGTCATCTTGCAGCAAGGGAAGTAGCCGCCCTTGTCGCGGTCGGACTGCCTGTAGAAGCAGAGCCCGACATTGACGGTGTCGCCCGGATAATGGCCGGTGATGTTGATCGTGTAGGGCGCGCCGGGCGCATGCGACATGGGTGAGGTTACCCCGACGCCTGGCGTCCTGGACGAAGCCTTGATCGAATCGCCGCCGAAGCCGGCATGGTCATGGAGATAGAGATCGGCCTCGAGGCCGGAGGGCGTGCAGAAATACTGGACGTCTTCCACATCGAGACATGGAGGCAGATCGCCGGGCGGTGGGAAGTCCGGCGGATAGAACGGTGGCAGATAGCCGCCCGGTATCTCCTCATAGTAGCCGGCACGACCCTCGCAGGGGCGCCAGACCTCGACGTCGCCGACATGGCCTTCCACCTCGGGGTCTTCGAAATAGCCGTCGAAGTCGACGAACCACGAGCCGAAGGGCGGCACGTTGGCCGGCTTGACCAGCGGCGTCGGCGTGATCTGCACGCCGTGCACGGCAGGCGGCCCGCCGGCGGCGAGCTGTTCGGCCAATGCCGGATTGTCGCGCAACTTGTCGCCGGTGTTGACCAGCGTGTCGGCGCAGGAGCGGGTGTCGAGATTGCCGTCCGCGTCATAGCCATACTGCAGGTCCAGGCCACCGGCCGACTGCCGGTTGCCCTGCGGGAAGCCGACCGCATATTCCTGCGGCTCTTCCACCCAGACCGATTCCGTTGCCGGATCGTCCGGATTCTCGCGCCAGTAGCGGATGACCTCGCCTTTGCCGGAATCGGCGAACTGGCTGTAGTCGTAGCGGTTTTCCACCGGGCCGCGCTGCGCCAGGTACATGAAGCCCTGGTTGTCGAAAGCGATGTCGGTGACGGCGTAATCCTTGTCGGCCTTGACCGTCAGCTCCCAGCGCGGATCGCCGGCGAAGCTGCCGTCGCGCGCAATGCCCACCGACCAGATCTCGGCCTTTTCGCCGACAGAATAGTAAACCCGGCCGCCATGATAGGCGACGGACCAGACGCGGCGTTCGTCCTGCGTGTAGCCCCAGCTGTCGGGGTCTTCGCTGTCGAAGGCCGCACCCTGGATGTCGATCACCGCGCCGTCGTCGGCGACAGGGGCGAGCCCGTGCGCCGGGCGCCCGGCAACGCCGTGGTCGAAGCTGTCGATCAGCGCGCCGTTGGCGTCGATGCGATGGATGAGGCCGGTGTCGAGGTCGCTGGCGAAGAACTGGCGGTGAATGCTGTCGAAGCTGATATCGCCGAGGCCGGGACCGCTGTTGGTGTCGATGTCGGCGAATTTGGACACGGCGCCGGTGATGCCGTCGATCTTCCAGATCGTGCCGGGACCGCCGCCGTTCTCGATGCCGAACTGGCCGTCCATGAAGGTAGCGCCCGCCGTGCCGCGGCGTTGGCGTTCCGGCCGTCCGTCGGCGTCTTCGTCAGGCGTGACGATGCGGATGCCGTGCATCGACGTGGCACCGGCATAGAGGTTCGGAATGCCCGAGGGAACGCCGTCGCGCACGCCGTCGTCATAGGCCAGCGCAAACACCTGGCCGACCTGCTCGGCCGTCACCTCGAAGGGCGGCGGCGTGTAGACGAGCTGGCCCGAGGCCGGTCCGCCCAGCCCTGAAACGTCGAAAACGCGCAAGGTTGCGCGCGTGGTGTCGATGAAGGTTTCGTCGACCGGATCGACGCCAGGCGGCAAGCCTTCCTCGAAGCCGGGAATGATGGTGCCGGAAAATCCGGTCACCGCCATCGAACCGGGATAGATGATCTGGGTTTCCTGCGCTTGGGCAGGGCTGCCCAGCCACAGGCCGGCGGTCAGCGCCAATACCAGTAAAGCGCTGGCGGTTTGCCTTGCGCGGCGCAAACGGCCAGCGCGAGAGGGCACGAACGAGCCGTGATCGCGAGACATGACATTCCCCCCACAGGATACTGGAGAAACGTCCGGAGTTGCCGCGCGAATCAGGGCAAGGCGCGGCGTTCCGTCACGTTCGTCCCTGATCGAATTGTCTGCTTTCCTCATAGTCACGATACGCCGGCTCTTACGCAGGGTCAACGGAATCAGCGGAAAGCCCAGCGCATCGACTCCGTCCCGAAGGCGGTGGTCGCGCTGAGCTTCTGTTGTTCCCGGAGACCATGGAGCCTCTGGGTGTCTGGTCATGGCGGGCTTTCCTTTCCGGGCCGCATCATGCGGCAACCTCACGTCAGTCGCGGAAGGAGGCGGAAAGGTTCATCGGCCGGGACAAAGGCCCGTGCGTTGGTCGCTCAGTTTGATCGAAGTGACTGACGGCAAGGTGCCGTCATTGCGGATCGGCGCAATTGGCGAAGGGTTTCACCAGATCCAGTCGCCCCTGCCCAGCACCGACACCGCATCGACGATGCGGGTGAAGCTCACACGAGCCCGGCCGACGGTGTGCCTGGCCCTGAGATAGCCATGCACCAGCCCCGGCTCCTCGAACCAGACGGCGCGCCCGCCGGCGGCAAGGATGCGGTCGCGATAGGCCTCGCCGTCGGAGGATAGCGGGTCGCATTCGGCGGTGATCAGCACGGTCGGCGGCAGGTTGGCGAAATCGGTGTCGGCGAGCGGCGACACAGTGATGTCGCCGGTCCGATCCACGCCGCCGGTGCGGATGTGCTTGTAGTATTCGATGTCGCGCACCGTCAGCATCGGCGCCTCGGCATGAGTCACATAGGAGTCGCGCGAGCGATCTCCTGAGCCATTCGAACGGTCGCCGAAAAGCCCTGCATAGATCAGCACCTGGCCGATCGGTTTTTTAGCGCGGCCGCGCGTCGCATGGCTGACGGCGGCGCAGAGATTGCCGCCGGCGCTGTCACCGCAGAGCAGGACCGGGCAGTTGTAGGTCTTGGTGGCCCATTCGAAGGCGCCCAATACGTCATCGAAGGCAGCGGGGTGCAGATGCTCCGGCGCCAGCCGATAGTCGACGGAGACCACCTCGTAGCCGGTGCGGGCGCAAATCTCGGCGCAGACATCGTCATGGCTGTCCAGCCCACCAAGAATGAAGCCGCCGCCGTGGGCATAGAGCACCATCGCGGCGTTGTTTGGCGTCGCGTTGCGGTAGATGCGGATCGGGATGTCGTGAATGGGCGCTGCAATGACAGTGGTTTCAGCCGTCACGCCTTTCGGATAGCCGGCAAAGAATTCCCGGCACATCCGGTCATAGATCGCACGCTGCTCGGCGATCGTGTAGTCGATCGTGTCGGGCGGATAATGGGAATTGGTGCGCTCGATGAAGGCCCAGGTCTCGGCGTCGATGAGGGTTTTGTAGTCGGTCATGGCTGCTGAACGGACTGCGTCCTACCTGCCCTTCCACACCGGGTCGCGTTTTTCGGCAAAAGCACGAAAACCTTCCATGCCGTCCTCGGAACCGTAGAGGGCATCGACGGTCGGCAGCTGCCGGCGCGTCACCTTGTTCATCGCCTCCTGGAAGGTCAGCGCCTCGGCAACGCGCGCGGTCTCCTTGATCGCGGCAAACACCAGCGGCGGGCCGCTGGCGAGCAGGCGGGCAATCTCCCAGACGCGGTCCTCGAGTTTGTCCTTCGGCAGCACCTCGTTGACCAGCCCCCAGCGATGCGCCTCGGCGACATCCATCCAGCGACCGGTGAGCAGAAGGTCCATGGCGACATGGTAGGGAATGCGCTTCGGCAGCTTGATCGTCGCCGCGTCGGCCAAAGTGCCGGCGCGAATCTCCGGCAGCGCGAAGGAGGAATGGTCGGAGGCGTAGATGAGGTCGCAGGACAGCGCCAGTTCGAAGCCGCCGCCGACCGCCATGCCGTTGACGCAGGCGATGACCGGCTTGTTGAGGTCGCGCAATTCCTGCAGGCCGGCAAAGCCGCCGACGCCATAATCGCCGTCGACAGCATCGCCGCCGGCTGCCGCCTTGAGATCCCAGCCGGCGCAGAAGAACTTGTCGCCGGCGGTCTTCACGATCGCCACGCGCAACCCGGGATCGTCGCGGAACGCCTTGAACGTCTCGCCCATCAGCCGCGATGTCTTGAGGTCGATGGCATTGGCCTTCGGCCGATCGAGCGTGACTTCGAGGATCGTGCCCTCGCGGCGGGTGGTGATGACCTCAGCCATTCTTCTTTTCTCCCAGCACCAGCAGCGCGTCGGCGATCCAGGCGCCCTTGCCTTCGGCGCAGACGATCAGCGGGTTGATGTCGAGTTCCTCGATCTCGCCGGCATTCTGCTGTACGAAGGCGGCGATGCCCGATATCGCCTCGATGGCAGCCGCGACATCGGCTTTCGGCCGGCCGCGATAGCCTTCGAGCAGCGGATAAAGTTTCAGGCCGCGAAGCGCCGCCTCGATGTCGTCGCGCGTCGCCGGCAGCATCAACGTGACGCTATCGCGCAACAGTTCGACCAGCACGCCGCCGGTGCCCAGCGTCATCACCGCGCCGAACATCGGGTCGCGGGTGAAGCCGACGATCAGCTCGGCGACGCCATCGCGCACCATGCGCTCGGCATAGAGGCCGGTGCCCAGCGGGCCGAGATCATGAGCGGCGGTGCTGACGGATTCGGCATCCTTGAGGTTGAGCAGCACGGCGCCCATCTCGGATTTGTGGGTGACGCCCAAAGCCTTCAGCGCCACCGGGAAGCCCAACGCCATGGACGAGATCACCGCCTCGACGGCATTGCCGGCGCGCTCGCCTTTCGGCACCGGCAATCCGGCCTCGATCAGTCGCGCCTTGGCTTCGGACTCGTCGGGCGTGACATGGCCGCCTACCGGCGCGCCCGATGCCGAGGTGTCGATCGGCTGTGCCTGCGGCTCGCGCCAGGCCCAGCCGATGAACGCGGCCGCCTGGGCGGCGTCCATCGCCTCGGAAATGCCGAACAGAGGCACCATGCCGCGCGCCATCAGGCCTGCCGTGTATTCCTCGGGCAGGTTTTCCGGCAGCGACGAGACGATCGCGCCTTGCGCCTTGTTGGTCTTGAGCGCCGATTCGAAAGCGCGCAAGGTTGCCCACCAGTCGGTATCCGAGCAGCGGTCCGGGCGCGGGAAATCGAGCACCAGCATGTTGAGGTCGAAGCCGCCCGACACCATGGCGGTGAAGGTGGCGGTCATCGCCGGTTCGTTGTTCCAGATGAAGGTGTGGTAGTCGAGCGGGTTGGCGACCGCGACCAACGGCCCGAGCGTCGATTTGACATGGGCGCGGTGCTTGTGGGTGAGCTCCGGGAAATTGACCCAGCGCCCTTCGGCGCTGTCGGCCATCACGGAGGCTTCGCCGCCCGAACAGCTCATCGACGACAGCCGGTAACCGGGCAACGGGCCGGTGACGTGCAGCAGCTTCAGCGCCTCGATGAAGGCGGGGATGGAATCGACGCGAGCGATGCCCAGCCGCTTCAGGAACGCGCCCGAGGCGGCGTCCGAGCCGGCCAGCGAGGCGGTGTGCGAAACGGTCGCCTGCCTGGCCTGTTCGGAGCGGCCGACCTTCATGGCGATGATCGGTTTTTTCAACTCGCGGGCACGTGCCGCCAGCCGCTCGAAGCCGGCTACCGAATCGAAGGCCTCGATATGCAGCCCGAGCGAGGTGACGCGCTCGTCCTCGATCAGGCCAAGCGCCATTTCGGACAGGCCCGTCTGCGCCTGGTTGCCGGCGGTCATCAGGAAGGCGATCGGCAAGCCGCGCTTCTGCATCGTCATGTTGATGGCGATGTTGGATGACTGGGTGATGATGGCGACGCCGCGGCCGCCCTCGGCCAACCTGATGCCGCCATGCTGGTCGGGCCACAAAAGCGCACCGTCGGCATAGTTGATCAGGCCATAGCAGTTCGGGCCGATGATCGGCATTTCGCCGGCAGCGGCGACCAGCTCGGCCTGCAGACGCTCGCCATCCTCGTCATAGGCTTCCGTCTCGAGGAAGCCGGCGGCAAAGCAGACGGCGCCGCCGGCGCCACGCTCGGCGAGTGCCTTGACCACCTCGATGGAAAGATGCCGGTTGACGCCGACAAACGCGGCATCGGGTGCACCCGGCAGGTCGGCGACCGAACGATAGGCCTTGCGCCCGGCGACCTCGTCCTTGGTCGGGTGCACCGGCCAGATCTCGCCGGCAAAGCCCATCTTGATCGACTGGGCGACCACGGCGGCAGCCTGCGCCCCGCCGAACACGGCAATCGATTTCGGGCGCAGGAGACGTTCGAGTTTATGCATGGTCATCTTTTCGTTTGAGCACGATCTTTTCCAAACATGCTCTAAGCGCCGAACGGACGCAGCAGCGCCCGCGAAATAATATGTCGCTGAATCTCCGAAGTGCCTTCCCAGATGCGCTCTACTCGGGCGTCGCGCCAGATGCGTTCCAGCGGCAGGTCGTCCATCAGGCCCATGCCGCCATGTATCTGGATCGCCTCATCGGCGACGAAAGCGAGCATCTCGGTGGCCTTCAGCTTGGCCATGGCCATGTCCTGATCGGTGACGGTGCCCTGATCGTACTTCCAGCCGGCTTTGAACACCATCAGGTCGGCGGCCTTCAGTTCGGTCGCCATGTCGGCGAGCTTGAACGACACGCCCTGGAATTTTCCGATCTGCTGGCCGAATTGCTGGCGCTGGGCGGCATATTCGACGGCATGGCCAAGCGCACGCTCGGCGCGGCCTAGACAGGTGGCGCCGACCTGCAGGCGGGTGGCGCCGAGCCAGGAGTTGGCAACGTCAAAACCCTTATGCACCTCGCCGAGCACCTGGCTTGCCGGCAAGCGGCAATCGTCGAATTCCAGGATGGCGTTGGTGTAGCCGCGGTGCGAAACGTTGCGGTAGCCGTCGCGCACCGCAAAACCCTTGGTGCCCTTGTCGACAAAGAAGGCGGTGATCTTCTTGCGCTTGCCGCGGGGCGAATCCTCCTCGCCCGAAGCCATGAAGACGATGGCAAAGTCGGCGAGGTCGGCGTGCGAGATAAAGTGCTTGGTGCCGTTGAGTACCCAGTCGTCGCCGTCCTGCACGGCGGTCGCCTTCATGCCACGCAGGTCGGAGCCGGCGCCCGGCTCCGTCATCGCCAGGCAGTCCCACTTCTCGCCGCGGATGCATGGGAACAGATATTTTTCGCGCTGTTCGGGCGTGCCGGCGAGAAGGATGTTGGAGGGACGCGCCACGCAGGTCCAGTGCAGCGCGTAGTTGGCGCGGCCAAGCTCCTTTTCGTAGAGCAGCCAGGTCACCGTATCCAGCCCGGCGCCACCGACGTCAGCCGGCATGTTGGCGGCATAGAGCCCGGCCTCGATCGCCTTGACCTTGATCTCCTCGATCAGCTCGCGGCGCAGCACACCGGTGCGTTCCACCTCGCGCTCATGCGGGTAAAGCTCGTTTTCGACGAACGCGCGCGTCGTCTCGACGATGAGTTTTTGCTCCTCCGACAGACCGAAATCCATGGTCTCAGCCCCTCTTCTTTTTCTTCGGCTTTTCGGCTTTCTTCACCGGCTTGCTCGCCTTGGCCTTTTCGGCCGCTTTGGAAGCGGTCGGCTTCTTCGCCGCCAGCTTGGCCAGCTGCCTGGTGTAGTCTTTGTGCAGGGCGCCGGCGCCCCAGCCCTTGCCCTTGTTCTGCTTCGACAGTGCTTCCATGATGGCGACCAGATTGTCGTCGCGGATCTTTTCCAGTTCGCGGATCGACAGGCCATGCGCCTGGTCGTCCGACTGGGTGGCGATCAGGTCGACCAGCTCGTCGTTGAACTCCGGCACGTCCATCAGCTTGGTCCACGGCCATTGCAGGCAAGGTCCGAACTGCGCCATGAAGTGGCGCATGCCGGCCTCGCCGCCGGCGACGCGGTAGACCTGGAACATGCCCATCTGCGCCCAGCGCAGGCCGAAGCCATAGCGCATGATGTCGTCGAGCTCCTCGACCGTGCAGATGCCGTCCTTGATCAGCCATAGCGCCTCGCGCCAGGCCGCTTCCAGCAGGCGGTCGCCGACGAAGGCCTCGATCTCCTTGCGGATCACCACCGGCTTCATGCCGATCGAGGCGTAGATCTCCCTGGCGACCTCTATCGCCTCGGGGAAGGTCTGCTCGCCGCCGACGATCTCGACGATCGGCAAGAGGTAGACCGGATTGAACGGATGGCCGACGACCAGCCGCTCCGGATGCTTCTTCATCGCCACCTGCATGTCGGTTGGCTTGATGCCGGAGGTCGAGGAGCCGACGATGGCATTGGCGGGCGCGTGCGCGTCGATCTCGGCCAGCACGCGGTGCTTGAGGTCGAGCCTCTCCGGCACGCTTTCCTGGATGAAGTCAGCGTCGGAAACCGCTTCGGCGATGGTCTTGGCGTAAGTGAGCTTGCCTTCCTTGGGCAGGCCGCCGGGCAGCATCTGCTTGTAGGCGCGCCGCGCGCCCTTCATCACTTCGCCGACCTTGCGGGAGGCTTCCGGATCGGGATCGAAGATCGACACGTCGATGCCGTTCAAGAGCAGCCGCGCCACCCAGCCGGCGCCGATGACACCGCCGCCAATGGCGGCCGCCTTGTTGATGATGCTCATGCGGAGGCTCCGGTTCTTTTGTTCGCCATGTCTGGATCGATGAGGGGCACGCGCTCGCCGGTGCGGATGACCGATGGGTCGTAGGCCTTGCGGGCAAAGACTTCGAGCACGAAGGGCCGGAAGAAGTCCATCGGCAGCGTCTCGTAGTCGGGGTCAAAGCTTGACTGGTCCCAGCGCTCGCAGAATTGGTCGCAATCGTCGAAATAGGCGTGCCCGGCGAAGCGGTCGCGCGCGTGAGGATTGCCGCCGAGATGATGGGCGTAATAGAGGCGCTGGAAATCGCCGTGCTTTTCCACCACCCAGGTGCATTGCTCGCGCACGAAAGGTTTTAGGATCGCAGCCGCATATTCGTCGTGGTTGTAGGGCGCGTAGATGTCGCCGATGTCGTGTAGCAGGGCGCAGGCGATCCAGTCCGTGTCGGCACCGTCACGCCAGGCGCGGGTGGCGGCCTGCAGCGAATGGCCGAGCCGGGTGATCTTGTAGCCGGACAGGCCCTCGTCGAGCTGCACCAGCGCGTCGAGCAGCCGCTCGCCGGTCCTGGCAGCGTAGTCGATCTCATGCGCGGTCAGGAACTCATAGTCCTCCCGGTCGCCATCCTTCATCGCGGTGAATTTGACGGTAGTCATTTCGACACCCTCCAAACTACGCGGCGATCGGCGCCCGCTTGGTCAGGTTGAGCTTCTGGCGCACTTCCTCCGGCCCGAGGATCCTGGCACCGAGATTGGTGACGATGCTGGACGCGCGCTCGACCAGTTGTGCGTTGGTAGCCAGTACGCCCTTGTCGAGCCACAGATTGTCCTCGAGCCCCACGCGGACATTGCCGCCGGCCAACACCGCGGCGGCAGCATAAGCCATCTGGTTGCGGCCGATCGAGAAGGCCGACCAGTTCCAGGTCGACGGCACGTTGTTGACCATGGCCATGAAGGTGTTGAGGTCGTCGGGTGCCCCCCACGGCACGCCCATGCAGAGCTGCACCAAGGCGTCCGGCTTCAGCACCTCTTCCTCGACCAATTGCTTGGCGAACCACAGATGGCCGGTGTCGAACGCCTCGATCTCCGGCTTGACGCCGAGCGCCGTCATCATGCCGCCCATGGCGCGCAGCATGCCTGGCGTGTTGGTCATGACATAGTCGGCTTCGGCGAAATTCATCGTGCCGCAATCCAGCGTGCAGATTTCCGGCAGGCACTGGCGCACATGTTCGACGCGGTTGGTGGCACCGCCCATGTCGGTGCCTTTTTCATTCAGCGGCAGCGGCGCTTCCGGCGACCCGAACACCATGTCGCCGCCCATGCCGGCGGTCAGGTTCAGCACCACGTCGACATTGGCGTCGCGGATGCGCTCGGTCACTTCGCGGTAGAGATGCACGTCGCGGCGCGGCTTGCCGGTCTCGGGATCGCGGACATGGCAGTGGACGATCGCCGCACCGGCCTTGGCTGCGTCGATCGCCGAATCGGCGATCTGCTTGGGCGAACGCGGCACATGCGGGCTGCGGTCCTGCGAGCCGCCGGACCCGGTCACGGCACAGGTAATGAAGACCTCACGGTTCATTGCGAGCGGCATGAAATTTCCTCCCAATCGAAACAGACGACAACATTGCGCTACTTGCCGGAAACTGTTTTGCGTTTTACGAAGGTGATATGATCAAAAGCGAAAAATCTGAAATCTTTCGCGCCGAGCGTTCACCGCTCAAGGTGACGCTGCTGGTGTTTTCAGGCTCGTCGATCATGTGCGTGGCCTCGGCCATCGATCCGCTGCGCGCCGCCAACCGCATCGCCGGCGAGACACTGTTCGACTTCAAACTGGTTTCGGTGACGGGCGAGGCGCCGGTGACGACTTGCGGCCTGCCGGTGGCGGTCAGCGGCCGCTTCGATGCCACCGACGTCACTGACGTGCTTGTCGTCGTCGCCGGTTTCGGCACGCAGAACTATGCCACGTCGGCGCTGCTTGCCGGCCTGCGCCGGGCTGCGCGGGCCGCACGGGCCTGCGGCGGCGTCGAGGCCGGCACCTGGCTGGTCGCGCGCGCCGGCCTGCTGGAAGGGCGCAGCGCCACCACCCACTGGGAAGACATGGAGGATTTTTCGTCGGCCTTTCCCGGTGTCGACGTGCGCCCCGACCGCTACGTCATCGACGGTCCCGTCTTCACCTCCGGCGGCGCCTCGCCGACCTTCGACCTGATGCTGCATTTGATTCGCACCCGACTCGGCATGGCGGTGGCGCTCGATGTCGCCAGCGTGTTCATCTACGACCAGGCACGCGCCGCCACCGACGCTCAGCCGCTGGTCTCGCTTGGGCGCCTTGATGGCTATGATCCCAGGTTGGCGCAAGCCATCCGGCTGATGGAAGCGCATGTCGACCAGCCGCTGACCATCGCCGCGGTGGCCAAGCGCGCCGGGGTGACGGCGCGGACGCTGGAAAGCATTTTTCGCAAGTCGATCGGAGAGACGCCGGGCGCCTATTACCTCAGGCTCAGGCTGGGTGCCGCACGCCGGCTGGTGGTCGATACGCGCGTCGCCATGGCAGACATCGCCGGGCGGACGGGGTTTTCGTCCGCCGCAGCGTTTTCCAGAGCGTTTTCAAGAGCTTTCGGCGAAGCGCCGGTCAGGCTGCGCCGGGGATAGTGCGTGTCGCCCAAAGTGTGTAGCAGTTTTGGGATAACGACATGCATAGAACAAAGATTCCAAAGCGCGGACCGCATTGGTGGATCAAGCCGCGTTTTGACGATCGCTGCCGTTGTCGATCTGCGAGCGCATCTGTCTCGCCAGACGGACTTCGAATCGGCTGCTGACAGCGCGATCCCATTCGTTCTTCACATCGTCGGTAGGTCTCGGCAACGCCATCAGCCGATCGATGATCGATCCGGTCTCGCCGGACGAGAGCAGGGCGTCGATTTCGCGTTCGTGCTGCATATCGGTTCGCCTCCTTCTTCTTCACCCGCCACAGGAGCATACTTATACGAGATCCGTGACGGCTGTTTGAAGGCAAGAGCGAGGCGATTGAGGGGCGATGCGGGGCAGAACCGTGTCGTCGGTCCCGCCCATAGCGCAAAGCCGTTCCGGGGCTTGGCCCGCCCTGGAAAGGGTATGGACGGAATTTCGCGCTCAGACGTAGCGGTTGACGATATTCTCGAGCAGTTCCTGGCGGCCCGAGCGCGGCTGTGGCTCGATCTTCTTCTTCACCACACGCTCGGCGATCTCCTCCAGCGTGCGTTTGCCCGACAGCATCGCCTTGGCCTCGGCCGAATTCCAGCCGGCATAGCGTTCGGCCAGCGGTCCCGACAGCGCCTTGTCCTCGACCATGCGGGCGGCGGCCTTGAGCCCGCGTGCACAAGCGTCCATGCCACCGATATGGCCGATCAGCAGGTCCTGCGGATCGAGCGACTGGCGGCGCAGCTTGGCGTCGAAATTAGTGCCGCCGGTCTTGAAGCCACCGGCCAGCAAGACCTGGTAGTAGGCGAGCGCCATTTCCGGCACGTTGTTGGGGAACTGGTCGGTGTCCCAGCCGGATTGGTAGTCGTTGCGGTTCATGTCGATCGAACCGAAGACGCCGAGCGCATTGGCCAGAGCCAGCTCGTGCTCGAAGGAATGGCCGGCCAGGATGGCGTGACCCTGCTCGATGTTGAGCTTGACCTCCTTCTCCAGCCCGAAGCGCTTGAGGAAGCCGTACACCGTCGCGACATCATAGTCGTACTGGTGCTTTGTCGGTTCCTGCGGCTTCGGCTCGATCAGGATGGTGCCCTTGAAACCGATCTTGTGCTTGTAATCGACCACAAGGCTGAGGAAGCGTCCGGCCTGGTCCTGCTCGCGGCCAAGGTCGGTGTTGAGCAGCGTCTCATAGCCCTCGCGGCCGCCCCATAGCACGTAGTTCTCGCCCTTCAGCCGCTTGGTGACGTCGATGCAGCTCTTCACCGTTGCCGCCGCATAGGCAAAGACATCGGGATCGGGGTTGGTGGCCGCACCGGACATGAAGCGACGGTGCGAGAACAGGTTGGCGGTGCCCCAGAGCAGCTTGACGCCGGTCTGCTTCATCTTTCCCGCAAAGTAGTCGCCGATCTCGTCGAGGCGCGCGGCACTCTCCGAAAAATCCTTGCCCTCCGGCCGCACGTCGGCGTCGTGGAAACAGAAATAGGGTGCGCCGAGCAGCGAAAACATCTCGAAGGCGACGTCTGCCTTGAGCTTGGCCAACTCCATCGTGTCGATGCCGCCGGCCTTGGGAAACCAGGGACGGTCGAAGGTCTGGCCGCCGAAGGGATCGCCGCCCTGCCAGGCGAAGGAATGCCAGTAGGCGACCGCGAAGCGCAGATGGTCTTCCAACCGCTTGCCGGCGACAACCTCGTCGGGATTGTAGAACCGGTAGGCCAGCGGATTGGTCGAATCCGGTCCCTCATATTTGATCTTCTGGATGTCGCCGAAAAATCCGCTGCTCATGATTTCTGTCCTCTCGAAAGTTCGCCCCGATTACCGCAGGCGTAATTGGTTTCACGCTCACGCTGGTCGAAAAGGTTCGTGTCAAAGCCACTCAAAGAAGGAGACAGACCATGACCGACCTCAACACGATCGCCCAAAACTACATCACCGCCTGGAACGAGGGTGATGCGGACCGACGGCAGGCACTGCTGGAAGCGACCTTCACCGAAGACGTCAGCTACCGTGATCCGATCATGCAGGGCGACGGCCATGACGGAGTCGCCGCACTCATCGATGGTGTGCAGCAGCGTTTTGCCGGCTTCCGTTTCTCGCTGAAGGGCAAGCCGGACGGGTTCGCCGACACGATCCGCTTCTCGTGGAACCTCGGGCCGGAAGGCACCGAGTCCGTCATCGAAGGCACCGACATCGGCGTCATCGAGAACGGCCGCCTGAAGAGCGTCACCGGCTTCCTCGACAAGGTGCCGGCGCAGTGAGCCGCGATGCCACGGCGTGGGCGAAAGTCCGCTCACGCCGTGGCGCCCTTGATCGCCGGATAAAGCGCCCGGTAGCGGTCATAGGCGTCGGCATAGGCGCGGATTAGCCCCGTATCCGGTTCGATGGTCGCGTCGGTGGCCGGCGCGGTGCAGATGCTGAGCGGATCCGCACCGGTCGCCGCGATCAGGCCGAGCCTGGCCGCGCCGAAGGCGGCGCCGAAATCGCCGTCGGCAGGAATGTCGACCGGGATCTGAAGCGCGGTGGCGATCGCCTTCAGCCAGTAACGTGAGCGCGAACCGCCACCGATCGCCGTCACCCGCGTCAATGTCGTGCCGGCCTTTTTCAACGCTTCGAGACTGTCGCGGAAGGCGAAGGCGACGCCTTCGAGCACCGCCTGGGTGAGCACGGCGCGGTTGGATTCATGCGCCAGGCCGGTGAACGCGCCGCGAATGGCGGAATCATTGTGCGGCGTGCGCTCGCCCGAGAGATAGGGCAGGAACGATACGCCGCTTGGTGCCTGGAGCGTATCGCCAAGCTCGGCGGTCAGTTCGCCGGCGCCCTTGCCTGATATCTCCGACAGCCAGTTGAGCGAATCGGTGGCCGACAGGATGACGCCCATCTGGTGCCAGGTGTTGGGCAACGCATGGCAGAATGTGTGCACCGCGCTTGCCGGATTGGGCAGATAGGACGCGTTGGCGGCAAACAGCACGCCTGACGTGCCGAGCGAGACGAAAGCGTGGCCGGCGCCCACCGTGCCCATGCCGCAGGCCGAGGCCGCATTGTCGCCGGCGCCGCCGGCGATCGGGATGCCGGCCTCGATGCCCCATTTCGAGGCCAATTCGGCGCGCAGGCCGCCGGCTTTCGCAGTGCCTTCGACCAGCGACGGCATCTGCTTCTCGTCGAGCGAGGTGGCGGCGAGAAGGTCGGCGGACCAGCGCCGCTTGCCGACATCGAGCCAGGACGTGCCGGCCGAATCGGACATTTCCGACATATGCTCGCCGGTCAGCCAGTGCCGCAGGAAATCCTTCGGCAAAAGCACCTTCGCCACCTTGGCGAAGATACCGGGCTCGTTGTTCTTCACCCAGGCGAGTTTCGGCGCGGTGAAGCCGGGGAAGACGATGTTGCCGGTGAGTTCGCGAAAGCGTGGATCGGCGTCGAGAGCGGCCGCTTCGGCGTGGCTGCGCGTGTCGTTCCACAGGATGCAAGGGCACAGGACCTTGTCTGCGGCGTCGAGCAAGGTGGCGCCATGCATCTGGCCGGAGAGGCCGATGCCTTTCACCGTCGCGAGTTCTTTCGGATGGGATGCCTTCAGTTCGGCGATTGCCGTCTCGCAGGCCTGGATCCAGTGAGCAGGATCCTGCTCGGACCAGCCGGGATGCGGTCGCGACACGTCGAGCGAGCCATGGCCGGAGCCGACAACAGTCTGACCGGCATCGATCAACAGCGCCTTGACGCCCGACGTGCCCAGATCGAGGCCGAGATACATGCTTTCCTCCCACTGCCATTATTTTTTTCGGATCTCGAAAAAATCTGGCTTGGCCAGTTTTTAAGGCAAGATTCGTCGCTGGTCAATTCTCGGACAAATCGGCAGCGCGGTGCGAAAACAATGCCGAGAGCGGGCTGTCCGGTCGCGCCAGCGTGCGTTCCGCCGTTAGCGCCCGCGACAGGGCATGGTCGCCGGAACGCAGCGCCGCCTCGATCAGGGTGAGATCGATGACGTCGCGCTGCGCGTGGCTGCCGCCGAAGCGCTGGGCGATGGCGCGAATCGGCCGGATCAGGCGTACCGTCTCGGCATAGTTGCCGTCGCCGAATGCCTTGATGGCAAGTGTGAGGGGATGGCCGACATCCCGGGTGAAGGCAGCATTGTCGTCGTTGCCGCGCATCGCCTCGCGCTGTGCTTCGAGCAGGGTTTTGGCCGGCGCTTCGAGGCCGGCGCCGACGAAGGCCATCATCGCATGCGCATCGTTGAAGGCGTAATTGCCGGCGCCGGCCTTGGGCCAGTTGGCGGCAAGGGCTGCCCAGCGGTCGCCGACATCGGCGCCGCCGAGATAGAGCCGCCACAGGATCGCCGAGGCATCGACCATGTTGAGCGCCAGCGTCGACGGCGTGCCGTAGATCGGTCCATCATAGAGCGCCAGCACCTCGTCGGTGTCGCCGAGATCGTAGTGGAACAGCGACAGATGCCACCAATTGTGCACCTGCAGGAAGCTGTCCTTCGTCCACGCCTCCGGGTTGGCGCGCATCCAGGCGATTCCGTCCCTCTGCCGGCTCTGCATTTCCATGACATGGGCAACGGCATGCTGCGCCCAGCCGTCGCGCGGCTCGATGTCGACCGCCGTGCGGCCAAGCCTTTCGGCGCGCGCGTAGTCGCCCATCTCCTCCAGCCCGAAGGCCTGCATGCCGAGGACGGCGTGGTAGCCCGGCATATCCTTTTGCCACGATGGCAGCGCGCGGCCGATGCGGTCGCGCAGCATGCGGGCATTGCCGGTGAAGAAGTCGATCTGGTGTCCGGTCTGCAGCGCCACCATGTCGAGCGGAAAGCCGATGGCGACATCCTCGAGGGTTCGGGAGGCTTCATGCCAGCGACCGGCGGCGAGATGGCCAAGGGCCGCAACATGCGCCTGTTCGCGCGGCGTGGCGGCAAGCGACAGCGCCGCCTCGTGACATGTCCTGGCCACCAAACTTGCCTCGCGCTCGGTGGCGAGGCCGAAGAGATAGCCCTTGAAGACATGCGCCATGACGAAATCGGGGTTTTCGGCGATGGCGCGGTCGGCTGAGGCGACGGGATCGCCAATGAAGCACTGCAGTTCGCGCACGGCCTGGGCGTAAGGCGCGAAACCGGCCTCCGTCGCACCCGATAATGTCAGGCCGAATGCGTCCTTGACCGCCATGCCTTGCCCTCCATCAGATGCCGAGGCCAACCCATCTTAGGCCAACAAAAGCTGGCACGCCAACCCTGGGCCCGGGCCCCATCGAGCAAGCAAATCAGGCAGGGCAGGCAAATTTCTGCTGCCCTCAATTTCCCGAACGCACCGCCATGGTGGCGATGCCGGCGCCGACCAGAAGCGTGCCGCCGGTGCGGTTGAAGATGCGGATCGCCCGCGGGTTGCGCACGACATTGCGTGCCCTGGCCGCGATCAGCGCATAGCCGAAGGCATTGGCGAAGGCGAGCGCCAGGAAGGTCGTTTCGAAGACCAGCATCTGGGTCCAGAAATCCGCGTGGCGGTCGAGGAACTGCGGCAAGAAGGCGACGAAGAAGGTGATGCTTTTCGGGTTGAGAGCCGTGACCAGCCAGGCATGCGCCATCATTTTCGCCGAGGACACCGCGTCGGTGCGCGGCTCGGCCTTGAGCGCGCCGCCAGCGCGGAACAGTTTTACGCCGAGATAGATCAGGTAGCAGGCACCGATCACCTTCAGCACCGTGAACACGGTGGCCGATGCCGCGAGCAGCGCGCCGATGCCAAGCATCGACAGCGTCATGGCGGTGAAATCTCCCAGCGCCACGCCGACCGCCATAGGCAACGCCGTGCGCCAGCCCTGGCCCAGCGCATAGGACACGACCAAAAGGATGGTCGGACCGGGAATGACGAGAAGGATGGTGGAGGCGGCGGCGAAGGCGGCCCAGTTTTCGAAGGACATCGAAGTCTCCTTGAGCGCAAAGAAGAGGATAAATCCTTGGGTGCGCAAAGAAGAGGATAAATCCTTGGGTGCGCAAGAATGTAAAGGGGGCTTCTTCGAAATCCCGCGGCGGGCCGTTTCGCCCTACCGGCACCGGCAACGGCAGAACAGGGTTAAGACCAAAGTCCGGCCCTTCACGCTTTTTCAACCATGATTGGCGAAACTGCCCCTATCCGGCCGGACCGTGTTTCCCGCCGCCAGCGTAGGGTTTGGGTGCATGCGTAAGCCGCAAAATCTGACGCCGCCAGTGAATGGCGACGCAAGCGAAACCGAAAATCTGCTTTCCCGCCGCGCGGTGCTGTCAGGCGCCGGCGCGATCACGCTGCTCGGCATGGCCGGCTGCAGCCAGACGCTCGACCTGCCGCAGCTGCAGCTCGACGACACCACCACCGGCTCGGTGCGACCAATCCGTCCCGCGATCAGCGTCGACAAGAACATCACCGGCCCGGACGTGATGTACGCCTCGCTCACCGATGGCGGCTTCGAGGTGCCGGCGGTGCCCTATCAGAAGGTCAAGGCGGAGTTCCGTCGCCAGATCGTCGTCGACCAGACCGGCGAGGCGCCCGGCACCATCGTCGTGCATTTGCAGGAGCGCATGCTCTACCTGGTGCAGCCTGGCGGTGAGGCGATCCGCTACGGCGTCGGCATCGGCAAAGACGGCTTCCGCTGGTCCGGCCGCGCCAACATCCAGTACGGCAAAGAATGGCCAGTCTGGACCCCGCCGCCCGAAATGATCGCGCGCAAGCCGGAACTGGTGAAATGGCAGGGCGGCCAGCCCGGCGGCCTCACCAATCCGCTCGGCGCCCGGGCGCTCTACATCTACCAGGACGGCAAGGACACCGGCTACCGCATCCACGGCTCGCCGGAATGGTGGAGCATCGGCCAGGCGATGTCGTCGGGCTGCGTGCGCCTGATCAACCAGGACATAATCGACCTCTACAGCCGCGTTTCCAAGAAGAACCCGGTCGTCGTCGTCTGATCGTTCAACGGCTGCTCGCAGCCGTTTGACTCTCCCGTTGCGTGATGCCGCAAGACAGGCGAATGTGCTTGCGAAGCCACCATCCGGGAGAATTGAAGAATGTCAGGAACGTTTGTGATCGCGCAGGGCGGCGGACCGACCGCTGTCATCAACCAGACCATGGTTGGTGCAGCACTGGAGATCCGCAAGCGGCATCCCGGCGCCAAGGTGCTGGGCTCGATCCATGGCGTGCGCGGCATTCGTGACGGCAACTATGCCGACCTCTCTTCCATCCCGGAGGAACAGCTCAGGCTGATCGCGGCGACGCCGAGTGCGGCACTGGGCTCGACGCGTGACAAGCCGGACGCCGCCTATTGCGAGGTCATCCTCAACGGCCTGAAGAAGGCCGGAGCCGACGCCTTCATCTATATCGGCGGCAATGACACGTCCGGCACGCAGCAGATCCTGACCGACGCCGCTGGCGGCACGATGGCCTTCGTGCACGCGCCGAAGACCATCGACAACGATCTCGAGGAGAACGACCACACGCCGGGCTTCATCTCGGCGGCCGAGTTCGTCGCCGGCGCCTTCCTCTCGGTCGATCTCGATTTCCGCGCCTTGCCCGGCATCTATGTCGGCATCGTCATGGGCCGGCACGCCGGCTTCCTCACCGCAGCCGCGGCCGCATGGCAGCTCGACCCCGACAGCGGCCCGCATCTCGTCTACGTGCCGGAGCGGCCATTCTCAGCCGCCGGCTTCATCGACGACGTGCGCGCCACGCTCGACCGCCACAAGCGCTGCATCGTCGCCGTGTCGGAAGGCGTCAGCACCGCCGACGGCAAGGCACTGGTCGAAAGTCTGGTGCCACCGGAGAAGCTTGAGCGCGACGCCCATGGCAACGTCAAGCTGTCGGGCAGCGACCTGCCGGCAGCGCTCGAGCGGGCGCTCGCCGAAGGCCTGCCGGGCAAGCGGGCGCGCGTCGATGCACTGGGCTACATGCCGCGCGGCTATGTTGGCGCCATCAGCGCCGTCGACGCCAAGGAAGCCTTCGATGCCGGCGCCTTCGCCGTTGCCGTCGCCGAGGAGGGCGGCGGCTCGGTGGCGCTGCAATATGACGGCACGAAGACCGTGCTGAAGAAGGTGCCGCTGAAGAACGTCGCCGGCAAGACGCGCCACATGCCCGACGATTTCATGAAGCCCGATGTCAACCAGCTGTCCGAGGCCGGCATGGCCTATCTGAAGCGGCTGGTGCCGGAAAAATACAAGGTCGGAAAGCCCTTCGTCTGATGGGCGCCAGTCTGGTCGGTGAGCGTCTGGCGGGCGACTGGTTCAGCAAGACCAGCGTCGACGCCAGGACGACGATGCTGACCGAGCCGTTCGTGCACGATTTCGTGCGCGCCAACATCTGGCATCTCAAAGGCCGCGACGTCGACCTGCTCGTCGATACCGGCATGGGCATCTGCCCGTTGGCGCCTCAGATCGACACGCCTGCCGGCAAGCCGCTGCTGGTCGTCGCCACGCATATCCATCTCGACCATGTCGGCTCGCTGCACGAATTTCCGCTGCGGGCGGGACCGGAGCAAAGCGCCGAAAAATTCGACAGCATGGATGAGGCGGTGACCTACGCCTACATGTTCCACAACCTCGACGGCGCCGTCTCGAAATTGCCGGCGCCCTGTTGGAAAGCGGCCGACTACAGGATCCCGCCGGCACCGCTGACAAGGACGCTTGCCGAGGGCGATGTCGTCGATATCGGCGACCGGCAGTTCAAGGTGCTGCACCTGCCGGGACATTCGCCTGATTCGATCGCGCTGTTCGACGAGGCCGACGGCCTGTTTTTCGCCGGCGATGCTATCTATGACGGCATGCTGATCGACGACCTGCCGGATTCCGACCGCGCCGCCTATCGTCGCACGATGCAGCGGCTGCTCGACCTGCCGATCCGCATCGGCCATGGCGGGCACGGGCCGAGCTTCGACGGCAAGCGGATGCGGGAGATCGCCTCGGCCTATCTCAGCCGCAGCAATGGGCGTTGAAGCGCCGACCGAAGCGCCTGCGGACATTAAATCTTCGTAAGATGGCACAAGAACCCTAATTCGGACCCATCCAGACCCTAGATGCAGGTCTGTCGATCCGGTCGGCTGCCATGCCAGGCGAGACAGGCAATCGCGACCGTCGACACGCCGGATGGCCGGTTTCCCATACAGGAGGCGGCCACGGCGCCGGATCAACTCTCGCCCGGACAGACGACCATGTCAGATATCCTTCGCAGACATCGCGTCGCGGCCTTGCTGGGCGCTGCGCTGATCCTATCCCCCTTCGTGGTGTCCTTCGCAGACAGTGCGAACAATATGGGCGCAACCAGCACCGTTCCGACAACCCAGACCCCCGTCGCCGGCATAAAGGCGCCGAACGGCTCGTTTGCTCCGATCGTGGCGGCCGACAAGCCGGCGGTGGTGACGGTCACCACCGTCATGAAAGCGCAGCCGGAAACGATGAGCGAAGACTCCCCCTTCGACGGCGGTTCGCCCTTCGACGACTATTTCCGTCAGTTCTTCGGCGACCAGGCAACACCCATGCCCAAGACCCCGCCGCAGCAACAGTCGCAGCGTGCGGAGGCACTTGGGTCCGGCTTCATCGTCGGCTCGGATGGCACCATCGTCACCAACAATCACGTCATCGATGGCGCCACCTCGATCAAGGTGACGCTCGATGATGGCACCGAGCTTCCCGCCAAGCTGGTCGGCCGCGATGCCAAGAACGATCTCGCCGTGCTCAAGGTCAAGGCCGACAAGTCCCTGCCGACCGTCAAATGGGGCGATTCCGACAAGCTAATGCCGGGCGACCAGGTGCTGGCTTTCGGCAACCCGTTCGGCATCGGCACCACGGTCACCGCAGGCATCGTTTCGGCGCGCGGCCGCGACCTGCACAGCGGTCCGTTCGACGACTTCATCCAGATCGACGCGCCGATCAACCACGGCAATTCCGGCGGCCCGCTGGTGGATGTCGCGGGCGATGTCGTCGGCATCAACGCGGCGATCTATTCGCCCAATGGTGGCAGCGTCGGCGTCGGCTTCGCCATCCCGTCTGACCAGGCCGAGAAGGTGGTCGCCAAGCTGATGAAGGGCGGCGACATCCAGTATGGCTATCTCGGCGTCCAGATCCAGGAGGTGACGCCGGACGTCGCCAGCGCCATGGGCCTTGACCATCCCGGCGGCGCACTGGTTTCCGAGGTCACCGACGGATCGCCGGCCGCGAAGGCGGGCATCAAGACCGGCGACGTCATCACCGGCTTCGCCGGCCAGGAGATAAAGGATCCGAAAGACCTGTCGCGTGCCGTCGCCGACGTAGCGCCGGGTGCCAGGGAAACGCTCAATGTCTGGCGCAACGGCAAGGCCATGCAGATTTCCGCCGATGTCGGACGCAACAGCGATGATGCGAAGACCGCCTCGGCCGAAGGCAGTGACGGCAAGTCCCAGGAACAGGCCTTGCGGGTGCCGTCACTCGGCCTCGGCCTCACCGACCTCACGCCGGATGTTCGCGAGCAGCTGAACCTGACCGACGACCAGCGCGGCGCCTTGGTCGAACGCGTCAATCCGGACAAGGCGGCCTCGGCCGCCGGCATCCAGCCGGGCGACGTCATCGTCGGCGTCGACCAGACCCCAGTGAAGAACGCCAGGCAGGCAAACCAGGCGATCGCGCAGGCCGGCAAGTCCGGCAGGAAATCCGTGCTGCTGCTTGTCGATCGCGGCGACGCGCAGATCTTCGTCGCGGTGCCCTTCGCCGCCGGCTGAGGCACGAGCAACGCAGGCTTGCCGCGTCGGCGGCGAGCCTGTCGGGCCGCCCAAGATTCCTGTTGCCCGCCGGGATATCTTCGCGAACACTGGCTGCGGTCGATTTCGGCCGCACCGCAAACGGATTGTCCCGATGGTTACCCGCGGCTTCTCTTCCGGGCGAAGGCCCCCGACGGATACGGATGCCCGCATCCCGCCCGGACAGTATCTCGAGCAAGGTTTTCCCGTGCTGTCGACCGGACCGACGCCGCGCTTGCGCAGCGAGGACTGGTCGTTCACGCTCAAGCACGGACCGCGACCGATCAAGAAATGGAACTGGGCCGAGTTCAATGCGCTGCCGCTGACCCGGATGACGCGCGACATCCATTGCGTGACCGCGTGGACCAAGTTCGACACGGCATGGCAAGGCGTGCTGATCGACGACATCCTCGCCGATGCCGGCATCGAGCCGCCGACCGCCTTCACGCTGGCGCATTCGTTCGACGGCTACGCCACCAATGTGCCGGTGAAGGATCTTGTCGCCGGCAAGGCGATGGTGGCGCTGCTTTATGAGGGCAAGCCGATCACGCCGGACCATGGCGGGCCGGCGCGGCTGCTGGTGCCGCATCTCTATTTCTGGAAGTCGGCCAAATGGCTGAACGGGCTGCAGTTCACCGAACGCGACGAGCCGGGCTTTTGGGAATTGCGCGGCTATCACATCTATGGCGACCCGTGGCGCGAGCAGCGCTACTCGGGCGACCCATGAGCGAGGCAGCGGCGGCGCAATCGCCCTGGCAGACGGCGAAGATCATTCGCATCGAAAAGCGCACGCCGCGCGTCACCAGTTTTGTCTTCAAGCTGTCGCGGCCTTTTGTCTATCAGGCCGGACAGCATGTCGATGTCCGGCTGACGGCGCCGGATGGCTACCAGGCGCGCCGTTCCTATTCCATCGCCTCGGCGCCCGAGAGCGGCGGGACTATCGAGCTGGCGATTGAGCGGCTCGACGATGGCGAGGTCTCGCCCTTCTTCCACGAGGTGGCAGTGGTCGGCGACGAGATCGAGTTGCGTGGTCCGCTCGGCGGCCATTTCGTCTGGTCCGACAAAGACGACGGACCGCTGCTCTTGGTCGGCGGCGGTTCCGGTGTGGTGCCGCTGATGGCGATGGTGCGCCACCGGGCAGCGCGGAAATCCTCAGTGCCGGTCGCGTTGGTGTTTTCGGCGCGGATCTGGGACGAAGTGATCTTTCGCGATGAGTTGATCAAGCTCGACGATCGCCGCGACGGGTTCGACCTTGTGCTGACGCTGACGCGCGAGGCCGCACGGCGCCCCGAGGACTATTCGCGACGGATCGATGCCCAGATGATGATGCAATCCATGGCTCGGCTGCCCGAGCCGCCGAAGCTTGCCTTCGTCTGCGGCTCGAACGCCTTCGTGTCGACCGCCGCCCAGGCGTTGATCGATGCCGATGTCCCGGCCAGCCTCATCCGCACCGAACGCTACGGCGTCTGAGCCGTCTGCTTCAGGCCTCGATTTCGAGCGCCGACAGCGGCTTCGAGCAACAGGCCAGGATAAACCCGTCGTCGATCTCGTGATCGAGGATGCCGCCATTGTGGCTCATCTCGACGTCGCCCGAGACCTTCTTGACCTTGCAGGTTCCGCACAGGCCGAATTCGCAGGCCGCGGGGATCCTGACGCCCGAGGCGCGTGCCGTCTGCAGCACGGTCTGCCCTGCAACGCATTCGGCGTCGACATCCGAAAGCGCGAAGCGGATCGGGGTCACGGCCTCGGCAGGCGCTCCGGTGCCGCCGTCCGCCGGGACGGCAAACGGCGCCGGTACTTCCTCGACCGCGGGAGCGGCGAAGCTTTCCTGGTGGTATCTGGCCATGTCGAAGCCCGAGGCTTCAAGCATCTGCCGCACCGCACGCATGAACGGGTCGGGACCGCAGCAAAAGATTTCGCGCTCGCGGAAATCGGGCGCCAGCAGTGGCAAGCGGATGGCATCGATACGGCCCATATGGCCGAACCAGCCTTCACGGCTTGATCGCTCCTCGATCATGAAGCCGAGCGACAGGCCGGGCATGCGGCTGCCGAGCAACTCAAGTTCCTTGCGGAAGATGATCTCTTCCGGCCGCCGCGCACAGTTGACGAAGCCGACATCGGTCCATGGCGCGCAGTCGTTCAGCCAGCGCAGCATCGACATCATCGGCGTGACGCCGGAACCGGCCGAGATGAACAGATATTTCGCCGCCGGATGGCTGTGCAGCGAAAAGTCGCCCACCGGCCCATAGGCCTTCACGTGGGTGCCGGGCTTCAGATGATCGAACATCCAGCGCGTGCCGAGGCTGCCGGCCTGCGCCTTCACCGTCACCCCGATCGAGAACGGCCGCGACGGCGACGACGACAGCGTGTAGGTGCGCATCAGCGGGCCGCCGGCGGTTGGCAGTTCCAGCGTCACGAACTGGCCCGGCTTGTAGCGGAACCAGGTCTGGTTGTCGGAGCGGAAGGTGAAGGTCTTGACGTCGGGCGCCTCGTCGGCGACGCCGATCACTTCCAGCACCTGCAGCTTGTCGTTCCAGGGTGCCATCTCGTCGAGGTGGCGGTAGAGCCCGAGATCGGTCATGGCGTTCATCCCCTCACCCCTCAGGCGACGCTGCGCAGCGCCGGCCGGCCGCCTTCGGCAAGGCGCGGGCCGATGAAGGACGCGTACCATTCGATGAACTGGATGACGCCGCCCTCATGCAGCTCCGAATAGGGGCCGGGCTCATAAGCCGGCGACAGGATGCCGAAGGCGTTCTCCTCGACGATGCGGCGGTCCTGGTCGTTGGTTTCGGTCCAGACATGCGTAAGTTCTTCGAGGTTGTAGTCGACGCCTTCGACCGCATCCTTGTGGACCAGCCACTTCGTCGTCACAGCGGTTTCCGTGGCGCTGATCGGCAGCACGCGGAAGGTCACCGCGTGGTCGATGAGAATGTGGTTCCATGTCGTCGGGTAGTGATAGTGCATCAAAGTGCCGATCCGGTCGGCTGAGACTGTGTCGGACAGGTTCTTCGTCACTGCCCGCTTGCCGTTCATCGTATAGCTGACGGCATCGCGCAGCAGCGGCGCGCGGGTGGCGCGATATTGTCCGGCCGGGTCGATGCGGAACTTGCTAGGCAGGCCCGCCGCCTCGCATTTCGCCCAGTGCGCCAGCATTTCGGGGTCGCTGTCGGCGCCGTTAACGCCGGTTACGGTCGGGGCCTCGGGGAAGGTTTTGCAAAGTTCGGGATGGTTACCGGCGCAGTGATAGCACTCGCGGTTGTTTTCCCAGACGAGCTTCCAGTTGCCCTTTTCGACGATGGTCGATTCGAAGGCGACCTTCGCCTCGCGCAGCCGGTGCGGCAAGAGATAGGGCTCAATCAGGGCGCGCATCGGCGCGAAGTCCGCCGGCTCCTTGGCCAGGCAGATGAAGATGTAGCCGCCGACGCTCTCGCAAGCCACCGGCTTCAGGCTGAACTGGCTCTTGTCGAAACCATCGGCCATCTGCCGGGCGAACAACAGCCTTCCGTCGAGTTCGTAGGTCCACTGGTGATAGGGGCAGACCAGCTTTGCCGCCGTGCCTTTCTCGGTGTTGCAGACGCGGCTGCCGCGATGGCGACAGGAATTGTGGAAGGCGTTGATCTTGCCTTGCTGGTCGCGCACCAGCACGACCGGGTAGTCGCCGATCTGGGCGGTGATGAAGCTGCCCGGCTTCGGCAGTTCGCAGTCATGGCCTATGAACAGCCAGTCGCGATACCAGATCAGTTCCATGTCGAGCTTGAAGAAATCGGCGTCGGTGTAAAAGGGCTGTTCCAGCGAGTAGCCCTGCTTGCGGCTGTGCAGCAGCCTCAGCATGTCGTTGCGCGCATCCATGTCCTGTCCTCGTGTTCAAGGACTGAACTGGTGGTGATGGAGGAAAGATTAGCGGCAACCCGGCGCCAGGCCGGACATGCACCATCCACCTCTTGACCGCCCACCGCGATCAGTCGAGTCTAGAAATCTCGGGCTGGTTTCCGGGCTCTGGAGTGTCCTTGCGGACGGTCGCGACACCTTCCCAGGCTTGTGGCCCAGTGGTCTCCCGTTGCGACTTGAACTCCACCACCGTTGCGGGGGCAGCGCCGGGTTTTGACCGGCTTCCCAATTCTCCGCTTCGTCGTCACCAAGCGGCACCTGAGATGCCATGATCTAAACACGACGGCCGGTTCGGTGGCGGCATGAAAGCGACATCGTATCCATGCGGGCGCGACACGGAATGTGAATCCCGCAGCCCATCTCCAGAGACGCCGACCTTCCGCTTCTGCCGCCTTGGCGCCGGTCACGACTCGCTCGCCGAATCAGACTTTAGCCGGCGTCGAAATGGTTAACGGTATCGAAAAGTGACTATTAGAGGATTCTAAAATCGAACCGAACGGTTCGTTTCTGTTGACGGTGCGTGCAGGACGGTGTGAACGCTGGCACTCCGACACAGTTGGTGATGCATAGGCGGGTTTTTGATAACCGACTGATAAAGTTGATAAAAATCTTGGTAGTAGTAGGCTCTGGTACAATTTCAAGATGCAGAGTCATGGTCCACGCGGAACAACTTCGTGATTGGAAACAGGTCATGGGGCCACCCACATCGGGGCTGTCCGAACGACGCGATTTCCTTCCCAAGACACGCCGCTAGACGGACGGAAAAACTGAAAATACTGGAGTATTAAGAATGAAAAAGATTGTTCTCACTGCCGCCGCCCTTCTGGCCATTTCCGGCAGCGCCTTCGCTGGTAGCGACAACTACGGTTCCAACGGTGCGAACCAGCCTGCCGCCGCAGTCGACGGCTCGCATACCGCTTCGATCCAGAAGCCGGCCCATGCCGACAACCAGCCCGTCGTTCAGGGCAGCGACCGCAACCTCTTCGGCAAGAACTAACAGTCGATCCCAAGACGAGACGCAGAGCGGCGGTCAAGCCCGCCGCTCCGGGATCTGAAATCCAGGAGTGCCCAAAATGAAGAAGATTGTCCTTACCGCCGCCGCGCTTCTGATCGCCGCCGGCAGCGCCTATGCCAATAACGACAGCGTTGGTTCGAGTGCCGTCAACAAGCAGACGACCGCCAACATCGACACCACGCAGACCTCGTCGATGCGCAACACCGAGTCGCCGGTCTACAAGCTGCTGAATTCGTCGGGCGACGTGCAAAAGTCAGCGCCCCAGGGCAGCGACCGCAACCTCTTCGGCAATCACTAACCGCCGAAGTTGCTAGCAAAACAAGAGCGGCGGGCCTGGCCCGCCGCTCTTGTTTCTATAAGATGCCGAATGGCCTGATGTTAGGCCGCCTTCACTTCCGGCGCGTGGAGCGAGAAGGAGTGGCCGTCCGCGTCGAAGATATGCAGGTCGCCGGCGTCCGCGCTCAGCCGCAGTGTCGCCCCGCGCTTGACCTCGACATTGCCCGGCATCTTCGTCACCAGCGGCAGGTCGGCGCGGCCGATATCGACATAGACGAGTTGAACCTCACCGAGCTGCTCGACATAGTCCACCGTTCCCTCGAACAGATAGTCCGTGCCGGTAGCAATCACCAGATCCTCCGGCCGCACGCCGAAGCTGACCGCAGCGCCTTTCGCAGACGCCGGCGTGGCGATCGGCACCGTTGCCTTGCGGCCGCCGACATGGCTGACGACGGTCGGGTTTCCGGTCTTGTCGACCGTCGCCGGCAGGATGTTCATGGCCGGTGAGCCGATGAACTGGGCGACAAACAGATTGCCTGGCCGCTTGTAGAGCTCCATCGGCGTGCCGACCTGCTCGATATGGCCTTCCTTGAGCACGACGATGCGGTCGGCCAGCGTCATCGCCTCGACCTGGTCGTGGGTGACGTAGATCATCGTCGTATTCGGCATCGATTCCTTCAGCTTGGCGATCTCGATGCGGGTGGCGACGCGCAGTGCCGCGTCGAGGTTCGACAGCGGTTCGTCGAACAGGAAGACTTTCGGATTGCGCACGATGGCGCGGCCGATGGCGACGCGCTGGCGCTGGCCGCCCGACATCGCCTTGGGGAGACGGTCGAGATATTTGGTCAGCTGCAGGATCTCGGCCGCCTGCCGCACGCGCTTGTCGATCTCGGCCTTGCTTTCCTTGCCGATCTTCATCGAGAACGCCATGTTGTCGTAGACCGTCATGTGCGGGTAGAGCGCATAGGACTGGAACACCATGGCGATGCCGCGCTTCGACGGCGGCACGTCGTTCACCACCTCACCGGCAATCTTGAGCTCACCGGAGGTAATCTCCTCGAGCCCGGCGATGGACCTAAGCAAGGTCGACTTGCCGCAACCCGAAGGACCGACAAAGACGATGAACTCGCCTGACTTTATGTCGAGGTCGATGCCGTGGAGAATGTGCAGATTGCCGTATGATTTCTTCACCTGTCTCAGCGTGACATCGGCCATGATTTCCTCCCAGTGGTTCCCTGCAAATTAATCGATACGCCCGAACCAGGCGCCGTAGCCGCCGAGGCGGATCGAGCCTGTCCCAGACTGTCCTGAAAAGCCGTGCCCGGGCAAGGGCTGCAGCGCCTGGCCGCCGAGGACGACCTCGGCCGGCTTGCTGCCCAAATTGAAGACGCAGACGACCTGCTCATTGCCCTCGCGGCGGGTGAAGGCGACGGTGTCGCCCTCGCTTTCGATGAAGGTGATGTCGCCCTTGGCCAGCGCCGAATGCTGGCGGCGGAAGGCGAGAAAGCGCCGGTAGTGCTCGAGCAGCGAGTTGGCGTCGCCCTGCTGCACGTTGACCGCTTGCGACAGATGCTTGCCGGGCACCGGCAGCCACGGCTTTGCGGTCGAGAAGCCGCCATTCCTGGCGGCGGCATCCCATACCATCGGCGTGCGGCAGCCATCGCGGCCCTTGAACTCCGGCCAGAAGCGGATGCCGTACGGGTCCTGCAGATCCTCGAATTGCAGTTCGGCCTCGCCCAGCCCGAGCTCCTCGCCTTGATAGATGCAGACCGAACCGCGCAGCGACATCAGCAGCGCCGAGATGACCTTGAGATAGGCGGTCGGATCGGCTTCGCCGGCGGCCCAGCGCGAGGCCGGCCGCATTACATCGTGATTGGAGAAGGCCCAGCATGACCAGCCATCGCTGGCGACCTTGCCGAAGGCTTCCAGAACCGAGCGTACCTTGGCGGCGCTGATCTTTTCCGGCGCCAGGAAGTCGAACGAATAGCACATATGCACGCGCTTGCCGCCGGCGGTGTAGGCCGCCACCACTTCCAGCCCACGCTGCGAATCGCCGACTTCGCCGACCGCGGCCTGTGCCGGATACTCGTCGAGCAGGGCGCGGAAGCGTTCCAGAAAACCGAGGTTTTCGGGGCGGCTCTTGTCGTAGAGATGGTCCTGATAATTGTAGGGGTTGACTGCCGGCGCCGTCTGATCGTTGCGCTCTTCCGGCGGCAGCGGCGGGTTGTTTTCCAGCCCCTGGCTGTGAAAGTAGAAATTGATGGTGTCGAGGCGGAAACCGTCGACGCCACGCTCCAGCCAAAAGCGGGTGACGTCGAGCAGTGCATCCTGCACTTCCGTGTTGTGGAAGTTGAGATCGGGCTGCTCGGCCAGGAAATTGTGCAGGTAATATTGCTGGCGGCTGGTGTCCCACTGCCAGGCCGAACCGCCGAAGATCGACAGCCAGTTGTTGGGCGGCGTGCCGTCGGGTTTTGCATCGGCCCAAACATACCAGTCGGCCTTCGCATTGGTGCGGCTCGAGCGGCTTTCCTTGAACCACGGATGGATGTCGGCGGTGTGCGACAGCACCTCGTCGATCATCACCTTGAGGCCCAGCCGGTGCGCTTCCGCCGTCAGCGCGTCGAAATCGGCCAGCGTGCCGAACATCGGGTCGACGTCGCAATAGTCCGACACGTCGTAGCCGAAATCCTTCATCGGCGACTTGAAGAAGGGCGAGATCCAGATGGCGTCGACGCCGAGCGATGCGATGTAGGGCAGCCGTTGGACAATGCCTTTCAGGTCGCCGATGCCGTCGCTGTTGGAGTCCTGATAGGAACGCGGATAGATCTGGTAGATCACCGCGCCCCGCCACCAGTCACGATCGACGGCGGGGTCCGGTCTGGATGTCACCTTCAAAGCCGATTGCATTGCTCTCAACCTCCTTTCACGGAGCCGGCAAGCAGCCCGCGTACGAAATAGCGCTGCAGCGAGAAAAACACGATCAGCGGCACGATAATGGTCACGAACGCCGAGGTCGTGAGGATCTCCCAGTCGCCGCCGCGCGAGCCGAGCAGCGCATTGAGCTTGGCGGTCAGCACGATCTGATCCCCCTCGGTACCCAGGAAAACCATCGCCACCAGGAGATCGTTCCATACCCAAAGGAATTGGAAGATGGCGAAGGAGGCGAGCACCGGGAACGACAGCGGCAGCACGATCTTGACGAAGATCTCGAAATCGCTGGCGCCGTCGATGCGCGCCGATTCCATGATCTCGCGCGGCAGGCCGGCAATATAGCTCCTGAGCAGATAGATGGCGAAGGGCAGGCCGAAGCCGGTATGCGCAAGCCAGATGCCCAGATAGGTCTTCGACGGCACGCCGAAGAAGGTACCGACGCCGTTGTAGAGTTTTAGGAGCGGGATCAGCGACATCTGCAGCGGCACGACCAGCAGGCCGATGATGACGGCGATCAGCAAAGCCCGGCCGGGAAAGCGCATCCAGGCCAGCGCGTAGGCGGCGAAGGCTGCGATCAGGATCGGGATGACGGTCGCCGGAATGGTGACGGTGAGCGAGTTCATGAAGGAGCGGCCGATGCCTTCCGAAAACAGCACCGTCTGGTAGTTGTCGGTGGTGAATTTCGGCGGCGCCGACGACGCATAATAGACGCGCTGGCCGCGATCGCCCTCGAAGGCTTTTGGCGAGGCCATGACGAATGTGCCGTCGGCGTTGAGCTGCAAGGTCACGCCGTCGCCGAGATCGGCGGTCGTGCCGGCCGGATATTGCGTCGGTGCGGCCGACTTGACGCCGAAGGCACTGACGTTGCGGGCGGTACCCTCGCCGAAGATGTTACCCTGGAGGACGAACTTGCCGTCCTTTTCGACCTGCGCCGAGGCCGGCGGCAATCGGCCGGCTTCGGTCTGACTGGAACTGGCGAATGAATTCCACCAGCCGGAAGCGATGATCTGGTCCTTGTCGCGCAGCGACGAGACGAGGATGCCGAGCGTCGGCACGGTCCAGATCGCCACGAAGATGAGCACCGCGATATGGACGCCGAAGCGGCTGGCAAACGACTTTCCGGTTGCGACGGCCATCTCAGTGCCCTCCCGTCTCTTTGTTGGCCTGGCGGATGTTCCAGACCATGATCGGAATGACGGCGATCATGATGATGATGGCGATGGTGGCGCCGCGGCCGAAATCACCGCCGCCGCGGAACATCCAGTCGAACATCAGATTGGCGAGCACCTGGCTGTTCCACTGGCCGTTGGTCATGGTCAGCACGATGTCGAACACCTTCAGCACGAGGATGGTGATGGTGGTCCACACCACCGCGATCGTGCCCCAGATCTGCGGCACCATGATTTTCCAGAAGATCTGGAACGGGTTGGCGCCGTCGATGACCGCGGCTTCCAGCGTCTCCTCGGGGATGCCGCGCAACGCCGATGACAGGATGACCATGGCAAAGCCGGTCTGAATCCAGATCAGGATGATCATCAGGAAGAAATTGTTCCAGAACGGCAACGATATCCAGACCTGCGGCTGGCCGCCGAAATACTGGATGATGGCGTTGAGCAGGCCGATCTGAGTCTGGCCCTCGCCGCGGTATTCGTAGATGAACTTCCAGATCACGCTGGCGCCGACGAAGGAGATCGCCAGCGGCAGGAAGATCAGGCTCTTGGCGATCGTGCCCCACCAGATCTTGTCGGTGAGCACGGCGATGATCAGCCCGAGGAAGGTACAGGCGGCCGGCACCACCGCCAGCCAGACGATGTTGTTGAGGATCGAGTTGCGGAATTCGCGGTCGCCGAATGCCCATTCGTAGTTGGCGAAGCCGACGAAATTGCCGCCGCTGCGATCGAGGAAGGACAGCCTCAGCGTCTCGACGACCGGGTAGATTAGATAGATGGTGAGGATGATCATCGCCGGGCCGACGAACAGCCAGGGACGGATCATTCCTTGCCGGCGCAGATTGTCGATGGCTGCTGCACCCTGGACTCCGCGCGACGGGAAAACAATGTCGACAAGCTTGTTGGCGCCCCAGAAATAGGCGACGCAGCCGCCGACGCCGATGATGATGACGAATATGGCCGAAAAAATCTGAGCCGCCATGGGTCCCTCTCCCCTGCGCATGATCCGCCACTCGAGAAAGAGCTTGGCGACGGGATCATGAGCCGATTCAGTTGTGAAGCGCGAGCAGGTGCCGGGCGGGTACTCGCCGCGGCAGGCCACGCTTCATGAAAACGCTACAGTCGGGCCGACGATGCGATCCGGGCCATCGAGGCCCGGATCCTGTCACGACGGGTAAGCCTGCCATCGGCGGCTTACTTGATGGCGTCCCAGCTCTTCTGGATGTCGGTGGCGACATCCTGGGCCGACTTGCCGCCGACCAGGTCGATCATGCCGGTCCAGAAGGAACCGGCGCCGATCTTGCCCGGCATCAGGTCGGAGCCGTCGAAGCGGAAGGTCGAGGCGTTGGCCAGGATCTCGCCCTGCTTCCTCAGTGCGTCGCTGGCATAAGCTTCCTTATTGACCGACTTGAACGGCGTCACAAAGCCGCCCTGGGCCATCCAGATCTCATGCGCCAGCGGCATCTTCAGGAATTCGATGAAGGCGCGCGCCGCCTTGCTATCCTTGGTAATCATGGCCAGCGTGCCGGCACCGAGAACCGGGGTGCCGAGCTCAGGCTTGGAAGCGTAAGGCGGGAAGTAGAAGAAGTCGGCGTCCTGCCCCACCTTGGTGCCCTCAGGGAAGAAGGTCGGGATGAACGATGCCTGGTGGTGCAGATAGCATTTCGGCGGCACCGCGAAGAGGCCTTTCGGGCTGTCGCGGAAGTCGGTCGCGGCAACCGCCTTGGCGCCGCCGTCGACCATCTTGTCGTCGGTGGCGATCTTGCCGAAAATGTCGATGGCGTTGACGACTGCCGGATCGTTGAACGGGATCTCGTTCTTCACCCACTTGTCGTAGGTTTCAGGCGGCTGGGTGCGCAGCATGATGTCTTCGACCCAGTCAGTCGCCGGCCAGCCGGTGGCTCCGCCGGAGCCGAGCCCGATGCACCAAGGCGTGCCGCCGTCGGCGATAATCTTCTTCTCAAGCTCAGCCAGCTCTTCCTGCGTCTTCGGCACCTTGTAGCCGGCTTCCTCGAAATTGTCCGGCGAGTACCAGACCAGCGATTTCACGTCGGCCTTGTAGGGGAAGGCGAAGAAGCCGGGCTTGCCGTCCTTGTCCTTGAAGGTGCCGAGGTCGACCCAGGATTGGCCGGCGCCGTAATTGTCCTTGACCCATTTGGCGGTGTCGTCGCCGAGCGGCGTCAGAAGGCCCTTGGAGGCCAGGTCCTGGATCAGGCCGGGCTGCGGCAGCACGGCGATGTTGGGCGGGCTGCCTGCCTGGGTGTCGATGACGATCTGCTGTTCGTAATTCTCGGATGAGGAGTATTTGATCTCGACGCCGGTGGCGTCCTGGAAATATTCGAGAACGGTGCGGATAAGGCCCTCGTCCTCGCCGCGCCACGGCCCGAAGATGGTCAGCGTCTCACCCTTGAGATCGACCTTCTTCAGCTCTTCGTAATTCGCCCAGTTGAAGCGCGGGTCCTCGCCCGGCTTGAACTTCAGTTCGGCTTGTGCCGGCAGGCTCAGGGCGAGCGTTGCGAACGCAGCGCCCAGCAGAAGCATTTTCTTCATCGCTATTCCTCCCAGTGGTCATGAACACCCGGACGGAACCTCCATTCCGCCCGCCGACGCCGCAGGACTGTGACTCAGTCAGAAAGGAACCGCAACCTTTCGAAGAGTCTTCCAAAGCGCTTTGGTCTTTTTGATCTCGCCATTGAATCGCTCGGGAGTCAAGAGGGTGGCTGGCTAATCGATTTAGTTTCGGCAAATAAGCGGCAGCTAAACTGCACTGCAGCACAGTTTTATGGCGGCGCAACAGCAATTCTGCTTCAAACTGGCCAGACCAGTGCGTATGCTTGCTCTGTTCGGCAGCGCCAGCCTTGGCACCGCTCGGATTCAAAATTAAAAGCGCTTTGAGGCTTGGAGGCCTCCGGTGAACCTGAAGCAGCTCTCGCACATGCTGGCGCTTTCGCAGACGACGGTAAGCCGCGCGCTGAACGGCTATCCGGAGGTCAACGAGGAAACGCGGCGGCGCGTGATAGACGCAGCCAAGCGCCATGGCTACCGCCCCAATCCGAGCGCGCGCCGGCTGGCCACCGGCAAGACCGGGATGATCGGCTATGTGCTGCCGACCGGTGCGGCCGTCGAGATCGACCCGCATTTCGTCGAATTCCTCTCGGGCCTCGGCGACTATGCCCGTTCGCACGAGCTCGACCTGGTGCTGTCCCCGGCTGACGCCGATGACCAGGAGACCACCTACCGCCGCATCGTCGCCAACCGGCAGGTCGACGCCGTCTACATCTCCTCGCCGCGGCCAGTTGACCGGCGAGTGGCGTTGCTCAATACGCTCGGCATCCCCTTCATCGTCCACGGCCGCAGTGAGGGCTTCGGCTTCGACTACCCCTTCACCGACATCGACAATGAAGGTGCCTTCCACGAGGCGGCGCGGCTGCTGATCCAGCTCGGCCACCGGCGGCTGGCGCTGATCAATGGCGACGACCGCGAGACCTTCGCCATCCATCGCGAGCGTGGCATGCGCCGGGCACTCACTGCCAGCGGCCTGACGCTCGGCGAGCGCCATATCTGCTCCGTGACTATGACCGAGGAGAACGGCTATCGCGCTGCCCGGCGCCTGCTTGAGCAGAGCGAGCCGCCGACGGCGATCGCCTGCTCCAGCCTGATCATGGCGCTGGGCGTGGTGCGCGCGGTGCGCGATCTCGGCCTGACCATCCCAGGCGACCTGTCGCTGATCGCCCATGACGACGTCTTCCCATGGCTGAAGCCGGAGAATTTTTCCGTGCCGCTGTCGACGACGCGATCGTCGATCCGTCTCGCAGGCGCGCGCGTCGCCGAACGGCTGGCGGCGCGGATTTCCGGGCTGGAAGAGGGCGCCCGCGGCGAAGTCTGGCCGGTCGACCTGGTGGTGCGGGGATCGGTTGCTGGGGCGCCATAGGCTATGTGATGTTCAGGTGGGGCCGGCCTGACCTGAATCTCACACAGCCTGTAGGTGCAACTTATTCCTTCGCCGCCTCTGCCGCCTTGGTGTCCAGCAGGCCATAGCCGAAATCATTGTCGCGGCCCTTCGGGCCGAGATCCCTGGCCGTTGCCGCCAGCGTCTTCTCGATCTCGTCGGCCGAGCGGTCGGGCGCGATGTGGATCAGATTGGCGACGGCCCCGCTCACGATCGCCGCCGCGAACGAGGTGCCGGTGACCACTTCGGAGCCGGCGCCGCTCGGTGCCACCATCTCGACGCCGGGGGCGGAGATGAAGACGTAGGCGCCGCGATTGGCCTGCGGCATCAGCCCGTCCTTGGCATCGGTGGCAGTGACGGCGATGACGCCGTCGAAGGCGGCCGGGTAGCCATAAGGCGCCTTCGGCCCGTTGTTGCCGGCGGCGGCAACCAGGACGATGCCGAGCGCACGGGCGTTGCGGCAGGCGATGCCGAGCAGGTCGTTCTTGGGGCCGACGAAGCTCATGTTGATGATGCGCACATCCTGCTCGGCCGCCCAGTCGAGCGCCGAAAGGATGACGTCCATGGTCGACTTGCCGCCCTCGAAGGCGCGGGCGTGGTAGATCTTCGCGCCGGGCGCCATGCCCTTCAGCTCACCGATGCCGGCGATCAGGCCATCGATCGAGGTGCCGTGGTCGCGCTTTTCGATCGGCACGTCGGGCATGGCGTCGAACTGGTCGGCGATGACGCCGGAGAGCGCCGGATTGGTGTCGTCGATGCCGGTGTCGATGACGGCGATGCGCACATTCTCACCGCTGGCCTGCTTCTCGTCGAGTTCGATGCGGTCGAAGGCATAGTTGACGATGGCGGCCGCCTGCTGCAGCGAATAGACATGGTTGGGCTCGCGCCGCCTTGTGCGGCCGTCGGCGGCCAACTGCGCCAGCACGACGCCGACCGGGCGGCCGTCGAGAATACCGAAGCGCGCCAGTGTGGTGCCCAGCAGCCGCGACTGGCGCTGCGAGCGCACTTCGAGGCCGAAGGAAGCGGCGATCTGCTGCACGACGCCGGCATCGCCGTCGACCGTGACCAGTACCTCGTCGGGCACGTAGTCACCGACGATGGCGCGCTGCGGCACGGTGGCGACGAGATCGGTCGGCGAAATGACCGGACCGCCAGGCACGGCGGCCGGAACCACCGGTGCATCGGCGGGCGCGGCCGGCGAAGGCAAAGCGCTGGCCGGATCGCGACGCGGGTCGGGCGTCGGCAACGGCGTCCCGCCGCCTCCGGTAGGATTGGGGAACAGGTCGACGATCAGCGCCGGGAGAAAGACGGCGCCCGTCGCGCCGGGCGTTCCGCCACCATCGTCGTTGGCGCAGTCGGCGCCGGCCGCATTCGTCCGGTCGAGACAGTCGGTTTTCGGCTGCGGCTGGTTCGTGCTCTGCGCAAAAACGGGCGTGGCGGCGATTGTCGTCGCCGCCAGCAAAAATCCAGCAAATCCGATGACCGCTTTAGCCGCCACTCGCCGGTTTCCTTCCCTCGATCACAGCATCCGCGAAAGGCTGGGCGGCAATAAGGCTGACCAGCTTCTCGTAGTCGGCAGCGGTCTCGGCCGCGATGGCGATGCGGAAGACACCATCGGCGGTCGGCCCGCCAGCGATCTTCAGCCCGTTCTCGCCGAGGAAGACGGCGATGTCCGAGATCTTCGCCTCCGGCTTGAACTTGACCAGGGCGAACGGCATTTTTGCCAGATCGTCTTCAGTGCCGGCAATTTCGAAATCATTGCCCTTGCCGCCCGGCTGCACGAAGGACTGCACCACGACGAGCGCCAGCAGCACCGCGGCCGCCGCCCAGGCGACGCCGACCGGCACCGCCATGAAGCGGTTGAAAGCCTGCGCCAGCCATGATTGACCTGCCGGAGCGCGCGCCGGGCCGGCCTCGGCGTCGAGCGCCTTGGCAAACCGGCTGAGCGCATCGGCCGGCGGGCGGATCGCCTCGTTGGCGGCGGCGGTGCCCGAGAATTCGGCCTCCGCCTCACCGAGCGCGGCAAGTGCCGCCGGATCGGTCGCCAGCCATTCCTCGACGGCTTCCAGTTCAGCACCTTCCAACGAGCCGTTCAGGTAGAACGGCAGCAGTGTTTCCATCTCGTCGCGGCGCGACATTTTTTCAGCGGCACTCATGGCCACCCCCTGTCGTAACCGGCGGCTTTCAAGGCTTCGCCGAGTTTCTTGCGGGCGTAGAACATCCGGGTCTTGACGGTGGCGACCGGAATGCCGAGCACCTCGCCGATCTCTGTCACCGACTGGCCATGGTAGTAGGCAAGGTCGATCACCGTGCGGTGCTCTTCCGGCAGCGCATCGATGAACCGCCGCAAGGCGGCAGCCTTGTCGTCCTTCATGGTGACGACTTCCGGCGTGTCGGCGCTGTCGGGGACCTGCGCCGCGTCATCGTCGTCGATCCAGTCTTCCTTTTTCTTGCGCAGCAAGGACAGCGCCTTGAAGCGGGCAATGCCGAGCAGCCATGTCGAGACTTCCGAGCGTCCTTCGAAGCCCGGCGCCTGGCGCCAGAGCTCGAGAAAGACCTCGTTCGCGATATCGTCGGCCATCATTTCCGATCCCGTCTGGCGCACCACGAAGCGATAGACCCGCGCGTGGTGGCGCATGAACAGGAGCCGCACGGCGGCCCTGTCGCCCTTCGCGACCCGGTCGACAAGCGCGCGATCGGTCTCCGTCGCTGCCGTCATGGCCGGTCGAGCCGCCTGGCTCCTGTCTGCTCTGTCGCCGATCGGTCCAAAAAGGTTCATCCTCCGCCAAGGAATTTTGGGAGGCTAACCGAAGAGCGCGGGTGTTGCCAGAGTGTAGCCTTCTCCCCGTCTCTATACGGGGAGAAGGTGCCGGCAGGCGGATGAGGGGCGGCACCCGCGTTCGCTATTCATATTCAACGTTCGCGCTGCCCCTCACCCTTACCCTCTCCCCGTATAGTGACGGGGAGAGGGGGCCGCGAACTTTGGTGGTCGCCTCCTCCGTCATCCCAAAAACGGCTTCGCCTTCATCGTCGCCGGCACCGGCACGCCGAGGCGCTTCAGCACCGTCGGCGCGAGCTGCAGCTGGTCGAGCAACGTGTCGGCTTGCGGCCCTTTGCCGGGCCCGAAATAGTACAGCGCGAAATCCTGCATCTCGTCGTCATGGCCGCCATGATGACCGCGATCCGTCTGGCCATGATCGGCGGTGACGATCACCTCATAGCCGGCGGCTCGCCAGCCAGGCAGGAAGGCGGCGAGCATGGCGTCCATTGCGTAGACGGCATGGTCCATCTCGTGGCAGTCATGGCCGAAGCGATGGCCCATCGAGTCCAGCGTGCAGCTGTGCAGGATGCCATAGTTGATGCCCTGGCGCCTGGTCAGCATGGTCAGCGTCGCGAACAGGTCGACGTCGCTCGGCGTCATCTGGTTCTTGAGGTTGTAGCCGGTCATGGTGTGGAAGCGTCCATGGGTGATCGGCCCGCCCGGTTCGTCGAACTCCATGTCCTCGACCAGATCGAACGGATAGGACCGGAAGAATTCGGACCAGTAGGAATGGGTGACCGCGCCGGTCTTGCCGCCGGCCCTGCTGATCTCGGAGAAGATGTCCGGCTGCTTGACCCGGAACCGGTTCTCGTTGGACAGGATGCCGTGCACCTGCGGCGACACCCCGGTGTGAATCGAGGCATAGCAGCAGGCCGAGGTCGATGGCAGCACCGAGCGCATCTTCCACACGCGCGCCTCGCCCGACTGCACCCAGCCTTCGAGATTGCCCATCAGCCGGCGCCAGTTCCGATAAGGCACGCCATCAAGGATTATGAGCAGAAGTTTGGTCTCGAGCGCCACGGGCTGCTCCATGCGATGTGTTAGTTGAAATCAAAACGCCGCGGGTCTCTGGGACACGCGGCGCGTTGCTCGTGAAACAGTGTTTTCCGGATTTCGCCCCTAGTTGCCGGCGCTCGCCATGCGCCGTCCCTTGATCGCCTTTTCCAGCCAACCGATCTCCATTTCGGGAACCGATGACAGCAACAGGTCGGTGTAGGCGTCGAAGGGTGGCGTCAGCACCTTACTCTTCGGCCCATAGCGGACCACTTCGCCGCGATACATCACCGCGATCGAATCGGCGATCGACTTCACCGTGGCTAGGTCGTGGGTGATGAACAGATAGGCGACGCTCTCCTCCTTCTGCAGTTCGAGCAGCAGCTTCAGGATGCCGTTGGCCACCAGCGGGTCGAGCGCCGAGGTCACCTCGTCGCAGATGATCAGCTTCGGCTTGGCGGCGAGCGAGCGGGCAATGCAGACGCGCTGCTTCTGGCCGCCGGAAAGCTCGGCCGGGTAGCGGTCGCTGAAACCTTTGCCCATCTCGATCTTGTCGAGCAGTTCGGCGACGCGCTTGTCGCGCTCGCGGCCGCGTATGCCGAAGTAGAATTCCAGCGGTCGGCCGATGATGGTGCCGACGGTCTGGCGCGGGTTCATCGCCACGTCAGCCATCTGGTAGATCATCTGCAGCTGGCGCAGATCCTCCTTTGGCCGGTCGGCGAGCTTGTTGGCAAGCGGCCGGCCGTCGAAGGTGACGGTGCCGTCCTCGGGCGGCAAAAGCCCGGTGATGGCGCGCGCCAGCGTCGACTTGCCGGACCCCGACTCGCCGACGACAGCCAGCGTCTGGCCGGGATAGATGTCGACCGAGACGTTCTTCAATACCTTGATGTGGCTGCGGCCATAGGCGGCGGTGACGTTCTTGACCGACAGGAACGGTGTTGTGCCGGGCTTCTGCTCATGGTGCTCGATCTCGTGCACCGAGACCAGCGCATTGGTGTATTCCTGGCGCGGTTCCTTGATGATCTGGCGGGTGCCGCCCCATTCGACCAGCCTGCCGTGGCGCAGCACCATGATCTCGTCCGACACTTGCGCAACCACGGCAAGATCGTGGGTGATGTACAAAGCCGCCACATGGGTGTCACGGATAGCGTCCTTGATCGCCGCCAGCACATCGATCTGCGTCGTCACGTCGAGCGCCGTGGTCGGCTCGTCGAAGACGATCAGGTCCGGCTCCGAACACAGTGCCATCGCCGTCATCACGCGCTGCAACTGACCGCCCGACACCTGGTGCGGAAAGCGTTCGCCGATGGTTTCGGGGTTGGGCAGGCTGAGCTTCTTGAACAGCGCGACGGCGCGCTTTTCGGCCTCGGCGCGCGTCGCCGTGCCATGCAGCAGGGTCGCTTCCACCACCTGGTCCATCAGCCGGTGCGCCGGGTTGAAGGCCGCGGCCGCCGACTGTGCGACATAGCAGACTTCGCGGCCGCGCAGCTTGCGGAACCCTTCCTTGCCGCCCTTGAGGATGTCGCGGCCGTTGAGGATGACCTCGCCGCCAGTGATGCGCACGCCGCCGCGGCCATAGCCCATCGACGACAGGCCGATGGTCGACTTGCCGGCACCGGACTCGCCGATCAGGCCGAGCACCTTGCCCTTTTCCAGCGTCAGCGAGACGTCGTGGACAAGCACGATGTTCTTCGGCGCCTCGCCCGGCGGATAGACCGTGGCCTCGATGCGCAAATTGCGGATATCGAGCAGCAGGCCGGATTTCGCTTTGCTGTCAGCCATCACCCGCGCCCTCCCTTCAGGCTTGTCGTGCGGTTGAGCACCCAGTCGGCGACGAGGTTGACCGAGATCGCCAGTGCTGCGATCGCCGCGGCGGGAATAAGCGCCGCCGCAATGCCGAAGACGATGCCGTCCTTGTTTTCCTTCACCATGCCACCCCAGTCGGCATCCGGCGGCTGCACGCCAAGGCCGAGGAAGGACAGCGTCGACAGGAAGAGCACCGCATAGATGAAGCGCAGGCCGAGTTCGGAGACCAACGGCGACAGCGCATTGGGCAGGATCTCGCGGAAAATGATCCAGGCCTCACCTTCGCCGCGCAGCTTCGCCGCTTCGACATAGTCCATGACGTTGATGTCGACGGCGACGGCTCGCGACAGGCGATAGACGCGGGTCGAATCGAGAATGCCCATGACCAGGATCAGCGTCACCAGATTGGTGGGCAGCACGGAGAGCACGACCAGAGCCATGATCAGCGTCGGGATCGACATCAGCAGGTCGACGAGGCGCGACAGCAGCGTGTCGAACCAGCCGCCGAAAACCGCTGCCGAAAAACCGAGGATAGCGCCGAGCGAGAAGGACAGGGCGGTGGCGAGCACCGCGATGAACAGCGTAATGCGAGCGCCATAGATCATGCGCGACAACAGATCGCGGCCGAGATTGTCGGTGCCCAGCCAATGCGCCGCCGACATCGGCTCCCAGACGTCGCCGACGATCTCGCCATTGCCGTGCGGTGCGATCAAGGGTGCGAAGATCGCCGCCAGCACGAACAGCGTCGTCAGCACGATGCCGATCAGCGCCGGGATGGGGATGCGTTTGATATCGAGCATACCCGCTCCCTTACTTCGGATGTCTGAGACGCGGATTGGCGACGATCGCCGCTATGTCCGCAATGATGTTCAGGCTGATGTAGACGGCGGCGAAGATCAGGCCGACCGCCTGCACGACAGGTACGTCGCGCTTGGTGACGTGGTCGACGAGATACTGCCCCATGCCGGGGTAGACGAAGATCACTTCGACCACGACGACGCCGACGATCAGGTAGGCGAGGTTGAGCATGACGACGTTGATGATCGGGGCGATGGCATTGGGGAAGGCATGTCTGCGAATGACATTGAAGGCCGACAGGCCCTTTAACTCCGCCGTCTCGACATAGGCCGACTGCATGACGTTGAGGATTGCGGCGCGCGTCATGCGCATCATGTGGGCGAGCACCACCAGCGTCAGCGCGGTGGCCGGCAGCGCGATCGCCTGCATGCGCTCGCCGAACGGCATGCCGTCATAGACGGTGGAGATGCCTGGGAATATCTGCCATTTCACGGCGAAGAAATAGACCAGCACATAGCCGATGAAGAATTCGGGAAACGAGGTCGAGGCGAGCGCCAGTCCGGAGATCAGCTTGTCGACCCAGCCATTGCGGTAACGCACCGCGATCAGGCCGAGGATGATCGCCAGCGGCACGGCGACGACCGCCGCCCAGAAGGCGAGGAACAGCGTGTTCCACAGCCGCCCCTTGATCGACGTTGCGATATCCTGGCCGCTCGACATCGCCGTGCCGAGGTCGCCGGTGACGACGCCGCCCAGCCAATGGAAATATCTGACATAGGCAGGGTCGTTCAGCCCGAGCTGCTCGCGCAGATTGGCGAGAGACTCCGGCGTTGCCGATTGTCCGAGGATGGCTTGCGCAACGTCGCCGGGCAGGATCTGGGTGCCGGCGAAGATCAGGACCGAAATGGCCAACAGCAGGACGACGCCCAGCGCAACGCGCTGGGCCACCAGTTTCACAATGGGTGAGGACATCTCGACAAGGCCGGGCTCAGGCTTCGAGCCAGCACTTCGCCAGAGCGTAGCCGTTCATCAGCTCCTGATGCGGATCGTCGACCCAGCCGGCGAGCTTGGCGCCGGTTGCGTCGATGAACTGGTTGAACATCGGCAGGATCAGGCCGCCTTCGTCGCGCACCATGACGGCCATGTCGTGGTACATCTGCTTGCGCTTGGCCTCGTCGAGCTCGGCGCGCGCCGCCAGCACCATCTTGTCGAAATCCGGACGCTTGAAACGCGTGTCGTTCCAGTCGGCTGATGACAGATAGGCGGTCGAGTACATCTGGTCCTGGGTCGAACGGCCACCCCAGTAGGAGGCGCAGAAGGGCTGCTTGTTCCAGACCTCGTTCCAGTAGCCATCGCCGGGCTCGCGCTTGAGCTCGATCTTGATGCCGGCCTTGGCCGCGCTCTGCTGGTAGAGCTGCGCCGCATCGACGGCGCCCGGGAAGGCAACGTCCGAGGTCCTGAGCAGCACGGTGCCGTCGTGACCCGACTTCTTGTAGTGGAACTTGGCCTTGTCGGGATCGTACTTGCGCTGCTCGATGTCGGTGAACAGCGGATAGGACGCGTTTATCGGGAAGTCGTTGCCGAGCGAGCCATAACCTCTAAGGATCTTGTCGAGCATCTCCTCGCGATCGATCGCCAGCTTCAGCGCGGTGCGCAGGTCGTTGTTGTCGAACGGCGCCGTGTCGCAATGCATGATGAACACGTAGTGGCCGGGACCGGCATGGTTGCGGATGGTGACGCCGGGCAGACGCTTGATCAGGTCGACGATCTTCGGCTCGACGCGGTTGATCATGTTGACCTGGCCGCCCTGCAGGGCGGACGTGCGCGCCGTCGCGTCGTTGATGACGATGACTTCGACCTGGTCGGCATGGCCCATCTTGTCGCCCTGCCAGTAGTTGGCGAAGCGCTCGGCGCCATGACGCACGCCGGGCTCGTTGGTCTTGACCACGTATGGGCCGGCCGAGATGCCGGCATCGGGCTTGTCCTTGCCGCCGTTGGGCTGGACGATCAGGTGGTAGTCGCTGAGCAGGTAGGGAAGGTCGGCATTGGCCTCCTTCAGCGTCAGCACCACTTCCTTGCCGCTGGCCTTGATGCTCTCGATGCCCTTCATGTAGCCAAGCGCGCCGGACTTCGACTTCTCGTCGGAATGGCGCTCGAGCGTGGCGGCCACGTCCTCAGCGGTTACCGTCTTGCCGTTGTGGAATTCGACGCCGTCGCGGATCTTCAGCGTCCAGACCTTGGCGTCGTCCGACGAACCGATCTCCTCGGCAATGCGGTTCTCGAGCTTGCCCTCGGGCGAGAGCTCGACGATCATTTCGCCCCAGCACTTGCCGAAGGCGAACGGCACCTGCGTCATCATCAGCGCCGGGTCGAGGCTGTTGGTGGATTCACCGCCGACGAGGCCGGCCTTCAGCGTGCCGCCCTTGACCGGGCCGGCGGCGCGCGCCGCGCTCGAAAGCAGTGAGTTGGCGAAGGTCGCGGTGATGCCGAGAGCGGCGGCGCGGCCGAGAAAATCACGACGGCTGAGTTTGCCGGACGCAACGCGGCGGCTTAGATATTCCAGTTCATTGGACATGATGAGTTCCTCACTCTGTTGGTTCGACCTGAATGGTCGTTTTCTCGTTTCTTGTGAGGAGAATAATGACCGCAAGGGAAAGCAGTAAGCAAGACCGAATGCGACATGCCGTGGCGTAAATCGTACGTCGCAATTGGACCAATCGGGTGAGCACTCACAGCAGGGCGCGAGGGATTTTCTCCTCGAAGTTGCGCTCGAAAACCAGTTTTTCGCCTTCATAGGCTTCGATTCTGGCGCTAACCGTGAAGCTTTGGGCGTCGGACCGCATCTCCGCCGATGTTTCGGTGCGCACCGACCATCCATTTCGCGACAAGGTCTGTGTCCAGTGGGTCTTTCCAGACGCCGACAGCGGATCGTCGGGATGGATCGCCCATGTCTCCCTGGCGATGCTGCCACTGGCGAGGCCGTGCTGGAGATCGCGCACCTCGCCGAAATCGTCCGTTATGGACAGCGTGACCATGCCGGTCTTCTCGTCATGGTCGACATTGCGTTCGGAATTGGCGGGCCGGGCCGACTCTGTCGCCCAGGGCGTGGCCCCTTCCGGAGCGGCGAACGTGATCTCGGCGCCTTGCGCCAGAGGGCGTAGCGGCAGCGTCAGCGTCGCGGCCTTGAGCTCGAGCCGGACCGGTTCGGGCGACGGCCAGATCATCGGCCAATAGGCGTTCGACACGGCAATGCGCAAACGGTGGCCGGCCGGCACGCGGTAGGCGCATTGGTCGAGCACGACCCTGGCGGTGGCGGGCTCGCCCGGCACCAGCGGCTCGGGGAATTCATGCGAGTTGCGGTGCGTCAGGTTGAGCACGCCGTAGGAGATCAGCTCCGAGGCGCCGTCGGGATGCACATCGCATAGCCGCACGGCGATGTTCGCCTGAGGCCGATCCGACGAGACCCAGACCAGCACCTCCGGCGCGCCGACGATATCGATCGCTTCGCTGAGCGGCGGCCGGTCGAAACAGACCGACAGCGCATCGTCCGGACGCTGGTCGCCGGGCAGTTCCGGGCCGAAGGTGAAAGGAAAATACTCGCCGCCGGCAAGGCCGCAGGTTTGCGGCGAGGCGATGATGACCGGCCTGTCGCCCTCGGCGATGAGTTCGATTGTATGTGCCTTGATGTCCGGCGAGGGCCAATTCTGCTCGGCGATCCAGCGTCCGGGGCGCTCGGGATGCCAGCGCGCCGGGCGCACGCTGTCCATGACATAGGCGCGATAGGCGGGATCGGCATCGAGGCCGGTGTCGAGGCCCTTCAGCCAGCGGTCCCACCAGCGCAACGCCTCCTGCAGGAAGCCGATGGCGGGCTGGGGTGCCGCGTAGTGGGGGTATTTGTGGATCCACGGGCCGACGATGCCTTTGACCGGCGCCTCGATGTTGCCGACGAGGTGGGAAATCGTGTTGCGATAGCCGTCATGCCAGCCGCCGATCGACAGCACCGCGGCATGGATGGCGGAATAGTCTTCGCAGATCGAGCCGCGTTTCCAATAGGCGTCGCGGTGCTGGTGTTTCAACCATAGGGGCGCCAGGAATGGTTGGTTCTCCAGCCGGGTCAGCCACAGATCGCGCCAGCGGTTGTCGCCGGCGATCAGCGGATCCGGCGGCCGCGACGAATACGACAGCATGGTCGAGGCCCAGCCGAAATTCTCGATCAGCAGGCAGCCGCCCTTGTAGTGGATGTCGTCGGCATAGCGGTCGACGGTCGAGCACAGGCTGATCACCGCCTTCAGCGCCGGCGGCTGCATCGCCGCCACCTGCAGGCAGTTGAAGCCGCCCCAGGAAATGCCCATCATGCCGACCTTGCCGTTGCACCAGGGCTGGGAGGCCGCCCAGGCGATGACGTCGCAGGCGTCCTGCAATTCCTGTTCGGAATATTCGTCGTCCATCAGCCCTTCGGAATCGCCGTTGCCGCGCATGTCGACGCGGATCGAGGCGTAGCCGTGGCCGGCGAAATAGGGATGCGTCAGCTGATCGCGAAAGATGGTGCCGTCGCGCTTGCGGTAGGGCAAATGCTCGAGGATTGCCGGCACCGGGTCGTCGCCGGCATCTGCCGGCATCCACACCCGCGCCGACAGCCGGCAGCCGTCCGGCGTGACGATGCCCATATCAGGGAATTCGACGACCTTGCGGGGGAATTCGGTGACGGTTTTCATGCGAGGACTCCAGGAACGCCAGATGATGGAGCCCGCTGGGTCGCGTCGTGGGCCAGCCAACGAATTCGGCTGGTCAATCCGCGTCAGTTCAGCGGAATGTCGTTTTCGGCCTTGCTCGCCTGATAGGCGCCGGACAAGTCGTCGTAACGGGCGGAAATCCTGCCTATCCGTCCTTCCAAGCGCGACCGTTCGGCCTCGGGCAGCGACCGCACCAGCCTGCGGATCGAGAAGCTCTTCCAATAAGCGTTCTCTGCATTGTAGCCGCCGGGATCGAGGGTGAAAACCTCCTTCAGTATCTTCAAATCGTGCGGAATGGCGAAGCTGTCGCGCGAATCCTCGTGGCTGAACAGATAGTAGAAATTATCGAAGCCGGTCCAGGTGATCGCCGACAGGCAGAGCGAGCAGGGCTCGTGCGTGGCGAGGAAGATGGCATCGTTCGTGTCGACGCGCTCGGCCCTGGGCATTTCGTAGAAGCGCTTCAGGCAGTGCACCTCGCCATGCCAGAGCGGGTTTTCGATCTCATTGTTGGTTTCGGCCAGCACCAGCGAGCGGTCGTCCTTGCGCAGGATCGCGGCGCCGAACAGCTTGTTGCCATGGGCCACACCGTCGGCCGTCTTCGGCACGATGTCGTGCTCGATGACGTCGAGCAGGCGGTCGATCAGCGAAATGTCGGTCATTATTGCTTTCCGTCGGGAAGATGAATTTCGTAAGGGTGCGAGAAGTGGCACTCTTCGAGGTTGGAGCCGTCGCCGCCACGATCGACGATGACAAAGTCCTGGACCTCGCCGATCGGCGTCAGCACGCCGTGCCAGAGGTTGCGCGGATAGTTGATGCCTTGCCCGGGCACGGTGATGAAGGCGTGCGGTTCGCCGGGACCATCCTTGCCGTCATGGCAGACAACGACCAGAAAAGGGCGCGGCGACAGCGGGATGAAAGCCTGACTGCCGAACGGATGGCGCTCGACCATGGTCAGCTTCAGCGGCAATTCGTAAGGCGTGCCGCGCACCATGGAGATCAGCACACACGCATTCGGCCCCCGTGCTTCGGCGGTGGCGAGGTCGTGGTAGCGCTCGGCCTTGCCGCCATTGATCGGGTAGTGGTTGTCGCCACCCATGTCGATGACGTCGCCGAATTCGGCGAAGCTTTCGCGGGTCAGCGGTTTAGCGACGATGCGGGTCACCGCGCGCGGCCTCCGACACCCACGCCGCCGAGCTTGGCGTGCCGGTTGACGTCCTTGTAGAGCAAATAGCGGAACTTGCCGGGACCACCGGCATAACAGGCCTGCGGGCAGAAGGCGCGCAGCCACATATAATCGCCGGCCTCGACCTCGACCCAGTCCTGGTTGAGGCGATAGACCGCCTTGCCTTCGAGCACATAGAGGCCGTGCTCCATGACATGGGTCTCGGCGAAGGGGATGACCGCGCCCGGCTCCAGCGTGACGATGGTGACATGCATGTCGTGGCGCATGTCGGCGGGGTCGACGAAGCGCGTCGTTGCCCAGCGGCCGTCGGTGCCGGGCATCGGGCTCGGCGCGACTTGCTGCTCGTTGGTGAAGAAGGCTTCCGGCACGTCGAGACCCTCGACCGCTTCATAGGCCTTGCGGACCCAGTGGAAGCGAACAGCCGCACCACTTTCGTTGCGGACCGTCCAGCCGCTCCCCGGCGGCAGGAAGGCAAAGCCGCCCGGCTTCAGCACATATGTGTTGCCGGCAAGCGAAACGCTGAGCTCGCCCTCGACCACGAACAGCACGCCCTCGGCGGCAGCATCCGGTTCCGGCCGGTCGCTGCCGCCACCCGGCTCGACCTCGACGATGTATTGCGAAAACGTCTCGGCAAAGCCCGACAGCGGCCGCGCGATGATCCAGGCCCTGGTCTTGTCCCAGAACGGCAGGGCGCTGGTGACGATGTCCTGCATCACGCCCTTGGGGATGACGGCATAGGCCTCGGTGAAGACGGCGCGGCCGGTTAATAGCTCGCTCTGGCCGGGATGGCCGCCATGCGGCGCATAGTAGGTTCGCTCGGGCGTTTTGATCATATCCATGTGGTCCTAACCCTTAGAGCAATTCCAGGAAAGTGTGTGACGGCTTTCCGCCCGAAATTGCGTAAAAACAAACACTTAGAGTGGCAGCATGTCTCTCAGCCGAAGCAGCGCGATGCGCTCGACCTGTTTGCAGGCGGTGTCGAATTCGGCGCCGCGGCTGTTGCCGATGCGCGCCTCGAATTCCGCCAGGATTTCTTCCTTGGTCTTGCCCTTCACGGCGATGATGAAGGGGAAGCCGAATGTGGTGACGTAGGCAGCGTTGAGCTTGGAGAACAGCTCGCGCTCCTTGTCGGTCAGCGCGTCGAGCCCGGCCGAGGCCTGCTCTTTCGTTGACTCAGCCGTCAACCGTTTGGCCTTTGCCAGCTTGCCGGCGAGGTCGGGGTGGGCGTTGAGCACGGAGAGTCGCTCGGCCTCTGTTGCGGCGCGAAAGACGCGGCAGAGCGCGTTGTGCATGCCGCCGGCGCTGTCATGCGCCGGGCCGAGTTCCAGCCCATAGGCGCGCTCGGCGATCCATGGCGAATGTTCGAAGACGCCGCCGAAGGCATGTACGAAAGCCTCGAATTCCATTTTCGACGGGCGCAGCGAGGGCTGCCGGAACGGATGGTTTTCGTGCCAGTGCCTGGCGATGTCGATGCGCCGCGCCAGCCACACTCTGTCATGCGACTTGACGTAGTCGACGAGGCGCTTCAGCGCCGCGACGCGGCCGGGACGGCCGACGAGGCGGCAGTGCAGGCCGATGCTCATCATGCGCGGCCGCCCGTCCTTGCCCTCGGCATAGAGCGTGTCGAAACTGTCCTTCAGATAGGCAAAGAACTGGTCGCCGGAGTTGAAGCCTTGCGGCGTGGCGAAGCGCATGTCGTTGGCGTCGAGCGTATAGGGGATTACGAGCTGCGGTTTTTCGGCACCGTCGCGCTCGAACCAGTAGGGCAATTCGTCGTCATAGGTGTCGGAGACGTAGTCGAAGCCGCCCTCCTCGGCCACCAGCCGCACGGTGTTGACCGAGGTGCGGCCGGTGTACCAGCCGGTCGGGCGCGCGCCGGTCACCTCGTAATGCAGCTTGATCGCCGCTTCGAGGTCACGGCGTTCGTCTTCGGCGGCATGGTCGCGGTAGTCGATCCATTTCAGCCCGTGCGATGCGATCTCCCAGCCGGCCTCCTGCATCGCCGCGACCTGGTCGGGCGAGCGCGCCAGCGCCGTGGCGACGCCGTAGCAGGTGACCGGCACCTGCGCTTCGGTAAACAGGCGATGGAGCCGCCAGAAGCCGGCGCGGGCGCCATATTCGTAAATCGATTCCATGTTCCAGTGGCGCTGGCCAACCCAGGGGGCAGCACCGACGATCTCGGACAGGAAGGCTTCCGAAGCCTTGTCGCCGTGCAGCACGCAGTTCTCACCGCCTTCTTCGTAGTTGACGACGAACTGCACCGCGACATGCGCGCCGCCCGGCCATTTCGGATCCGGCGGATTGGCCCCGTAGCCGCGCATGTCCCGTTCGTAACGCATTGTCACTCCTGCCGGATGTCGAGATGAAGATATCGAAAGGAGTGCTTGCGCATTCCCCCGAAAATTTTTGAAAGAGCTTTTTGTCGCGCTCCGCTCGACCGGGACTTATGCATCGCCTTTAATGGGCGCACAATTCACCAGAAACGTTCGACTGTACCGGAATGGGAGACGGCCAGTGGCAGAAACGTCGAAAGCCGATGGCGGGCGTCTGACGACCCATGTCCTCGACACCGCGATCGGCAGGCCGGCCAAAGGCCTGTCGATCGAGCTTTACCGCATAGAGCGCCAGGCTCGCACGCATCTGAAGACGGTGGTCACCAATGATGACGGCCGCTGCGATTCGCCGCTGCTTGCCGGGGCCGATTTCCGCACCGGCGAGTACGAACTGGTTTTCGCGGCCGGCGACTATCTGCGCCGGCACGGCAAACTGCCCGAACCGGCCTTCTTAGACAGTGTGCCAATCCGCTTCGGCATGGCGGAGCCGGTGCACTATCATGTGCCTTTGCTGATCTCGCCCTACGGCTATTCGACCTATCGGGGGAGCTGAGGCATGGCCAAGCTCAAGACACGCAACGAAATCCGCTTCATCCTCAACGGCGAGGATATCGCGCTGACCACGGTAGCGCCCGAAGAAACCTTGCTCGATTGGCTGAGGCTCAACCGTTCGCTGCGCGGCACCAAGGAAGGCTGCGCCGAAGGCGATTGCGGCGCCTGCACCGTGCTGGTCGGCAGGCTGTCCGCCGGCAGGTTGGTCTATGAGAGCGTCAACGCCTGCATCCGTTTCCTTGGCTCGCTCGACGGCACCCATGTGGTGACGGTCGAACACCTGCGCGGCGACGGCGAAAAACTGCACCCCGTGCAGCAGGCAATGGTCGATTTCCACGGCTCGCAGTGCGGCTTCTGCACGCCGGGTTTCGTCATGTCGCTCTATGCGCTGTGGATGCGCTCGCCCGAGCCGTCCGACGCGGCGATCGAAAAGGCGCTGCAGGGCAATCTCTGCCGTTGCACAGGCTACGATGCGATCGTGCGCGCGGCGCGTGCCATCTCCAGCTACGGCAAGGCGGCGAAGGATCCGCTGGCGGCGGAGCGCAAGGCGATCACGGCGAAGCTCGCGGCGATGAAGGACGATTCGCGCGTCGAGATCGGTTCGGGCAAGCAGCGCCTGATCGTGCCGGCCAATGCCGATGATCTGGCCAGCGTGCTCGACAAGGAGCCGGGCGCGACAATCGTTGCCGGCTCGACCGATGTCGGCCTGTGGGTGACCAAGCACATGCGCGACATCTCGCCGGTGATCTTCATCGGCAATCTCGACGGTCTCTGCACCATTTCGGAAAACAAGGGCGTGATTTCGATCGGCGCCGGCGTCACCTACAGCGACGCGTTCTCGATATTGGCGAAGCGCATCCCGACGCTCGGGCCGCTGTTCGACCGCATCGGCGGCGAGCAGGTGCGCAACATGGGCACGATCGGCGGCAACATCGCCAACGGCTCGCCGATCGGCGACACGCCGCCGCCGCTGATCGCGCTTGGTGCACAGCTGACGCTGCGCCGTGGCAAAAAGCGGCGCACGATCCCGCTGGAAGATTTCTTCATCGCCTATGGCAAGCAGGACCGGCAGCCAGGCGAATTCGTCGAGGCCGTGCATGTGTCGGTGCCGGCCAAGGGCAAAAAATTTGCCGTCTACAAGATCACCAAGCGCCGTGACGAAGACATCACCGCCGCGCTTGGCGCGTTCTACCTGACCTTGGCCAAGGATGGCACTGTGGCCGATGTGCGGATCGCTTATGGCGGCATGGCGGCGACGCCGAAACGGGCCTTCGGCGTGGAGAAAGCGCTGCTCGGCAAGCCGTGGACGGAAGCGACGGTGGAGACGGCGATGGCCGAATATGCCAAGGATTTCACGCCGCTGACCGATATGCGGGCCTCGGCCGAATACCGGGCGCTAGCCGCGAAGAACCTGCTGCTGCGCTTCTTTGTCGAAACCACCGGAACCAAAGCGCCATTCCAGGTTTCACGGTACGAGGCGGCGTGATGACCAAGCACACCCCCAACCTCAAGGCGCAGAAGATTTCCGGCGGCGTTGCCACCGACCAGCGCCATGATTCCGCGCACAAGCATGTCAGCGGCACCGCCGTCTACATCGACGACATGCCTGAGCCGGCAGGCACGCTGCATGGCTGCCTCGGGCTTTGTACGGCCACGCATGCCACGATCACCAAAATGGACCTTTCGGCTGTGCGCGCCGCTCCCGGCGTCGTCGACGTGCTGACAGCAAAGGACGTGCCGGGCGAGAACGATATTTCACCGACCGGCCGCCATGACGAGCCGGTGCTCGCCGACGGCAAGGTGCAATTCTACGGCCAGCCGATCTTCTGCGTCATCGCCGAGACACGCGAACAGGCGCGCCGCGCCACAAGACTGGCCAAGGTCGAATACAAGGAACTGCCTTTCGTCACCGACATCGGCGACCTCGATCCACGCAAGGACAAACTGGTCACGCCGCCGCTGACTTTGAAGCGCGGCGATGCCGCCGCCGCGATCAAGGCAGCGCCGCGTCGGCTCAAGGGGCAGATGCGTGTCGGCGGACAGGAGCATTTCTATCTCGAAGGCCATATCGCCATGGCCGTTCCCGGCGAGGACGAGGACGTCACCATCTACTCCTCGACGCAGCATCCGAGCGAAGTCCAGCATATGGTCAGCCATGCACTCGGCGTGCCGAGCAACGCCATCACGGTGGAAATCCGCCGCATGGGCGGCGGCTTCGGCGGTAAGGAAACGCAAGGCAACCAGTTTGCGGCATTGGCCGCGATTGCCGCGAAGAAACACCATCGCGCAGTGAAAATCCGTCCCGATCGCGACGACGACATGATCGCCACCGGCAAGCGCCATGATTTCCTGGTCGACTACGAAGTCGGCTTCGACGACGACGGCAACATTTTGGGCGTCGACTTCATGTTCGCGGCGCGCTGCGGCTTCTCGTCGGACCTGTCGGGCCCGGTCACCGACCGCGCGCTGTTCCACTGCGACAACACCTATTTCTGGCCGGCGGTGCATGCGCAGTCGGCGCCGCTCTACACCAACACCGTGTCGAACACCGCCTTCCGTGGCTTCGGCGGCCCGCAAGGCATGGTGGGTGCGGAGCGCGTCATCGACGAGGTTGCCTTTGCCGTCGGCAAGGATCCGCTCGAGATCCGCAAACAGAACTTTTATGGCACCTCGGATCGCAACATCACGCCCTATCACCAGACGGTCGAGGACAACATCATCCACCGTATCGTCGCCGAACTGGAGGCGAGTTCGGACTATACGAGGCGCCGCCGCGTCATCGAGGCGTTCAACGCCAACAGCCGCTTCATCAAGCGCGGGCTGGCGCTGACGCCGGTCAAGTTCGGCATCTCGTTCACGGCCACGCACTACAACCAGGCCGGCGCGCTGGTGCATGTCTACACTGACGGTTCGGTGCATCTGAACCATGGCGGCACCGAAATGGGGCAAGGCCTCTATCTCAAGGTGGCGCAGGTGGTAGCGGAAGAGTTCCAGATCGACCTCGACCAGGTGAAGATCACCGCGACGACGACCGGCAAGGTGCCGAACACTTCGGCCACCGCCGCGTCGTCCGGCTCCGACCTGAACGGCATGGCGGCGCAGAACGGCGCCAGGCAGATCAAGGACCGGCTGACCGACTTCGCCGCGGAAAAATACCAGGTGCCGCGCGACCAGGTGGTCTTCCTGCCCAACCGGGTGCGCATCGGCAACCAGGAGATCGCCTTCGCCGATCTGGTCAAGCAGGCCTATATGGCGCGCATCCAGCTTTCGGCGGCGGGCTTCTACAAGACGCCTAAGATCCACTGGAACCGCGACAAAGGCCAAGGCCGCCCCTTCTATTACTTCGCCTATGGCGCGTCGTGCTCGGAAGTCTCGGTCGACACGCTGACCGGCGAATATGTGGTCGAGCGCACCGACATATTGCACGAGACCGGCCGCTCGCTGAACCGCGCCATCGACCTCGGGCAGATCGAGGGCGGCTTCATTCAGGGCATGGGCTGGCTGACGACCGAGGAATTGTGGTGGGACGGCAAGGGCCGGCTGCGCACGCATGCGCCGTCGACCTACAAGATCCCGCTCGCATCGGACCGGCCGAAGATCTTCAACGTGACGCTTGCCGACTGGCCGGAGGCGAGCGAACCGACCGTGCATCGCTCCAAGGCGGTCGGCGAGCCGCCCTTCCCGCTCGGCATGTCGGTGCTGCACGCGCTGTCGGATGCGGCGGCGAGCGTCGCCGACCACAAGGTCTGTCCACGCCTCGACGCGCCGGCGACGCCGGAGCGGGTGCTGATGGCGATCGAACGGCTGCGGGCCAAGACGAGGGTGTGAATCGGCCGAACCGTGCAAATCCGGCCGAAAACGCCTATATTTCCCAATCGGGAACGCGAAAATGAACTCGAAAGTGCAAAGCCTGAAAGCCTTTTTAGCCAGCGCCGGCCGGGTTGCCCTGGTCGAAGTGGCGGGCACAAAAGGCTCGACGCCGCGCGAGAAGGGCGCCTCCATGCTCGTCTCGCGCTTGGCGATCTTTGGCACGATCGGCGGTGGCCAGCTCGAATACATGGCGATCGACAAGGCACGGCAGATACTGGGGACACGGCCGTCGCCGCGGCCGGCTGAAGCCCGCATCGAGGTCGACGAGGTCTGCGCCACGCTCGACGTGCCGCTCGGGCCGGAAATCGGCCAGTGCTGCGGCGGCAGGGTCGAGGTGTCGATCCGCTTGCTCGACGCGGCCCTCGAGGCAGAACTCATCCGCAATGCGGAGGCCGAGGAGGCGCATCTGCCTCATGTCTATCTCTTCGGCGGCGGCCATGTCGGCCAGGCGCTGGCATCGGCGCTGGCGCCTTTGCCCATTCATGCCATCGTCGTCGAGACGCGCGCCGACGCACTGGAAGGCATGCCGGAAACGGTCGAGACGCGGCTGACGCCGATGCCCGAGGCGGTGGTGCGCGAAGCGCCGGCGGGATCGGCCTTCGCCATCCTCACGCACGACCATGCCCTCGATTTCCTGATCGTTGCCGAGGCGCTGAAGCGCGACGATGCCGCCTATGTCGGCATGATCGGCTCGAAGACCAAGAAAGCGACGTTCAAGAACTGGTTCCTGAAGTCGGCGGACGGCAGCGAGGCGGAATTCGCCCGCCTCATCTCGCCGATCGGCGGCGACGCGGTGAAGGACAAGCGACCGCCGGTGATCGCGGCGCTCGCCGCCGCCGAAATCATGACTGCGCTGGTTTCGCATGCCGCCTCGGCGTCCGCTTCAAGCCATTCCGAGGTAGCCATGGCTGGCTGATGCCAACCGGCTCCAAGCGGCCTATTCCTTTTCCTGCGTGTGCGCTTCCAGGAACCACAGCAATTTGTCGAGCGAGCGCGAATAGGCGGTGAAGATATCGGCGGTGTCGGCGTCGCCCGCATCCGCTGCCTCGTCGATCGCTGCACGGGTCAGCTTGGCAGCCGCCGCATAGCGGTCGATCAGGGCGGCCAGATGATCCTTGGTCTTGTGGATGTCAGTCGGATAGGGCTTCAGCTTGGTAGCCCTCGCCACCTCCTGCGATGTGCCATGCGCGGTGCCACCGAGCTGCGCGGCACGCTCGGCGATGATGTCGACATGGCCGTCGATCTCCTCGCGGAACGTGTCCAGCATCTCATGGATAGCGATGAATTGCGGCCCCTTGACGTTCCAGTGCGCCTGCTTGGTGATCAGCGCCAGGTCGATGGCGTCGGCGAGGCGGGCGTTGAGCAGATCGATCGACTCTTTCCTGGCGTCGGATTTCAGATCGTTTTTGGTGACGATGGCGTCCATGACTGGGCTCCTGTGGGGGGTAGAGTCCGTGTTTGCGGAAAGGCTGGGCGAATGATCTCGAATGGCGGCGGTCGCAGGCTGGGATTGCCATCGCGCGGCCGCCAGAGCCCAAAACGGCATTGGGTGGCTTTCGTTCCGCGGAAGCCGACGGTACCGAGAAAGTCGGGGGTAGGTATGATCCCCGCTCACAGCTGCTCCTCACTTTCTTCGTTTCACAAATGGCCAGGGACAGTGTTTCCTGCGCGCCTTTCAACATGGCGGACTTCATATGGACATATTGAGAATCGCGGCCTTTTCGGACGGCGACACCGGCGGCAATCCGGCGGGCGTGGTGATAGGCGATGCCTTGCCGGATGCCACCACAATGCAGCGCGTCGCGGCCGAGGTTGGATTTTCGGAAACCGCCTTTGCCGCACCCGAGGGTGACGGCTGGCGGGTTCGTTATTTTTCGCCCGAAACCGAGGTTCCCTTTTGCGGCCATGCCACGATCGCGCTCGGCGCAGGCCTCGTCCGGCAATTCGCGGACGGGATTTTTGCACTGATCCTGAACCAGGCCAGAATCTCCGTCGAAGGGTTTCGCGACGGCACCAACATCGCCGCCGCGCTGCAGTCCCCGCCGACGCGCAGCAAGCCGGCTCGGCCCGAGCTTATCGCCGAGACGCTGGTGCTGTTCGGCTATTCGGCTGAGGATCTCGACCCGGCCATTCCGCCGGCATTGATCCATGGCGGCGCCGACCATCTCGTGCTGGCACTGAAGTCGCGCCAAGCGCTGGCTGCCATGGCCTATGATCTGAAGACGGGGCAGGCGCTGATGCGGCGCGAGGGCCTGGTGACGATCCTGCTCGCCTATGCCGGGACGCCGCGCCTCTTCCATACCCGCAATCCGTTCGCGTCCGGTGGTGTCTACGAGGACCCGGCGACGGGGGCCTCGACTGCCGCCTTTGCCGGCTATCTGCGCGACCTCGGCTGGCCGCATGGTGGCGCCATCGATTTCGTCCAGGGCGAGGACATGGGCATGCGCTCGCGCCTCCATGCCGATATCCCGCCAACGCCGGGCAGCTCGATCAGAGTCTCCGGAACCGCCCGGATGATGGAGGGCTGAGGCGTTTCACACCGGCCGTTTGAGGCCGAGCTGCTCGCGCAGAGTGCGGCCTTCGTAATCCTTGCGGAACAGGCCGCGCCGCTGCAGTTCAGGTACGACGAGCGTGGCAAACGCATCGAGCTCGCCGGGGAACCAGGATGGCATAACGTTGAAGCCGTCTGCGGCGCCGCCTTCGAAGCGCGCCTGCAATTCATCGGCAATCTGCGCCGGCGTGCCGACGACGCGCCAGTGGCCGCGCGCGCCGGCGAAGTGGCGGGCAAGCTGTCGGATGGAAAGATTGTCGCGGCGCGACTGCTCGATGACCAGGGCCTGCCGGCTCTTCATGCCTTCGCTGGGCGGAAGTTCCGGCAGCGGTCCGTCGATCGGGTAGCGCCAGAGGTCGGAGATGCTGAGATAGCTGGAGAGCAGCGCGACGCCGACATCGTCGGGGATCAGCTCCTGCAGTTCCTCGTATTTCTCGCGGGCTTCCGATTCCGTCTCGGCCACGACCGGTGCCACGCCGGGCATGATCTTGACGTCGCCGGGCTCGCGTCCGTAGGTCGCAAGCCGCCCCTTGAGGTCGGTGTAAAAGGCTTTTGCTTCCTCGAATGTCTGGGCCGCGCTGAACACGACATCGGCGGTCCTGGCGGCAAGATCCTTGCCGTCCTCCGATGCTCCCGCCTGGACCATCACCGGCGCTCCCTGCGGCGAGCGCGGCAGATCGAGCGGGTCCTTGATCGAGAAGCTCTGGCCGTCATGGTTGAGGGCTTCCGCACCCCCCCAGAGGCGAGCGACCACGGCGGCGAATTCACGTGCCCGCTCGTAGCGGTCGGCGTGCGGGCGAAGGCCGGTCGAGCCGAAATTGGCGGCCTCGATGTGGTTCGCCGAGGTGACCAGATTCCAGCCGGCGCGGCCACCGCTCAGCTGGTCGAGCGAGGCAAAGGTCCGCGCCAAGCCAAAGGGCTCGTTGTAGCTGGTCGACGCCGTCGAGACGAGGCCGATGCGCTCGGTCTGAACGGCGATCGCCGCAAGCAGGCTGATCGGCTCGAAGCCGATCGAGCGCGAGGTCTGGCTGGCGATGCCGACATTGGCCTCGCGCAGGCCGGCGGCATCCTCGCAGAAGATCATGTCGAGCTTGGCCGCCTCGGCCGTGTGCGCGAGCCTTATGTAGTGGTCGATGTCGATTCCCGCAGTGACATGCGCCTTGGGATGGCGCCAGGCGGCGATGTGGTGCCCCGTCGCCCACAGGAAGAGACCGAGCTTCATCTGTCTTTTGCGCACGGTCATGGCCTGTTGCCTCCGCCAAGTCCGAGACGCGCGCGCAGCGTCGTGCCGGTGTAGTCGGGCCGCGGCAGGCCGCGACGGCGCAGTTCCGGCAGGACGCGATCTACGAAATCTTCGAGCGCTGAAGGCTCTGCCGGCAAAACCAGGTTGAAGCCGTCGCAACCTTCCGGGCCGAACCACGCTTCGAGCCTGTCGGCAGCGAGTTCGGGTCCCACAGCGATCGTCAGCAGCACCTTCACCGCGTCCGGGCTGCGGCCATTGGCAAGAGCACGGCGCTTCAAATCATTGCAAGCGGCCTTTGCGTCCTGCGACGCCCGTTCCTCAATTAGGATGACATCGGCCATACGGGCTGCGAAATCGAGACCGGTTTCCACCAGCCCGGACACCACCAGCACCGGCGTGTCCTGCGGCGAGCGGGCAATGTTCAGCGGCCCGCGCACCGAGAAGAACTCGCCCTTGTGGTCGAGCAGGTGCATCTTTTCCGGATCGTGGAAGCGGCCACCGACCTTGTCGAACAGCAGAGCATCCGTATCCCAGCCCTTCCACAAGCCCTGCACGATGCCGATGAACTCTTCCGCACGGCGGCGAAAATCATCGTTGGAAATGCCTTCCGGCCGGCTGAAATTGGCCGCCTCGCGCGGATCCTGGATTATGGTCGCGTTCCAGCCGGTCCGCCCATGGCTGATGATGTCGAGGGAAGCAAAACGGCGCGCCAGATTGTAAGGCTGATGGGCAAGCGTTGAAGCGCCCGCAACGAGCCCGATCCTTTCGGTCACTGTCGCCAGTGCCGCCAGAAGCGTGGTCGCCTCGAACGGGCTGCTCGCTTGCTGGCCGCCAGCCGCGGAGTCGGAAATGACGACCATATCCAGCCCGGCCGCTTCCGCCTTCCGCACGAAGGCGGCGATGCGACTGAAATCCAGTTCGGCGGCCTGTCCCGCAGCGGAAGCAATATTGAACGAAACAGCGAGATGCATGACGCGAACCTAAGTTCGCCTCCGTGTAAGGCAAGCCCGTCGAGTGGGCCACGAGGCCACCACTTGCCGGCCAGCCCTTATTTGCCAGCAAGTAGATCCTTGATCAGCCGCTGGCAGCGCTCGGCCATGAAGTCGAGCAGCAGCCGCACCTTCGGGTCCTGCAGCTTCTTGTGCGGGTAGACGGCGGCGAACTGAACCGGCGTCGGCGGCGTGTCGGCAAGGATCACCTTCAGCCGCCGGTCGCGGATGAACGGCTCGACTTCGAAGCGTGGCTTGTTGATGATGCCGCGCCCCGACAGCGCCCAGCCGGTCAGCACATCGCCGTCGTCGGTGTCATAGGGGCCGTGCACCTCGAATTTTTGCTGGCCGGTCGGCGTCTGCAGCGTCCACACATATTCGCGCGCGCCGGAATAGCGCAGCATCAGGCAGTCGTGCTTCTTGCCGATCAGCTCCTGCGGCTCGGCCGGTTCGCCGCGCGCCTCCAGATATTTCGGCGCCGCCACCAGCACGCGCTCGCATTCCATGATGCCGCGCATGCGGAGGCTGGAATCCTCGATGATGCCTAGGCGGAAGGCGACGTCGATGCCTTCCTTCATGATATCGACATTGTGGTCGGAGAGGCGAAGCCGCACCTCGATATCGGGATATTTGTCGTGAAAATCGGGAATGCCCGACGCCACCAGCCGGCGGCCGAGGCCAAGCGGCGCCGTCACCCTTATGGTGCCGCGCGGTTGGCCGGAGAGCGCCGAGACGGCGGCTTCCGCCTCGGTGATCGCTTCCAGCACCTGTTTGGCGCCGGTGTAGAACACAGTGCCATGCTCGGTCGGCATCAACTGTCGGGTCGTGCGGTTGAACAGGCGGACGCCGAGGTGCTTCTCCAGTTCCTTGATGCGGTTGGAGGCGACCGCCGGCGAAATGCGCATGTCGCGGCCCGCCGCCGACAGATTGCCGAGTTCGACGACGCGGACGAAAACGGCGATGTTGTCGAGATAGGCCATGCGGGTTCGTGGCTCTCAAGCGGCTGCGTATAACCAACCTAGTATTTTCCATTTTTTTTTGAAAGTCATCGCGCACCTCGCCTCTTTCCGTTTGCGCCCGACACCGTAAAGTCAGCCGATCGGCAGGGACGACTTCAATGATGGATTTCGCGATTTTCTGGGACTGGCTGAGTTTTGCCGTGCGCTGGCTGCATGTCATCACCGGCATCGCCTGGATTGGCTCGTCCTTCTATTTCGTCGCGCTCGATCTTGGGCTGCGCCAGCGCCCCGGCCTGCCCGCCGGCGCCTTCGGCGAGGAATGGCAGGTGCATGGCGGCGGCTTCTACCACATCCAGAAATATCTGGTGGCGCCGGCCGAAATGCCGGAGCACCTGACCTGGTTCAAATGGGAGTCCTACGCCACCTGGCTGTCGGGCTTCGCCATGCTGTGCGTGGTCTACTATGCCGGCGCCGATCTGTTCCTGATCGATCCGAACGTGCTGCCGATGTCGGTGCCGGTCGGCATCCTGCTGTCGCTGGCGACCATCGGCGTCGGCTGGGTGGTCTATGATCTTCTCTGCCGCTCGCCGCTCGGCAAAAGCGACACCGGCCTGATGCTGGTTCTCTATGGCGTGCTGGTGTTCATCGCCTGGGGGCTCACGCATCTGTTCACGGGCCGCGCGGCGTTCCTGCATCTCGGCGCCATCACCGCGACGATCATGTCGGCCAATGTCTTCATGGTCATCATTCCGAACCAGAAGATCGTCGTCGCCGACCTGATCGCCGGCCGCAAGCCCGACCCGAAATACGGCAAGATCGCCAAGCAGCGCTCGCTGCACAACAATTACCTGACGCTGCCCGTCCTGTTCCTGATGCTGTCGAACCACTATCCGCTGGCCTTTGCTACCCAGTTCAACTGGGTCATCGCCTCGCTGGTGTTCATCATCGGCGTGCTGATCCGGCACTATTTCAACAGCGTCCATGCGCGCAAGGGCAACCCGACCTGGACCTGGCTCGGCGCCGCCGTGCTGTTCGTCATCATCATCTGGCTGTCGACGGCGCCCAAGGTGCTGACCGGTGAGCCGAAGGCTTCCGCCGCGGCGGAAGTCTACATCGCCTCGGCGCATTTCCCGGCCGTGCGCGACACCGTGCTTGGCCGCTGCTCGATGTGCCACACGCAGGAGCCGGTCTATGAGGGCATCTACCACGCGCCGAAGGGCGTGATGCTGGATACCGACGCCAGCATCGCCGAGCATGCCCGCGAGATCTACCTGCAGGCCGGCCGCAGCCATGCCATGCCGCCTGCAAATGTCACCCAGATCAGCGACAAGGAGCGGGCGCTGCTGGTCGCCTGGTTCGAAGGCGCAGGGAAATAAGCATGACCTCTCTCCTTCTGCGCGGCCGCACGCTGTCCTTCCAGCGCTGGCCTGAAAGCATCGACGACCATGCCGCCTGGCGCTACGAGGAGGATGGCGGCCTGCTGATCCGCGATGGCCGGATCGTGGCGGCCGGCGCCTATGCGCAAGTCGAGAAACAGGCCGGCGAAGGCGTCGCAAAAATCGACCATCGGCCGCATCTGCTGTTGCCGGGTTTCATCGACGCGCATGTGCATTTCCCGCAGATGCAGGTCATCGCCTCCTATGGCGCCGAGCTGCTCGATTGGCTGAACAAATACACCTTTCCGGAGGAGACGAAGTTCGCCAACGCCCAGCACGGTCGCCGCATCGCCAGGCTGTTTCTGGACGAGATGGTACGGCACGGCACGACGACGGTCGCCGCCTATTGCTCGGTGCACAAGGCTTCGGCCGAAGCCTTCTTCGCCGAGTCGCATGACCGCAACATGCTCAACATCGCCGGCAAGGTGATGATGGATCGCAACGCGCCGGATGGTGTGCTCGACACGCCGCAATCCGGCTATGACGACAGCAACGCGCTGATCAGGGAATGGCACGGCAAGGGGCGCCAGCACTATGCCATCACGCCGCGCTTCGCCATCACCTCGTCACCCGAGCAGCTGGAGATGGCCGGCGCGCTCTGCCGCGAACACCCCGATTTGCACATGCAGACGCACCTATCGGAAAACCACGCCGAAATCGCCTTCACCCAGGAGCTTTACCCCTGGTCGCGCGATTACACCGACGTCTACGAGCACTACGGGCTGCTGGGGAAAAAGAGCCTGTTCGGCCATTGCATCCATCTGTCGGAACGCGAGGCGGATGCGCTCTCGGACAGCGGCTCAGTGGCGGTGTTCTGCCCGACCTCGAACCTGTTCCTCGGCTCCGGCCTGTTCAATTATCAGCGCTACCGCACGCGTGACAAAGCCCTTCGCATCGCCGCCGCCACCGATGTCGGCGGCGGCACCAACTATTCGATGCTGCGCACCATGGATGAGGGCTACAAGGTCATCGCGCTGAACGGCGAGAAGCTCAACCCGTTCCAGTCTTTCTGGCAGCTGACGCGCGGCAATGCCGAGGCGCTGTCGGTGGCGGACAAGGTCGGCACGCTGGATGAGGGGACGGACGCCGACATCGTCGTGCTCGACGCCCGCGCCACGCCTGCCATGCGGCTGAGGATGGAAACGGTGGGGTCGCTTGCGGAGGAATTGTTCCTGCTGCAGACGCTGGGAGACGACCGCACTGTCCGCGAGGTCTATGTGGCGGGGCGGCCAGCCAAGCGCGACATGGCGGCCTGACCTGGTGCCTTCCCCGCTTGACCCGGCGGCAGCCATCGGTCAAAGCGTGCGGCGACATTGACAGGGGAACGACATGGCCGTTGCCGACGACATCGCTCTGATCAAGAAACAGGAAGCGACGCTGGTCTTCCCGACCTTCGACGAGGCCGTCGCCTTCGAGATCGGCGCGGCGATCCGCGATCGGGCGCTGGCCGAGACCATGCCCATCATCGTCGACATCAGGACTTTCGACCGGCCGCTCTTCTACGCTGCGATGCCTGGCTCGAACGCCTCCAATCCGGATTGGGCGCGGCGCAAGATCAATGTTGTGAAGCGGTTCCTGAAAAGCACTTACCGCATGGTGCTTGAGCAGCAGCGCACGGATCGCACCTTCAAGGTCGGCGAAGGGCTGGATATCGCCGACTACGTGCTGGCCGGCGGCGGCTTTCCGGTGACGGTCAAGGGCGCCGGCGTCATCGGCGTCATCGCCGTCTCGGGCCTGCCGGAGCGCGAGGACCATGGTGTCGTGGTCGATGCTATCTGCAAATATCTGCGCGTCGACGCAGCCGAACTGGCATTGCCGCCGGAAGCAAAATGACAGAATTCGATCCGAAGACCTTCCTCACCTCGATCTTCACCGCCGCCGTCGCCGCTGCTGACCCGGAACGGACGATCCGGGATCATTTGCCGGCGAAGCCAAAGGGCCGCACGATCGTCATCGGCGCTGGAAAAGGCTCGGCGCAGATGGCGGCTGCCTTCGAAAAGGTGTGGGACGGCCCGATCGAAGGGCTCGTCGTCACGCGCTACGGCTATGGCGCCAAATGCGAGCGGATCGAGATCATCGAAGCAGCGCATCCGGTGCCCGATGCGGCCGGCCTCGAGGCCTCACGGCGATTGCTGGAGAAAGTCCAGGGACTGACCGCTGATGACCTTGTGGTGGCGCTGATTTCGGGCGGCGGCTCGGCGCTTTTGCCTTCGCCGGCCGAAGGCCTGACACTCGCCGACGAAATCGCCGTCAACGAGGCGCTGCTGGCCTCCGGCGCGCCGATCGCGGCGATGAACACCATCCGCAAGCATCTCTCGACCATCAAGGGCGGCCGGCTGGCCGCTGCGGCCCATCCGGCCAAGGTGGTGTCGCTGGTCGTCTCGGACATTCCCGGCGACAATCCGGCGCTGGTCGCCTCCGGGCCCACCGTTCCCGACACCGGCAGCCGCGCTGACGCACTGGCATCGATCTCCGCTTATGGCATGAAGCTGCCGGCTTCGGTCATGGCGCATATCAATTCACCCGCAGCCGACGCGCCGCGCCCAGACGATCCGCGCTTCGTGGGCAACGAAGTGCACCTGATCGCCTCGGCCGGCGTATCACTGGAAGCGGCAGCCGCCGAGGCCAGGCGGCTAGGTATAGAGGCCGTCATCCTTTCCGACTCGATCGAGGGCGAGGCTCGCGAAGTCGGCGGCGTCCATGCCGCGATCGCGCGCGAAGTGGCGACTCGCAGTCGGCCTTTCCAAAAGCCGGTGCTGATCCTGTCGGGCGGCGAAACCACGGTCACGCTCCGTGCCAAAGGCAAGGGCGGCCGCAACTCGGAATTCCTGCTCGCCTTCGCCATCGGCATCAGCGGCATGGAGGGCGTCCATGCGCTGGCCGCCGACACCGACGGCATCGATGGTTCGGAGGACAATGCCGGCGCCTTTGCCGATGGCTCAACGGTCTCGCGCATGCGGACGGCGGGCGTCGACGCCAAGGCGATGCTGGCCGGCAACAATGCCTGGACGGCCTTCAATGCCGTCGGCGATCTTTTCGTGCCTGGCCCGACCGGCACGAACGTGAATGATCTGCGGGCTATCCTGATACGGTAATCAAACAGCCATCAGCCGCTTCACCTGTTTCATATCCTGCAGGAATCGCCTGCGTTCGGCCTCCTTGTCCGCCGCTTCGCGGATGCGCAGGATGAAGGACGGATGGATGGTGATGAACACGCGCAGGCCGTCGTCACGCTCTATCACCTCGCCGCGCATCTTGGTTACCGGCACTGCCTTGCCGAGCAGCGACTGCGCCGCCGTCGCGCCCAGCGCCACGAAGATATCCGGTTTGGTCAGCCCGATTTCCCTGTCCAGCCACCAGCGGCAAGCCTGGACCTCGCCGGCATTCGGCTTGGAACGAATGCGCCGCTTGCCGCGCGGCTCGAACTTGAAATGCTTGACCGCGTTGGTGACATAGATCTTTTGGCGATCGACACCGGCATCGTTCAGGATGGCATCGAACATCTTGCCCGCCGGCCCGACGAAAGGTTTGCCGGCCAAATCCTCCTGGTCGCACGGCTGTTCGCCGACGAAGATAACTTCGGCGCCCTCCGGCCCCTCGCCGAACACTGTCTGGGTGGCGTCGCGCCACAACGGACAGCTGCCTCGCGCAATTCCGCAATCGAGTTGGCATCGTCCTCATTCGGCACCAACTCGGCGCGCGGCGCACGTCTGACGGGTGTTTTCGCCTTGTGCGGCAAGCCTAGGGTCGCCATCCTGTGCCTCATCCATTCCCTGATGAAATGGACGGGACAGGCGATGGTTCCTTTCACACCTCGTGCAGGTAGAGGTGATAATCCAGTTCGCTGACGGTGCGTGCCACCCGCAGATATTCGGATTGCTTGATCGCCACGAAGGTCCGGTGCAGATCCTCGCCGAGCGCGCCTTTCAGGAACGTTGAAGCCCGCGCGGCCTCGATCGCGGCGCGCCAGTCCACCGGCATCGTCGTTCGCGTGACAGCCGATTCATAGCCGTTGCCTGTGGTTTCCGGGCCGGGGTCGAGGCCGTCGTCAAGTCCTTTGACGATGCCGGCGAGTACCGTCGCAGCGACCAGATAGGGGTTGGCGTCGACGCCCGACGGCCGGTGCTCGATGCGACGGTTTTTGGCATCGCCCGCCGGCACGCGCAGCGCCACCGAACGGTTGTTGACGCCCCAGGTCGGGGCCACCGGCGCATAGGATTGCGAGACGAAGCGCCGCCAGGAATTGGCATGCGGCGCAAATACCAGCATCGATTCCGCCATGGTCTGGATCAGGCCGCCGAGACCGCGCAGCAGCGGCAGCGACCAAGTCTCTCCGGCGGCTTCGGCAAAGACGTTCCTGCCGGCATCGTCCAGCAGCGAGACATGGAAATGCATGCCCGAGCCGGCATATTTCTCGATCGGCTTGGCCATGAAGCAGGCGGTAACGCCATGGCGGCGCGCCTGCGCCCGCACCAGCCGTTTCAGCATGACGAGATCGTCGGCCGCCCGCATCACATCCTTGCGGTAGTTCAGCGTCAGTTCGTACTGACCGGGCGCATATTCGGAAATCACCGTCTCGGCCGGGATGCCTTGCGCCTTGGCCGCGGCATAGATGTCGGAAAACAGCGGCTCCATGCCGTGCAGATGGTCGACGGAATAGACCTCGGTCTTGCCCGAACTGCGACCGTCGAGCACGGCGCGGGCCGGCTGCACCTTGCCCTCGACGTCGCGCTCGTTGGCGAGCAGGAAGAATTCGAGCTCGAAGGCGCCGGCGGGATGCAGGCCTTTGGCGGCCAATATGTCCACTTGCCTGGCGAGCGCGAGCCGCGGATCGGAGGACATCGGCTGGCCGTCGAGATGATACATCGCCATCAGCACCTGGCCGCGCGGCGGACTTGTGCCGTAGAGCGGCACCAGCGTGCCGGAGATCGGCCATGCCCTGAGGTCGCCGTCACCGGTCGTCCAGATCAGCCCGGTCTCGTGCACGTCCTCGCCGGTGATGTCGAGGCCGAGGATCGAGATCGGCATGTGCCGGCCGCCCTCGAAAATGCTCATCAATTCGTGCCGGCGCACGATCTTGCCGCGGCCGACGCCGTTGGCGTCGGTCAGCACGATATCGAAAGCCTCGATCTCGGGATGGGTGTCGAGGAAAGCTTTCGCTTCGCTGGGCGTCGAGCCCGAAGGTGAGGCCACTATGGCAGTTGGGGTTGGCATGCGCGCTTGTCTCATGCCGCAAGCCTTGCCGCAACCGCGCCGAAGGCGCTGATCAGCCGGTTGGCCTGGGCTGCCGTGGTTGCCGGCGAGATCAGCATCATGTTGTGGAAGGGAGCGATCAGCACGCCCTGGTTGACCAGTGCGACATGGATCGCGGCCTCGAGCTCCGGCGCATGCGCTGCTTCGGCCTCGCTGCCATTCCGCAGCGGGCCGGGTGCGCAGATGAACTCGACGCGGGCGCCGACACGGGCAACGTGCCAGGGCAGGCGATAGCGGTCGATGACCCCGCTCAGCCCGGCGTGGAGCCGCAGCGCCAGGCGGCCCATATGCACATAGTTCTCGTCGGTCATCACCTCTTCCAGCGTGGCGCGCATCGCAGCGAACTGCAGCGGATTGCCCGACAGAGTCGTGCCCATGCCGGAATAACCCGGCTGCTTGGTCAGGTTATAGGCGGCATAGCGCGTGGCGACATCGTCGCTCATGCCCCAGACACTCGCCGGCACGCCGCCGGCGATCGGCTTGCCGAGCACGAACAGGTCCGGCTCCAGCCCGTATGTCCTGGTGTAGCCGCCGGGCCCGGTCGAGATGGTGTGGGTTTCGTCGATCAAGAGCAGCGTGCCGGCTGCGCGGGTCAGTTTGCGCAGCGCGTCGTGAAAGCCGGGGTCAGGCAGCACCATGCAGGAGTTGGTCAGCACCGGTTCGGTGATGACACAGGCAATATCCTTGCCGCGCAGTGCGGCTTCCAGCGCCGGCAAATCATTGAACTCGACAATCCCTGTTGTACGGGTGAGGTCGCGGAATTCGCCAGCCAGCCCCGGCCGGTTGACCGGCCTGCCGTCGACCAGCCGCACCATCGTCTCGTCGACCGAGCCGTGATAGCAGCCGTTGAAGACCAGGATCTTTTCCCGGCCGGTGACGGCGCGGGCGACGCGCAGCGCAAAGCGGTTGGCATCGGTCGCCGTCGTCGCAATCTGCCAGAACGGCAGGCCGAAATGCTGCGGCAACAGCGGGCCGATGGCGAGCGCATCCTCGCTGGGCAGCATGTAGGTCAGGCCGCGCCCGGCCTGGCGGCGGATGGCACGCGCGACCGGCGGCGGCGAATGGCCGAACATCGAGCCGGTGTCGCCGAGGCAGAAATCGTCGAGCCGGTTGCCGTCGATATCGGTGATGGTCGCGCCTTTGGCGCTGTCGACCAGGATCGGGAACGGCGTCGGCCAGTCGTTCATCCAATGCATCGGCACGCCGCCGAAGAAGCCGGGCAGTCCGTTGCCGATTTTTGCGGCCGATTTCGGCCGCGCCTTGCGGAAAACCTCCGCCTCCGTCTCGCGCAGCCTGGCGACGCGGTCGCGGCCGATGCCACCGATCGAAGTCCTTGAATGGTCGATTGAATGCATGAGGGCCCTCTCGCCGGCCACTGTAGACAATCGCAGTCTCAACCCGCAATTGGCCGCCTGGTTGCCCTGCATTGGCTCAGTGCCACTCGGCTGGCGCTTGACCTCGAGGCAAAATCCGGCGCCAATACTGGCGGGCTTGTGGTTTTGGGGGAGAAAAATGCGGGCGATTATCTGCACTGCTACGTTGCTTTTGTCGGCCGGCTCCGCCTTCGCGTCGGGCGGCATCTGGTGCTCCGCCGAGGATAAGGCGGTAAAATTCGAGGTCGAAGCCGGCGTCACCAGGGGAATGGGCGGGCCGACATTCAACTTTCGCGGCGATCTCGAAATTCTCGACAGACCTGCCGGTGACAGCCTGCGCAAGACCGTGTTCGAGGATTCGAATCTGACGCAGTACTGGCTCGACGGCAAGGAATTGCGGCTGAACATCTATCGCGAGCACGAGGCCGCGCCGACTTACAATTCGGTCGAACTGACGATCCTGACCAAGACCAGCGACGAAGGCGTCTATGACGGGCGCTACACGCTCGCCATCTACGACGCCGCGGCGGATACGGACCAGGACGGCAAGCCGGTTGAAGTCACCGGCAAAGTATCGTGCGGGGCCGAGTAGGGGCGTTCAAGCCGTGATGTCGATGACGCCGCAGTCACCGGTGGCGCTGCCGAAGGCGACGCGGCGCTCTTCCTTGTCCCACATCATCGAGGTGATGGCGCCCTTGCCCGGACGGCGCAGAAGCACCTCCTTGGCATCGGCAAAGCGCACCGCCATCACCATGCCGTCATCATAGCCGACGGCGACGACATCCTGGCTCGGATGGCAGGCGACAGTGGTCACCATGGCGTTGCCACGCGTGCCGAGCTCCAGCGGCGCCTTGCCCATCGGCCCGTCCTTGCCCGAAAACGGCCAGACGATTGCCGCCGGCGCGCCGGAACTCGCCAGCCATTTGCCCTTGGCGCTCCACGACAGGCTTTTGACCTTGCCAGGATAGCCGCTCATGCGCATGTGTTTACCGTCGGCCAGCTTCCAGCCATGCAATGCGTTTTCCTGCATGGTGGTGACGAGGAAGGCGCCATCGGGCGAAAAGGTGATGCCGGTATGGGCGCCGGCCCATTCGAGCTCGACCGGCTTGCCCTCGGCGGCTGGGAAATGCAGCGTCGCGCCATTGTAGCGGGCAACGCCGAAGCGCATGCCCTTGGGCGAGAAGGTCAGCCCCTCGACCGAACGCGGATGCGTGAATTCTTTGGTCTTGCCATCGGCGAAGCGCACATAGGCGGTCTTGCCGGAGGCGAAGGCGATGGCCCCCTGCGGCCCGGCGGCGACGCTGGTGATCCATTTCTTGCCGGCGCTCGCCAACTCTGCAGCATTGCCGCCGGCGCCAATGGCAAACACCTTGCCGTCCTCGCCGGCGGTGATCAGCCGGTCGTTGGCCGCATCATGGAAGGCGGCGAGCAGCCCGTCATTGGCCTGCACGGTCTTGTGGCCATGGTCGAGCCGGTGGACGACGCCATCGGCCAGCGCGAAATGCGGCACGTCGCCGAGGAAGACGGCGGCAACGCAATGGCCTTCGAGATCAAGCGGGGCGACGGTGGGCATGCGGACTGGTCCATTCGAGATTGTCGCTGGTCGTCTACGCCCTTCTCCCCTTGTGGGAGAAGGTGGATTGGCGCGCAGCGCCAAGACGGATGAGGGTGTTGGACGGATTACCGTCGGCGCCAAGCTGGAACACCCCTCATCCGACCGAGCTTCGCTCGGCCACCTTCTCCCACAAGGGGAGAAGGAAGAAGGGGCAGCGCTAACCCTAAACTGACCTGGAAATCAAGCGGCCTGGCAGGCGTCAAAGCTCTTCTTCAGCCGTTCAGCGTCGAGTTCGCGGCCGATGAAGACCAGCCGGCTCTCGTGCTTTTCGCCGACCTTCCAGGCGCGCTGGTGATCACCTTCGATGATCATGTGGACGCCCTGGATGACGTAGCGCTCGTCATCGCCCTTGAGCGCGATGATGCCCTTCAGCCGCAGGATGTTCGGGCCTTCCATCTGGGTGATCTTTTCGATCCAGGGGAAGAATTTCTTCGGATCCATCTCGCCGCCGCGCAGCGACACCGACTGCACCGTCACATCGTGGATGTCGGAGGGATGGTGATGGTGGTCGTGGTCATGATCATGATCATGATCATGCGCCTCGAGGAAATGCGGATCGTTCTCCAGCGCCCGCGAAAGATCGAAGGCGCCGCGGTCGAGCACCTCGGCCAACGCCACGCCGGCGCGCGTCGTGCGATGGATCCTGGCCGCCGGGTTGATGGCGCGGATCGTCGCTTCGACCTTGGCGAGTTCGTCGGGCGTGACGAGATCGGTCTTGTTGAGCACGACGACGTCGGCAAAGGCGATCTGGTCCTCGGCCTCCTTGGAATCCTTCAGCCTGAGCGGCAGGTGCTTGGCGTCGACGAGCGCCACCACCGCGTCGAGCCTGGTCTTGGAGCGCACGTCGTCGTCCATGAAGAAGGTCTGCGCCACCGGCACCGGGTCGGCAAGGCCGGTGGTCTCGACGACGATGGCGTCGAAACGGCCGGGCCGGCGCATCAGGCCCTCGACGACACGGATCAGGTCGCCGCGCACCGTGCAGCAGACGCAGCCATTGTTCATCTCGTAGATTTCCTCGTCGGACTCCACGATCAAATCATTGTCGATGCCGATCTCGCCGAATTCGTTGACGATGACGGCATAGCGCTTGCCGTGGCTTTCCGAGAGGATGCGGTTGAGCAGCGTCGTCTTGCCGGCGCCGAGATAGCCTGTCAGGACGGTTACGGGGATCTGCGTCTGTGCATCGCTCATGTGTAGGCCTCGAAAAGGTGATTGTCGGCTCCATATAGGATGTGCGCTTTGCTTTTGCACGTAGCAAACCGCTGGGCCATACTGGCCGCTGCGAGAGGAGCCAGATGTCCGACAAGCCGCCTACCATGCCGTTGAACAGGCGTCAGGCGCTGAGCCTCATCGCCGTCACCGCCGGCGGCGGCGCTTTCCTGCCGGCTGCCGCAACGGCGCAGACTTCACCCTATGCCGGGCTTGCCCTGTTCGACGCCGGTGCCGGCGTCTGCACCATCACGCCGGAGGTGACGGAAGGGCCGTTCTATTTCGACCCGAAACTCCAACGCGCCGATGTTACCGAAGGCAAGAAGGGAGTCGGTCTCAATGTGCGGCTGCAGGTGGTCGATACCGCCTGTCGCCCGCTTGCCAGTGCGCGCGTCGATATCTGGCATTGCGATGCGCAAGGCGCCTATTCCGGCTATCCCGGACAGGGCGACGGCCAAGATGTCGACACCTCCGGCCAGACATTCCTGCGCGGCTGGCAGAAGACGGACGAAAGCGGCATCGTCTCCTTCGCCACCATCTATCCCGGCTGGTATCGCGGCCGCACCACCCACATCCACTTCAAGGTCTTCCCCGACGAACGATCGGTGATGACCGGCCAATTGTTTTTCCCCGACGGCCTGAGCGATCAGATCTTTGCGACCGTCTCGCCCTACAACGACCGTCCCGGCAAACGCGACACCTCGAATGCGCGGGACGGCATAGCGCGACGGGCTGGACCCTTGTCGCAGGCCGCCTTGCGCGAGGCAGCGGATGCCTATCAGGCCCTGCTGGTCGTCGCTGTGAAGGCCGGCTGAGCTCCGTTTGGAGCCCCGCCCATGGCCACGGGAAGAGTCCCCCGGCCCAAAAAGTCGTTTGTCATCTAACTGAAATAAACATCTGGCATTCACCACGGCGGACATCGCAATGCTTGCCGGCAAAGCTGTTTTCGCAAGCCGGATTCTTTTTGATCGTCGATTGCCAACCGGCAGGCAGGCTCTATGCTGCCGGCACCGGTTCGGCCGAAGAGGGATGACCATGGCCAAGGCGGACAAGACTGCAACAATGAGCCGGCTGCATTCGGCGGCGCGGCTGGCGCGTACGGCACTTGCCGCGCGGCTTCTGGCGCACGGCTTCTATGCCGGACAGGACCAGATCATGCTGTCGCTCGACCGCGAGGACGGCCAGACACCGGGCAACCTCGCCGGTCGCCTCGGCGTGCGCCCGCCGACCATCACCAAGACCATCAACCGGCTGCAAGCGCAGGGTTTCCTGGAAAAGCGCGCTTCGGTGAACGATGCCCGTCAGGCGCACATCTTCCTCACCGACACCGGCCGCGAGATCATCCACGCCATCGAGAAATCGGTGAAGAAGACCGAGAAGCAGGCGCTGAAGGGCCTCGACAAGAAAGACCAGAAGGCGCTGTTCAAATTGCTTGCCCGCATTGAAGCCAATCTCTCGAATGAGGAATTGGTGCTGATCGACGACGACGCCGATCTCGACGACTAACGAGCGACGCGTCAGCGTCGTCTCGCCTGCGCGATGCGAAAGCGTCGTCCTCTAACCGGCGACGCATCTTGCGTCGTCCGGCTTACATCCTCCGTCTTCGATATCTAGGCTGCCGCCACCGATGAGCCGCGCACCAGCGCCGACCAGCGTCCAGGCGTCAGGCCGAACGCCTTCTTGAAATGCCGGTTGAAGTGGCTCTGGTCACTGAAGCCGGCGGCAATGGCGATCTCGGCGAGCGCCTCTCCCGCCTCGATCATGCGCCGTGCCCGCTGCAGCCGGCGCATCAAAAGGAAACGGTGCGGGCTCGTGGAATAGGTCGCGCGGAAATGGCGCGAAAGCGCATAGCGGTCGAGGCCGATGACGGCTTCCAGTTCATCGGACCGCACCGCCCGCTCGACATTCTCTTCCAGATAGTCGCGCGCAAGTGCTGCGGCGCGCCACGCCGTCTTTTCCATCGGCTTTGCCGGCTGCCCGGCATGGCGCCCCAGATTCTGCGCCAGCTGCGCAATGAAATCGGCGACAAACAGCTCGTCCAGTTCCTCATCGAGCGGCGCCAGTGCAGAAAGCAGTGTGCCGCGCAAGGCCGGATCGCTCACCACGGCATCATCGACGAAAGGCAATGGCGCGCCGCCCAGGCAGTCGAGCAGCAGCGACGGCTCCAGATAGAGAATCCGGTAGTGCAAGCCTTCCTCGGTGCCGGCGCCGCCGTCGTGCAATTCGTCGGGGTGCAGAACGATGATCTGGCCAGGCAGGCTATGATGCGCCGCGCCGCGATAGCGGAAGCTCTGCACGCCGTGCAGCGTCACCCCGATCGCGTAGGTATCGTGGCGGTGGAGATCGAAGGCGTTGCCGTGGAAGCGCGCCTCGATGCGCTCTATGCCCGCCGTGCCGGGCGCCGAGACGATACCGTCATCGGCCGCATCCCAGCACAAACGTTCAAGACCCTGGAGGGCCTCTCGGCCTAGATCGTGCGTCATCACTTCAACAACACTCTGGATCTGGCGACTGTCTCATGTTCGATACGAAATTTGCAATCGTGCTCAGGCACGATCTTCCCGTCTGGCAGAAGCTCAACGTCACCGCCTTCCTGACCACCGGCATCGTCGCGCAGTTCGCCGATATCATCGGCGAGCCCTATCGCGACCGGACCGGCAATATCTACAACCCGCTGTCGATCCAGCCGGTCATCGTGCTTGCAGCCGACAGCGCAACGCTTGGCGCGATCCACCGGCGCGCGCTGGAGCGCGGCGTGACGACGTCGCTCTATGTCGAGGAGATGTTCTCGACGGGCTTTGACGCCGCCAACCGCGCCGTCTTCGCCGAATTCGCGCCCGAGGATGCCAAGGTCGTCGGCATCGCGCTGCGCGCCGAGAAGAAACTGGTCGACAAGATCACCAAGGGCGCCCGCCTGAACGCCTGGGCATTGTTGCACTGGCTTCTTTTGGTCCGGCCACAGCCGACAATTGGCTTGTCGGCCGGCGACGATTGCCGCAAAGGTTGGTGTCTGCCCACCTTCCTTCGGCCTGAAATTGAGCGTTCCCAGAAAACCAGACGAAAGCGCAACGCCGCCGGCGGCGATGCTGCTGATGCTTTCCACCTATGTCTGCTTCACCTTTCTCGACACCAGCAGCAAATACCTCGTGCTGGCCGGCATCTCGGCGCTGATCGTCGCCTGGGCCCGCTTCGTCGTCCATGTGCTGCTGGTCGGTGTCTTTCTGCGTGGATGGCGCGAGCCATCGCGGTTCCGCGCCAACAATTTACCGGCACACATATTACGCGGCGCCTTCCTGTTCGGATCGACCATGTGCAACATCATGGCGCTGCGCACCTTGCAGCTGGCCGAGACCACTTCGATCTACTTCTTCGGCCCGATGGTGATCACCGCACTTGCCGGTCCACTGCTCGGCGAATGGGCGGGCTGGCGGCGCTGGATGGCGATCCTGTCCGGCTTTGTTGGTGTGCTGGTCATCACCCGGCCGGGTGTCGGCGTTTTTGGCATAGGCCATCTGTTTGCGCTCGGCTCGATGCTGTCGAACTCCTTCTATGTCATCATGACGCGCCGCATGTCGGCGACGGAGACGTCCGAAAGCCTTATCCTGTTCTCGGCGCTGGCGCCGTCGGTGCTGCTCCTGCCCACACTGCCGTTCTCGCTGTCGCTGCCGCAGGACGCCTGGCACTGGTTCATCCTCTTGATGCTCGGCGTGTTCGGCGCCACCGGTCATTGGCTGCTGGTCCAGGCCTATCGTCTGGCAACGACCACGGCACTCGCCCCCTACCCCTATTCGCAGATGGTGTGGATGATCCTGTCCGGCTGGATCATCTTCCACCAGTTTCCGGACCGCTGGACGCTTGTGGGCGCGGCCATCATCGTCGCCAGCGGCCTCTACATCATCCATCGCGAACACCGGCTTCGCCTGCGCAATCACGCGGCGCTTGACGCGGAGGCGGAAACGCTGGCAAAAAAACTTTGATTTGCTCCCGATCGATGGCATAAGAGCCGCCTTTAAACAGTTTAAATCGCTTCGGGGAGCGCAAGGCGCTGGCACAGAAGATCAAGCTTTCGACGATCGCGGATGCCCTTGGCGTGTCCACGGCCACGGTATCGCTTGCGCTGCGCGACAGCCCGCTGGTCGCCGGCAGCACCCGCGACCGCATCAAGGAACATGCCCGCGCCATCGGCTATATCTACAATCGCCGCGCCGCCAGCCTGCGCACCTCGCGCTCGGGCATTGTCGGCGTCGTCGTGCACGACATCATGAACCCGTTCTTCGCCGAAATCCTGCGCTCGATCGAAAGCGAGCTCGACCGCAGCCGGCAGACCTTCATCCTATCCAACCACTACGACCAGCTCGAAAAGCAGCGCACCTTCATCGACACGCTGCTGCAGCTCGGCGCCGACGGCGTCATCATGTCGCCGGCCATCGGCACACCGGCCGAAGACATCATCATGGCCGAGGAAAACGGCCTGCCGGCGGTGCTGATTGCGCGCACGGTGGCCGGGGCCGACGTGCCGGTCTTCCGCGGCGACGATTCCTATGGCACCGGCCTTGCCACCAACCACCTGATCTCGCTCGGCCACAAGCGCATCGCCATGATCGGCGGCACCGACCAGACCTCGACCGGCCGCGACCGCTACCAGGGTTATGTCAACGCCATGGAGGCGGCCGGACTGGAGGTCAGGCCGTCCTGGCGCATCGCCGGCCCTCGCACCAAGCAGGCCGGCTTCGAGGCCGCTGGACAGTTTTTGGCGCTGAAAGACAAGCCGACAGCCGCGTGCTGCTGGAATGATCTCGTCGCCATCGGGCTGATGAACGGCATCGCGCGCGCTGGCCTTGTGCCGGGCGTCGACATCTCCGTCACCGGCTATGACGATCTCGAGGAGGCTGCGATCGCAACGCCGGCATTGACCACGGTCTGGAACGGCCAGCGCGAGGTCGGCCGTCGCGCCGCGAGCGCCTTGCTGGACAAGCTGAACGGACAGACGGTGCGGCCGTCGCAGGAACTGATCAAGCCGGAACTGCATGTGCGTCAGTCGACCGGCAAGCCGGTGGAGCGTGCATGACAAAGCCTGAACTTGAAGAGCCGGTCGCCATTCTGGTGCCCGGCCATTTCAACGAGCACGCCATCGGCCGCATCGACCAGGCATTCCAGCGGGTGACGATCGAAGAGGCCGACCCGGCTCTTGTCACCGAGGAGATGCGGCGCACGGTGCGCGGCATCGCTTCGTTCGGCGGGATAGATGCCGCCTTGATGGACGCCCTGCCCAATCTCGAGATCATCGCCAATTTCGGAGTCGGCTACGATTCGGTCGACGCCAGCCACGCCGCGCAAAGCGGTATCATGGTCACCAATACGCCCGACGTGCTGACCGAGGAGGTCGCCGACACGGCGATCGGCCTTTTGATCAACACCGTGCGCGAAATGTATGCCGCCGAGAAATGGCTACGCGACGGCAGCTGGGTGAAGAACGGCGCCTATCGCCTGAGCCGGCTTACTTTGCGCGGCCGCAGCGTCGGCATCTTCGGCATGGGCCGCATCGGGCTGGCCATCGCCCGGCGGCTGGAAGCGTTCGGCCTACCGGTCGCCTATCACAACCGCCGCCAGGTCGAGGGCTTGGCCTATCAATATCATCCGACGCTGAAGGGGCTTGCCGAAGCGGTCGACACGCTGATCTCGGTCGCACCGGGCGGCACTTCGACGGAGAAGGCCGTCAATGCCGAGATCCTGTCGGCGCTCGGGCCGAACGGCGTCTTCGTCAACATCGGCCGCGGCAGCACGGTCGACGAGGCTGCCCTTGCCGCGGCGCTTGCCAGCGGCACCATCGCCGCCGCCGGGCTTGACGTCTTTGCCGACGAACCAAATGTGCCGCAGGCACTGCTGGCCGCCCCCAACACCTCGCTACTGCCGCATGTCGGCTCGGCTTCGGAGCATACCCGCCGCGCCATGGCGGACCTCTGCGTCGACAATCTGGTGTCCTGGTTCGCCGAGCGCCGGCCGCTGACCCCCGTGCCGGAGACGATGCAGGTCAGGCCGCGCAGCTGAACGGCAGGCCGCCACACTTATTAACGTCGGCTTAACGCTTTGAAATCATTCTGCATACTTCGTTAGGCAAGATTCTTGAAGCGCGTTGCCCCCACGCACTTCAAATGCGCGGAGAAGAAGGGTGAAGGTGCTTCCTGCATTGATTGGGGTTGCCACACTGGCCGGCGGCGTTCAGCTTTTTCACGGCGGCAGTGGCGCAAGCGTCGCCAGGGAAGCTCAGCCATCCAGCACCTACCGGCTGACAGCCAATGGCGACGAGGCGGCCTGCGCGGTGAAACGCGGTGCTGAAGTCTCGGAAGGTCTGTCGCTGCTGACGATCGCCTCGACCTGCCGCCGGCTTTTGCCCGGCATCGAGCGCGCGAAATTCTGGCGCGAGCGGGAGGACGGGGCGGTTGCCTTCAGCGCCAACGGCGTCGATCCGATCGTCACCTTCGCCGTTGCCGATGGCGACGGCTATGAATCCTACGCGCCGGCTTTGCCGCTGCTGTCGCTGGCGGCAGCCGACAACCGAGATTATTCGGCTGCCGGCAACTGATAATCGGGATTATTCAGCCGCGGCGCGCGCCCCGACTTTGCCGCCGCGTGCAAGCGCACGGCATCGCCGAAGGCACGGAATATCTTTGCCGAGGTATCGTCCGACTTGACCCAGTATTCGGGGTGCCATTGCACGCCGACGGCGAAGGCGCGTGAGTCTCGCACGGAGACCGCCTCGACCGTGCCGTCGTCGGCGACCGCTTCGATCTGCAGCTTCGGACCTAGCTGATCGACCGCCTGGCGATGCACGGAGTTGACCATGATCTCGCCGGCGCCGAACACGCCTGCCAGGCAGCTGCCGGGCTTGATCGTTACTTTCTGGTGGATGGCGAAGCGCTCGTCCTGATTGTCGCTCACCGGCGCGCGGTGGTCGAGCGTGCCCTCGCGCTCCTGGATCTCGGTGCCCAGCGTGCCACCCAGAGCCACGTTCATTTCCTGGATGCCGCGGCAGATTGCGAGCAGCGGCACGCCGCGCTCCACCGCCCGGCGGATCAGCGGCAGTGTCGTGGCGTCGCGCGCCGGATCGTAAGGACCGTTCTTTTCGCTGGCGTCGCCGCCATAGAGCGAGGGATGCACGTTGGACTTCGAACCGGTGACCATGACGCCGTCGACCGACGACAAGAGTTCATCGAGATCGAGCCGCTCGCCGAAGGACGGCACCAGCACCGGGAAGACGCCGGCGCCCGAAATCGCCGCCTCCAGATATTGCTGCGGGGCGGCATGCCAGGTGTAGTTGTCGAATTGGCGGACGTCGGTCGAGATGGCGACGAGCGGCTGCTGCATTTTTGGTTCCGGTATCCATTGGGAGCTAAGGAATTATTCTGCCTACAAAATAGGCGATCCGAAGGCGCTTTTCCATGACAAGTTTCATCGCGTCGTATGGGCCACGGAATCGCGTCCGGGATTTGGCATTAGACTATAGTTGCAGGCCGTGCGCCGACGCTGCGAATTCCGCGAAAGCGCCGCCGCCAAATCCGGCTGTCGCGCTGGACTCGACCTTTTGCCTGTGTATTGTTTCGCCCCAAGGCCGAGCCGGGATATCGAGGATGTTCCCGAAAATCGGTCTGCTGATCCAAAAGGGAGGAACTGCATGGATCGTCGTTCATTCATCCGCAAGGCAGGCGTAACCGGTGTGGGGGCCGCGGCGGCGGCTGCGACGCTTGCCGCGCCCGCTATCGCCCAATCCAACCCGAAAGTGACGTGGCGGCTGGCGTCGTCCTTCCCGAAGTCGCTCGACACGATCTATGGCGGCGCCGAAGTGTTCTCCAAGATGCTGTCGGAAGCGACCGACGGCAACTTCCAGGTCCAGGTTTTCGCCGCCGGCGAGCTCGTCCCCGGTCTGCAGGCCGCCGACGCCACCACCGCCGGCACCGTCGAGGCCTGCCACACGGTGGCATATTATTACTGGGGCAAGGACCCGACATGGGCGCTTGGCGCGGCGGTGCCGTTCTCGCTCAACGCGCGCGGTATCAATGCCTGGCACTATCATGGCGGCGGCATCGACCTGTTCAACGAGTTCCTCGCCACGCAGGGGCTGTTCGGCCTGCCGGGCGGCAACACCGGCGTGCAGATGGGTGGCTGGTTCCGCAAGGAGATCAACACGGTCGCCGACCTCTCCGGCCTGAAGATGCGCATCGGCGGCTTTGCCGGCAAGGTGGTCGCCAAGCTTGGCGTCGTGCCACAGCAGATCGCCGGCGGCGACATCTATCCGGCGCTGGAAAAGGGCACCATCGACGCCGCCGAATGGGTCGGCCCCTATGACGACGAGAAGCTCGGCTTCTACAAGGTCGCGCCCTACTACTACTATCCCGGCTGGTGGGAAGGCGGACCGACGGTCCATCTGATGTTCAACAAGGCGAAATACGAAGAGCTTTCGCCGGCCTACAAGTCGCTGGTACACACTGCCGCGCAAGCCGCAGACGCCAACATGCTGCAGAAATACGACTCTCTCAATCCTGCGGCGGTGAGGCGGCTGGTGGCCGGCGGCGCCAAGCTGAAGCCCTTCAGCCAGGAGATCATGGCCGCTTGCTTCGAGAAGGCGAACGAGGTCTATACCGAAATGGAAGCCTCGAACGCGCCGTTCAAGAAGATTTGGGACTCGATCAAGGGCTTCCGCAAGGAGCACTATCTGTGGGCCCAGGTGGCCGAATACAATTACGATACGTTCATGATGGTCCAGCAGCGCAACGGCAAGCTGTAGGCGCTACGATTTTCCTGCTCAAAAAGACCCCGGGCGGCTCGCCTGGGGTTTTTCGGGACGGCAGATTACCAAGGTTTGCGGGGAGGCGGCTCAGCCCTGGCCTGGCACCACCAGCACCTTGACCTCGCCGGCGGCAGGCGGATTGGCGATCACCGCCGGCGCCTCTTCGAGAGTGACCTGCCTGGAGATCAGCCTCTCGATCTCGATCGCGCCCGAGGCGATGAGCTGGGCCGCGCGGCCGTGGGTGTAGGGATTGAGGAAGGAGCCCAGTACCTTCAGCTCGCGAAACAACAGGTCGAAGGGCTCGAACGCCACCTTCATGCCTTGCGGCACCACGCCGACGATGATGACCGTGCCGCCGGCTCTCGCCAGCCGCATCGATTGCTCGACGGTGTCGCGCACGCCGGCGCATTCGAACACCACGTCGACGCCGCCGGGCACCAGTCCGGACGGTCCGGCAACGGCATCGATGACATCGGCAGCACCTGGGTCGACCGTTGCCGTCGCGCCGAGATCCTCGGCAAGCGCGCGCCGCGAGGCCTGGCGCGTCGACAGGATGATGGTGGTCGCTCCGGCGAGCTTCGCCAGTTGCACGGTGAGCAGACCGATCACACCGCCGCCGAGCACGGCCACCGAAGCGCCCGGCTTGATCGCGGCCAGATCGACGCCGTGCAGGCAGCAGGCGAGCGGCTCGCAGAAGGCACCATGCGTAGGCTTGAGGTCAGCGGGCAGAAGAAACGCCTGCTTTTGCGGCAGCACGACATAGTCGGCAAAGCCGCCGTCGCGATGGATGCCTATGGCATTGAGATTGCTGCAGAGATTGACCCGGCCGGCGTGACAATGCTTGCAGCGGCCACAGGCGATGTTGGGATCGCCGGTGACCCGGTCGCCGACGGAAAAGCCCAATACGGCAGCCCCGACCGCTTCGACGATGCCGGAAAATTCATGCCCGGGCGTCACAGGTGGTTTGCAGGGGAACTCGCCGTGGAACAGATGCCGGTCGGTGCCACAGACGCCGCAGGCCTCTATGCGCACCAGCAAGTCGTCCGGCCCGGCTGACGGCTTGCCGACCTCGCGCAGCGCGATGCTGCCCACCGCCTCCAGGCGGACCGCTTTCATGGCTGTCGGGCCTCCAGCATCAGTTGAAATTCGGTGGCTGCGAGAGGTCAGTTGCCGGCGGCGCCGGCTTGGCGGGCGGAGCGTCGCCGAAGTTCGGTGGTTGCGACAGGTCGTTGGCAGGTGCCGCCGGTGCGGCGCCGCCATTGGCCGGGGCGCCGCCATCCGCCGGCGGCGTGCCGAGCGGTGACAGACCAGGCATGTCCGGCAGCTGAATGTCGATCGTGCCGGGATCGACCGCCGCGCCCTTGTAGTGCATCACCATTTGCGGGAAGGCGATGGTCAGGCCGATCATGATCACCTGGATGCAGACGAAGGGTACCGCGCCCCAATAGATCTGGCCGGTGGTGACCGGCGCGATCTGCTTGCCGGTGAGGCGGTCGAGATAGGGCACGCGCGCGGCGACCGAACGCAGGTAGAACAGCGCGAAGCCGAAGGGCGGGTGCATGAAGCTTGTCTGCATGTTGACGCCCAAGAGCACGCCGAACCAGATCAGGTCGATGCCGAGCTTGTCGGCGGCCGGCGCCAGCAGCGGCACGATGATGAAGGCGAGCTCGAAGAAATCGAGGAAGAAGGCGAGCAGGAAGACCAGGATGTTGACGCCGATGAGGAAGCCGATCTCGCCGCCCGGCAGCGACGTCAGCAGATGCTCGACCCAGATGTGGCCGTTGACGCCGTAGAAGGTCAGCGAGAACACGCGCGCGCCGATCAGGATGAACAGCACGAAGGACGACAGCCTGGTTGTCGAGGCCAGCGCCTGCTTGATTACGTCGAGCGACAGCCGCCCCTTCATCGCCGCCATCGCCAGCGCGCCGACGGCGCCCATGGCGCCGCCTTCGGTCGGAGTGGCGATGCCGAGGAAGATGGTGCCCAGCACCAGGAAAATCAGCGCCAGCGGCGGGATCAGCACGATGATCACCTGCTGCGCCAGCCTGGACATCATGTTGAAGTTCAGCCGCTGGTCGGCGATCGCCACGACGTATATCAGGACCACGCCGACGCAGGCGCCGAGGATGTCGGCATTGTCGCCATGTGTTGGCGCGAAATAGCGATACGCCGCGTAGGAAACCGCAACCGTTACCAGCAGCGCCGCCAGCAGCGACAGCACGCCGTGGCCGAGCGTGCGTGCCTCCAGCGGCAGCGCCGGCATCGACTGCGGCCGGACGATCGACATGATCAGGATGTAGAGCATGTAGATGCCGGTCAGCACGAGGCCGGGGATCAGCGCGCCGGCATACATGTCACCGACGGAGCGGCCGAGCTGGTCGGCCAGCACGATCAGCACCAGCGACGGCGGGATGATCTGGGCGAGCGTGCCAGAAGCAGCGATGACGCCGGATGCCAGGCGCCGGTCATAGCCGTAGCGCAGCATGATCGGCAGCGAGATCAGGCCCATGGCGATGACGGACGCCGCCACCACGCCCGTCGTGGCTGCCAGCAGCGCACCGACGAAGATCACCGCATAGGCCAGGCCGCCGCGGATCGGTCCGAACAACTGGCCGATCGTGTCGAGCAGATCCTCGGCCATGCCGGATCGTTCGAGCACGATGCCCATGAACGTGAAGAAGGGGATCGCCAGCAGCGTGTCGTTGGACATCACCCGGCTGCCGTAGAAATTGTCGGGCAGTGCGTGCAGCAGCGGCCAGGCCAGGTTGATCGACCCGCCCGAATAGGGCGACAGCACGACGCCGATGAAGAAGAACATCAGGCCGTTGGCGGCGAGCGAGAAAGCGACGGGATAGCCGATCAATAGGAAAATGATCAGCGAGGCGAACATGATCGGCGCCATGTTCTGGGCGATGAACTCGATCATGAGCGCACCTCCTGAGCAAGCGCCTTGGCTTCTTCGGCGAGTGCCTTGGCCTCGAGTTCAGCCTGCTCATGCGCCGATATGAACGGATTGGGATCCTCCATGTCGCCGCGCATGATCGCGATCTTCTTGATGATCTCGGAGATGCCCTGCAGCGCCAGCAGGAAAAAGCCGACCAGCAGGATGGCCTTTGCCGGCCAGATGATCAGGCCGCCGGAATTGTTCGACATTTCGCCGCTGCGGAACGACAGCGACACGTAAGGCACGAAATAGATCACCATCAACGTCACGAATGGCATCAGGAAGAAGAGGTGGCCGAGCAGGTCGATCCAGTGCTGCACGCGGCGCGAGAACATGCCGTAGACGATGTCGATGCGGATATGGTCGTTCTGCTTCAGCGTATAGGCGGCTGCCAGCATGAAGGCGGCGCCGAACAGGTACCACTGCAGCTCCAGCCAGGCGTTCGACGATATGTCGAAGACCTTGCGGATGACTGCGTTGCCGGCGCTGACCAGGATTGCCAGCAGGATCAGCCACGATACCCATTTGCCGATGAACTCGTTCACACGGTCGATCGTTCTGGATAGAGCGAGAAGCCCTGCCATGCATTCCTCCCTGATGTCGGAGGCGCGCCGGCTCCCCTTATTTTCCGCCGCGCCGCTGTGGCCTAACGGTATGCCGTGCGTGGCCGGGCTGGTCAACAAGGCATAGGTCCGGCGAACGCTGTTGTGAAACGAGAGTGGGGATAAAGCGCCGGTTGACCGAGCGGCATCCAACCAAAGTCGCAGACGCGTCAGGCGATCTTCTGCTGGTCGCGGCCGGCGCCGATCAGCACCAGCATGGCGACGAGGAAGAGGTACATCCAGGCATCGCGCCATTCGAGTGGGAAATAGCCGGCCCAGAGCGATTCGGCCATGCCGAAGGCGGCCGCGCCAAGCGCCGCCTTGAGCGGCGAGAGATAACCGCCGACAGCGGTCACGAACAGGATCTTCAGCCCATAAACCAGGCCGGTGCCGAAGCTGATGTTGCCGTAGTAGATGCCGGCAAGGACGCCGGCCAGCGCAGCGCACAGACCGCCGAACAGCACCGCCAGCCGAAACACCGCGCGCACGTCGACGCCGCACATTGCGGCGGCCCTGGGATCGTCCGACACCGCCCGCCAGGAGCGGCCGAAGCCCGAGCGGGCGAACGCCCAGGCGGTGAGCGCCAGCACGCCTATCACGGCTGCGCAGTCGAGCAACTGGATCAGTGTCAGCGTCGCCTTGAAGCCGGCGTTCTGCGCGAAGATCACCGGCCGGGCCAGCATCGGCGGCAGCCAGAGATCATGGGTGTCGGCGGCGATGCGGCTGGCCTCCGACAGCACCAGCAAGATGCCCAGCGTCGTCACCACGATCGCGTTGGGCGAGCGGTCGGCCAGGGGTTCGAAGACGCTGCGCGACAAGACGTGGCTGATCAGCGCCGCATAGAGGAGCGCGGCGACGATGCCGAGCGCGACCGCGGCATAGAGCGTCAGCCACAGCGCCTGGTAGCCGAAGGCAGCCGTGAGGATCATCGCGTGCCCGCAAAAGGCGAACATGGCGCCATAGGCAAGGTTGGTCCGGTGCAGCAGCCCATTGGTCAGCACATAGCCGAAGGCGAGCAAGGCATAGAGCGCGCCCGAATGCAGCCCGTTCAGAACCTGCTGGAAGAAATACAGCATGCAGCACCCTTGGGTGACGGTGGCGAACCCACATCCCCAAGGGACGTTTGCATTCGGAATCTAACTTGTCAAATGCGATTTATCGGTTAGATTTCTGGCATGACAGTCTCCTGGACCCCGCATCGCTTCACCGGCGGCATCCTCGCGCTCGACGCTGCGAACACGGTCGTTTTGCGGTTCGATCCGGAAAAGACCTTCGACCGCTTCGACAATCGGGCCGAGATCGCCCGCTTTGCCGACGCGGCCAGCGGTTTTCGCGCCACGGAGCTTGGCGGGCGTCGGCTGGAAGCGCAGTCCCCGGCGGAGATTGCCCCGGTCGTGCTGTCGATCCGCGAGACGACTGACCGCCTGTTTCGCCATGCGGTGTCGAAAGGCGCTCTGGCCACCGGCGATCTGCCGGGGTTCCTGCAAGCCTGCGCCGAAGGCCTGGCCGGCAGCCGGACCGAAATCGGCGCGCCGGGACAGCCGTTCGGCGACCCGGCGACGCCGATCGCTTTCGAGGCGGCACTTGCCGTCTCGGCGCTGTCGCTGCTGCGCGACGACACCGTCGCCAGGCTGAGAATCTGTCCCAACTGCAGTTGGCTGTTCGTCGACCGCAGCCGCAACTCCAGCCGCCTCTGGTGCGACATGGCGGTCTGCGGCAATCGCCAGAAGGCAAACCGCTACTATCGCCGCCGCACGGCGGCCAGGGAGGTCAGCAATGTCTAGGACATGTTCGCGTTCGATGGTTCTCGGCGCCGCCTTGCTGGCGGCAGCAGTGCTTGGCGCGTGCCGCGACTCCGGCAAGGAGCAGCTGTTCGCCATTTCCGGCAAGCTGTTCGAGTTCAACTACCGGCTGGGCATCGCCACCTATGTCATCACGCTCAATCCGCTGCGGCCGATGGGCGAAGGACAGGTTGCCGTGGTCAGTTTCCAGAACCCGGCCGGCGGCGACCCGATCATCGTCAACCAGAAGATCTGGCCGAAGCTGCCGCACATAACGCTGACCAGCCCGCCGCTGACCTGCGTGGTCAAGGACAAGCCCTATGCGGTATCGATCCGCATCGAGGATTCAAGCGGCACGCTTCTGCAGAGCTTCGAGACGACGCTGACCTCGTCGCTCGATCAGTCGATCCTGCCCGACCGTCCCCTGGTGGTCGGCCCGGTCTACGAGCTCAACAAGGACATGGTCGGCCATGTCGACGGCAAGCTGCCGGGCGAGCCGAAGCCGGATTGCTCGAAGGCCTGACACGCCCGCACAGCTGCTGGAACTCGCTTTCCAGACCGCCACGGCGCAATTTTCGTACGCCGTGGAAAGCGTATCGGATCGTTCGTTGCGCGCTGCCTGGCACCTTCGATTTTGTTTGACCTCCCCTGCAAAGGGGAGAAAGACTGCGGCATCCGACTCCTACGTTGGCTGCGCGCTCCGGCGCGGCCTCCGCAGAGGAAATGCCTGATGACGCTGCACGACGTCGCGCTCGACGACAAGTTCGATCTTGGAAAGGAGCGCATCTTCCTCTCCGGCGCGCAGGCCGTCATTCGTATGCTGTTGATGCAGTGCGAGCGCGACCGTCGCGCTGGCCTCAACACCGCCGGCTTCGTTTCCGGCTATCGCGGCTCGCCGCTCGGCGGCCTGGACATGCAATTGTGGAAGGCCAAGAAGCAACTCGCCCAATCCGACATCGTCTTCCAGCCCGGCCTCAACGAAGAGCTTGCCGCCACCGCCTGCTGGGGCACGCAGCAGGCCGAACTTTTGGGCGAAGGCACGCATGACGGCGTCTTTTCGGTCTGGTACGGCAAAGGTCCGGGTGTCGACCGTTCCGGCGACGTGTTCCGCCACGCCAATCTCGCCGGCTCCTCGAAGCATGGCGGCGTGCTTGCCCTGATGGGCGACGACCACATGGCCGAATCCTCGACCAACGCGCATGCCACCGAGTTCCTGTTCGTCGACACGATGGTGCCGATCCTCAATCCGGCCGGCGTCCAGGAGATCATCGATTACGGGCTCTACGGCTTTGCCATGTCGCGCTTCGCCGGCACCTGGGCGGCGATCAAATGCGTCAAGGACAACATCGAATCGACGGCTTCGGTCGATGCCTCGCTCGAGCGGCTGAACATCGTCGTGCCGGAGTTCGAGATGCCGCCCGGCGGCCTCAACATCCGCCACGAGATCGACATGCTCGGCCAGGAAGAGCGGCTGCATGAGTATAAACGCGCCGCCGCGTCCGCCTTCATCCACGCCAACGGGCTGAACCGGATCGTCTATTCGGGCGGCCGCAAGCCGAAGCTCGGCGTCATCACCATCGGCAAGAGCTATCTCGACGTCCGCCAGGCGCTGGAGGATATCGGCATCGACGAGGCTGCCGCCAACCGCATCGGCATCAGGCTGTTCAAGGTCGGCTGCCCATGGCCGATCGACCTCCAGCATATCGCCGAGTTTGCCCACGGCCTCGACACCATCGTCGTGGTCGAGGAGAAGCGTTCGCTGATCGAGGTGCAGCTGCGCGAAAACCTCTACGGCACCGCCACGCAGCCGGTCATCGTCGGCAAGAAGGACGAACGCGGCGACTGGCTGTTCCCGGCCAAGGGTGCGCTCGATCCCAACGAGATTGCAATTGCGCTCGGCGAGCGGATCCTGCGCACCATCGGTCCGTCGGAGGAGATCGCCGCACGGGTGGCGAAATTACGCCAGTTCCAGGCGATGCTCGCGGACACGTCGGACATCGCCTCGCGCACTCCGTTCTTCTGCTCCGGCTGCCCGCACAATTCCTCGACCAAGGTGCCGGACGGCTCGCTGGCCGCCGCCGGCATCGGCTGCCACTTCATGGCGCTGTGGATGGACCGCAACACCGTCGGCTTCACCGCCATGGGTGGCGAGGGCGCGCAATGGATCGGCCAGGCGCCGTTCTCCAAACGCGACCACATCTTCCAGAATCTCGGCGACGGCACTTACAACCACTCCGGTGCGCTGGCGATCCGCTTCGCGCTGTCGACCGACGCCAACATCACCTACAAGATCCTCTACAACGACGCCGTCGCCATGACCGGCGGCCAACCGCATGAAGGCGGCCTGACCGTCGACATGATCGCCAGGCAGGTGCGCGCCGAGGGCGTCGAGCGGATCGCGGTCGTTACCGACGAGCCGGGCAAATATGCCGGCAAAGCCGAGTTCCCGGCCGATGTCACCATCCATCACCGCGACGACCTCGACCTCGTCCAGCGCGAATTGCGCGCGGTCAAAGGCATCTCCGTGCTGCTCTACGACCAGACCTGCGCCGCAGAAAAGCGCCGCCGCCGCAAGCGCGGCACCTTCCCCGATCCCGACAAGCGCGTCTTCATCAACGAGCTGGTCTGCGAGGGCTGCGGCGATTGCGGTGTGCAGTCGAATTGCGTCTCGATCCAGCCGGTCGAGACCGAATTCGGCCGCAAGCGCCGGATCGACCAGTCGAGCTGCAACAAGGATTTCTCCTGCATCAACGGCTTCTGTCCGTCCTTCGTCACCGTGCATGGTGCCAGGATCAGGAAGGCCGAGGGCACCGCCGGCAAGTCCGACCCGCTCGACGGTGTGCCGGCGCCGGCCGAATTCCCGCTCGGCGAGCAAGGCTGGGCGGCGATCATCGACGGTGTCGGCGGCACCGGAGTCGTCACCATCGGCGCGGTGCTCGGCATGGCGGCCCATCTCGAGGACAAAGGCTGCGGCATGATCGACATGGCCGGGCTGGCCCAGAAGGGCGGCTCGGTGTTCACCCATGTGCGCATCGCGCGTACACCGGACGATATCCACGCCATCCGGGTTTCGGCCGGAAAGGCCGATCTGGTGCTCGGCTGCGACCTCGTCGTCTCCGGCGCCCAGAAGGTACTGGCGGCGGTGCGTGAAGGTCACACCATCTTCCTCGCCAACACCGCCGAGATCATGCCGGGCGAATTCGCACGCTCGGCCGACTTCTCGCTGCCCGTCGAACGGCTGAAAAAGGCCATTCGCTCCGCCGCCGGTGACGACAGGGCGCATTTCTTCGATGCCACCCGCACCGCAACCGCTTTGTTCGGCAACTCGCTTGGCGCCAACATGTTCATGCTCGGTTTTGCCTTCCAGCATGGCGGGCTGCCGCTGTCGGCCGAGGCAGTCGAGAAGGCGATCGAACTCAACGGCCAAGCGGTGGCGATGAACATCGCCGCCTTCCGCTGGGGCCGCCGCGCCGCCCATCAGCCGGATTTCGTGCGTGGTCTCATTGCTCAGCCGGGCAAGGCGGCAAACGCGATCGCCGAGACGCTGGACGACATCATTGCCCGCCGCGTCGCCTTCCTGAGCGCCTATCAGAACGCCGCCTATGGCAAGCGCTATGCTGCCAGGATCGGCGCGCTACGCGCTGCCGAAGCCAAGGCGGTGCCGGGTTCGACCGCTGTGACCGAGGCCGCCGCAAAAAGCCTGTTCAGGCTGATGGCGATCAAGGACGAGTATGAGGTGGCGCGGCTCTACACCGACGGCTCCTTCGCCGCCGAAATGTCAAAACAGTTCCAGAGCTACGAAAAACTCGAATTCCATCTGGCGCCGCCGATCATGGGCCGGCGCGGCAAGGACGGCACGCCCCGCAAGTCGAGCTTCGGCCCGTGGATGATGAAGGGGTTCCGCCTGCTGGCGGCGATGAAAGGCCTGCGCGGCACCGCTTTCGACCTGTTCGGCTACAGCGCGGAAAGGCGCATGGAGCGGCAGCTTCTTGCCCAATACGAGGCTGATCTGGAGCTTGTCACCGCGGCGCTGGCGCCGGGCCGGATCGAGGCCGCCGCCGCGCTGGCCTCGGTGCCGGCGCTCATTCGCGGTTACGGCCACGTCAGGCAGGCAAGCGCCGAAAAGGCCGCCGGAGAACGCTCGCGGCTGCTCGAGCGCCTGGCAAAAATCCCTGCAAGGCCCGAACTTCAAGCCGCCGAGTAAGCCGATACGCCTTGTTTACCTGAAGACCAGTTTCCCGGGCTTGCCCATGGGGAAGATACTTGACGACAGGGCCTGAAACGGCGTCTCTAAACCTTTCTTAAGGCGAATGTGAAATGACTGCGGTTCGTGCGACACCGCGGGCCATGCAAGAACACAAAACCGGAGAGATAGGTGAGGACGTCTATGCTGGGTTCGTGCGATCGTTGTTCAACGATCCCGGAATCCTGCTGATCGGCGCTTTTTGCCATGGACTCATCGGTGTTCTTGTCTATCTGACCTCAAAGCATCCGGCCTACCTCGCCCTGGCGGCAGTCATGCTCGGCGCCGGCCTTTACCGCTATTACGGCATCCGCAAAGGCCAGCGCGAAGGCAATTTCGACAGCTATGAAGCGGCCAAGACCTGGGAACGCTATTATCTGGTCGGCGGCACCATCCAGGCTTTCTTCATGGGGCTTTTCTGCCTCACGACCATCTACCTCATCCCGGATATGTTCGGAGAAAGTGCCGCGATCGCCGTCATAATGGGCTCGACGGTGACGATCGTCGGTCGCAATTACGGCTCCAAGACAATGGTCGCGGTGCAGGCCTTCACGGTCGTGCTGCCGATCGCGATCGGGCTGATGCTCAAGGGCGACGTGCCAACCTTCATCCTCGGCCTCTATATCGTGCCGTTCATCTTCATCATCACGCGAATGGCCGCTCACGTCCGCACGGTGCTTTTCGACGCCATTTCGGAGCGCAAGACCGCGGCCAGGCTGGCCGAACGCTTCAACCGGGCGCTGAACACCATGTCGCATGGCCTGGTGATGCTTGGCCCCGACGGCAAGGTGGTGGTCGGCAACGCTGAGGCCGCGCATCTGATGTCGCTCAAATCGCCGAACCAGCTGCTCGGGCGATCGATCCATTCGCTGCTCCTGCGCGGCGTTGCCGGCGGCATGCTGGCGCCGAAGGACTGCCGCTATGTCGAGGCGCAGCTGACGCGGGCGCTACGCGAAGGGCGCGACCGCAAGGTGCTGGTTTCCTTCTCCACCGGCCAGCACTACGAGTTTTCGGCACGCGAAGGCAGCCAGAACCTGGGCGTCATCACCTTCGAGGATGTCACGGCCCGCGTCGAGGCCGAAGAAAAAATCCGCTTCATGGCGCGCTACGACAACCTCACCGGCCTGCCGAACCGCGCCTATTTCCACGAACTGGTCGGGGAAGCGATGGCCTCCGGCGACCGCGACCGTCTCTGCGGCCTGGCCGTGCTCGACCTCGACGATTTCAAGAGCGTCAACGACACGCTGGGCCACCCGGTCGGCGACGGGCTGATCTATGCCGTGGCGGAACGACTGGCGGCGGTTGCCGGGCACGGCATCACCGTCAGCCGCTTCGGCGGCGACGAGTTCATGGTCTTTTTCGACCGCATCGAGGACGAAAGCCACCTGACCAGCCTGCTCGACCAGGTTTTCGGCGACCTGCAGGGCGAGGTCGACGTCGCCGGGCATGGGCTGCGCATCCAGGCCAGCGCCGGCGCTGTGCTGTCCAAGGTCGAGGACACCGACGTCGACGCCATGATCGTCAAGGCAGACCTGGCGCTCTACAAGGCCAAGGAACTCGGCAAGAACAACTGGCGGCTGTTCGAGGCCGCGATGGACGCCGCCTTCCGCAATCGCCAGCTGATGAAGGCGGACTTGCGCAGCGCGATCGAGAGCAAGGGCCTGCGCGTCGTCTATCAGCCGATCGTCTCGATGAGCACGATGCGCATTGCCAGCTGCGAGGCATTGTGCCGCTGGGACCATCCCGATCTCGGGCCGATTTCGCCCAGCATCTTCATTCCGCTGGCCGAGGAAATGGGCATCATTTCCGAGATCAGCACCTTCGTTCTTCAGGCCGCCTGCGCGGAATGCGCCAAATGGCCCGACCAGACCAGCGTTTCGGTCAACCTTTCCGCCAAGGACTTCCGCAACAGTGACGTCATCCAGAAGGTCCGCGACGCGCTGGCCACGTCCGGGCTCGCGGCCGCCCGCCTGGAGATCGAAGTCACCGAAACCGCGCTGCTCGACGATAAGTCGCTGACGCGCCAGTACATCGAGGAGCTGAAGCAGCTTGGCGTGCGCATCGCGCTCGACGATTTCGGCACCGGCTATTCGAGCCTGAGCTACCTCCACAAGCTGCCGCTCGACAAGATCAAGATCGACCGTTCGTTCCTGATGGACGTCACCCAGAACCCGCGCTCGCTCGACCTGTTGAAGGGCGTCGTCGACCTGACCCGGATTCTCGGCCTGACTGTCACCGTCGAAGGCGTGGAAACCTTCGAACAGCTGAAGATCCTGCTGCATACGGTGAAGCCGGACCTGGTCCAGGGCTTCCTCTTCGGCGCCGCGCTCAGCGCGTCGGGCATCGAGACCATGTCCAACGTGACCTGGCCTTTTGCCGCGGAACTGCGGCCGGTCGCAAAGCGCGCCACCACCTGATCCTCGATCACGTTTCAGAAGCCGGCTCAAGAGGAGGTGATTTTTCCGCGCGTTAACCAATTGTTAAGGTTAACCTTCGGTAAACGAAGACGATTGTAGTTTTATCTTCTTGTTCACTCTCTCGTCCGATATTGTTCTCCTGCGGCGGTACGAGGGAAGAATATGGACATGCGTGAGTCAGGTCGGCCTGCGGCGGCTTCGGCTGCCAGATCTCAGCCTCCTTCGCTGTTCGCGCGCAACGTGCTCGACCTTCTGGAGCGCGTCGAGTACCGGCGCTGTGAAAGCGGCGAGGATTTCGAAGCGATCTCCCGGCTGCGCTACAAGGCGTTCCATTCGCACGGCCTGCTTGATACCATCGTCGAGCAGAAGCTTGCCGATCATCTCGACGAAGTCCCAAACTGTTATTGTTTCGGCGTCTTCATGGAAGGCGAGCTTGTCAGCACCGTCAGGCTCCACCACCTGAGCCGCGAGACACCCGAAGCGCCAATCATGACGGTGTTCGGCGACAGGCTGCTCCTGCGCCTGGCGCGGGGCGAAACCTTCATCGACCCCAGCCGGCTGGCGGTCGACCCGCAATTGTCGTCGACCCACCGGGCCCTGCCCTATGTCACGCTGCGGCTTGCGGTTATCGCCAACACGTTCTTCAACGCCACGAGTTGTGTCTCGATGATCCGGGAAGAGCACACGGCCTTCTATCATCGCATCTTCGGTTCGGTGCAGGTTGGTGAGCCGCGCATCTATCCGCCTTTCACCATGCCGATCTTCTTCTATGAATCGCTCTGCGAGCAGAACATGGCGCCGACGCTGCAGCGCTTTCCGTTCTTCCACTCGACGGCGCTGGAACGGCGCATGCTGTTCGCGAAAGCGCCGACCGGCGAGCTTGCACCGCTGACCATCCTGCCGACGGCCAAGTATTTCTCCGAAGCCGCCTGAGCCTTCACGGGTTTTGTGATGGTGCCGGCAAGGAGTCCGGCTTGTCGCGGCGACAGATAATGTCGCTGCATCGGCTGAGGACGGCGGACATCAACTCGAGAAAGGACCAAGAACATGACCATTTCCGCGATCGCGCTCACCCCGCTGATCTCGCTGATTGCCGGTGTGCTGATCCTGGTGATGCCGCGGCTTTTGAACTACATCGTCGCGATCTATCTGATCATCGCCGGCCTGCTCGGACTGTTCCCGCACCTGGCGGGCTGATATCCCGGAACCCGCGATAGGGGGCGCCAACGGCGTCGCGAAGCGGACGTTCTGACCTTCCGAGAAGGGTCGAAAACGGAATCCCGCGCCAGCGCCGGATGCGGACCGAGCGGAGGTCCGCTGGCCGGCCTGGTGTTGATGGCAATGATCGACCCATTGCGGAATTTCAACATCAACCACGAGCAATCGGCCTACGTGTTCTCCATTGTATGGCTTAGACTCGCCGCATGGGACTATTGACCTTCAGCATCAACGTCACCCTGGACGGCTGCGTCGACCACCAGGAGGGAATTGCCGACGACGAGACGCACGCCTTCTTCACCCGCCTTATGGACGAGGGCGGGGCGATGCTGTGGGGTCGCGTCACCTACGAGATGATGGAGAGCTACTGGCCGGCAGTCGCCCGCGGCGACGAGGAGGCGCCGCCGGCGATACGCGAGTGGGCGCTCAAGCTGGAGGCCAAGCCGAAGTACGTAGTGTCGTCGACGCGAAGTGCCTTCCCGTGGACCAACAGCCACCACATCGTCGGCGACCTGCGCACGGGCGTGCAGAGGCTCAAGGACGCGACCCCGGCCGGCGTGCTCCTCGGTAGCGGCAAGCTCGCGACCGAGCTGGACCGGCTGGATCTAATCGACGAGTACAAGCTCCTCGTCCACCCCAGGATCGCCGGCCACGGCCCGACCCTCTACCAGAGCGGGCTGCCCAGCACGCGACGGCTCGAGCTGATCTCGGCCACGCCGCTCCGCAGCGGCGCGGTCGCCATGCATTACCGGCGCGCGCGCTGACCCAGAGCAGCCTCTTCGCGCCCAGATCGCGGGCCTGCGCGTCGTAGGAAGCCTTCTCGCCGCGCAATACGGCATACCCGCTGCTTCTGCCATGGGAGCTCGGTTGATCAGGCCGGAGGCCTTGTGGGCAATGGCGGCTTCCCACCCATTGCCGACCTTCGGCGTGTCCGCTCACGGGCTAGACGGCCACTGAAGCTTGTGTCGGTTCCGCAAGGCACCCGACCCGTCACTCCCCCACGAAAGCCAGGGGCAAGCGCCTCGACGGACGGCTTTCAACTTTCCTTTGAGGCTGTTGTCTCCGGCGATGCGGCAATAGCGCCATTGCTCTTGGCCCGGCTTTTCGCTATGTGCCTCAAAGATGTCTTCGAAGGGGTATTCCTATGGCTGAGCACACGCCGTCCGGTCCTGTCGAACTGGGCGCGAAGATGGACTATTCCGAGCACGACCGCACCTATGCGGGCTTCCTGGCGCTGGCCAAATACGGTTCGCTCTTTTGCCTCGCCATAGTTATCGCGATGGCGTTCGGCTTCTTCGTTGGCGGTTTCTTCTCGGCGACCATCCTCTGCGCCCTGATCCTGGCTGCCGGCGCCTTCATTCTCCGATAAACTTTCCGAAATCCTTCGCTAGGGACGCTGCCGGAGGTCCGGCCGGCGTCTTGCGCAACAGGTTCCAGCCGAAAGGATCATGCGGTGGGACAGACGGTTTTCATCCCTCGTGAACTCGATGCGAACGAGCCGCGCGTCGCGGCCTCGCCCGACACGGTGAAACGGCTGGCGGCGCTGGGGTTCGACGTGGTCGTCGAGACCGGCGCCGGCACGGCCTCGCGCATTCCCGACGAGGAATTCGCCAAAGCGGGCGCCGCGATCGGCAAGGCCGGCGATGCCGCCAAGGCCGATGTGGTGCTGAAAGTGCGCCGGCCAACGGATGCGGAGCTGAAGGGCTACAAGTCCGGCGCCGCCGTCATCGCCATCATGGACCCCTATGGCAACGATGCCGCCGTCGCCGCACTTGCCAAGGCAGGCGTCACCGCCTTCTCGATGGAATTCATGCCGCGCATCACCCGCGCGCAGTCGATGGACGTCTTGTCCTCGCAGGCCAATCTCGCCGGCTACCAGGCGGTGGTCGACGCGGCCGCCGAATATGACCGGGCGCTGCCGATGATGATGACGGCGGCTGGCACCGTGCCGGCGGCGAAGGCCTTCATCATGGGCGTCGGCGTCGCCGGCCTGCAGGCGATCGCCACGGCGCGCCGGCTTGGCGCTGTTGTCACCGCCACCGACGTGCGTCCGGCGGTGAAGGAACAGGTGCAGTCACTCGGCGCCAAATTCCTTGCGGTCGAGGACGAGGAGTTCAAGGCGGCCGAGACCGCCGGCGGCTACGCCAAGGAAATGTCGAAGGAATATCAGACCAAGCAAGCGGCACTGACTGCCGAACACATCGCCAAGCAGGACATCGTCATCACCACGGCGCTGATCCCCGGCCGTCCGGCGCCGAAGCTGGTCTCGGCGGCGATGGTCGCGTCGATGAAGCCGGGTTCGGTGCTCGTCGACCTCGCGGTCGAGCGCGGCGGCAATGTCGAGGGCGCCGTTCCAGGCAAGGTCGTGACGACGGCCAACGGCGTCAAGATCGTCGGTCATCTCAACGTGCCTGGCCGCGTCGCCGCTTCGGCCTCGCTGCTCTATGCCAGGAACCTCTTTGCCTTCCTGGAGACGCTGGTCGACAAGGCGACGAAGACGCTTGCCATCAAGCGCGATGACGAGCTGGTCAAGGCAACCATGCTGACCGATGCCGGCAAGGTGGTGCACCCGGCCTTCGCCAAGGCGGCGGCAGAGCCGCCAAAGGGCCAACACGTCGAACCGGCGGCGATCCCGGCGAAGACCATGGTCGCCGATGCGTCGGTGAAGAAAGCCGCGCCGAAAAAGGCAGCCGGCAAGAATGCCGCCACGGGCAAGTCCGCTGCCAAGCCGAAGGGGATCGCGTGATGGATCAGACCTTGCAGAAAGCCCTCGACCAGCTCGACCAGGCGAGCGCCGCAGTTCGCCTTGCGGTGCAGAACCTCGCGACCACGCCCGGCACCGAGGCGGCGGGTGACGCCGCGCACGCACTGTCGGGCGGCGCCATCGATCCGTTCGTCTTCCGCTTCGCCATTTTCGTGCTGGCGATCTTCGTCGGCTATTATGTCGTGTGGTCGGTCACGCCGGCGCTGCACACGCCGCTGATGGCCGTCACCAACGCCATTTCCTCGGTCATCGTCGTCGGCGCGCTGCTGGCCGTCGGCATCTCGGCGTCCGGCATCGCCACCGGCTTCGGCTTCGTTGCGCTGATGTTGGTGTCGGTCAACATCTTTGGCGGCTTCCTCGTCACTCAGCGCATGCTGGCCATGTACAAGAAGAAGGACAAGTGACGTGAACGCCAACTTCGCTTCCTTCCTCTATCTGGTCTCCGGCATCCTGTTCATCCTGGCGCTGCGCGGCCTGTCGCATCCGACCACCAGCCGCCAGGGCAATCTCTACGGCATGATCGGCATGGGCATCGCCATTGTCACGACGCTGGCGCTGGCGGTCCCGTCGGCCGGCGGCTTCGGCCTGATCGTGCTCGGGCTGCTGATCGGCGGTTCCGTCGGCGCCGTCACGGCGCGGCGCA
>NZ_JHQS01000024.1 GCF_014843845.1 Mesorhizobium amorphae | reverse complement strand
GCAGCGACCGATGAGATCACACTCCTCGATCAGGTGCCGCCACGCAGCCCCCAGCAGTAGGGCTGGGATTGGGAGCTTCCGCCCTCCCGGGGTGGACGAGGAAGAGGTCATCTCTGTGGCTGAGCGAATTCGTAAGAGCGTCGAAGCCGCCGCTTTTCCCAACCCTGCATGCAGCGTGTCGCGCCGCGTCACCCTCAGCATTGGAGTTGCAGTTCAGACGGCTGACGAGGCCATCTCACCGGAGCAGTTGCAGCGTCGGGCGGATGCGGCACTTTATCTTGCCAAGCAAACCGGCCGCAACCGAGTGCTGCTCCACTGACCGGAGTCATCCCAACGCAAACATATTCAGTCGACACGGTGATGCCAGCCCGTGACGCGATAGTAGAATAGTTGCTTCGCTACGCCGTCTGGAATAGTCGAGGCATGCGAAGGTTTGACTCGAAGCTGACTTACGAACGGCGCGACGTGAACGACCGCTTTGCGCCGCATGTTGGTCGTTGAGATCAGCTTGGCCGTTTCCTGAAAGCAGATATCGTCGGAGACCACGCTGGAGGTCGCTAGATGCTAGAAAGCTGCCGTTGGCAAACCTGGCATCCACGACTCGCTTTCGCAAGCCAACAAGGTCGACCCGAATTTTGGGTTCATTCGATTTGCGTTGGGAGGACAGCGGTCCTATTTTACCGAAGGTCAGTTTGATCGGCCACTGCTTGGTCGCGTCTAATAAAACTGCGCCAGCCACCATAGGCGGAGATATCGGACGCGTCTGAGAGGCCAGCGGTTTCCACCAGGAACCCCTTGGCCGCGCTGCCATCCTCGAGTTCGATCGTTCCTACACCGAGCGGTGGGGGGATGGCGGCGACGAACCGTCCGAAGGCGTCCGGATCAAGCCGCCAGACCTCGACGTCTATCTGCATGCCATCGCTGGCAACCCGGACGAGGCCTGGCTTGGGCGTGGACTGGCCGGCAAGAGCGTAGAGCCGGTAGGCAGGCGTGGTTCTCGTTGCTCTCGAGAATTGGGCGCCTAGATTCCGTAGCTGGCCGTTGAGCGGCATGCCCGACAGATGCGCACCGACCACCACCAAATCGATCACGCCATCGCCAGCAGTCTCGGCGGCCTGCTGGAGGCCGGGCTGCGGCCAGCCCGTGGCGCCGAGCGGAAGGCCGCTCGCCGCATGCAGGTCGCGGGCGAGCATCGCCGTCAGCGCATCTCGGCCGGCGGGCGCCAGCAGGGTGACGCTCATCGGCAGGCCGTCGCCGCGTTTGCCGGTAGGCACTGCGATGCCGCACATGTCGAGTAGGTTGACGAAGTTGGTGTAGGTGCCGAGCCGGCTGTTGGTTTCGACCGGATCGGCGAGCACAGAGCGGGTGGTGTAGTGCTTCGGCGCGGTCGGCACACAGAGCAGGTCAACCGAGGCGATGACAGGGGCGAGCTTCGCCTTGTAGGCCTGTAAGGCATAGAGGCCGCGAAAGGCGTCCACCGCCGACAGGTTCCTGGCGCCGCCGATGATCTTGCGCGTTACCGGGTGCATGGCCGCTTCGTTGGCTTCCATGAAATCGCGGATCGCCGCATAGCGCTCGGCCACCCAGGCGCCCTCGTAGAGCAGGTTGGCGGTCGCGTAGAAATCGCCGAAGGGGATTTCTACCAGCCGGCAGCCGAGCCGCGACAGCATGGCAAGCGCGGCCTCGAAGCCGGCGTGCATCGCCGCATCACCGAAGAATTTCAGGTCGGCCTTTGCCGGAATGCCGATGCTCAGCACCGGCGGGCGCGCGGCAAGCGGCTGGACGGCGATGTCGCGCGAATAGGCATCGGCAGTGTCGCGCGTAGCGGCGACCGAGAAAACCCTATAGGCGTCGTCGACGGTCAGCGCGAACACCGAGACGCAGTCGAGCGTGCGGCAGGCCGGTACGACGCCGGCAGCCGACAGCGCGCCGACCGTCGGCTTCAGCCCGACGATGTTGTTGAGGCCGGCCGGGATGCGCCCGGAGCCGGCGGTGTCGGTGCCGAGCGCGAAGGAGACGATGCCGCGCGCCGTCGCCACCGCCGAACCGGAGGAAGAGCCGCCCGGCACCAGCGTCTCGTCAATGGCGTTGCGCGGGATCGGCCAGGGCGTGCGCACGCCAACCAGGCCGGTGGCGAACTGGTCGAGATTGGTCTTGCCGACGACCAGCGCGCCGGCCGCCTTGAGCCGCGCCACCACGGTAGCGTCCTGGTCGGGCCAGTAGGTGTATTCGGCGCACGCCGCCGTCGTCGGCATGCCGGCGACGTCGATGTTGTCCTTGACGGCGAAGGGAATGCCCCAGAGGGGCTTTGCCACCGGGTGGAACGAGCCGAGTGCCACGGCCTGGGCAAGGAGATCCGCCCTGGCGGCGAGATGGATGAAGATGCCCGGATCGTCGGCCGCTTCCATGCGGGTGTAGATCGTAGTGATCACGTCACCAACGGCGAGGCCTCCCCGATAGGCTGCGTGCAGGCTCGCTATGTCGAAGTGGATTTCGCTCATTTGTCCTCCCCCAGAATGATCACCGGCAGGTCCCACTGGATCAGCACGACGCAGCCGTCCTTCGTCCACACCGAATGCTCGGTGCCGACCGGATTGAGAATCACGCTGCCGGCGGCATAGTCGCCGTTCTCGTCGCTCTGGTTGCCTTCCAGCACGACGATGGTCTCCAGCCCGACATGGCGGTGGCGCGGCACGCCTGCGCCGGGCCGGTATTTCAGGATCGCGACCGACGGCTCGACCGGCCCGCCCTTGAGCAGCCAATGCACGCTGATGCCGTCGCGGAAATGTTCGAACGCCAGATCGCGCCAGCCGCCGTCGAGCAGGCCGGCAAAGGCAAGATTAGGCATTGGCAATTCCCTCGAGCACCTGGTCGGTCGTCGCCGTCCAGCCGACGATGGCGCCCTGCGCCCTGATCATGGCGATCGCCGCCGCCTTGAACTCGGGAAAATAGCTTTCCGTCGCGTCCTCGGCGAGCAGGCACTCATAGCCGCGGTCGTTGGCCTCGCGCATCGTCGTCTGCACGCAGACCTCGGTGGTGACGCCAGCAAAGACCAGCTGTTCGGCGCCAAGCTTTCTGAGGTCGTCACCGAAGCTGGTCGCATAGAACGCGCCCTTGCCGGGCTTTTCGATGACGATCTCGCCGGGCAGTGGCGCAAGCTCGTCGAGGATCGCTGTGCCCAGCTCGCCGGCGATCAGCACGCGACCCATCGGCCCGGCATCGCCGATGCGGATCGACGGATTGCCGCGATTGCGCTTGGCCGGCGGCAGGTCGGAAAGATCGGGCTTGTGGCATTCCATGGTGTGGATCACCGGCAGGCCGGCTGCGCGAAAGCCTTCGATCAGCCGCTTCACCGTCGGCACGATCGCGGTCACCCGGCTGACGTCGTTGCCAAGGCTGGCGCCGAAGCCGCCCGGCTCGGCGAAGTCGCGCTGCATGTCGATGACGACCAGCGCCATGGTGTTCGGCTTGAAGGCGAATGGGAACGGCTGCGCTGCGATTTCAGCCATCAATGATGTCCCGCCATATGCTCGCCGATCGTCTGCACGCTCGCCTGCGCGATCGGGGTCTCGTAGACCAGCGCGCCGTCGGACATGACGAAGATGCGGTCGGAGAGTTCGAGCAGCTCGTCGAGGTCCTCCGACATCAGAAGGACGGCGGCACCGGCATTGCGCGCCTTCATGATGCGGGCGCGGATTTCGGCGACGGCCGAAAAGTCGAGGCCGAAGCACGGGTTGGAGACGATTAGCAGATCGACCTCGCCGGTGAGTTCGCGAGCGAGCACGGCGCGCTGCACATTGCCGCCCGACAGCGAGGCGATCGGCGAGGAAAGCGAGGCGGTCTTGACCTTGAACTGCTCGACCAGGCGGGCGCTGAACGTCCTGATGGTACCGGTGCTGATCCAGCTCACCGGCTTGCCATTGCCGTCAATGTCGAAGGTGCGGAAGGAGATGTTCTCGGCCACCGTCATCTTTGGCGCGCAGGCGTTCTTCAGCGGTTCCTCAGGGATGAGGCGGACATTGAGCGCGCGCGCCTCGGCGCGCGTTGCCGCATAGGCGGTGCCGCGCACCATGACTTCGCCGGCATCGCGCGGGCGCTGCCCGGCCAGCACTTCGAGGAATTCCTTTTGGCCGTTGCCGGAAATGCCGGCGATGCCGACGATCTCGCCGGAGCGAACGCCGAGATCCTCGACGCGGATCGACTTCAACCCGGTGCGGTCCGGCGCTTTCAATGCTTTGACCTTGAGCACGATCTCGGCGTCCGGCTTCGGCTCGGCGCGGCTGTCGAGGGCGGCGATCGGCTGGTCGCCGATCATCATCGCCGCCATCTGCCTGTGGTCGAGGTCGGTGACGCGGCCGGTGCCGGTCAGCCTGCCCTTGCGCAGCACGCTGACGTCGTCGGCGAACGCCGTCACCTCATGGAACTTGTGCGAGATCATCAGCACCGTGAGGTCGCCAGCCCTGGTCATGGCGCGCACCAGGCCCAGTACCTCCTGCGCCTCGCCAGGCGTGAGCACCGATGTCGGCTCGTCCAGCACCAGGAAGGAGCGACCGAGATAGAGCTGCTTGACGATCTCCAGCTTCTGCTTCTCGCCGGCGGCAAGCTCGGCCACCTTGACGTCCAGCGGCAGCTTGAACGGCATCCGCTCCATGAACTGGGCGAGCGCGGCGCGCTCCTTGCGCCAGTCGATGACCCCAGGCACTTTTTCGCGCGAAATGACCAGGTTCTCGGCACCGGTCAGCGACGGCACCAGCGTAAAATGCTGGTAGACCATGCCGAGGCCGAGCGCGGAGGCATCCCTGGGGCTGGCGATCGTTACCTCGCGGTCGTCGATGATGATGTCCCCGGAGGTCGGGTGGTAAAAACCCATCATGCATTTGACCAGCGTCGACTTGCCGGCACCGTTCTCGCCGAGCAGCGCGTGGAAGGAGCCGGCCGGCACCTTGACCGAGACATCGTCGAGTGCGGTGAAGGCGCCGAAGCGCATGGTCATGCCGATGGTCTCGACGCCGACCGCCTTCATGCGGGTGGTTGGGCTCATCCCCTGTCTCCTCACGGCAGCTGGGCGACGAGCGCGGCCGCGTTCGACACCGCGCCGAAGACGCCGCCCTGCATCTTGATCATCTTGATCGCGGCCAGATGATTGCCGTAATCGGTGGCGCCGCAGCAATCCTCCAGCATCACGCATTCGAAGCCGCGGTCATTGGCCTCGCGCATGGTGGTGTGGACGCAGACATCGGTGGTGATGCCGGTCAGAACGATGTTGTCGATGCCGCGCTGGTTGAGGATCAGCTCCAGATCGGTGGCGCAGAAAGAGCCCTTGCCCGGCTTGTCGATGATCGGCTCGCCCTCGGCCGGATAGAGATCGGGGATGATGTCCCAGCCCGGCTCGCCGCGCACCAGGATGCGCCCGCAGGGCCCGGGATCGCCGATGCCGGCATTGATGCGGCGCGAGCGCCAGCGCTTGTTGGCCGGCAGGTCGGCGAGGTCGGGTCGATGGCCCTCGCGGGTGTGGATGATGGTGTAGCCCTTCTCGCGCATCGCCGACAGCACCGACTTGATCGGCTCGATCGGGGCGCGGACCAGCGACAAATCGTAGCCCATGTGGTCGACATAGCCGCCCGGTCCGCAGAAATCGGTCTGCATATCGATGATGATCAGCGCCGTGTTGTCGGGCCTCAGATCGCCATTGTAGGGCCACGGATAGGGATCGGCGTCGATATATCGCTGGGTGATCCCGGCTCTGGCGTTCATGGCAAAACCTCCGGTCTCATTTGGTGATCGACAGTTCGCCCGGCGCGCCGGCGAGCGAGCGGCTCGGCGACGAGGTGGCAATCATGATGACGAGGGTGAGGATGTAAGGGGCGGCGTAAAAGAGGTAGTAGCCTTGCGTGACGCCGACCGACTGCAGTGCCGGCCCCAGCGCGCCGGCGCCGCCGAACAGAAGGGCGGCGGCAAAGCAGCCGAGCGGGTTCCAGCGCGCGAAGATGACCAGCGCCACCGCCATCAGCCCTTGCCCCGACGAGATGCCTTCGGTCCAGCTGCCGGGATAGTAGAGCGACAAATAGGCGCCGCCGATGCCGGCCAGTGCGCCGCCGACGCCAGTGGCGGCGAGCCGCACCGTGTTCGGATTGAGGCCCATGGCGCGCGCCGCGTCGGAACTGTCGCCGACGACGCGCAGGATCAGGCCGGCGCGGGTGTTGCGGAAGGCCCACCACAGGAACACCGCCAGTGCGGCGCCGATCAGGAACAGCATATTGACGTCGAGCGCTGCCTGCACCTGCGGAATGTCCGACCAGGCTCCCAAGGGAATGGCCGGCAGGTCAGGCGCAGAAGGCTGGATGAACGGCTTGCCGAAGAAGAAGGCGAGGCCCGAACCGAACAGCATCAGGGCAATGCCGATGGCGATGTCGTTGACCTTCGGGAATTTGCAGATCCAGCCGTGGAACAGGCCGAAGCAGAGGCCGGCGAAGGCGGCGGCGATGAGGCCGAGCCAGGGCGAGCCGGTCATCACCGCGACCGCATAGGCGCTCATGGCGCCGAACACCAGCGTGCCTTCGAGGCCGAGGTTGATGCGGCCGGAGCGTTCGGTGATGGCTTCGCCGAGCGACACGAAGATGAAGGGCGTCGAAACGCGGATGGCGCCGCCGAGGATGGCGAGCGGCACGCCCCAGAGGCCGATCCCGGTGGCGTCCATCAGCTGCTCCTTTGCCAGAGATCGGGGTTGAACGCCTTGAAGCGGCCGTAGAGGGTCTCGCTGAACAGGATGACGATGAACAGCATGCCCTGCAGCACCAGCACGGTGGCGTCGGGAAGGTCCATGCGGCGCTGGATCAGTCCGCCGGACGCATCGATGCCGCCCAGCAGGAAAGCGACCGGGATGATGGCCAGCGGATTGTGGCGGGCAAGGAAGGCGACGAGGATGCCGGTGTAGCCATAGCCGGCGGCGAGCGAGGCGTTGGCGCTGCCCTGCACGGCCGCGACCTCCAGCATGCCGGCGAGGCCTGCGAAGGCGCCGGCCAGCCCGGTGAAACCGACGATCAGCGAGCCGACGGCGAGCCCCTGCACCTGGGCCGCCCTGACATTGCCGCCGGCGATGCGTGCGGCAAAGCCCCAGCGGGTCTTTTCGATCAGCACCCAGGACAGCATGCAGGCGACGACGCCGACGGCAAGGCCCCAATGCACCTCCATGCCCGGCATGTTGCCGATGCGGTAGATCTCGGCCAGCGGCTGGGTCGAGGGCTTGTTGAGCGAGGCCGGGTCACGCAGCGGTCCTTCGACCAGCTGGTTCATCAGGGCGATGGCGATGTAGGCCATCAGCAGGCTGGAGATGGTCTCGTTGACGGCGCGGTAATGGCGGAGCGCACCGACGGCACCGATCCAGATGCCGCCGGCGGCCATGCCCGCCACGCCCATGACGAGAATGACGATGAAGGAGGGGGCGCCGTTGAGCGCCATGCCGGCTGCCGCGGCGGCGACGCCGCCGAGCACGATGGCGCCCTCACCGCCGATGACGACGAGGCCGAGCCGGGCCGGCAGCGCCACGCAGAGCGCCGCCAGCAGCAAGGGAGCGGCACGCGACAGCGAGTTCTGGACCGAGAACCACGAGCCGAAGCCGCCGCGCCACATCGTTTCATACAGCTGGATTGGCGACTTGCCGACAGCCAGGATGAACAGGCTGAACAGCACCATGCCGACGATCAGCGCCGCGATCGGAATGACGAAGGCTTCCGCCCGCCGGGCGATCCATTCGAGCGCCGCCGGATACCCCCTGGCACCGAACGTCGCCGGCGCGCCTGCCACCGTGTCTGTCATATTGCCGCCTCCGTCCGGTTCAGGCGGTCGAGCCGACGACGCCCTCGACGAGATAGTCCATGCTTTCGAGCTCGATGGCGGTCTCGGCGAAAGCCTGGCCTTCGGTCGCCACGACGACGCCCTTGTTGCTCGTCAACGGGCCCTTGATGACCGAGAAGCCGCCCTTCATCATTTCGGCCAGCGTGGCGTCGAACTGCTTGCGCGCCGGCTCGGAGACGGCGGGGCCGAGCGGGCTCATCTTGACGAAGCCGTCGGCCAGTCCGCCGCGGGTGAAATTGGGCAGCGGCTTGCCGGCGATGAGGTCGTCGACGAACATCTTGTAGACCTTGGCCCAGTTCCATTCGGCGCCGGTCAGGTATTTCTCGGGTGCCAGCGGGCTCTGGTTGGCGTGGTAGCCGCAGACGAAGGCGCCGCGGCCGGCGGCGGTCTCGACGACCACCTTGGGACTGTCGACATGGCAGGTGATGACATCGGCGCCCTGGTCGACCAGCGCGTTGGTGGCTTCCGCTTCCTTGACCGCCAGCGACCACTCGCCGGTGAAGATCGCCTGGCAGGTGATGGTCGGGTCGACCGAGCGCGCGCCAAGCAGGAAGGAGTTGATGTTGAGCAGGACCTGCGGGATCGGTTTTGCCGCGACGAAGCCGAGCTTCTTGGTCTTCGAGGTGTGGCCGGCGACGACGCCGTTCAGATACTGGCCCATGCCGATATAGCCGAAATAGGAGCCGGCATTCATCGGATGCTTGTCCTTGTTCCACATGCCGCCGCAATGGCGAAACTGGACGTCGGGGAATTTCGCGCACATGGCCAGCATATGTGGGTCGAAATAGCCGAAAGAGGTCGGGAAGATCAGCGAGGCGCCGTCGAGGTTGATCATCGATTCCATCGTCTTCTGGACGTCGACCGTCTCGGGGACGTTCTCTTCCTCGACGATGGAGATGCCCTCGATGCCCTTCAGCGCGGCGGCACCCTCGGCATGCGCCTGGTTGTAGCCATAGTCATCCTTCGGGCCGACATAGATGAAGCCGACGGTCGCAGCGGCGGCGAAGGCGCGACCGATGGGAAAGGATGCCGAAGCCAGCCCAAGCGCGGCTCCGGCGGCGGACGTCTTGAGCAACTGGCGGCGGCTAAGCGTGAACCTCGCAGTCATAGTGAATGCTCCCCTATTGGACCCTTTTCCGGGTCGGTTAACTTGCCATCAAAAAAGTGCATGCAATCACCGTGCCAGTTCCAAACTCACAATTTATTAAATGAAATCAATAACCGCATCGCAAGCATCTGCTCACGCCACAGGCAACTGCATGCACTTTTTGCCTTGAAAACAGCCAGTTTGACAAGCAGATTAAAATAAAGGCATAGAGAGGTACACTGAGTCGAAGAGGCCGATAAGCCGCTCGACTCCACGAGAAGACCAGACGGAGGAAATGTGTCGGGGAAGCGCAGCTTGGTCAGGTCGGGCACGACCGTGGATCAGATGGTGAGGGCGATCGGCGACCGGATCGTCACCGGCTTCCTGCGCCCCGGCGAAAAGCTCGACGAGACCTCGCTCGCAGCCCGCTTCGACGTATCACGCACTCCGGTCCGGGAGGCGCTCGGCCAGCTCAGCGCCATGGGCCTGGTCGAAAGGCGGCCCAACCGTGGCGCCATCGTCGCGGTGGTGACGCAGGAGCATCTCGCCTCGATGTTCGAGAGCATGGCCGAACTGGAGGCGATCTGCGCCCGCTTCTCGGCCGAGCGCATGACCAGCGGCGAGCGCCGCTTGCTCGAGATCGAGCATCAGGCTTCGGCACGGCTGGTGCAACTGGGCGCCGAAGAGGACTATGAATATTTCAACACCGAGTTCCACACCCGGCTCTATCGCGGCGCTCACAACACCCATGTCTATGAGATGACCACCATGACGCGCAGCCGGCTAGCGCCCTTCCGGCGCGCGCAGTTCATGCTGCCGGGGCGTCTCGCTAAATCCTGGCAAGAGCATGACGCCATCGTCACCGCGATCATGCGCGGCGATGGCAATGCCGCTGGCAAGGCTGCCAAGGATCACGTCTCCATCGTCAGCGAAGCAAGCGCTGTCTTTGCCCTCGGCGAGCAGCCGAAGGGCGCAAGGACGACAATGCCGGTCACTGCCAGCTGACGAGCAACGCTTGCGAACGACAGGACTGGCGGCCAGAGGGTCAAAGTCAACTTTGGGTCAGTCCGGAGGCCTTAGTTCCCTCAAGTGAAACGTCCGCTCCCGCTCTTCGGACGCTAGAAGCTGCCAGTCCGCTGTCGGCCCCTGGGCAGTCGTTCCCTGATCCATGTCAGAAGCGCTCCCGGCTTGATGTCGTGGGTAAGCGCACGAACGATTTCGCATTCGACACCATGCGTCGTCAGCGCCTTCGTGAACTCCGCGAGCATCCGATCGGTGCGACATGTCCCGCCAGGGAGAATCTGCCGAAAATACTTGGGGCAACCTCTATTCGCGCGGGCGTCCGTACTGATTCCATGCGGCAATCGCGCCGACCATCATCGTGCGCCCGCCGTGCCGCAAGCCCGCGAAAGGCGTCAGCCATTCGCGGGCAGATCGATCAGAGTCGCTCGGCCCGCACCTTCAGGACCTGGTATAGCACGGTTCGAATGCGTCGCCACAGTCGCATATGATCACCTATTGTTCGCTGCGATCGCTCCTGCCGCCGTTCAGATGAATTGCGCCGCGAGTGCTGCGCCGACCAGCGATGTGCCGACCCCGGCCGTGCGAATCGCCGCCGGCCAGCGCCGAAGCGTCAGGGCGGCGAGTCCCCCGGTCGTGTGCAGTGCCGAAGTGGCGACGACGAAGCCGATCGCGTAGGCGATGCCGCTGGCCGTCTCGGGAATTTCGAGGCCGTGGGCATTGCCGTGGAAGAGCCCGGAGAGAGCAGTCAGCAAAGCTGCGACAGCAAGCGGCAAAGGTCTGGCAAGCGCCATCATGGCGCCGAAGACCACCAGCGACAAAGCGATGCCGGACTCCAGCGACGGCAAGCCGATCCCGGTGAGGCCGAGCATGGCGCCGGCGATCATCGCCGCGACAAAACACGATGGCACGACGACGATGGCTGTGCCACCTGTCCGGGCGGCGATGACGCCGACGGCCATCATGGCAAGCAGATGGTCGATACCGGCTAGCGGATGTTCAACGCCGCTCAGAAATCCGTGGACATGAAGGCCGCCGCTGTGGGCGAAGGCCAAGGACGGCATGAGGACCGCAGCGGCGGTCAGGGCAAGCCTGGACAAGGCTGCCGGGGTGAGCCTGCCGAGAATCAAAAGTGTTGTTTTCATCGTTCTGGACCTGTTTGAAAGGAGAGTGATCGGTTCGAAGCCGGGGGCTCATTGTCCGGACCCTGGCATGGCGATCTGCGCGGCTTCGGATCTGTCGGCCAAAAGCCGCGCCTCGCCGAAGTCGAGGGGCCTTTGCACGGTGCCGTCATGGTAGACGAAGGCCAGGCGTCGCCGGTGCGATGTCAATTTCGCGGGCAGCGGGTGATAGGTCACGCCGGCGCCGCCGATCAGCGGCATGACGGCGCCGACATCGACCATGTCCTGCGTCTCGACGCGCAGCAAATGCATACGCAAGCCGCCGGTGGTTTCGCCGACGAACGGAATTCCGGCCAGCCGCAGGAAACTGGAGGGATCGGGCGCCCGCGCAAAGCCTTCGAGAAAGGCGATCTCGACGAGATCGAGATCCGTCGTCCGCGGGTCGGCGGGTTCGGGCGCATGGTCGTGCGGCAGATGCGGTGTCTGCCATTGCAACGGCTTGCCGGCCGGCCCGTTGTGACCGACAGGGTGCGGATGATGGTGGTGACCATTCGGTGCGTGATGGTGGTCGCCGTGGTCATGGCCGTGGTGATGATGGTCGTCGTGCATGGTCAAAAACTCGTCGGCTTGTCGATGATGGATTTGTGCTTGCCGAGATTGCCGTGGGCGACCATCGAGCCGAGCGCCTCGACGACAACCCGCACGCCGAAGAGCGCGGTGATGTCCGACGTGTCGTAGGGCGGCGACACCTCGACCACTTCCAGTCCGCAGATACCGGGCGCCGAGACAAGTCCGAGCAGCTTCAGCGCCTCGCGCGGCAGGAAGCCGCCGGGCTCCGGCCAGCCGGTACCGGGCACGAAACCGCAATCGATGCTGTCGACATCGAAGGAGATGTAGACCGCGTCGGTATCCTTCCATGCCAGTTCGAGCGCGATTTCCGCCGCCTTCTCCAGCCCCATCTGTTCGATGTCGGAAATCGTCAGCACGTTGGTGCCGCGCTTCCTCGCCTCGGCCACGCCATAGCGGGGCACCTGCCAGCCGCCAATGCCGAGTTGCACCAGATTGGTGGCCGAGACGTTCGGCAGGTTGGTCGCCCAGTACCACGGCGTCGTGTGCATGCGCTCGTCGAGATCCTTTTCCTGGATGTCGATGTGGCGGTCGAAATGGATGATGCCGATGCGCTTGGAGGTCACGTCGGCAATGCCACGCACGCAAGGAAATCCGATCGAATGGTCGCCACCCAGCATGATCGGCAGCGCACCCGACGAAGCGACATGGCTGACGCCCTTGGTGATCTGGTCGAAGCTCTTTTCGAGATTGGCCGGGATGGTGAAGACGTCGCCGGCGTCGCACAGTGTCATCTGCTCGCGCAGGTCAACGCCGAGCTCGTAATTATAAGGCGTGTAGAGCGCCGAGATGCGGCGGATGCCTTGCGGTCCGAAACGGGTTCCGGGCCGGTAGGTGGTGCCGCTGTCGAATGGAATGCCCATGACGGCGGCGTCATACCTGCCGACATCGCGGACGTTCTCGACATAGGGCGCCTTGAGGAAAGTGTTGATGCCGGCAAAATGCGGCAGCTCGCCGCGTGCGAATGTCGGGATCGACTTGTCGATGATCGAATCCGATCCCGGCAAGCCCATATCCAGTGCCCATTTCTGTTCCTTGCGCCAGCCATCCTCGGGCAGCTTTCCTTCCGCCTCGATCGACTTCCAGCCCTGCATGTCACGGATTTCGAAGTTGGGATGATGGAAGCGCTGACGTGGCTGCCGGTCGAGTAGCCCGGCGCGGCGATGCCGGCGTTCTGGAATGCCTCTGTGCATGAAAACCTCCTTCACGACGCCGTCGTCGCGATTGCGCTGTCCGGTCGGGTCGTCCCGACCATCGCGGCCACTTTGGCCACGTCTTGTGGGGAAGCCCGGTTCTTGCGGTCGAGCTTCAGGTCGTAGGTGATCGTCGCGCCATAGGCGGACGGGAACTGGCGGTCATGGCGCACCTTGTCGAAGACGAGCACGCGGGTGCCGAGCTTGAAGGCCTCGCCGATATCGTGGGTGACCATGACGACGGTCATGCCGTGTTCGGTCCATAGCTCGGTGAGCAGTTCGTGCATCTCGACGCGAATGCCGGGATCCAGCGCGCCGAACGGCTCGTCGAGAAGCAGGATCTGAGGCCGGCCGAGCAAGGTCTGGGCTATCGCCAGCCGCTGCTGCATGCCGCCCGAGAGCGAGGCCGGATAGAGGTCGCGCGCATGGGCGAGGCCGACGCGCTCCAGCATGGTTTCGGCCTCTTGCCTGGCGTTTCTGCGTCTGACGCCGAAGACGCGGCCGAACGGTCCGCCCGAGCGAAAGTCTTCGACCAAAAGCAGGTTCTGCAGGGCAGTCAGATGCGGAAACACCGAATAGCGCTGGAAGACGATGCCGCGTTGCGTCGTCGGCTGCGGCACGATCGGCCGATCGCCGACAACGACCACGCCGCCGCTCTGCTGTTCCTGACCGAGCAGGATGCGCAGGAAGGTCGATTTTCCGCAGCCGCTGGCGCCGACCAATGACAGGAACTCGCCGGCCTCGGCGGTGACATTAACGCGTTCCAGCACGCGGGCATCGCCGTAGCTCTTCTCCAGTCCATGGACGACGATGCGGCTCATTTGTCCTGCACCGGATGAGCCCAGGGGGAGATGACGTGCGAGAGCCGCACCAGCAACCAGTCGGTGATGACGGCTAGCAAAGTGATCCAGGCGACGTAAGGCAGGATGACGTCCATCGACAGATAGCGGCGGACGAGGAAGATGCGGTAGCCCAGCCCCTCGGTCGAGGCGATGGCTTCCGCCGCGATCAGGAACAGCCACGCCGGTCCAAGCGCCAGCCGCACGCAGGTGATGAGGCGCGGCGTGACCTGCGGCAACACCAGCCGCAGCACCATGGTCCAGCTGTTGCCGCCCAGCGTCTGCGCCTTGGCGACGAGTTCGGACGGCAGCTCCATCACCCGGTTGGCGATGTCGCGCACCATGACCGGGGCGACACCGAGAGCGATCAATGTGATCTTGGCCGTTTCGCCGAGGCCAAGTGCGATGAACAGGATCGGCAGCAGGGCCAATGGCGGAATGACGCAGACAACGGTGACAAAGGGAAGCAGAAAAGCCCTGACACGCGGGATGAAGCCGATGGCGACGCCGAGGCAAAGAGCGGCCAGCGTCGCCACACTGACGCCTGCGAACAGCCTGACCAGGCTGGCAAAAGTGTCTGCCCACAGGATGAGGTCGCCGGAGCGTTTGTCCGGAACCGTGGCAAGATCCAGGAAAGCCGACCACATCTGTGCAGGGGAGGGCAGCAACTTGTCGCTGGGGTTGACGGCCAGTCTTTGCGCCGACGCGAAGAGATAGGCGACCGCCACGGCGGCAAACGGCAGGGTCCCAAGGAACAGGGCTCCGCCTCGCGACACCGTCGCGTTGATCAGGCGAAGCCGCGGCCTGCGCCGAGGGGCGCGCGCGACGTCAGCGCCCCCCTCGGGTACAGCGTTCATGGCGCCGCTTCCTCTGGCCAGCATGGCCGCGCCCTACAGCGTTCCAGCCGCCGCCAGGGCCATATAAGCCGGATCGAAACGCAGTTTGACGTTCTTGGCGTCGCCCAGCGTCGAGCCGTCGGGGAAGCTCATGCCGATCACGTCGACACTCGGCGCATTGGCGCCGAGGATGCCGTGGCTGAACAGGAAGTTGCGGACCATATCCATGGTCTTCGGCAATTCGGCGCCGTTCGTGAAGTCCACCGCCTTGGCCGGCTCGAAGAACATCGCCGTCGACGCCAGCTGCGCGTCGAAGCCGGCAAGATCCGTACCCGAAGCCTTGGCCATCTCTTCCTTGGCCGCCTTGCCTTCGGGCGAACCTGAGGTCATCAGCGCCATTGCTTCGTACCATGCGCCGACCAGCGCCTTGCCCAATGCCGGATTGTCCTTCAGCGTCTCGGTGTTGACGACCATCAGGTCGATGATCTCACCGGGTATCTGCGCCGAATCGAACACCTTGTGAGCGCCCGGCATGGCGACGATCTCGGAGACGAGCGGATTCCAGGTGACGACGGAGGTGACGTCGCTGGTGCCGTAGGCGGCGACCATGTCGGCGTCGGAGGTGTTGACCACCGCGATGTCCTTCTCGGCCAGCCCGACCGTGTCCAGCGCGCGCGCCAGCAGATAGTGCGAGACCGAGAGCTCGACGAGATTGACCTTCTGGCCGGCAATGTCCTTGAGCGCGGCCTTGTCCTTGAGGATGACGGCGTCATTGCCGTTGGAGAAGTCGCCGACGATCAAGGCGGTCGTGTCGACGCCGCCGCCGGCCGGGATCGACAGCGCGTCCATGTTGGTCATCGAGCAGCCGTCGAAGCCGCCGGCGGTGTACTGGTTGATGCTCTCGACATAGTCGTTGATGCGGGTGATCTCGACATTGATGCCGTATTTGTCGGCCCATTTCTTCATGATGCCGCTGTCGGAGAGATAGCCCCAGGGCATCCAGCCGACATAGATCGACCAGCAGATCTTGAAGTCATTCTTCGGCGCTGCTTGCGCTGTTGCGATGAAGGGAAGGCTGACTGATGCGGCTAGGATGATTGCGGCCAGCTTGCAAAGCATTGCGTACCCCTGTTTGCGATCCGGGTTGCGCCCGGACGTCTGTTGGGGGTTCACAGAGCGCGCATCCGGGAGAGGTTCGCGCCAGCAAACCCGTGCAGGGTTCTCCCGGGATTTTGGCCCGCCGTGTTCCGCCGGATGCCTCAATGCATCCCTGGCGGTCGCGTCTCTTGGACCAGCGCCGTGATCGACACGGCCGGAACCCTAGACGCTCTGCACGTTAAGCAACCAAGCAAGGGGCGTGCCAGTCCAGCGATACCGCTCTGCGGCGGCTTTTCTCCCGATTTGAAGGCAGTCGCGTCATGCTGATGCCGCAAAAAACATCGCAACGCTGACCGATTAGGCAGTATTTGGCGACGCCCATTCGGAGAACAATAGTGGAAAATGTATGCACACGTGAAAGTCGCGGAGAATGTGCTACATGTGACACCTATTGTGATACAAATCGGAGGTGAGCAGCAGAAAAAAGGCAATAAAAACAATTCTTTATAGAAGAGATCGATCCCAGCCGACGGTACCATCGGCTTGCAGCCGTTGGTCTGTGATACCTCAACATTGTGGGCCTTTGCACTGCAACTCCCCTTCTCATCGAAGACACGCGTCACACCTAATCGTCTTTCTGATACCGGCACTTATGTTCTTCAAGGTAGGCGAGTTCACAGCCCTCATCGCCATCATGCTCTACGCCATCGTGCCACCTATTCGCTATGTCGAGCATGGGCTCCGCCATGTGCGCGCAGACGTGGTCGAGGCAGTTGAGCAGATGGCGCGACCCCAGCTCAAATTTTGGTTCAGGCGAAACTTCCGCTTGCCGTTCCGGTGATCATGCTGGGGGTCAACCAGACCATCATGGCTGCTCTGTCGATGCTGGCGATTGCAGCCCTTGTCGGCACACGCGACCTCGGCCAGCAGGTCTATATCGCACTCGGCAAGGCCGACGCTGGACTGGGTATCGTCGCGGCCCTCTCCATTGCGTCCCTGGCGATCCTTGCCGACCGACTACCCCAGGACGGCATTCGCGACAGCGGCATCGAAACCGGTTCGCTCTGCTAGACGCAGAAGGCCACGGCATTCGGTTTTCCGCTAGCAGCACACCTTGTTTCGTCGGTAGGACTACCTTGATGGCGCATAAAGAGCTGAACGCAAAATCACTGCTGACATGAAGTGCCGGCTGTTGCCTGATGGCCCGCAAGTGCAACTCGGCGGCTGCCTGCCAGGTAAAACAGTCATTTGGAGGAAGGAAACATCAATGCGTACGAAAACCAGCATTCGTGTCGTCGGCTGTCACGCCGAAGGCGAAGTCGGCGACGTCATCGTGGGCGGCGTCCTGCCGCCGGCGGGCCGCACCATGATGGAAAAGATGATCACGATGGAACGTGATCACGACCATGTAAGGCGGATGCTGATCTGCGAGCCGCGCGGCAGTGTTGCGCGGCACGTCAACCTGCTAGTCCCATCGACGCGTGACGATTGCGCCGCGGGCGCCATCATCATGGAGCCGACGGAATACCCTCCGATGTCCGGGTCCAATACGATCTGCGTCTCCACGGTGCTGCTTGAGACCGGCATGGTGCCGATGCAGGAGCCCGAGACACGCTTCAAGCTCGACATGCCGGGTGGCGTCATCGAGGTGCGCGCCGAATGCCGCGACGGCAAATGCCTGTCGATCACCTTCCGCAACGCGCCTGCCTTTGTCGATCGCCTGGATGCCAACATCGAGGTTGAAGGGCTCGGCACGCTCACGGTCGATATCGCCTATGGTGGCATGTTCTACGCGATCGTAGATGCCAAGGCGCTCGGCTTTTCGGTCGCCCCCGACGAGGCTCGCGAACTGGCGATGGCAGGCGAGAAAGTCCGACGGGCCGCGCGCGAACAGCTCGATGTCGTCCATCCGGAATTCGACCATGTGCGCGGCGTGTCGATCGTACAGTTCGCCATGCCGTTCCAGGGTCCGGGCAACGTCACCCGCAACACCTGCATCGTCTCGCCCGGACGCTCGGATCGCAGCCCAACCGGAACCGGCACATCGGCCCGCATGGCCGTGTTACAAGCCCGCGGCCTGATGGGAGTGGGCGATGTGTTGATCCATGAATCGATCATCGGCTCTCGCTTCACCGGCAAGATCGTGGAGCTGACGGAAATCGGCGACCGCAAGGCGATCGTTCCGGAGATCACCGGCCGAGCCTGGATCACGGGCGAGCACAATTACTATCTCGATCCGACAGATCCGTATCCCCAAGGTTACGTGCTGTCCGACACCTGGGGCACCTCCACCTCGGTCAAGCAATAGGCGTCGGTGGTCGGTTCAGGGCGCGCCTCTCGCGTAGGGGCGTTCGCTCAGGTTCGACCAGGTCTCGGTCTTTGCCCGTGCGCTGGTGCATTTCTATACTAAATGCGACAACCAGGTGGCTGAGGCATCGAAGTTGCCTGCAGGATGCTCAGGGGACCTTTTCACTCCTTACCAACCTGCAGCATATCGGCGTCGACATTCTGTTCGATCAGCCAGTTGCGAAAGAGTTCGGTTCCGCGCTTGGGCGCGCGTTGCACCGGCATGATGATGTGGATCGCCTGTCCCGAGCGATAGGACTCCGCCAGCGGGAAGACCAGTCGTCCGGCCCGGACATGGTCATGGACAAGATGCTTCCAGCCGAGCGCGATACCCTGGCCGAGCACCGCCGCCTCAATCGAGCCGAGCGCATCGGTGAAGACGAAATCCTGCTTCAGCCGCGCCGCCGGAACCGAGTGCCGCTCCAGCCATTCGCGCCAGCCGAGACGCAACCGGTGCCGTTCCTCGAAAATCAGGAGCGTATGCTGCAAAAGGTCGGCGGGCTCGCGGATCGGTCCATGTTCCTTCAAATAGTCCGGGCTGCACACCGGCAGCACTTCTTCCGTCACGAAGCGCCAGGCATGGATGCCTGGCCACTTGCCGTTGCCGAGGCGCGCAGACAGGTCGATGTCCTCTTCGAGCAGGTCCTGATGGTCGCGGCTGCTTTCCTCGATGCGAAGCGAAACGTCCGGGTGCTTCGCCTTGAAGTCCTTGAGCCGCGGCAGCAGCCAGAGCTGCACGAAGGCGGCGGAGAAAGAAACGCGAACCACGTCGTTCGAATGCTTCTTCTGCAGCGAGGAGATGACCATGTGCAGATGGTCGAACGCTTCCTGCGTTTCCTTGTAAAGCCGCTGCCCCTCTGCGGTCAGCTCCAGCCGTGTATGGTCGCGGCGGAAGAGCTTCAGCCCCGTCGCGTGCTCAAGCAGCCGGATCGTCTTGCTGACGGCGGGCTGGCTGACATTCAGTTCTTGTGCGGCAGCCGTGAAACTGCGGCGTCGGGCGGCTGCCTCGAAGCAGAAGAGATAATTCGCGGACGGGACCAGGGAGCGGAGCCTGTGCATAATTTCAAGTTATGCCGCTCGACAATTTTTATCAACATTACAGGTCGGTAAGGCGTTTGTAGGTTGCAAAACCAATTCGAGGGAGCCTCTCAATGCAAACTCATGCTCGCGCTGTAGTCATCGGCGGTGGTTGTGTCGGCGCCGCCATCCTCTACGGTCTTACGAAACGCGGTTGGACCGACGTCGCTCTTCTGGAACGCACACAGCTTACGGCCGGATCGACCTGGCATGCCGCCGGCCTCATTCCCTCCTACATGCGCAGCATCAATATCGGCCGCATGATCGCCAAGACGATAGAAATCTACGAAGGTCTCGAAGCGGAAACCGGTCAGCATGTGGGCTGGCACAAGTGCGGCCAGCTGCGCATCGCCAACACGCAAGACCGCCTGGATGAATACAAGAGCTACATGAGTGTCGCAGCGGTGCAGGGCATCCGCGCGGAACTGGTGACACCGCAGGAGGCGCGTGAGCTCTGGCCACTGCTCGAAAACAAGGAGATGCGGGCCGCTCTCTACCATCCCGATGACGGGCACATCGCACCGGCGGACGTGACGCAGGCCATGGCCAGGGGCGCCCGCGACCGGGGCGCGAAGATCTACCTCAACACCGAAGTGCGCGGCTTCGAGCGCATCCCGGGCGGAGAATGGAAGATCCTCACCAATCAGGGCGAAATCACCTGCGAACACGTCATTTCGGCGACCGGCAACTATGCACGCCAGACGGGCGCCATGCTCGGCCTGGAAATCCCGGCAATCCCTATCGTCCACCAGTACTGGATCACCAATGCGGTTCCCGAAGTGGTGGAGCGCAAGCGCCAGGGCCTGCCGGAAATGCCGATCCTGCGCGACGAAGGTTACGAAGGCTACCTGCGCGAAGAAGGCGACGGGCTGATGTTCGGACCCTACGAGAAGACGGAACGCCTGAAGCTCTTCGCCGAAAACGGCGTTCCTGAATCGTTCGGCGCGGACCTGCTCGAAGAGGATTTCGACGCGGTCGCCTGGAACTGGGAGCGTGCCTTGGACCTCGTGCCGGCGCTCGGTCGCGTCGGCATCAAGGCGAACGTTCGAGGCCCGTTCCAGATGACGGCCGACGAACTGCCGCTGGTCGGTCCGGCCTGGGGGCTGGAGAATGTCTGGCTCGCGGAAGGCGTTGCGGGAGGCATCCTCTGGGGCGGTGCAATCGGCTACTATCTCTCGGAACGCATCGTCGAGGGTGCGAACAGCCTCGACACGTCCGAAATCGATCCGCGCCGCTTCGGTGACTACGCCAACAAGGAGTGGACGCGGCAGAAGGTGCGCGAATGCTGGGGGACGCACGCCGAACTGCACTATCCCTACCAGGACATGCCGGCAGCCCGCCCGCAGAAGACCGCACCCTCCTACGATATTCTGACCAGGCGCGGTGCGGTCTGGGGCGTGCTCAACGGCTGGGAAATGCCGAACTGGTTCGCGCCGGAAGGCGTGGAGGCGAAGGATCAGTATAGCTGGCGGTGGACCCAGAAAGGTCACTATGTCGGCGAGGAGGTGAGGGCCGTGCGCACCGCCGTAGGTCTCGTCGAAATGACACCAATGACGAAGTTCGAGGTCTCCGGTCCGGGCGCCGAAGCGTGGCTGGATGGTATCCTCGCAAACCGACTGCCGAAGATCGGCCGCGTCAATCTCAGCCATCACCTTACGAAGAACGGCGGTGTGCAAGCGGAATATACGATTTCACGCCTGCAGGACGGCACCTTCTACCTCATCTCCACGCCGCGCGCCGAACGCTGGAATTTCGACGATCTGTCGAAGCTGTTGCCCAAGGACGGCAGCGTGCAGCTCCGCAATGTCACGAACGAGCGCGGCTGCTTCACGATCGTTGGCCCGAAGGCACGCGAGGTTCTGCAGGGGCTGACCGAGATCGATCTGTCCAACGAGGCGTTTCCGTGGTTCGGCGTGAAGTCCGGCACGGTGGGGTTGGCCACGGATGTCCGTCTGCTGCGCATCAACTATGAAGGTGAGCTCGGCTGGGAACTCTACCATCCGCTGTGCTACCAGCGTCATCTTCTCGAGGCACTGCTAGCGGCCGGCGAACCCCACGGCCTGCGGCTCATAGGCTTGCATGCGCTTGAATCGCTGCGGCTCGAAAAATCCTATCGCGCCATGTACCGCGACATGAACCCGGAGTTGAGCGCCTGGGAAAGCAACCTCGATCGCTTCATCCGGCTGGACAAGGGCGATTTCATTGGCAAGGCGGCACTCGTGCGCCAGCAGCAGGAAGGTGTGAGGCAGCGATCGGTGACGATCGCCATCGACACGGATGGCGCGAGCTCACTCATCCACGAGGGCGTCCATCACGAGGGCAGGCTTGTCGGCCGCATCACCTCCGGCAGCTATGCCTATACGCTCGGCCACGACGTCGCCTTTGCCCTGCTGCCGGTGGAACTCGGTAAGCTGGGCACGGAACTGGAGGTGCCGATCCTCGGCGAGATGCGCAAGGCGCGGGTGATCGCGGAATCGCCCTACGACCCCGAAGCTCTGCGCTGCCGCATGTGACGACGACGACTTGACGAGACAACGAAGAGTGCAGCCATGAAGATACGGTCCCTGTGGAGGACCTCGGCATTGTCAGGCGCAGCGGTAGTGCCGACGTAGAAGCACTACCGCCGCAGCACGCGTCGCGGCCTACAACGGCATCACCGTGTCGACTGAATATGTTTGCGCCCGAATGACTCCTGTCTGTGGAGCAGCACTCGGTTCCGGCCGGTTTTGAAGTCGTCAATGTCGCACATCAGCATAGCGGCACCGTCGGGGCATTTTCTGCCACCGCCCCATAGGCGGTCGAGCGTTTCCGTCATCCAGCGCCGGTTGGCGATGCCGGTGAGCGGATCGGTACGCGCCAGGAGTTCCAGCCGATCGTTCGCTTCCGCCAGTTCGGCGACCCTGCGTCGGTCGCGAAGCTCAAATAGGAAAGTCTTCTGAGCGAGAATTGTCATGATGCGCCGCGCGGCGACCGTTGCGAAGATACCGCTGGCGAAAAACAGCGTCGCGGCCACGGCGCTCCCAAATTCGATGCCCGGGTTCTGCAGTTGAAAAACGAGATAAAGACCGAGCGCCAATGCGGCAATAGTTACCGTCCAGGCCAGCGGGATGCCGAAGATGATGATGGCTGTAATGGCCACGAACAGCATGATGTTCAAGTGCCGTTCGTAGAACTCGCCACCAGCGCTTACGCCGACCAAAGCAATCGACAACAAGATGAGGAACATGCCTGCGATCAGCGAAGCCCCTTGGAGCCAGGGCGCCTGCGGTTTTCGCCAGACAAGGACGATGGCCATAACGACGGGCGGAATGATGGCGCCAGGCAGGAGCATCGACAGCGCGATCGCCCTTGGAAGCATCAACATGTTGAGCGCCAGGGTCAGCACATCCAGAAAGGCCACCCAGATCATCCAGGCGCGGATGATCTTCGCCGTTTGCGACCAGACACGCGCTCGAAACAGGCGTTTGATCTCGCCTTTGAGGCGGATATCGCGCGTGCGGCGCGCCAGAAGTCGGTCAACTTCTGCAGCTATGGCAGGATCAACCTGCACTTCGAGGTGCATCCGATCTGACACAATCGATAGGCCCTTAAGCTGCTTTCTCCTGAACATCCATCCGAGCCATCCGGTCGTCGGCGATGCGCAAGGATGCCAAGCTATCCTGAAGATTTGATTTCTAGCAGGAGCTGATTTGCGTATTCAGTTGTAACTACACGGTAAGCAACCGCGGAGGGCTCCATCCTTGATCGCGACCTGCTGGCAGGGCTGCACCATGTCAACGAGACCGTGCCGCGTGGCGACCATGCTTGGAGTTCGTCGTCCCGGCGTTACCATCCGCGCTGCAAGTGCTTGAATATCGGACGGCCCCAAGTCACCCGCGCTTGCCGCAGGCTCTCACTGGAAAATGATGGCGGGCGTTACAGTGACAAGACGAACAGGATATAAAGCTATCTGGCAGCAGACTGGTTGAGGAACGTCCCACCGTCATGAAGCCGATGAATGAAGAGCATCTGGCAGTTCTACGCAGGCACATGGTCGAGGTGATTGCGATCCATGCCGACCTTGCAAGTGAAGAACTCGGCAAGGCAACGCTCGATGAGCGGGTGATGGCATCGATGCGGCGGGTTCCGCGGCATCTCTTCGTGCCAGCCCCGCTGGCGCCCTATGCCTACCAGGACATGCCGCTGCCGATCGGTTTTGATAAGACCGTCTCGCAACCCTTCATTGTCGCTCTGATGACCGATCTCCTCGCTCCTCAGCCGCACGAGGCAGTGCTCGAGATCGGCACTGGCCTGGGCTACCAAACGGCAATCCTCGCGGAACTCGCCGGACAAGTTTGGAGCGTCGAGATCATCGAGGAATTCGCAAGCCATGCCGAGATTTTGCTGCAGGGCATTGGCTTTTCCAATGTTGCCATTCGTGTCGGAGACGGGTCTCGCGGCTGGTCCGAGCATGCCCCATTCGACAAGATCTTGCTTAGCGTGGCGGCTGAGCGGACGCCGCCAGCTTTGCTGGAGCAGCTCAAGCCAGCGGGACGTCTGGTTCTGCCTTTGGTGTCTGAAGGAGTACAGTTTCTGACTACCATCGACAAGGATGCGGTAGGGCAACTCGAGACTCGGAAACTCATCCCGGTTCGGTTCAGCCGGCTCGAAACCGTCTAATGAGGTGCGCACACAACTGGCGCGACGGCGCTTTTCCGACCGTCAACCCAGATGCCAGCCTTACAAAGGAAGGACAGAATATTTATCTGGAGTCGAAGGGAAGGCCAGCCGCAGCCAGATGCTGTCCTAGAGTTGATTGCTCACCTCAATGAGGTTGCCGTCGGGGTCCTTGAAGTAGACCGACAGGAGTGCACCCAGCGCACCGGCCCGCTCGCCTGGCCCGTCCACAATCGCTATGCCATGACGCTCAAGATGCAGGATGACCGCATCCATCGGAGTATCGGTTAGCAAACAGAAGTTGCCGCTTCCCGGAACGGTGTCGCGTGCAATGGCTGGCGATGCGCGGGCATCCTGCAGGCTGATCTTGTTCATACCGAAGTACAGCGACCATTTGCCGGGACGTTCTTCCCGCGACTGCATGTTCAGCACGCGCTCGTAGAATCGGCACGTGGTTGCAATATCGCTAACACAGAGCACAATATGATCGAGCGCGCGCATTTGCATGCCGTCAGTTTATCCCTCTCGCCGATTGAACGCGAGCTGGTGCGCATACACTGGTGTCGACCCTGGACCGGTTCATCGTTTCGCGGAAACGCAGAGCCGCTGGTCGTCGATGGTAGTTACCCCCCGGCGAGACGCGGCAGCAGGAAAATTTCAGCGCCTTGTGGCAATTCCTTCGACCAGGTGTCGCGATAGATCACCCCGTCGATGGAGACAGCGATACCGCGATCGATCCAGGGCTCGAGGCCGGGATACTGCTCACCCAGTTTTCTGAACAGCTCCCTTATGTCCTTGGCCTCGACGTCGACCTTGTTCTTGCCTCCGGCGGCCGTTCCAAGCGACCCCCAGAGCGTCACTTCGACCATCAGCCTTCCGCCTCGAGCGCCGCCAGGATGCGCGGCGGTGACATCGGGATATGCGTCATCCGCACGCCCACGGCATTCGACACCGCATTGGCGATTGCTGCCAGCGGCGGCACGATCGACGTCTCGCCGACGCCGCGCACGCCGTAGGGGTGGTTGGGGTTGGGGATCTCGAGGATCTGGGTGTCGATCATCGGCAGGTCCGAGCAGACCGGGATGCGGTAGTCGAGGAAGCCGGCATTCTGCAGCCGCCCGTCCTTGCCGTAGATATACTCCTCGTTGAGCGCCCAGCCGATGCCTTGCGCGGCACCGCCCTGGTACTGGCCTTCGACATAGGTCGGGTGCACCGCCTTGCCGGCGTCCTGGATGACGGTGTAGCGCAGCACCCTGGTGGCGCCGGTCTCGGGGTCGACTTCGATATCGCAGATATGGGTGGCGAAGGACACGCCTGCGCCGTCGGCGACGAGCTCGCTATGGCCGGCGATCGGTCCGCCGGTCTTGCCGGACTGGGCGGCGATCTCCTTCAAAGACAGCGGCGACAGGTTGCCGTATTTCTCGCCTTTGGCGATCGCCTGGCCGTTTTCCCAGATCACGTCGTCGACGGGGATATCCCACATCTGAGCGGCGCGGTCGCGCAGCACCTTGATGGCGTTGCGGGCGGCCGAGATCGTCGCCATTGAAGAGGAGAAGGTGCCGCGGCTGCCGTCGGTCATGTCGTTGTAACCGAGGGAGGAGGTGTCGGCGACGATCGCCTTTACGTGAGAATAGTCGATGCCGAGCTCCTCCGCCGCCACCAGCGACAGCGACGCGCGCGAACCGCCGACATCCACCGTGCCGACGGCAAGCGAGACCGTGCCGTCCATGCCAATGTTCAGGTCGGTGCAGGTCTGGCCGCCGAAGTTGAACCAGAAGCCGCAGGCCATGCCGCGCCCCTGGTTCTTCGCCAACGGCGCCTTCATGTGCGGATGGTGCTTCGCCGCCTCCAGCGTCGGGCCGATGCCGATCGGGCCGTAGACCGGGCCGTAGGAGGCTCTGGTGCCTTCCTGCGCGGCGTTTTTGATGCGGAACTCGACCGGATCGATGCCGATCTCCTTGGCGAGCTCGTCGACCGCACTTTCCACCGCGAAGGCCGCCATCGGCGCGGAGGGCGCGCGATAGGCCGCGGTCTTCGGCCGGTTGACCAGCACTTCGTAGCCGACGGTCTTGACGTTATCGAGCTTGTAGCAGGCGAACGCCGTCATCGCGCCGAGCTCTGCCCACATGCCGGCATAAGGCCCGCTGGTGTAGCGCAGCGTCGCTTCCGCCGCCGTGATGGTGCCGTCTTTCCTGGCGCCGATCTTGACGTCGATCGAGGTGGCGCTGGTCGGGCCGGAGGCGCGGAACACCTCCTCGCGGGTCATCACCAGCTTCACCGGCCGTCCGGCCTTGCGCGACAGCGCCAGCGCCACCGGCTCCGCCCAGACATGCGTTTTACCGCCAAAACCGCCGCCGATCTCGGAGGAGGTGACGCGCAGCTTCGAGGCTTCGAGCCCAAGCAGTTGAGCGCAGTGCTGGCGGTAGACGAAATGGCCCTGCGTGCAAACCCACAGGTCGGCGGTGCCGTCGGAGCTGACATTGGCCACGCAGGCATGCGGCTCGATATAGCCCTGATGCGTCTGCTCGGTCTTGAAGGAGCGCTCGACGATGAAATCGGCATGCCCGAAACCCTGATGGACATCGCCATGGCCGAACTGGCTGCGCTTGGTGACATTGGAGGGTTTTACCGGCTTTTCCTCGAGGCCCTCGGTGAAGATGGCGTCGTTGATGAGAGGCGCGGCGTGCTTCATCGCCTCGTCCACATCGGTGACATGCGGCAGTATCTCGTAGTAGACCTCGATCAGCTTCAGCGCTTGCCTCGCCGTGCGGGCGTCGACCGCGGCGACCGCGGCCACCGCGTGGCCGTCATAGAGCACCTTGCCGCGCGCCATGCAGTTGTCGAGGACGTCATACATGGACGCATCGCCATCGGTGAGGTCCGGCAAATCGGCCGCGGTGATCACCGCCTTCACGCCGGGAAGCTTCTCCGCTTTCGAGGTGTCGATCTTCGTGATTTTCGCATGCGCGTGCGGGCTTCTGAGAACGCGCCCGACCAGCTGGCCGGCCATGTTGAAGTCGGCGCCGTAGCGGGCGCGGCCCGTCACCTTGTCGACGCCGTCGGGACGGATCGGGCGCGTGCCGACGGACGAGAAATTGCGTCCGGAGTAGCGCGGATCGAAATTCATCTCAGGCTCCCTTCATCACGTTTGCCGCGTCCTGGACGGCGCGCACGATCTTGTCGTAGCCGGTGCAGCGGCAGAGGTTCCCGGCGAGGCCGAAGCGGATTTCCTCCTCGGTCGGGTCGGGGTTCTTGGCCAAAAGGTCCTTGGCCGCGATCAGGAAGCCGGGCGTGCAGATGCCGCATTGCAGGGCCGCGTGCTCGAGGAACTTCTGCTGCAGCGGGTGCAGCCTGTCGCCATGCGCCATGCCCTCGACGGTCTCGACGCGCCGGCCTTCGGCTTCAGCCCCCAGCACGAGGCAGGAGCACACCAGCCGGTCGTCGAGGATGATGCTGCAGGCGCCGCAGTCGCCGGTGCCGCAGCCTTCCTTGGCGCCCGTCAGCCCGAGGCGGTCGCGCAGCACGTCGAGCAGCGTCTCGTCCGGCTGGCAGAGATACTCGACGCTGTCGCCGTTGATCGTCGTTGAGACTGCAACACCAGCCATCATTTGCCTCCTGCACGTGCATAGGCGGTGGTAGTGGCCCGCTTGGCCAGCACGCCCGCAACCTTCCTTCTGAACTCGATGGTGCCCCGCTTGTCGTCAATGGGCCGGCAGGCGCCTGAGCAGACCTTGGCGAGCCGCTCCAGCGTCGCTTCGTCCAGCGTCCTGCCGATGAGGGCCTCGGCTGCCTCTTCCACCAGAAGCACCGTGGGTGCCGCAGCGCCCACTGCCACGCGGGCCACCCTGACGACACCTTGCTCATCGAGCGTCAGGTTCACACCGGCGCTGACCACCGCGATATCCATCTCCGTGCGCGGAATGAACCGCAGATAGGCATCGCCCGAACGCGGCGGGCGCTTGTCGAGCAGGATTGCCTCGATGATCTCGCCCTTGGCGAGCGAAGTCTTGCCCGGTCCGGTCGGCACGGTCTCAACGGGAATGGTGCGCTTGCCTGCCGGCCCGGCAACCAATGCCTTGGCGCCCGCGGCCACCAGCGCCGGCACGCTGTCGGCCGCCGGCGAGGCGTTGCAGAGATTGCCGACGATGGTGCAGCGTCCTTGCACCTGCTTCGAGCCGATCAGCTTGGCCGCTTCGACGACGCCCGGCCATGCCTTCTTCAGCGCCGCGCTCTCTCCCAATACGGCGCAGGGGACAGCGGCACCGATGCTGAAACCGTCGGCCGTTTCCCTGATTTCGCTCAAGCCCTCGATCGCCTTTATGTCGACGATCAGGTCGGGTTCGACAAAGCCGCCTTTCATCCTCACCAAGAGGTCGCTGCCCCCGGCGAGAATGGCGGCCGTGCCGGCCGACCCGGCCAGCAGGCCAACGGCATCTTCGATTGAAAGCGGACGTATGTAACGCATCGTCTCCCCTTGATTATCGCAATTTCAGCGACCGTTATAAAGGGTCTCCTCATAATCACCATCCAGTTCATCATGTGCGGATAGGCCAGGCGCAGTAAAATGCAGTCCCAAACAGCCCACCTGCCGGCCGGCGAGGGCGAGCACGAAGATGACCAAAATCAGACGGATCGCCGCACGAGACCGCTGCTGGCCATGTGCCGGCGTAGAGATCGGGCGTTGCGGACTGACGGTATTTTTTCCGAAGCGCGCGGCCGTTGGTGTTTCCTAATTTCGCTCTTTCACGTCACGCGTCTCTTTTCGAGCTTCCGCGCTAGCGTTCGCCGATGCATGCCGAGGCGCCGCGCCGTCTCCGAAATGTTGAAGTCGGTGTCGACAAGGGTCTCGTGGATGCGCTCCCATTCGAGGTTCTTAATGGAGGTGTGCCGTTCGGTGAGCGGGACTGATGCGTCCCCGTCGACCTTGCCGAAAGCAGCCTCTATGTCGTCCGTATTGGCGGGCTTCGCGAGATACTGGCAGGCGCCGAGCTTTATCGCCTCGACAGCCGTGGCGATGCTGGCGAAACCCGTCAGGACCACGATCCTCATCTCCGGATCGTGTTCATGCAACGCCTTGACGCATTCGAGGCCCGAGCCGCCGGCAAGCTTGAGATCCACGACAGCATATCGAAACACAACCGTGCCGATGAGCGCCAGCACGCCGTCGACGCTCTGGCAGATATGCGTATCGTAGTCGCGCCGTTCGAAAGACCGGCGCAGCGCGTTTGCAAAGGCGATGTCGTCCTCGACGATCAACAGCGCGCGTTTAGTCGGCATTGTGGCCTCCTGGGGACAGAGCAGCCAGCGGCAGATGCAACGTGACCGAAGCTCCACCCTCGGGTCTGTTCCTGACGGCGACGCTACCCCCCAGCTTGCGGATGACGTTGACGACAAGAAACAGGCCAAGCCCACTGCCGGGCCGGTTCTTGGTCGAACTATAAGGCTTGCCGAATTCCGCAAGCATGGCTTTTTCAAATCCCGGGCCCGTGTCGACAACTTCGGCGACAAGACTGTCCTCGTGACGGCTGACGTTCAGCCCGATCCAATGAGGCGACGCTTCGAGTGCATTGTCCAGGACATTGAAGATCACCTGCTTGAGCGCCGGGTCGGACACGATCTGTTGGTTGGACCCGAAATTGTTCGTGTATTCGAAGCCTTGCGGCTGCCGCGTCGACCTCCACTCGGCCACCAGCTCCGCCAGGAAGGCATCCACGGAGGTGCGAACGGTTCCTTCGCCACGCAGTTCACCCGAGGACATCAGGATTCCCGAAACGATCTTCTTGCAGCGATCCAGTTGGCCCTGCATCTCACGGATTTCCTGGGTCAACTCCGGATCGGCCTTGAGGGTCGGCATGCGCTGCCAATCGTTGAGGATGACGGAAAGCGTGGCGAGCGGCGTGCCGAGTTCATGCGCGGCGCCCGAGGCGAGAAGGCCCATCCTGACGATATGATCCTCCTCCGCCGATTGTTGGCGCAAATCGGCTAGATGCGCGTCGCGGGTGCGAAGGTTGTGCTGGACCCTGGTGATGAAGAGCACCAGTAGCGTGGCCGCCAGGACGAAGCAGATGAACATGCCCTGGATGTGCAGGCTGAACAGCCCGGTACCGTCCGCATGCGGCAGGATGATCTCCCGGTAGAAGCTGGTCAGCGCGACGAAGCACGCGCTGGTGATCAGAACCAGGGCCCATACCGACCAGGTCTCGAGCAGCACAGCGCCCAGAATGACCTGGAGCAAATAGAGGGAAATGAATGGGTTGGACGCGCCGCCGCTCAAATACAGCTGAACAGTCAATGCGGCGACATCGAGCAGGAGTCCGAGAAAGAGCTCCATGTTGGTGATGGCGTCCTGGCTGCTGTGCCGAAGCAGACTGGCGATGTTGAGCGCGGTCAATAGCAGGATCACCACCACCATAGGCGTTAGCGGCAGGCCAATGCCGAGCCCGTAGCGAACGAAGAGAATCGTCACGACCTGACCGCCGACCGCAATCCAGCGCAATTGAATCAGAAGCAGGAAATTCTGCTTGTTGGTTTTATCATGCAGGGTCATGCAGGTCCGTTCCGGTAGCCGGCTCCAATCTAATGGCCAATCGGTCGATATGCTTGTCGGGATAACTCCAAGCTTCCGATCCGCCTTTGATCGAGCAGCGCGAGACAGCGCAAAGTCTTGGAACCCTCCGACTCAAGCAGCGGTCCGGTCCAGACGCTGGCTCAGCCTGAGGGCCAGCAGGGTACAGGCTGCCCCCGAGAGCAAATAGGCGCCCGATGAGATCAGTCCGAAATGGCTTGAGAGGAACAGGGCGACGATGGGCGCGAAGCCGGCGCCGAACAGCCAGGCGAGATCGGAGGTCAGCGCCGCGCCGGTATAACGGTAGGTCCTGGAAAAGTTCGATGCCACCGCGCCGGAAGACTGACCAAACGACAGGCCAAGCAGGATGAAGCCCAGCACCATGAAGACGGACTCTCCCACGAAGCCGCCGTCGAGAAGCTGCGGGGCAAAGCCGCTGAACGCAGCGATGGCAATGGCCGATCCGCCCAGCAGGGGCCAGCGTCCAACCCGGTCGGCGACGAAGCCGGAGATCACGATTGCCGCAAGACCGAAGATGGCTCCGATCGTCTCGATGACCAGGAACCGTGCCGGCCCTTCGCGCGTGAACAGGAATATCCAGGACAGCGGGAATACCGTGACCATGTGGAACAGGGCAAAGCTAGCCAGCGGCGCGAAGGCGCCGAGCACGACGGTGCGGCCTTCCGCGCGCAGCGTCTCGGTCACCGAGGTCGGCTGCAGTTCGCGGCTCTCGAACAGCCTGGTGTATTCGGGCGTCACGACGATCCGCAATCGCGCGAACAGGGCGACGACATTTATGGCGAAAGCGACGAAGAACGGGTAGCGCCAGCCCCAGCTGAAAAAGTCTTCCGCCGACAGATTGCCAACGAAGAATGCAAACAGCGCGCTTGCGACGATCAGTCCGAGCGGAGCGCCGAGCTGCGGGATCATCGCGTACCAGCCGCGACGATTCCCCGGTGCGTTCAGCGCCAGCAGGGAGGCAAGCCCGTCCCAGGTGCCGCCAAGCGCCAGCCCTTGGCCGATGCGGAACAGCGCCAGCAGCCAGGCCGAAGCCGAGCCGATCTGCTCATGACCCGGAAGAAAGGCGATTGCCACCGTCGAGGTGCCCAGCAGGAACAGAGCGATGGTCAGTTTGGCGCTGCGTCCATAGGCCCGGTCGACTGCCGTGAAGATGGTCGTGCCGAACGGCCGCGCGATGAAGGCGAGCGCGAAGATGCCAAACGAGTAAAGCGTGCCCGTTAGCGGATCCAGGTAGGGAAACACGAGTTTTGGAAAGACGATGACGGAAGCGATCGCATAGACGAAGAAATCGAAGAACTCCGATGTCCGTCCGATGATGACGCCGACGGCAATTTCGCCGGGGTTCACCTCATGATGGCGCGCGGTGATGCGTCTCGCGTCGGCCTCGATCTTCGAAGTTGGACTCACAGCGTTCTCCGTTGCCCGGGAGATGCGTCTGGCACCACATTCAGATGCGATCGCGTGCCATGTGCGCGGGCCAGATGCCTTAATGCCGGTTGGCGCATGATTGCGGCATTGGACAAATTGTCCAATGCCTTCATTGCTGCAGTGCAGCTAGCACTTGGGGGAACAACCGACAGGTCATCCATTGAGCCGTCTTCGCACCCTCGTCCTGCTGCCCCTGCTGGCATCGCTCGGTTCCTGCAGCATGGTGGTCATGAACCCGTCTGGCGACGTGGCCGCGCAGCAGCGCGACCTGTTGGTGGTATCTACGGCATTGATGCTGATCGTCATCATACCGGTGATGGCGCTCACCATATTCTTCGCCTGGCGCTATCGCCAGTCGAACCGCGAGGCGCGCTATGAGCCGGACTGGGACCATTCGACCCATCTCGAACTCGTCATCTGGGCAGTGCCGCTGCTGATCATCATCTGTCTTGGCGCGGTAACCTGGATGGGTACGCATCTTCTGGACCCTTATCGGCCGATCGGCCGTGTCGCTGCCGGCAAGTCGCTCACGCTGGGCGCGCGTCCGCTTGAGGTCGAGGTCGTCGCCCTCGACTGGAAATGGCTGTTCATCTACCCGGAATACGGCGTCGCCGCGATCAATGAACTCGCCGCACCGGTCGATCGGCCGATCACCTTCCGCATCACCTCCGCATCGGTGATGAACTCCTTCTACGTCCCCGCTCTCGCCGGACAGATCTATGCGATGCCGGGCATGGAAACGAAGCTGCACGCCGTCATAAACAAATCCGGCGACTATGAGGGTTTCTCCGCCAACTACAGTGGCGCCGGCTTTTCCGGGATGCGCTTCGCGTTCCACGGTCTGAACGACGCTGACTTCCAGGCATGGGTTGCGAAGGCGAAAGACGGCGGCGGCAAGCTCGACCGAAGCAGCTATCTGGAGCTCGAGCGGCCCAGCGAGAACGAGCCGGCACGCCGCTACGCCTCCGTCCAGTCAGACCTGTACAAGGCGATCCTCAACATGTGCGTCGAGCCCGGAAAGATGTGCATGAGTGAGATGACGCAGATCGACGCCAGGGGCGGCCTTGGCCTGGCCGGCATCTACAACACCGTTCCGCTGCTGTACGACAAGTTCACTCGGCGCGGCACGGTCTTCGGCCCCGCACCATCCTATGTCGCCAGCATATGCACGACAGAGCAAGCGCTGGCGGCAGCCACGAACGCGGCGCAACCCGCCTTGCCGACAACCTTCACGCCAATCCTCGGCGCAGGTCTGCAACGGCCAACCCCCATGTCGATCCGACTGCCATCACGCTCCGCAACGGGCGCATTTCGGTCGCCATTCAACTCCTGAGGCGCCACGCAAGACATGTTCGACAATCCCGCACTTCTCAAGGCGATCTTCGGCCGCCTGACGCTCGAGTCGCTTCCGCTCCATGAGCCCATCGTCGTGGCAACCTTCGTTGTCGTCGCGCTGGGCGGCATCACCCTTGTCGGCGCGCTGAGCTTTTTCCGGCTCTGGGGCTATCTGTGGCGTGAATGGTTCACCAGCGTCGACCACAAGCGCATCGGCGTCATGTACATGGTGCTCGGTATCGTCATGCTGCTGCGCGGCTTCAGCGACGCCATCATGATGCGGCTTCAGCAGGCGATGGCCTTCGGCGGCTCCGAGGGCTACCTCAATTCCCATCACTACGACCAAATCTTCACCGCGCATGGCGTGATCATGATCTTCTTCGTGGCGATGCCGCTCGTCACCGGTCTGATGAATTTCGTCGTCCCGCTGCAGATCGGCGCGCGCGACGTGTCATTCCCTTTCCTCAACAATTTCAGCTTCTGGATGACCGCTGGCGGCGCGGTCATCGTCATGATGTCGCTGTTCGTCGGCGAGTTCGCGCGCACAGGCTGGCTGGCCTACCCGCCGCTTTCGGGCATCGGCTACAGCCCGGATGTCGGCGTCGACTACTACATATGGGCGCTACAGGTGGCTGGTGTGGGAACGCTGCTGTCGGGCGTCAATCTCGTCTGCACCATCGTCAAGATGCGCGCTCCCGGCATGACCATGATGCGGATGCCGATCTTCACCTGGACCGCGCTGTGCACCAACGTGCTCATCGTCGCCGCCTTTCCGGTGCTGACGGCGGTGCTGGCGCTGCTCTCTCTCGACCGCTATGTCGGCACCAACTTCTTCACGAACGATTTCGGCGGCAACCCGATGATGTACGTGAACCTGATCTGGATCTGGGGCCACCCGGAGGTCTACATCCTCATCTTGCCGGCATTCGGCATATTCTCCGAAGTGACCTCGACCTTCTGCGGCAAGCGCCTCTTCGGCTACACCTCGATGGTCTACGCGACCATCGTCATCACCATCCTGTCCTATCTCGTCTGGCTGCATCATTTCTTCACCATGGGGTCGGGCGCGAGCGTCAACTCGTTCTTCGGCATCACCACGATGATCATCTCGATCCCGACGGGCGCCAAGATATTCAACTGGCTGTTCACCATGTACCGCGGCCGCATCCGCTTCGAACTGCCGATGATGTGGACGGTGGCCTTCATGCTGACCTTCACAGTCGGCGGCATGACCGGGGTGCTGCTGGCGGTGCCGCCGGCCGACTTCGTGCTCCACAACAGCCTGTTCCTGGTCGCGCATTTCCATAACGTCATCATCGGCGGCGTGCTGTTCGGCCTGTTCGCCGGCATCAGCTACTGGTTCCCCAAGGCGTTCGGTTTCCGGCTGGATCCGTTCTGGGGGAAGATGTCGTTCTGGTTCTGGGTCGTCGGCTTCTGGTTCGCCTTCATGCCGCTCTATGTTCTCGGGCTGATGGGCGTGACGCGTCGGCTGCGTGTCTTCGACGATCCGTCGCTGCAGATCTGGTTCATCATCGCCGCATTCGGCGCCTTCCTGATCCTGCTCGGCATCGTGTCTTTCCTGATCCAGATCTTCGTCAGCGTGCGGCGGCGCGAGCAACTGCGCGATGACACCGGCGATCCCTGGGACGGACGCACGCTCGAATGGGCAACCGCGTCGCCGCCACCGGCCTACAATTTCGCATTCACGCCCGTGATCCATGACGGCGACGCCTGGGCGGACATGAAGCAGCGCGGCTACCAGCGTCCCCTGACGGGCTTCCGCGACATTCACATGCCGCGAAACACCGGCGCCGGCGTCATCCTGGCCGGGTTGAGCGTGGTGCTTGCCGTGGCGCTCATCTGGTACATCTGGTGGCTGGCGATCGTCAGCTTCGTTGCCCTGATCGGCTACGCCATCGCACACACCTTCAACTACGACCGCGACTTCCACATCGCGTCCGGCGACGTCACGCATGTCGAAGACGAGCGGACGCGGCTGCTCGCGGCCAACACGCAGGCGGGGTGAACACGATGGACCTTGCGCATGATGTGAGCGACGACACGATCTTCCACCTGGAAGACGACCACGGGCATGCCGAGAGCGGCAACAGCACCATGCTCGGCTTCTGGATCTATCTGATGAGCGACTGCCTCATCTTCGCGATGCTGTTTGCGGTCTACGGCGTTCTCGGCGGCAATTATGCTGCCGGGCCAGCGCCGAAGGATCTGTTCGATCTTCCTCTGGTCGCGCTCAACACGACGATGCTCCTCCTGTCGTCCATCACCTACGGCTTCGCCATGCTGGAGATGGCGAAAGGACGGGTGAGGTCCATGCAGATGTGGCTGGTGATTACCGGCCTGTTCGGCCTCGCCTTCCTCGGCATCGAACTCTACGAATTCGCGCATCTGATCCATGAAGGCGCGACGCCGCAGCGCAGCGGCTTCCTGTCGTCGTTCTTCACGCTGGTCGGGACGCACGGCCTGCACGTCACCTTCGGCCTGGTCTGGCTGGTGGTGCTGATGGTCCAGGTTTCCAGGCACGGGCTCATCGTTGCGAACCAACGGCGGCTGATGTGCCTGAGCATGTTCTGGCACTTCCTCGACGTCATCTGGATCGGCGTCTTCACCTTCGTCTATCTGATGGGAATGTTGCGATGAGCGCCGGACACCACGCCGACACCAAGGAACACGGGCATGCGGATCACGGCGTCGATCATGGCACGTTGCGCGGCTATCTGACAGGCTTTGGCTTGTCGGTCGTGCTGACCGCTATCCCCTTCTGGCTGGTCATGAGCAACGCACTGGGCAATCAAATGGCGTCGGCGATCGCCATCATGGCTTTTGCCATGGTGCAGATCGTCGTCCACATGGTGTTCTTCCTGCATATGAACACCCGCTCGGAGAGCGGTTGGACCATGATGGCGCTGATCTTCACCCTCATTCTGGTGGTCATCGCGCTGACCGGCTCGCTCTGGGTCATGTACCATCTGAACATCAACATGATGCCTGGCCACGACATGAGCCAGATGCCCTGAGAGCGTAGCCGGCTTTGCACGAAGAGGCGCAGACGCGGCCGCATTCCGGTCCCGGCGAGGGCCGGCGCGCACCGCGTTCGAAATGGGCACTGCTGTCGCTTTGCCTTTGCTTCGCCATCGGCGTGGCCGGGTTTTCAGCGCTTGGGATCTGGCAGCTGGAGCGCCGGGTCTGGAAGCTCGACCTGATCAACCGTGTCGACCAGCGTCTCAAGGCAGCACCCGTGGCCGCCCCGGGGCCCTCGACCTGGCCGGCGATCAACGCCGTGGATGACGAGTACCGCCAGCTTGCCGTCTCGAGCAGGTTCGTCGATGGCCGAGAAACGCTGGTTCAGGCGGTGACCGACCTCGGCGGCGGCTTCTGGGTGATGGCGCCGTTCCGGACGGATGATGGTTTCACCGTGTTGGTGAACAGGGGTTTCGTGCCGCCGGACAAGCGTGATCCGGCAACGCGTCAGCGAGCCCGACCGTCAGGCGATCGCACCGTGGTTCACGGCCTGCTGCGTATGACTGAGCCAAAGGGCGGCTTCCTGCGTGCCAACGATGCGGCAGCCAACCGATGGTATTCGCGCGATGTCAAGGCGATCGCCGCAGCACTGGGCATCCCTCAGGCCGCCCCCTACTTCATTGATGCCGACGCCACACCCAATCCGGGCGGATGGCCTGTGGGCGGTCTGACAGTGATCGCATTCCACAACAACCATTTGGTCTATGCCGTGACGTGGTTTGGGCTGGCTTTGATTGTGCTGGGCGCCGCCGTTGTCTTTGTGCAGTTTCACGAAAGGTCTGACAGGCGGCGCTAGCGCCTGTTGATCAAGATCGGCTTGGGTTGGCGCGCCTCCGAAAGGAGTCCTGGATCGTCGCCTATCACAGCGGCGTTTCTTGACGCAGTATCATTCCGCGGCCACGGCATTCATGGGGCAAGTCCGTACAGGACATTACGGGATGCTAATGATTTCATGGCCCGAAGGGGGCGAGGGTTCCCCTTCGGCTTTAAGGCGGTTGCGGGACCATACGGAACGATGCGGGAAGCCTTCTGATTCTGGCCCACGAAAAACCTAGTGAAATCAATATCCATAGGACATCCTCCGGGCCTACCAATTTCATTTTTGGATAAGAGGGCGTTCAGCCCGACGCGGCGGAAAGAAGCAGGATGGGGCGTAGAGTCGACATTGCAAGAGGATGTCACTATATAGCGGCGGCTTCGACGGCGTGCCTATGGTTGCGCCCGCGGAACAGCAGTAAATGTGCTACGTATTGTGATGCCCATTGTGATATAAATCGGTAGTTGAAACCGGGAAAAAGCAAATAGAAACAATTACGTAGGGTCGCAATCGATCCCAGCCAACGGTACCATTACCCTCAACAGTCAGAGCGTGCTCCTTGAACCTTCCTCCTTCGCCTCTGTGGACCTTGGGCACGACCGGCTTGCCGGGCGGGGCCGACTCGGTTGGAATGGGAACATGCATCCTTTGCGAGATGCGGACGTTTATGATTACCAACCGGCATAGCCGCTAGGGAAGCAGCAGTATGAGTGAACATGCGATCGAGTTTTTGCAGGGGTGGATTGGCGAGAAGGTCCATTGCCAGCCCGTGCCGGCAGAGATCGACAAGCAGGCCGAGACCCTTGCCAGGGAATGTGCGGCCAAGGCTGCTGAGGCCGGCATACCCCTGGAGGATATCCAGGAAGAGGTCGGCGACATCCAGGAACTGATTGCGTCGCGTCTCGAAGAGGCGGCCGAGGCCGAAGAGCGCGAAGCGAATTCGAACAAACCCTGACGAGCCGCCCGGCCGCAGGGCGGGCAAGGCGCCCATTTGCGGGCGCCTATCCCTTTGGGAATTTCGCCTGAAGCCAGGCCTTCGGCAGCGCCGGCACGAAATTTCCGTCGCGGCCGGTCATATCCTCATTGGCGACCAGCGCATTGAGGATCGCTTCCTCCACCCCCTGCACCACCGCGTCGAAGAATGGGTCGATATCGACGTCCGGTATGAAATCGGCGCGCGCGATCCGGCCTGACGGCGCCAGCGCGGCCTCCGGATTGGCGGTCGAGAAGGCGAGAAAAATGTCGCCCGAGCTGTGGTAACCGAAGCCGCCGGTCATGCCGATGCCGAGCGGCACCCGCCGCGCCAGCCGCTTCATCTGATGCGGCAGGAACGGCGCGTCGGTGGCGACGAGGGCGATGATCGAACCCTTCTCAGTGTGCGGCGTGCCTTCGCGGATCGCCGGCTCCGCGAGATCGAGCCCGGCCCGCAGGCCGCGAAGGGTGAAATTGCGCCGCTTGCCGAAATTCGCCTGCACGAACACGCCGACCGTGTAGCGGCTGCCCTGCCATGCGACGACACGCGACGCCGTGCCGGACCCGGCCTTGAAGCCGAATGAGATCATGCCGGTGCCACCGCCGACGCTGCCTTCCTCGATCGCCCCGCCGGCAGCGGCATCGAGCGCGACTTCGACATGTTCGAAGCTCAGATGATGGCCGTTGATGTCGTTGAGGAAGCCGTCATAGGTCTCGGCCGCCACCGGCGGGCCCCAGCCGCTGTCGAGTGCCGCCGGCAGCACTTGGCTCATCCAGCGCAGCGTGCCGTCGCGCGCAACACCGCAGGAATGGGTGTTGGTGATGGTGACAGGCAGGTTGAAAGCGCCGGTTTCCTCGATGATGTGCGACCCCGTCAGTTCGCCATTGCCGTTCTGGCTGAAGACGCCGGCGAACACCGGTGTGGCGAGTTCGCCGAGCGGCCGCGGCAGGATTGCGGTCACCCCCGTGCGCACTGGCCCCGTGCCGATTCTAAGCGGCCCGTCGCCTGAGATCAGCGTCGCGTAGCCAACCGAAACGCCTGATACGTCGGTGATGGCGTTGAAGGTGCCCGGCGCCCCATCGAACGGGATGCCGAAGGCGCGGGCGCGCGGCTTGCCCGATGGCGTCCGAAGATGCGGATCGTATCCGGTCATGCCGTCCTCTAAAAAAGCGACCCCTGATTGCCCGGTTCCTTCGGTTTGGCAGCGGCGGATTTGGCGGCCGGCTTGTCGATTGTCTTCGGCCGCGCCGTGCCGCTGGTCGCGATCGCATCCGCGTTGCCGTCGGCAAATTCCAGTGAGAGCGCTGCCCCCGGCGCCACCTCCGCTGCCAGCTTTATCACCGCGCCGTCGGCGTCCTTGACCAGCGCGAAGCCGCGCGCCAGCACCGCCTTGTGCGACAGCGTCGCCAGCAGCCGATCGGCTTGCGTCAATTTTCCACGGAGGCGGTCCAACTGTCTGGCAACCGCCTGATCCTGCCGCCGCGCCAGTCCGGCGAGCGCGTCCACCTGCAATTTCTGCCGCCTGGCGATCGGCGCCGGCGATAGCCTCGTCACTGTCCGCGCAAAGCGCGCTCTGCGTTCGCGCACGATGGCGAAGAACGCCGCTTGCGCGCGGGCAAGGTCGCGGCCAGTCAGCGTGCGGGCCTCGTTCATGCGTCGTGACAACGTGGCCGGCGTCAGCCGCTGCCCGGCGAGCCTCGCTCGCTTGCGCTCGATGCTGACCGACAGCGCCCGGCCAAGCCGGCTCGTCGCCTCGTCGAAGCGCCGGCGCGGTAGCGCCAAAAGCTGGTCGGGCGAGGGGAGCGCCCGCGCCGCCGCACGCACCGCATGGCGCTTGCGCTCGAAATTGCGCGAGGCCGCGGTCTTGAGCCGTGCGCCGAGGCTGGCGAGCGTCGCCTCGAGATCGGCCTTGACCGGCACGGCGATCTCGGCGGCGCCCGTCGGCGTTGGCGCCCGCACATCGGCGGCGAGATCGATCAGCGTCCAGTCGGTCTCGTGGCCGACGGCGGAAATCACCGGAATGCGCGAGGCGGCGACCGCCCGCGCCAGGCCCTCGTCGTTGAAGCCCCAGAGGTCCTCGAGGCTGCCGCCGCCGCGCGCCACGATCAGCAGGTCAGGCTGCGCAATCGCGCCATCCCATGCCAGCGCGTTGAAACCTTTGACAGCGGCGGTAACTTCCGCGCCGGCCGTCTCGCCCTGCACCCTGACCGGCCAGACCAGCACATGCAGCGGAAAGCGGTCCTTGATCCGGTGGATGATGTCGCGGATCACCGATCCGGTCGGCGAGGTGACGACGCCGATGGTGCGCGGCATGAACGGCAGCCGCCGTTTGCGGCCGGCATCGAACAGGCCTTCGGCCTGCAGCCGGCGCTTGCGTTCTTCCAGCAATGCCATCAGCGCGCCGGCGCCGGCGGGCTCGAGATTGTCGATGACGATCTGGTAGTTGGACTTGCCGGGATAGGTGGTCAGCTTGCCGGTGGCGATCACCTCCATCCCTTCCTCGGGGCGGAATTTCAGCCGGCTCATCGTGCCTTTCCACACCACCGCGTCGAGCCGGGCGCGATCGTCCTTCAGCGCGAAATAGGCATGGCCGGAAGAGTGCGGACCGCGATAGCCCGATATCTCGCCGCGCACCCGCACATTGCCGAAGACGTCCTCGACCGTGCGCTTCAGCGCGCCTGAGATTTCGCTCACCGTGTACTCGGTGGCGTTGGTGCGTGATTCGGATGCGTCGCTCATGGCTCGATTGGGGAGCGGTTGTTGGCCTGCGTCAAGGCAGGGCATCAATCCTCGCTAATATTATAACGCGATCTTAAGGCCAATTTGCTTTGACTGGAGGCCACTCAAACGGCCAGGGACGCATGAGCGCACGCCCGAACAGCAGCCCATTGACGCACCAGGTCACGCTGACCGTGCTGATGCTCGCCGCCTTTGCGCTGGCGATGGTCGTCGGCTTTGGCATCTACGCCACCGCCCAAGCCGATCATGTCTCGCTCGAACGGCAGAAGATCTTCTTCGCCAATGGGCTGAAGGATCAGATCGCGGCGGTCGTGCGCGAGCAGGAAAGCGTTACCGTCTGGGACGATTCCGTGATCAACACCAAGGCCGGCAACCAGAGCTGGATAGAAGAGAATCTCAGTGTCTGGATGTATTCCTACTACGGTCACGATCGGGTCTACCTACTCGATGCCGCCAACCGTCCCGTCCATGTCATGCGGGAGGGCAAGGTGCTCGCCCCATCCGTCTATAGCGAGGACGAGCCCGCCATCCAGCCCACCATCGAAAAGCTGCGCGCGATGATCGCCCAGCCGCCGAAGGACGATACGTCCGACGAGCCGGTCAAGACCACCGTCGAAGACCTTGTGTCGCTTGGGGGCAAGCCCGCCATCCTCAGCGTCATGCCGCTGGTGCCGAGCACGGACCGGCTCACCCAGGAGCCGGGCAGCGAGTATCTGCACGTGTCGGTGGAATTCATCAACGACGCGGTCATCGGCAGGATTGCCGAAAAGTATCTGCTGGCCAGGGCCCATCTGTTGCCCCTGTCGCAGCCGGCCGCCTCGGCAACCATTCCTCTGGTGGATTCGCGGGGTGTCATCCTTGGTTATATCGGCTGGGACCAGGAGCGCCCCGGTCTGACGCTGGTGCGCAAGACGGCTCCCGCTTTGATCGTTGGGCTGCTGCTCGCGGCAAGCGTGCTGGCATTTCTGCTGCGCCGCTTGCGCCGCGCCTCGTCTGCGCTGCAGACCAGCCAGGATGAGGCACAGTACCTCGCCTTCCACGATACGCTTACAGGCCTGCCCAACCGGGCCCTGTTCGAGGACCGGCTGCGGCGCGCCCTGCTCACGACCGGTCATGACATGGGAAGGGTGGCGCTGCTCTATATCGATCTTGACCGGTTCAAGCACATCAACGATACGCTCGGTCATCCGGCGGGCGACGAACTCGTACGCCAGACCGCGGCCAGGCTTCAGCACACGGTCCGTGAAGTCGACACCGTGGCGCGGCTGGGCGGTGACGAGTTCGCCCTGATCCTCATCGACATCCGCGATATCAGGGCTGCCGAGGACATCGCCGAGCGGCTGCAGCAGAAACTGCAGGAGCCGTTCAAGCTGATGGACGACCAGGTCTTCGTCAGCGCTAGCATCGGCATTTCGCTCTCGTCGGGTGCCGATGCCGATGCCGACGATCTGCTGCGCAAGGCCGACATCGCGCTTTACGAAGCCAAGAAGAACGGCCGCGGCCGGCATCAGGTGTTTGCCGGCGACATGGACGACCTTCTGCTGCGCAAGCGCAAGGTCGAGAGCGAGCTTCGCAAGGCGCTGAATGGCGGAACCGGCATCAAGCTGGCCTACCAGCCGGTCTTCGCCACCAACGGCAAGGCCATCCTCGGCGCGGAAGCACTGATCCGCTGGGGGCATGAGGTCCACGGCGCATTGCCGGCCGTGCAATTCATCGCCATCGCCGAAGAACGCGGCATGATCGGCCAGCTCGGCGCATGGGTGCTGCTCGAAGCCTGCCGCTTTGCCGTGCGCACCGAACTGCCATGGCTCGCCGTCAACGTGTCGCCGCTGCAATTGCGCGACGCCGGCTTTCCCGAACAGGTTGCGTCGATCCTCGCCGAAACCGGCTTGGCGCCGACGCGCCTGCAACTCGAGATCACCGAAAGCGTGCTTTTGGAGAACGGCGACACGTCGAGGGCGACCCTTGCTGCCTTGCGGCAGTCGGGCGTCGGCATCGTGCTCGACGATTTTGGCACCGGCTATTCTTCGCTCGGCTACCTGCGCCGTCATGCCATCGACAAGCTCAAGATCGACCGCTCCTTCGTGCGGCTCCTCGACGGCGATGGGAATTCCGCGGCGATCGTCAAGGCGCTGATCGATCTCGCCATCGCGCTTGATGTCGAGGTCACCGCCGAGGGCGTCGAGACCGAGGCGCAAAAGACGCTGCTGGTCGCCATGGGCTGCCGGCAACTGCAAGGCTTTCTACTCTCGCCGCCGCTGGAACCGGCCCAGTTGCTCGCCCTTTCGGGCCTGCCCTCAGAGGAAGACGACAGGCCGGCTGCCGCACGCGCTTGAAACCACCTACCAGCCTGGCAGGATCTGGTTGGGCTTGGTCCGCTTGATCTTGGTGAAGGCAAGCGCCGCGAAATCGAAGCTTCCCGTCTCTTCGCCGAGCGGCACGGAAATGTTGTCGAGGCTTTCCGAGATGTGGCGGGCAAGCGCATCGACGATTTCCGGCTGCGAGGTCTGGCCGCGCATGATGCCAATCCGGCAGTCGGGCAGGGTGCCGAAGCCGTCGGCTTCGCCGAGCACGCGCATGCCCGGCCTCAGCGCGCATTCCGGCAGCACCGAAATCGCCAGGCCCGACAGGACCGCGGCGGTGATGACGGTGGCCGAGAAGCTGGTGAACAGGATGCGGTATTCGCGGGCCTGCCGGTCGAGCACATCGACGGCGGCGCGCCGCCAGATGCAATTCGGCCGGCCGAATGCCATCGGCAGGATCTCCTGCTCATGCGTCGCGTGGTTGGCCGAAGTGACCCACAAAAGCGGCTCGCGCCGCACCACTTCCGATTGGCCGCGCGTGTCATTGTGCGTCACCAGCGCCAGATCGAGATTGCCGCGCTTGATATGCTCGACCAGGCCCGGCGTTGGTTCGCAGATGACGGTCAGTTCGACGCGCGGGTTGGAGCGCGTGAAGCGCGCCATGATCTCGGGCAGGAAGCGGTCGGCATAGTCGTCCGGTGTACCGATGCGGATGGTGCCTTCGAGCCGCCGGTCGTCGAAGGCGGCCAATGTTTCGCGGTTCAGATAAAGCAGCCGTCGCGCGTAGGAGAGCAGCTTGTCGCCTTCCTCCGTCAGCTTGTTGGTGCGCCCGTCCTTCTCGAACAGCGGCTTGCCGATCCGCTCCTCCAGCCGACGCATCTGCATGGACACCGCCGACTGGGTCCGATGCACTTCTTCCGCCGCGCGGGTGAAGCTGCCGGTGTCGGCAATCGAGATGAAGGTCTGCAACTGATCGAGATCGAGCGGCGCTTTCATCGGGTCAATCCATCATTGATGTTGATGCTAAAGATTAGAAACATTCGTTGGATTAATCAATCGGGCCGTGGCAAATTCGCATTGTCCACATGAAGGCATGTGAATCGAGACCGGAACGGCGCTGTGCTCCAGCGCCGATCGGCCGGCTTCGTCTGTTCGAATCTGAAGGAGATCGACATGACCACGTATGATTTCGCCACCGAGACCTCGCGCATCACCACGCGTCCGGCCGTTGCGACGCGTGTGATCAATGCGGTCGCCAACGCCTACCAAGCCTGGAAAAACCGCCGCGCCTTCTATCGCCTCGGCGAGATGTCGGACGCCGAGCTTGCCGATATCGGCCTGACGCGCGGCGACCTGCACGTCGCCATCGACTTGCCGTTCGGCCGCGATCCGACCGCGAAGCTGCGTTCGATCGTGAGCGACCGGGCCGATACGATCGAGGATCTCGCCCGCAAGGTGGCCTGATCGCGGTTGCTTGCTGTTTCGGTTGCCTGTGAACCTTCTTGAGGTTCGGCGCGACCAACGTTTATCGCAGGCTTCCCACTCCCTGCCGGTTCCCCGCCGGCCTGCCTGCATCCTGCCCGGTCCGTCCAAGGACCGGGCTTTTCTTTAAGGAGTGCTGGTGGTCGGGTGATGCTGGCCTGACCTGAATCTCAACGCAGCTTAGGTTGGCGAGAGACCTTACCGCCGGTCCATGCCGCGCTTGAACTGGTCGAAGATCGATTCCATGCCCTTCTGATAGTCGTCGCGCTGCTGGGCGCCGGTCTCGAACATCTTGCCGAACAGATCGTCGAACGGGTTCCTCGGCCTGCCGCTCGGATTGGCCTGCGGCTGCGGTGCCTGGCGCGGTTGCGGCGCCTGTGGCGCGGGCTGGCCGCCCGGCATGCCGAAACCGCCGCCGCCGCCTTGCCGCAGCATCTCCTCGAACATCTTGCCCAGCGGGTTGTCGCCGTACGGGCTCTCAGTCTGCTGCGGTTGCGATTGCCGATCCTGAGGCTGTTGCGCGGCGCCACCGAACATGTCCTGCAGCACTTTGCCGAGCGGGTTGTCCATCGGGCTCTGCGGTTGCGGCGCCTGGCGTTGCTGCGGCGCCTGCGCACCGCCGCCAGCCTGCCGCATCATCTGCTCGATGATCTCGCCGAGCGGATTGCCGCCGCCGCCAAAACCGCCTGCCGCTTGCATCTGGTTGGTGGTCTGCTTGAACAGTCCGCCCATCATCATCGAAGCCATCGCCGGCAGCATCTGCTGCAGCACCTGCTGGCTGAGGCCGGTCGCCTGCGCCGCCTGGCTGGCCACGGCGCGCGACAGGTCCTTGGAGCCGAACAGATGCCCCAGAATGCCGTTGCCTTCGTCAAGGCCTTGTGGCGAGAAGGCTCTGGTGGCGTCCTCGAAATATTTGGCGTGCTGGCCGCTGGCCATCGCCGTCATGAAGGCGCCGAGCCCATAGGGGTCGGCGGTGTTGCGCCGCAGCCCTTGCGAAAAGGCCGGCAGCAGCGCCTCGACCGCCGACTGCGTCTGCTGCATTGAAAGCCCGAACTGCTGGGCAAGCGCCTGCATGCCGTTGCCGTTCTGGGCTTGCGCCATTATGTCGAACAAGGAAGGCATAGGTCTCTCCTCCGGAAATCCTCTTGGGAGAAACCTAACGCATCGGCCCGAAAATCGGAATCGATTTTCGGAAAGCACGATGCGTAGATTCAAAGTGCTAGAGCGTCCTTTGTGCGTCCGAGAGGACGCGCGGCGCTCTAGTTTGTTTCCACCGCCGATTGAAGCGGCTTTTACGGCCGGGCCATGCCCCGCCGGCTCAATATGCGTATTCCATGAACACCGGCTCGATCGAGCCGCCCCAGCGCGTGTGGTAGGCCGAAAGCATTTCCTCGGCGCTGGTGGTGCCGCGCGCCACGACCTCGTCGAGGGTGTTGAGGAACGAGGTCTCGTCATAGCCGTCGCGGTTCTTCTTGCCGCGGTTCTTCAGTCCCATGCGCGAAATGACCAGCACGTCGCGGGCGATCTCGCGCAGCGTCGTGTTGCGGAAGGGCGCGGCAATGCCATGCTCGGGCACCGCATTGCGCATCGCCAGGACCTCCTTGTAGGTCCAGCTCGAGGTCAATGCCTCGGCCGCGTCGAGCGCCGCCTCGTCATAGAGCAGCCCGACCCAGAAGGCAGGCAGGGCGCAGATGCGCCGCCACGGTCCGCCGTCGGCGCCGCGCATTTCGAGGAAGCGCTTCAGCCGGACGTCCGGGAACAGCGTCGACAGATGGTTCGCCCAGTCGCCCATCGTCGGCAGCCCGTCGGGCACCTCGTTGCGCGCCGCGCCTGCCATGAATTGGCGGAAGGTGACGTGCGTCATGTCGTGATAGTGGCCGTCGCGGATGACGAAATACATCGGTACGTCGAGCGCCCATTCGACATAGTCGGCGAAGCCGAAGTCGGGCGAGAAACAGAATTCGAGCAGGCCCGAGCGCTGGTTGTCGGTGTCGCGCCAGATGTCGCCGCGCCAGCTCTGCAATCCGTTGGGCCGGCTCTCGGTGAAGGGCGAGTTGGCGAACAGCGCCGTCGACAGCGGCTGCAGCTTGAGCGACACTTGCATCTTGCGGCGCATGTCGGCCTCGCTCTCGAAGTCGAGATTCACCTGGATGGTGCAGGTGCGGTACATCATGTCGAGGCCCTTCGAGCCGACCTTCGGCATGTAGCGCGTCATGATCTCGTAGCGCGACTTCGGCATTTTCGGCGTGTCGGGCAGCGACCATTTCGGGCTGCCGCCAAGGCCGAGGAAGCGGATGCCCATGGGCTCGGCGATCTCGCGCACCTGCGCCAGATGCGCATTGCCCTCGCGGCAGGTCTGGTGGATCGACTCCAGCGGCGCGCCGGACAGTTCGAACTGGCCGCCGGGCTCCAGCGAGATCGCGCCCTGACCGGTCGGCTCGACCAGGCCGATGATGCGGCCGTCATCGATGATCGGATCCCAGCCGAGCTTTTCCTGCATGCCTTCGAGGATGGCGCGGATACCGTGCTCGCCGCCATAAGGCACCGGCGCGTTGCCGTCGACATAGAAGGGGAATTTCTCGTGCTCGGTGCCGATGCGCCATTTGTCGCGTGGCTTGTTGCCTTCGGCCAGGTGCTCGACAAGTTCGTCGACGCCTTCGATCGGCCGGAAATCGGTTGTGTCGCGCGCCATAAAAGGCCCCTCCGGAAGCGGCGGAACAACCGCCGGCGCTAAATGGACGAAATGTCGGCAGCCGATCAAGCGAAAAATCCTGAGCCACGCCTCAACAGGATTTGATCACCAATCCCCGATCGTCGCCTGCATCACCGCGAGTGCCGCCACCGCCGCCGTGTCGGCGCGCAGGATGCGAGGCCCGAGCGGAATAGCAGTGACGAATGGCAGTGCCCGCAGCATCTTGCGCTCGTCATCGGAAAAGCCGCCTTCCGGCCCGACAAGCAGCCCGAGCTTCCTTTCCCTCAACCCTTGCAGCGCCGGCAGCGGATTGTTGGTCGAGGCATCCTCGTCGCAGAAGATCAGCCGCCGTTCCTTGTCCCAGCCGCCGAGCAGGCGTTCGAATTTCTCGGCCTCCCGCACCTCCGGCACCGCCAGTATGCCGCATTGCTCGGCCGCCTCGACGACATTGGCACGCAGCCGATCAATGGAGGGCTTTGCTACCTGCGTGTGCTGGGTGATGACCGGCTGCAGGATGCCGGCGCCCATCTCGACCGCCTTCTGCACCAGATAGTCGAGCCGTCCCTGCTTCAGCGGCGCGAAGCAGTAGACGAGATCGGGCAGCGGCGGCTGCGGCCGCTGCAGGGCGAGCACCTTGAGCCGCACCGTCTTCTTCGACTTTGCGGCGACGACCGCCGACCACTCGCCATCGCGGCCATTGAACAGCAGGATCTCGGCGCCTTCGCCGAGCCGCAGCACATGCATCAGGTAATGGCTTTGCTGCTGCCCGGCATCGAATTCGATGTCTGCTCCGAGATCGTCGGCCACGAACAGCCGCTGCATCTTGTAATTGGCGCGCATCGCCGAGGAATGGGCGAGGCGAGGGTTGCCGTCAAGTATCGGCGGAAGGGTGCCAGACAGGCAAATAGCCTTGCCGCAGCACCGAAATGGTGGTCGCCGTCGTGACGAGACCAAGCGTTCGGCTGGCCATACTGTCGAAGTCCTTCGCATCGCCATAGCCCGCGAACGACCAGCGAAGCGCCTTGCCGCCGCGCAGGGCATAGGCAGAGGCGCCATCCGCGACCATCGTCCCGTCCGGAAGGCCGATAAGGTCCTCCAACTCGATGGACGGCGGCTTGCCGCCCGAGGCTAGCCGCTCCGTGTGCAGCCGCTTGTCGACCATAGGCGCGCGCGGCTCGGTTACGCCGAAGGCTTTGCCGAAACGGCCGACAAAATCCGTGGCCCGTTCGCGTCGGCAGTAGAAACAAGGCCGATGCCCGGCGGTGAGCGCCGTCACCTCGTCGAGGAAGAACAGTTCGGTCCAGCCTGCCTTGCCACCCGGCCGGTTGCGGCCCATCGGTTCGCGCCGCGCATTGCGGAATTGGCAGACGCAGATGATCCAGGCCGGCAAGGCCCAGCGTTTCTTGAGCAGCGTCTTCGTATCGGGGTCATGGATGATGCCGCGATTGCCGGTGAACATCCCGCGTTCGGGCACGGCGTGGATGGCGCCGAACGGATCGACCCGGTTCTGCAGTGGCATAGCTTCTCCCCGAATGCGCATCTTGGCTGCAATGCTGGCGCCATGATATCGCTCGTTGCATCGTTTTCATGTCAGCAGGTTTTCGATGCGGGTCCTGGTCGTCCAGAATTTCGACAATGAGGGACTTGGCCAGATTGGTGCGGCTCTTGTCGAGGCGGGCGCCGATATCGACTTGCGCCGGCCCTATCAAGGCGACCCGTTGCCGGACGATGCGGCAGGGCACGATGCGATGGTGGTGCTCGGCGGCGCCCAGAACGCGCTCGACGACGAGAATTGCCCGTATTTCCCCGGCCTGCTCGACCTGACGCGCGACTTTGCCGACAAGGACCGCTCGGTGCTCGGCATATGTCTCGGCAGCCAGCTGCTGGCGCGTGCCTTTGGCGGCGAGAACCAGATCGGCGGCGCCACCGAATTCGGATGGCACAGGGTGTCGTTGACGCCTGAGGCGAAGACGGATCCGGTGCTTGCGGCACTTCCCGAAAAATTCCCGATCTTCGAATGGCACGACGACACCTTCGTCCTGCCGGACAATGCCGTGCGGCTGGCCGGCAGCGCCATTGCCGAGAACCAGGCGTTCCGCATCGGCCGCGCCGTCTACGGCTTCCAGTTCCATTTCGAGGCGGACCGCCCGATGGTGCGCGACTGGAGCACGTCCTTCGCTTCGCTCATTGCCGAGCGGCATCCCGACTGGAACGACCGGCTCGACGGCGAAATGGCCCGCAACGGGCCGGATGCCGATGCCGCCGGCCTTGCGATTGCCCGCGCCTGGGTAGCGACGATCTGAGCACCCAATGCTCGGCGCAGCCGCTGTGCTGCGTGACATATTTGGCACGCGGCGCCGGATCCATCTGGGGAAAACCCCTTTCATCCTTGGTCTGTGGCCGGCCGCCAGCCTAGAAGGCGCGCTCTGCATCTTCCATGCAACCGCGATGAACCTTCTGTGTGACCCGCGCGACACATGGCCGATACAGAATCGGCCTAGAAGCGCGAAATCGTCGAAACTTTGAGACGAATTTTTCGTTTCAACGCATTGGTAACCGCCTCGTGCACAGATGCAGCGAGCTCAACAAGAGATGACGTCCGTGAAAGCAGCACTTCTGTCCTTTGTCATGCTGTCTGCCATCGTGCTGTGCGGTCTCGGCATCTATTCGGCCGATGCAGCCAACAACCATCAGGCCGTCGACGGCTACGGCGTCACCGCCGCCCTCCGCTAAAATCCTTCGCCTTCGCCAGTCACCGTCAGGATACGCTTGTCCGCGCCGTCAATGGCGAGCGCGGTGAGTTTGCCTGAATGCCAGGCGAGCGTGTCGACATTGACGCGGTTGGCCATCACTTCGGCTTCCGGCACCGGCGTATGGCCATGCACCACGATCTTCTCGTAGAGGCCGGGATGGTCGTGGAAGATTTCGCGGATCCAGATCAGGTCCTGTGGGCTCTGCTGCTCGAGTGGAATGCCCGGCCTGATACCGGCATGGCAGAAGAAGAAGTCGCCGAACGTCACTGAAAACGCCAGCGACTGCAGGAAGTCGATATGGCTCTGCGGAACGGCCTCGACCAGTGCCGCATGTCCCCGTCGCACCGACTCCGCCTTCCCGAACCAGCTGGCGTCGGCGGTCAGCGACACGCCATAGGACTGCGCCGTCTGCACCCCGCCAAAGCGCATGAACAGCCCGTCCGAGTCGGGGGTGTCGAGAAAATCGAGGAAGCCGATGTCGTGATTGCCGGCCAGCATCAGGTGGCGCGGATCACGTTTGCGGGCTTCGATCAGGAAATCGATGACGCCCCTGGAGTCCGGTCCGCGGTCGGCATAGTCGCCGAGATGGATGACGCGCCAGTCGGCGGTTGGCTTATGTTCGATCTCGCTTTCGATCCGGCGATGTATGGCGCTGAGCAGGTCGAGCCGGCCATGCACGTCGCCGATCGCGTAGAGCCGCATGCCTTGCGGTCCGCGCGCGTCGAGAAAGTGGATGCCGGGCCGGGTCAATGCTTGTTCGTCTCCACGACGGAACCGTCACGGGAGACGCTAGGGCCAAACAGTGAACAAGCCCCTAGCGCCGAAGCTGATCCTTGCCCATGTCGGTCACCAGGCGCTTGCCGCACAGCGCCAGTGTTATGTCCATCTCCTTGCGGATGATTTCCAACGCCATGGTGACCCCTTCCTTGCCCATCGCGCCGAGGCCATAGAGGAAGGGGCGGCCGATATAGGTGCCCTTGGCGCCGAGGCACAGCGCCTTCAGCACGTCCTGGCCTGAGCGGATGCCGCCATCCATATGCACCTCGATTTGGTCACCGACCGCGTCGGCGATCTCCTCCAGCACACTGATCGACGACGACGCGCCGTCGAGCTGGCGCCCGCCATGGTTGGAAACGACGATGGCGTCGGCGCCGGTCTTGGCCGCCATCAGCGCGTCCTCCTTGTCGAGTATGCCCTTCAGGATCAGCTTGCCGCCCCAGCGTTCCTTGATCCAGGCCACGTCCTTCCACGAGAGCTGCGGGTCGAACTGCTCCGTCGTCCACGATGCCAGCGAGGCGACGTCGCCGACGCCTTTGGCGTGGCCGACAATGTTGCGAAAGGTCCGGCGCTTGGTGCCGGCCATGCCCATCCACCAGCGCGGGCGCATGGCGATGTCGGCAATGTTGGCCAGCGTCATCTTGGGCGGCGCCGAAAGCCCGTTGCGGACGTCCTTGTGGCGCTGGCCGAGGATCTGCAGGTCGAGCGTCAGCACTAGGGCCGAGCATTTCGCCGCCTTCGCCCGATCGATCAGATTCAGCACGAAATCCTTGTCGCGCAGCACATAGAGCTGGAACCAGAACGGCTTCTTGGTGACGGAAGCAACATCCTCGATCGAGCAGATGCTCATCGTCGACAGCGTGAACGGCACGCCGAACTCCTCCGCCGCCTGCGCCGCCAGCATCTCGCCATCGGCATGCTGCATCCCGGTCAGGCCGGTTGGCGCCAATGCCACCGGCATCGCTACCTTCTCGCCGATCATGGTCGATTCCAGCGAGCGGTTGCTCATGTCGACCAGCACGCGCTGGCGGAACTTGATCTTGCCGAAATCCTCTTCGTTGGCGCGGTAGGTGCTCTCCGTCCAGGCGCCGGAATCGGCATAGTCGAAAAACATCTTCGGCACGCGGCGGCGCGCGAGATCCTTGAGATCGGCGATGGTGAGAATGCTGCTCATGGTTTTTCAGCTGGTTCATTAATTCGTTGTCTTGGCGCGCCGTCGCCGGCTTCGGAACGCTGCCTGAGCCGAAGCCGCGACACGCGCTGCCAGTCGCCGCTGCGCTCGGCCTCGAGCATCGAGCGCTCGACATAGGAGATGTGGTCCATCGCCGCCTGCCGGGCGGCCGCCGGATCGCCCGCCTTGATCGCGGTGTAGATCGCCCTGTGCTGCGCAAGCAGCGCTTCGCGCGCGCCGGGCACGGTGAACACCAAGAGCCGGTTCTGGAACACGCCTTCCGACAAGAGCCGGTAGCAGGAGCGCAGCGTGTGCAGGAGGATCATATTGTGCGCGCATTCGCAGACCGCGTGATGGAACTCGATGTCGATTTCCGCCTCGTCGTCGAAGTCGCCGGTGCGATGCGCCTCGTCCATGCGCGCCATGATGCGATCGAGCAGCGCGAGGTCGTCTGATGTGGCGCGCCGCGCCGCATATTCGGCGGCGATGGCCTCGATCTCGCGGCGGTACTCCAGATAGTCGGTCACCGCCTTGCGATGCATGGAGATCAAGTCGGTCACCGGCTTGGTGAACAGCTGGCCGATGACGTCGGCGACATGGGTGCCGCCTCCCGGCCGTGTTGTCAGCAGGCCGCGCCCCTCAAGGGATTTCAGGGCGTCGCGCAGGATCGGCCGCGACACCTCGAACTGGCGCGCCAGCTCGCGCTCGCCGGGCAGCCGGTCGCCGGTGCGCAGCACGCCTTCGAGGATCAGACTCTCGATCTGCTGCACCACCTCGTCGGCGGTGCGCGAATGCTCGATCCTGGAGAAAATATCGCTCAACGGGGCGCCTGGGAAATCTTGCCGGTGCCGCACAGATTAGAGCCAGTGTCGCCAACTGGTCAAATTATTTATCCAATTCGTCCGATCTGACCGGTTCTCAGGTCGCGCCCGCATATCGGCCGTTGCTAAACTTTGCTGTTTACGTGCTTGGCCGATTGCCGCAAGAGGACGCCATTGCACGAAGGGTCGAAAACAGGGGGACCAGCCGTGTCGGACGAGACGTCCAATCTCGAATTCCAGCCGCGCGCCCAGGGCGCCGTCATGGGTTTCCCGGCGCATGAGGGACGGCCAGGCGCGCTCGGCGAGGTCCATGCCCGCCCGCATCCGCTGATCGAGAAGCCGCGCGTTCTGGTGCAGCTTGCCTTCATGACCGAGGGTGGCTCCGGCGTCGACATGGCCGTGCTCTCCGAACTGTCACGGCGCCTTGGTATTGCCGCGCCGGATCGTCACGCCCGCCACCACGCCATGAAATGGGGCAAGGGCACGCTGCGCTGGGAGCGGCATACGGAATTCTCGACCTATCTGTGGGAGGGGTCGCTTTCCGAAAGCGGCAGGGCCCAGGAGGAGTCTCCCTTCGGCAACGGGTTTTCGCCGCCGGGAACGGTCATTTCCGGCATCCGGCTGGAAATCCGCAAATGGACGCAGGCGAGCGAGAGGCTAATCGCCAGCTTCGACCCGACCAGCCTGTGCTATTCGCTGGTCGAGCGCGGCAACGCCGCCATCATCACCGACTTCCGTCAGGACGGCGACGGCATGACCCGCATACTGGTGCTCGATCGCGGCCTGACGCCGGCGCGAACCGGCGCGCTGTCGCAGCGGCTTATCGACATCGAAAACTACAGGACGCTGGCCATGCTCGGTCTGCCGCTGGCCTTGACGCTGTCGGGCCGCGCCCGCCGCATCGAGGACAGGCTGGCGCAGACCACGCTGGAAATGAAGGTCGCCGAGACGCGCGACAGCCAGACGCTGCTCGCCGACCTGACCGAGCTTGCCGCGGAACTCGAGGCCGATGCCGCCTCCAGCCTCTACCGCTTCGGCGCCAGCCGCGCCTATGACGGCATCGTCGTCGAGCGGCTGGAGGCGCTGGAGGAACAGGCGGTGCCCGGCTACGACACCTGGGGCGGCTTCCTGCAGCGACGCGTCGCGCCCGCCATGCGCACCTGCCGTTCGGTCGAGGAGCGCCAGGCCAATCTGTCGCGCAAGCTCACCCGCGCCACGACGCTGCTGCGCACCTGGGTCGACGTCGAGGTCGAGAAGCAGAACCGCGACCTGCTGGCGTCGATGAACAACCGCGCCCGCCTGCAACTGCGCTTGCAGCAGACGGTGGAAGGTCTCTCTGTCGCCGCCGTCTCCTACTATGTCGTCGGCCTCGTCTCGTATCTGGCCAAGGGCGCCTCGATCTTCGGCCATGCCTTTGCGCCGGAAGTCGTCACCGCGACCTCGGTGCCGGTTGCCCTGCTGCTTGTCTGGTGGGGCGTGCGCCGCGTGCGGCGCATGCACTCCGAGCCGGCGAAACATCCGGGCGAATAGGCCAGCCGAACCTTGCTACAGATGTGATCGCCGCGCAGCGGCAGATTGCCGCTGCGGAAGGCTGTTCCGTGGCCGGCCTTCGATTTTGACCCAAGCAGGGTTTGCAACGGTAGCCTCCAGCTGGTAAAAGATTTTTACCAGTCAAGCGATGGAGTCTGTTGATGTCCGGCCTGGCCATGCCGAAGCCAGACGATGCCACGATGCGCCGGCGCGACGAGATCGTCGCCGACATGCGCATCATTGTGCCGGGCGAGGGCGTCGTCGATGCCGAGAACTCCATGCGTGCCTTCGAGAGCGACGGCCTCACCGCCTACCGGCAACTGCCGCTGGTGGTCGTGCTGCCGGAGACGGTGGCGCAGGTCTCGCGCGTGCTGAAATACTGCAACGACCGCAACATCCGCGTCGTGCCGCGCGGCTCCGGCACCTCGCTGTCCGGCGGCGCGCTGCCACTCGAGGACGCCGTGCTCCTGGTCATGAGCCGCTTCAACCGCATCCTCGAGATCGATTTTCCGAACCGCGCCGTCGTTGCCCAGCCGGGCGTCACCAATCTCGGTATCACCACCGCCGTCGAGCAGGAGGGTTTTTACTATGCCCCCGATCCATCCTCCCAGATCGCCTGCTCGATCGGCGGCAACGTCGCGGAGAATTCCGGCGGCGTGCACTGCCTGAAATACGGCCTCACCGCCAACAATGTGCTCGGCATCGAGATGGTGCTCATGAATGGCGAAGTGGTGCGGCTCGGCGGCAGGCATCTGGATGCCGAGGGCTACGACCTGCTCGGCGTCATGACCGGCTCCGAAGGCCTGCTCGGTGTCGTCGCCGAGGTCACCGTGCGCATCCTGAAGAAGCCGGAGACGGCGCGGGCGCTTTTGATCGGCTTCCCGACCAGCGAGCAGGGCGGTCAGTGCGTCGCCGACATCATCGGCGCCGGCATCATTCCCGGCGGCATGGAGATGATGGACCGTCCGGCGATCCACGCGGCGGAAGATTTCGTCCATGCCGGCTATCCGCTCGATGTCGAGGCGTTGCTGATCGTCGAGCTCGACGGACCGGGTGTCGAGGTCGACCACCTGATCGGTCTCGTCGAGGCCATCGCCTACAAGAACGGCTCGACCACCTGCCGCATCTCGCAATCGGAGCAGGAGCGGCTGAGCTTCTGGGCCGGCCGCAAGGCGGCCTTCCCGGCGGTCGGCCGCATCTCGCCCGACTATTACTGCATGGACGGCACCATCCCGCGCAAGGAACTGCCGCGCGTGCTCGCCGGCATGCGCGAACTCTCCGAAAAATACGGGCTCGGCGTCGCCAACGTCTTCCACGCCGGCGACGGCAATCTGCACCCGCTGATCCTCTACGACGCCAACGTGCCGGGCGAACTCGACAAGGCCGAAAGCTTCGGCGCCGACATCCTGCGGCTCTGCGTCAAGGTCGGCGGCGTGCTGACCGGCGAACACGGCGTCGGCGTCGAAAAGCGCGACCTGATGCCGGAAATGTTCAACCAGATCGACCTCGACCAGCAAATGCGGGTCAAATGCGCCTTCGATCCCAACCATCTGCTCAACCCCGGCAAGGTCTTCCCGCAGCTGCGTCGCTGCGCCGAGCTGGGGCGGATGCATGTGCATCGCGGGCAGGTGGCGTTTCCGGATATTCCGAGGTTTTGAGTGGACACGCTGGCGCTTGAACACCCCCCTCTGTCCTGCCGGACATATCCCCCGCAAGGGGGGAGACTGGCAGCCTTGGCGCCGCGCATTTCCATTAACGTTGGCGATTGGCGAAACTCGACGCGACATCCGATCTCCCCCCTTCCGGGGGAGATGTCCGGCAGGACAGAGGGGGGCGCGAAGGATCGCGACCTATCTCTTCTCCCCCGCTTTGCGGGGGCGAGGAAGCGGGCACGCCCATGACCACCTTCACCCCCGTCACCGCATCCGAAACCCTCTCCACCGTCCAATGGGCGGCGGCGGAAGACGCGCCGCTGGAAATCCTCGGCCATGGTTCCAAGCGCGGCATCGGCCGTCCGCAGCAGAGCGAGCACACGCTCGACCTGTCGAAGCTCACCGGCGTCACGCTCTACGAGCCCGCCGAACTGGTGCTGTCGGCCAGAGCCGGCACGCCGCTTGCCGAGATCGACCAACTCCTGGCGCAAAACGGTCAGCAGCTGGCCTTCGAGCCGATGGACTACGGCCCGCTGCTCGGCGGCGCGCCCGGAAAGGGCACCATCGGCGGCGTGCTGGCCGCCAACCTTTCCGGCCCGCGTCGGCTGAAGGCGGGGGCGGCGCGCGATCATATCCTCGGCATCAGCGCGGTTGCCGGTCGCGGCGAGGCCTTCAAGTCCGGCGGCCGCGTGGTCAAGAACGTCACCGGCTACGATCTCTCCAAGCTGATGGCTGGCAGCTGGGGCACGCTTGCCGTGCTCACCGACGTCACCTTCAAGGTGCTGCCGGCGGCCGAGACCGAGGTGACGCTCGCCATCCGCGGCCTGCTCGACGAAGCCGCGACCGCCGCCATGGCACTGGCGCTCGGCTCCAGCGCCGAAGTGTCGAGTGCCGCTCATCTGCCCGAACGCGTCGCCGCGCGCGTCGCCGCCGGTCACCTTGGCAGCGAAGCCGCGACGCTGCTGCGCGTCGAGGGGTTCGGCCCATCGGTCGCCTACCGCATTGCCGCGCTGAAGCAGCTGCTCGGCAAGGCCGGTCCGCTGCAGGAGATTGCGGGCGAGGCGTCGAAGACCATCTGGCGCGATGTCCGCGATTGCGTGCCCTTCGCCGATGGCACTGAAAAGCCGGTCTGGCGCATCTCAATGGCTCCGTCGCAGGCGCACCAGATGGTGCTGACGCTGCGCATGCAGGCCGGCGTCAGCGCTTCCTACGACTGGCAGGGCGGGCTGATCTGGCTGCGCATGGAGGCAGGGGATCCCGAGGCGAGCCTGCTGCGCGGGCTGATCCGCAAGCATGGCGGCGGACACGCGACGCTGGTGCGTGCCGCTCTCTCGCATCGCGCCGCCGTGCCGGTGTTCGAGCCGCAGGCCTCGCACCTCGCGGCCCTGTCGGCGCGGCTCAAAGCCGAATTCGACCCCAAATCGATCCTCAACCCCGGCCGCATGGCGCCGGGCTCAGGCTCTGCTACTCTCAGCCCCACAACGGAGGGAGCAGCACCATGAGCAACACCAATCCAGGCCAGAACACGCCGCGCCAGACCGACCGCTGGCTGGAGCCGGGCGCGACCAACGCCTTGGTCATCTATATCCTCTATCTCGCCGGCCTCGTCATCGGTATCACCGGCCTTGTCGGCATCGTGCTGGCCTACATCAACCGCGACAAGGCCGGCGGCTTTGTCGAGAGCCACTATACATTCCTGATCCGCACCTTCTGGATCGGCCTGCTCTACGCGCTGATCTCGGCGGTGCTGATCTTCTTGGTGATCGGCCTCCTGCTGATGTTCGCGGTCGCCGTCTGGTTCATCGCCCGCTGCATTCTGGGCATCCAGGCGCTGCAGCGCGGCGAGCCGGTCAAGAACCCGGAAAGCTGGCTCCTCGGACAATAGGATTTTTGCGTGCAGACCAATTTCTCAGCTGCCCAGCTTGCCGATCCGCATGTCGCGGAATCGGAGAAGATCCTGCGCAAATGCGTGCATTGCGGCTTCTGCACCGCTACCTGCCCGACCTATGTGACGCTGGGCAACGAACTGGATTCGCCGCGCGGGCGGATCTACCTGATCAAGGACATGCTGGAGAACGGTCGTCCGGCCGACAAGCAGATCGTCACCCATATCGACCGCTGCCTGTCCTGCCTAGCCTGCATGACCACCTGCCCGTCGGGCGTCAACTACATGCATCTGGTCGACCACGCCCGCGCCCATATCCAGGAGACCTACAGACGCCCGCTGCTCGATCGCCTGACGCGCGCCATGCTGGCCTTCGTGCTGCCCTATCCCGCGCGCTTTCGCGCCGCGCTGAGACTGGCGAAGCTGGGAAAACCCTTTGTCGGCCTGTTCGAAAAGATCCCGGCGCTGAAGCCGCTCGGTGCCATGCTCAAGCTCGCTCCGGTCTCGATCCCCACGGCGTCGCCGATGGCATCTCCGGGCATCCATGCCGGGCAGGGGACAAAAAAGGGTCGCGTCGCCATCCTCACCGGCTGCGCACAGTCGGTGCTCGATCCCGCCATCAACGACACGACGATCGCGCTGCTGACGCGGCTGGGAGTCGAGGTGGTGGTGCCGGAGGGTGAGGGCTGCTGCGGCGCGCTGGTCCATCACATGGGGCGGGAACCAGCAGCGCTCGCCTCGGCGAGACAGAACGTCGACGCCTGGACGCGCGCCATCGAGAACGGCGGGCTCGATGCCATCATCATCACTGCATCGGGCTGCGGCACCACCATCAAGGATTACGGCTTCATGCTGCGCCTCGACTCGGCCTATGCGGAGAAGGCGGAACGCGTCTCGGCGCTGGCCAAGGACATCACCGAATATCTGGCAAGCCTCGACCTGCCCGAACCGGTCCGTAAGCCCGGCACGATCGTCGCTTATCACTCCGCCTGCTCGATGCAGCACGGCCAGAAGATCACCCGCCAACCGAAGGAACTGCTCACCAAAGCCGGCTTCGTCGTGCGCGAGCCACGCGAGGGGCATCTGTGCTGCGGCTCGGCCGGCACCTACAACATCCTGCAATCCGAGATCTCGGCCAAGCTGCGCGACCGCAAGGTGAGGAACATCGAGGCGACGGGTGCGCAAATCGTCGCCACCGGCAACATCGGCTGCATCACCCAGATCGCGTCGGCCGCGAAGCTGCCGGTGGTGCACACGATAAAACTGCTCGACTGGGCCTATGGCGGGCCGCGGCCGGAAGGCGTTTCCGAGGAAAGGCTTGTCGCTGCCGAGTGACGGCTGCTCGATTGCGGGTCTATTCCGCCGCGAGCTTGTCCGCCACGCCGTAAGTCGCGTTGTAGAGCGCGCGCTGGCGGTTGAGCGCCACCATCGTGTTGCGCAGCAGGATCGCGACGGTGATCGGGCCGACGCCGCCCGGCACCGGCGTGATCCATGACGCCACGTCCTTGACGCTGTCGGTGTCGACGTCGCCGACGATGCGGTTTTGCCCGTCGGGTCCGATCTCCGAATTGATGCCGATGTCGATGACGGCCGCACCCGGCTTGACCATATCGGCCTTGATCAGCCGCGGCTTGCCGACGGCGACGAACAGCGCATCGGCGCGCCGCGCATGCGCCGCCACCGAGCGTGTCATGTGATGGCAGACCGTCACCGTCGCGCCTTCGCTCATCAACAGGAAGGCGATCGGCTTGCCGACGATCTCGGAGTGCCCGACGATGACCACTTCGAGCCCCTTGAGGTCGAGGCCGGTTTCCTTGAGCAATTCGACCGAGGCCGCTGCCGTGCAGGGCGCCAGATCGAGCTGGTTGTAGACGATGTTGCCGATCGAGGCCGGATGCATGCCCTCGACGTCCTTGAGCGGATGCACCGCGGCCTGCAGCGTCTTGATCGGGATATGCGCCGGCACCGGCCGCTGGATGATGATGCCGGTGACTCTAGGATCGGCGTTCAGGCCATGGATCGCTGCTTCCAGCTCACCGGCGCTGATGTTGGCGGCAAAGCGCCGTTCCTCGAAGCCGATGCCGGCGAGCTCCGCCTTGGCGCGCTGGTTGCGCACATAGACGTCGACCGCCGCGGTGTCGCCGACGGTGATCGACACCAGCTTGGGCGGGAAACCTTCAGCTCTCGCGACCGCCGCATCCTCGCGCACGGCGGCGATGATACGCTGGGCAACCGGGCCACCCTTGAGATAGCGGCTGTCATCGGGGCGGGACATGGCTGGGACCTTTTGGAGCGGGGGATCTTGGCTCGGCGAATTGTGCACTGCAATAGCAGAGCACGGCCGGCAAATCAGCCCCCGAAAATGAAACGCCCTGCCTCCGGGGCGACCTGTCGCACAAAAAACGAAAGGGCAGCGCGGTTTCCCGTACTGCCCTTTCGTGACTGGCCGCATCCCCACACGGCCCGTCCCCCGTTTACTCTTTGCCAGTCTAAGCACGTCTCGCAAAAGCGCGCTATGGCTTGAGGGCAACAGCCCACGCCAAAAACGACTCAGCGCTGCCTAACCGGCTGATTCGCAGTCACTATATCACCACCACCGTCGTTCCGACGTTCACCCGCTCGTAGAGGTCAACCACGTCCTCGTTGCGCATGCGGATGCAGCCCGACGACACCGCGCCGCCGATCGTCCATGGCTGATTGGTGCCGTGGATGCGGTATTCCGTCGTGCCGAGATAGAGCGCGCGCGCGCCGAGCGGGTTTTCTTCGCCACCGGCGAGATAGGTCGGCAGATAGCGGCCCTTGGCGGCCTCGCGCTTGATCATCACCGCCGGCGGACGCCAGTCCGGCCAGACGCGCTTGTTGGTGATCTTGTGCGTGCCCGACCATTCGAAGCCGGGTTTGCCGGTGCCGACGCCATAGCGCCGCGCCTTGCCGTTCTTCTCGACCAGATAGAGGAAATTCTGCGTCGTATCGATGACGATCGTGCCCGGCTTCTGCGGCCCGTCATAGGCGACTTCCTGCGGCAGGTAGATCGGGTTGATCTGCGGCCTCTTCACCAAGCGCTTGGCCGGCGCCTGCACGGCTGCTGTGCGCACCTGGTCGGGTTGTGCCGGCTGTGCGTAGCGCATGCGCGGCTGCTGCGCGACCTGCCGGTTCTGCCGCACGATGCCCGGGGCGCGGCCAAGCTGCAACACCCAGGGCGCCGAAAGGTCGGGGCTCACCATCACCGGCGGCCGGTCGGCATAGCGGTCATCCGCATAAGAGGACGTGACGCCGGCGGCAAGAAGGGCCGCGGCGCCGAGCACGGAACGCAAAAACATCTTCATCGGAACGCACCTTGATCGTCTGACACGCGGGGGAAAGTGCCCCCGGTTCCCAGGACCTTGGCGCGAAGCGGCAACCGAAACATGAATCGGAATGCGTAAAATGCCGCTTTGTCAGTAAACCTTTTGGTGTGGTTACCGGCCAGTTCAGGAATCTGGTAAAGCCGCGGTAAAATCAGCGCAAAGACGCATTAACAAATGGATTTCTTGTGATTGCAAACGAAGATACCGGCCTGCTCGCCGGGCCCGATGGCATCTCGCGCTGCTTCTGGCACGGCAACCTGCCCGACTATCTGCACTATCACGACCATGAATGGGGCCGGCCGGTGGCCGACGACCGCAGGCTGTTCGAAAAAATCTGCCTCGAAGGGTTTCAGTCGGGCCTGTCCTGGCTGACCATCCTGCGCAAGCGCGAGAATTTCCGCGAGGCTTTTGCCAATTTCGAGTTCGACAAGGTTGCGGCCTTCACCGACAAGGATGTCGAGCGCCTGCTCGGCAATGCCGGCATCATCCGCCATCGCGGCAAGATCGTCTCGACCATCAACAACGCCAAGCGCGCCCGCGAAATGGCCGACGAATTCGGCTCGCTCGCCGCCTGGTTCTGGAAATTCGAACCGGGCCCGGACGAGCGGCCCGAGATCGTCGACCTCGCCCATCTTCGCGCCAATCCGACGACGGCGGTTTCGGTGCGGATTTCAAAGGAATTGAAAAAGCGCGGCTGGAGCTTCGTCGGCCCGACCACCGTCTACGCCTTCATGCAGGCGATGGGCCTGGTCAACGACCATCTCGAAGGCTGCGTCTGCCGCAAGGAGGTCGAAGCGGAGCGGAAGAAATTCAAGCGCCCGAAATGAGCAGCAATCAGGTTCCGCTGGCGCCGGTCAGGAACAGGCCGGCGACGATCGCAGCCAGCGCGGCGAAGGCCGGATAGATCACCAGCAGGCCGGTCATCAGCGCATCGCGGACCGTCGAGCCCTTGCGCTCGTCGGCACTGATCTCGAACGGACCTGCCATCTGGCTTGTCGTCACGGCTGCATTGCTGCCCGCCGGCCGCAGCCGCGCCGGCAGTTCGTGGACGCCGTGTTCGATGTCGAATTTCCCTGCCGTGGTCATGGCCCCGAACCCTTTGTTTCGGCGTGCTTATCGGCTCCGATTGTGTCGGCACGATGCCGCACCCATGGCGGAATTGTTTCCTTTTGGCGCAGTTTGTTTCAGCAAAGGCGCAAACCCTTGCCGCTCCGGGCTGCATCGGTTAGGACACGCGCGCCGCGGAAATAGGAAATTTCCTGCCGCGCAACGCCACGAAACACCGAGTATCCATCCCATGGCCGACAAATCGGAAAAGACGAAAGCGCGGCTGCCGCGTGGCTTTGCCGACCGCAGCGCCGACGATATCCGCGCCGTCGAGAAGATGATGGCGACGATCCGCTCGGTCTATGAGCTTTATGGTTTCGAGCCTGTCGACCAGCCGCTGATCGAATACACCGATGCGCTGGGAAAATTCCTGCCCGACCAGGATCGCCCGAACGAAGGTGTGTTCTCCTTCCAGGACGACGACGAGCAATGGCTGTCGCTGCGCTACGACCTGACCGCGCCGACGGCGCGTTTCGTCGCCGAAAATTATGAAAAGCTGCCGAAGCCCTATCGCAGCTATCGCTCCGGCTGGGTGTTCCGCAACGAAAAGCCCGGCCCCGGCCGCTTCCGACAGTTCATGCAGTTCGACGCCGATACGATTGGCACGCCGGGCGTCGCGGCGGATGCCGAGATGGCGACGATGATGGCCGACGTGATGGAAGCGCTGGGCATCAAGCGCGGCGACTACGTCATCCGCGTCAACAACCGCAAGGTTCTGGACGGCGTGCTGGAGGCGATCGGCCTTGGCGGCGACGAGAATGCCGGGCGTCGGCTGACGGTGCTGCGGGCGATCGACAAGCTGGACAAGCTCGGGCCGGAGGGCGTGAAACTTCTGCTTGGGCCCGGGCGCTGGGACGGGGGCAAGGAAGGTGAGGGCGACTTCGCCAAGGGCGCCGGACTGAATGACGTGCAAGCCGAGGCCGTTCTTCTTGCAACAGCGAAGAATGAACAGGCCCGCCAGGATTCCAACGTCAGTGGTAACGCGATCTACCAGGAAGGCGTCAGCGAACTCTCGACGATTGAAGCCTTGGTCAGGGCAGCGGGGTACGGCGAAGATCGCATTGCCATGGACCGCTCCGTCGTCCGCGGCCTGGAATATTACACCGGCCCGGTCTTTGAAGCCGAACTGCTCGCCGAGATCCCCAACGAGGACGGCCAGATCGTGCGCTTCGGCTCGGTCGGCGGTGGCGGCCGCTATGACGGGCTGGTCTCGCGTTTCCGTGGCGAGCCAGTGCCGGCGACAGGCTTTTCCATCGGCGTCTCCCGGCTGATGACGGCGCTGAAGAACCTCGGCAAGCTCGACATGTCGGATGTGATCGCGCCGGTCGTCGTGCTGGTGATGGACAAGGACACCGAAAGCCTCGGCCGCTACCAGAAGATGGTCGCTGACCTGCGCGCCGCCGGCATACGCTCGGAGATGTATCTCGGCGGGGCCGGCATGAAGGCGCAGTTGAAATATGCCGACCGCCGCGGCAGCCCGGTCGCCATCATCCAGGGCGGCGACGAGCGCGCCAAAGGCGAGGTGCAGATCAAGGATTTGATCGAAGGCGCGCGCATGTCGGCCTCGATATCCGACAACGCCGAATGGCGCGCGGCACGGCCGGCGCAGGTGACGGTGGCGGAAGGCGAGCTGGTTGGCGAGGTCAGGAAGATCCTGGCGGCGCAGGCGGCCGATCGTGCGAAGGGTGGCGCTTGAGCACCCCCCTCTGGCCTGCCGGCCATCTCCCCCTCAAGGGGGGAGATTGGATGCTGCGCATGCTTTCGCCAATCTCCAGCGCTGAAGGAGAGGCGCTGAGCCGCAAGCCGCCGATCTCCCCCCTTGAGGGGGAGATGGCCGGCAGGCCAGAGGGGGGCGCCTCGCGCTCAACCTATCCATGACCTCCCGCTACCCCGCCATTGCAGCCGACATCGCCAACCTCTTCGCCGCGCGCGGCACGCATGCGGTCGAGGTCGCGGTGCTGCAGCCGGCCGATCCGTTCCTCGACATGGCCGGCGAGGATCTGCGCCGCCGCATTTTTCTCACCGAGAGCGAGACCGGCAAGACGCTGTGTCTCAGGCCGGAATTCACCATTCCCGTCTGCCTCGACCATATCGCCAGCCAGGCCGGCACGCCGCGCCGTTATTCCTATCTCGGCGAGGTGTTTCGCCAGCGCCGCGAGGGCGGCAATGAGTTCTTCCAGGCCGGCATCGAGGATCTCGGCGACCGCGACACGCCGCATGCCGACGCCCGCTCGCTGGCCGATGCGCATGCGCTGCTGTCGCTGGCTCTGCCCGGCAAAGCGCTGAACGTCACGCTCGGCGACCAGACCATTTTCGAGGCGGTGCTCGCCGCACTCGGCCTGCCGCGCGGCTGGCGCATGCGCCTTGCCCGCGCCTTTGGCTCAGCGGCGATGCTGGAGGCGGCATTGGCCGACCTCGCCAACCCAACGCGCAACAGCCAACTCTCCGGCCCGGTCGCGGCTCTTGTCCTGGATGGCGATCTGGACGGGCTTTCCGCGCACATTGCCGGCGGCATGGAGGAAACCGGCCTGTCGGCGTCGGCTGGGCGCTCGCCGTCCGATATCGCGCGCCGCCTGATCGAGAAGGCCGAGTTGCGCAGCGTGCGGCTCTCCAACGAAGCGTTCTCGGCGCTGAAGACATTTCTGGCGATCGACGTGCCGCTTGACAGTGCGGCCCAGGCGCTCGAGAGCTTCGCGGCAAGTGCCGGCCTGTCACTGGGGGCGGCGCTGGACAATTTCGCCGCCCGCGCCAAGGCAATCGAGGCGCATGGCCTGCCGGCTGCAAACATTCACTACGACGCCGCCTTCGGCCGCCCGCTCGATTATTACACCGGCCTCGTCTTCGAGATCGCGGTGGAAAATGGCGAGCGACCGCTGGCCGGCGGCGGCCGCTATGACCGGCTGCTGACGCTGCTCGGCGCCAAGACGCCGATCCCTGGCGTCGGCTTCTCGGTCTGGCTCGACCGCATCGAGGCGCTGCGGGAGACGGCGTCATGATTACGCTGGCGCTGCCGTCGAAAGGCCGGCTGAAGGAGCAGGCGCTGGAAGTCTTGGCCAAGGCCGGGCTTGCCGTCAGCCTGCCGGGTGACGAGCGCAAATATCGTGCCCGCATCGAAGGCATGGACAGCATCGAGGTGGCCTTCCTGTCGGCATCGGAAATTGCCGGCGAGATCGGGCAGGGCTCGGTCGACCTCGGCATCACCGGCGAGGATCTGTTGCGCGAGAGTCTTGCCGACTGGGAGGCGCGTGCCGAAATCGTCGCCCGCCTCGGCTTCGGCAATGCCGATGTCGTGGTGGCGGTGCCCGACATCTGGCTCGATGTCGACACCATGGCCGATCTCGACGACGTCGCCGCCGATTTTCGCCAGCGCCACGGCAGGCGGCTGCGCATCGCCACCAAATACTGGCGGCTGACGCAGCAGTTCTTTTCGCAAAAGCACGGCATCCAGGTCTATCGCATCGTCGAGAGCCTCGGCGCCACCGAAGGCGCGCCGGCGGCCGGATCGGCCGATGTCATCGTCGACATCACCACCACCGGCTCGACGCTACGCGCCAACCACCTCAAGGTGCTGACCGATGGCGTTGTCCTGCGGTCTCAGGCTTGCCTTGTCGCGTCGAGGAAGAAGCGCGCGGCGGCGGATGAGGCGCTATTGCGCAACATCGCCGCGAAGATGAAAGCGGTAGTCGGTTAGCGGCGGCGCGATGCCCTGCTTCCGTACCATCGACGGGATTTCCACCACCCCGCTAGGCTGATAGGCTCGACCATCCCGGGAGGAGACGGCGATGGCGATCAATCTCGACGAGCTCAAGAACGCCACCAATCTGCGCGGGCGCGGCAAGCGCGAGGCTTTCATCGCGCCGCTCGACGGCCGGGCGCATGTCTCGGGCGACCGCTCGGTGCCGCTGCTCGACAAGACGATACCTCAGCTGTTTTCCGACACGGTCAGCAAATACGGCACGCTCGATGCCGCGATCTTCGTCGGCCAGGACAAACGCTTCACCTGGAGCGAACTGTCGGACACGGTCGATACGCTCGCCGCCGGCTTCCTGGCGCTCGGCCTGGAAAAAGGCGACCGCGTCGGCATCTGGTCGCCCAACCGTTGGGAATGGCTAGCGACGCAGTTTGCCACCGCCCGCATCGGCCTGATCCTGGTCAACATCAACCCCGCCTACCGGCTGACCGAGCTGGAATACGCGCTCAACAAGGTCGGCTGCAAGGCGCTGGTGACGGCGGCCAGTTTCAAGACCTCCGACTATCTCGGCATGATCGAGACGCTGGCGCCGGAGCTTGCCAAGGCCACCCCCGGCAAGCTCAAGGCGCAGAAACTGCCGGCGCTGAAGATCGTCATCCGCACGGGCGATGACAACTCGCCCGGCATGTTCAATTTCGCTGATGTACTGTCGATGGCCGGCCGCGACGAGCACGACAGCCTCGACCGCATCTCCGAGGGGCTGAAGCCCGGCGAGGCCATCAACATCCAGTTCACCTCAGGCACGACCGGCGCGCCGAAGGGTGCGACGCTGACCCACAACAACATCGTCAACAACGGCAATTTCGTCACGTCGGCGATCAAGCTCACCGTCGACGACCGGCTCTGCATCCCGGTGCCGCTCTATCATTGCTTCGGCATGTCGATGGGCACGATGGGCTGCGTCACCAAGGGCGCCACCATGGTCTTCCCAGGCGAGGGTTTTGACGCCGGGGCGACGCTCAAGGCGGTGGCACAGGAACGCTGCACCGGCCTCTACGGCGTGCCGACCATGTTCGTCGGCCTGCTCGACCATCCGGATTTTGGCTCATTCGACCTCACCAGCCTGCGCACCGGCATCATGGCCGGCTCGCCGTGCCCGATCGAGGTGATGAAGAAGGTGGTGTCGCTGATGCACATGTCGGAGGTGACCATCGCCTACGGCATGACCGAGACCAGCCCGGTGTCGTTCCAGAGCGGCGTCGACGATCCGCTGGAAAAACGCGTCTCGACGGTCGGCCGCATTCATCCCCATGTCGAGGTCAAGGCCATCGACGCCGAGGGCGCCACCGTCGCGGTCGGCGCGCCGGGCGAGCTTTGCACGCGCGGCTATTCGGTGATGAAGGGCTATTGGGACGACCAGGAGAAGACCCGCGAGGCGATCGACGCCGATGGCTGGATGCACACAGGCGACCTCGCGACCATCGACGCCGAGGGCTATTGCAACATCGTCGGCCGGGTCAAGGACATGGTCATCCGCGGCGGCGAGAACGTCTATCCGCGCGAGGTCGAGGAATTCCTCTATCGCCACCCCAAGGTCAAGGAAGTCCAGGTGTTCGGCATTCCCGATCCGAAATATGGCGAGGAGCTATGCGCCTGGATCGTGCTCAGGCCCGGCCAGACCGCCACCGAGCAGGAGATCAAGGCCTTCTGCACCGGCCAGATCGCCCACTACAAGATCCCGCGCTACATCCGCTTCCGCACCGAGTTGCCGATGACGGTGACCGGCAAGCCGCAGAAATTCCTGATGCGCGAGGCGATGATCGAGGAACTGGGACTGGTGACACAGAAGACGGCTTGAGGAGTCGAATGCCGGTTAGGATTCCGCGGGGTTCGGCAGAAACGCACAAGGCTTGAATGCGTGGTTTCGCACGATCGGTGACTTCTCATGCGATGCCCTTGGCCGCCCTGGCGATGGCTGTCGCAGTCAGAGCCAGCGGGCTGTCGGTAGACGAAGGTTCGCTGAGCGTCAGGATATTTGTCGGAGCGCTTTCGAGTGCGATCATGTTCACCACCATTTTCGTGGTGCTCGACCACGCCGAGGCAGTGGCCCATCGTGTGGGGGAGCCCTACGGCACGTTGGTGCTGACTTTTGCCGTGACGGCAATCGAAGTGTCGATCATCGTTTCCATGATGCTGCATGGAGAGAACAACCCTACGCTGGCGCGCGAGTCCGTTTTCTCGACGGTGATGATTACGTCTACCGGCGTTGTCGGCATGTGTCTCACGCTTGGCGGCTGGCGTCATCGCAAGCAGGCGATTGTCCGGCAAGGGACCAGCGCATATCTGGCGGTCCTGGTCGCGCTGACCGTCATGACGCTTATTCTGCCGACCTACACGCGAACCACGGATCCCGGCACATTTTCAGCGGCTCAGCTTGGTTTTGTGAGCGTACTTTCCGTGCTGCTCTATGCAAGCTTCGTGTTCGCGCAGACCGTGCGGCACCGGGACGACTTCATCGAGGGACAAGCACACGACGCTTCGGTGCGAACTGCCCCTCACGAAAGCATCTCCGCCAGCGCTCTGTTGCTGGTGATCGGGCTGATCGGAATTGTCATGCTCGCCGAGCAGGTCGCCGCAAGTGTCGAAGATGCGCTCGTTGCCTATCAGGTGACCCAGGCCGACAGCATTGTGGGGGCAATGATCGCGGGGCTGGTTTTGCTGCCGGAGGCCATTTCGGCGATCCGTGCTTCACTCAACAATGAGCTGCAGCGCGGCTTGAATGTTGCGATGGGTTCGGCCTGCGCGACGATTGGTTTGACAATACCGGCGGTCGCGGCCGCCAGCCTGCTGACGGGAAGAGGGTTGACCCTGGGGCTCCCGGAGGCTGACGCAGTGCTTTTGATTTTGGCGCTTTTCATATGCGGCGTAAGCTTTAGCAACGAAAGAACGACATTCCTGACCGGCATGGTCCATATCGTCGTATTTTTTACCTTTGTATTTCTGATATTTATACCTTGAAACTGGCAATCAGGCGCATGGATGGGATGGCGACCGGCCAGGAAACCGCTATCCGGCTTGCCTGCATTCTCAAAGCGTCGCCAGCCGCGAATTCGGCAGGGTCTTTCCATAGGCTCGGCGCAGCGTCGCCTTCTCCTCCAGCGCGACGATGACACGCGTGGCGAAATCCGTCTTGTACATGTCGGCGAGCCGTGCCAGCCCGCCTGGCGTAAAGACATTGATCTCCAGAAGTTTGTCGCCGACGATGTCGAGCCCAACCAGGAACATGCCGTCGCTGACCAGTTTGGGGCGTACCATCTCGGCAATGCGCAACATCGTTTCCGTTACCTTGACCTTGCGGGCGGTTCCGGCGGCGTGGATGTTGGAGCGGACGTCGCCCTTGGCTGGGATGCGGCGAAAGGCGGCGTAACTGCCGTCGCGCATCAGCGGCAGGCCGTTCATCAGGAAAAGCCGCACGTCGCCAGCCTTGGCCTCTGGAATGTAGGCCTGCGCGATGAGATAGCCGTCGCCGCTCGCGGCCTCGAAAATCTGGTTGAGGTTGGAATCGGCAGGCGTCGCAATATGGAAGACGTTCTTGCCACCCGACCCTTGCAGCGGTTTGACGATGCAGCCCTTCGGGTGTTTGTCGATGAATGCGCGGATCTCGGCAATGCTGCGCGATATCAGGGTCGCCGGCCTGACCGCTTCGGGAAAGGTCTGCAGGTAGAGCTTGCTCTGTGCCTGTGCCAGACCGTCCGGATCGTTGACGACGATGACGCCCTGTTCCGCTGCAAGCCGCCCGAACATGATGCCGGCATTGGCGGCCCATGGCCGATCGGTGGCGTCGAGCGACGGGTCGTTGCGCAGAAACAAGATGTCTATGTCGTTCGTCGCGAACGTCTTTTTCTGCTTCGCGGCATCCTTCAGGGCAGCATACAGTTTGTCGGGCGTCTTGTAGGGAGCGTCCGGCAGAACCGCGACATTGACAGCCAGACTGTTGTCCGGACGCAGTATGAAGTCGCCGGGTTCGACATAGACGACAGAATGGCCGCGCTGGGTTGCAGCCAGCGCCAGGGTTGTCGTCGTGTAGCCGGGCGTTTCGCTCTCAACCGAATTGACGAAGAACGCAATGCGCATCGGGTGCTCCCTCAAGTCTCAACCATATCGATCGGATCGATCCCTGCCATCGCTTTCTTGAGCCGCGGACGCGCCGCATCGGAAGAAAGGAATGCGGGTTCGAGGCGCGGCGCGCGCAGCAAGCCGCGCGCGTTGAGTTCCTGGATTGCGCCGAAATGCGCGGCAGAGATCTTGCCGATCCAGAACGGCGTGAGGCTGCCGCCATTTTTCAGATGATCGAGGACCTGCACCACGCCGCGCAGATAGATGGCGTCCTTTGCCAGGCCGCCGCCTCGAAACACACGTAGCACGACGTTGAAGGCGCTGCGCTCGTCGAGACCGAAATCCTGGTGGAGGACGCGGAAGGTTTCCTCGAACGTCGCACCCTCGAGCATCGCCTGACAGGCGATGACCCTGGCCGCGATCAGCCGCAGCCGCGCTGCGGTCATGCCGCCGACCAGATATTCCGCCAGCACGGCCAGTCCCTCCTGCATGCCCTCGTAGCCGGCGAGCCCGTTGCGGAAGATGGCGAGCCCCTGCGCATCGCCGTTGAAATAGGTCAGCAGATGGACACCGATCTCGTGACTGAGCAGTGCGGTCAGACGCTCCGGTGGAAGGTTGGTATCGCGCGAAACCAGTAGCAGGTTTCGAGAGACGAGGAGGCCGGCCGGCAGGTCGCCGCGGATCTCCACGGAAGCATCGAAATCGGGGTAGGCGGCACGGTATCCGGCGATCATGTCTCGCGCGGCCGCGGCGACGGCGTCTGCGCCAAGCCCCTTCTGCCTGGCCGCCGAGGCAGCACGGGGCGCCTTTTCGAGAATGGCGCGTGCTCTCGCCGCCAGGCTCGGCTCGACGCTGCCATAGAGGGCTCGTCCGAGTTCGACGAAACGGGGTGTCTCGCGTGCCGCGAGCATCGACAGCTGGAGATCGAGCTCCTGCTGCTTTTGCGAGAGCAGCTTGGTCAGCAGCGGATCTTCCAGATGATCGAGCGAGACCGAATAGAGCTTCCGCTTCTGGGCGGCGACCTCGAATTCGAGCGGCCTGTAGAGCAGTGTGGGGACATGCTCGAAGCCACCCGCCTCGAATTCCCGCCAGGCTGGTTCGGCGTTGATCGGCGTGACGGCAAGCAGGAAATCGAATGTCGACGCGACGCTGTCGAGTGCCCGGTCGGCGCGCACGACAGCGTCGATATAGGCGCGCCGCCCCAGCGAACGATGGGTTGCCGGCGATTCCAGCTTCGATGCCTTCAGAAAGGCGCTGACCGCCTGGAGCGCGGAATCCACCATGTTGGCGACGACAAGGTCACGCAATTCGGGATAGACGCGCTCGCTGCCAGGCACCCTGTAGATCGGCGCGAAGCGCACCGTGAGGCCCGCAACATCGCCGAGATCTTCCGAGGGCCGTGCTTCGGCGCGTGTCGTGGGATTGAGTTCGTCGACGCGCGGCGTGCGGTATTTCGCTTCGCGTCCGGACGCCGCAGTGGCGAAGCGCTTGAGCGCCGCCTTCTCCGCCGCGGTGTCGCCGCTGGCCAGTGCAATCTCGAAAGGTGGCAGGAACGGCACGTCCTCCGTCAGGAACCGGTCTTCGGTCAACTCGCCGATGTCGATTACGAGGAAGGCGCCGCAATGATCGCGCATCCTTCGCGCCACCAGCCGCGCGACCTTGCCGGCGAAGCCACTATCGGCCACGATCAGATAGGACGCATTGGCGGAAACAATCTGGAACGCCGCATCCTGCTGCGACCCGACATGGACGCAGAGAAACGGCAGCGGCCGATCGATGTGCAGACGGTTGCCGTCGCCGAACTCGCGGCGGATCGGCTTGCCGTCCCGGAAAAGCGCGTCCAGGTCCGCTTCGATCTCCGCCAACGGAGAGGCAGCCTCGACGAGCTTCGGCTTCATCTCATTCCCCGCAGCGCAGCCTCGAGAACGGGCACCGTGGACGCCAGCATGGCGCGCAGCCGTTCGATTGCCACCCAGTCCGGCTCGCCGCTCCATTCATCCATGAAGATCTTCTTGAACTCGACCGCGATAGCACACCCGGTTTCGGGGAAATTGGCATGGACAAAACGGGTCTGTTCGCCCTTGCCCTTGAAAGACACATTCTCGCGCACGTCGATCGGTTCGCCGTTGAAACGCTGGCCGCGCAGCGCATCCGTGAAGGCGTCCACGATCGGCGCCCAGCGCGCGCGGTCCATCGAGAATGTGCCGATATTGATGTCAGGCGCGCCATCTTGCGACGCAGGCGCTGCTTTCGGCCCTTCGCGCCGGTGGTTGTAGCTGTGGACATCGACAAGGACGAACCTGCCGTAGCGCTTCTCGACATCGGCAAGCACACGCTTGAGCTCGCCATAGAACGCGTCGTGAAAGGCGAGGGACTCAATAACAATGTCTTCGGCGGGTGGCTCTCGCCATACGTCCAGGCCCCAGGATTGGTCCGGCGACCGGTAGACCGCCGCCTCCCGTGCCCGGTTCAGGTCGACCTGAAAGCGCGATCGATGGACGATGATCTGGCTTGGGAAATCGGCGATAAAGTGCTCGGTGAAGGGGTCCTCCTCCCGCAGCCGGTCAGGGTCGGGGATGCACATAAGCGATTGGCAAGTGCGCCCGACGTCGGAGCCGCTGTGGATCGCCGTGCCAATGACGGGGGAATCGCCAAGCTTGATTGTCCAGCCAGCCGGTGACCCGCTCGCAGCATTGTTGAGAATAGGCTTGCTCACCATCCATCGAAATGCGTGGAGAGGGCGGACGGTTCCGGGGCAGTACAAAAGCCCCGCGGGTTACTCATGAGCAAGCTGAGCCTTCGATGGAAGAGTCACGCCGAAGATGATCCGCGACGCCGGAACGGCCTCCATCCTTGGGACTGTCAGAAACTGGCGCTCTACAGTATGCTGTCCTTGTTTAGGTGCGGTCGAATTGGCGGCACGAAATGCCTCGCCGCATTGCAAGGGGTGAGCACCCTCGCGTCCGCTCCCCGCACACTATTGTTTTCGAAGTGTATCTGCGTCGGGGAACTGGGTGGAGGGAATACTTGATTCCGTTGTCATAGGCGCCGGCTCGGCCGGGCTCGGCACGAGCTATTTCCTGAAACAGCAAGGGCTCAAGCATTGCGTGCTTGAACGAAGCCGCATCGGCGAGACATGGCGGATGCAGCGATGGGACTCGTTCCGGCTGAATTCGCCCAATATACGCTCGATCCTGCCCGGCGATTCCTACAGCGGGGCGGATCCTTGGGGTGCCATAACGCACCACGAATTCGTCGCCTATCTGGAGAGCTACGTCGAGCGGCACCGATTGCCGGTGAGAACCGGGATTCCGGTGCAGGAACTGACAAGAGACGATGGGCACTATCGGGTAGCGACGCCGGATGGCACGATTCGGGCGCGCAACGTGGTGATCGCGACTGGCAATCTGAATTGTCCGGTCCGCCCGCCCTGGTCCGCCGAGCTGCCGTCGGCACTTCGCCAGATCGATTCCTCGGCATATCGCAGTGCGGCCGCACTTGACGACGGTGCGGTACTGGTGGTCGGCAGCGGTCAATCGGGAGGCCAGATTGCCGAAGACCTGGCTCTGGCTGGGCGCTCCGTCTTTCTGGCGACATGCCGCAATGGCCGCTGGGTGCGGCACTATCGCGGCGGCAGCATGCTCAACTGGCTGACCCTGAGCGGTCATCTCGATCTCCCGCGCCGGGAACTAATCCTGCCATCCGGCAAATTGCCGGCGCGCCCGTTACTCGGCGCGACGCACACCATCAGCCTGCAGTCTCTCAGCGCGCAGGGCGTCGTGCTGCTTGGTCGATTTCTCGGCGTGGACAACGGCAGCCTCATCTTTGGCGATGATCTCGATGACCATATTCGCTTTGCCGATGAGGTCTCTGCAGATGCCAAGCGCCTTGTCGACCAGTATATCGAGCGCACCGGCCTTCAGGCGCCTCCGGCCGAGGACGATCCGGCCGAAAACATCGAGCCGCGATTGCCGAGCCCACCCATCCGCTCGATCGACCTGGCGGCCAGCGGGATCTCTTCGGTAATCTGGTCTACCGGCTTTACTGGTGATTTCGGATGGGTTGGGCTGCCGGGCGCGCTTGATGCGACCGGTCAGCCCCTGCACGAGGACGGCATCGGCGCCGATCCCGGCATCTATTTTGCCGGCCTCGATTTCGCATCAACGCGGAAATCGGGCACGGTACCCGGCATTGCCGAGGAGGTAGCCCGTCTGGTTGACCATCTCGCAAAGAGATGAGCCGGATTGGATATCGAAGCAGATGAGGCGCCCGCGAACTGGCTACGATCAAGGGTAAAGGTGGACGGCAGTGCAACCTGTAGACAGTCCATTGGCAGTTGTCAGATCGGTGCGCCCATCGATCGCTGGGCTTAGGATTCTCGACATCGGTTGCGGGGCCGGCAATTTTGCAGGTCAGCTTGCTGCCGAAGGCGCGGAGGTGGTCGGCATCGATCCGGGCGTGGACGCCATACGGGCTGCCACAGCGGCTGTTCCGCAGGCCAATTTCCTCGAAGGCGTGGCCGAGGCTCTTCCTTTCGACACCGCGACATTCGACCTCTGCACGATGATCAATGCGCTTCACCACGTTCCCGAAATGGCGATGCCGGTAGCGCTTCGCGAAGCAGCGCGCGTCATCAGGCCAAACGGCGTCGTGATCATTGTCGAGCCGTTGCCGGCCGGCACCTTCTTCTCGGCTCTTCGATTGGTCGAGGACGAGACCGTTGTCCGGCTAGCGGCGCAACGCGCGATCGAAACGGCTACATTGTCTGGAGTGCTCTCTCGGATGGAGACGTTGAACTACGTTCGTCGCGATGTCTTTCCAACCGCCGACGGCTTTTTGGATCGCATTGTAGCTGTCGATCCATCGCGACGCGAAATTGTCGAGCAAAACAAATCTGCCATCAGAGCCGCCGTGCTTGCGGCGGCAGCGCGCACCAGCGAAGGTTCACTGGAATTCGACCAGCCCATCAAGGCGGATATTCTCCAGCGCGCCTGACCTAAGGTCCTTTTCCGAGGCCGCGTCAAAGCGAGACCCAGGATTCGCCTTTTGCGCCAGTTGCCGATCTGGGGTCTATTGCGGCAGCACCTCAGGCCGCCAGCACTGCCGCATCGAGCCCACGAATGATCTTCGCCAGCTCAACGCATTCGTCGTGCCGCACCTTGTTGCGCCGCCAGGCCAGGCAGATCGTGCGCTGCGGCATCGGCTCCTGGAACGGCACGATCTTGAGATCCGGCATCACGCTGGCCGGGCCTGTCGCCATTTCGGGGATCAGCGTGACGCCGAGCCCGTGCGCCACCATTTGCAACAGCGTCGTCAGGCTGGTGGCGCCGTAGCTTGCCATTGCCACCGGGCGAACGCTGCCGCACACCGCGAGCGCCTGTTCGCGCAGGCAGTGGCCTTCCTCCAGAAGCATCAGCCGTTCCAGCGCCGGGCTTTCCGGCGGCACCGGCGGCGAGGCGAAGGCCGGATCGCCCGATGGCACGGCGAGGAAGAACCGGTCGCAAAACAGCTCCTCACTGACCAGGCCGGGATGATCGAGCGGCAGGGCGGCGATGAAGGCGTCGAGCCTGCCCGAGGCGCTGTCCTCGATCAGCGATGCGGTCACCGCTTCGCGCAGTTCGAGCTGCAGGGCCGGGAAATGCCGTTTCAGCTCCGGCAGCACATGCGGCAACAGATAGGGCGCAACCGTCGGGATGATGCCCAGCCGAAAGCGCCCTTCCATGGCCGGACGGCCGCGCCTTGCGGTCGTTTCGACGTCACGTATATCGGCGAGAATGCGCTCGATGCGGGGTTGCAGGGTCAGCGCCTCATCGGTCATCCGCACCACCTTGCCGCCGCGCTCGAACAGCCGGCAGTTGAGCCGCTGCTCCATCTCGGCGATCTGTGCCGACAGCGCCGGCTGGCTGACGCCGGCGAGTTTCGCCGCGCGGCCGAAATGCAGCGTCAGCGCCAGCGCTTCGAAATACTGCATCTGCCGGACGGTGAGGCCTATCATAAGAAAAACCTATCGGAAAAAACAGGAAAGGCAATTTGTTTTTATCGTCAAAGCGCCCTAGTCTGGAACCATTCCAGAGTGGCGGCTCGATGCTTCCCCGGAAAAAGATTCAGCAAATCGGAGAGTAAAGATGGACGCGAAAACCGATGACAACAGCGCGGGCAAATGCCCCGTCGTGCACACCACCGCAGCCAGGGCCAACCGCGACTGGTGGCCGAACCAGCTGAACGTCCAGGTTCTGCACCAGCAGTCCGGTCTGTCCGACCCGATGGGCGAGGCGTTCGACTATGCCGAGGAGTTCAGGAGCCTCGACCTCAACGCCGTGATCAAGGACCTGCATGCCTTGATGACGGATTCGCAGGAATGGTGGCCGGCCGACTTCGGCCATTACGGGCCGCTGTTCATCCGCATGGCCTGGCACAGCGCCGGCACCTACCGCATCGGCGACGGCCGCGGCGGCGCCGGAGCCGGCCAGCAGCGCTTTGCGCCGCTGAACAGCTGGCCGGACAACGTCAATCTCGACAAGGCCCGCCGCCTGCTGTGGCCGGTCAAGCAGAAATACGGCCGCAAGATCTCCTGGGCCGACCTGATGATCCTCACCGGCAATGTCGCCCTGGAATCGATGGGCTTCAAGACCTTCGGCTTCGCCGGCGGCCGCGCCGACGTCTGGGAGCCGGAGCAGGACATCTACTGGGGTCCCGAAGGCAAGTGGCTGGCCGACGAGCGCTACAGCGGCGACCGCGATCTGCAGAACCCGCTCGCCGCCGTCCAGATGGGGCTGATCTACGTCAACCCGGAAGGTCCGAACGGCAATCCGGATCCGCTGGCCGCGGCGCGCGACATTCGCGACACCTTCGCCCGCATGGCCATGAACGATGAGGAGACAGTAGCGCTGATCGCCGGCGGCCACACCTTCGGCAAGACCCACGGTGCCGGCGATGCATCGTTGGTGGGCGTGGAGCCTGAGGGCGCCGACATCGAGCAGCAGGGCCTCGGCTGGGCCAGCACATTCGGCACCGGCAAGGGTGGCGATGCGATCGGCAGCGGCCTGGAAGTCACCTGGACGACGACGCCGACCAAATGGAGCAACAACTTCTTCGACAATCTGTTCGGATTCGACTGGGAACTGACCAAGAGCCCGGCCGGCGCTCACCAGTGGACGCCGAAGGGTGGTGCCGGCGCTGGCAGCGTGCCGGATGCGCACAATTCGGCCAAGCGTCATGCGCCGTCCATGCTGACCACCGACCTCGCCCTGCGCTTCGATCCCTCCTACGAGACGATCTCGCGGCGCTTCCATGAGAACCCGGATCAGTTCGCCGACGCGTTCGCGCGCGCCTGGTACAAGCTGACCCATCGCGACATGGGTCCGCGCGTGCGCTATCTCGGCCCGCTCGTTCCCCAGGAAGAGCTGCCCTGGCAGGACGTCATCCCGGCAGTCGATCATGTCCTGATCGACGAGCAGGACGCTGCCGCGCTGAAGGCGAAGATCCTCGCGTCCGGCCTGTCGGTGCCGCAGCTGGTCTCAGCGGCCTGGGCCTCGGCCTCGACCTTCCGTGGCTCCGACAAGCGCGGCGGCGCCAATGGCGCGCGCATTCGCCTGGCGCCGCAGAAGGACTGGGCCGTCAACCAGCCGGCCGAACTGGCCAAGGTGCTGGACAAGCTCGAAGCGATCCAGAAGGAGTTCAACGCGTCGCAGTCCGGCGGCAAGAAGGTCTCTCTCGCCGACCTGATCGTTCTCGGCGGCGGCGCTGCCATCGAGACGGCGGCCGGGAATGGCGTGACGGTTCCCTTCACGCCGGGGCGCATGGACGCCTCGCAGGAGCAGACGGACATCCACTCCTTCGCGCCGCTGGAGCCGACGGTTGACGGCTTCCGCAACTATGTCAGCGGCAGGCAGCGCCTAACCGTCGAGGAAGCGCTGGTCGACCGGGCGCAGTTGCTGACGCTGACGGCGCCGGAGATGACGGTTCTCGTCGGCGGCCTGCGTGTTCTCGGCGCCAATGCCGGGCAGTCGAAGCACGGCGTCTTCACCAGCCAGCCGGCAACGCTGAGCAACGACTTCTTCGTCAACCTGCTCGACATGGGCACGGAGTGGAAGGCGGCGTCGGACGCCAAGGATGTGTTCGAGGGCCGCGACCGCAAGACCGGCGAAGTGAAGTGGACCGGCACCCGCGCCGACCTCATCTTCGGCTCGCATTCGCAGTTGCGCGCGCTGGCCGAAGTCTATGCGACGGCGGACGCCAAGGCGAATTTTGCGAGAGATTTCGTGGCGGCGTGGACCAAGGTGATGAACGCCGATCGCTTCGACCTCGTGGCCTGATCGCGCTAGTCTTCAAGATCCAGAATAAGGCGCGGGCCGTGGCCCGCGTCTTATTCGTATTCAGGCTTCGAAAATCAGTCCTTCTCGAAGATGCCGGCCTTGGCGACCACGCCGGCGATGGCGCCGCCGATCAGCGGCGCGACGATGAACAGCCAGAGCTGGCTGAGTGCCGCACCACCCGAAAACAGTGCCGGGCCGATCGAACGGGCCGGGTTGACCGAGGTGCCGGTGACCGGGATCATGGCGAAGTGGATGCCCGCCAGCGTCAGGCCGATGACCAGCCCGGCAAACGCCGTCGAGTGCTTTTCCGCGGTGACGCCGAGGATCACGGTGACGAAGGTGAAGGTGCCGATCAGCTCCCACAGGAAGGCCGAGCTGACGCCCCATTTCGCCTCATCCCAGCCATTCGCGCCGAAGCCGCCCGTATGTCCGCCAACCTGGCCGGAGACGATGATCCACAGTGCCAGCGAGGCCAGGATGGCGCCGATGATCTGCGCGATCCAGTAGGGGACGACGTCCTTGGCCGGCAGCCGGCCGGCGAGGAAGACGCCGAGCGTCACCGCCGGGTTGAGATGCGCGCCCGAGATCGGGCCGATCGCATAGGCCGCCGCAATCAGGCCGATACCGAACGCCAGGCCGATGCCTTCCTGACCGAGCGGCAGCGCGCCGCCGAAGCCGCCCGTGACCACAGAAGCCGTGCCGATGAACACCAACAGAAACGTGCCTAGAACTTCCGCCAGATAAGTCTTCATTGCCCTCTCCTCGTATCGATCCGCGGCTGCGCTTTTTCTACGATGCGAATCATGGCGGCAAGAGTATTCGCAACCGGAAAACTTGGAAAGAAGAGCGCTTGCTCCAGCCGGCATGCTTGTGCACGCCAGTCGCGCGCATTAGAGAGCTTTAATGTATTGATCGAATTGTTTCGTTGTGGCTGGAAAACGACTGCTTTTTCGTGCGGCTCGCAGGATGCATGCCATCGGACCTTCGCCACATTCGGCGTGGGCCGTGTCGCCATCGGGCAAACGGAACTATTTCAATCTGGGCATGAAAGGCTCTAAGAGCAGGGCCGGACATGAATTGCTGAGCATCGGAAGACGAGAATGCGACTGGGCGGAAGGTTGGCGGCGGCCATCGAAGTGCTGGAAGACATTGGCCGGCGCCACCGGCCGGTGGCCGATGCGCTGAAGGATTGGGGCCTGTCGCACCGCTTCGCCGGCGGCGGCGACCGCGCGGCGATCGGCAACATCGTCTATGACGCGCTGCGCCGCAGGCGCTCCGCCGGCTGGCTGCTGGGCCAGGACACGCCGCGCGCCATCGGCTTCGGCGCGTTGCTGCTCGAATGGGGGCAGACGGCGCAGTCGCTGAATGACGCGCTCGACGGCGACAAGTTCGCGCCGCCGCTGCTCGACGCCGACGAACTGAAGGCGCTTGCCGCCCGCCGGCCCGAAGACGCGCCGGAAGCAGTGCGCGCGGATATTCCCGACTGGTGCGAGCCGCTCTTCGAACGGGCTTTTGGCCAGGCCTGGGTCGAAGAGGGGGCTGCCCTTGCCACCCGCCCGCCGCTCGACCTACGGGTCAACACGCTGCAGGCCGATCGCAGCAAGGTGCTGGCCGAACTCGCCGACACCGGCGCCAAGCCGGCGCGCCTTGCGCCGCAGGGCATCCGCATCCCGCCGATCGACGGCGACGGCCGGCACCCCAACGTGCAGGCCGAGCCCGCCTTTCAGAAAGGTTGGTTCGAGGTCCAGGACGAGGGCTCGCAGATCGTCGCCGCACTGACAGGTGCTGAGGCCGGAATGCAGGTGCTCGACTATTGCGCCGGCGCCGGCGGCAAGACGCTGGCGCTGTCGGCCGAGATGGGCAATCGCGGCCAGATCTTCGCCCATGACGCCGAAAAGGCGCGCCTGGCGCCGATCTTCGACCGCATGCGCCGTTCGGAAAACCGCAACATCCAGATCGTCAGCAAGCCGGCGGAACTCGCGCCGCTGTCAGGCCATATGGATATCGTGCTTGTCGACGCGCCTTGCACCGGCAGCGGCACCTGGCGGCGCCGCCCCGATGCCAAATGGCGGCTGACGCAGAGACAGCTCGACCAGCGCAAGGGTGAGCAGTCGGCAATCCTCGACGCGGCGAAGGCGTTCGTCAAACCCGGCGGCCTGCTGGTCTACATCACCTGTTCGGTGTTCGACGCAGAAAACAGCGACCAGGTCGCGGCCTTCCGTGAACGCCACGACGGCTTTAGCGCAGTCGATCACCGGGCGCTTTGGGACGGTCATTTTCCGGGCCATGCGGCGGCCGCGCGCATCGGCGCCGCCGGCGGCATTTCGCTGTCGCCGGCACTCAGCGCCACGGACGGGTTTTACGTCTGCGCGCTGCGCCGGGCCGGTTGATCGTTTTGCCGGCCAACAGAGGCGGCATCGGCTCAGGCAGGGCGGAAGGCCGATTGCTGCACTGCAGCATTGGCGATTGCCTGCCGCCCATGCCTCTGCGATAAGCTTGACTACGCGCAATGAAGGCGAAGGCCAATGGCAGCAAAGATCGTACCCGCTCCGGATTATGAGGACCGCGTCAGGACGTCCTTTGCGCGTCAGAAAGCAATGACGACCATCGGCGCCGAACTGACCTTGGTCACGCCCGGCATCATCGAGATCGAGATGCCCTACTCGGCGGCGCTCACCCAGCAGCACGGCTTTCTGCATGCCGGCGTCATCTCGACGGCGCTGGACTCGGCCTGCGGCTACGCGGCGTTCTCGCTGATGCCGGAGAATTCCACTGTGCTGACCATCGAGTTCAAGGTCAATCTCCTGGCGCCGGGCAGGGGCGAGCGCTTCTTGTTCCGAGGCTCGGTGACCAAGCCCGGCCGCACCATCATCGTCGCCGACGGCCAGGCCTATGCCTTCGCCGCCGACGGCGAAGCCAAGCTGATCGCCACCATGACCGGCACTATGATGACCGTGGTCGGCCGCGATGGCATTGCGGGGTGAGGAGCGGTCCGCGCAGCGGACGAAAAGCCCCCAATGGGCTTTTCGAGCGACGAACGCCCGGAGCCATAGCGGAGGGCCGGGAGGCGGCGAGGGCATGTCGCCCTTCTTCCCTTCCGGCGCAACTAGTAGGTAGGGAGAAGTAGATCATCGTGGCGGGTAAAGTTTCTCATCTGTCGGGCAAGTCCGTCCTCTTCGTCATGGCGGTCGAAGCCGAGTACGGTCCGCATCTCAAGCGCCTGTTCACGCCTGTCATGACCGGCGTCGGGCCGGTCGAGGCCGGTGTCAGGCTGGGCGCCGAGTTTGCCCGGCTGAAGGCCGAAAAGATGCTGCCGGATCTCGTCGTCTCGCTTGGCTCGGCCGGCAGCCGGACGCTGGAGCAGACGGAAATATACCAGGTGGTTTCGGTTGCCTATCGCGACATCGACGCCTCGCCCCTGGGCTTCGAGAAGGGCGCCACGCCGTTTCTCGACCTGCCGGTGGCCGTGCCCTTGCCATTCAGGATTCCCGGCATCAGGCAGGCATCTCTGTCTACCGGTGGCGCGGTCATCTCCGGCGCCGCCTATGACGCCATCGCCGCCGATATGGTCGACATGGAGACCTTCGCCTGCCTGCGCGCCTGCCAGCTGTTCGGCCTGCCGCTGATCGGCCTGCGCGGCATTTCCGACGGTGCCGCCGACCTGAAGCACGTCAATGACTGGAAGGAATATCTGCACGTCATCGACGAGAAGCTGGCCGCGGCGGTCGGGCAGCTTGAGCAGGCGATCGCCTCAGATGCGCTGCAGCTTGGTGCGGCGCCGCAACCCATTGCGCCGACTCATTTCTTTCTCTAAACGCTCGCCATGAAGACAGCCAATCACCCCGACACCGTCCTGATTGTCGATTTCGGCAGCCAGTTTACACAGCTCATCGCCCGCCGCATCCGCGAGGCCGGCGTGTTTTCCGAGATCGTGCCGTTCCAGTCGGCCGAGGCGGCCTTCAAGCGCATCAATCCCAAAGCGGTGATCCTCTCCGGCGGTCCGGCCTCGACTTCCGACATCGGCAGCCCGCGCGCGCCGCAAATCGTCTTCGATGCCGGCGTGCCGGTGCTGGGCATCTGCTACGGCCAGATGACGCTCTGCGTGCAGATGGGCGGTGTCGCCGAAAGCTCCGACCATCGCGAATTCGGCCGCGCCTATGTCGAGATCGAGAAGGACAACCCGCTGTTCGAGGGCCTGTGGGCGCCCGGCCAGCGCCACCAGGTGTGGATGAGCCATGGCGATCGCGTCATCTCCTTGCCCAAGGGCTTCGAGGTGTTCGGCCGGTCGGAAGGCTCGCCCTTCGCCATCTTCGGCAATGTCGAGCGCAAGATGTACGGCATCATGTTCCACCCCGAAGTGGTGCACACGCCGGACGGCGCAAAGCTGCTGCGGAATTTCGTCCACAACATCGCCGGCATCGAAGGCGACTGGACGATGCGGGCCTATCGCGAGCACGCGGTCGAGACGATCCGCAAGCAGGTCGGCAAGGGCAAGGTCATCTGCGCGCTGTCGGGCGGCGTCGATTCCTCGGTCGCGGCACTGCTGATCCACGAGGCGGTCGGCGACCAGCTGACCTGCATCCTCGTCGACCATGGGCTGATGCGCAAGGACGAGGCCGCCGGCGTGGTGGCGATGTTTCGCCAGCACTACAATCTGCCGCTGATCCTGGTCGACGCTTCTGATCGTTTCATCTCGGCGCTGGAAGGCGAGTCCGACCCGGAGAAGAAGCGCAAGACCATCGGCCGGCTGTTCATCGAGGTGTTCGAGGAAGAGGCGCAAAAACTCGGCGGCGCCGATTTCCTGGCCCAGGGCACGCTCTATCCCGACGTCATCGAAAGCGTCTCCTTCACCGGCGGCCCGTCGGTGACCATCAAGTCGCACCACAACGTCGGCGGCCTGCCCGAGCGCATGAACATGCAACTGGTCGAGCCGCTGCGCGAACTGTTCAAGGACGAGGTCAGGGCGCTCGGCAAGGAGCTCGGCCTGCCCGAGAGCTTCATTGGCCGCCATCCCTTTCCCGGCCCCGGTCTCGCCATCCGCTGCCCGGGCGGCATCTCTCGCGACAAGCTGGAGATCCTGCGCGAGGCCGACGCCATCTATCTCGACGAGATCCGCAAGGCCGGCCTCTACGACGCCATCTGGCAGGCCTTTGCCGTGCTCTTGCCGGTGCAGACCGTCGGCGTGATGGGCGACGGCCGCACCTACGAATTCGTCTGCGCCCTGCGCGCCGTGACGTCCGTCGACGGCATGACGGCGGACTTCTACCACTACGACATGGGCTTCCTGGGCGCCGCCGCCACCCGCATCATCAACGAAGTGCGCGGCATCAACCGCGTCGTCTACGACGTGACCTCAAAGCCGCCCGGCACCATCGAGTGGGAGTAGCGGGTAACCGGCGGCAATAGCGTGGCTTGCTAAAGCCGTCCCGCCCCGTTCGTCACCTCACCGACGGCGGCGCTGCAGCGAGATCGCCCGGCTGCCCTTCAGGGCTGTCGCCGACAGGTTCGTTGCCATTCACAAGGGCCACCTGATGAGGCGCTCAAGGAAATGACCGTTCTCAACGGTCGCCTTCAGGAACAGCTTGACGCGCTCCGGACCGCGCCCGGCGTCCCGCTAGGAGAAGCAGTGCCTCCCACGTGGAGTGAACAGCCTTTCAACGGATCCATCTGACGAACCGGACGATGACTTCCTCGGCGATGAGCATGGCCATGACGACGATAATCAGCGGCACCACCCCGTGCAGCATGCCTTCGAAGCGAACCCTATCCCCGAACACAAAGGTAATCGCCTCCAGGATCACGAATTTGGATAGGAACAGCACCACCCATGCGCCGAAGAATCGCATGAACTTCATGAAGGCACCTTGCCTTGCCGCGAAGAACACGGCGACCTGATGCTCAATAGCGATTGTCCCCTTCAGAAGGGCCTGCAACAAGATGGCTGCAAGCAACGACACGCTGAAGGAAGCGACCGTAACGCTGTCCGAAAACTCATCGAACAGGTTTAGCACCACGAGGTCGATCAAGACTCCGAAGATATAGCGGATAATCAACCGCTGACGGTCAGTCGGCATTTCGGCCGTGGCAGGCAGAAATCCGTGGATCTTGTCGGCCATGACACCCCCCTTGAAAATACTCTTCGAAACGTGCCCTAACCGTATGGTGGGCGTCAATAGAGGCACATCGGGCTTACCCGTCCAGCAGAAACCCCCAAGCTCGTCGTGGTCACCGCCTTCGACCGCGACGTCTCCGGTGCGGGATCCCGCGCGGTACCAAATCAGTGCCTCTTCTTACAACCCAACTGTTGGTCCGGGTTGCAAAGGACTGTCGGACGCGTAAGATCCACCTATTGTTGCTGACCGTCAGTCCTGACATAATTTGCTCTCAGTCCGCCACGTCGAAGCCGGCTTTCTTCAGCGACCCGATGACGAATTCGACATCTTGCGAACGGGCCAAACGCATCGAAACTTGCTGGCGCACGTTCTCCACCAGATTCGGTGCATTTTGGACCAGCCAGGCACGCTCGCGATCGGCCTCGATTTTGTTTCCTGCCTCGCCGTAAACCGCAGCAGCAATCAAATGGTAGAGCGGATTCGAAGGAACCGATGATCTCTTGAGCCACATGGCTGCCTGCTGATAGTCGCCGCTGAAATAGGAGCAAAGGGCCAGGTCCACCTCAAAGGTGCGTAGGGCGCCGGGATTTCTTTCACGCGCTTCATTAAGCAACGCGCATCCATCATGCCAATTGCCGGAGAGCGCCAAGCGCTCTCCATATTCGCCCATAAAATTGGTGTCGTTCGGGTTGATGGCCAAGGCCTGTTTGCCAACGCTCAGTGCAGCATCGATTTCCTTGCTGAAATAAAGCCCAAGCATTTCTGCCTGACGTCCGCGGACGTTGAGAGGGTCAGCTTCCACAGCCTTCCTTGCCGCTGCCAAGCCAAGCTCGAGGGCTGCCGCCGACGAGGCTGGATCGGCTGGAATCTCGAACCGGTACTCATCTATGTAAATCAACGAAAGAAGCCCCCAGGCTGTGGCGTAGTCCGGGAAGCGATCCACTGTCTTCTCGAGGCAGCCGCGTACCGATGCTCGCGCTGCTGGTTCGAGGGTGGTCTTGTATTCGTAGAAGGAAAGCGTGCAGGAATAGGCCGCCCAATCGTCGGGAGGATTGTTGACGCGCAGCTTAACATCGGCCTGGAAGATGACGCCGTAAGCCTGAGCCAGGCTGGTCGCCACCTCGCTCGCAATATCGGCCTGGGCCTTGACGAGATCGGCCACTTTCAATCCACCATTGTAACTATCAGACCAGACTATCGAACCGTCGGCCCGGTTGATCAGCCGCATCCGAAGCCAGAATGCGTCCGGAACGAGGTTGACGCTGCCTGCAAGAACAAATCTTGGTGGTGATATATCCCCGCCGTTTGCGGGCGGTTCCATGACCACGATGTCCTTGAATTTGGAAAGCTGGCTGACAATCTCCTGCTTCAATCCGATGGCGATCGCCGACCCGGTCTGAGTGCCGGTCAGATTGTCAAAATTCTCCACAAGCACACGGGGCGTTACCGGCGCGCCCGGCCTGACGGATGTCCACGACCACGCCAGCGCCGCTGCTGCAGCCACGAGAAGGGCCGCACCTACCAAGGCCGGCAACAGCAACGCCACCCGCCGTGCTGGAAAGACGGCTGACTTTTGCGAAACAACCGGCAGCGGGGGCGCTGCTGGCGCAGACGGCGAACGGAGCGAGAAGACAGGAACATAACCCCCCTTTGGAATCGTAATCAGGATTGGGTCTGTTTGTCCCGATGTCAGATAGTAACGCTCGAGCGCACGCCTGAGGTGGCCAGCCTCGATACGGACGATCGGATCGATTTGAGGGTCGAAAGACTCGCCGCGGCCGAACACTTCGATTGCGATCGAATAGGCCTTGATGCGATCGCCACGACCCGACAATACCTCTTCCACCACATGGCTGAGAAAGCGTCGCTCGCGGCCAGTGGCATCGAAGTCAGCACTGTCGATGATAAGTCCAAGTTGGGTGCGGCAAGCCTCAAGGGGCAACTCGTGCTCCCCGACTGCGGACGTTCCCGCCTGGATCACCGTCTCCTCGCCTGAATTTTGCAGCCGCAACTTCTGGTGGCGCGGTTACATGCTTGTCCACGTAACTTACCTCCCGCTGCCCGCTCTTTGCAATACTGTTGCGACAGGTCGATGAATTGGCGTCATGGAAAGAGAAGACAGGTCGCACAACAAAACAAGAGCGGTCTCGGCGGCGGTGCGCCGATTTCCTCAATTCGAGCTGACGGTCCATCGGCTGATGGACCGCAGTGAGACCTTTCGCGACATGTGCGAGGAACTGGCGGATGCAGAGCTGGCGCTTTCCAGGGTCGAGGAGCTGCCGACGGCATTACGCGAGGCGAGACGATCCGAATGGCAGGAACTGGTGGATAGGTTGACTGGCGAGGTTGGAGCAGTGCTGAATGCTGACGTTGCAAGAATCCCCGCGATAGGCCGGATTCGAACAACACCCAAGAAATGATGCCGCCACCGTCAGCGAAATTCTAAAGGGAGCCACGAAAATAATGACCCTCTGTCGTACTGGAACTCGGGCTTGTGCCATTCTTGGGTTGCTCTGCCTTGCCGGTCCCGCAGGCGCCGCCGATGTGGTCTCCCCGGTGACGCCGGAGCTTAAACCCGTAGCAAGCGAGCAAGGTTGGACGTTCTCCGTCGCGCCTTATTTCTGGGCGGCGGGACTGTCTGGAAGCGTGTCGCAGTTCGGTCTTCCCACGGTCGACGTCGACGCGAATTTTGGCGACATCCTGGAGAATCTTGACTTTGCGGCGATGGCGGTCGCGGAGGCGCGCTACGATCGGTACAGCATCTTCGGCGACCTCCAGTATGTAAAGCTGTCGACGGGAAGCGGCACGCCGAGAGGCGTCCTCGCCACCAGTGTCGATCTCACTTCCGAAACGTTTTCAGGGTTGGTCGGAGCGGGGTATTCGATCATCCAGAGTGACGCCGGGCGCCTCGATCTCGTCGCCGCCATGAGGGTTTGGTCGGTCAACACTGATCTCGACTTCCACGGCGGCATCCTTGACGGCGTGTCCCGCAGCGACGGGGCAACCTGGGTCGATGGGCTTGCCGGTGTTCGCGCGACGTATTCACTCACCCCCGAAGTCTATCTGACGGGCTGGGGCATGGTTGGTGCAGGCGGCGCCAATCTCGACTGGGACGTAGCAGCCGCACTGGGATACCGGTTCAACGAACGCTTTTCGGCGGTCGCCGGCTACCGCGCACTCGGGGTCAATTACCGAAACGACGGCTTCGTCTTCGATGTGGTCCAGCAAGGACCGATCATGGGATTGGTCATCCGTTTCTAGCATCCAGACTTGGATGCTGGATCGATGGCCAAACAAAAGGGAGGAAATGACAATGAAGCTCACGATGCGCAACTGTCTCGTCCTGGCCCTGGCTTTGGCAATTTTCGTCGAGGTCGATCCGATCTCCCTGGTAACGACAGGCTCGGTGTCGACTGATGCGAACGCGAAGGTTGGCCGGCCTCTTACGCCAGGAAGCGCAGCAGGTGTCGCACGGCGCACGACACGGCGAACAATCCGCAGGACGAATGTCTACGTGAAAGCGCTTCCCGCCGGCTGCGTTAAAACCACGGTCAACGGAACGGCGGTCTGGCACTGCGGCGCGACCTACTATCAGCGCACGGGCTCCCGGTACGTGGTTGTTCATATCAACTGATAGCAGTTGTTTCGCCGGCGGTATCAAACCCCCGGCGCAGGGGAGGACTTTGCGTGCTGTTGGTAAGCAAGTCGAAAATCGGGCGTAGAAACAGCGTCCTGCTGGCATTGGCGTTGGTTGGCTGGCTGTCAGGCTGCGCGACGCGTCCCACCAACGTGCTGCTGCCGGTGGCCGATACGTCGCCTTCGTCCAGCAAGGTGGAGATGCTGGTAACGACGACCCGCGCTCGCTCTGCCAATCCGGCCGAGATGTACACGGGCGAGCGCGGATTAGCTCCTTCATTTTCAGACATTACGGTGTCGATCCCACCGGCGTCGGTGCGCAAGGTCGGCGAGGTCGCCTGGCCCAAGAAGCTGCCCTCAAACCCGGCAACCGATTTCGCGGTGGTGAAAGCCGAAGAAATGACACGGGAGGGCGCGAAGGCGTGGCTCCGCGCCTCTGTCAGGAAGAGCCCGGACCGCAGCGTGCTGGTCTTCATCCATGGCTTCAACAATCGCTTCGAAGACTCCCTTTATCGCTTTGCGCAGATCGCAAAAGACACGGGCACAAACAGCGCTCCGATCCTGGTCACATGGCCTTCCCGAGGCAGTACGCTGGCCTATGGCTACGATCGCGAAAGCACCAACTACACGCGAAATGCCCTCGAACTGCTGTTCCAGTATCTGGCTCGCGATCCTGAGATAAAGGAGGTCTCGATCCTCGCCCACTCGATGGGCAACTGGCTTGCGCTGGAAGCGTTGCGCCAGATGGCGATACGCAATGGCGGCCTGCCGAAGAAATTCAAGAACGTCATGCTGGCTGCGCCAGACGTCGATGTCGACGTGTTTCGCACGCAGATTGCCGACATGGGCAAACAGCACCCGCAGTTCACCCTGTTTGTCTCGCAGGACGATCGCGCGCTGAGAGTCTCGCGACGGGTCTGGGGCAATATCCCCCGGCTCGGATCGATTGATCCGGAGCAGGCCCCATACAAGGAAGAACTGGCGAGCAACAATGTAACCGTCATCGATCTGACGAAAGTCAAATCCGGGGACCCATTGAATCACGGCAAGTTTGCCTCATCGCCGCAGATCGTGCAGCTGATCGGAACGCGGATGGCCGGCGGCCAGACCCTGACCGATAGCAGGGTTGGCCTTGGCGATACGATCGTGCAGGCCACGACCGGTGCGGCGGCTGCTGCGGGCAGCGCGGCGGGACTGGTGATTGCGGCGCCTGTTGCGGTGGTCGATCAGAACACCAGGGAAAACTACGGCAACGAGGTCGAGGCTTTGACCGGCCCGCAAGGCAGCAAGAAGTGCGCATCCGGCGCACCATCGACGAAGGAGTGCAAGAAGTAATCCCCGAGGAACGCTCTCAAGCGAGCGCTCATGACTTGCGGCCGCGAATGACCAATTTCGCCGACAACAAGAAAACCTGAGTCATCTTGAAACAGAAGCACTAGGGAGGAACACCAGATGAGTGACAAGCAAAAGCAACCCAGCTCGACCGATCATGAAAGCCAGACGGCATTGTCGATGCGACGCCGAGACCTTCTGTTGAGTGGCGTCTCGCTGTTTGCAGCAGCAACCCTGGCGCCAGTTGCGTCAACCAGCCCGGCGCAAGCGCAAGACACCGCGAAAAAGCCGAATATCGTCGTCATCTTCGGCGACGACGTCGGCTACTGGAACATCAGCGCCTATAATCGCGGCATGATGGGCTACCGCACACCGAACATAGACCGGATTGCCAAAGAGGGCGCAATCTTCACAGATCACTACGCCCAGCAATCCTGCACCGCTGGCCGTGCGGCATTCATCACCGGCCAGTCATGCTTCCGTACCGGACTCCTGAAGGTCGGTCTGCCCGGGGCCAAGGAAGGGCTGTCGGAGAAGGATCCGACACTTGCGGAACTGCTCAAGCCGCAGGGCTATGTTACCGGGCAATTCGGCAAGAACCATCTCGGCGATCGAAACGAGCACTTGCCAACCGTTCACGGCTTCGACGAATTCTTCGGAAATCTCTATCACCTCAACGCCGAAGACGAACCGGAGCATCCTGACTACCCGAAGAACCCCGAGTTCAAGGCCAAGTTCGGTCCACGCGGAGTGATGAAATGCAAGGCCAGTGCAACCGACGATCCTACCGAGGATCCGCGCTTCGGACGGGTGGGCAAACAGGAGATCGAGGATACCGGCCCACTGACGAAGAAGCGCATGGAAACCGTGGACGAAGAGTTCCTCGGCAGCGCGCTCAACTTCATCGAGCGATCGAGCCAGGATGGGAAGCCGTTCTTCTGCTGGTTTAACTCGACCCGCACCCACATCTACACCTTTCTCAAGGAGGCCTCGAAGGGCAAGACCGGCTTGGGCATCTATGCGGACGCCATGGTGGAGATGGACGGCATGGTCGGTCAGCTTCTGGGCAAGCTCGATGACCTCGGCATCGCCGACAACACCATCGTCCTTTGGACGACCGACAATGGTGCGGAGGTTTTCTCGTGGCCGGACGGCGGCACCACGCCCTTCAAAGGCGAGAAGAACACGAACTGGGAAGGCGGCTACCGCGTGCCCTGCATGATGCGCTGGCCGGGCGTCATTAAGCCCGGAACCGAAATCAACCACATAACGTCACATGAAGACTTCGTGCCGACGCTGGTCGCCGCCGCAGGCGAACCAAACGTCGTAGAAAAACTGCTGACCGGGTACGATGCCGCCGGCAAGAGCTTCAAAGTGCATCTGGATGGCTACGACCAACGCGACGTGTTGGCCGGCGAAGGCGAAGGCAAGCGCCGGGAATATTTCTACTGGACGGATGACGGCAACCTCGCCGCCTTGCGTTACGAACGCTGGAAGATGGTCTTCCTCGAGCAGCGCGAGGAGGGGCTTGCCGTGTGGGAGAACCCGCTGATTCCGCTGCGGTTCCCGAAGCTCTTCGACATCAAGGGTGACCCGTTCGAACGGGCGCAGACGGACGCCGGGGAATACGACAGATGGCGTGTCGAGCACGCCTTCGCGCTCGTGCCGGCGCAGGCTTATGTCGCCAAACACCTCCAAACCTATGTTGAGTTTCCGCCGCGGCAGAAGCCCGGCAGCTTCTCGCTCGATCAGGTTCTGGCGAAATTGCAGGAGGGTGGCAGAAACTGAGTCTTCGCTCTGAATAGGCCGCGCTCGCACTGTCGGAAGGCGCGGCCTCCAAGCCAACTCGGAAGCAGATCAATGGCAGTCGCGAACAATCCTTCGACCGAGACCATTGCTCAGGGCGACCGGCGTCGAAGCAGGATCGTCTACGTCATAGCCTACAAGGCCCTGTTATATCTGATCCTGCTTCTCGTCCTCTCGGTCGTTGAGGAAGTCATCGTCGGGCTGGTTCACAGGCGAACAAGCGCCGCCTCCCTCGCTGAATTCGGAGGATACAAGCTGCCGCAGACGCTTGTGACAAGCCTGATCATGCTGCTGATATTGATCCCCTACTTGGCGTCCAGGGAACTCAACGTCGCGCTTGGGGAAGGCAGGCTTTGGACGCTGCTGTTCGAACACCGCGACGGACGTCAGTCAGCCGGTTTGGCAGCTACCGCGAGAAAGTCAGGCCCAACGAACCCGAGCGATCACCTTCCCGGTAACCGCTTCTTTGATGATGGCGCTCCCGAGGGGCGCTGACCTAGAGGAGACATCAAGCTATGACCAATCTTGCTTGCGCCGCGAAGCGCTACCTTTTGTCCATCCTCCTGTCATTGGGGGTCGCTGCCTCTGCCACCGCGCAGAACGCCGATCAGCTTCCATCTTGGAATGACGGCCAGGCCAAGCAGTCCATCGTCGCCTTCGTCGAACGCGTGACTGCGGAAGGTTCGGCGGATTTCGTCCCGATCGCCGAACGCATCGCCGTTTTCGACAACGACGGCGCGCTCTGGGCGGAGCAGCCAATGTATTTTCAACTCTTGTTCGCCCTCGACCGCGTGAAGGCGCTGGCGCCGCAGCATCCGGAGTGGAAGGACAAAGAGCCCTTTGCCTCGTTGCTGAAGGGCGACGTGAAAGCCGCGCTCGCTGGCGGCGAACCGGCGATCATGGAAATCGTCATGGCCACGCATTCCGGCATGACCACGGACGAGTTTGATCAGATCGTTCTCGACTGGATGGCGAGCGCCAAGCACCCGAAGACCGGCCGGCCCTACACGGAGATGATTTATCAGCCGATGCTGGAGCTCCTGACCTATCTGCGGGCCAACGGGTTCAAGACCTTCATCGTCTCGGGCGGCGGCATCGATTTCATGCGTCCGTGGACGGAGAAGGTCTATGGCATACCGCCCGAGCAGGTCGTCGGCAGCAGCGGCAAGACCAGTTTCGAAATGCAGGGCGGCATCCCGGTGATCATGCGGCTGCCGGAAATCAACTTCATCGACGACAAGGCCGGCAAGCCCGTCGGCATCCACCAGCATATCGGCCGGCGGCCCATCGCGGCGTTCGGCAATTCCGACGGCGATCTGCAGATGCTGCAGTGGACCTGTTCTGGTTCCGGACCGCACTTCTGTCTCTATGTCCACCACACCGACGCGGAGCGGGAATGGGCCTACGATCGGCAGTCGAGCATCGGCCGCCTCGACAAGGGCCTCGACGCGGCCGCTGATGGCGGTTGGACGGTTGTCGACATGAAGGCAGACTGGGCTAAGGTGTTTTCGTTCGAACCCTGAGTGGCCTCACAGGACATCGCATCAAGAACGACACGATAAAAGCCATGACAAAACTTGCCGACACCGATCTCGCAGGCTCCGCGCCGACCAATTCAGACCACGACCGGATGGCTTGGATTCCCGGCGGCACGTTCCTCATGGGTTCCGACAAGCACTATCCGGAAGAGGCGCCGGCGCACCGAGTGACGGTGGGCGGCTTCTGGATGGACATTTGCACCGTCACCAACCGCGACTTCGCGCGCTTCGTCGAGGAAACCGGATATGTGACGGCGGCCGAGCGCCCGGCGAACCCGGACGATTATCCCGGCTGGCAGCCCGACATGCTTGCGCCTTCGTCTGTGGTGTTCATCAAGGCCAAACAACGGGTCGATCTTCGCGACCACTACAATTGGTGGGTCTATGTGCGCGGCGCCAACTGGCGTCGTCCGCGCGGCCCGGCGAGCTCGATCAAGAAGCTTGCCGACCACCCGGTCGTCCATGTGGCCTACGAGGATGCCGAAGCCTATGCAAAATGGGCCGGCAAGGAACTGCCGACCGAGGCCGAGTGGGAGTTCGCGGCGCGCGGCGGGCTCGATGGTGCCGAGTTCGCCTGGGGCGATGAGTTGACGCCCGGCGGCAAGCATATGGCCAACATATGGCAGGGCGAGTTCCCCTACCGCAACACGCTCGATGACGGGTTCGAATATACAGCGCCGGTCGGTTCGTTCCCCGCCAACGGCTACGGCCTCTACGACATGGCCGGCAATGTCTGGCAATGGACGACCGACTGGTACCAGGAGCATGGCCAGATCGACAGCCCGTGCTGCACGGTGGACAACCCCCGGGGCGCCAAGCGGGAGGACAGTCTCGATCCAAGACAGCCGGCGATCAAGATCCCACGCAAGGTGATGAAGGGTGGGTCGCATCTTTGCGCGCCGAATTACTGCCGGCGCTACCGCCCGGCCGCGCGGATGGCTCAGCCCGTCGACACGTCGACCAGCCACCTTGGTTTCCGTTGCATCGTGCGTTCACCGCCCAGCAAGGATGGGTGAGACTTCTGACGACGGGGCGGATCCTCGGTCCGTGCGCCTGAGAATGGAGGGATACAATGAAGAGAACCGTTCCAGCCTGTCTGTTCGTGCTGTCGACAGCCGTCCTGGCTGGCGCCGGCGCTGCCTTGGCGCAGGACGCCGACGAGTTGTCAAAGCAGCTCGCCAATCCGATTGCCAGCCTCATCAGCGTGCCGATGCAAAGCAATTTCGACTTCGGCGCGGGAGCCGGCGACAACGGTTTTGCCTATACGTTGAACCTGCAGCCGGTCATTCCTATTTCGATCAGCGACGACTGGACCATGATCTCTCGCACGATCCTGCCGATCGCCTATCGCGACTACCTGCCGCCGCCCGATGGCAATACGCTCGGGCTGGGCGACGTCACCCAGAGCCTGTTCTTCTCGCCCAAAGCACCGGGTCCCAGCGGCATCGTCTGGGGCGTCGGCCCGGTCTTCCTCATCCCGACGGCCACCGACGACTTCCTCGGCGCCGGCCAGTTCGGCATCGGTCCGACCGCCGTTCTTCTCAAGCAGGCCGGGCCTTGGACCGTCGGCGTACTCGGCAACCACATTTGGTCCGTGGCCGGCGACGACGATCGCCCGGACGTCAACGCGACATTCCTGCAGCCCTTCCTCTCTTACAGCCTGGGCAAAGGACGTTCGATCGGACTGAACACCGAGGCGAGCTACGACTGGACCGCTGACCAGTGGACCGTGCCCATCAATCTGAGCGCCTCGCAGGTCTTCAAGATCGGCAACCAGCCGATGAGCTTCTCAATCGGCGGCAAATATTACGCGGTCGCGCCAGCCGGCGGACCTGAATGGGGTGTGCGCACGACGCTCACCTTCCTCTTCCCGAAGAAGTAAGACGGCCAACACCATCACCCAATCGGGCTTGTTGGCGATCGACAAGGTCAACAGATGAACGCGACACGAAAGCTATTCCTGGTCGTAATTGCGGCGGTCGAAGCGGCGACAGGTCTCGGTCTTCTTTTGCTGCCTTCCGTCCCATTTGCTCTCCTGTTGGGATTGGAAAGCGGCACGGTTGAAACAATTTTTGTCGGTCGCATTGCGGGCGCGGCGCTGCTTGCCATAGGTATCGCAAGCTGGATCGCGAGGCAGGACGAGTTAAATCCTTCACTATTCGGATTGCTCGTCGGCATTCTGATTTACAACACCGGCGTAGCAATTCTCCTCGTGTACGCGGGGACAGTCCTGAAGATGACCGGTGTCATGCTTTGGCCCACGGTTGCGTTTCACGCAGTTCTCGCCGTCTGGGGTGGTCTGCTTCTACGTGGCATCCCAAGCGAACTTCGCTGAAAAACCGGTGGCAACCGGCGGGGGCTGATCCTTGGAACGTAGGACAACGTCACGTCGGCTCGTGGCACGTCGCATTTGACCACCGCGGTCAACGTTGCTCAACGATGGTGCTGTGCTCCTCTGAAGGGCTATAAAAGTACAACTGCGAAGTCTGCTCGCTGAAGGCGAAGTGCAGTCCGACGCGCCGGTCCGCAAGATCCCGCGCTCGCCCGCGCACATTTACGAGTTTCGCGCCCCGTACGGAAGCGGCTCTGTAGCGCGATTACATGCTTGCCCCACGTAACTTACATTCCAACCCCGGCTCCTTGGGGCGTACTATCCACGATTGAAGAGGCAAACATAGGCGCCGTCGTATCAATGCGGCATCTGACAATGCCCGCCTGGGAGTTGTCATGCGAGACGCTGCCGTAGGCGGGTCGGAGGAAAGCGGATGACGTTGCTCAGGGAGCCTCTGCTGCATTTCGCCGTCGCCGGCGCAATCGTGTTTGGCGGCTATTCCTGGCTTAACGACAGGCATGTCGAAGCCACAACCGCCGAGCCGGTCCGGATCGGCGAAGGCGACGTGCGCTGGCTCAAACAGACCTGGTCGAGCCAATGGCTGCGCGAGCCAACCGCCGGTGAGCTCAAGGGTCTTGTCGACGATCTGCTGAACGAGAAAGTGATGGCGCGCGAAGCGCAGGAGATGGGCCTGGAGCAGGACGACACCATCATCCGCCGCCGCCTGGCGCAAAAGCTCAAATTCCTTGTCGAGGACACGGCCCGGCTTGCCGAGCCGACCGAAGCGGAGCTGCGGCAGTTCTATGCCGCAAAGCCAGCACATTTCGAGACGCCCGGAAAACTTTCGTTCCGGCAGATCTACTTCAACCCGGAGCATCGCAAGGACGCGGCGGCTGACGCGACCGATGCGCTGGGTGCGCTGTCAGCGAATATCGAGGTCGACTCGACCGAGGGCGACCGGCTGCTGTTCGGCGACAGCTTCGCTGATACCGACGAGCTGGCGCTGTCGGGAATGTTCGGTGCCGATTTTGCGCGCCAGGTGTTTGCGCTTGAACCGAACGGATGGCGCGGTCCGGTGAAATCCGGCTATGGCCTTCATCTTGTGCTCGTCACGCAGCGCACGGCGGCCGCGCCGAAGCCCTTCGAGACGGTCAGGGATGCGGTCCTTGCTGAGTGGCGCTCTGCGAAGCAGACCGAGTTCAGCCGGGAGTATCTGATCGCGCTGCGCAACAAGTATGGCGTCAAGTTGGGCGACAGTACGAAAGCGGCGCTGGGGCCAGGGGCCGCACCGAAAGTGGCAGCACAATGAACCCGTTGACCAAATGGTCTGCAGTCGCCCGAGGTGCCCGCGCCGCGATGGAGTGCGTTCGGCTGGTCGTGCTGGCAGTGGCCGTCGCCATGCTGTTCCCGCTAATTGCCACCGCACATGAGGTGCGTCCCGCCTATCTCAGCCTCCAGGAAGAGGCGCCCAATGAATTCAGCGTACTGCTCAAGACGCCGATGCAGGGCGACGCGCGGCTTGCGCTGTCGGCCTTGTTTTCCGGCAAGATCGAGAATGTGACGCCCACCATCTCGCGCCCGACTGGGGATGCTATGGTGCAGACTTGGCGCATGCGCACCCTGGAGCCGCTCGCAGGCCAGAACGTCGTGATCGACGGCTTGCAGAACACCATGACCGACGCGCTGGTCCACGTGGCGTTCGCGAACGGCAACAGCTGGACGGCGCGTCTCACCCCCAGCGAACCGTCGGCAATCATCCCGGCCTCGCAGAGCGCCTGGGCGGTGTTCGTCACCTACGTGCGTCATGGCATCGAGCATATTGCCTTCGGCTTCGACCACCTGCTGTTCGTTGCGGCGCTGATGCTAATTGTGCGCGACTGGCGCAAGCTGGTGAAAGCCATCACCGCCTTCACTGCAGCGCATTCGATCACCCTGAGCTGTGCGACGCTGGGATGGCTGACGCTGCCATCTCGGCCGGTGGAGGCGATGATCGCCATCAGCATCGTCATGGTTGCGGCGGAAGTCGTGCGCATGCAACGCGGGCAGCTCAGCCTGGCTATCGTTCGGCCGTGGATCGTCGCCTTCGCCTTCGGCCTGCTACATGGCTTTGGCTTTGCCGGCGCGCTTGTCGAACTTGGCCTGCCGCACAGCAACATCCCGCTGGCGCTGCTGGCCTTCAACGTCGGCGTCGAGCTCGGGCAGCTTGCCTTCATCGCCGTCCTGCTGACCGCAATCTACGCAGTGGGGCGCGTCTTCGCCATTCCCCGGCAGTCGATTGTCGCCTCGGCTTACGCCATCGGGATTGTCGCAGCATTCTGGAGCGTCCAGCGGTTGGACGCGATGTTCATGTAAGGAGGAGCAAATGGGATCACGCACGAAACTGCCGGGCGGGCGCCTCCTGATGAGCCGGAAACTAGCACGCGCCACCACTGTGGCGCTTGCCGCGTCTTTGATGGCCGCTGCTCCGGCATCCGAAGGACGCGCTTGCGGCTATGATAGTCCGCAAACGGTTTCGCGTGGTTTTCTGAATTGGATCTATCCGGATTCACTTTATGTCATCGGCGCGATATCGAGGGAGGTGGCGGCGGGACGGCTGCCGCTGGCGAACTTCGACCAGACCGGACAAGATCTGTTCGGACACAGATTTAAGCTGACGGCGACGGCGCTGGAGCAATTCGGCGACATGCTCCGGGTGGCATCGCCGGCGCCCCCCCAGCCTTCGGTATCCCTGGTTGTCGTCGAGCCGATGTTGTGGACACGCTTCGATCAGGGTCGCGACGGCCTGCGTACGACGGTTCACGTCTCGGGGGCCCAGCCCGGGGATTTGGTCCTCGTCTCCGGCGAAGCCGTAATAACTGAAATCGTGGCGCGGCGGCTGACCTTCGGCCAAGCCGTCGCGCGCAGCGTGGTGCGTCTCTACGGGCCGGCGCCGCAGATCGCCCAGTTCCTGCGTAGCTACTCCGACGTCGGTGCAAGCGACGCTGCTCTCTCGCTGGCAAGTGGGGCGGCCGGTTCAATCGATTTCGCTTCGATGCAGTCGCACCCGGTCGGAACTACACCCGCCGAGCTCGCTTGCACACCTGACCACACCGAAATTTCATTCCATAAGGGAGAAAGACCATGATCCGGAAACCTCTGACGATCACAAGTCTTGTATTGCTTACCGTCTGCGCAGGCGCGGTGGCGCGGGCACAGGATGCCGGCACCTATACCGTCGAGGAAGCGGGGCAAGCCATCAAGGCCCGGCCCTACTCACCTTATGCCGGACGCAATTTTCCGACGCGGCCGCTGTTTGGCGACACGCATTTGCACACGGCCCTGTCCTTCGACGCCGGGGCGGCCGGCGCCAGGCTCGGGCCGCGTGAGGCCTACAAATTCGCGCAGGGCGAAGAGGTCATTTCGTCCACTGGGCAGCCGGTCAGGCTGTCGCGCCCGCTCGATTTCCTGGTGGTGACCGATCATTCCGACAATATGGGGTTCTTCGGCGATTTCCTGGCCGGAAAACCTGAAATCCTCCAGAACCCACAAGCCCGCGAGTGGTACGACATGATGCAGTCGGGCAAGGCCGGCGAGGCTGCCATGTCCATCGTCACCACGTTTGCTCAGGGAAAATTCCCGCCGGAAATTATGTACCAACCGGGGAACCCGGCTTATCGGTCGACATGGCAAAGCATCATCAATGCAGCCGAAGAGGCAAATGTCCCCGGGCGGTTCACCGCGGTCATCGGCTATGAGTGGACGTCGCTCGCCAAGGGCAACAACCTGCACCGCAACGTTATCTTCCGCGACAATGGCGACAAGGCCGCCATGGTCGAGCCCTATACGACGCAGCCGCCCATAGGCAGCAACAATCCGCGCGACCTGTGGAAGTGGCTGCAGAACTATGAGGACAAGACCGGCGGCGAGGTGCTGGCGATCGCCCATAACGGCAATCTGAGCAACGGCACGATGTTCCCGATCATCGAATCGTTCACCGGCAAGGAGATCGATCGCGAATATGCCGAGCAGCGCGCTCGTTGGGAGGTGCTTTACGAGACCACCCAGATGAAGGGCGACGGTGAGAGCCACCCCTTTCTTTCTCCCAATGACGAGTTCGCCAATTTCGAGAAATGGGACAAGGCTAATCTTGACCTCACGCAGAAGAAGACGCCGGACATGCTGGAGTTCGAGTATACGCGCTCGGCGCTCAAGAACGGGCTGAAGCTGGAAGCCAAGCTGGGGGTCAATCCTTACAAGTTCGGCCTGGTCGGCAGTACGGATTCTCACACGGGCCTCTCCACAGCCGACGATGACAACTTCTTCGGTAAGGTCTCGTCGGTCGAGCCGAACCCGGAGCGTACGTCGCATCCCTTTATGTCGAATGCCAAGCTCGGGCTGAAGATCATGGATTGGCAGATGACCGCGTCGGGTTACGCGGCGGTCTGGGCGCAGGAGAATACGCGCGCCTCGATCTTCGACGCCATGAAGCGGCGCGAAACCTATGCCACGACCGGGCCGCGTATGGCGGTCCGCTTCTTCGGCGGCTTCGATTTCGTCGAAGCCGACGCCAATACCCGCAGCCCGGCGATCGCCGGCTACACGAAGGGTGTGCCGATGGGCGGCGACCTCAGCCAGGCGCCCGCGGGCAAGGTGCCGACCTTCCTGGTCGCCGCGCTGAAGGATCCGATCGGCGCCAATCTCGACCGCTATCAGATCGTCAAAGGGTGGCTGGACGCCGCCGGCGAGGTGCATGAACAGGTCTATGATGTCGCCTGGTCTGGCGACCGCAAGCCGGGCACCGACGGCAAGCTGCCGCCGGTTGGCGACACGGTCGACGTGGCCAATGCCACATGGACCAACACGATCGGAGCGCCAGAGCTTAGCGCCGTATGGAAGGACCCCGATTTCGACCCGTCCCAGCGGGCCTTCTACTATGGCCGCGTCATTGAGATCCCGACGCCGCGCTGGCCGGCCTATGATGCGAAATACTTTGGCATCAAGATGTCGCCGGATGTGACCATGACGACGCAGGAACGAGCCTATACATCGCCGATCTGGTATACGCCGGGCGGCTAAGGAAACGCTGTTGATTACTTAGGCTGATATCGAGGCAGGCGGATCGCGCGCCGTCTGCCAACGACACTGGTTCAGAGCCTTGTCGGCGGCGCCAACGAATTCGGCGCGGCGAGCTTCGCTATGATCTTGTCTGGCCGCTGCAACTCCTCCAAGGGCGCCACGCAGTGAAGAACAACAACATCCGCTACGTCCTATTGATGGTCGTCGAGACTGCTGCGGTGACGTTCTTGTATTTGACGATTTTCCCGATTTTCCGGCAAGTGATCACGGACTTGGGAAGACCACAGGATATCAGCGCTTATCAGCAGGCTGCGGTGGCTTGTGGGGCGCTGGTTCTGCAAGCTTGCTACTGGGTCAGGTTTTGCTGGGTTGCGGTCCCCGCACCGTTTCGCAATGCCTTGGTGAGGCACCTGTTCCTGTTTGCCAGCCGGGTCAGTTTCTTCTTTGGCGGCGCTTTGTTTTCGGTCTTCTTTTTCCGCCACGTACCGGAACTCGATCAATTCCCTTCTTTCGTTCAGGGAGCAGCCAAACTGTTGGAAGTCCTGTTGGTTCTGTTCAGTCTGTTTTGCTATTCGCTCGAAATAGAACGGTTGGGCAGGGCAAGAGAAGACCATTCCTCGGCACCCGGCCGCAGCAGATAATTCAGGCTGGCCAATCCAGTTCGTTACAAGGTGCCGATGGTAGGCGGCCTTGCCTGCCCGTCAAATGTTCCGGAGCGGCTTCAGATAATTTGCAGGCGCCTGGAACAATTTTGGATCGAAGACGTTCGGCGTAGTTAATGACGACGTTTCGCATACGGTAAACATTGCCACCAGCGAGGACGCGATCATGAAATTCCAGTCAGGCATAGCGACCGCCCTGGTCGCAACTTTTGCACTTGCGAGCCCTGTTCCAGTTGATGCCGCGCCGATCTTCGTGCCCAGGGCACAGGGCGCGCAGTCCGATATCATCCAGGTTCGGGATGGCTGGTACAGGGGTTATCGCGGCTCCCGCCACTATCGTCGGGGATACCACCGACATAACGACTTTTGGTTCCCCGCCGGCGCATTTGTCGCCGGAGCGCTGCTCGGCGGCGCGATCGCCAACAACAACGGCTACTACGGCGGGTATTACCGAAGCGGCGTCTACGGCGGCGATCCGTACTACGGCGGATCCTATTACGGCGATCCCTATTACCGCGCCCCGTATTACGCCGACTCATATTACGCCGACCCGTATTACCGGGCCCCGTATTACGGGAACCGTTATTACGGCAACCGACACTACGGCTACCACTCAAACAGATCCTATCGCCCATGCTCGCCCAGGGAAGCCGATTCCGGTAATTGTTACTAGCGTTCGTCGTCGTGGGCTGGGCGCCCTTGGACCGATTTTCTAAGTGGTCGACACAACTCCGATGCGAGCCCAGCCCGCAGGGCTATCCCTATTCCCGAGAAGATTCGACCTTCCTTCGGACGGCCAAAAAAATACCCTGCCCTCCACGTAACTTACGTTCCGCTGCCGGCTCGGTCCGGTAGGCTCGGGGACAATACGAACCAATCAACGGGATAGAACGCCGGCTGGCAGACAAGGCGGTCCTGGCGGCGTTGCGCCGGTTCCGCAGTTTGCCGTCATGATGATGGTTGGTTTCACAAGGCTGGTGCTTGCCGTGGCAGATCGAGAGTCCTCTCGTTGCCGCCACGGTTCTTTTCAGTCCCGACGCAGGGGGGAGAAAATGGACAGTCGATTTCGTCAGCATCTGCTGAAAGTGTCGCTGGCCGCATTGACGATGCTGGCGGTACATAGCCGGTCCCATGCGGCGGATCTCCTCATCGGAATGCCGAACTGGCCGTCGGGCCAGGCGGCGGCCAACATCATCAAATACGGCATCAAACAGCAACTCGACCTCGACGCCGACGTGCGCGAGATGGGCGGCATGACGGCATTCGCCGGAATGGATACCGGGGAGGTCGACGTCTATCCGGAAGTCTGGCTTCCCAATCTCGATTCACTCGTCAAGAAATACGTCGACGGGCGCAAGACCGTGGACCTCAGCCCCAAGGGTGTGTCGGCCACGCAGCGCATCTGCGTCACGCGCGAGACGGCTGACAAATATGGCGTCAAGGACATCTCAGATCTGGCCGATCCGAAAAAAGCAGCCGCGTTCGATACCGACGGCGATGGCAAGGGCGAAATGTGGATCGGTGCGCTGGGCTGGTCCTCGACGAGCATCGAGAAGATCCGGGCCAAGAGCTACGGTTATGAAAAAACGATGACGCTCCTGCAAATGCCGGAAGAGATGGCAATGGCTGGGGTCGATGCGGCCGCGGCCACCGGGCAACCGATGGTATTCTACTGCTACAGTCCGCACCACATGTTCAAGCTCCATGATATCGTCGAATTGACCGAGCCGAAATACGATCCCGCCAAGTGGCACATCGTGATGCCAAGCGACGACCCTGACTGGCTTACGAAATCGGAGGCGCCGGTGGCTTGGGACGCATCGCATTTCTACATCGGCTTTGCGTCCTCGACGGCGAAGCGCCTGCCGAAAGTGGCGGCCTTCCTCTCCCATATCGACTTCACTCCAGAGGAGGTCACCGAGATGAGCTACGCATTGCAGGTCGACCGGCAGGATCCCGCCAAGTACGCACAGGACTGGGTTGCAAAGCATCAAGACCGGCTGAACGCCTGGTCGAAATAGGGACGGGGACGAACATGACCCTTTCGCTCGCAGACCGGTCCGGCACTCCGAAAAGCAATGATCGAAGAATGGCTGGTCGCCGCCTGGTTCTTGGCGCAGCGCTTGTCATGACCGCGATCGGCGCGACATTGGCGTATGCCGCTCAGACGCAGGTGTTCGATCCGCAGACCCATAAGTGGGTCGATTACGACAAGAAGAAAGCGCGAAAATACTACGCCGCCCACAAGGAGGTGCCTGAGGCATTTCGTCCGCAGATGGTCAAGTTCCGCACCGCCGAGGTGCCCGGCACGATCATCATCGATGGCAACAAGCATTTTCTCTATCTTGTGCAGTCGGGTCAGCAGGCCATGCGCTACGGCATCGGCGTCGGCCGGGAAGGCTTTGGCTGGGCCGGCATCGTGCGCGTCGGACGCATGGCGGAATGGCCGACCTGGACGCCTCCGGCCGAAATGGTCGCCCGTGATCCGAACGCAGCCAAACATGCGGCAGGCATGCCTGGAGGGCCCGACAATCCGCTCGGCGCCAGAGCGCTTTATCTCTATGAGGGCGATCAGGACACGATCTACCGGATACACGGCACGCCGGAGCCCTGGACGATCGGGCTCGACGTGTCGTCAGGGTGTATCCGGATGAGGAACGACGACATCACCGACTTCGCTTCCCGCGTGAAGGTTGGGGCCAAGGTCATCGTTCTCATGCAGGGGGCGGCCCTTTACAAGGGCGTTTGAAGCGGCATTCGGAGGGACAAGCAATGTCGGCAAAACGTGCAGTGAGAAGTTCGATCCTGGTCGTAGCGCTTGGATCCATGGCGCAGACCTTGAGCGCTTGCGTCAGCGCGCCGCCGCCGGCTCCGGAGCAGATGTCGAGGACCCAGGTCGAGACGGCTCCGGCGGATCTTCAGCTTCTTTGCGCCAACGCGGTCGCCAAGGCGAGCGGCGTCGACAGCGCCAAGATCCTTCCGGTTTCCTCGAGCAAGATCGATTCCAAGACCTATCAGGTCGAGCTCGATGCCGGCGGCAAGAAGACAAGCTGCCTTGTGGATACCGACGGCGCCGTCAAATCGGTTGAGCCTGTCTGATCCGCTCCGGTCGGAGTCTTGAGCGGTCGCTCCGACGATGGGGAATTGGCGACAATACATGACCGGCCAGCGAGGCACAGATAATGCCCCTGAACGCGCCTAGTTCCGATCACGCGCATCCGCGCTCGACCTTGATCGACGCCGTACTTCAAATCGGACTGTTGGCCCTGCTGGTCTACGCCTGCGGCCGGATCATATTGCCTTTTGCCGGCATTTTGCTCTGGTCGGTGATCCTGGCGGTGATGCTGAATCCGCTGCACCTGCGCCTGGCCGTCCGGCTTGGCAATCGGTGGTCGGCGCTGCTGATCGGGTTGGTCAGCGTTGTGCTGATGCTGGTGCCGTTGGTCACAGTGGTGACGTCGCTTGGGTCGTCCATATTTTCGCTTGTCTCGGGTTTGCAGAACCACAGCCTGACCGTGCCTCCGCCGCCGCCATGGCTGGCGGATCTCCCACTGGTCGGCCAGAAACTGACCGAGACCTGGGCGCTCGTCGCCACCAACATGCCGGCCGCACTTGCCAAATACGGCCAGATGTTGAGCGGGCCTGCGGCATCGCTGATGTCGTTCGCCGGCGGCCTCGCCGCCGGTGAACTATCGTTTGTTCTTTCGTTCGCGATCGCCGCGGTGCTCATCGCCTACGGCAAGGGTGCCGCGGAATTCGCGAGGCGCCTGTTGGAACGTGTCACAGGCAGCACGGCGCGCGGAGCACACCTGGTTACGCTGACCGCCGCCACGATCCGTGGCGTGGCAGTAGGCGTCGTCGGCGTGGCGGTGATCCAGGCGCTGCTCGTCGGCATCGGCTTCTTCGCCATTGGTCTTCCGGCAGCCGGACTTTTGACGCTCGCAACGCTTTTGCTGGCCATAGTGCAGGTACCGGCGGTGCTGCTGACCCTGCCTGTTATCGTCTATGTCTTTTCGACGGAGGCAACCACACCGGCGATCATCTTTGCGGTCTGGACCCTGTTCGCCGGGCTCAGCGACAATATCCTCAAGCCATTGATGCTCGGCCGCGGACTGGAAGCGCCGATGCCGGTAATTCTGATTGGTGTCATCGGCGGCATGCTTGTCGACGGCCTGCTCGGTCTGTTTGTGGGCCCTGTGCTCCTGGCCGTCGGCTATGTGCTGCTCAATGAATGGCTGCGCCAGCCCTCGGTCGAAGGCGGGCCACAGATTGAAGGTCCAGCGCCGTGATTGCGGTTCTTGTGCTCGGCTTGCTGGCGATGTCGGTATGCCTTGCATTCCAGGCGCTGGCATCGGTGCTCGCCGCACGCTACTTCGCCAGGGCCACCAAACAACCGCTGGGTCCCAAGCCGTGGCGGTCGATCTTCCTGCAATTCTCGATACTGATGATCGTGCTCATGATCGGCAACATCGTCCAGGTCGCGTTCTGGGCGCTGCTCTACAGGTCGCTAGGTGCTTTTGAGGACTTTGAGACGGCGGTGTATTTTTCGGGCGTCACCTTCACCTCGCTTGGTTATGGCGACGTGGTTCTCAGCGGCCGCATGCGGCTGCTTGCGCCACTTCAGGCCGCCAATGGGCTGATGATGTTTGGCGTTACAACAGCTCTCTTCATCGCTGCTGTCCAGCATGCCACCGCGAAGTGGTCCGCGGCGCATCCGGCCCGCGCGCGGGATGCAGGTTGAAGCTCTTCATGCCGAGGGCGCGCTTCCGCGGCAAAGCGAGATCGAGCAAGCCGCCAACCCATAGTGTACCGCGTGGACATCTGATGGCGCGAGCAGGTAGATCAATGTGCGACATCCGCGGTTGTTACCACGTAAATAACGTCCCAGTTGGCTGAAACCGTCAAAAGACTGTGTATAGTGCCGGCATGGTGAGGGGTCGCTTACGCCAATGAAAACCAGATGCGCGGTGTGGGTCATGATTACTCGCGCCTGTGCGCCGGGTTCCGCATGCCGGCTTGCCTCGGCCGAAGCCGAAAAGGAAGCAAGCATCCGTCGGTGGCGCGATGCTCGCTTGGTCTGACTGGGAGAAGATGCCATGGCGTCCGACGCAACCGGGACCTCTCAAGACAACGCCGCTGACGGGCCAGATACGCCGGCGACGAAGGGCAACCCGCTGCGCCGGGTCGCGCTTGGCGTGCTGCTGCTGGCTTGCCTCTTGTTCGTGGTAGCGGTCTTCATGGAAAGGCGCACGCCTTCTTCGTCGCAGGCGACGGTCAGCGCCTATGTCGTCGGCATCGCGCCGGAGGTCACCGGCCGGGTCATCGAAGTGGGCGTGGTCGACAACAGCGGCGTGAAGCCCGGCCAGATGCTGTTTCGCATCGATCCGCAGCAATACCAGCTGGCCGTCGCCGAGGCCGAAGCACGGCTTGCCCGGGTAGGCCAGACGATCGGCGCTTCGACAGCCTCCGTCGATGCCGTCCAGGCACGCCTTGTGGAGGCAAGGGCAGTTCGCGACAACGTCCAGGAGCAGGCGAACCGGGCCATGGAGTTGGTCAAGCGGGGCGTCTATGCCCAGGCGAAGTATGATGAGGCGAAGGCGGCGGTGGACCAGGCAAATGCCTCGGTCGTCGCCGCGGAAGCGGACCTCAAGCAGGCGCAGGAAGAGCTTGGGCCCGCAGGCGCCGACAATCCGCAACTGAAGGAGTCGCTGGCCGCGCTTGAACGCGCACAGCTCGATCTCTTGCGCACCACGGTCCTGGCGCCGGCCGAGGGCGTCGTCACCAACCTGCAGCTTTCCGTTGGAGGCGTTGTCGGCGCCGGCCAAAGCGCCATGACCTTCATCGACGTGGGCACGGTTTGGATCACCGCGGCGTTCAAGGAGAACAGCCTGGAGAACGTCGCAGCCGGCAACCGCGCAGACGTCTTGTTCGACCTCTTGCCCGGCCAGGTTTTCGGCGCGACGGTGGAGAGCGTCGGTATGGGTGTAGCCCAGGGAAGTGTCGACCCCAAAACCGGGCTGCCCAAGATCTCCACCGAAAGCGGATGGGTGAGAACGCCACAGAGCTTTCCCGTCCGCCTGATCCTTGACGAGGGCAGGCCCAAGGGCGTGCGCTACGGCTCGCAGGCGAACGTGGTGATCTATACCGGCGACAATCCGGTGACCAACGCGATCGGCCGCATCTGGATGCGCGTGTTGTCGGTCCTGACCTATGTCAGCTGACGGCGAGCTTGCGCACGCCAATGCCAGGCGCAAGGGCCTGCGCATCGCGCTGGCCGTAGCCGTGGGCTTCACGTGGTCGGTTCTGTCGGGAGCGATCATCCCCTTTCTGGGGCCATTGTTCGCGGCGCAGTTCCTGATCTCCAGTTCCCGCCCGCTGCCGCTGAAACAGGCCCTGGGAATGGCGATCCTCATTGTTGTCGCCGGCGCGCTTCTGCAGGCCGTCGCGGTCCTGACAGGCGACCGGCCGCCGGTCCTGTTGCTGCTGCTCGGGCTCGTCTATTTCGTCTGTTTCTACCTGCAGGCGATCGGCAAGGGCGGCGGGGCGATCTTTCTTGTCCTGGTGGTCGCCGTGATGGTGCCGCTGCTGACCGTGCTCAACCGCGATCTCGGCGATTCCATCCTGTCGATCCTTGTCCAGGGCGTGGTCAGCGGAGCGATCCTGATGTGGATTGCCCATGCGGTCATACCCGACCGGGGCAGCGCCGATGTTCAGGCCCCGGCTCCCGCTGCAAACCCTCGCGCCGCGCGCTATGCCGCCGCCAATGCCATCATCCTGCTGATCGCCGTGCTGGCTTGCCTGACGCGGGACGGCCTCGCCACGGCGATCGTCATTCCGATCACTGTCGCATCGCTGTTGTCGCAGCTCGACGTCAGCGCAAGCGCCAGGGCGGCCTTCGGCCTCGTCATGGTCAATCTCCTCGGAGGCGTGGCTGCATCCTTTGCGTTCGCATTGCTGCAGGTTCGTCCCACCACCCCCTCGCTGTTTGTCCTGATGCTGCTTGCCGGCCTGGTGTTTGGCGGTCGCGCCGCGCTGAGCAACCCTGCCGCCAAGCTCTACGCGGGCGCGCTTACAATCTTCCTCATCCTGTTCGGAACGGGGGTCTCGCCTTTGCCGGGATCGGCAGCGGAATCTTTTGCCACGCGGGTCAACTACATACTGGTGGCCATCGCCTATACGATCTTCATGGCAGCGTTGCTTTGGCCAGGACCGCGGCGCAGCGCTGAAGACAGGGTGCCGTCTTGAAGAGCTCGTGACCGCTCAGGCCGTATGTGCTTTCCGTTCATCCTGGCCTCGTCTTAGCGGCATTCCGCTCTGCCGAAGCAGCCGATCAAACGACGCCTATCCGATTGCCGTCGAGTCGCCGGTAGGATGCCTCTTCGACACTCAGAGTATCTCGTGGTTCGGATCCGGCCGGTCATCTGCGCCGCGCCTTCGAACATTGTTGTTGACGCGGACATCCGCTCCAAAAGATGGCCTCAACGTCGACTGATCCGCTGGCAGGGTCTCCCAGTTTCTGCACGTAGCATACAGTTACTTACCTTCCGCATCGGCAGGCAATGCGCCAACGTAGCACCAAGGCAAGAACATTCGCCCTGGACTTGGCGACACGTCGTCGCTGACAACCGGGTTGACACAACCTGGGAGGATCACAATGGAGATCAAGTTTCCGCGCCGGCATGCCGGCGCCGTGGCCATGATCGCGATCTTGATGTGCTCCGGTCAGACCTCTTTCGCGGTTGCTCAGGATCAGGCCGCTGCTACCGATAGCGCGGCGGCAACCCAGGCTCCCGAACCGCTTGACGAGGATGAACTCGAAGTCCTGGTAGCGCGTATCGCACTCTACCCCGACGAGCTTGTCGCAGTAATTTCCGAAGCGTCGTTGTATCCACTGCAGATCGTGGAGGCGAGCCGGTTCTTGGATCAGGTCGCCAAGAACGCAAGCTTGAAGCCGAAGGAAAGTTGGGACGGCAGCGTCATCTCACTGCTCAATTATCCCGAAATCGTCAAAATGATGAGTGACGATCTGGAGTGGACCCAGGCGCTTGGCGACGCACTGACATATCAGCAAAAAGACGTGCTGGTCGCCATCCAGCAGTTGCGCGACGCAGCTGTGGCCAAGGGCGTGATCAAGTCCGACGACAAGATCAAGGTTGTCGAGGAGAACGACAATGTCGTCATCCGGTCCGCTAGCGCGGAGACGATCTATGTTCCACGGTATGAACCGGCGATGCTTTACGCCACCGATTATCCGGTTGCTCCGATTGCCTATTATCCCGACCCCTACCCAAGCTACTACTATCCCACCGCGCCCTATTTCGCGGCCTTCGTCACTGGTGCGGTCTGGGGAGCGGCAGTGGATTGGAATGACTGGGGTGTGTGGGGCGGCGGCTGGAACGGCAACGATATCGATATCGACTGCAACAATTGCTTCAACAACATAAACGGCAAGGTCAATTTCAACGACGTCGACTGGAAGAATGTCGACCGTTCGAAAATAAACTTCGACAAGAACCAATTCGCCAAGATCGACAACACGAGCATCCGCAACCGGGTCAAAACGGACGACCGCAACAATCTGCGCAACAAGGCGTCCGATCTCAATAAGGACCGGATGAGCACGCTGGCCGGAAAGTCCGGGAAGGTGAAGGACGTCCGCCAACGCGAAATCAAAGAGGGTTTGAAAGCCCGGCCCCCCGCAGCAAAGGCAGATTTGAAAAGGCCAACCAACACCAAGCCAAATGCTTCGGTGCGAAAAAATGACCGTTCCGCGGCCAAGGCGTCTGGGAAAATCAATCGCCCGGTTGGCAAGCCGAAGCCGGCAATGAGAGTGGACAACAGACCGAGGAATCCTTCGGGCCTTGGCAACGTCAGCTCTGGAAAACGTCAGCAGATTGCCTCCAACCGCGGTGCGAAGAGCATGGGAGGCGGAATTCGCAGCAGCGGCGGCGGCGGCCACAAGATGATCAGGCCGAGCGGTGGCAGGCAGGGCGGTGGCGGGCGCAGGCGTTAAGACTTTTGGCGAGAGGAAACCGACCATGAAAACGTGCGTCCGGAGTCTTGTTCTACGTTCGCTGCTCGGTGTCGGAATGATCTTGGGCATTGGCGCGGGTTCTGCAAATTTTGTCAGCGCGCAGGAGGAGCAGAGCCTCACTGACTACGTGGCCAAGAACGATCCGCCGCTTTTCGATGATCCTTCAGCGGCGGTGGAAGCATTCAAATCGGTCCTGGCGAAGGACGATTTCGACGGACTGGCGGCATTGCTTGGTCTGGATGCCGCGAAGCTGCGGACAAGCGAAGGCGTGATGGATACCTACGCGCAGATCAAGCAAGGTGCTGCCAAGACGGTGATCGTGCGCGATCTTGGCGACCGCAAGGAACTCGACATTGGTGACAAGCTATGGCCCCTGCCGTTCCCCATCGTGAAGGGTAAAGACGGCAAATGGGCTTTCGATACCTATGCTGGCATAGAAGAGATCATCAACCGGCGCGTCGGCGAAAATGAGATCGGGGCAATCGAAACGGTCCGTGCCTACGTCGACGCTCAACGTGATTACGCCTCGGAAGACCGTGATGGCGATGGCGTGCTGGAGTACGCCCAGAAGCTGGCCAGCAGCGAGGGCCTGACCGACGGACTATATTGGCCGTCCGACGAAGCCAATGGCATTAGTCCGGCAGGCGACTTCATCAACCAGGCAGCTCTCGACAAGGCCAAGAAAGGCGATGGCTATTTTGGTTATCGCTTTCGCATCCTCAATGGTCAGGGCAAAAATATCGCCGGCGGCGCCTACAACTATGTCATCAACGGCAACATGATCGCGGGTTTCGCGCTTCTGGCCTGGCCTGTGAAATATGCCGAGACGGGCGTTCACACCTTCGCGGTCAATCATCAAGGCATTGTCTACCAAGCCGACCTTGGTCCGAAAACGGAGGCTGTGGCCGGCGCGATAAAGCAATTCAATCCCGGTGACAAATGGCAGCTGACAGATGACTAGCCTAGTTCGGAAACGGTGATGCTGTCGCCAATACCGACCTCGTCGGCAGAGGCCACTTCATGGTCAACCAGAAACGGTGGTTCACGACACTGCTGACAATGCAGTTTAGATATTGTCCGCCGCTAATCGGTCAATCAAGTGCTACATGTTGAAGTCGCTCGCCGCCGCCATTGCTGTTCTTGCCGTGGGTGGTTCGGCCTCGGCGGCCAGCGTGGTTAACAAGGTCCGTGAGATCCGCACGCTGATCGTGACGGAAGGCGGCGACAAGACGAAGCTGACGCTCCACGCTGGCGAAACCGTCGAATTCTGCCCGAACGGCTGGTTCGTCACTTGGCCCAATGGTGACCTCGAGGCCTTGACTGGATCTGAAGCGATCGAGATTTCGGGCGGCGTCGCGCGCACAAAGTAAAGGCGGCTGTGCCTCTGCGGGGCCTGCATGGCTGCAAAGGGGTACGTGATGCATCGCATCGCTCGGATATCGCTCGCTATTATCCTTTCGCTCGCCATTGCAGTATTAACTGCCTGGGCCGGATTTGCCATGTGGTATCGCCTGCCTGCGGGAGAGCTTGGTCGGGCTGCTGCCTGCGCCCTTTTCATCTTGTTCGGCCTCGGCACCGTCATCGCGCTCTTCAGCCGTTTTCGCATCCGGGGGTTTGCCCTGTTTCTCGCCGCGTTTGCTGCGGTTCTGGTCTGGTGGAGCACCATCAAGCCCTTGGGCGACGCCGACTGGGCTCCTGATGTCGCCCGTCAGGTAACCGGCACCCGCGACGGAAACCTGTTAACCCTGAAAGACGTGCGCGACTTCGAATGGCGCAGCGACACCGATTTCACCGAACGTTGGACAACCCGGACCTACGACCTTTCCACCGTTCAGACCGCCGACCTCTTCATGTCCTATTGGGCTGGACCGAAAATGGCCCATGTCATCATGAGCTTTGGCTTCTCCGGTGGGGAATATCTTGCCTGGTCCATTGAGGTGCGGCGTCGTGTCGGTGGCGAGTTTTCGCCCATAGCGGACCTGTTCAAGAGCAATCCCTTGGTCATTGTCGCGGCCGACGAGCGAGACGTGGTCGGCGTCAGGTCAAATGTTCGGGGAGAGGATGTCCAGATCTATCGCCTGAAAGCGTCGCCTGACGCGGCCCGGGCGCTCCTGCTGGAATACGTCTCGGACGCGAACGCGCTTTCCGCGGCTCCGGAATTCTACAATTCCATCACGACGAACTGCACGACGACGATCGTCAAGATGATGCGAGCGGTCGGCGACGCCGTTCCCCTCGACTGGCGCCTCATCGTCAACGGCTATCTTCCCGACTATGCGTACGACCGGGGTGCACTCGACACCCGCTTGCCATTGTCGACTCTTAGGGAGTTGGCCCACATAGACGACCGTGCGCGGAAGTCGGGCCTGTCGCCGGATTTTTCGAGATTGATCCGGGTTGGCGTGCCGTCTCCTCGCCTTGGCTATTGATCTGGGAAGGGCCTCGCTGGTGAGATCGAAGCGCCAAGGGAGGCCGTCTCGCTGATCTCGCATTGGTGGTAGGCTGGTCGAGCAGCGCAGTTGTTATTTTGCATCGCCGAAGACGTTTAGCCATTCGCCGAAGCGAGATTGGTGATGACGATGATGGAAGCGCTCGTAGAGCTTCGAGACGGGGGAATTGAGCGATGGCCGCGGACCATGTTGAATTCTCGGAACTTGCCACGCTGATCATTGGTCTGATCGCTTTGCTCGCGGGGACCCGCATTCGTCAAATGGTTCCAGTGCTCAAACGCATCGACATGCCCAATGCCCTGATCGGTGCCATGATAGTGGCTCTGCTGGTTCTCCTTGCTCAGGTCATGTTCGCAACTGAGGTCGCCTTCGGCACAAAGCTCCGCGATCTTCTGTTGCTTGTCTTCTTCACGACGATCGGCCTGTCGGCGAAGTTGAAAGCGTTGCGCGCCGGTGGCCGTCCGTTGATCATCCTCTGCGCGGTGACGGTGCTCCTGCTGGTCTGCCAGAATCTGGTTGGCATCGGTGTCGCTACGGCTTGGGGTGCGCACCCCTTCTACGGGCTCCTAGCCGGGAGCCTTTCCTTCGTCGGTGGGCCAGGGACGGCGCTTGCCTGGGCGAAGGAGGCGGAGGCCGTCGGGCTTCAGAACGCGCAAGCGGTCGGAGCAGGAGCGGCGACACTTGCTGTAATCACCGGCGCTCTGGTGTCGGGACCCATTACCGGCTGGCTGATCGGGCGTCATGGACTCTCCCCGGCCGCGGCGCCGCAGACCGAGGTCTCCTTCGCCGAGCCGCAAAAAGAGACTCCGGCAGCAGCGTCAGGAGGATCGCTTGAAAGCATTCTGGCGACCATCCTGATTGTTGCGGTATCGGTCCTTCTTGGCGACAAGCTCAATAGCTGGGCCAAGGATGCAGGATTATTGCTGCCTGGCTTCCTGTCGGCGATGCTCGCGGGAGTTTTCCTGACGAACCTTGTTGACTGGACTCGCATCCGGCTGGACTTCGAGCCGATCCAAAAGGGCGGCGAGGTCGCCCTGAACCTGTTTCTGGTGCTCAGCCTCATGAGCACAAAGCTGATTGCCGTTGCCGCTATCCTCGGACCACTTTTCGTCAATGTGCTGCTGCAGATCATGGTCATCGTGGCGATTGCCTATTTCGTTCTATTCCGGTTGCTGGGCCGGGATTATGAGGCAGCGGTTACCGTCGGTGGCTTTCTCGGCTTTGGGATATCTTCGATGCCCGTTGCGATGGCGACCATGGACGAGGTGGCGCGCCGCTACGGACCCGCGCCGAAGGCGTTCTTGCTGATCACCCTGGCGGGATCGTTCTTCGTCGATCTTGCCAATGCGCTCGTTGCAAAGGCATTCCTGGCGTTACCACTTTTCGACATGAACACGCCGGGCGTACCAGGGTACTGATTTACAATAGGTGTGCCGATTGGTGGAGAGCGAGCAACTGGCCGGACGGATCAATTTGCACTAGCGTCGAGGGCAGTGTTGAAACGCAACTTCCTTTAAGCGAAGAGGCTCCATGCATCATTCTGCCACTACCGATGTGACGGGTCGATCCGATAACGCCGTTGCTGACACGCATCAGAAGGCGCTGGAGGTCAATCTCGATGCGACGAGTTTCGGCTCGTTCGCGGAGATCGGCGCGGGTCAGGAAGTGGCGCGATGGTTTCTGCGCGTTGGCGCCGCGTCGGGCACGGTGGCGAAGACCGTCTCAGCCTACGACAAGGAAGTGAGCGACGACCTTTACGGCTCCGGAACGCGCTACGTGTCCGGGCAGCGGCTTAAGGCGATGCTCGATTGTGAATGGAAATCGCTTGTGCAACAGGTCGGTGATGCCCGCGGCAAAGACACGCGCTTGTTCGCTTTCGCCGATACCATCGCCGCCCGCAACTTTGCGGGCACCAACGATTGCCACGGCTGGATCGGCGTCCGCTTTCAGGATCAACCGCGGGCTGGGGCGAGCGACATTCTGCTGCACGCAAATCTTCGCGATAATGCCAACCTGCTTCAGCAGGAGGCGGTGGGCATTCTGGGTGTGAACCTGCTGCATGCGCTGCTGAATGAGCGAGCAGCGCCCGGAGATTTGCCTGCAAGGATGTTCGACAACCTTGCAAATGATCGCCTCGAAATTGATCAGATCGTGATGCGAGGCAGCGCGTTCGCGGGTTGCGACATGCGCGAACTGCATACGGTCTTGGCACGCGACGGTCGGGCTGAGGCGGTGACGCTGGACGGTGATGGTGCGGCTGTCGCTGCCAATGAATTTCTGTATAAAAAGTCTGTGGTCATCGTGCCGTTGGCGCGCGACTCGCACGACAACCTTTCACCGGAAGCGATTGCGGCGTGCCTGGAAACGCTTCGCCGTGAGGTCGCTGGCAATCCTGAGGTGAAGGACGTCATCGATGTACGCCTGACGGTCGTCGATTCCAATGCGCCGCTTCCTGTAATGGGCGAGGGTGCAGCGATGCTGACGCAGCATCGCCAGTTGTACCGTGCCACTGCATTTGTGCGTCGATATACGCAGGCTCCGTTGCGTTTTGCCGTGCCGCTGCCTGCGTTGATACGGATTTTCGACGTTGTAAGATACCAGCACCTGGAAGGCCGCCTGCTCGAGGGTATCGCACGGCTCTTCGGCTCCAACGTACGTGTACTGGCCTATCCATGCCCTCGCGAGGAGTTGCTTCCCCTGCTCGAAACTGAGCTGGGGCGCGGATGGGAGGTTGACGGCAGCCGGCAATGGATAACTGCCGATCAGTTGCGCCCCGCACCCCCTCTACTGCATCTTTATGAATATCTGCTGGCCAGTGGCTTCCTGGTTGCGATACCTCCCAGCTAGCGATGGTATGTCGTGCAAACTTCTCAACACTCCCACTCTGCTACGATGAAACCACTACCGCCGAATGGGCCATTGTCGTTTGGCAGCGTACTTGCTTGCGGAGAGGCGTTCAAATAGAGAGCTGAATGAGATGTGGCTTTCCGAAAGTCGAGCAGAAGAAAGCCACAGAAAACGCCTGATAGGCAGCGCAAATCAGACCTACGAAATCGGCGCGGTCGTTGCGCTCTGGGCCGATGGGTTCAGTGCGCTCGGACCCCGCGCGGGGCAAAGGGCCGGGCAAAAAAGCTTGAATTGTTCGACGGTTAGGCGCTGGATAGCGAGACAGCGGCCGACGAGCGACCGCCGGAACTGGCTTCCGAGGCGCTGAAGGGGGAAATCGTGGACAAGACGGCGGAAACGGACGTTACTTCGTTGATTTCGGGCTTCGAACAGCTCGCCGAGCGTTTCGTCTCCGGACTGTTCGCGCGGTTTGCCGCTTTGAGCGACGTCCCCGTCGAAATTGAAAACCTGAGGGCCTCGCTTGCGGCCGGGGGAACATCTCTCCTTGCGCTCCTGTTCGAGATTGTGCTGGTTGTTGCGCTCGTCGCGGGCGTGTTCATCCTGCTCGCCCGGCGGCTCAAGAAGGCGAGTGCCACAAGCAGTGCATGGCGCAGATTCTTCGCGGGCGTCGCGGCTACTGTGGTGGCGCTGGTTATCGGTTTCATTGCTGCGCGGCTGCTGGCCGGTTCTGGCGTGCCTTTGCAAACCCTTCGCCTTTGGGCGGTGGCGACCGTGCTCGGCTTCATCATCCTCGCCGCCGTCAGATCACTCTTGATGGCATCGCGGCGAACCGAGTTCGCGGAGCGCTCCGTCCATCTGGCGGCGCTCGTGCGCGACCTCTCGCTTGCCATTGGCTTGGCGATGATCGGCGCTACGCTGCTCGGGACGTTGCGGCTCTGGAGCGTCGGGCCGGCCCTGGGGGATCTGCTGCGAACAGGCTTGGGAATTCCGATCTACCTTCTGTTTGCATGGGCGGTATGGCGGCACAGACGCACAATGGCAGCCGCCGTCGCCGGTCCGCGCCCCAGAGGCCGCTGGCGCACCCGTCTCGCCAAAATGTGGCCGGCGATCGTGATCGCGTTCCTGATAATCACCTTTCTCAGCACTCAGGCCGCGCTGACCCTGGGAGCATCGCTTCGTGGGTCGGCCGTTCTGCTGACCGCGTTGGTGTTTCTCGCCGCGCCGCATCTCGACGCAATGATCGGGAACTGGGCGCAGCGCGGATTGGAGTCTCCTGACATCTCAATCTTGGCGGCGGCGGGGCGACAGACCGCCCGCTTCACCGTCGTGGCTATTATGATTGCCATGCTGGGAACGCTATGGGCGACACCGCTGGCTGCCGGGTTCGGCATAGATCTGCGAGAGGTCGCCAAGGGCGCATCCGGTGTGGCGCTGATCATGTTGGTGGCGGCGTTTCTGTGGAACGTGGTCGGCACAGCGACGGCTCGCGCCTTGCGCGCGGAGTTGCCCGCCGTAGGTGGTGACGAAGAGGCGCTGGGTGCGCCGCGTTCACGGTTGGGCACTCTGGTGCCTCTGATCAGCGCGGTCGGCAAATCGAGCATTCTGGCCTTGGCGCTGCTCTCGATCCTGGTGTCGATCGGGGTCAATGTCTGGCCGCTGATCGCCGGCTTGAGCGTGTTCGGGTTGGCCATCGGCTTCGGCTCGCAGACGCTGGTGAAGGACGTGGTCTCCGGGCTGTTTTTCCTGATCGACGATGCATTCCGCTTCGGCGAATACATCGAAACGTCGGGCGCCAAGGGGACCGTAGAAAAAATCTCGGTTCGGTCGGTTTCCCTGCGCCATCAGCGCGGTGCCTTGGCGACAATTCCCTATGGCGAGATTGGCAAGATCCAGAATTTCAGCCGCGACTGGATGATCGAGAAACTGATCTTTCGCGTCGCATTCAACACCGATGTCGAAAAAGTCCGCAAGATTTTCAAGAAGATCGGCCAGGATATTTCGGCCAACCCGGAACTTGCTGGAGATCTGCTCGAGCCGTTCAAGAGCCAGGGAATTGCCGAGGTTGAGGACGGCACGCTGGTCATCCGGGCCAAATTCAAGGCGAAAGCGGGCAGAAACTTCATGATCCGCCGCGCCGCTTTGATCGCCGTGCACCAGGCATTTCAGGAACATGGCATTCAGGCCGTCCCAAAGCCACTGACATCCAATCCCGGAGCAGCCTGAAGTCTTGCCGCAGGGGATCGTGTTGCGCCCGAGCGATAGAGTCACGGACGGCGTGACCGTACCTGAGCGCGGTGCAAGATAGGCTGAACAACATGGCCTAACTCTCAGGCCTCACCTTCTAGCGGCGGGCTTTTTGCGTCGGCAGAAAGGGTCTGAAATAGCTGCGAAATGGAACGCGCCATGCACGAGGGTGAGGTGAATCTCAAGGGGATCGATTGAAGGTCGGTTCCTCACAGTGATAGACGCGGCATTGACCGTCGCGTGTCGGGACCGAGGCGGCGGTCGGCGCGTCCGGCCAGTCGCATTCGCTGCCGAACTGGCGGACGTATCGATCGTACGTGTTGCGGCCGGTGGTCAGAACCACCGAGCGATGGCTTTTGATCAGGGCCTGCGTCTGTTCACAGGTCATCACGCGCGTGTCCGGTCGCGCATCAGCGACGCTCGTGACACAAACTGCCATCCCGGCAAGAAAGGCGATCGACAGACTTTTCATGGCCATACAACGGAACTCCCGATTCGATGAATATGGACGGGTCCTGTAAAACGGCAAGGATACTTCGGCCGACGAAATTACCTGTTCGACCATAGCCCTTCAGCCTCCGCTATCTATCCCGCCGCCCTTCTCCTCAGCCTCACCCCGGCGCCACCGCCATTCTCGGGGATGAACTCGACGCCGGCAGATTCGAGGGCACGTTCGATCGCAGCCATATGTCGGAAGCGGGTGAAAAAGTTGCCGTTAGTTTTTACCATCTCGCCGACATGGCGGCAGGACTGGCACTATCTAGCCTGAATTATTCGAGGCCCGCCGCAGCGTCAAACGCTCGAAGACGCTCGCCATTCGGTTCACTGTGGTGCCTCAAACGGCGGGTTCCGGATCCGGTTTGAGACGTCAGTACATCGCGAATATTCGCTGAATTTCACTACGGTCTGTTGTTCGTGCCAGAGCGAGGCCAAGCAGAATCCGCGCCTTCTGTGGCGTCAGATTGTCCGCCGCGATGATTCCAATGGCGCGATGTCTGGCACTGTCCAGAGCGCAGCCGCTTCCGGCACGAGATGATTGCAGCGCCACGACACCCTTCGCGATGGCGTCTTCGAGCGCCGCGACCTCTGCCGGCGTGCCCATGCCCGGCGCGAATCCAGCGAGCACGATGCCCTTCGCGCCGGCGTCGGCGAAGGCATTTATCGCCGTCCCGTCCGAGCCGGCATGGCTGTAGGCGATGTCGACGCGCGGCATGTTCTCGATGTCGGTGACGGAGAATTCACTGTCTGCCGTGTGGAGCCTCTCGGGCTTGCGATAGTAGAGCACGGCGTCGCCGTCGACCTGGCCCAATATGCCAAAGTCCGGGCTCTGAAAGGCGTGCAGGCGGAAAGTCGATCCCTTCGTGACTTCCCGGGCCGCGTGGATTTCGTCGTTGAGTACAACCATCACGCCTCGGCCGCGCGACGCGGGTGCCACCGCAACCCTGATAGCGCTAACCAGGTTAGCCTGTGCGTCCGATGAAAGACCATTGAGCGGGCGCTGCGATCCGACGACAACCACCGGAATTGTCAGCTTGAGGGTGAGCGACAGACAGTAGGCTGTTTCCTCCAGTGTCGCCGTGCCGTGGCCGATGATGATGCCCGCCAGTTTCGGATTGTCTTCGGCGAGTTTGGTGCACAGAAGTACCAGATCCTGCCAGTCGCCGGACGTGACTTCCGTGCTCTCGATGTTCTTGAAACGAACCGGCCTTACCCGAGCCAGACCGTCCAAAGAAGGCAGTACCGCAACGATGTCGTCCGCATGAAGTCTCTTGTCGTTGTTTCCGTAGTCCAGGACGTCGAATGGGTCCTTGCCGATTGAGGCGATCGTGCCGCCGGCTCCGATGAAAGCCACCTCGGGTATTGGTCTTGCCATGTGCTATCGGTTCTTCCGTCGGATCAGCCGCCGAGCGCGCCCTGCTGCGCCAGACGGCGATATTTCTGGATCACGGTTTGATAGCGCAAAGGATCGGCGAAAAGCGAGACCTCAAAAAGCTCTTCGGCCTCTCCCGGTGACAAAAGTACCATCTGAACCGCAGCGTCCTTGACCGGCAGTCCCCGCTCGGCAGCGAAGCGGGCCACCGATCCGGCTTTCGGATAATCGAAGACAGCCGCGATCGCGGTGGAAAGCGCAAGCGAACCTTCCGCCGCCGCGCGGCACGTCGCCTCATTGGCGGCTATGCCGGCAATGCATTTCGAGACGAGCAGCGGTATCGCCCGGTTGAGCAATACGATCGACTCGGTCACGGCATTCAGGATGATCGACTCCCACACATTGAGGTCGAGTTCGCCCTCACAGGCGCGCGTGACGGTGGCGTCGTTGCCGAGGACGCGGAAATAGACCTGGATGGCCATCTCTGGGATGACCGGGTTGATCTTGCCCGGCATGATTGACGAGCCCGGCTGTACCGCAGGCAAGGTGATCTCGGAAAAGCCGGCGCGCGGGCCCGAGGACATGAGACGCAGATCGTTGCACATCTTTGCCATCGACAACGCCAGGGATTTCAGTGCGCCGGAAATCGATATCCATTGATCGGCATTCTGAAGTGCGTCGAACAAGTTCTCGTCCGGCTCCAACGCCAGCTGGGTGATGCGGCTTAGCTCGATGTAGACTGCCGCCTTGTAGCCCGGCAGCGCGCCGAACTCTGTGCCGACCGCAGTTGCCCCAAGCGGTAAGTGAAGACATTTGGCCTTGGCGATTTCCAGATCCCGCAACGCTCGCTGGAAGCTGTGTCGGTAGCCGGAGATCTGCTGACCGAGCGTGATCGGCAGCGCATCCTGGAAGCAGGTCCGGGAAAGCTTTATCACGCTCGCGAATTCGACCTCCTTGGCGGCGAGCGCATCAACCAAGCCCGACACTGCGGGTTCGAGCTGCGACAGCAGCCGATGGACAGCGATTTTCATCGCCGACGGAATGACGTCATTGGTCGATTGGGCCATGTTCACGTCCGTATTCGGGTGGACATGGTCATAACCCTTGCGGCCGCTCAGCACTTCGTTGGCGCGGTTGGCAATCACCTCATTCACATTCATGTTCGCGGCCGTGCCGCCGCCGCCATGATAGATGTCGACGCAAAACTGCGAAGCCTCGAAATTGTCGAGCCAATAGTCGCCGGCCTCGACGATCGACGCAGCGACCTCCTTGGAAAGCCCACCAGCCGCCAGATTGGCGAGTGCCGCAGCCTGTTTGATCTGAATGATGCTTTCGATGAAGCCCGGAATGTCAGCGATGGTCTTGCCGGAGATGGCAAAGTTCTCGTGCGCCCGCACCGTCTGGATGCCGTAATAGTGGGAGTTGTCGATGCGGCGGCTGCCGAGCGCATCGGTCTCGATGCGCTCGCCGACAGTGTCCGTCGGCCCGGGCGAAGTCTCTTTCATGTCGATTTCCTTGGTTTTGATGGAGGAAGCCAGCCGCTCGGGCGCTTCAGAGGACCTTGTCCAAAAACTCTATGGTTCGAGGATCCCGGGGATTTTCGAAGAACGCCTTCGGCTCGCCTTGTTCGACGATCACCCCCTTATCGGTGAAATAGATGCGGTTGGCGGCCTCGCGGGCAAATCGCATCTCATGGGTGACCAGGATGCAGGTCATGCCGTCCTCGGCGACCTTTCTGACGGCACTTAGCACTTCCTTGACCATTTCGGGATCGAGCGCCGCCGTAACCTCGTCGAACAGGATCACTTCGGGCTGCATGCAAAGGGCGCGCGCGATCGCCACACGCTGCTGTTGGCCTCCGGAAAGTTCCCCTGGATAGGAGAGCGCCTTTTCCGGCAGACGCATCCCGGCAAGAAGATCTTTTGCCCGTTCCTCGACTTGCCTGCGCGGCTCCCCGAGAACCTGAATCGGCGCCATAGCCACGTTTTCCAACACGGTCTTGTGCGGGAACAAATTGTACTGCTGGAACACCATGCCAACGCGATGCCTGAGCGCCACCTTGTCCACCCTGGGGTCGGTGACCGTGATATCGCCGACCGTGATCACGCCGTGGTCCACAGGTGTCAGGCCGTTGATCGTCCGCAGGATCGTCGACTTGCCGGAGCCCGACGGCCCAATGATCGCCACCACCTGGCCCTTGGCGACGTTGAGGTCGACTCCACGCAGCACCTCGATGCTGCCGAATGCCTTGCGCACGCCTCTCAAGGAGACCAGTGCGCCATCTTGGGTTGCCGATCGCATGAAAACCTCACACAGTTTGGAAGCGACGCTCGAGCGCGGCGCTGACGCGGGAAATCGGATAGGCGTAGAGAAAGAACATTGTGAGCAAGGTGAGATACATCGGGATCAGAAACCCGGGCTGCACCTCGGACTGCACCGCCGCCTGGGTGCGGGCAAGAGCTTCGTCGACGCCGACGATCGAGGCCAGCGGCGTTGCCGTGATGAGCAGCGCGTAAAGGTTCATCCACGGCGGCAGCATGCGCGTAACGCACTGCGGCAGGATAATGCGAAACAGGGTCACGGTCCTGGTATAGCCGAGCACTTCGGCCGCCTCCCACTGCCCCTTTGGGATCGAGCCGATCGCGCCGCGCACGATCTCGGAAAAATTCGCCGCAACTGGCACGCTGAAGCCGAGCGTCGCGCGCAGCCAGCTTGGCACGTTGTAGGTGACGCCGGACACCGTAAACGAATAGGGCATCAGGAAGATGCAGTAGAACAGCAGCACGAGCCAGGGCGCGTTGCGAAACAGCTGGGTGGCAAGGCGAGAGATCCTGCCGATCAGCCGGACATGCGATATCTGCCCGAACCCCAGGAATACGCCCGCCGCCGTGCCGAGCATGATTGCCAGGATGCTCATCAGGATGTTGAGGGCGAAGCCCCATAGCACGAAGGGCAGCCAGCGAAAGATATCGGTAAGGATCGTGGTTTCTGACATCGGGGTAATCCGTTCAGTTCGCGCCGAAGCCGGGCAGGCTCATCGCCGCCTGCACGCGGCCGATGATCCACACCACGATGCCGGTGAGCAGCAGATAGATGGCCAGCATGACGTTCATCATCTCGAATGTGTTGAGGGAGTCCGACCAGATCTGGTTGGATACGTAGAGCAGTTCCGCCACGCCGATCGCGTAGGCCACGGTCGTAGACTTGGTGAGGTCGACCAGATTGTTGGCAAGCGATGCAAAAGAGAAGCGCAACCCCAGCGGTACGACAACGTAGCGAAAAGCCTTGAAGCGGGAATAGCCAAGCGCTAGCGCTGCTTCCTCATACGAGTTGTGCACTGCACCGAGACCGGAGCGGAATGTCTCGATGTTGAAGGCGCCGGCGTAGAGGGAGAGCGCGATCACGGCCCAGGTGAAATTGCCGATCATAGGCACCGGCAGGCCGATGGCGTTCTGGCCGACCGGCATCAGGCTGCCGACCGCGAAATAGAAGAAATACATCTGCACGAGCAGCGGCGTGTTGCGGATGAGCGCCACATAGGCGCGGACGAGCATGGCCGCTGGACCGCGCGATAGCGCCAGCACGGCTGCGCCGGCGCCCCCGATCAGGATGCTGAACAACGTGCAGATGACGATCAGAGCGCAAGTGGTCATGAGCCCCGACACGAAGCGTTCGAAATCGAAGGCGTCGTAGAGGATCGTCAGGTTGATGCCGGACGCCTTCAAGTCGAGTGCGAATTGGCGAAACACTTCGAGCATTGTCCGCTCCCTGAAGAGGTGTCCGGTTCCCACCGTGAGGAACCGGACGCTGGGTCAGAGCACGACGCCGAAAGGTGGAGTTAAGTCTTCGGAACGCTCATGCTCGACCGGCACGGATTGCCGCCTCACTCCGCAGGCAGGTGATCCTTCAGCGCCTCGTGCATCTTGCGCAGATATGCAGATTCGGCGATGCCATTGGCCTTCTCCAGTTCGAGAAGCTTACCCGAGCGGTGCCAGTTGGCGATGGCGCCGGCGACAAGCACTCCCCAAGGCTTATCGAGATCGTTCAGCCGGACGGCGATGCCCCACGGCGCGTCATCCTGGGTCGGCAGCGGCATGTGATAGTCCGCCCATTTTGGGTCGGCGAGCATCACGTTGATCATATTGTCATCGGACAGGACGCCGATGCAGCGGCCCTGCTGGAACGCGCTGTCGACTTCTGCGGTGCCGGCGAAGGCCAAGAGTTCGATCTTGAACTTTTCCTGCGCGGGCTTGTTGTACCAGGCTCCCTGGATTGCGCAGATGGTCTGGCCGGCCACCTCTTCCCACTTGGTCGCCTTCACCTTTTTCGGCAGGACGACATTGTAGCCGGACGAGTAATAGTTCGGGTGGACGAAGCCCACCACTCTCCGCCTTTCGGCGGTGTCGGTGGCCGAGGCAATCATCAGGTCGATCTGTCCCTGGGCGAGGAATTCGAAGCGGTTGGCCGAGTTGACCTTCACGATTTCGACCTTGGCGCCGAGGAGTTGGCCGAGCGCGTTGGCGAGGTCAACTTCCATGCCGGCGAAGCTGCCGTCGGGAGCCCGATATGACCAAGGTTTATAGTCGTCCTTGGTCCCGACTTTGAGCACCTTGGTCGCCTCCACCTTGCACAAGGTATCGTCACCGCAGTCGAGAGTCTGGGCGCGAGCTCCAGCCACCCCAAGCCCAATCGCCAGTCCGAAAGCAAGTGTCTTCAAAACGCGCATTTTCATCTCCGTTTGCGAGTGTTCCATATCTCGCGCTTCCGCGAAGCCACGGCTTCGAGGGCGCTTTCTTGCTCTGTTTATTGTTGAAAGGCGCTTCGCTCGATTCCGGCAGCAGCCTTCGCAATAGAGATGCAGCTTTGGTCGCTTCGCTGCAATTGATATTTGGCATAAGAAGAGAGATTAATGCCAAATATGACTTGGGATTATGATCATGATAAAGCAGATGAAGGGCAGCCTAGATCTCAGGACGCTTGAAATCGTGGCTGCCGTGATCCACACCGGCAGCATGAGCGCGGCCGGCTCGCGCTTTGGCCTGACCCAATCAGCCGTATCCCAGGCCGTTCGCCGAGCCGAGAAGGAAATCGGCGCGGCGCTCCTGCATCGCGACCGGCGGCCCCTCCTCCCTACCCATGCCGGCAGCGTACTGGCAGGTCAGGCCGAGGAAGTCATGCAGCGGGTCAGCCGGGCGGTCGAGACAGTGCGGGCCGCCGCCGCAATGCCGGAGCGCCTGGACCTGCGCCTGGGCCTCGTCGACTCTTTCGCCGGCACGATCGGCGCCTATCTCGTCAAGGAACTGGTGGACGGCGCACTCGCGCTGCGATTGACCGCCTGGTCAGGATTGGCCTTCTCCCACACCGAGGCGCTCATGCGCCGCGCTATCGACGCGGCCGTCACCTCGGACCCGATGGAAGGGCTCGACGACATCGTCCGCTACCCTCTGTTTCGGGAGCCCTATCTGCTGCTCGTCCCGAAAGACGTCGGTCCAGATTGCAAAGACCAAGACCTACGCGAAATATTGTCCCGTCATCATCTCATACGCCATAGCGCGCGGTCGCACAGCGGCGCGCATGTCGACCGGCATTTGCGCAGGCTTGGCCTGGAGCCGCCACGCATGCTTGAGTTCGACACTTCGGATTCCCTCCTGGCAATGGTGGCGACCGGGGTTGGCGTCGCCGTCACAACGCCGCTTTGCCTGCTTCAAGGAGCTGCTTATGCCGACGGCGTCGAGGTGTTACCCCTGCCTAGCCCAGGATTTTCCCGCGAACTGACATTCGTTACCCGTCGGGAGGAGTTCGGGACGCTAGGCCCCCGCATTGCCGAACTTGCCCGCAACCTCGTCAGAGTGCGCGCGTTGCCGCAGTTCGTGAAGCTGGCGCCATGGATTGAACCGAAGCTCGATTGGATGATGTTTGGGGCTGAAAGGTAGTTCCTGACAATGTTCATTCGCATTGCGGGGGGACGGTCAAGGTCTGCTATCGCATCCTGGCCGACACTCTCCTCGGCTTTCGGTGCCGCAGGCAAGAAAAAACCCAGCTAGATCAACGACCTAGCCGGGTGGAAACAATCGAATGGGAGTAGGGGGCGTATTAGGAGTGCTTCTTCGTGGTTTTGCGCAGAAAAGACAACGATTTACGTATCAGTCTATTCACAATCGGCGCTACAAAGGTCCGGTTTGGCGGGCAGGGCACGTCTGAAGCCGTACGTCTCACAGGCCCGACCGCTCCGCCTGCAGCAAGCAACGAAGCAAACATGTGCGCGTAGTTCTCCGCCTGCACGCCCCAATCCCACTCTCGGATCGTCTCGCGCATGCGGACGGCCATCCGCGACCGGAGCGATGGCGAGTCCCGCAACAGGGCGAGTTTGTTCGCAAGCCCCTCTACAGTTCCATCGAAGAACAGCCCGTTGTCGCCATCCCGAATCAGCTCGGGCATGTTTCCCACACGGGTCGTCACCAGGGGCACACCGCACGCCGCCGCCTCCAAGCAGGGATTGGGAGCGCCTTCGCTGCGACTGGCGCAGACATAAACGTCGAGATCCCGATAGAAGTCGAGCATCTCGTCAGCGTTACGCCAGCGTTGCTCCCGAATCGCAGTCAGTAGTCGCACGCCCGGCACGGCAGCGACCGCGGGCTCGATGACGTCGTGGATGCCGCGATGTGCCGGACCATGGTTGCTCAGACTTCCCGCCCATCCGACGCGGAGTTCGCCAGAATAGGGTTGTGGCTCTTGTGGGGGGCAAAAGAATGTCGTGTCGACTCCATTGGGCGTGTAGTGAACCGGAACACGCAGGAGAGGACCGTATTCGTGCTCGAGTTGCCGATTATTGACAAAGACAGCGCGCGCCAGCCGGTGCAGGGTGGCGAGCCCGGGCTCGCGGAACTCGCCCTCCAGCTCTCTGTGGCCGCAGATCCCGATGACCAGCCTGTCAGACCGCCGGGCGAGGACCGATTCCGGCAGGGCCAGCTTCGAGAATTGGAGCCAATAGAAGATGAGCACGATGTCCGCCGCGTTCACGTCGGACTCAGTCACATCATGCTGAAATCGTTCGACGATATCGAACCTTCCTTTCAGCACGCGCCGGATATTTTGGGTCTTGCGATCGATCGCCCAGCCGGGTCGGTCCGCGATCGCCAGGATGCGGGGGAGGTGTACATCGCTCACGAGGCGTACCGCTCAAGCCAGTGCGCCGACCATGGATTGGCCTCGTCCAGATCGTCGTCCGTCGCAGTGGCGCGCACCTTGGTGGCGTCCGGCAGCCGGATATCCTCTGATCGCAAGCGGGGTCGCCATCCGTGCCAACCACGACCAATGACCTCCTCGCTCAGGTACCGGCGGCCAGCATACTTGCGCGCGGCGTGCTCTGCGCTCAGGAACAGATAGTGCTTCATGCGAAAACGCTCGGGGTAGAGCCTCACCGGACCCCCGAAGCGTACGAGATGGCCGCCTGACCACGCAATCTCCATGGCGCCGTCCTGTTTCTTGTACGCACGGACGCAGTGTGGGGAGGTCGGCCGGAACGGGTAGTAGGTGCGCAGCGTGTATTGATAATTGGGATTGTCGTGATTGGGGGCTTCCCTGGTAGGAATGAACGTGAACTCGGAAAACTCGATCGCGTTGCTGCCGAGCGCGTCGGCTGCCGCAATGGCGGAGACCAACGATGAGTATGAAGTCGGCGGAAGGTGGATCTCGTCAGCGTCAACATGCATGAACCAGTCTGCTTCGAGCGACTGAAACAGTTCCTCCTTGCGACGAAGAAGGTGCTCCCAGCAATACCAGCCGCTATGCGGGATGCTTTCGAATCCTATCAATCCGGCCCCGCTGTAGCGCTGGGCAATCTCAAGCGTACGGTCCGTCGACTGATTGTCGCAAACGTAGACCTGCACGCCTTGACGAAAGAGGTTCTCGAGACATCCGGCGATGAACCGTTCTTCATTCCGTGTTGTAAGGACCGCGACGACTCGCGGGGAATTCCGATCACGCGCAGCATTGGCAAAGTGGGTGTTGAGATCGACCAAGTCCCTCAATCCTTTGTCGTGTGCTTCCGGATGCCATGCTGGCCGCTCAACTGATATGGCGCAACTAATGAAACTTGGCCGGAATGACAGTCTAAAAACTCACAGCGGCCATGCCGAGGCGCTATCACTTTCCCACCTGAGGTGCAACACGCGCTCATAGCGGTTCCCGTCGCTCGGCTTCTCGGTAGCAGGGGCGGTCGCTAGCTACAAAGACGCCACGCCGAAAATGGCGCCGAGTGTGAACATTATTAGCTGACCAATCATCGTCCTCGGACCCATCGAAATACAGCAGCGAAAAATTGGGCGACCTCATTGAGAAGTCGAGATCTTGTGGAGATGAGTATGGTTCTCACAAAGATTTTCCATTTAGTGCCGCTACTGACCCACGGCTCCCGCAATACCAGGTCTTTGTAATCTTGGAGAATCGAGATCAATTCGTCGGCGTGCGGTGCCAGCGTGCGACCCCGGACACTGTTCGGCCTGACAACGGCCTGGAATGCCTCGCCAACTATCGATGGATTGAAGCGAGGTACCAGCACGTCGCGCAACACATACCGGCTTCGGACCGGGTCGCTCGGGAACGCCTGATAGACCTTCTTCAGGAAGCGCCAGCGGCTTCTGCTCATGCGAATGCTATATGATGTGCTTTCGGAGTTGATGCACCAAACCGTGACGGCGCGATCGATAAAGGTGTTGGTAAAGCCAGCCCGGAACATTCTGAGGAAGAGGTCGTCGTCCTCGTATCCCATAAATTGCTGGTCAAAGCCTTGAACTGCCTTGAACGCTGATCGGCTGATTATCGATGCGGAAGGCAGGACAAACATATCCCCTGAGAGCATATTGAAGATGTCGGCCTTGGGATGCGAACTGTGCGCCTTGATCACGGCGCTGCGTACAATATTCCCATCACCATCGGCTTCCATGAGATCAGCATAGGCCCATCCAAAACGCTCATTATCCTGGACTGCAGCTCGAAGAACTTCAATGTGATCGGGAAGAAAGAAATCGTCCTGATCAAGCAGGCAAATGTACGGTGACACAGTTGAGGCAACACCAGCATTGCGGGCCGCGCCTTGCCCCCCATTTTTTTGATCGATGACCCTAAAACCCAGCTCCTCGGCAAGCGCATGAAGGAACTCTGCTTCCTCCGGTTTAGAGCCGTCATTGACCACCACGAATTCAGCCGGCGCCAACGACTGCCGCTGGACGCTCTCCACCGCTCGGCGGATGTACTTCGATCCGTTGTAAAAGGGGAGGATCACTGCCACGTCAGATATGGCGTCTTGCGAAAGCCGCACCTGGGAGCCCTTGACGTAATCGGCCGGACTTGGCTTGACCACTATTGATGCCGCCCTCCGCATCGCCTCGCTAGCATCTGCTCCAGAGAATTGGGCAAGTTCATCCACGAAACGTTCTGGCTTTAGCAGCGCCTTCTCATAGGAGACGAGCATCAACGGGGCCGTTTGTCGAAGGGTAAAATCCGCAAGGTCTATTGACCACAAGGCGGCTCGCCGCAACTGATCGCGAAAATCGAAAACCATGGAGATTTCTTCCCGCTTTGCGATCGCCACAGGATCCCGAAACGGTATGATGAAACGAGGGTTGCGGAACCAAGACGCGTCAAGGGTCTGATAAGCGGTTGGGCGCTTGAATGCCCAGACATCATGAGCGCTGTTGTAGGCCTCAATAACCAGTGAGATGTCGGCGGGGCTATCCTCGATAGCCTTTGCCAGCCGCAAATCTTCTTGGATCGCTTCGTCAAGATCGGCGCCGAGATAAACCCCGAGGGCCCCTAAGGTTTTGGCCACCATTGTTGTGCCGGATCGCGGGACACCAACAATGATGATTGTTGCATGCCTACCTATCGGCGCGTCGTTCAGAACCGCGATGCCGCTATTTTGCAATTGGTCGAGCATCGCCGCTTCTCGCAAATCGCATTGCATACAGCAAGCCCACAACCCAATTGGCCGCGCGAAGAGTTCGCGTAACGTCGTGCTTAGCTGCTGCCAGTCCCGCTGGTGCCGTCCGAGTGTTGCCCATGTGCCGGCGGTCGCAGTCACAATTGCCGTGTCCCCCCGCTTCAAGAAAGGCCTCTACCGGCTTGGGCCTCTACCGGCTCGGGCCGGACACGATCTATGGCGAGCCGACCGACCTTGACGATCGGGCGTTGTTATCTAAGAAAACGGTTTGCTAAGCGTGGGGTGGGAGTGGAGACCCGCTGGCCTTTGCCCGGATCCAGTCCGAGACGCGATAGTATCGCAACATGGCGGTGGGTGCGAAGGACATGAAGAAGGGTGCCCGTCGCAGCGGCTCGAGCTTCAGTGCCAGGTCTTTTTCCGGCACTCCCTTCGCCCATTCGCCCAGTATGCCGCCAAGCATGCTTCCGGTCGGCACGCCGCGGCCGGACAGGCCCGTCAGCGCGACGACGCCCGGCGCGAGTTGGTAGAGACGCGGGATGGTGCGCTTCTGCATGTCCAGTTCGCCGAACCAGAAGTACTCCCATCTCGGGTCGCTGCTGAGCTGCGGATGGAGCCAGCGCAGGCGATCGGACATGAGCCGGTGGGTGAACGCCATGTCGCTTCCACGCCGGCCCATCGGAAACATCGAGGCGACGATGCGTCCCTCGGCGTTGTATTTGTAGACGAAGATGTCGCCGCGGCCGTCATGCATCGTCGTGTTGCGCGGCAGGATGGTTTGGCGTTCGCTTGCGGTCAGCGGTTGGGTGGCTGCGACAAAGACCCTCTGGATCCTGTAGCTCTGGTCGAGGCCGGGCCATCCGTCGACGGTGTAGGCGCCGGTCGCAAAGATGACCTTGTCGGCGACGACGGCTCCTTCGCCGGCATGCACTGCCCAGGCACCATCCTGCCGCAGGACATCGCGGACCGGCGAGCCCGTGTGGATTGTGCCACCTTCCTCCATGACCGCGCGGGCCAAGCCTCTTGCGTATCCCAATGGATTGAGGTGACCAGCCTCGGCATGAAACCAGCCGCCATGATATCGCGGGCTGCCGGTCATCTCCTCGCTCGCCTGCCCGTCGAGCACCCGCGTCTTGGCGCCGACTGCATTGTACTGCTGCGCCTTTGCTTCGAGCCTGGCGACGCCGCCGGGCGTAAGCGCACCCATGACGTAGCCGTTCTGCTGCCATTCGCAATCGATGGCGTAGCGCTCGATCATCCCTGAGACCTGACTGTTGGCCCCGGTCTGCCGGGCGATCAGCCTTTCGGCCCATGGCTCGCCCAGCATGGCACGCAGTTCGGGCAGGCTGTAATGAGTGAAGGTTGGCGTGCAGTGGCCGGCATTGCGCCCCGAGCCGCCGAAGCCGATCTCCTGCGCTTCGAGCAGAACCACGTCGATGCCGTCACGGGCGAGATCGAGTGCGGTGGTCAGGCCGGTGTAGCCGCCGCCGACGATGCAGACATCCGCGCGCCTGCGTCCTCGCAGTGGGCCGGTCTTTGGTGGCGGCGCTGCGGTCGCATACCAGAGCGAGACTTCAAATGGCGAAAACCTTGCCATGCCGGACGGCCTCACAGCATGTCGCTTCGCGCGTCGAGCGCATCGCGCAACCCGTCGCCGATGAAGTTGAAACTGGTGACCGCCAGGGTGATCGCGGCGCCGGGAACGATTGCCAGCCACGGCGCGCTGTCGAGATATTGCTGGGCGCCGTTCAACATGTTCCCCCAGCTAGGCAGCGGCGGCTGGATGCCGTAGCCGAGGAAGCTGACATAGGCCTCCAGAAGGATGGCGCGGGCAACGGTAAGCGTGGCCGCGACGATGATCGGGCCGATCGCATTGGGCAGCAGCTCGCGAAACATGATGTGGCTGTTGCTGAGCCCGAGCATGCGGGCGGCGACGACGAAGTCACGTTCGCGCAGCGAACGCACTTCCGCCTCGACGATGCGCGCGATTTCCATCCAGCTCGTTGCCGCGATGATCAGGGTGATCATGATCGGGCTCGGCTTGATGAAGGCTGCCATCGCCAGCAGCAGGAAGATATTGGGAAAGGACAGCATCGCGTCGACGAAACGCATCAGCACCGTGCCGATGCGGCCGCCGAAGAAGCCGGCAGCAATCCCGAGCACGGTTCCGAAGACGGTGCTGATGACCATCGCAGCGAAGCCGACCAGGAGCGAAATGCGGCCGGCCATGAACAGGCGCGCCGCGATGTCACGTCCAAGCGGATCGGTGCCGAAGAAATGATAGCCCGTGAACGGCGGCGAGAATCGGCCACGCAGGTCGATGTAGAGATCGTCAAAGGGCAGCAGCCAAGGTCCGAAGACGCAGGCGAGGACCAGGACGATGATCATCACCAGGCCGAACATCGCCAGTCGATGACGGGCGAATCGGCGCACGCTGCGGCTATGCCACCAGCGTTGCCTGGTGTGGGTGGGGATGAGGAAATCCGACTGGGTCATCTCTTCGTTCCTCAGCTCAATCGAATGCGCGGATCGACGAATGCGACGGTGAGGTCCGCGGCCAGATTGCCGACCAGGACGAGGACTGCGGACATCATCAGCAGGCCCATCACGACGGGGTAGTCGCTGTAGCCGAGACTATCGAGGAACAGCCGCCCCATGCCGGGCCAGGTAAAGACCGTTTCCGTCACCAATGCGCCACCCAGTATTGTCGGCAGTTGCAGCCCCAGCAGGGTGATCATCGGCAGCAGGGCGTTGCCGAGGATATGGCGAAGCAACACGCGTCGGGAACTCAGCCCCTTGGCCCGGGCCGTTCGAACGAAATCCTGGCTGATGACGTCGATCGTCGCGGTGCGCATGTAGCGGCTCCACACGGCGATATTGACCAGCGCAAGAACGACGCTCGGCATGATGAGATGGATCGCGTAATCGCCGAGCGAGCCATCGCCGATCGTGTACATGTTGCCGGCCGGCAGCCATCTGAGCCGTAGCGAGAAGATGTAGATCGCGATCAACCCGAACCAGAATGTCGGGATCGACAGCGCCACCATCGCGCCGACGGTCGCGGCATAGTCGAAGATCGAATATCGCCTGAGCGCGCCCAGTACTCCGATCCAGGTGCCGACAAGAATGGCGATCGCGGTCGATACACCCATCAGCAGCAATGTCGCGACAAGGTGCTCCCAGATGATGTCGAGCACGGGCCTGCCGTCCCGGTAGGAACGCCCCCAGTCGCCGCGTAGCAGATGTGCCAGCCAGTCGATGTACTGGACGGGAAGAGGTCGATCGAGTCCCATTTGCGAGGCGATGCGATCGAGATCGGCCTGTGTCATCCCTGGCGTCAGGGTGAATTGCGAGAGCGGTCCGCCCGGAGCCAGATTCAGGACGGCAAAGCCGATCACCGAAACCAGCAGGAGCAGGACGAGGCTTTGCCAGAAGCGTCCCAGCAGATAGCGAAGCATGCCGGTTGTCTCCGTTTTGCTGTCCGTCGGTTACAGGCGCGCCAGAGAGGCGCGGCCACGCAGGCCGAGCCGGTCATTGCCGGCCCGGCGTCTTTTGTGCTTCTATGCCCAGTACCAGGTGGCCACGTCCCAGGAGTCGATGCGCACATTGATGTTCGGCACGACGCCTTCGACACCGGACTTGTGTCCGCGGACCGTCGCGTATTGGAACATCGGCAGGAATGGCAGGTCGTTGCGCACGGTCTCCTGGATTTTCAGGTAAGCCTGCTTGCGTTGCTCCGGCACGAATTCGACACCGCCGGTATCAAGCAGCTTGTCCACCTCTGGGCTGGCATACTGCCAGGTATTCTGGCCGGAGCCGCCCTTGGCCGGAATCGACTTCGAGCTGAGGTAGTCCGAAGTGTCGGGATCGGAGCCCGTCAGGAAGTTGATGCCGACGACGACGGAATCGAATTCCGACTTCATCCAGTAGTCGCCCCACATCACCGCCGGCGGCAGGTTGGAGATCACCACCTCGACGCCGATGTCGCGATACGATTGCTGAATGAACTGCTGCGCCTGTTCGCGGATATGATTACCCGCCGTGGTCGAGTTCTTGAACGAGAGGCGAACACCGTCCTTGACACGGATGCCGTCCCCGCCAGGAACCCAGCCGGCGTCGTCCAACAGTTTCTTTGCCTTGTCCAGATCGTATTCCTGCTTCGGCAAATCGGGATTGTAGTAGAAGGACTGCTGCGGCATGTAGGTTTCGGTCGGGGCCGGCAGCCCGTAGTAGAGGGCGTCGATGATCGTCTTCTTGTCCAGCGCATGGTACAGCGCCTGACGAACGGCGAGTTCCTTGAACTGCGGGCGCTCCATGTTGAAGCTGAGCGATTCGATCGTGGCGGCGGGAATGACGGTGACCGCGGTGCCGCTCAATGCCTTGGCTTCCTCATAGTGGTCGGCCGTGATCCACTGCAGTCCGATGACGTCGATGTCGCCGGTCTTGAACTGGGTGTAGAGCACGGTCAGATCCGGAATGTACTTGTAGATCAGGCTTTTCAGGTAGGGGCCGTCGGCGAAGTAGTCGGTGTTGGCGGCCAGTTCGATATGGTCGCCGGCCATGCGTTCCACCCACTTGAACGGGCCGGTGCCGATCGGGGCATTGTTGAACGGCGCGGTGTTCTTGTCCTCCGCCGCACCGAGCACATGTTTGGGAACGATGAAGGTCGCGGCCAGGATCGACGGGTAGGGCGCGTAAGGCTCCTTCATCTTCCATTTGATCTCGGTTGGCGAGACGACCGTCAGATCCTGGACAAGTTCGTGGCCGGCGCGTCGCCAGCTGCGAAACTTCGGGTCGACCAGCAGTTCGAGCGTGAACTTGACGTCCTCGGCGGTGAACGGCTGTCCGTCATGCCATTTCACGTCGTCGCGCAGCTTGACGTGCCACTCGAGCCCGTCGGCAGAGATGCCGCCGTTTTCGACGGTCGGCACCTCCTTGGCGAGCGCGGGGAAGAAATTGCCCTTGGGATCGACGCCGAAAAGCGGATCGAAGACACTGAAGTGGATGCCTTCGTCGACCTCGATGTGCGGCAAATGCGGGTTGAAGACGGTGGGCTCCTGGGAAAAGCCGACGATCACCTGTCCCTTGGGCTCGCTCGGCGGCGTTGCCGCGAGGGCCCTGCCTGCTCCCGTCAGGCTTGGCATGGTCAGGCCGGCGGCACCGGCGATTGCCATTCCAAGCGCCTGACGACGCGTTGGTCGAAAGGTAGTGCTGCTGCTCTTGTCTGACATTGGAGGCTCCTTTTTTAGTGTTCCACTTTCGCTGCGTCACGCTCTCTTGTCGGAGCGCTTATAATCCAGTGACCGGTGCGACCTTCGATCCGTCCGAAAACCGCGACCACCGGAAATCCCTGGGATCGACGATCGGTGGCCGCCCGGTGACGATGTCCGCCATCAGCCTGCCTGCCGCGGGCCCGATGCCGAAACCATGGCCCGAGAAACCGGTCGCCACATGAAAGCCGGGAACGTCGTCGACGGCCGAAATGACGGGGACGGCGTCGGGCGTGACGTCGATGTAGCCGGCCCAGCGCTGAGCCACTTCTGCCTTTTCCAGAACCGGAAATGCCTTGCGGGCATTTGCAAGAACGCGCTCCGAGCTTTTCTTGGAAGGCTTGGGATCGAGCACGCGGCAGTATTCGAAGGGGCTCGCCTCATCCATCGCCCAGCGAGTCGGCATCCTTGCCTCGTCAAGGAAACGGCCGCCCAGGCGGAATTGCAGCGATCGCCACTCCGTCTTCCAGGCCGGAAGAAAATCGCGCGCATAGCGAAATGAGTTCGGCACGATGTCGACGAGATTGCTCATGCTGGAGGCGACGGTGTAGCCACCGTCCTGGCGCTTGCGTATGGCGAAGTTGTTAGCCCACACGGCCTGGTCCGGTCCGTTCTCGACCGGGGTCGTGCGAAGAACCGTGTTCATGACCTTCAACTGCGGCAGGTCGAGACCAAGCGTTCCGCAAAACAGGTTCGACCACGCCCCTCCGGCAAGGACGACCGCCTTGCAGGCAATGAAGCCACGCTCGGTCACGACGCCCGAGACGGCGCCGTTCGTCGTCTCCACGCCGCGCACCGCGCATTCCGTCAGTATGGCGGCGCCGCGTTCGCGTGCGGCTTCGGCGATTGCAGGCGCGGCTTTCTGCGGCTCGGCGCGGCCGTCGGCAGGTGTGTAGAGCGCTCCTTTGACATCGAGATTGGAGCCGGGGAGGAGGTCACGCAATTCGCCGGCGCCGATCATTCGCGACTCGAACTGATAGCCTTCGAGATGGCGACCCCAGCGTTCGTGCTGGTCGTATTCCTTGTCGTCCGCGCAGGTGAAGACAATTCCGGCCCGGGCGTAGCCGGTGTCTCGTCCCGTCCGTTCGGAGAGCCTCGCCCATATCCGCAGGGCTTCCGCCATCAGCGGAACCTCGCGTGGATCCCGGCGGGAAATACGAACCCAGCCCCAGTTGCGGCTGGACTGTTCCTGTCCGATGCCGCCCTTCTCGCACAGGGCCACCCGCAGGCCTCTCTCGGCCAGCTCCAGCGCCGTCGAGGTACCGATGATACCGCCGCCGATGACGACGCAGTCCACCTCCTTTGGCAGCTCGGTATCTCCATGAACGGGGACGACGAACGGTCCGGGCATGCTCAGTAGGACTCCTCAAGCTGGCAATTGATGGAAAATTCGGCGACGCTCGCATGGTCGGGCAGATCGAGAAGCAGCCCGATGATGCGGGCGAGGTCATCCGGGTCGGTCATCAAGGCATCGGCGCGATCGGTGACGCCGCGGGCCATGTCGGTGGCGACGAAACCGGGACAGACGGCCGTGGCGCGAATTCCGAGGTCCCACCCCGCTTGCCGGATGCCGTGCGACAGCGCGACGGCAGCAAATTTGGAGATCGAGTAGGAACCTGCCGTCACGGACTTGACCCGCTTGCCCGAGAGCGAGGCGAGAATGATCACCCGGCCCGCGCTGCTCGCCGCAAGCGATGCCCACGATGCGCGTACCAGACGGCGCGGCGCCTTGACGTTGATCTCGAACATGAGATCGAGATCCGCGTCGTCGGCGTCGATGACCGACTTCGGGATCATGATGCCGGCGCTGGCGATAACCGCGTCGATCCGGTTGAAGGCATGGATGGTGCCGTCGACCCATGCCCGTTCGCTGCCGGCGTCCGCGGCATCGTAGGCAAATACGCGGACGCGCTCGGCATCGGCCCAGTCGGGCTGGACCGGTTTGCGCATGCCCAGCGACAAAGTCCAACCCGTTTCAAACAGGTGCCGCGCGCAAGCCGCACCGATACCGCGGCTGGCACCGGACACGAGCGCCACACGCTGGCCGGCTCGGCGTGCTGTGGGGTCCGTCATTGGTCGAGTCCCGCGGTGCGGCGGTAGACGCGTCGCAATATGTCCAGCAGACGCTTCTGGTCTTTCTCGGGCACATCGGCGAAGAAATCGCTGGATTGCTTGGTGGCGATCTTGCGCACCTTGCGGGCGAGGTCTGCCCCCTTTTGGGTGATGTGGAGTTCCTGTGCGCGTCCGTCGTCCGGCGCGGCCTGACGCGTGATCAGTTCGTGATCGATCATCTGGTCGACCAGCCTGCCCATGGCGGAGCGATCGCGCATGATGAGCTGCGCGATGACCGAGGGCCGTATTCCTGGATGGCTGTCGACAAGCAGCAGGGTGGTGATCTTGCCCGTTCCCCGGGCAACATCGAGACCTTCCAGGCGGTCATCGAGATCGCGCGAAAGCGCTATGTTGATGCTGCGGATGTAGAAGCTCAACGTGTCTTCAAGGACATCCAGCCCGACGGTCTCGACGGGATAGGGTGGACCTTTCTTCTTCACCGGCATCGAACACTCTCCAGAGACTGTTGTGGGCAGCCTTCATCGAGATCGCCGCAGCCCCATCCGGGGTTGTCGAGGGTCTTCGCAGGCATGATTGAGCGGGTAGTGGACAAATGCAACTACTTTTAGTGGACAAACGCAACTATTCTGCTCGACAGCAGACCTGGACGGGCACGCGTCGGCGACCCGATCGAAGAACAGACTTGCAGCCGCGCCTTTGCCAGCGCGGCCATTCATGGCTCAGGGAAGGTCAGGAGATCTTCGGCGTCGTCGTCGGCTCAGGCGGCGGGGACCCATTCCTTGCCGGGAATGGCGGAGATCAATAGCCTCGTATAGGGGTGACGTGGCGACCGGAATATCTGCGAAGGCGGGCCGCACTCCACGACTTCGCCGCGGTTCATCACCAGGATTTCGTCGCAGATGCGGCTTGCCACCCTCAGGTCGTGCGTGATGAAGATCATGGCGATCTTCATTTCCTCCTGGATGCTCGCCAGCAGATCGAGGATCTGCGCCTGGATGGAGACATCGAGGGCTGAGACCGCCTCGTCGGCGACCAGAACCTTGGGGTCCATCATCAGGGCCCGGGCGATGCCGATCCGCTGGCGCTGGCCGCCCGAGAATTCGTGCGGAAAGCGGCCATAGGCACCCTCGTCGAGCCCGACCAGATGCAGCAATTGCAGCGCCTTCGCGCGCGCTTCCTTGACGGACAGGCCGTGCGCCATCGGGCCGACGGTGAGGATCTTGGCGATCGTCTGGCGTGGATTGAGCGAGGCAAACGGGTCCTGGAAGATCATCTGGATGTGCGGCCGCATCGGCCGGAACTCGGAGTCTGAAAGCGCCGCTATATCCTTGCCGTCGAACAGGATGCTGCCCCCGTCGCTGTCCAGGAGTTTCAGCAGGACGCGGCCCAGCGACGACTTTCCCGAACCGGACTCGCCGACGATGCCGAGCGTTCTGCCCTGGCGAACCTCGAAGCTGACCTGCTTGACGGCGTGCACGATGCGGGACCGCGAGAAGAAGCCGATGCCCGGCCGGTAGGTCTTGTCGAGTTTCTGCACCTCCAACACGATCGGCGCATCGTCACGCGCCTTCGTTTCGTTCTCAATCATATGCGGGACGGCGGCGATCAGTCGCCTGGTGTAGGGATGGCTTGGATTGCCAAGCACGTCGGCGGCGGTGCCCTGTTCGACCATCGCGCCTTTTTCCATGACGATGACGCGATCGGCGATTTCCGCGACGACGCCAAAGTCGTGCGTGATGAACATGACGCTCATGTTCTTTTCGCGCTGCAGCCGCCGGATCAGGGCAAGAATCTGCGCCTGGGTGGTGACGTCGAGAGCCGTCGTCGGCTCGTCGGCGATCAAAAGATCGGGCTCGAGCGCCAGCGCCATGGCGATCATGACGCGCTGGCGTTGGCCGCCGGAGAGCTGGAACGGATATTGGTGCCGCAGGACCTCCGGCTCCGGCAGGCCGACTTCGCCAAGCAGGTCGACCACCGCCTTGACGCGGGTCGCCGAGGTGCCGGACTTGTGTGCCTCCATCACCTCCGCCACCTGCTGGCCGACAGTCATCAGCGGATTGAGCGCCGAAAGTGGATCCTGGAAGATGATGGAGACCGAACGGCCGCGCAGGCTCCGCATCACACCTTCCCCGGCGCTGGCGAGATCGTGCCCCTTGAACCGGATGCTTCCCCGCGCAATCCGCACCGAAGACGGCAGCAGGCCCATGATTGCATTTGCTGTGACCGACTTGCCGGAGCCGGACTCGCCGACGATGCAGAGCATCTCGCCCTTGCGCATGTCGAAGGTTATGTTTTCGACAGCGTTCTCACGCTCCATGTTTGCGGGCAGGCGGACGGTCAGGTTTTGAACAGAGAGAACAGTTTGCTCACTCGGCTCGCGGGAAGTCGTTTCGCTCGGCGGCATGGCTGGCCTCTCGAAATCCAGTGATCAGGCTGCGCATACTAGCCGCACCTCCCACCGATAGCGCAAGCCCGCATTTGCAAGATTGAGCGTTGTTGCTCTGTCGAGGCGGCGCGTCTCCGCCCGCAGCGGGCAATTGCAATGACAGTGCTGCTCGTTGTAGCCATTCTGGCCGCCTGATCTTGGAGGAGACGTAGCATGGACCGATTCACCGGCGGTTGCCTGTGTGGCAACGTCAAAATTGTGGCGTCGGGACGTCCATACCGGGTCGGCATTTGTCATTGTCTCGACTGCCGCAAGCATCATGGCGCCCTCTTTTATGCTGCAGCAGTGTTCCCTCAGGATGCGGTGACGATCGAGGGCGAAACACGCGACTACGCCGGGCGGTTTTTCTGTCCCCGCTGCGGCTCGTCCGTCTTCGCACGCACCGGGGACGAAATCGAAGTGCACCTTGGATCCCTGGATGCCCCTGACCAACTGACGCCAACCTATGAACTCTGGACCGTTCGTCGCGAGTCCTGGTTGCCGCCGTTTCCGCTCACGAGACGATACGAGCGCGACCGTGACGCCACGAGTCGCTTTGAGGAGTAGGCGGCACGACCGGCAGCCTTCGGATCGAATGGCCGGTTGGAAGATAGCGCCGGCGTGTCACTCCGGAAGGCCGGCTTTGCGGAAGCCATCGACGAAATGCTCAAGCGTCGCAGCGTCGCGGAATGGCTCCGTCCAGACCCAGTGGCGGGTTGTGAAATGCGGATTGCCGACGAGGAACATTTCGACCTCTGCGCGCGCCTCGTCGAGCCGGCCGAGTTGCGCAAGGCTTGCCGCCAGGAAACGGCGTGAGCTTGTGCGATAGGTCTCGTCCCTGCGCAGTGTTTCGACAGCGGCTTCGTAGTCGCGCGCCGCATATTGCGCCTGGCCGAGCGTCAGATAGTACCAGCTTGCCGGAAACGGGTTCAGCCGGAACGCCTTGCGAATGTGCTCGAGGCCCTCCTCGAGCCGCCCGCCCAAGACCTCGATGTCGGACAATGTCGCCCAGGCGTCGGCCTCGTTCGGGTCGAGCTCGAACGCCCTGGCAAATTCCGCATCCGCCTCGGCGAAGCTATGCTCATATGCAAGCAAATTGGCCAGCACCCAATGGCAGCCGGCATCGTTGGGATCGATCGCTACAGCCTTGCGCGCCAGTTCCAGAGCAACGCTACGATTGGGTTCGATGGGTTCGCCCCAATGCACCCATCCCATCCAGTGGTTCATGGCAAGCCAGCGATAGGCCTCGGCGTAATCCGGATCGAGCGATACCGCGCGCGTCAGCATCAGATGCGCTTCCCGCGCCGTCTGCGGCGAATCGTCGATCAGCTTGCGCGCCCGCACGCAGAGATCGTAGGCCTCGAGATTTCTGGGGCGATTGCGCGGCGGCGGCGCACGCAGCCGGCCAAGCAACGCCTCCACGATCTTGGCCGTCACCTCGTCCTGAACGGCAAAAATATCCTCCAGGCTGCGATCGAAGCGTTCCGCCCATAGATGTTCACCGCTCACCGCGTCGACCAGCTGGGCGTTGATGCGCACCCGCCCCGCGGCGCGTCTTGCGCTACCCTCCAGCAAATAGCGCACGCCAAGGTCCTCAGCGATCTCGCGCACGTCCATCGCCTTTCCCTTGTAGGCAAAGGTCGAGTTGCGGGCGATGACGAACAGGCCGGAGATCCTGGACAGGTCGGTGATCAGGTCTTCGGTCAACCCATCCGCGAAGGAGTCCTGCTCGGGATCGTTGCTGAAATTTACGAAAGGCAGCACGGCTATCGATGGTTTCGCGGGCAGCGGCAAAGCTTTTCGCTTCGCGCCACCGAGCTGTTCGATGACCCCCGTGAAGCGATAGCCGACGCGCGGAACCGTTGATATCCATTCACCGCCGTCGGCGGGCGGACCAAGCAGCTTGCGCAGCTGCGCGATCTGGACGGTGAGGTTGCCTTCCTCGACGGCCGTGCCCGGCCACGCCGCGTCCATCAACTCGGCCTTGCCCAGGATCTCGCCGGGCCGTCCGACGAGCGCCGCAAGCAGCTTTAGCCCGCGATAGCCAACGGCAACGGGGACATCGTTCCGAAGCAGCGTTCCCGCACCGGAATCAAGCACGAACGGACCAAAGGCAAAGCGTTCTCCCTGCATACGGCGCATCTATAGAGCAATTCCAGAAAAAGTGTGAAGCGGTTTTGCGTCCGGAATTGCGTCAAAACAAAGAGTTAGAGCAGTTCGCCGGTTCCGTGAACCGGCGAACTGCTCTAACCCCGTTTGGAAGTTTTGAGAACTATTTGGGAGGGCTTAATTACGGCGGCGTTCGCATTCGGCAGAATTCAACCTCTTTCAAATCGTGGGTCCCAGACCCTCAAGCCATATGGAGGTTGCCATGAACGATACCCTTGCATCGGCCCCGCATCAGGCGGCGCGGCCGGGAACGCCCGTTGGGCTGGCGGAAATGCCGCGCCGGCACCTGACGACCCTGCGAAGCATTGTCGCGACCTGGCGCGATCGGACCTGGCGCGAGCGGATGCGCTTTCGTTGGGAACTTGAGCAAATGTCGAAGGACAATCCTCATTTGATCGACGATATCGGCCTGACGAAACGGCAGGTCGAGGCAGAGCTCGCCAAGCCCTTCTGGCAAGGATGAGACGAATGCTGCAAAGACGCTGGATCGCGGCGCCAGGCTCGCACGCGCGTTCGCATCGAGGTTCGCTGCCAAATCGGGAATTGAAGCACGACCGCGGGTTTTGGCCTTATGTGAGCCCGTGCCGGACGAGATGGCGAACGACCGGCGAGAACATCTGCTGGCCGATGTAAGATCCGGTTGTTCGCGTCCTCGAAGAGTGGTTCGGCGACGGCCGCATCATCGACTATCGCGATACCTGCCTGGCGCGCCTGAGCCATTATCGGCCGCTCGGCCCTGAAGACGATGACCGCATTTTTCACACCCAGCTTCGGGGGTTGCATCACCGTTTCGCGCCGCTGGCGATCTCGATCACCGTGTCGCCTGGGCACATGTTGATCACCGACGTGGATGCACGAGCGGACGCGGGCGCTTTCAAGGCCTACTAGGACGCCGGCTCAATGCCGTGGGCCCGCCACCATCCGGGCAATGCGCGTCATATCGGCGCTCATTTCGCGGTCGTCGTCGAGCGGGCTGACGAGCGCGCGCACGGCTGCATAAGTGCGTTGCGGCCCTTCGCCCATGCTGTCGACGACACCGCGCAGTTCCACGCCCGTCGCCGCAAAGATCAATTCCATCGCAACGAGATAGCGCAGGCGCTCGATGATCTCGGCCGTCTTGGCCACCACGCGTGGCGCCATCGACGACTGATCCTCGATGCCGTCCGAAACGGCAAGCGGGCTGAGCGACATCGGATTGGCCAGATGCCGGATCTCGGCCTCCAGGCCGGCAAGGGGTTTCTGCAATTCGGCATAACCCTGGCGGCTGCCGCCCCTGGCCGACAGGAAGCGCGGCAGTTCCGCCACCGTCGGCGACATCAGCTTCATGCAGCGGTTGGCGGTGCCCACCGCACAATGCGCGAGGGCCTGGCCGAGCTGTTCCCAGGTCAGCGTCAACGCCGTAAGGTCGAAATTGCCGTTCGAGATGATCCGTTCGGCAGCAGGCAGGATGACCGGGTTGTCGCCGGAATGAGTCAGCTCGATCTCCGTCGCCAGCCTGGCCTGTTCCAACGCGTAGAGCAGGCCGCCCCACACCTGGGGCACGCAGCGATAGCTGAGCGGATCCTGGATGCGCCGCGCCGCATTCTCCTTCCACAGCCCGCTCCCCTCGAGCTCCGCCCGCAGCCGCGCGCCGATCTCGCGCTGGCCGAACGCCGGTCGCGCCGACAGTGCGTCCTCGTCGATTGCCGTCAGCGATGAACGGAATGCCTCGTAGTTGAGCGCCACCGCGGCCATCGACCAGTCGATGAGGTGAGCGACGTCTTCGAGGTAGAGGCAGGCCGTTCCAGTCGAAAGGCTGTTGGCGACGATGATGGCGTGGCCGTCCTTCTCGCGCAGGTCGAGCGGCTCGAGCCCGGCAAGCGCCAGCCCCTCGGCGGACGGCATGACCTTGCCCTGGAACTCCACCTCGCCGTCGCCGCGCAGAGCCCTCGCCATATGGCCGAGAGGTGCGAGGTCCGCCGCCCCGATCGATCCCCAGGCGGGGATGACCGGGTGGACGCCGGCGTTCAGCGCCGCCACAAGGCCCATGACCACACGCTCGGAGGCGCCGGTGCCGCCCGCGGCCATGCCCGAGATGCGCGCCACCATCATTGCCCGCACCGCCTCGATCGGAAGAGCCGGTCCGATGCCCATGCTGTGACTGAGCGGCACGCTATGCTGGAAGGCGATCAGATCGGCCTGCGCGAGCGGCGTATCGACACAGGCGCCAAGGCCGGTGGTGACGCCGTATATCGGCTTGCCAAGTTGCGTGAGACGCTCGATGACGGCGCGGCTTGCGCGGATGCGGCGCATCGCCTCCTCGCCCAACACCAGGCGGGCGTTGCGACGTGCGATCTCGGCGACATCCGCCGCGCCGAACGGCTTGGCATCGAGCATTATCATTCTGAGCGTCATGCCCTGCATGTATCCTATGATTGACGTTCAGGAAATGGGCGCGGTCGCCGTATTCCATGGATGGCTTCTGCGCCGGAAGGCTGTGAAATGCCTTGCGGCGGCGCAGGAAGAGTGCAGCCGCAATCATGGCGATTGCCGATGCTCTCGGTCTCGGGGATCAGCCTGCCATGGGCCTCATTGGCAGGTATGACCGCCGTCGATGGGCAGCGAAATGCCGGTGATCATCGAGGCCGCGTCGCTGAGCAGGAACACGATCGGGCCGGCGATTTCGTCCTCTGTCGCCCACCGGCCGAGAGGCTTGAGAAAAGGTTCGGCGACATGCGGCTGGCTCCAGTGGCCGGACGAGATCGGCGTCCTGACCACCGTTGGGTTGACGCTGTTGACTCGGATTGCGTATTTGCCCAGCTCCAGAGCCGAACAGCGCGTGATGTTTTCGAGCGCCGCCTTCGAGGAGCCGTAGGAAATGTGCCCCTCGAGCGCGACAAGTGCTGCCTGACTGGAGACGTTGACGATCGCCCCGCCCTTGCCGATGCGGACCATTTGCTGCGTCGCATATTTGGTGACCAGCAGCGCGCCACGCGCATTGATGGTGATGACCTTGTCGAAGATGGCGATGTCGGTGTCCATCGGCGTCGCGATCTCGCCGCCGAAACCGCCGCCAATCACGTCGCCTTGCCGACCACCGCGTCCAGCTCCATCTCGCCTTCTGAAATATCGTCGAACGAAGCGTAGTTCATGTTGTAGAGGCGGGCGTAGAGGCCCTTTGTTTCCATCAATTGCTCGTGGTTGCCGCTTTCGACGATCTCGCCGTTCTGCAGGACGATGATGCGGTCCGCGCCGCGGATGGTCGCCAGCCGATGCGCGATGACCAGGCCGGTGCGGCCTTCGAGCAGCTTTACCAGCGCCTTCTGGATCAACATCTCGGTGTAGGAATCGATACTGGCCGTGGCCTCGTCGAGAACCAGGATCTTGGCGTCGGCCACCAGCGCCCGCGCAAAGTTGATCAACTGGCGCTGGCCGAGCGAGAGATTGCCGCCGCGCTGCTCTAGTTCGGTATCGTAGCCGTCAGGCAGATGCTCGATGAAGTCGTGCGCGCCGACGGCTTGGGCGGCGCGCACCACCTCTTCTCGGGTCGCGCCGGTCTTGTGATAGCGGATGTTCTCCAGCACCGAGCCGGAGAACAGGAACGGCTCCTGCAGCACCATCGCCACCTGCTCGCCGAGCGAATCCTGCGTCAGGTCGCGGACATCATGTCCGCCGACCAGGACCTGCCCCGACCAGACATCGTAGAAGCGATGCACCAGCGCCATGGAGCTGGACTTGCCCGATCCGGTCGGGCCGACAAGTGCTACGGTCTCGCCTGGATTGACGCGGAAGGAAACGTTCTTCAGCACCGGCAGGTTCTGCCTATAGCCGAAGGTGACGTTCCTGAATTCGACCGAGCCGTCCATGTCGCGCGACAGCTTGACCGCTCCGTCTTTGTCGCTGACGTCAACCGGCACGTCGAGCACTTCGGAGATGCGCTGGCCGGAGGCCATGGCGCGCTGCATGACGCTGTACTGCATGGTGAGCGAGCGGATCGGGTCGAAGAAGCGCTGGATGTAGAACAGGAACGCCACCATGATGCCGACGTCGAGGCTGTGCGAGAGCACCATCGAGCCGCCGACGACGATGACCGTCGCCATGGCGATGCCGGTCAGCGTGTCGACGATCGGCACCATCACCTGCGCGTATTTCGCCGACCGAAGATGGGCGCGGAGATTGGCCAGCACCTTCTCGTCATAGAGGTCGAAATTGACATGCTGGCGTTCGAGGCTCTGCACCGTTCGCACGCCATGGATGCTTTCGGCCAGCGCGCCGTTGGCGATGGAGTTGGTCTCGTGCGCCGCCATGAAGGCGAGCTTGGCGCGCGGCAGCCAGAACAGGCGCACGATGAACAGCACCGGCATGGTTGACAGCGTCAACAGCCCGAGCCGGAAATCCAGCCAAAGCAGCACGCTGACGATGCCGAACAACAGCACGATGTCGCCCACCGACATCACCGACGTCTCGAGGAATTCCTGCATCGAATTGACGTCGCCCTGCAGGCGCGACATCAGCCGCCCGACCTCGGTCTTGTCCATGAAGCTCAACGACACCCGCTGCAAATGGCTGAACATGGCGCGCCGCAGGTCGGACAGCACATTTTCGGCCACCTTGCCGACGACGCTCTCCTGCACATAGCTGGCGGCATAGTTGATGAGGATGATGACCGCGAAGGCGCCGGTCGCAGAGATCATCACCGAGCGGTCGAGCCTGCCCGCCGCCATGCCATGGTCGATGGCGTAGCGGATGACCAGCGGGATCGCCAGTTGCGTCAGCGTGAACACCAGCACCGCGGCGACCGAGATGAAAATCCGGCCCTGATAGGGTTTTACGAAACTCCAGATACGCCGCACGATACGCGGATCGTAGGCTTTGCCGAAAACCTCTTCCTCGTCGCGGTGCGAGCCGACGACAGCCTTTGTCGGCCGCCCGCTGGTGTCTTCCTTCTCGTCGTCGTTCTGTGTCGACATCAGGCGGCTCCCGTGGCCGCGGGCCGGTCGTCGTCCGGCCGCAGCTGCAGGTCGTAGAGCGCGCGGTAGCGTCCACCGAGAGCCAGCAGTTCCTCATGCGTGCCGCGCTCGACAATGCGGCCGCCCTCGACGAACAGGATCTGGTCGGCATGCATCAGCGAGCTCAGCCGGTGCGAGATGATGAGCGTGACGCGGTCCTTGGCGAAGCGCTTCATCGCCGCCCGGATCCGCTGCTCGGTGCCGGCGTCGATGGCTGCGGTGGAATCGTCGAAGACCAGCACCGATGGCCGCAGCATCAGGCTGCGCGCGATGGTCAGGCGCTGCCGCTGGCCGCCGGAAAGCGACGCGCCGCGTTCGCCGACGACCGTGGTGTAGCCCGCGGGAAGGCCGATGATGTAGTTGTGCAGCTGGGCGTATTCGGCGGCCTGCCCGATGCGGGTCTCGCGCGCCCACGGATTGCCATAGGCGATGTTGTTCTCGATCGAAGTGGTGAACAGGAACGCGTCCTGCTGTACGACGCCGACCGCCTTGCGCAGCGATTGCAGCGTGACCTTGCTGATGTCCTGGCCGTCGATGGTGATCGCGCCTGAAGTCACGTCGTAGAAGCGCGGGATCAAATGCGCGATGGTCGACTTGCCGCTGCCGGGCGGACCGACAATGCCGATGGTCTCGCCGGACCTGGCCTCGAAGGAGATGCCGGACAGCGTCGGGCGGCTAGCGCCCGCGTAGCGGGAGCCGACATTGTCAAAACGCAGCACGCCGTCGGTGATGACGAGGTCCTTGGCATCGGGGGCATCCTCGATATCGAGTTCGGCATCGAGCAGTTCGAACAGCCGCGTGCCGCAGGTCGAGGCGCGGGCGAACGAATTGACCATCAGGCCGAGCTGGCGCACCGGCATCTGCAGGATGGTCATGAAGGTGAGGAACTGGGCCAGCGTGCCGACGCTGATCTGGCCTGCTATCACCTTCTGGCCGCCGAACCACAGCACCAGGCCCATGGCGGCCAGGAACGAGAAGTTCATGGCGCTGGTGTTGCTGACGCGGATGTCGACGCGCTCGGTTGCGAGGTCCAGCGCATCCTGCTTGGCGCGGTCGAACTTTTGCAACTCATGCCGTTGCGCCGCGAAGGCGCGCACGACACGGATGCCGCCGAGGTTTTCGTCCATCACCCGGCTCAGCACCGACAGCCGCTGCTGCAAAGTCAGCCAGGTACTGCGCAACGCCAGCTGGGTGACCGAGGACCGCCAGGCGACGAACGGCACGAAGCTCAGGCTGAGCAGCCCGAGCACGAGATCGGTGCTGATCAGCAGATAGGCGCCGACGCCGATCAGCACGCCGAGCAGCACCACGCGCAGGATGCCGGTGGAAAAGAACATGCGCACGCCGTCGAGATCGAGCAGGCCGAGCGTGATCAGGTCGCCGGTGTGGACCCGGTCGTGGAAGGAAAAACTCAGGCGCTGGATCTTCTCATAGAAAGCCAGGCGCAGTTCATAGCCGGTCTGGTGGCCGACGGCCTCGCCAAAGTAGTTCTGCGCCATGGTAAAGAGGCCGCGCAGGATGCTGACGACGAGCAGCGTCAGCGCCGTACTCCACAGCGCATTCTCCGCCGCGGTGCCGGCACCCGCGGCCATCACGCCCTGCGCCTGATCGATGGCGCGTCCCAGCAGGCGCGGAATGAAAAGCTGCAGCGTCGCGGCGATGAAGGTCGAGACGATGGTGATCGCGACCTGCCAGGGATGGCGCAGCGTCATGCGCACGATGCGGAGCAGGGTGCTAAGACCCTTGCCCCACGAGGCTTCCGCCACATGGGCAAACGATTTGCCGCGCTCCGGTGCGCTGCCGATGGCTTGCGTATTCAAGGAAAGTATCCAAACCAATCCGAGCATTAGCCCGGACGAATGAAGCAGACTCAATTAGATAGCGGGATGTTACGCTTGCCCGACTTGACCGTTCAGGTGCCAATGGCGGCATCGCACTGTGCCTGGGACGCGGATGCAGCATCGAGCCGACCGCGAAGAATTTCGGGTGCCGCCGTCCTACCAGCAAGTAAACCCGGCATCGACAGGCACGACGGCGCCGGTCATCAGGCTGGCCGCATCGGAGGCGAGGAACAGCACGGCGCTTGCGACTTCATGCGCCTGCCCCATCCGGCCCATCGGCGTGTCTCGCAGCCAGGCCTCGATCCGCGTCTTGTTTTCCGGGATTGCCAGAACCATCGGCGTCTCGATGTAGGTCGGCGCAACAGCGTTGACGCGCACGCCATGCGGCGCCCATTCGGCGGCGATCGAGCGGGTCAAATGATGGACGGCCGCTTTCGAGACGTTGTAGGGCGTCTGCGGCTGCGGCCGATTGCAGATCGTGCCGGACATCGATCCGAGATTGACGATCGAGCCATGCCGGGCGGTGATCATGTGCCTGCCGAACGCGCGGCAGCACCGGAAGACGCCGTTGATGTTGACGTCCATCATCCGTAGCCACAATTCGTCGTCCACATCCTCCAGTGAAATGCCGCTGCTGCCGATGCCGGCATTGTTGACGAGGATCGAAGCCGGCGTTCCTCGGGCAGCCAGCATGTCGGCAATCTCGGTCACTCTTGCCGACGAGGTCACGTCGCCGATCACAAGTTCGGCCTTGTGACCTTTCGCGATCAGCTCATCCCTTCCGGCGCTGCCGACCTGCTCGTCCGGTTCGATGATCACCAGCGAAGCGCCCGCCTCGCCAAGCGCATCCGCGCAGGCAAGGCCAATACCGCGGCCACCGCCGGTCACCACGGCGACCTCGTTGTCCACCCTGAAACGAGCCTGGTACATCGTCCTGCTCCCCAATTCCGATGCCGACTTGCCGTACTGTCAGATATCGAAGTTGGCCGGCAGGATGACGACGTCCCGGATCGTTACCGTGCGCGATCGCGTCAGCATGAAAACCAGGACCTCGGCGACTTCCTTCGGGTCAAAGAGTGTCCCCGCGGCGATCGCCCGGTCGAGGTTCTCCTTCGGCCAGTCTTCGACGAGCGGCGTCAGCACCGGCCCGGGAGCGATCGCGCCGACACGGATGCCATGTTTCGCGACCTGCCGCCTCAGCGCGTGGACGAACGCCTGAACGGCGTGCTTGGAAGCAGTGTAGATCGGCTCCCACGGCACGGCCGTGTGGCCGGCTACGGAGCTGGTGACGACGATGTCTCCCGTACCGCGTTCGATCATATGCGGCAGGACCGCGTGAACCGTTCGGAATACAGCATTGACGTTCAGGTTCAGCATCCGGTCGAAGGCGTCCGGATCGCCATCCGTAAACTCGCCGCCGATATAGGCGCCGGCATTGGCATGGAAGGCATCGAGCTGGCCGGCCTTGTCCAGAATGGCCGGCATCATGCCCGCCACGCTTTCTGGGTCGGTGAGATTGACCACCAGCGGGATCGCGTTGGCGCCCAGTTCCAACGCCAGGTTCTTCAACCGATCCTCGGCATAATCGACAAGAACGACGCGTGCCCCCGAAGAAAGACAGGCCTTGGCGCAGGCCAGACCGATCCCGGACGCCGCACCGGTGATTGCTATGACTTTTCCCGACAGATCCTGACTCATCTCAATCCTCCAGTTCACGTGTTTGGCCGCGCACGGTCGTGTCCAACCTTGTGCTGTTTTTCGGGGTCACGGCGATGAACTCGTCAAGCTGTTTGCGTGACGCGGCACCTTCCATCGGACCCTGCATGGTGACGTTGCGAGCGCCTGCGGCATTGGCGTATTCGAGGGCCTTCAACGCAGGCATGCCGAGACGCCGGCAAGCGACGTAGGCGCCGCCGAAACAGTCACCGGCGCCCGTCGGGTCCACCTCGGCAACCTTGAACGCCGGACAGTCAATCCGCGTGCCGTCGGCGCCGAAAAATCTGGATCCGTGTTCGCCGCGCTTGAGAGCAATCTCCGTCACGCCACGGGCAAAGAGCGCGGTGACCGCGGCGGTTTCGCCTTCGACACCGGCCGCCACGAACAATTCGTCTCCGGAAGGCAGGAGAAGGTCGGCGACATCGATGAGCTTGGCGAAGCGCTCCCGCGTTTGTCCGTGCCCGAGCAACTCCTTGCGCAGATTGGGGTCGAGGGAAACGGATCCGCCGCGCTGCTTGATGACGCCGATGGCATGATCCATCATCTCCCAGACACCCGGGATGGCAAAAGCGGTACCCATGACGTGCAGGTGTCCGGCCCGCGCGAACAGCGCCTTCGCCTCAGCCGTCAGGCTGATTAGTGCGGCCGCGGATTTTCCGATGTTGTAGACGAAGTCACGCGAGCCGTCGTCGCGATAGCGAACGAACGCGCTTCCGGTCGGATAGTCGGGGCTAACCGAGATGGCCGATATGTCGGCTCCGTCGGACCGGAGCCGTTCGATGTTGATGCGGCCGAAATCATCGTCGCCGACCGAGGCGACAATTGCCGCCGAGCCGCCGATCTTGGCGCACTGATCGATGAAGATCGCCGGCGCGCCGCTGGGGTAGGGACCGATGAGCTCGATCGGTTCGAGGAAACCGTCGCCACGGCTTTTCGCCATGATCTCCACCAGGATCTCGCCGATGACGACGGTCGGCCCGAGTGCGTCCGCAGCGAGCTTGGTCTGACTTGAAATCGCATCCGCTTGCATCGCATGGGCTCGGCTGTTGGGCACTTTCGAGATCGGAGACGCACCTGCCGCAGGTCTCGCGGCGCGCTCGCTGATCCTGGCAGCGAACAGCGGCCTGAGATGGTCACGATCGGGAATGCGCTGTTATTCCTCCGAAAGGCACACTATGGACATTTGTATGCTTATGCAACATATTAACCGGATTGGCGCCGTTAGTCGCGGCAACAAGGCGACCGCGCACTATCGCCCTTCGTCTGCCTCCGGCTCTTCGAATTCCGCCGTATCGTCGGCAAAACGCTGGCTCTCCAGAGACAGATAACGCTGGTGCAGCATGCAGGCTGCACCGAAAGCGGAACCGACGGTTCCGTCATCGTTCATTGTGATTGATGGGAACGGGAAACTGGATTCCTGGATGGCGTGGATATGTGCGGCCACCCTGGCGGCCATCAGCGGATAGAGCGCGGCGACCGAACCGCCCAGCACGATCCGGTCGGCGTCGATGATCCGGCAGGCCTGCACAAGCCCTGTTGCCAAGGCCTTTGCCCAATGCTCGGCGATAGAGACGGCGCTGGGCAGGCGATCCTGGACATCGGCAAGGAAGTTGCCGAACGCCGGATGGCTGACGGCGGAGGTCTTGCGGTATTCGCCCATGATGGTTTCAAGGCCGATCAGCTGTTCCAGATTGCGGCGCGGACCCGGCGCGTCGCTGATGATCAGGTGCCCGATCTCGCCCGCCAGCCCGTTGGCGCCGCGAAAAAGATTGCCGTCGATGATGATGCCGCCGCCGACGCCGCTCTCCATCACGAGAAACAGCGTTACGCCTGAATGCGCCTCGCTGCGCCCGTAGGTCGCGCCGATGGCGAATGCGTTGGCATCGTTCTCGGCAAGGACCGGAACGCGCAGCGGCAGGACGTCTCGCACCAGCTCGGCGAGATGAACGTTTCGCCAGCCGAGAAGCGGCGCCAGCCGGACCAGTCCGTGCTTGTCCATCTGCGCCGGCGTCGAGACGCCAAAGCCTTCGCATCGCTCCAGTTTCGACGCCGGAATGGATTGGAGGGCCAAGCTTACCGCGCGATCGACCGCGGCCTCGACGCTGATCGACGGTCCGTCAAACGGTTCCACATTCGTCGAGACGATGTTGGTTCCGAGATCGATCTCGACCGTGCTGATATGTTCGACGCCGATCTCCACTCCGAGGAAGAATATGGCATCCGGCACCAGTTCGAGCATGATGCCGGGGCGGCCGACCCGGGCATAACCCGGTTGTTCCGGCGGATCCTCAATGGCTTCGCGCACCAGGCCGTCAGCCGTCAGGCTGGCGATGATATGCCCCGACGAAGAGCGGTTAAGGCGCAATTTGCGTGCGAGTTCGGCTCGGCTCAGTCGTCCAAACTGGTGAAGGGCTCTCAGAGCCGCCACTTCATTGCTTTGTCGAATTCTGCGATGCGAACTGGCGGTCAACGCCGGGTCATTCACGTAGGTCTCTCCAGGCTACCTGCGATCCGCCAACTGCTAGCGATCGCAGGCCCTCATTTGGTACACGCCGCTCAAACATGCGGCAACTGGGAGGGTTTTTCGAAAACACGACCCACCAGGCGTCGTCTCGTGGAGGCTGCCCATGTGCGGCCTATGGGCGGGCGTTCGTCGTTCGCCGGCGAACCGCCTCTTGCATTTTCAGGTCGATGAAGGCCTTGGCGTGCTTTGCCAGCGGCATGTTCTCGGTCCAGGTATCGCGCCAGATCGCGCATGCCAGCGAAAGTCCTTCGTCGACCACGGCGCTGGAGAACGATTCGAAGGTAATGTCGCGCTCGTAGCCGATATCGAGCAAGGCATCGAAGATGCGATCGAAATCGATCACCCCGTCGCCGAGATAGCCGCGATTGCTTTCGCCGATGTGGAAATAGCCGATCTTGTCGCCGGCCAGACGAATGGCCGCCGCCGGGTTCGCTTCCTCGATGTTCATGTGAAACGTGTCGAGATGGAGCCTGACGTGATCGGAGCCGGTCGCCTTGATGAAGTCGAGGCCTTGAGCCGCCGTGTTCAGGAGGTTCGTCTCGAACCTGTTGACGACCTCCAGCACCAGATCGACGCCGGCCGTCTTTGCCGCTTCGGCCGTCCGCGCAATGGCTGCAATGCTGTTCTTGCGGCCGCGATCGCTTGGCATGGTCGAATATTTCGTGTGGGCGGAATAGAGAATGCCGCCAAGCTTGGTGCCGCCGATATCTCGAACGGCCGCGACCGCGCCCGCAAGCAAGTCCTCGCCTGCCTTGACGACGGCAGCATCCTCGCTCGACACGTCGGCGCCTGGCGGAAGGCCCATCGTGACGGCGATTTCGAGGCCCAGCGCCTCAGCCTTGCTGGCGAGGCGGTCGAGGTCGAATTTTTCGGGTCGCAGATACGCGAACTCGATCAGCTGATAGCCACAGGCGGCAGAATTTTCCATCGCCTCCTCGAGCATGGCCTGAGTGCCGCCGCCGGTCCAAACGAATGAATGAATGCCCAATCTGCGCATGTGAAACTCCTCCACGACGCAATCTATGTTGCATAGCACAACAAAATATCCAAACCAGGTTCATGTCAAGAGTCATACGAAGCGCGTAACGGTCCCGGCCGTTTCCGTTTTTCGTGCGAAAATGATTGACAGCTCAATGGAAAGCTCTAATTTGTCTCATTAAGCAACATATAAGTCTGGCAAAAACACCAGACGCATTGGAGGAGGATCTCGAGCCGGCGCCTTGAGTGCGCGGTACCTTGTGTCATGTTTTCGCCGGATGGCATCGTTCACTGTATTTGTTCGGCGACCTGTGCGCACTGAACGGCCTGCAAGGCCTGTGAGGATTGGTCACCGTCCGGTCAACGACGGTTTTCGATAAGCCCCCGGCAAGTAGGCGAAGGAGGCGTCGGCCTGCCGCCGAGGGAGGAGCCCTTGCCGAAGGGCTAGAGCAATTCCAGGAAAAGTGCGCAGCGGTTTTCCGTCAGGAATTGTGTAAAAACAAATACTTAGATCGGGGCAGCGATTTTGAAAAGCTGAACCGCTCTAGGGAGACCGCGGATCAAGCGGTCGTTGCGTTACCGGGAAGGAGCCACTCAATGAAGCCCGCTCTGAAGATCGTTCCGGACTTCGAAATGGTCATATGTCCGCCGGCGGAATCGTTCCGCTGGAACATGCATGGCTATCCGTTCTTCAAAGCCAAGTGGCATTATCATCCGGAATACGAACTGCACCTGACGCGAACGACCTCGGGCGTCATGATGGTGGGAGATCATATCGGGGAATTCGCACCAGGCTGCCTGGTCCTGACCGGGCCGAACGTCCCGCACAATTGGGTCAGCGATATTGAACCCGGGAAGACAATTCGCAATCGCGACATGCTGATCCAGTTCAGCCGCGAATGGGCCGATCGGGTCACCGGCTTCTGTCCTGAGCTCGGAACCATCCGGCCGCTCTACGACGACGCCGTCTACGGAGTGGAGTTTCGCGGGGCCACGGCCCTCGCTGGGCAGCGACTGCTCGCACAGATCGGCGCTGCCCAAGGTGCCGAGCGTGTGGTGCTCTTTCTGCAATTGATGATCACGCTGGCCCGCGATCCCGGCGATCGCCGCAGGCTCTCGCGGCTTGCGCCTACCTCCACGCAGGCGGAATTGCCGCCGGAACTCGACGTGGCAATGCGCTATGTTCTGGACCACTATAGCGACGATATCGACCTGCCGTTCGTTGCAAGGCTCTGTGGGCTGGAACCGCAAGCATTTTCACGTTTCTTCAAGCGGCAGACGGGTCACACCTTTGCCCGTTACGTCATCCTTGCACGCATATATGCAGCCTGCTCGCTGCTGACGCAGACTTATCGGCCGATCACCGACATCTGCTTCGAAGTCGGGTTCAACAACGTCGCCAATTTCAACAGGCAGTTCTTCAAGATCTGCGGGCGCACGCCGTCGGACTACCGGCGCAATGCCCACAAGATCGGGACCGAGGCACGCGCCGATCCGTTCAGGGAGATCCGCGCCTGGTCAGGCGGCGCGCGGGCAGTCGGCGAAAAAGTATAGATCGCCTGCAAACCACGCGTGGCACGGGGAGATGTCCCCGCACTAAGTTCATCGGAATGCCTCGGGGGAGCGAGGCCGCAGGCAGAACAAATTCTCGAACGCAGGAGGATCCGTGTCGCTGAGCTTTCATCTCAGGCACCGGTCGGGGAGGGTGTCTTTGCGGGAACCACAGCCGCCGTTTCGTTGTCTTGAAGGCGTCACGTCGCGCCAAGTGCTGCGTCATAGCGGCATTGCCGGCATGTGGTGGCGAATGGCGCCACGATCGGCAGGTCGGATGCGCGGCGGAGCCACTGCATTCGAGCGTCTGGACTTGGGTTTGCCTCCCAGGGCCGGCACCCGGGGAGTTCTCTTTCCGGGTGCCACTTTTCCGGCAGGACGGACCGGTGCGCATCGGCCTGAAACGGGTTTCAGCCATGTCCGGGTGGCCAGGAGGTGCCGTTCCTGAGGGGGTGGAACGCGGCGATCGCAGAATGGATGACTGACAGTCAATGTTTTGTTGGAGGAGTGAAAAATGAAACATGAACTCAGAATGGGCCTTGCCGCAATGGCAGTCGGCCTGATGACCAGCGTGATGCCCGCCAGCGCCGATTTCTGGTCGGACGCCGGTGCGAAATACAAGGGCGTGACGCTGCACGGCGTGACCGAAAGCACGCCGCCTTCGAACTACATCAAGGACGTGCTTGCCCCCGCTTTCGAGAAGGCGACCGGCATCAAGGTGGAAATCGAGACCACCTCCTGGGACCAGATGTACGACAAGGCGATCAAGGACATGGAAGCCAAGACCGGCATCTATGACATGGTCTATATCGAGCAGGACATCATCTACGCCTACCTCGCCCGCGACTTCCTGGTCGACATCACGAAATCCCTGAAGGACGACCCGTCGCTGAAAGCCCCGGAGTACGACGAAACGCACTTCACGACATTTGCCAACTATTTCAAGAATGCCGACGGCGATCTTTTCGGCATTCCGATGGAAGCCTTCATCAAGCTCTATCTGTACCGGACCGATCTGTTCAACGATCCGGCGATCAAGGAAGCCTTCAAGAAGGAAACCGGCAAGGACCTGGTGCCGGCCAAGACTCATGAGGAATACACGCAGATCGCGGAGTTCTTCACCAAATGGGGCAAGGACCACAATCTGGAACTGTGGGGCACCACGGCACAGGCCCATACCGGCCACCCTGCTTCCTGGTATGAGTTCTTCGAGTCCATCGCGCCCACTTTCGGTGTCTACAACTGGGGCATCGACGCGTCGAAAAACTACTCGGCATCGGTCGCCAATGGCGGCACGATGAACAGCGACAAGGCCAAGGCTGCACTCAAATACTGGCTGCATCTGCGCGACATCGCCCCGCCGGAATCCCCGGCCAGCACATGGACCGAAGTCGGCACCACCTTCGCGGCGGGCCGCGCGGCACAGGGCCTGGTCTACGGCGAGAACGCGGCATGGATCGCTGCCGACGCGGAAAAGTCGAAGGTCGTGGGCAATGTCGGCGTCGCCCTGCCGCCGCTGGCACCCGGCGTCATGGAGGATGCGGAAGCCGGCAAGGGTTATATCGGCTACTATGACGGTGGCGCTTTCGGTCTTCCGGTAACCTCGAAGAACAAGGAAGCCGCGCTGCTGTTCCTGCAGTATATCGGCCAGGACTCGGTCCAGGGCGATTGGGCGGTGGCTGCACCCCGCATTACCAACACGGCAACCTACGACGATCCGAAAGTCATCGAGATGGATAAGAAGCTCAACGGCTACTACACCATGCTCAAGAACGACGGAAAGCTGTTTGCCGGCGCACCGCCCTATCCGTTCCATGCGCAGGTGCGTGAAGCCACGGCGCCGATCTTCTACAAGATCCTGTTGGGCGAGGTCTCATCCGACGATGGGCTCGACCAGATGGCTGCTGCCGCCGAGGCGGAACTGAAGAACCTCGGCTACCGCAAGTAGCTTCGCGAACCTAAAATTCGGGCTGCCGTGAAGCGGCGGCCCGAATACATTTTCGCCGCCGCAAGAATGTGGCGGACAATGCGCCGGCCTGGGGAGTGGTTTCATGCGATCAAACAGAGTGGGATGGCTGATGCTCGCCCCGACGATTGCGATCCTGGGCATCTTCGGCATCGTCCCATTTCTGTACGTGCTCTATGTGGCCTTCCATCAATGGAACCCGTTCGGCGCAAATCCCCATATGATCTACAATGGCGCCGACAATTTTCGCCGCCTCGTCTTCGACAACGAGTTCCTGACCTCGATCGCGTTCACGCTGAAGTTCGCCTTCTTCGCCGTCGTGAGCGAAGTCATCCTTGGCTACCTTCTGGCCCAGCTGTTCATGCGTGAGTTTCCCGGACGGGGATTGTTCCGCACGATCCACACCCTGCCGCTGATCGTGGCGCCGATCGTCGTCGGCTCGGTTTGGCGCCTGATGACGACGCCCAGCATCGGCATCATCCCGTACCTCTTGAAATCCTGGTTCGGTTACGACCTCAATATCGGTCGTGACGCGACCATGGCCTTTGCGCTGACCGTCATCATGGATATCTGGCACTGGACGCCGCTGGTGACGCTGACGTTGCTTGCCGCACTGGTCTCGCTCCCCAAGGAGCCGTTCGAACAGGCGCAGATCGACGGGGCCAACAGGTGGCAGATCTTCTGGCATGTCACCTTGCCGATGATCCGCCCGGCAATCCTGGCGACGGTCTTCATTCGCCTCATGGACGCGCTGCGCACCGTCGACGAAGTGTGGATGCTGACCGGTGGCGGCCCCGGCGCCGCGACGCGCTATCTCGGCCTGCATATCTGGAAGATCGTGTTTCCCAAGACCGACTACGGCTACGGCTCGGCCACGTCGATCATCGTCCTGTACCTGACTCTGGTGATGTGCTGGCTGCTTTATGTCGCCCTCGTCGCCCGGCGCGACCAGAAGAGGCCTTCCTGATGCGCGCCAACCGCCCGGTTTTCTCCATTCTGCTGTGGACCTTGCTCAGCCTGCTGACGCTGTTCCCGATCTACTGGCTGTTCGTGATTTCCGTGAAGCCGGCGGTCGAGCTGTTCACCACGCCAAGCGTGCTGCTCGAAACCGTCTACTGGAAGAATTACGTCAAGGTTCTCGGCGACGACACGTTGCGCCGCTACATGTTCAACTCCATCGTCATCTCGACCGGCAACGCGGTGCTGGTGACCGTTCTTGCCTTCATGGCCTGCTACGCGCTGTCGCGCTTCGATCTGGCCGGCAAGGAGAACATCTTCTTCTGGACGATCACCAACCGCATGGCGCCGGCCGCGGTGTTCCTGCTGCCCTTCTTCCTGCTCTTCACGCAGGTCTTCACCATTGGTGAGTGGAAGCTCTACGATACGCGCACTGGCATGATCCTGCTCTACTGCACCTTCAACCTGCCTTTCGCCATCTGGACGCTCAGGCCGACGATCGACGCAATTCCAAGGGAACTGGACGAGGCTGCGACCGTCGACGGTGCCACGACCTGGCAGGTGATCCGCGAAGTCATCTTTCCGCTCGCGCGGCCCGGCCTCGCCGTCACCCTGATACTGACCTGGGTTTTCGCCTGGAACGAGTTCCTGCTCGCCGCTACGCTGACCAGCTTCAACGCGCGCACCATCACCACCGGCCTGTCGGAGTATGTCACGACGACCGGAACCGAATGGGGCACGATGGCGTCCATCGCGATCATCACGCTTGTCCCGGCCCTGCTGATCTTCTCGGTTGTCCAGCGGCACATCGTGGCCGGTCTGACCTTCGGCGCGGTCAAGGAGTAGTTCCATGGAGCACATGGTCGATCTCGATGAGGTGGACGACGAGGCCAGTACCATCGTGGCGAGCCCGCAACGCACTGGTTTCCTGCCGATCGTCACCAACTGGTTCGACCGGGTTTTTGTCGGCATCTATCTGTTCGTTGCGCTCGAACTGTTCTGGATGCGCTTCCTCGAACAGTCGATCCCATTGTCGGTCTGCCATGTCCTGGCGATCGTACTGGGTGTGCTGATCGTCTGGCGCGGGTAGGGCGGAGACAAGAGGAGGACGCAGGCTCATGAAGTCGCTGGTGCTGGAAGAAAAGCTGAAACTGACGCTGCGCGATTTCCCGATCGAGCGCGAGGAGGTGCTCGGTGTTCGCGACGTGCGCATCAAACTGCACACCGTCGGCATCTGCGGCTCCGATGTCCACTATTATACCCATGGCGGCGCCGGCCCTTTCCAGGTGAAGGCGCCGATGATCCTCGGCCATGAGGCGTCAGGTATTGTCGTGGAGACCGGCGCCGAGGTGGCGTCGCTGAAGGTCGGCGACCGGGTGTGCATGGAGCCGGGCATTCCCGACCCGAACAGCCGCGCGACGCGCATGGGCCTGTACAATGTCGATCCGGCGGTTCGCTTCTGGGCGACGCCGCCGATCCACGGCGTCCTGCGGCCAAGCGTCGTGCATCCGGAGAACTTCACCTTCAAGCTCCCCGACAATGTTTCCTTCGCCGAGGCGGCCATGGTGGAGCCGCTGGCCGTCGGCGTCCACGCCGCCACCAAGGCGCAGGTCAAGCCGGGCGATATCGCACTGGTGATGGGCGCCGGGCCGATCGGCCTGGTCACGGCCCTGTCGGCGCTGGCGGCGGGCTGCGCGCGGGTCTTCGTGTCGGACGTCGACGACACCAAGCTCGAGCTCGCAGCGAAGCTCGGCGCCATCACGCCGATCAATGTCGCGCGCCAGGATCTGGCCTGGGAGATTCTGGCCGCAACCGACGGCTGGGGCGTGGAGATTGTGTTCGAATGCTCCGGCAGCCCGCGCGCCGCGGAAGGCGTCTTCGATCCGCTCTGTCCGGCTGGCCGGGTGGTGTTCGTCGGCGTGCAGATGCATGGCATCAACTACGACGTCGGCAAGGCGATGGTGCGCGAGGCGCGCGTCGAGCATGTGTTCCGCTATGCCCACGTCTTCCCGCGCTGTGTTGCCATGCTGTCTTCCGGCGCGATTGACGTGAAGCCGCTGATCACGCGCACATTCGACTTCGAAGACAGCGTTCGCGCGTTTGAGATCGCCGCATCCGCCCCAAAAGGCGAAGTGAAGATGCAGATTGCCTTGCCGCAATAGAGGGGATGCGAGTTGGCTGAAGTCACCGTCAGGAATATCGTCAAGCGTTATGGCAGCGCGCAGGTCATCCATGGTGTGAATGTCGACATCGCCGATGGCGAGTTCGTCATCCTCGTCGGCCCGTCGGGCTGTGGCAAATCCACCCTGTTGCGCATGATCGCCGGTCTCGAAGCGATATCGGGCGGCGAGATCAGCATTGGCGGCCGGGTGGTCAACGATGTGCTGCCGAAAGACCGCGACATAGCGATGGTGTTCCAGAACTATGCGCTCTATCCGCACAAGAACGTCGCCGACAACATGGGCTTCTCGCTCAAGATCAAGGGCAGGCCGAAGGCCGAGATCGACGCCAAGGTGAAGAAGGCGGCCGAGATTCTCGATCTCGGCAAACTGCTCGACCGGTTTCCAAAACAGCTGTCCGGCGGGCAGCGCCAGCGCGTGGCCATGGGACGCGCCATCGTGCGCGACCCGCAGGTCTTCCTGTTCGATGAGCCGCTGTCCAATCTCGACGCCAAGCTGCGCGTTGCCATGCGTGTCGAGATCAAAGAACTGCATCAGCGCCTCGGCACGACGATCGTCTATGTCACTCATGACCAGATCGAGGCGATGACCATGGCCGACAAGATCGTGGTGATGCGGGACGGCAAGGTGGAACAGGTCGGCGCACCGCTCGATCTCTACGACAATCCGGGCAATGTCTTCGTCGCCGGTTTCATCGGCTCGCCGGCGATGAATTTCATCAAGGGCAAGATCGAAGCGAAGAACGGCAGACAGGTCTTTGTCTCGGACACCGGTTCCGTGCTGCCGGTCGAGGAGGGCAGGGCACAGAGCGGCCAGCCGGTCATCTACGGCATCCGTCCCGAGCATATCGACATCGCACCCGACGGTTTGCCGGCAACGGTTTCGGTGCTGGAGCCGACCGGCTCCGAGACGCAGATCTTCGCCAGGTTTGGCGAGGACGCCATCGACGCCATCGTCAAGGACCGGCTCACCGTCCGTCCCGGCGAAGAGGTAAGGCTGAAGATCGATCCGCGCCGGGTCCACATCTTCGACAGGCAAAGCGGCGCACGCTTGTGACTTGTTGCCGTCGGTGCGATGCGGAACTGCTCGGCGCCGTCAAGCGCATGATCGAAAACCCGATAGGCATGCTGGTATGAGGCCGAAAACCACCGCCTGATCCACGGTGGCAGGCACTGCGGACTTGTTTCTCCGGAATGATACGGGCGCCCGGGTTCAACTGCCTCGGCGCGCCCGATCGTCGCTGCCTTTCGGCCGCGTCGCGATGAGGCCGGCCTCGATGGACCTGAGAAGTGCGATCGCATCGTCGAGCCTGCTCGCGTCGCCGCCGGCGGCGGCAGAGACGGCGTCGCCCCATTCCTTGCGCACCAGGGCGTAGTTGTCGGCCCCGCGCCGTGTGCGGTGGACGCTGACGCCCCGGCGGTCTTCCGGATCGACATGGCGCTCGATCAGTCCCTTGCCTTCCAGATCGCGCAGCACCGTGGAGGCATTGGTGCGCTGCAGCCCCGTCGCGGCCGCGATCTGGCTGGGCGTGGCCGAGGCGTGCGCCACCAGATGGCGCATAACCATGCCCTCCGACTGCGAGAGCAGGAACACCCGCTCATCCCGGTAGCCACGGAACTGGATCTCGCGGGCAATGATGAGGATCAGGTCGGCCAGATCCGCCCACCGAATAGCCGTGGGCGGGGTTTTGCGTGCGGATGAATCACCGTCGGTTTTCATACCGCGGGAGTTTACAGCCTCCTGTCTGGTATGTATATGTGCATAATCATTATGTATACATAACTATGTCGACATACACATCTGGAGACACGAATGACTCCCGCCTATTCCCCAAACCCCGCCTGGCATTCTCCCCGTTCCATGGCGCGCGCCGGAGGCCTGCACGGGTTCGGCGTCTACGTGCTGCTCGCCGGCGCCTTCCTGCCGATCGCCGACTTTTTCATCGTCAACGTGGCGCTGCCGACGATCGCCGCCTCGCTGAAGGCAACCCCGGCCGCACTTGAGCTGGTGGTGTCCGTCTACGGCGTGGCCTATGCCGCCATGCTGGTGCTGGGCGGCAGGCTTGGCGATCGTTTCGGCCGCCATAGCCTGTTTCTGGTCGGGCTTTGCGGTTTCATCCTGGCCTCGCTGGCCTGCGGCCTGGCACCCACCATCGAAGTCCTCATCGCGGCCCGCCTGGTGCAGGGCGCAACGGCGGCCATGCTGGTGCCCCAGGTGCTGGCGACTTTCCAGGCGACCCTGGAAGGCGAGCGCAAGACCCGAGCCATCGCGCTCTATGGCGCGACCTCCGGCATTGCGGCGGTCGTCGGCCAGCTCGCCGGCGGATTGCTGGTCAGCGCCGACCTGTTCGGCACCTCCTGGCGGCCGATCTTCCTGATCAACATCCCGCTCGGCATCATCGTGTTCTTCGCCTCGCGGCTTGTCGTGCCGGCCAACCGCTCGCCGCACCCGGCCGGCATCGACCTGCCCGGCACGGTGCTTTTCGCTGCGACCCTGACCGCACTTTTGGTGCCGCTGACCGAAGGCCATTCGCTCGGCTGGCCTGCCTGGACCTGGATAATGTTGGCTGCAGCCGTGGTGCTGGCCATCCTGACCGTCATTGTCGAACGGGCTGCCGAGGCACGCGGCGAGGTGCCGTTGCTGCCGCCGTCATTGCTCAAGCTGCCCTCGATGTCGCGCGGTCTCGCCATGATCACGCTGTTCAGCGTCGGCTTTGGCGCCTTCATGTTCGTCTTTGCGCTCACCGTCCAGAACGGGCTCGGCGCCAACGCATTCGAAAGCGGCCTCGCCATCCTGCCGATGGCGATCATGTTCTTCATCGGCTCCATGGTCAGCCCGCGCATGATCAACCGCTTCGGGCGCGGCGCTCTGGCAGCGGGCGGCATCGTGCAGGCGCTTGGCCTGGCCCTGCTGGTCGCCATCATGGTCTTGGGCTGGCCGAATGTGAGCCTGATCGAACTGGCTGTGCCGCTGATGCTGATCGGCGCCGGACAGTCGATGCTGTTTTCAGGATTGTTCCGCGCCGTGCTCGCCGATGTTCCCGCGCACCTGGCGGGCGTCGGCAGCGGCGTTCTGATCACGCTGCAGCAGTCCGGCCTTGCGCTCGGGGTCGCAACCCTTGGCACGCTCTATCTGGCACTGGAGCCGGCGAGCATTTCGAAGGCCTTTGGCATCGTCATCGCAAGCCAGTTCGCGATCATCGTCGTGCTGGTGCTGTGCTCAGGGCTGCTGCCGCGCTTCACCAGGCACCAGGTCAGCGCCCACCCCGTGGAAATGTGATTCCTCGGCGCCCGGGCGATCAGCGAGACGCTCGCCCACGGCCGTCGGCCACGACGCAGCCGCTCGGGGGGTCCCTGCCGTTCAGCACTGCGATCACGCATTGCGCCGCAACCATGTTGGTGCGCGCCAGCCCTTCGACCGAGGAGGCCGCCGAGTGCGGCGAGGCCACGACGTTGGGCAGCGCGACCAGTTCGTCGGACACGGATCTGTAGCCGGGGTCGGTCTCGCTCAAAAACACATCGAGGCCGGCGCCTGCGATCGTGCCGCCCTTCAGCGCTTCGAGGAGATCCCGATCCTCGACCAGGCCGCCTCTTGCCGTATTGATCAGCACTGCCGTCGGTTTCATCAGCGCCAGCGTGTCCTTGTTGATCAGGTTGCGTGTCGTCGCCGAGAGCGGAGCATGAAGGCTGACATAGTCGCTGTCGCGAAGCAGCGTCTCGACATCGACATAGGTGATGCCGTTGGCTTCGGCATAGGCTTTGTCCGCGCTCGGCGCGGACACGAGGATGCGCGCTTCAAAACCCTTGAGCCGCTGGACCACGTTGCGGCCGATGCGGCCGAGGCCGATCAGGCCGACCGTCTTCCGATACAGGTCCGAGCTGATCAGTATCGTCCAGTTGCCGGCGACCATGTTCATCTGTGTTTCGCGCAGCCGCCGGCCGACGGCCAGCATGAGGCCGAGCGCATGGTCGGCCACCGAGGCATCGTTGCCGCCGGCGGCGATCGTCACCACGCGGCCGAGCGTACGGGCAGCCTCGACATCGACGCGCTCGTAGCCGACGCCGCGCCGCGCCACGATCTTGAGCTCCGGCAGCGCCTCGAGCAGTTCCCGCGTCACCTGCGCATGGCCGACGATCCATGCATCGGCGTCTCTCAGGATACTCACCAACTGGTCGTGCGAGAGGTTCCCATCGCCGTCGACCTTCGAGGATTCGGCAATGTCGACCTGGCAACCGTTCGCCCGCAGATAGGCGGTCGTCTCGTCATCGAAGAAGCGTTGGGTGACGACGACGCGAGGGATGGTCATGGGATGCTCCGAAAGTGCCGAGGAGGCGCGCTAGCGCAAGGATCTCAGTCGCCTGCCATGAAGCGACAGGAAAGATCAAGCCTGGTTTAGGTCTTCCGTCAGCCAGCCATCCAGCCGCCGTCAACCATCAAATTGATGCCGGTGACGTAGCTTGCCATGTCGCTGGCGAGGAACAGGGCGGCGCCCGCCACATCGTTCGGACTGCCGAGCCGCGGCCAGGGCGTGCGCTGCCGCGAATAGTCGAGCGCGCCGGGGTCGTTGGCGACACCCGGTTTGTCGGTGATGATCTTGCCGGGCGCGATCGCGTTGCAGACGATCAAATCGTCGGCGTGGTCGACGGCGATCTGCCGCGTCATCTGCACGATGCCGCCCTTGCTCACCGAATAGGGAAAATCGCCGGGGCAGGCGACCATGCCGTGCTGCGAGGAAATGTTGATGATGCGGCCGCGCACGTCGTTGACCGGCGCCTGGGTAAGCATCTGCATCACCGTGCGTTTGCAGCAGTAGAAAAAGCCCGTCAGGTTGACGCCGATGACGCGGCTCCATTGCTCCGGCGATGTCTCGATGAGGTTGGTGCTGGTGTAGATCGCCGCGTTGTTGACCATAACGTCGAGCCGTCCGAAGCGGGTGACGGTGGCTGTGACCAGCGCATCGACGGCGTTCCAGTCGGAAATGTCCGTCGCGATATGCATCGCCGTCCCGCCGCTCGATTCGATCAGGGCGGCGGTGCTCTGGCCACCCTCGATCGGCAATTCGACCGTGTCGGCGATGACGACGTAGGCGCCTTCCGCCGCGAACCTCAAGGCGATTGCACGGCCGATGCCGGAGCTGGCGCCGCTGACGATGGCGATCTTTTTCTCAAGCAGTGCCATGGGTCTTCCTCAGTCTTCCCGAGTGACGATCTTTCCCTGCGCCGGGCCGACCAGCCGCTGGTCTCGGACGATCTCGTGGCCGCGCAGGAAGACAGTGGTCAGCCGCGCGTTGACGGTCCAGCCGTCGAATGGCGTGTAAGCCGCGCGGGAAACCTGCTCGGCATTCGAGATGGAGCTGGATTGCCGTGGGTCGACGATCAAAATGTCGGCGTCGTAGCCGGCGGCGATCCGCCCCTTGCGCCGGCCGAGCCCAAAGCGCTCCGCCGGATTGCGGGCGCACAGGCGCACCACATCGGGCAGCGTGATCAGCCCGTCGTCGACGAGTTTCAGCATGGTCGGAAGCAGCGTCTGCAGTCCCGGCATGCCGCCCGGAATGTCGGCAAAAGCCGCGTAGCTGGCTGCCTTTTCGGCCGGCGCATGCGGTGCGTGATCGGTGGCGACGATGTCGATCAGCCCGGCGCCGAGCGCCGCGCGCAAGGCTTCGACGTCGTGCCGCGATCGCAGGGGCGGCGAGCCCTTCAGCCTGGCGCCTTGCGTCTCGTAGTCGTCGGCGCTGAAGAACAGGTTCTGCGGCGTCGTCTCGACGCTGGCGTCCGCCCTGTCGCGCAGCCGGCTCCACGCCTCTATGCCCATTTCCGAGTTGATCTGCCGGACATGAATGCGCGTCCCCGTCCTGGCGGCGGCAAGAACTGCCCGCCTGATGCCGCCGGCTTCCGCCTGCGGCGGCCGGCTGTCGAGGAAGGCCGCGATGGTTCCCCCCAAATTGCGTTCGATGCTGCTGGTCAGCATGGATTGATCGCCCGGCGAAATGCCGATCAGCGTGTCGGCGCCAGCGAAACTCCGCAGAGCACCGGCGACCGCATCGAAGGTGGGAAACAGGAAGCCTTCGGGCACATCGGCGGTGAACAATTCGAACGACACCGGTGCGAGGTCGAGCAGGCCGGGGATCAACGACAAGTCGCGACCGACCACCGCCTGCAAGCCGACATCGACATGGATACGGCCTTCAGCCATCGCCATCTTGTCGGCAAGTTCTTTGGCGCTGGCCGTCCATGGCTCGTCTGTGGGCATATCGAGCACTGTCGTCACGCCGCCGAGGGCTGCGGCGTGCGTGCCGGAGGAGAAATCCTCCTTATGCGTGAGCCCGGGTTCGCGCAGATGCGCATGGGCGTCGACCAGGCCTGGCAGCAGCAGGCTGCCCGAGGCGTCCAGCACCGACTTCGCTTCCGCTCTTTCGCCAGATGCAATGACCGCCGCGATCTTGCCGCCGGTGATGCCGACGTCGCGCCGGTCGGGCCCATCGGCGTTGACCACGGTGGCTCCGCGGATCAGCGTCTCGAACATGCCGTCAGCCACGCTGCTCGAAGCTGGCATGGTTCTCGATCCAGAAGCGCGCGATGTCCTCGCGCCGCATGAAGGCAGCCGCGGGTTTGCTCTTCACGTGCTCGATCACCTCGCGCAGCCCGGACGCCCGGTTGGGCTGGCCCATCCAGCGGGCGTGGATGCCGATCGTCAGCATGCGGCCGCCGGTCTCGTCGGCTTCGTCGAGCATGTAGTCGATGGCGGAACGGCAATCCTCGGCAAAGTCGCGCGGGTTGCTGTAGCCCGGCGCCACCAGATAGCGGCTGTCGTTGAGGGCCTTGGAATAGGGGACGACGAGGATCTCGGTGCCCTGATGGTCGAGGAAATAGGGCAGGTCGTCATTGCAGGGATCGGAGTGGTAGAGGAAGCCACCTTCCCGCACCAGCAGGTCGCGCGTGTTGACGCTCGGAAACGAGCGGCAGTTCCAGCCCAAGGGCCGCCTGCCCATCAGTCTCTCATAGAGCGCGATCGCCTCGTGCAGCTGGCGCTCTTCCTCGCCGCGCTCCATCGTCGTGTAGTCGATCCAGCGCAGCCCGTGGCCGAGCAGGTCGTGCCCGCGCGCGTTCATCCATTCGGCCACCGCCGGGTTGCGCTCCAGCGCGACGGCGCAGGCAGAGATGGTGACCGGGATCTGATAGCGGTCGAACAGCCGCGCCAGCCGCCACACGCCGGCGCGGCTGCCATATTCGAAATGCGTCTCGGTGCCGAGGTCGCGCACCGGCGGGCTGCTGGCGAGATTGTACTCGCCCCAATTGTCGTTGCGGCCGTCCTCGACCCAGGAATACTCCGAGCCTTCCTCGTAATTGAGCACCAGGTTGATGGCGAGCTTGACGCCGCCCGGCCAGGTCACGAAGGGCGGGCGCGGACCGTAACCGACGAAGTCGCGCGGCTGCTGGTGATCGGTCGGCATCGGCTGTCCTCCTCAGGCTTCGTTGGCGGCGATCCAGTCCATGTAGTCATGGAACGCCTGCTTGGCCGGCCTCGGCCGCCAGTCCGTGTCCCGCTCGATGCGGGCTAGGTCGTATTCGCCCCACATGCCCGTCTTCAGCGCCGAGTTCATGACGATGTTCGCTCCCTCGGTCGGGCTGATTTCGGCCTTCAGGCCGGGAACACGCTCGGCCGCCCAGCCGATGAAGTCGCCGACCGTCGTCGTGGTGCCGCTGCCGATGTTGTAGTGCCGGTAGCGCAGGCTTTCGGCATTGAGCAGCGCCATGATCGCCTTGGCGACGTCGCTTGACAGCACATAGTCGCCGAGCGGCTCAAGACTGTTCGGCCGGATCGTTTCGCCGTTGAGCGCCATATGCGCGACGCGGTTCGGCAGATGGCGGACGTTGCGGCTGCCGGTGACGCGGTCCATCGGGCCGTAGACCGATGACAGCCTGACCGAAATGGCCGAAAGGCCGAACAGATCGGCGTAGCGGTTGGTGACCATCTCGGCCGCGAATTTCGAGATGCCGTAGAGCGTCAACGGCGCCACGTAGCCGTCCTCGGGCAGCGGCTCGCCGTTCCAGTCCGGCCCGTTGTGGCGATAGACCGAACCGGAGCTGACATAGACGAAGCGTTTGATGCCGGGCCGGCCGCGCGCCCATTCCAGCATGCGCACCGTGCCCATCAGATTGACGTCGACAATCAATGCCGGATCGTGAGCCTCCGGCTGCATCTGCGGGTCGCTCGGGCGCGAATTCGGCGTCACCGTCGCGCCGTGGACAATTGCGGTGATGTTGTGTGCATCGAGCACGGCCGCCCAGGCGGAGGGGTCCAACATGTCCGCCGTCAGCACGGTCAGGCGGTCGCGCACCGGGGCGAAGAATGTCTCCGCGATCGCGTCGAGGCCGGAACGGTCGAGGATGACGGCGCGGGCTTGCGGATCGCGGTCCAGCCATTCGCGCGCCACCACGCTCATGACAAAGCCGGTGCCGCCGGTAACGAGCAGCGTCATGGGAACTCCTTTGAAGGAGAGCGAGGGATATCGGGATCAGCGCGTCGCATAGCCGCCGTCCACGAGCATGTCGGAACCGGTGACGAAGGATGCGTCCGACGACAGCAGGAAGGCAGCTGCTGCGGCGATCTCATCCGGCTCCGCGATGCGGCCAAGCAGATGCGCGGGGCCGAGACCTGCATTGGCCGCGTCGAAATCCGGAAATCTGCGCAGCAGGCGCGTCGTCGCCACCGCGCCGGGCGACAGGCTGTTGACGCGGACCTTGTCGGGCGCATGGTCGACCGCCATCGCCTTGGCGAGATGGATCAGCCCGGCCTTGGCGGCGCAGTAGGCGACGGCCCTGGTGGTGGCGACGCGTCCGAACTGCGAGCCGATGAACACCACCGAGCCGCCGCCGCCTGCGGCGATCAACGGCACCGCGAATTTGCTCATCAGGAACGCGCCGGTCAGGCTGACGTCGAGCTCGCGTCGCCAGGCGCTCTCATCGAGATCGACGACGGTGGCGGTCGTCGACGGCGCGGCCGCATTGTGCACCAGCCCGTCCAGCCGGCCGAAGCGCTCCTTGGCGATGTCGACGGCGCTGCTGGCGGAGAGGGCGTCGGTCACATCGCAGCGGCAGGCGACCGCCGCAGCGCCAAGCCTGTCGGCAAGCGCCTGTGCTGCCACGGCATCATAGTCGGCACAGACCACGCTTGCGCCTTCGGCAACGCAGCGTTGGGCGATGGCCGCGCCAATACCGCTCGCCGCGCCGGCGATCAGGACGACCTTGTCTTTCAGGCGGTTCGTCGCGGGATTGTTCGTCATCAGACCTGGTCCTCGACAGCTTGCGCGATCGGCGTCGCGACCGGCCGGCGCAGAAGATTGTAGCAGGCCGCAAGCGTGACCAGCACCGCGCCGCCGCCGAGCAGCAGGAACATCGCCGGCGGTCCGAGATGCGCCATCAATCCCGCGGCGACGCCCGGCGTCGCGACATTGCCGATCGAATAGAGCAGAAGCAGCGTGCCGGACGCGGCGACCATGTGCCGGCTATGAAGCTGCGAGGCACCGAACGCCATGGCCACCGGATAGATCGTCAGCGCCGTGGCGCCATAGACGAAGAACAGCACGAACAGCAGCGGCACCGAAAGGGTGCCGACCCAGGCGATCATGGCGCAGGCCGTCACCGATACCAGCCCCTGCACCAGAAGTATCAGGCGTCGGTCAAGGCGGTCCGACAGCCAGCCGACCGGGGTCTGCGCGACCATGCCGGCAATGCTTATCGTGGTGACCAGCCAGACCGTCGCCGACGCCGACAATCCGATCTGCGTCCCATAGATCGGCGTCAGCACGAAGACGTTCATGTTGGTGATGCCGCCCTGGAAAATGGCGACGACCGTCACCGGCGCCAGCCTGAACAGCGCCAGCGGCCCGAGCCTTCTGTCGGCTCCGGTCGCTTGCGCCTGTTCAGCCGGCACCGAAGGCAGCGCCGGCCAGCGCAGCCCGGCGAATTTGGGCACGAACGCCAACAGCACCGTTGCCGCCGCGACCGAAAACAGATGCGGCGACTGCGGACCGACGAGCGCGACCAGGACCTGGCCGAGCAGCACCGCGATCGCCGTCGTCAGCATGTAGATCGAGAACATCGCGCCGCGATTGTGCTGCTCGGCATAGAGGTTGATCCAGCTCTCGCAGATCACGAACATCGAGGCCATCGACATGCCGCCGAGCAGCCGGAAGCAGAACCAGCTCGGCACGAAGTCGGTGAAGACGAAGCCCGCGGCCGACAGCAGCGCGGTCGTCAGGATCAGCAGGAATGTCCGCTCATGGCCGTAGCGGGCCACCAGCGGGCGCGTGATCAGGCATCCGATCAGAAAACCGACCGGATAGGCGGTGAGCACGATCTGCACGATGTCGGGGGCGATGCCGGGCTTGCCGAGGTAGAACGATACCGCGGTCGTCAGCATGGCGCTGCCGATGCAGGCAAGACAGACGCTGGCCATGATCGGCAGCATGGCGCGGGAGCGCTCGGCGTTCCGCCACAAGTGCATCGCGGATTGAGCGACCGATCCCATGAATGCCGCTGTCGGCCGGCTACGATGCGCGCCGGCGACGGGAGACGGGCCCGACAATCGGCCCGGGCACGACAATCGGCGCAGGCCAGACAATCGGCGCGGCCCAGACAATCGGCGCGGCATTGTCATGCATTACGGCGGTTCCCCCTTGGCGGTGCCGCTGATCCGCGGCTGGTTGCAGAAGCTATACCCCGCCAAGCACGCCACAAACGAAGATTGACACGGCTATGACCATAATTTTTTTGGCCATCCTTGTCGCCGAAAGCCGCATCATCCCGCTTCCCAGGCTTTACAGTCGTTTTGTCCGCTCCGTACCATAGTCAATCTGCTGAGATCGAAGCCGCCAAGGGAGGAACCGCATGACCATCGAACGTCTTGAAAACGGCCAACGCTTCTGCCGGGTGCTGCGCTACAACGGCACCGTCTATGTCGCCGGCCTGACGGCGGACGACCTGTCCGGCGACACCACCGCGCAGACCAGGCAAATCCTCGCCAAGATCGATGCCCTTCTGGCCAAGGCCGGCAGCGACAAGTCGAAGCTTCTCAGCGCCCAGATATGGCTGCGCGACATTGCCGATTTCGAGATGATGAATGCGGCATGGGACGCCTGGATCGACAGGAGCGCCATGCCGGTGCGCGCGACCGTGGAGGCGCGCCTCGCCGGCGACCAGTATCGTGTCGAGATCATGGTCACGGCCGCCGTCGGCTGAGGGGCCTGTCCGCGAAGGGGGCGGCAAAACCAATGCATGAGCTGGTGATCAAAGGCGGACGCGTTGCCCTCGACGACGATTTTGCCGAATGCGACATCGGCATCGACGAGGGCCGCATCGCCGCTATCGGCAATGGCCTGTCCGGCAAGTCGTTGCTCGACGCCGGGGGGCGCTGGGTCATGCCCGGCGGCATCGATGCCCATTGCCATCTCGACCAGCCGGTCTGGGGCGGCGCGGGCAACGCCGACGACTTCGAGTCCGGCACCATCTCGGCGGCGTTCGGCGGCACGACCTGCATTGTCCCGTTCGGCATGCCGGGTCCGGACATGACCACGATTGGGGCAGTGGGCCGGGCTCTCGATCGCGCAGCGGGTCGGGCTGTGATCGACTACGGACTGCACGCCGTGGTGACCATGGGGACCGGCGCCGATGTCGAGGAACAGCTTGCGCAGCTCGCCGGTCGCGGCATCGCCTCGGTCAAGCTGTTCATGACCTATCAGGGTTTTGCCGTCGACGACGACCTCTTCTTCAGGGTCCTCGACGCCGCGCGCGGCCTCGGCTGGATCGTCATGGTCCACGCCGAGAACGATGCCGCCATCCGGCGTACGCGCCAGCGCCTGATCGATCTCGGCCGCACCGATATCCGCTACCATGTCGTCGCCCACAGCGAGACCATGGAGCGCGAAGCGACGCATCGCGCACTGGCCTTCGCGGAAATGACCGGCGCGCGCATGACCGTCGTCCATGTCTCCTCCTGGCAGTCGGCCGAGGAGATCGCACGGGCGCGGACGCGCGGCGTCGATGTGGTCGCCGAAACCTGTCCGCAATATCTGTTTGTCGGCTCAGTCGATCTCGACCGCCCGGCCATCGACGCGGCGCGTTTCGTCTTCTCCCCACCGCCGCGCTCGCCGCGCAGCCAGGAGCATCTGTGGCGGGACTTGATCGATGGCGGCATCGACCTCTGGTCCTCCGACCACTCGCCCTATTTCTTCGCCGACAAGATCGGCAGGGCCGAAACGCCCGGCTTCACCACCACGCTGAGCGGTATTCCCGGCATCGAGACCCGCCTGCCGCTGCTGTTTTCGGAAGGGCTTTTGACCGGCCGCCTGAAGCTCGGCCGCTATCTCGACCTCACCTCGCGCAATGCGGCGTCGATCTACGGCCTCGCGCACGCCAAGGGCAGAATCGCGGTCGGGCTCGACGCGGACCTGGCGCTGTGGGATCCAGCGGCGCGCTGGACGCTCGGCCACAAAGCCCTGCATTCGCGCGTCGACTTCACGCCCTACGAGGGCAAAAGCGTGACCGGCAAACCGACCACCGTGCTGGTGCGCGGCGTGCCGGTTGTCGCCGACGGTGTGCTTCGGGCGCAGCCGGGCTTCGGCCGCTTCGTGGCGAGGACAGCCGCCGACCCGGCCCTTTCTGGAAAACCTGTCGAGGAGACGACGCCATGGCTAGATGCCTGACGATAGCGGTCTGCCAGACCGGGCCCATCCAGCGCAGCGCCTCGCGCGGCGAGACGGTCGGCCGCCTCGTCCATCTGCTGGAGAACGCCGCTGCCGCCGGCGCGGAGATCGCGGTCTTCCCCGAAATGGCGCTGACCACCTTCTTTCCGCGCTGGCGCATCGACGACACCGTCGAGATCGAGTCCTTCTTCGAAAGCGCGATGCCCGGACCGGAAACGCAGCGTCTCTACGAAGCCGCCGTCGGGCTCAAGATCGGCTTCGCACTCGGCTACTCAGAACTCGTGCGCGAAGACGGTCGCACGCGACGCTTCAACACCATGGATCTGGTCGGACCGGATGGCGGCTTCATCGGCCGCTATCGCAAGATGCATGTACCGGGCTCGAGCGAACCGGAAGCGGGCACGACCACGCATCTGGAGCGGCGCTATTTCGAGCCGGGCAATCTCGGTTTTCCGGTCTTCGACTATCGCGGCGTCCGCGTCGGCATGGCGATCTGCAACGACCGCCGCTGGCCGGAAACCTACCGGATGCTCTGTCTGAATGGCGCCGAGGTCGTGCTGCTCGGCTACAACACGCCGCTGCTGCTCGACGAGGCGCCGGCACTGGCGCATCTGCGCATGTTCCACAACCATCTGCCGATGCAGGCCGGCGCCTATCAGAACACGCTGTGGGTCGCGGCCGCCGCCAAGGCCGGGCTCGAGGATGGCCAGGCGCTGATCGGCGGCTCCTGCATCATCGCCCCCACCGGCGAGATCGCTGCGCAGGCGCTTTCGCTCGACGACGAGGTCATCGTTCATCGCGCCGATCTCGACCTGATCACCACTTGCCGGAAGGTGAATTTCGACTTCGCGCTTTATCGTCGGCCGGATCAGTATCGCTTGATCGCGGAACAGGTCTGACTCAGGTGGGACCCAGTCAAGCCAGTCGAACACAAGGAATAGAGCCGCCTTCGGCCGATCCCCTGTCCTTGAGCGAGATCGTCGAGAACGGGCTGTGCATCGGCTGCGGGCTGTGCCGGTCGCTTGCCGGCCCCGGCATGGTCGAGATGGTCATGACGCCGGAAGGACGCGAGCGGCCGGTGGCCCGGCGGGCACTCGACAAGTCGACGCTGATGCGGATCAACGCCGTTTGCCCGGGGACACGGATCGCGGGTCCGCCACCGGAACAGGCAAATAATGCCAAGTTGATGGACACCGTCTGGGGGCCTGCCGAGCGGCTGGTTCTCGGTCACGCCGACGATCCGACGGTGCGGTTCCGTGGCTCGGGCGGCGGGGTGCTGACGGCACTTGGCCAATTCCTGCTGAATTCGGGGCGCGTCAAGTTCGTGCTGCATGTAGCCGCCGCGCGTTCCAAGCCGATGCGCAGCGAACGCCGGCTAAGCTTCGACGCCGCCTCGGTGCTCGAAGGCGCGGGCTCGCGCTATGGGCCTGCGGCGCCGCTGGTGGATTTCAGCGAAATCCTCGATCGCGGTCAACCCTTCGCGCTGATCGCAAAGCCCTGCGACGTCACCGCCGTGCGCAATCTGGCGCGGCTCGATCCGCGCGTCGACGAGCTGATGCGCTATGCGCTGGCCTTCGTCTGCGGCGGTGCCTCCGACCTGTCGAAATCGGAACAGGTGCTGCAGCGGTTTGGGCTGCGCGAGGATGAGCTCGCGCTGTTCCGCTATCGGGGGTACGGCAATCCCGGCCTCAACCGGATCGAAGCGAAGGATGGCCGCGTCTTCGAAATCACCTACAGGCAGCTGTGGGAAGACGAGGACAAATGGATGATCCAGCCGCGCTGCAAGATCTGCCCCGACGCCATCGGCCAGGTGGCCGATATCGCCGTCTCGGACGCCTGGCTGAATGGCGGGCCGGCGGTCGAGGACGAACCGCTCAACGGCATCATCGTACGCACCAGGCGTGGCCTCGAGCTGTTCGATGCGGCTGTTGCCGCCGGCGCGTTGGCGCTCAAGCGCGAGACCAGCTTTGCCGAACTCGGCGAACTGCAATCGCATCAGGTGCGCAAGCGCCGCGCCGTGTGGGCGCGGCTGAAGGGCATCGAGATCGCAGGCAAGCCTGTGCCCGTGGTGATTGATTTGGCCTTGGAGGATTGCGCCCGGCAGAATGCGCTCGCGGACAATCTCGCCGAGGGCCGCGGCGCCCGCGACCGTGCCCGGCGCGGACGCCTGGGCGAGCCGCCTGCCGTATCGCGTGACGATGCCGGTGCAGCCATGTTGAAGGAAGGTCTTTTATGAGCGCGGCCGAGCAGACCGAGGTCATCATCATCGGCGGCGGCATCGCCGGCGCCGGCGCCGGCTTCGAGATCAGCCGTTCGGCCAAGGTGATCCTGCTAGAGCGCGAAGGCCAATGCGGCTACCACACCACCGGCCGCTCGGCGGCGAGCTTTACCGAAAACTACGGCAATGGCGTCATCCGCCGGATCGTGCTGGCAAGCCGGGCGTTCCTGACCGAGCCGCCGGCCGGCTTCTGCGACTATCCGCTGCTCAGCAAGCGCGGCATGATCACGGTGGCGCGCAGCGATCAACTCGACCTGCTGCACCAGGAGCTGGAGACGGCGCAGGCGCTGGTCCCCTCGATCGTCGCCATGACGCCGGCCGAGGCGATTGCACGCGTGCCGGTGCTGCGCGCCGACTATCTCGCCGGCGCCTACATCGAACCGCATTCGATGGATATAGACGTCAACGGCCTGCACCAGGGTTTTTTGCGCGGTGCCCGTGCGTGCGGCGCCAAGATCGTCACCAATGCCGGCGTCACCGGCATCAGCCGGTATGGCGGCCAGTGGCGGGTCGAAACGCTAGCAGGGACGTTCCTTGCGCCACGGATCGTCAATGCCGCCGGGGCCTGGGGCGATGAAATCGCGGCAATGGCCGGCGTGCGCCCGATCGGCTTGCAGCCGAAGCGCCGCACCGCCTTCAACATCCCGGCACCCGACGGCGTCAGCATCACCGACTGGCCTTTGGTCAACGATGTCGGCGCCGAATTCTATTTCAAGCCGGATGCTGGCCAGCTGCTGGTCTCGCCGGCCGATGCGGCGCCCTCCGTGCCGATGGATGCCTATGCCGAGGATATCGATGTCGCCATCGGCGCCGAGCGCCTCGGCCAGGCGACGACGATCGAGGTGCAGCGCGTGTCGCGCTCCTGGGCCGGGCTCCGGACCTTCGTCGCCGACGGGTCGCCTGTGGTCGGCCCCGATGACGAGGTCCCGGATTTCATCTGGCTGGTCGGGCAGGGCGGCTACGGCATCAAGACCTCACCGGCTTTGTCGCGCGTCTGTGCCAGCCTGATGGCTGGCGGCGGCCTTCCCGATGATGTCGCCAGGCAAGGCGTGGCGCTGGCCGATCTGACGCCGCAGCGGCTGCGGAGCGCAGACCTTCAGAGAGCTTCCGCGTGATGACCAGTGCCAGTTTGACGGCGGGCGGCAGGCTGGCAGGGCAGGTGCTGGACAGGCTGGCCGAAGCCACTGCCGACGCACCAGGCATAACCCGCGTCGCCTATGGTCCGGGTGAGCGGCTTGCCCACGCAATGGTCCGCGAGGAAGCAGAAAAGCTCGGCGCCGTAGCGCGTGTCGATGCCGCCGGCAATCTCTTTCTGACGCTGAAGGGCCGCAATCCGGAGCTGCCGGCGATCGTCATCGGTTCGCATCTCGACAGCGTGCCGCATGGCGGCAATTTCGATGGCGCCGCCGGCGTTGTCGCGGGGCTGGCAGTGATGGCCGAGCTAGTCGGCCAGAACATGCAGCCGCCGCGCGATCTGATCCTGCTGGCGACCCGCGCCGAGGAAGCCGCGTGGTTTCCGCTGTCCTATCCCGGCAGCGAGGCGGCGCTGGGTCTGCTGAAGCCGCGGGCGCTGGAAGCGCGGCGCTCCGACAGCGGCCGGACGCTGGCCGAGCATATGCGGGAGGAAGGCTTCGATCCTGACGCGGTGCGGCGTGGCGTTGCCGGCATCGACGCCGGCCGCATCGCCGCCTTCGTCGAAGTCCATATCGAGCAGGGGCCGCGCCTGGTGGCTGCAGATGTGCCGGTCGGCATCGTCACCGGGATCGCTGGCGGCTTTCGCTATGTCGATGCGAAGTGTCTCGGCGCCTATGGCCATTCCGGCGCCGAGCCGCGCTTTGCCCGCCATGACAGCGTGCTGGGCTTCGCCGATCTGGTCGCCGGGCTGGAAGCGGAGTGGGACGCGCTCGAACGCGACGGCCATGAGGCCACCATCACCTTCGGCCGCGTGGAATCAGATCCAAGCCAGCATGGCGGCAGCCGCGTGCTCGGCGAGCTGCGCTTCACGCTCGATGTGCGCAGCGCCGACGCCGCCGTGCTGGAGCGGATCGAGGCAAGGCTTCAGGCGCTCTTCGCCGAGGTCGGCGCCAGGCGAGGCGTCACCTTCGAAGCCGGGCCGCGCTTCACCTGGGAGCCCGCAACCATGTCGCCGGCGCTCATCGCCGGGTTCGACCGCGCCGCCCAGGACTTGCAGATGCGTGTGCCGCATGTGCCGAGCGGCGCCGGGCACGACGCGGCTACCTTTGCCGGCGCCGGCGTCGCGACCGCCATGCTGTTCGTGCGCAACGAGAACGGCAGCCACAATCCGCATGAAGCGATGGACATCGCCGATCTCGACCAGGCGATCCGTCTGCTTTTCCGTTTCGTCACCGACTTCGACAATTTGGATCAGCCATGAACCTTGCCGCGACCGCCTTGCTCGTCATCGACCTGCAGAACGAATACCGCCCCGGCGCCGCCTGGCCGGTCGTCGGCTATGACGCAGTGCTCGCCAATGCCGCCCGCCTGATCGCGGCGGCCCGCGCGACGGGCGTGCCGGTCATCCACGCCCAGGCCTGGGTGAAGCCGGAGGAGCGCGATGGCTATGCCAGGCAGGAGGAAATCCTGACCGAGGAGTTTCGTTCGGCCGTGGCCGGCAGCAAAGGCGCCGATATCTGCGCCGAGGTGGCGGCGTTGCCGGGCGATATCGTCATTCACAAGCACTGGCCGAGTTGCTTCCGCAGGACCGATCTCACGCAACGCCTCACCGAACTCAAGGTCGAGAACCTGCTGGTCACCGGCGTGCTGACCGACAGCTGCGTGACCGAGAGTGTGTTCGACGCCGTCTATCAGGGTTTCAGGGTCTGGCTGGTCAAGGAGGCCTGCGGCAGCATGACCGAGGCTATGCACCGCACCGGCATGCTCGACATGGCCAACCGCCTCTATGGCGGCGGTATCCTGCGCATGCCGGAGGCGCTGAAGGCGCTGGCCGGCCAGCCTTTCGACGGCTGGCGCTGCACGCGGCCGGTGGAATTCACCTACACGCTGGAAACTGTCGACCGGCTTTACGAAGCGCTATGATGGGCGCCGCAGCCGCATGCGCTGATCTTCACGGTCGCTGCTGAAGGAGAGGGACGCAGCACCGCGCCCGGCAGCGCCCCGGTCGCCCTGCCGTCGCGCCAGACGGACACGCCGTTGACGAAGACATGCTCGATGCCGGCGGCGGGTTGGCGCGGCTCTTCGAAGGTCGCGGTGTCGATGATCCTTTCCGCGTCGAAGATCGTCAGATCGGCGAAATTGCCGACCGCCAGCGTGCCCCGCTCCTGGATGCCGAATTCACGCGCCGGCAGGCCTGTCATCCGGAACACTGCCTCCTCCAGGCTGAACAGGCCGACATCGCGGGCATAGTGGCCAAGCACGCGCGGAAATGTGCCCCACAGGCGCGGATGTGGGTGGATGTCGTGCGGCAGGCCGTCCGAGCCGACCATGGTGCGCGGATGCGCGAGGATGGTGCGCACATCGGTCTCGTCGAGCTGGAAATAGACGGCGCCCGCCGGCAGCAGCCGCTGGCCCGCCTCGCGTTCGGTGCAATTCCATTCGCGCGCGATGTCGGCGATTTCGCGCCTGGCCATTTCCGGATGCGGCGTCGACCAGGTGATGAGGATTTTCAGCCCGGTATCGCAGCGCTCCAGCCTGAGCACGGTTGAACTCGCGGCATAGGGATAGACATCCATGCCGATGTCCATCGTCTCGCGCGCCCGGTCGATGCGCTTGAGCGAGGGCCGGCTCTTGCCGAAATTGGCGCGGCCGGTGCATTGGTGGTGGGAGATGACCAGCTTGCCGCCGGCATGGTCGGCGATGTCGATGGCTTCCTCGATCGCCTCGTCCATCATCTCGAAATAATTGCGCGTGTGGGTGACATAGGGCCCGCCCAGGCTTGCCGCCGTCGCCGCCAGCGCCTTGACCTCTTCGGTCGAGGAGTTGACGGCCGGCGGATAGTCGAGACCGGTGCTGAGGCCGAAGGCGCCGTCGGCCATCGCCTGCGCCACGGCGTCCTGCATCAGCGCGGTCTCCGCTTCGTTCGCGGCGCGGTCGGTGACCGGCATGACGCGTTGGCGCAAGGTCGTGTGGCCGACGAGCAAGGCCGCATTGGTGGCGATGCCGCGCTTTTTCAGTTCGGCGACATAGTCGGCGAAGCGGTCGAAGCGGAAATTCTCCTGGCCGCCGACCAGCGTGAACGGTGGCGGCGGTGCACTGTCCAGCAGCAATGGCGCAAGGCTTATCCCGCAATTGCCGGCGATCACCGTCGTCACGCCCTGGCTGATCTTCGGGTCCATGCCGTGCGGTGCCAGCAGCGCGCCGTCATCATGGGTGTGCACGTCGATGAAGCCCGGCGCCACGATCTTGCGCGAAGCATCGATTTCTTGCACGCCGCGCGCATCAGCGAGCTCGCCGATGGCGGCGATCCTGTCGCCGGAAATGGCAATGTCGGCCTCAAAACGCTCCGAACCGTCGCCTGAAATCAACGTCGCGTGGCGGATGACGAGGTCGTATGGCATCAGGGCATTTTCCTCTTTGCGGCAGTCCGGCCGTCAGCCTTCCGGATTGGTAGCGATCTCCTCGCGGCGGCGCGCGACATAGGCGTCGAGCTCTTCGCGGATCGCGGCGTCCATGACCGGCTCCTCGTAGTCGTGCAGCGCCTGCTGCCAGAGTTCTGTCGCCCGTTCGAGCGCGTCCTTGCCGCCCGCTTCCTGCCAGGCGCCGTGGTTCTGCCAGTTGGACAGCATCGGCTGGTAGAAGGCTGTCGTGTAGCGCGACATGGTGTGCTCGGCGCCGAAGAAATGGCCGCCGGCCGGCACGGACTTGATCGCTTCGAAGCCGAGATCGTCCTCTTGGAACGGCAGCGGCCGCAGGAACTCCATCATGTTCTGCAGGATTTCGACATCGAGGACGAGCTTCTCGTAGGAAGCCGTCAAGCCGCCCTCCAGCCAGCCGGCCGCATGGTAGATCAAATTGGCGCCGCCGAGCACCGCGCCCCAGGTCGCCATTTCCGTCTCGTAGGCGGCCTGCAGGTCGACCACGTTCGACGCATTCGCATTGGACGTGCGGTAGGGCAGGTTGTAGCGCCGCGCCAATTGGCCGGCGATGATGTTGGCCTTGGCATTCTCCGGCGTGCCGAAGGCCGGCGCCGCAGACTTCATGTCGACATTGGAGGTGAAGGCACCGTACATCACCGGCGTGCCGGGGTTGACGAGCTGGGTCAGCACCACGCCGAACAGCGCTTCGGCATTCTGCTGGCAAAGTGCTGCCGCCAAGGTCACCGGTGTCATCGCGCCCATCAGCGTGAAGGGCGTGACGGTCACCGGCTGGCCATGCTCGGCCATCGCGATCAGGCCCTCGGCCATGGCGTCGTCGAACAGGCGCGGCGAGTTGATCGAAATGATCGTCGTCACGCCCGGCGAAGCCCGCATCTCCTCGACACTGATGCCGCGCGCGATCGCCATCATGTTGATGCCGTCCATCGCCCTGGCGCGGCCGATCGCCGTACAGTGGAAGGAGAGGTCGCTCAGCGTCAAATTGGCATGGTAGGTGTCGAGATGACGAGAATTGGCGGGCAGTTCCATCGGCGCCACCACCTGGTTGCCGATGATGTGGATGGCATTGAAGTGGTGCGCCAGCCGGATGAAGTTCTGGTAGTCGGGCAGATTGCCCTGGCGGCGGCCGTTGATGCGGTCATGCACATTGGGCGGGCCGGCCACCAGCCCGAACACCAGCGAATTGCCGCCGAGATGCACCTGCTTCTCGGGATTGCGGCTGCTCAGCGTGAAGGAGGATGGAACCGCCCGCAGCGCTTCGCGCACCAGGCTTTCGTCGATCCGGATGGTCTTGTTCTCGCGGTCGACGATGGCGCCGGCGGCGGCGAACAGGTCCATCACCCGCTCGCTCATGACGCGGATGCCGAGCTCCGACAGGATGCGCATCGACGTGTCGTGCAGCCGCTCCATCCGCTCCTCGTCGAGCAGCTGCATCGGCGGGTAGGGGTTTTCGACATGCTGCCAGGGCAGCTGTGCGATGCCGCCGCCGCCGCGTTCGAGCTTCGACCTGCGGCCCCCGCCGCGCCTGTCCTGCGTCATCGATCTCTTCCCTTTTCGGCTCAGTAGCCGCGCTCCGGGTTCACCACATTCTCCAGCGGTTCACCGCTGCGGTAGCGCGCCAGATTGTCGGCGAACATGCGCACCGACTTGACGTCCCAGCCGTCATAGACCGCCGCGCAATGCGGGGTGATGGCGACATTGTCGTAGCCCCACAGCGGATGGTCCGCCGGCAGCGGTTCGGTCGCAAACACATCCAACGCCGCGCCCTTGATCCGCTTGCCGTCGAGGGCTTCGAGCAGCGCGGCTTCCTCGACCACGCCGCCGCGCGAGATATCGATGAGCACGGCGGAAGGTTTCATCGCGGCGAAGGCCGCCTTGCCGAGCAGGCCCCGCGTGCTGGGCAGAAGCGGCACGCAGCAGACGATGAAATCGGCACGTCCAATGAGCGCCAGCAGCGCGTCCGGCCCATGCACCTCGTCGAGGCACGGCATGGGTTTTGGCCGCGCGCGAATACCCAGCGTGCGCATGCCTATCGCCTGCGCCCGGTTGGCGACGGCCGTGCCCGTCTTGCCCAATCCGATGATGAGAACCGTCTTGCCTTCGATCGGCTCGACGCCGCCGCCGCCGCCCCAGAGGCGCGCCTGCTGGCGGCGTTCGAAGCCGCGCAGGTCGAGCGAGAAGGACAGCATGGCGCCCAGCGCGTATTCCGCCAGCATGCCGGCGGCGACCCCGGCGGAATTGGTGACGGTCAGCCGTTTCGGATCCCAGGACCCGAGGTGATCCGTGCCCGAGCCGCCGATCGATACCCATTTCACGGTCGGGCTTTCGGTCAGGGCCTGGCGCGGATATCGCGGCGTGCCGTCGAAGCGGATGGAATAGACAACTTCCGCCGCCACGTGTTCGATCATCCCGGGCAGCGCGGCGTAGCTGTCGCAGGCATGCACCGCGAGATCCGGGTGCGCCTCCTTGAGCACGGCAAGTGCTGCTTCCGGTCGGTCGGTGTGCAGGATGACGGACGGGCGAGGGGACATGCTGCCGGTCTCAGCGCCGGCCAATGTGATCGGCCGCAGGACCGAGCGCGGCGAGCAGTTTCTCGCCGCTTTCGAGCGTCGCATTCTCGTGCGGCGCGCGCAGGTTCAGCCAGCGCCTGTCGCCGGAACGAACCGCCAGCACCGCCTTCATCGCCGGGATCAATCCTGCATCCTGGATCACCTTGCGAAACGCCTTGATCGCCGCATCCGCCTCGGCAAAATCCTTGCCGGCGCTCGCCGCATCGTAGACCGCCCGGATGGCAGCGGCATTGAGGTTGACCGTCGCCGAGATGCAGCCGGCCGCACCGCTGGCAAGGCCCTTGGTCAGCTGCGCTTCCGAACTCGGGAACACGGCGACCTCGCGTGCCGCGGCAATCACCGCCGCCGTGTTGTTCCAGTCGCCGGCGCTGTCCTTGTAGGCGACGACGGTGTCGGGGAACGCTTCGCTCAGTCGGGCCGTCAAAGCGGGACTCACCGGCACGCCGGAGTTCTGCGGGATGTGGTAGAGGATCATCCGCAGTGCCGGGTTCGCCACCTTCTCGATCAGTTCGCTGTAGTAGCGGGCCTGGCCGTTGTCGCCGGCGGCGGTGTAGAAGAAGGACGGCAGCACCATCACCCCGACGCAGCCGAGGCCGACCGCATGCGCCGACAGTTCGATGGTTTCAGGCAGCGCCGTGACGCCGGTGCCGGGCATCAGCCGTCCCGGCGAAATACCGGCCTCGACCAGCCATTCCAGCGCCTGCATGCGTTCGCGCAGCGAAATCGACAGCGCCTCGCCCGTGGTGCCGAAGGGCGACAGGAAATGCGCGCCCTGGTCCAGCACCCATTTGGCGTGGGACACCCAGAGGTCGCGGGCGATGCTGCCGTCATCTTCGAACGGCGTCAGGATCGGTGCGATGGTTCCTTGCGGGCGGGTCATGGATGTCCTCTGTGCGTGATGGTGTTCGGTGTCTGGCCACCGCCGCTGCCGTCCGGGCACTACCACGCCGGCCGCTGATGCATCTTGGTGATCACCGGAGGATCGTAGAGCAACACCGAGAGATCGGAGAAGAGGCTGTCCGGGTCGGTGAGCGACAGCACCACGTCGCGGATCGCGCCGGCGCGGCCCTGTCCGAGCACAGGTGCCGCGAACTCCATGTATTTGGCCTCGATTTCAGCATCTGTCAGTGGCGCTTCCGGTCCGCCGCGCGCATGGACGTCGCCCGACATCAGGACCCGCCCGTCGGTCGTGGTGACGACGACATCGGCCCAGCGGCCTGCCGGGAAGCGGGCGCTGTGCCGGTCTGATTCCGAGACCGTGATGCAGCCGAGCATCTCGGCCACGGCAGCGTCCTCGAGCCCGTTGCCGGAAATATGCTCCAGCCCGATGCGGCCATGCATGATGAAGGTCGCGACGGCGAAACGCAGGCTGTATTGCGCCTTCGACGTCGTGTCCGGCATGCCGTCGAACAGCGTCGCCGCATAGTGGAAGCTGTTGACCTGAATGTGCTTGATGTCGGCCGGCGACAGATGATGCGCCAGGCAAAGCCCCCGCGTCGCGTCGATGGCTGCATGCGCCCAGCGGCAGATCGGGTAAGGCTTCACATACTGGTGCAGCACCTGCCAGAAGGCGCCGAGATCCTGCCAGTGCGCCGCGACCTCGGGTGCCTCGACCGTGATCGCCGGCGCGCCGGTGAAGCCGCGCTCGGCCAGCACCGCGGCCGACAGGCCGGTCAAAGCGCCCATGCCGGAGCCGTCATGCAGCATCGTCGGCGTGGCGATCTCGCGCATCATCTGGCTGCGCGGGCCGTGATATTCGGCAATGCCAAGCGCCTCGCGCAGTTGGTCGTCGCCGAGCCGCCGCAGGCGTGCCGCCACGGCGGCCACGCCGAGCGCATTCCAGGCGCCTGAGGTGTGGTAGTCCGACACGGTCGCGTGCAGTGCGATGCCGGCCCGGCCGGCGACTTCGTAGCCGACCACCAGGGCCGCCAGTGCCTCCGGGCCGGTGAGGTCGGGACGCGACTCGGCAAGTGCTGCCAGCGCCGGCACCACCACCACGCCGATATGACCCTTGGTCGGGCTGTATCCGTCATGACCGTCGAGATTGTCGATCTGCGTCGCCGTCGCATAGGCAGCACCCGCAATGCTGACCCGGCGGCCATCGAAAAGCATGCGCGCCGAATGCTGTGGGTCGCTGGAGCCGTAGAGCAGGGTAGCGGCATCGCGGGCGATCCTGCCCGCTTCCATCGGGCCGGCGGCAATCGCAATGCCGATCGTGTCGAGCAGCAGGTAGCGCGCCTGTTCGAGCACGGCTGTCGGGAAAACCGAAGCCGGCCGCCGCAACACGAAGTCGGCCAGGCGAACGGCAATTTCGGCGCTCGCGTCAGGCCCTTCGCGCCGATGGGGCGACACTGCCACTTGCTCCACTCCCTCTGTCGTCACGACATCATTAATTTGGGTTCATCGTGCTTTCACGCAATTAGTTTGGCGGCTTTGGCCAAAAATATCTACGTCTCGTCGCTTGCACGCGATTGAACGGCGGCCCATCCGTGGGATACGTATCGCATGCACAGCGCAGGAGCTGCAGATGAAGCCACCGCCACCTTTGAACTATATCCGCTCCTTTGAGAGTTCGGCCCGTCATCTGAGCTTCACCTTGGCTGCCAAGGAGCTTGGCTACACGCAGGCCGCGGTCAGCACGCATGTCCGTTCGCTCGAGCACTATATCGGCCGGCAGCTGTTCATACGCTACCCGCGCAGCCTCAAGCTGACCGAGATGGGCGAGGCGTTCCTGCCGACACTGCGCCAGGCGCTGGATCAGATCGACCAGGCGACGGAGGCGATCGTCACCTCGTCGCGCAACCGCACCGTGGTCGTCTCCTGCCCGATGAGCCTGGCGGAGAACTGGCTGGCCGGCTGCATGGCCGCCTTCCGCAAGAAGCATCCCGAAATCGAGATCGTGCTGCATGGCACGATCTGGGAGGATCTCAGCGAACAGATCGCCGACATAACCATTTCGACGCGGCGTTTCGACGACCGGCCGCCGGCGGGCATCCCGCTCTGGAATGACGATCTGATTCTGCTCTGTGCGCCGGCACTGCTCGATGGCGAGCACGCGCTGAAGGCGCCGCAGGACATCCTCAAGGTCGATTGGATCTTCGTGCATGGCCGCCAGGAATACTGGCAGGTCGTCACGTCGGCGCTTGGCGTCGACATGGAGGAATACGACAAGGGCCTGACGACGAACGCATCCAACATCGCGCTCGAACTCGCCGCCATGGGGGCAGGGCTCGTCGCGACCCAGCGCTCGCTTGCCCATGCCTATCTGCGGCGCGGACTGCTCGTCGAACCGTTTCCGATCCGGCCGCCGAGCCCATGGAATTACTACCTCACCGAGAACCAGCTTTCGAAGGGAACCATCGCGCGCACGGTGCGGGAATGGATCCTTTCGCGCGCCCAGGAGGACAGCGCCTGAAGCTGTTGATTGCCGGGGATCGCCTCCGCACGAAAAAATTTGAGACGTCAATGGCATTGTTTTATTAGGCCTCAATAGCCGGTTTTCTGCGGTTTGCTCGGGCTTGAGCCCTTCCGGGATTTTTGCATCGCCTCTAACATTCTCCTCGCAATGGGGAATGTAACGGGCGGAAAGCCCAAACCGGAGAATCACAATGACGATTTTCAAGAGCAACGGTGACCGCGTCCCGGCCGTCATCGAAAGCTACGCAGAGGAAGTCAGAAGCGGCAGGATGGATCGCCGCGAATTTCTTGCCATGGCGAGCGCGATGGGCGCCTCCACGGCGCTTGCCTACTCGATGGCCGGTATCGCACCCGCCCGGGCCGCTGCCCCGGAGCCGGGCAAGAAGGGCGGCATCCTGAGGATGCAGATGATCATCAAGGATATGAAGGACCCGCGCCTGTGGGACTGGTCGGAAATGGCCAACGTGATGCGCCAGTGCAACGACTACATGATCCGCTACACCACCGACTTCACCTTCGAGGGTCATCTGCTCGAGAGCTGGGAGGTCAGCGACGACGCCACCGAGTACACGCTGCATGTGCGCAAGGGCGTGAAATGGTCGAACGGCGACGAGCTCAACGCCGACGACATCATCGTCAACATCGAGCGCTGGTGCGATAAGGCGGCCGAGGGCAACTCGATGGCCGGCCGCATGGCCACGCTGATCGACCCCGCCACCAAGAAGGCCATTGCCGGCGCCATCACCAAGGTCGACGACCATACGGTGAAGCTGAAATGCGGCCAGTCCGACGTCACCATCATTCCGGGCTTCGCCGACTATCCGGCGATCATCGTCCATCGCAACTTCGACAAGGATGGCGCGGACATGACGAAGACGCCCGGCACCGGCCCGTATGAGCTCATCTCGTACAAGGTCGGCGAGTCGGCCTCGGTCAGGCGGCGCAAGGACTTCACCTGGTTCGGCGGCGAAACCTATCTCGACGGTGTCGACTGGACCGACTACGGGGCGGACGCTTCGAACCCCGCCATCGGCAGCGCCTTCGAGGCCGGCGAGATCGACTGCAATTACCAGACGGTCGGCGGCACCGTGGACCTCTACGACAGCATGGGCCTGGTCAAGGAATCCGTCGTCACCGCCGGCACGATCGTGCTGCGCACCAATGTGACCAACAAACCGTATGACGACAAACGGGTGCGCAACGCCATCCAGCTCGCCGTCGACAACGAGACCGTGCTGAAGCTCGGCTACAGCGGCCTCGGCCAAGTCGCCGAAAACCACCATGTCTGCCCGATCCATCCGGAATATTATGAACTGCCGAAAGTGCCGCGCGACCTGGCCAAGGCCAAGGCGCTGATGACCGAGGCCGGCCAGATGGATCACGAGTTCGAGCTCATCTCCTACGATGCCGACTATGTGAAGGACCCGGCCGACGTCGTCGCCGCGCAGATGCGCGAGGCCGGCTTCAAGGTGAAGCGCACGATCATTCCGGGCACGTCCTTCTGGAACGACTGGACCAAATATCCGTGGTCGACCACCGAGTGGGGCATGCGTCCGCTTGGCGTGCAGGTGCTGGCGCTCGCCTATCGCAGCGGCGAAGCCTGGAACGAGTCCGCCTATGCCAATCCCGACTTCGACAAGAAGCTCAATGCGGCACTGGCCGTCGCCGATCCGGCCAACCGCAAGGAGCTGATGAAGGACGTCGAGTTTATCCTCCAGGACTCGGGCGTTCTCGTGCAGTCGTTCTGGCGTTCGCTCTACCGTCACCACGCCGCCTATGTGAAGAACCTCAAGATGCATCAGACCTTCGAACTGCAGCTGGACAAGGTCTGGCTCGACAAGGCGTAGCCGAGGGTGACAGCAATGGTCCAGGGACGGCCTCCAATCGCCCCTGGACTTTCGCCGGGCGACGGCACCAACCAATCAGGACAATCGCAAGGCGCTGGCCGCAGCGCTAAAAGACAGTCGCCGAACAAAGGGAAGAAATCTGGATATGCGTACTCATGCACAAGCCGTTGTCATTGGCGGCGGCCTGATCGGCTGCTCCATCCTCTATCATCTCGCCAAATTCGGCTGGTCAGACGTCGTGCTTTTGGAGCGCGACGAGCTGACGTCAGGGTCGACATGGCATGCGGCGGCCAACATTCACGGCCTGCATGATTCCACCAACATCAGCCGCCTGCAGCACTACACCATGGCCTTGTACAAGGAGCTGGAGACCGAGACCGGCCAGGGCTGCGGCATCTTCCAGCCGGGCTCGCTCTATCTCGCCCAGACCGAAGCGCGTGAGCATCAGCTGCGGCTCCAGGAAGCCAAGGCGCGCCGCTACAAGATGAATTTCTACGAGGTCGACCGGAACGAGGCCGAGCGGCTGCACCCGCTGGTCGATTTCGACGGCATTCGCTGCATCATGTACGAGCCGGAAGGCGGCAATGTCGACCCGTCCGGCGTGACGGCTGCCTATGCCGCGGGCGCGCGCCAGCGCGGCGCCGAGATCCATCGCTTCACGCCGGTCACCGCCACCGAGGCGCAGCCGGACGGCAGCTGGATCGTGCGCACGCCGAAGGGTGATATCCGCACGCAATGGGTGATCAACGCCGCCGGCCTGTGGGGCCGCGAGGTCGCCGCCATGGCCGGCCTGCAACTGCCGCTGATCCCCACCGAGCACCAGTATTTCGTCACCGAGACGATTCCCGAAATCGCCGCCATGGGCCGCCGGCTACCCTCGGTCGCCGACCGCGACGGCGAATATTACCTGCGCCAGGAAGGGCTCGGCCTGCTCATCGGCGCCTATGAGCGCAACATGAAGTTCTGGGCCGAGGAAGGAACGCCGCTCGATTTCGGCCACGAATTGTTTCCCGACGATCTCGACCGCATCGAGGACAACATGGTGCGCGCCATTGCCCGTGTTCCGGCGGCCGGCACGGCAGGCGTCAAGCGCGTCATCAACGGCCCGATGATCTGGTCGCCCGACAGCGCCGTGCTGTTCGGGCCGGCGCCGGAATTGCAGAACTACTTCTGCTGCAACGGCATCATTCCAGGCTTCTCGCAGTCGGGCGGCATGGGCAAGCTGGCGGCCGAGTGGATGATCGAGGGCGAGCCTTCGCTCGACATGTTCGCCTGGGACATGGCGCGCTTCGGCCATTGGGCCGGCAAGGCCTTCACCAAGGCCCGCGTGCAGGATCAGTACAGCCACCGCTTCAAGATCCATTTCCCCAACGAGGAACGCGCCGCCGGACGGCCGGTCCGCACCCGCCCTGCCTACGACATGCAAAAGCAGATGGGCGCCGTCTTCGGCCTCAATTTCGGCTGGGAGCATCCGCTCTGGTTCGCCGCAGAGGGCGAGCCGCGCGAGGAGACGATCGGCTTCACCCGCCAGAACTGGTGGGGACCGGTCGGCCGCGAGGCGCGCATGCTGCGCGAGCATGCGGGCATCATCGACGTTTCGAACTTCGCCAAATACGAGGTCAAGGGTCCGGGCGCGGAAGCCTGGCTCAACGCGCTGTTCGCCAACCGCATGCCGACGGAAATCGGCCGCTCCTGCCTGACGCCGCTGATCGGCAAGCGCGGCGGCATCGCCGGCGACTTCACCGTGACGAAGCTCGCCGATGACGAGTTCAGGGTCTTCGGTTCGGGCATGGCCGAACGCTTCCATCAAAGGTTCTTCAAGGCCGTCCCGCTGCCCGAAGGCACCACATTCCGCTCGCGCACCGAGGACCTTTGCGGCTTCAACGTCGCCGGCCCCAAGTCGCGCGAATTGCTGCAGCGGCTGACCAATGCCGATCTGTCGACGGAAGCGTTTCCCTTCATGCGCTCGCGCCAGATCACGGTCGGCGGCGTCGACGTGGTGGCGCTGCGGGTTTCGTTCACCGGCGACCTGGGCTGGGAGCTCTATTGCCCGGCCGCCAGCCAGGTCGAGCTCTACAGTGCCCTGCTCAAGGCCGGCAGCGAAGTCGGTGCCGGACCGGTTGGCTCGCGCGCCCTGATGTCGCTGCGCGTCGAAAAGGGTTATGGCAGCTGGAGCCGCGAATACTCGCCCGAATACTGGCCGCAGGAGGTCAAGTTCGACCGGCTTGTCAAAATGGACAAGGGCGAATTCCTCAACCGCGACGCCTACGCCGCCATCGCCGACAGGCCGGCGCGCGACGAGCTGATCATGTTGTCGATCGACGCCAAAGATGCCGACGCGACCGGCGGTGAGCCGATCTTCCTGCCGGACGGCACGCCGATCGGTCAGGTCTCGTCGGGCGCCTACGGCTACTTCGTCGAGCAGTCGCTGGCGCTCGGTTATGTCAAGGCCGGCTCGGCCAAGGCGGGCGACAAGGTGTCGGTGGCTATACTGGGAAGGCCGCATGAGGCGGTGCTATTGCGTGAGCCGCCCTTCGACCCCGAGGGCAAGCGGCTCAGGGCATAGGCCAGCGATCTTACGGTCGTTCGGCGGTCTCAAACCGCCGCACGATCCTCAGCCGCCGAACCGGTCCAGCCAATGCTGGGCAAGCTCGGAACGGCGGCAGATCCAGATGTCGGGATTGGCCTTGATCTTGTCGAGGAAGCGGGCCAGTCCGACCATGCGGCCCGGCCGTGCCGCCAGCCGGCAGTGCAGCGACACCGTCATCATGCGCGGTGTCGTCTCACCTTCCGCCACAAGCCAGTCGACCGCATCGCCGACATATTCGAAGAACTGGCTGCCGGTCTCCAGGCCCGAGCCGCGCGAGAACCGGCTGTCATTGTTGTCGAAGCTGTGCGGGACGACCAGATGCCGCTTGGAATCGACCTCGACGAAATAGGGCAGGTCGTCATTGTAGTCGTCGCAATCGAACAGGAAGCCGCCATGCTCCACCACCAGCCGGCGCGTGTTGAGGCTGGGCCGGCCGGTGTACCAGCCGAGCGGGCGGATGCCGGTGATCCGCTGCACGGCGTCCACCGTCATGGCGATGTGCTGCCGCTCTTCCGCTTCGCTCAGCGGCGCGTAGTCGATCCAGCGCCAGCCATGGCAGACGATGTCGCTGCCGAGCGCGGCGATCGCCTTGCCGGCGTCCGGATTGAGCTCCAGCGCCCGCCCGACCACGTAGAAGGTCGGAACAATGTCCTTGGCCTGGAATAGCGACAGCAGCCGCCAGACGCCGACGCGCGAGCCGTACTCGTAGAGCGATTCCATGTTGCGGTTGCGCAGGCCCGGCACCGCCGGTGACACGGCAAGGTCGGACAGGATCGCCTCGGAAACGCCGTCGCCTTCGCCGATGCTGTATTCGGCGCCTTCCTCGTAATTGACGACGATGTTGAGCGCCAGCTTGGCGCCGCCGGGCCATTCGGCCAAAGGTGGCTTGTCGCCATAGCCGACGAAGTCACGGGCGGGCAGATACGGCATGTCTCAACTCTCCCCTCGGATACGGCTATCCGCCGCGCATGTCGGTCAGGATGCGCAGCGCCCGGTCCATCATCTCCTGCGGGCCGACCGTTGCACGCAGACAGTCCGTGAGGCCGTAACCGCCGAGGCTGCGCACGATGAGATCGGCGCCGCGCAAGGCCTTCTCGGCGGCCTCCGCGGCGGCTGCGTCGGGGAAGCGGATCAGCACGAAATTCGTCCGGCTTTCGGGAACATCGTATCCCGCATCCCTCAGATCATCCGCGAACCGGTCGCGAATCCCGGCCGTGCGGGCCACCGTTTCGCGCATATAGGCCTGGTCCTCGACGGCGGCGACCGCCATTGCGAGGCTCGGCGTGGTGACCTGGTTCGAGTTCTGCATCTTGCGCACTTCGGCCGCCACCGCAGGCGGAAACAGCCCCCAGCCGACGCGCGCACCGGCCAGGCCATAGGCCTTGGAAAGCGTGCGCAGCACGACGGTATCGCCGCGCGCGACAAGCGCAAGGATGGGCCGCGGATCCTGGTCGTCGAACTCGCCATAGGCCTGGTCGATCACCAGCAGCACGTCGCCGCGCAAGGCGGCGCGCAAGCGCAGCAGTTCGGCATTGCGGATGCAGGTGCCGGTCGGATTGCCGGGATTGCAGACGAAGACGATCCGCGTTGCCGGCGTCACGGCAGCGAGAATGCTGTCGACGGAGACGGCGAAGTCCTGTTCCGCCGCCTTGACATAGGCCGCATCGGCGCGCGCCGCGGCGGAGGCCGCGAAATTATAGGCGTAGGCGGTGCCGAGCACCTCGTCGCCCGCTCCCGCGAACGCCGCCATGGTGCAACTGATCAGGTCCATCGAACCGGCGCCACACAGGATCAGGTCGCGCTCGACTCCATAGGCTTGCGCGATCGCCTCGCGCAGCGCCGTCCAGTCCGGGTCGGGATAGAGATGGCTGCGGGCAATCGCGTCCTGGCCGGCGGCGATCGCGCTCGGGCTGGGCGGAAAGGCGCTCTCGTTCTGGGCAAGGGTAGGCCGGTCGTAGCCGCCGAAATTCGCCAGCGCAAAGGCCGACATGGCCTCGATATGAGCGGCAGCCTTCAGAGGCATGGCGGGCCCATGGGAATTTTGCTGACGGTCATCTCGTGAACTACCCCTGCCGGACTGGCTCATCGGGCAGGCTACAATCCGCCGGCGCGTTCACAAGCAAAAACTAGCCGCGCAATGGCTCCGAAATTCTGGCCCTTATGGAGGCGCACCCGCTATGCGTCGCTCCAACGTCCACGCGCTGGCTCTCACCAGCGCTGATGCACATGCGGCTTGATGTCCTGGTCGTAGATGATCCGGATCTTGTCCATGACCGCGTCGGACAGCGGCGGCAGTGCCGCGGCCTCGGCGTTGGAGCGGGCCTGCGCCCGATTGCGTGCGCCGGGAATGACCACCGTCACCGCGTCGAACATCAAGATCCAGCGCAGCGCGAATTTGGCCATCGTCGTATCGTCGGAAACCAGCGGCCGGATGCGCTCCACCGCTGCCAGCCCGACCTCATAGGGCACGCCCGAGAAGGTCTCGCCGACATCGAAGGCTTCGCCGTTGCGGTTGAATTTTCGATGGTCGCTGTCCTCGAATCTGGTGTCGGCCTTGAACTTTCCCGACAACAGCCCGCTCGCCAGCGGCACGCGGGCGATGATGGCCACATCGTTCTTCTTCGCCAGCTCGAAGAACAATTCCGCCGGCCGCTGGCGGAAGGCATTGAAGATGATCTGCACGCTGGCGACGCCCGGATACTGCATCGCCTTCAGCGCCTCTTCGACGCGCTCGACGCTGACGCCGTAGTTGCGGATCTTGCCTTGCTCGACGAGGCGGTCGAGGCGCTCGAACACTTCCGGATGGTAGTAGAGGTCGGTCAGCGGGCAATGCAGCTGCACCAGATCGAGCCTGTCCACCTCGAGATAGCTGAGGCTGCGGTCGACCCAGTCCGTCAGGTTCTCCCGGGTGAAGCCTTCGACCGTCTGCTGCGGCAGCCGCTTGCCGGCCTTGGTGGCGATGAACGGCCGCTCGCCGCCGCGTTCCTTCATCACCCTGGCGATGAGCTTCTCGGAGCGGCCGTCGCCATAGACATCGGCGGTGTCGATGAAGGTGACGCCGGCATCGAGCGCCGCGTGCAGCGCGGCCACCGCGTCGCTGTCATTGACCTCGCCCCACGAGGCGCCGATCGCCCATGAGCCAAAGCCGATCTCGCTGACTTCGCGTCCGGTGCGCCCGAATTTCCGTGACTGCATACCCTGGTCCTCGTTCCGGTTTGTGTGGCTGGCGGCATCTTGCCCACGGCATGGCGACGATTGACATCCGCGCCGGGCCGATTTACCAGATTACAGGGTTGTATGACAACAGTGTAAGGCCGCAAAGCTTCGCGGAATTGTGCGACATGCCGCTGATGGGCGAACTCAATCCTGGCGGCGTGGCGGAAGCCACGACATGAGCAGCCAGTCAGTCCTGCCCGGCCTTGTCGCGCAGCGTCTCGAAGCGGGCATAGGTCTTGGTCAGATGACTGCGCATGGCACGGCGCGCGGCATTGACGTCCCTGGCCTCGATCGCGGCAAGGATGGCACGATGCTCGTGCTGCATGCGGGCCAGGTATTTTTCCCGCTCGGTATCGGTCATCCGGTCGAGGCGTGTCCACTGGCGCGGGATCATGGCGCTGCCGAACGTGTCGAACAGCCGCGTGAAATTGGCATTTTGGGTTGCGGCGAGGATGGCGCGGTGGAAGCCGAAATCCTCTTCCAGGCCGGCGCTGCCGGCGCGGACCGCGGCATCGAGCGCGTCGAGCCGGAAACTCATTTGCCGCAGCGCGTCGTCGCTGCGCCGTTCGGCGGCAAGGCCGGCCGCCTCCACCTCGATGCCCATGCGCAGTTCCAGCACGCGCAGCACCTCGTCGATCGATTCGAGATCGTCCGGCAGGATGGAAAAGGTCCTCGGCGGCGGATCCTTGGCGACGAAGGCGCCGAGGCCCTGGCGCGTGGTGATGAGCCCCCTGGCGCGCAGCGAGGCAAGCGCCTCGCGCACCACGGTGCGGCTGACGCCGGTCGCAGCGACGATCTCCTGCTCGGTCGGCAGCCTCTGGCCCGGCGCCAGGTCGCCGGATTCGATCTGCGCGATCAGCGTGTTGACCAGCCCGCTCCTCAGATTGGGCGCTTGCGGTATGGCGTCGAAAAGCCTGGTCTCGTTTTCCGCCATCGCGGCCGACAGCCCCCGGTCCGATTCTCTGGCGAAGGATTGCATCGACGGATGCTCGCCGCAAGGTGACGAAATGCGGACCTGCAGGCGCAGGACCATGGTTGGAGGATTGCATGAAGGAACGCATCGGCTTCATCGGACTGGGCAGCATGGGCGCCGGCATGGCCGCCAATCTGCTCGAAAAGGGCTGGCCGCTGACGGTCTGGGCCCATCGCAGCCGCGATGCAGTCGACCGGCTGATAGCGGCCGGCGCCACGGAGGCGGAAAGCCCTCGCAAGCTCGCCGAAGCCTGCGACGTCGTCATCCTGTGCGTCACCGGTTCGCGCGAGGTGGAAGCGCTGGTGAAGGGGACGGACGGGTTGGCCGCGGCCGCGGACGGACGAGCCGTCGCCGGCAAGCCGCTGCTCATTATCGACTGCTCGACCTCCAATCCATCCTCGACCACAGCGCTTGCCGCCGAACTCGCCCAGCAAGGCGCGACGCTGATCGACGCGCCATTGGCGCGCACGCCCAAGGAAGCGGCCGAGGGCAAGCTCGACGTCATGGTCGGCGGTTCGGCGGAGGCCGTGGCGTGGGCGCGGCCGGTGCTCGAAGCCTTCGCCGCGCGCATCGTGCACACCGGGCCGACCGGCAGCGGCCACACCATGAAGCTGCTCAACAATTTCGTCTCGATGGGCTATTCCGCCATCTATTCGGAGGCGCTGACGCTCGGCGTGAAGGCCGGGCTGACGCCGCAGGTCTTCAACAGCGTCATCTCCGGCAGCCGCATGGATTGCGGCTTCTACCAGGCCTTCTTCGACTTCGTCCTGAACCGCAACGAGAACGCGCAGCGCTTCGCCATCGTCAACGCGCTGAAGGACATGACCTATCTCGCGTCCTTCGCCCACGCCGGCGGTGTCGCCAACCCGATCGGCGCCGCGGTGCGCAACGGCTTCGCCACCGCGGTCGCCACCGGCCATGGCGAGAAGTTCGTGCCGGCGCTGTCGGATATTATCGCCGGCCTGAATGGGGTGTCGCTGGTTGAGGCGGCGGAGTGAAATCGCGTACGACGCTCCCGGCGCTGCCGTATGGGGATTAGCTGCGTGACGCCTTACGGGTAGGCAGATCAGCCTCGCCTGCAAGCGGCTGCTGGCGGACACTCGTCAATCCGTGTCAAACCGCAAGATCGGTCGAGCGCGACGTATCCGGGAGCGCCTATCTGGTGTTGCCACGGAGGAAGAGACGTTGAAGGCGGCACTTGAAAACTACCATGCCCGGATGCAGCGGGTGCTGGACCACATAGACCAGAATCTGGACGACGATCTGGGCCTGGAGGCGTTGAGCGGCGTCGCGGCGTTCTCGAAATACCATTTCCACCGGCAGTTCACCTCCACCTTCGGGGTGTCCGTGCATCGCTATGTCCAACTCGCCCGCCTGAAGCGCGCTTCGTACAGGCTTGCCGAGAGCGACGCCCAAAGCGTCACCGATATAGCGATGGATGCCGGTTACGACGCACCGGATGCCTTCGCCCGCGCCTTTCGGCAACGGTTCGGACAATCGCCTTCGTCGTTCCGGAAGTCTCCCGACTGGGGGTCGTGGCTTATGGCCTTCGGGCCCCTCGACAAAGCAAGGAACACGCTCATGCAGATAATCTTTGACCACGACGACGTGACGATCCGCGATGTGCCGCCCACGCCGGTGGCGATCATGGAGCATCGCGGAGACCGGGCAACGCTCCAGGACACCATCCAGCGGTTCATCGCCTGGCGCAAAGCCGTCGGTCTGTCGCCCGAGACGAGCCCGACCTTCAACGTCTTCCGTTCCGAAAGGGAGCCCGCGATCCCGGCCGACTACAGCATGGACCTTTGTGCCGGGACCGATCGGCCGATCGAGGCCAACGACGCGCAGATGAAGGCTGGCGTGATCCCCGGCGGACGCTGCGCGGTGCTGCGCTATCCCGGCAACACCAACAATCTCGAGCCCGCAGCACTTTACCTTTATCGTGAATGGCTTCCGGCCAGCGGCGAGGAAGCACGCGATTTTCCGATCTATTGCCAGCGACATCTGTCCCACTTCCCCGAGGGGCCGCTACGCGAAGTGGTCCTTGAACTCTTTCTGCCGCTGAAATAGCGCGGTGGGGATGCGGCCTGTCGCCGTCACCACCAGCCATAGTGTGTCGCTGGTTGAGTGAAATCGGATATGGAGAGGCGGCCTGTCGAAATCCGCAGGTGCGGAGGGTGATTTGGCGAGACGACTAATTCTCTAACCGGGCCGACACTCTCGCTCCCCGCGAAGGCACTGCCCTCCGATGTCCTCGGCGACGCAGTTGGATAGGATTTGGAGTGGAGGGAATTTCTGATGCAAAACGTGGCCGAGGCACCAAGCCGTTTTATCCTTCGGCAAACTCGACCAGTACTTCTCAAGTCCCAATCTCCGTGCCGTCTCCTCTTTAACGCAATCCTCTGACGGGCAGTACCTGGCACCTTTGAAAGCCAATAGCTCTACATTCGTCTTGTCAGGGGCGCATACTACGCGACCATCCAGGCAAGCCTTCCCCAACGCCGACTCAACGAAAAATCCAACAGTTCCATACGTCTGGAACCTGACTTCTCGCATATAATCTCTCATCAACCTTGCTCGTTCGGATGATTCGACGAGATTCCAGAAGGGTTGGAGCTTAACCTTCATCGTCGTTTCGTAAGTCAGGCACTTTCCCTTTTCGACCTCCTGTTCCGCCTTCACGAGCATCTTCGAGACCAGCGCGGTGCAATACCCCTCGGTGTCCAAGTCGGGAAAAGGCAACGCCTCCGCCGCATGGGCGAACGGTGCCGTCAGGAGAGCTGCCAGAAATATCAAGACCCGCATCGTGCCCATACTCATCTGCCCTTGAGCCGTTCCTCTTGCGCAGATGGCCTCTTGCGATGTGGTGAGATTGTAGAGATTGCACATGGTCGCACTCTGCCGTGAGAGCGCACCGGCGACCAGCCGAAAAATTCGGACGAACCAGCACCCAGGGCGAAAACCGCTATCCCCCAGCTTGCCCCCTCACAGCCTTCCGCAACCTCGAATGCCGCACCGGAGACGCCACCTCCTTCGTCGGCGCTGCAGCTTCCTCCGCCGCCTCCCCATCATGCAGCCCAACGCGCAGCGCAGCACCCGCCAGATGGTCGCGCATCGCCGCCTGCGCCTCTTCGGTATCGCCGGCGCGGATCGCTTTCAGGATGCGCTCGTGCTCGCCCAGCGTAATGCGGGCCATGTCGTCCGACTTCTGCTGGTTGCCGGCGGCGAGAATGCTTTCGCGCACGCGTTCGGACACGAAAACCAGGAACTGGCCCATGTAGCTGTTGCGCGTCGCCTCGGCGACGGTGCGGTGGAACTCGAGATCGCTGCGCAGCCAGGCGACACTGCCATAAGGTGCCGCACGCATGCCGGCCAGCGCCTCGCCCATTGCCGCGAGATCGGCATCGGTGCGCCGTCTGGCGGCGAGTGCGGCAGCCTGCACTTCGAGGATGCCGCGCAGCTCGAACAGGCTGCGGAAGGAGTCGGCCCGCTGCAGCGCTTCGTAGTCGATGGTCAGCACGGTCGGGTTGTTGGCATCGGTGACGAAGGCGCCGCGCCCCTGCTGCGACCAGATGCGGCCTTCCGAGCGCAGCCGCGCGATCGCCTCGCGCACCACGTTGCGGCTGACCCCGAATGTGGTCGCCAGCGCCTGCTCGGTCGGCAGCTGGTCGCCAGGTTTCAGCCGTCCCTGCGCGATCTCGCGCGAGATGGAACTCGCGACCAGAGTCGAGAGATGCGGACCACGATTGACCTTGTCGAGCTTCAGCGTCATCGCTCACCTATAGTCGAGGGAGGATTTGGACGCCAGAATGCGGCCATTGCTCAAGATGCGGCGTGGGTCGAATGCGTCCTTGATGCCGGCCGCAAGATCGAGCGCCACGGGATCGATGCGTTCGAGGAACGCCTTCTGCTTGACCCGGCCGATGCCGTGCTCGGCGCTGATCGAGCCGCCATAGCGGTCGACGATGGCAAAGATCTGCTCTTCCGCCTCTTCGAACAGATGCTCGACCGTCTCGGCTGCCATGCCTTCCGGCGGCACGACATTGAGGTGGATGTTGCCGTCGCCGACATGGCCATAGGTGACCGCGAGCGCGTCGGGGCGGGTCCGCTCCAGCGCCGCCAGCGCGTCGGTGACGAAATCGGCGAGTTTTGAGATCGGCACCGAGACGTCGGTGCGCAGATAGCGGCCGCCGCGGCCCTGGCGCTCGACCATGATCTCGCGGTAGAGCCACAGCCGCTCGCCCTGGGCGCGGCTCGACGCCATGACGCCATCCTCGACGAGATCGGCCGCGCCGGCCAGAAAATCCCGCAGCATGGCCTGGAGATCGACCAGCCCGCCGGAGGAAACCTCGACCAGGACGTAGACCGGGTAGGGCCTGGCGAGCGGATCGCCGAAATCCGGCCGGGCCTGCAGCGTGATCTCGATGCCGCCGCGCAGGATCAGCTCGAAGGCGGTCAAGAGGTCGCTGCAGTCGCGCCGCGCCCGCGCATAGAGCGCCATGGCGTCCTCGACCGAGCGCAGCCCGATCAACGCGGTTTCGACCTGGGTCGGCTTGGGATAGAGCTTCAGCGCCGCCGCGGTGACGATGCCGAGCGTGCCTTCGCTGCCGATGAAGACCTGCTTCAGATCATAGCCGCGATTGTCCTTGCGCAGCACCTTCAGCCCGTTCCACACCCGCCCGTCGGCCAGCACCACCTCCAGCCCAAGCACGAGGTCGCGGGTCATGCCGTAGCGCAGCACGTTGAAGCCGCCGGCATTGGTGGCGACGTTGCCGCCGATGCGGCAGCTTCCCTGCGCCCCGAAGGTGATCGGCAGCAGGCAGTCGTTCTCTTCCGCCGCGCGCTTGGCGTCCTCGAGAATGCAGCCGGCCTCGACCACCATGGCGAAATCGATCGGGCTGACCGAGCGGATCCTGTTCAGGCGCTCCAGCGAGATCACGACTTCGCCGCTGTCGGCCGCCACCGCCGCGCCGACGAGACCGGTCAGGCCGCCCTGTGGCACGACCGGGATGCGCTCCTCGTGGCAGCACCGCATCAGCGCCGACATCTCCTCGACCGAAGCCGGACGCGCCACCGCCAGCGGACGGCCGAAATGGTCTCCCGACCAGTCGCGGCTGTAACGCGCCAGTTCCTCGTCGGCGGTCAGCAGCCCGCCATTCGGCAGTACGCCGGCCAGCGTAGCGATCAGCGATGCGGGCTGCACGGCATTCATGACCTGGCTCTGCGACCCCTCGGAAAACGGCTGGACAACCATTGTACTTGTAGTGTTATCATACAACCCTGATTAAGAACATCAAGCAAAGCCATATCCCCATCGACCGCTTGATGCGGATGATCAGACAGACAAATCGCCGAATCCGGAGGACTTTCCCAATGAGCGACGCCGCAGGCCGCTTCCGCTACATGCACACCATGATCAGGGTTCTCGACCTCGACAAGTCGATTGCCTTCTACACCGAGGTTCTCGGCATGACATTGCTGCGCCGGGACGACTATCCCGGCGGCAAGTTCACCAATGCCTTTGTCGGCTACGGCCCGGAGGACAAGGAGGCCGTCGTCGAACTGACGCTGAACTGGGGCAGGGAAGAGCCCTATGAGATCGGCACCGGCTTCGGCCATCTGGCGCTCGGCGTCAACGACATCTACGCCGTCTGCGCCGAACTCGAGAAGCGCGGCGCCAAGATCCCGCGCAAGCCCGGCCCGATGCTGCATGGCACCACCCACATCGCCTTCGTCGAAGACCCCGACGGCTACAAGATCGAGCTGATCGGCCTCGACACGATGTAGTGACCTAGAGCAATTCCAGGAAAAGTGTGAAGCGGTCTTCCGTCCGGAATTGCGTAAAAACAAAGAGATAGAGCGGGTCGGCGTTTCCATGAAACGATGAACCGCTCTAGGCAAGCGGGGCCGCGTCGGCGTTGCGCCGTTGCGGCCCCGTCCTGTCCGCGCTTGCTTGGGAGGCGATGCGCAGGGCACTCTCACTTGATGACCGCGATCTTGCTGCGGTCGATGGTGATGGCGACGGCGGCGATGAGCACCGCGCCGAACACCATGTTTTCCAGGAAGATGTTGATGCCGACGAAGGTCATGCCGATGCGCACGATCGAGATGATCAGCGCGCCGACCGCCGTGCGGGCAACCCCGCCCAGCCCGCCGGTGATGGCCGTGCCGCCGACGATGACGGCGGCAATCGCTGGCAGCAGCAGCTGATTGGCGAGAACCGGCGAACCGCTCGACAGTCTGGCTGCCAGCACCACGCCGGCGATGGCCGCCATCATGCCGGACGCTGCGAAGGCGATGATCTTGGTGCGGTCGACATTGATGCCGGCGGCCCAGGCGGCCGGCTCGCCGGCGCCGACGGCGATCGCCTGGCGGCCGAAGCGCGTGTAGCGCAGCGCCAGAAAACTGACGATGCCGATCACCACCGAGATCAGCACAACCACCGGCACCCCGGCGACCGTCGCATTGATCCAGGCCGTGTTTTCGCGGCCCGCTTCCTCGATGGTGATGGCGCGGCCGTCGGAAACCCAGAGCGCGATGCCGGTCACTACGCCGCCCGTGGCCAGCGTCGCGACGAAGGACGGCACCCGCAGCTTGACATGGACGATACCGCTCAGCATCCCGAACGCTAGTCCGGACAGGATCGCCACCGGAAAGGCGGCGAGCCCGAGCGACGGCAGCAGCTGCGCCAGGATCACGCTGGCCAGCGAGGCGACGGCCTGGATCGACAGGTCGATGCCGCCGAGCAGGATGGCGAAGGTGACCCCGGTCGCCAGGATGAACAGCACCGCGGTGTTGGCGAACAGCAGCGCCGTCGTCTCGGCGGTCAGGAAACCGGGCGCCGCGATCTCGATGATCAGCAGCAGGGCGACAAGCAGCACCAGCGGTATGGCACCATGCGTCCATTTGCTGTCGAGGAAGGGCCTGAGCGAAAAGATCTCATTCATCGGCCGGCCTCACACCATCGCCCGCAGCAGATCGACCTGCTGCGGCTTGTTGCCGGGACTGGCGTCGAACCGCGCCGTGATCTCGCCGTCGCGCATCACCAGCACCTGATGCGACAGGCCGATCGTCTCTTCCAGCGTGTCGGAGATCAAAAGGATCGCGATGCCCTGCTCGCAGAGATCACGAACCAGCTCGTAGACCTCTTCCTTGGCGCCGACGTCGAGCCCGCGGGTCGGATGGTCGAGCACGAGGATGCGCGAGCCCGCCGTCATCCAGCGCGCCAGCACCACTTTCTGCTGGTTGCCGCCGCTGAGCTTGCGGCAGGCGGCATCGGGGCCGGGCGCCTTGATGCGCAGCCGCTTGATCCAGTCGGCGGCGAGCCGTCGCTCCTTGCCGTAGTCGATCGCGCCATGACGCATGACGCTCGACAGGTCGGCCAGCGAGATGTTCTCGGCGATCGACAGGAACATCACCAGCCCTTCCAGCCGCCGCTCGCGCGGCACATAGCCGATGCCCTTGCGCACGGCCGGCTCCGGCGAGCCGAAATGCACCGCCTCGCCGGCGATCTTCAATTCGCCGGCGTTGTGCTGAAGCAGCCCGCCGATCGTGCGGGTGACCTCCTCGCGGCCGGACCCAACGACACCGGCAATGCCGACGATCTCGCCGGCGCGGATCTTGAGATCGACGCCGCGATAGGCGCCGGCGGCACCCAGCCCCCTGGTTTCGACCCGTATCTCCTCGCGTGGCTGCTGCTGGCGGGCCTCGCGGTAATATTCGGCCTGCAGCCCGCGACCGACCATGATCTCGTGCAGTTCGGGCGCGGTGACGTCGGCGGTGCTGTGTTCGGCGACCACCGCGCCATCCTTCATCGTGTAGACGCGGTCGGAGATCGCCAGCACCTCGTCCAGCCGATGCGAGACGAAGACGAAGCTGGCGCGGGATTTGAGCGCGCGAACGCGCGCGAACAGCACCTCGATGTCGGCGCCGTTGAGCACGGAGGTCGGTTCGTCGAGCAGGATCAGCAACGGCCGCTCGACCATTTCCTCCAGCGTTAGCGCCTTGGCCAGCTCGACCATCTGGCGCGCCGCGAAGGTGAGCTCCGAGGTGCGCCGGGTGACGTCGATGTCGACGCCGATCTTGGCAAGCTGGCGGCGCGCCGCATTGTTCATGGCGCGCCAGTTGACGATGCCGAGACGCGTGAAGCGGTCTTCCTCGCCGAGATAGATGTTTTCGGCCACCGTGAGGTTGAGCACCAGCGATTGCTCCTGGAACACCATGCCGATGCCGTGTCGTGCGGCGTCACGCGCATTGCGCAGCTTGAGCTGCTCGCCATCGAGGGTCAGGCTGCCGCCGTCCGGCCGGTAGGTGCCGGCCAGCACCCGCATCAGCGTCGACTTGCCGGCGCCGTTCTCGCCGATCAGCCCGACCACTTCGTTCGGCCGAACCTCGATCGAGACATCGCGCAAGGCGTGCACGCCGGGAAAATTCTTGATGATGCCGGATGCCTTTAACATGGCGTTCACTTGACGATCTTGAGGCGGACGCGGTCGAGCGACAGCGCCACCGCGGCGATGATCATCAGCCCCTGCACCGTCTGCTGTATGTAGGGCGAGATGCCGAGCAGGATCATGCCGTTGGCAAGCACGGTGACGATCAGCACGCCGATCAGCGTGTTGACGACGCCGCCTTCACCGCCGGTCAGAGCCGTGCCGCCGACCACGACGGCGGTGACCGCGGCGAACAGCCTGCCGTCGCCGATGACGGCGTGCGACTGGCCGAGCTGGGCGGCGGCAAGCACGCCGGCAATGCCGAAGAAGAAGCCGGCCAGAGCGAAGGCAGAGATGCGCACGCGCGTGACATTGACGCCGGAGAGCTTGGCCACGTCCTCGTCGCCGCCGATTGCCAGGATGTGGCGGCCAAGCTTGGTGTAGTACTGGATGATGGCGGCGAGCAGGAATGCCCCGGCGGCGACCCAGACCGCCAGCGGCAGGCCGAGCAGACGGGCGAGCGCCAGCTCGCGGATCGAGGCGTCGTTCAGCCGGATCGCCGAGCCGCCGAGCATGTAGACCGAGAGCCCAAGGCCGATGAACCACATGCCGAGCGTGGCCATGAAGGAAGGAATCCGCAGCACGGTCTGCACCAGGCCGCTGACAAGCCCCATGGCGGTGCCGGCCGCGATTGCCGCCAGCACCGCCAGCCAGCCATTGTCGTTGCCGTTGCTGTCATTGGCGGCGAGCAGCACCACCACCATCGCCGCCACCGACAGCGTGCCTTCGACCGAAAGGTCGATGCTGCCCATCAGGATGATGAAGGTCAGCCCCATCGCCAGCGTCAGCGGCACGGCCGCGGAATTGGCGACGCGCACGAGATTGCGCAGTTCGATGAAATTGGGGTTGGCGATAGAGATCAGCACGCACAATGCAATCAGCACCGCCAGCGGTGCCAGGCTGCGCCAGCGCCTGCCGCCGAACAGGGCGGCGATACGGCCGGGGAGGAGTGTCATAAGCGTTGTCCGCTCGATGTCCGAAACGGACTTCAGGGGTTCTGTATCGATTGTCAAGAAACCGCTTCCCATCTGCAGAACGGCAGTCGCCGGGCAACGCACGACGTCTGCGAAAAGGGAGCGGGCGGCCGCCAGGGAGTAAGCGGGCCCGCTCCAGTGGGTCAGGTGCGGATCGCTCCGGTCACCCGACCCCACAGATCGTTCCAGTCCACTGTCGGCTGCGCCTCGACATTGGTCTTGTAGTATTCCTCGACATTGTCGTGCGAAATCAGCACCGCCTTGCCGTAGAATTCGCGATGCTCCGGCGGTTCCTTGGTGGGGTCGAACTTGCCGATCTTGGCGTTGTAGCCGATCGCCAGGCCCATGCCGCCCTGCCAGAACGGATCCGAGGTCACGGTGCAGGCGAACTCGCCCGTGCGCACCGCGTCGACCGCCGTCTTGATGCCGTCGACGCCGACGATCGGCACCTTGCCGGCGAGATTTTCGGCGCGCAGCGCTTCGAGTGCGCCGGAGCCCATGTCGTCATTGGCGGCCCAGATGCCCTTGATGTCGTCACCGAAGCGGGTGAGCAGATTGCCCATCAGGTCGAAGGCTTCGGTCGATTTCCAGTTGGCGACCTGGAAGTCGAGCAGCTTGATGTCGGGATTGGCGGCAAGTGCGGCGTCGAGGCCCTTCTTGCGTTCGATCGCCGCGGTGGTCGAGATCAGGCCACCGAGCGCGACGATGCCGCCCTTGCCGCCGATCGTCTTGAACAGGATCTCGGCGATGGTCTTGCCGCTCGAGATGCCGTCGAACTCGATGTGGGAGACATAGGTCGGATTGAAGTCCTTCGGGTGCAGGTCCGGCGGCTTGTTCCACTGCGTCACGACATAGGCGCCCGCCTTGGCGCAGGCCTCGACGATCGGCCGCGCATCCGGCGTGTCGTTGGGGTCGGAATTGAGCACCATGTTGCCGCCGGTCTTGGCCAGCATGGCCTTGATGTCGGCGATGCCCTTCTCGCTGTTGCCTTCCGAGACCAGCGTCACGTGCTCGAGCCCGACAGCCTTGGCGTAGGCCTCGGCGCCGGTCTTCCAGACGGCATGGTAGGGGTTGGATAGCGAGCGGATCGACGTCACCAGCGTCGGCTTGTCCTGCGCGCGCAAGACCCTCGGCATCGCGACGGCCGCCAGGCCGGCGGTGGCGCCCATCATCAGCGTCCGGCGGCTGACCATGCCGGAACGTGCGGAAATTGTCCTGTCCTTCATTTCGAACCTCCCAGTTGAAATCGGTGTTTTTCCGATCGGCGACATGCGCGGGGAGCGCTGGGCTCTTCGGCAGGGGTTGCCAAGTTCCTCCACTTGTACGACAACCCTTCAACACGGCAACCATACCCTTTCTCTTGACGCGGCACAAGGGACTTGAGATCGTCGGGCGCGCCAGGGCCGGAAGCAACGGGAGGAAAAATGCCGGACTATATCATCGTCGGCGGCGGCTCGGCCGGCTGCGTTCTTGCCGCAAGGCTGAGCGAGGATCCGGACCTGTCGGTCGTCCTGCTGGAGGCCGGCCCGCCCGACACCGACCGCTACATCCATTTGCCCGTAGGCTTCTTCAAGATGACGTCCGGCCCACTGATCTGGGGCTACGAGACGGCACCCGGCAGGATGATCGATGGGCGCACCATGGTCTATCCGCAGGCGCGTGTTCTGGGTGGCGGTTCCTCGATCAACGCCCAGGTGTTCACCCGCGGCTGTCCGCAGGACTATGACGGATGGGCGGCCGACGACGGCTGTGCCGGGTGGAGCTACGCCGAGGTGCTGCCGTATTTCCGGCGCTCCGAGGGCAACGACACCTTCGCCGGCCCGCAGCACGGCATCGAGGGACCGCTCGGCGTCTCCAGCGGCGCGCCGCATCCGCTGACGCGTGTCTTCGTCAGGGCGGCGCAAGAAGCCGGCCTGCCGTTCAGGGCCGACTTCAACGCCGGCGAACAGGAAGGCGCCGGCTTCTATCAGACGACGACGCGCAACGGTAAGCGCTCAAGCACGGCCGTCGCCTATCTCAAGCCCGCGCTTGGCCGCAAGAACCTGACGCTGCGCACCGACGCCACGGTCAGCCGCATCGTCGTCGAGAACGAGCGCGCAATCGGCGTCGAGATCATCGTCAACGGCCGCACCGAACTGCTGCGCGCCGGGCGCGAGGTGATCGTCACCGCCGGCGCCATCGGCTCGCCCAAGCTCTTGATGCTCTCCGGCATCGGCCCGGCCGCCCATCTCGGCCGGCATGGCATCAAGGTCGGCCACGACCTGCCCGGCGTCGGGCAAAACCTGCATGACCATATGGATGTCGACGTCGTCGCCGAGCTCAACGGTCCGCACGGCATCGACCGCTACAAGAAGAAGCGCTGGCAGGCGGTCGCCGGCCTCGAATACGCGCTGTTTGGCAAGGGGCCGGTGGCGTCCAACATTGTCGAGGCCGGCGCCTTCTGGTGGGGCGACCGCACCGAAAAGACCCCCGACATCCAGTTCCATTTCCTGCCCGGCGCCGGCGTCGAGGAGGGCATCGGCTCGGTCCCCGGCGGCAATGGCTGCACGCTGAATTCTTACCATGTGCGGCCGCGCTCGCGCGGCAGCGTCACGCTGAGATCGGCGGACCTGCGTGAGCCGCCGGTCATCGATCCCAACCCGTTCGCCGAGCGCTACGATCTCGAGCGCGCCGTCGAGGGCATCGAGATCAGCCGCGAGATCCTGTCGCAGCCGGCTTTTGCGCCCTTCATCCGGCGCGAACACCTGCCGGGGGCGGGGACCAATGGGCGCGCCGCGTTGGAAACCTTCGCCCGGGAGCACGGGCGTAGCGCCTACCATCCGGTCGGCACCTGCCGGATGGGCGGCGATGCGAAAAGCGTCGTCGATCCCGAGCTTCGCGTGCGTGGCCTGCAGGGCCTGCGCGTCTGCGACAGTTCGGTGATGCCGCGCATCGTTTCCTCGAACACCAACGCCGCCGTCATCATGATCGCCGAAAAGGCGGCGGATCTGATCGCCGGGCGCACGACAGCCGCCATGGCTTCGCCATCACGGGAGTCTCACTCGCCCCGAACCAGGGAGCGGGATGGAAAGCCTGTGCCGGCCGCTCACTGAAACGCTCCGGCGGTGCAGGCAGAGCGCCTGCGCGCCGCGGAAAACGCTCAAGCCGGCGATCGAATCCGGGGCGCCGTCAGGTCGACGCTCCCAGCGATTGCCTTTGTTCGAATGAAGGTCTTCACTTAGGCTGAGCCCACGCGAAAATCGGAATGTGCAAGATGACGGTGTCGGCCAGAGATTTATCCTTGCGCGTCCCCATCGACGGCCGGCATCGCAGGATGCTGATCAACGGCAAATGGTGCGATGCCGCAAGCGGGCGCACCTTCGAGACACGCAATCCCGCCACCGGCGCGGTGATCGGCACCGTGCCGCAAGCCGATTCCAAGGATATCGACCTGGCGGTCGCCGCTGCCCGCCGCGCCTTCGAGGGGCCGTGGAGCCGGTTCAAGCCCTATGAGCGCCAGCTTCTGCTCTTGAAGATCGCCGATCTGATGGAGCGCCATTGGGAGGAGATCGCGCTTTCCGACACCACGGACATGGGCATGCCCATCGTGCGCACGCTCGCCAACAGGAACCGCGTGCTCGGCATGCTGCGCTTCTATGCCGGCATGGCCACATCCATCCATGGGCAGACGATTGGCAATTCGCTGCCGGGCGACATCGTCTCCTACACGCGCAAGGAGCCGGTCGGCGTCGTCGGCGCGATCATTCCCTGGAACGCACCGACCGCCGCCTCGATCTGGAAGATCGGCCCGGCTTTGGCCACCGGCTGCACCATCGTGCTCAAGCCCTCGGAGGAGGCGCCGCTGACGCCGCTCTTGATTGCCGACCTGATGCTGGAAGCGGGCGTGCCGGACGGCGTCGTCAACATCGTCACCGGCACGGGTGCGGAAGCCGGCGCGCCTCTGGCCGCTCATATGGATGTCGACAAGCTGGTCTTCACCGGCTCCACCACCACCGGCCAGACGATCCTGCGCGCCTCGGCCGCCAACATGAAGCGCGTGTCGCTCGAGCTTGGCGGCAAGTCGCCGGTGATCGTCTGCGCCGACGCCGATCTCGAACGTGCCGTGCCGGTGGCGGCGATGTCGGTCTTCGCCAATTCCGGCCAGATCTGCATCGCCGGCTCTAGGCTGTTCGTCGAACGGCCGATCTATGAGGACTTCGTCGAACGGGTCGCCGCCTTCGCGGCAAAGCTCAGGATCGGCGACGGCGCCGATCCGGCGACCGAGATCGGACCGCTGATTTCGGCCCGCCAGCTCGAACGCGTCACCGGCTTCATCGAGGGCGGCACGCGACAGGGCGCCAGGCTGCTGACCGGCGGCACGCGCATCACCGAAGGGATACTTGGCTCGGGAAACTTCATCACGCCGGGCGTCTTCTCCGGCGTCACCGACGACATGCGCATCGCCAGGGAAGAGATTTTTGGCCCGGTTATCTCGGCGCTGCCGTTCGACACGCTGGACGAGGCGGTGCGGCGCGCCAACGACACGCCCTATGGGCTTGCCGCCGGCGTGTTCACGCGCGATGTCGGCAAGGCGCATCAGCTGGCCAATCGCCTGCGCGCCGGCTCGGTCTGGGTCAACACCTATCACGCGCTCGACCCGGCGGTGCCGTTCGGCGGCTACAAGATGAGCGGCTACGGCCGCGAGGGCGGGGCCGAGCACCTCGACGAATATCTGAACACCAAGGGCGTCTGGATCCGGACCGACTGATCTGCGTCGTTCAGTCCCGTACCGCCAGCTCGCGCCGGACTCTTGCAAGCGACCTTGTAGATCGTGCGCCTAGTCCGTCGGTTACTCGGAATCGGGCAGAATCCCAAAATCCTGGGACCTGGACCCCTGCGCCGCCGTCAGGAACCCATCTGCGTCAAGGCCACGGCGCAGCAGCTCTCGCACTGCGGCCGAGCGGCTCGGCATGCGTTTTTCGAAGCGCCAGTTCTCCAAGGCAGCCAATTCCTCGGCCGTCAGCATGATCTGCAGTCGTTCGGGTCGTTCCAAATCGGCCATCGACGCCTCCAATCGCCAGAAACGGAAACGAGACAAGTTAGTATTTGGCTCAATGAGAGTAGAATTAGCGCTTGCCCCCTTTGACGTCAAGAGTGCCGGAACAGCCACCGACGTACAAGCCCAACGACGAGCAACAGGCGTCCACTGAGTGATCGACATATTCTACTAACTAATTGATTTTAATAGTGAATTATTGATGCTTCTCTTGTGGGCAGACCGTTTGTGGTGCATGCTTGATGCTCAAGGAAAATAGGTCGTGAAAGAGGTTCCCATGCGCTACGGATATTCGGCTCAATTGCGGGAGGATCTCAATGTTCAGGTCCTTGCGGCGCTGCACGCGCGCGGCATAGTCAATGTCGCCGCCGTGGCCGAGGAGGTGCGGCGGCGCAATCTCGCCGAAAACATTGCGCTTGAAGACGTCGAGTGTCTTGTCGTGCAGGTGTCCCAACTCTATGGGGCGGCCATGGAATTCGATGGCCTGACCGCCATTGTCGAGGAATGCGGGCCGCCGGCCGACGGCGAACTGGCTGAAAACGGCAGTCTCGGCTTCCAGGATGCGGCCGCTGAATCCGGTCTTCGCTAACGTTGTTTCGTTTAAGGAAGCGACTGACCGGACCGCTTCTTCAATATTCGCGCCTCGCGCAGCAGGGAACTGCGGTTGGTGCCGATCAAAGCGATCAGATCGCGCGCCTGGTCAAAGCTGATGCCGGTCTCCGCGGCCAATGAGCGTGCCATCGCTTCGCGCACCTTCGGCGTATGGTCCTGTGCGTCCTCGTCCATGGCCAGTCTCCCTTCATACGGAGAACCTCAGGCGGGGACGATGGTTCCTTCAATTGGCGATTAGGGCGTCAAAGGACGTTTCCACGGACGACATCGGCGCCTCGAGCGACCAGACGACCCCCTGTTTGCCGAATTCCAGGCTGCTTGTGCCCCTCAGCGCCTGGGGCGCGACGCGCTTGAGCACGACCGTGCCGAAACCCTGGCGCGCCATGTCGTCCACGACGGGCCCGTCCAGTTCACGCCACTCCAGGCGGAACATGCCGGCGCCACCAGTTCCAGCGGTCACCTGCCATTCGATTTCGACCCGTCCCGCATGGCGCGACAGGGCGCCATGCTTTGCCGAATTGGTGGCAAGCTCGTGAAAGGCAATGCCGAGATACTGCACCGCGTTCGGCTCGAGCACGATCAGCGGTCCGCTCACCGAAACCCGGTCCTGCGCCGCGAACGGTCTGATCTGAGCCCCGACCAGTTCCGCGACCGTGGCGCCCCGCCACTCGGCGTTGACGAGCAGGTCGTGGGAATCCGAAAGCGCCATGATCCGCTCGCGCACCCGGTCGAGGAAAGCCTGCGGCGTGCTGGCCTTCTTGGTCGTTTCGCGGATCATCGAGATGATGACCGAATACTGGTTCTTCACCCGATGGTTGACTTCGCGCATGAGCAGGCGGATGCGCCGCTCGCTTTCCTTGGTAGCGCTGATGTCGCGCGCGATCTTCGAGGCGCCGATGATGCGGCCGATGCCGTCGCGGATCGGTGAAACGGTAAGCGACACCGGAACGCGCGACCCGTCCTTGCGCACGCGGACCGTTTCGTAGGACGGCACACGCTCGCCGGCGCGTATGCGGCTGATGATCGAGACTTCCTCATCATGGTGGTCTGGCGGGATGAGCATTATCACCGACCGGCCGATCGCCTCTGCTGGCGTGTAGCCGAACAGGCGTTCCGCCGCATCGTTCCAGCTGGTGATGATGCCGTTGATGTCCTTCGAGACGATTGCATCCATCGACGATTCGACGATCGCGGCAAGGCGCGTCCGGGCCTCGTCGGCCTGCGTCTGAATGCGCAGGTCGATGAGCGTGTTCATGGCGCCCACGACATTGCCTCTTTCATCGCGCAGCAGAACCGGGTGCGCCCTGAACGGTATAAGCTCGCCGTCCGGCCGTTCGGCGATCGCTTGGCCCCAGCGGACATCCCGCTCTTCCAGCAAGGCGATCGCCATCGGGCATTCGCTATGCTCCATGATGCGGCCGTCGAGGTGACGCAGCTTCCAGGACCCGCACCATTGGTCCTTGCCGAGGACCGGGCGATGCCCCCAGAGCTCGGCCGCCGCTTCATTGAAGAACGTGATGTGGCCCTGCTTGTCGGTCGTATAGACGGCGACAGGCAACCCCTGCATCAGCTCGGCAGAATTCCCCGGAAGCCCACCCGCCTGCTGAATGAAATTCAAGTGCAATCTCACTGTTCGAGCAATAGCCTGCCAGCCCTGACGGACCACCAGCTAAAGCTAAAATGCGCATCGCGCCTTTCGGTTCCGGTCAGGTGTTTTACTTTGGCGCTGCTTGGGAGCGGTGGAATGCGACCGGCCCTTCGTGTCATCGCGGCCCGTTGGTGCCATGCTCAGCCCATGCGCAAACAGTTGTCATGATCCTGGCGATTTCGGCGGTCAGGAACTACCGGTCCTTTAACCAGTCAGACAAAGAAGTCGTTGCGCGGCCTACGGCTATTTTTCCCGCAGCGCGCGGCGGAAGTTCTGCGTGATCGGCTCGGCGAGGTAGGAAAGCACGGTGCGGGCACCCGTGCGGATCATCGCCTCGCTCGACATGCCGGGCAGCAGCTTGCGGCCCTCCAGCTTGGCGAGTTCGCTCTTGTCGATCAACACGGTCGCGGCGAAATACGGTGCCCCGCTGCGCTCCTCCACCATGCGGTCAGCCGACACGATCTCCACCACGCCATCGAGTGGCGGCAGGTTGTAGCGGGCAAAGGCCGGGAAGCTGATGCGCGCGGGCTGGCCGGGGGCGATCGTCTCGACATCCTCTGGTTTGACCATGGCCTCGACCACGAGTTGTTGTCCGAGCGGCACGACCGTCATCAATGTCTCACCGGGTTTCACGACACCGCCAGCCGTGTGGACCTTCAGATCCATGACGATGCCGTCGACCGGTGCGACGACATCGGTACGGGCTAGCACGTCCTTGGCGGAACGCTCCTGCTGTCTGAGGTCAAACAGCTCCGCCTCGACCTTGCTGAATTCCTCGACGGCCTGGTTCAGCCGCACTGTGTTGAGATTCAGGATCTGCATGTCGATCTCGGCCATGGCGCTTCTGGAACGAGCGATTGCCGCGACGTTGGTAGCGCGCTCCCCCTCGATCTCCCGCTGTTGTCGTCTGAGCAACAGCTTCCGCTCGCGGGTGGTCAGCCCCTTCTTGAGCAGGGTCTCAAGGTCTTTGGTTTCAGCCTCGATCGCCTCGATCTGCTTGTCCTCGGTTACGATTAGCTCCTCCAGTCCCGTTATCGCTTCCTCGATCTGGTGATGGCGCTGGCTGAGAATTTCCCGCTCGTCCTTCAGATTGTGGTGCTTCGCCGCGAACACGTCACGCTGTGCGGCCAGCGCGTCCTTTACCGCGGCGGCGGGGTTTGCGAGCAGCGCCGGATCAAACACGATCTCGGCCTTGCCGTCACGCTCGGCCCTCAGACGCGCGGCCAGCGCCTCACGCGTTGCTATCCGGTTCTGGATCAGGTCAAGCTGCGCCATTGCCTGTGTGCTGTCGAGCCGGATGAGGATCTTGCCCGCCTTGACGATATCACCGTTGGCGGCGTTCAGCTCCGCGATGATGCCGCCCTCGAGGTGCTGGATGAGCTTGCGGTCGCCGGCGACCTTGATGACGCCTTGTGCCACCGCGGCGCTGTCCAACGGTGCCAGCGCCGCCCACCCCCCGGCCACGCCGAAGAACAGGAACATGATCGCGAACCCGGTGCACGTCACGCCCGTGAGACGCAAGGGTACCGGTTCCGGCAAGGAGGGCGGCGGGACGGGCAGCGGCACGATGTTCGTATCAGTTCTCATTGTCATGCCTGGTTCGCCACTCTGGCTGGCATCTGGCTCACCTTGCGGATGCGCGCGGTGAGTTCGTTGAAGACATAGTCACGTGGACCGTAGAGGTCTTGTTGGCCCCGGTGGAGGACCAGTATCTTGTCAACCATCTCTATGATGTTCGGTCGATGCGCGATCAGGACAATGGTCGTGCCCGCCGCCTTGACCGTTCTGAGGGCGGCGACCAAAGCGTCCTCACCGTCGCGGTCGAGGTTGGAATTGGGCTCGTCCAGGATAAGGAGTGCCGGGTCGCCGTAGAGTGCCCGCGCCAAACCGATGCGTTGCCGCTGCCCGCCTGACAGCGCTGCTCCGGAGTCGCCGATCTCGGTGGCGTACCCCTTCGGCAGTCCTTTGATCAGTTCGTGAACGCCCGCCAACTGCGCGGCCTTGACCGCGTTGTTGAAGATCGCCGGGTTGAGCTTGGCGAAGCGGCAGATGTTTTCGGCGACGGTGCCGGCGAAGAGTTCGATGTCTTGCGGCAGGTAGCCGACATGGTGACCACGGTCCTCCGCCGCCCATTGGGCAACGTCCATGCCGTCCAGCAACGCACGCCCCCCGGATGGACGCCAGGCACCGGCCAGTATTCGCGCCAGGCTCGTCTTGCCGGCCGCGCTCGGGCCGATCAGCGCCATCGCTTCACCCGGCTCGAGGTGGAAGCTGATCCCCTTCAGGATATGCTCGCCACCCTGTCGGGCCAGCACAAGGTTGTCGGCCTCGAACCTGCCTTTCGGTCGTGGCAGTGGCAGAACCGCGGTGGCCTCCGGGTGCTGTCCGGCGACTGCGGTGAGACGCCGGTAAGCGGCACGCGCTCCGACCGTCGCCTTCCATGTGCCGATCGCTTGCTCGACCGGGGACAACGCGCGACCCATGAGGATCGAGGCGGCGATCATGACACCGGGTGAAGCCTCGTTGCGAAGTGCCAGATAGGCACCAAGGCCCAGTATGGCCATTTGCAGGCCCAGCCGGTGACAACGCGCGATGGCTGCGATGGTGCCGCCACGGTTGGCGGCAAGAACTTGCCCTTTGTTTGCCTCGTCCTGCAGCGCCTTCCAGCCCTCCTGCAGTGGCTTCAGCATGCCCATCGCCTGGACGACCTCGGCGTTGCGGATCGCTGCCTCAGCCTGCACGTATGCCCGCGACTGTGCGCTTGCGGCCTCGGTCAACGGCTTGCGTGTGAGGTATTCGTTGAGCAACGCCAACGCAAACAGGGCGATCCCACCGACCAGCGCCAACCAACCCAGCCAGGGGTGCATGAGGAATATGGCGGCGAAAAATAGCGGTGCCCAGGGCGCGTCAAGGATCGGGAAGATGCTCGGGCTGGTGAAGAAATTGCGTACTTGATCCAGGTCGCGCAGCGGACGGGCGTTGGCCTGACCGGGCGCCGAGGCGGCATATTCTACCGATGCGGTCAGGAGAACTGGTGCCAGCCGTGCGTTCATCCACGATCCGACTTTGGCCAGGAGACGCCCGCGCACCACCTCCAGCCCCGCCATTGCCGCGAGTGCCACTGCCGCCATCAGCGACAGCATCACCAACGTCTCCAGGCTGTGGCTGGACAACACGCGGTGGTAGACCTGGAGCATATAAAGCGCCCCGGTCAGCATCAGCACGTTAATGCCGCCGCTGAACCAGATAAGCGGCAAGATGGCGCGTCTGGCCTCTTTCATCACCACCTGCAGGGCAGGGGGCTGTTGGTTGGTTCGTGTCGCGGCAGAATTCATCCCGTTATACTCACAACAGATCGCGGGCGGCAGGGCGGGGGGCAGCATTGGCCGCCCCCGTTGGTCAAGTGTCAGGCGACGTCAACCAGTATGTGCTGCACCGCTGTCTGGTCCGCGTCCGCGTCCTCCACCTGGAAGGCGAAGTCGAGGTGGGCCTCCGGCGTCTCGGTCACGGTCGTGGTAAAGCCGATATCCGTGATCTTCAGCACGTCGTTATCGGCACCGTCGAAGTTCACAAGGCTGGTGGTCGCATTGCTGCCGCCGCCGGCGCCTGTCGTCCTGTTGAGGTCGATCGCCGTGCCGTTGCCGGTGATCCCGTTGCCCGACTGCATGATCTGGACGCCCTGCAGCAGGTACTCTTCGCCGGCTGCGTTGTAGTCGTTCTGCTCGATGATCACGAGCCCGTCATTGTTGTCGAGCGTGAACTCGCTCGAGTACGGGGTCGGGACCTGGCCCTTCTTGAAGATGTCGGCGTTCGACACGTAGACAGCCCGCGTGATCGAGGTGTCGTCCCCGGTGCCGAAGATGTTGTCGGCACCGTTGTCGACCAGGTTGAGGATCAGCATCAGGTCCTCGCTGTTGCCGATGCCGTCGAACTTGATGGCCATGGCGCCGGCGGTCGCCGTCGGGGCGGTAGCCTCGTTCTGGATACCGACGTTGCTGTTGAAGAACCGCAACGTGAGCAGTTCGCCTTTCTGGATCGTGTCGCCGGCGACACCGTTGGTGGTCTGCGTCGCGGACACCCAGTCTTCGAGGTTGTTGCTGACCATGTCGTGGGTGCCGGCTGTCGGCAGCGAGTTGAAAGTGGTGTCGCTGGAAGACCCTTCACCGTTGTTCGTCAACGAGAACGTCTTGTTCTTGTTGTTGAGCGAGTTGGCGGTGAACTGCACGTAGAAGTCTTCATCATTCGGCGTGTTCGGGTCATCCGCCTGCAACTTCTCCAGCACGATCTGCGGGTGGCCCGTATTGCTCGTAGGCTCCTTGGACAAGAGCTCACTGGTGTGGATTATGTCGAAGGTGAAGCCTTCGAGCGGGTCGGTCAGGGTGATGGTATAAGTGTCGGCAACCTTGTCGAAGACGAGGGTGCCGCCCGCCGTGCCCGCCTGGAGGCCAGCCGCTGGATCCTTCGTGGTGTCGGGAATGTCGGTGTCGTCGGTGGTCAGCGTCGGCACGGTGCCTTCCGCCGTCACTGTCGGGCCGTCATCGTCAAAGTTGATGAAGGAGCCGACCTCTTCGGTGTGGGCATTGGGGGTCGTCGCCGTGAAATGGAACTCGGTGATGTCGAGCCCTTCGTTTGCATCGACCCCCTTAACCTGCAGCCGATCCATGGGGCTGCTGGTGGTGACATCGACGGTGGTGACGTTATCGAGCCCGGTGATGGTGACGATGCCGGTGCCGAGCCCGCTGACGGTGACGTTGCCGCTCCCCGTGGCATAGGTGCCATCGACTGTGATGGTGGACGCAAATCCCGATGTACCCGTCAACTTGACGCTGGTGATGTTCACGGAACTGGTCGGCGTGCCATCAAAGAAGTCCGAGCCTTGCTCGTTACCCGTATTGTTGAAGGCGCTGATGCTGACGTCCACCCGCGCATCCGGATTGGAAGGCGTGACCTGGTTGACCGTGAACCCGGCCTGCGTGATAGTCTCGAGATGGCTGCCGTACTGGATTTCCGCGGCATCGCCTGCGGCCAGGGTACCGCCGGTCACAAAGTCGACCTGGAGCGTTTCGTTCGGATTGATGCTCTGGTTGTTGATGCCGAAGCCCTGTGTGCTCACGTTGGCGGTGCCACCGTTCAGACCAATCACCAGAAGCTGCTTGGAAGCGTCGCTGGACGAATTGATCAGGTAGAACTCATGATTGCCGGACTCGGCGGCCGAGCCTGCGAAATTGGCCACGCTGGTGCCGGTGACCGAGGCGAACACCTTGTTGGTCAGATCGATGCGGTCGTCCGGGTTGGTCGCGTCCGGATGGAGCAACGGCACATACTGGACCGTGTACAGGTCCGCATTGGTGGCGCTGGTGCTGACCAACCCAAGCGAGAAGGCGAGCGGCCCGGTCTCAATGGGCTCGGCAGCCGGGTCAGAGGTGCCAATGACGCCAATCACGACGTTCGCATTCGTTGGGTCCTGGAACAGCCAGACATAATCGCCATCGGCCGTCCGGATGCCGCTGTTGACGCCGACGGTGGTGGAAAACGGAGTCCCGGAGGCGCTCTGGGTGAGAACGACCGAGGAGATGGTCTCCCCTGCGCTCGCCGTCGCCTGCACGAAGTTGGCCTGGTAGGCGACCTCCGGTGAGGTCAGCCCGCCGGCATCGTCGAGAGTTAGGAGATATTGCAGCGTGGTGTTGGTGCTGTGCGGCGGAACGGACGGATTAACATCGTCGTCCTGAAGCCCGGTGGTCTCGTCGATGATGATGTCTTGGGTCAAGATGTCGAGTGCCATGGAGAGTCTCCCCGGTTTAAAACCCAACAAGAAAGGCCGGAATGCACCTACCCGAGCGCATCCGGTCGCGTACTGCGGCCCTCAAACACTCATTGTGCCGCCGACGGAAAGGACGCGTCCATTCGCGTTTCGATAGTGTTAGGGTGAATGTCCGCACCTGATCGAACGATATACATCCTTCGATAGATCAAGCCCGGACGGGCCTTGGTCAGGCGACGCGCTGGAAAGCGTCGGAGCAAGAGCTTTGAGAAAATCAGAAGCTTGAACAAAGGCTTGGGCGGCAGCACGGTTCAGCTTGAGCGGCCACCCTGGTTTTCCGGACGGGGGCAGCATTGGCTGCCCCCGCTGGTCAAGTGTCAGGCGACGTCAACAAGTATGTGCTGTACCGCTGCCTGGTCCGCGTCCGCGTCCTCCACCTGGAAGGCGAAGTCGAGGTTGGCATCCGGCGTCTGGGTCACGGTCGTGGTGAAGCCGATGTCCACGATCTTCAGCACGTCGTTGTCGGTGACGTCGAAGTTCGCCGTGCCGGTGCTGCCGCCGCCAGCGCCGGTATCCCTGTTCAGGTCGATCGCCGTGCCGCTGATCCCGTTGGCGGACTGCATGATCTGGGCACCCTCAATCACCCAGCTCTCGCCGACACCGTTGTAGTCGTTCTGCTCGATGATCACGAGGCCGTCATTGTTGTCGAGTGGGAAGTCGGCGGCGTAGGCGGCAGGCACCTGCCCGGTCTTGAAGATGTCGGCGTTCGAGATGTAGACCGCCTTCGAGGTGTGTGTGACACCGTCGGCGCTGACGAGGTCGAGGATGACCATCAGGTCCTCGCTGTTGCCGATGCCGTCGAACTTGATGGCCATGGCGCCGGCCGTCTGGTTCGGGGTGATGTCCTCGGTGACGATACCAGGGCTGTGGTCGAAGAACCGCAGCGTCAGCAACTCGCCTTTCTGGATGGTGTCACCGGCAACCCCGTTTGTGGTTCGGGTGGCAGACACCCAGTCCTCGTGGTTGTTGGTGACAAGATCGCCGGCGTTCCACGCGGTGTCAGCGGGTGTCGCGCCGTCACTGTCGCCGGTCGTGTTCAGACCGAACTTGATGTTGTTGGTGGTCGAGTTCGCCGTGAACTGCACGAAGAAGTCCTTGTCGGTCTGATCGGGTGTGCTGTCCGCCTCGAAGAGCTTCTCCACCACGATGTTCGGGTGACCGGTGTTGCTCGTTGGCTCCTTGGACAAGAGTTCACTGGTGTGAAGAATGTCGAAGCTGAAGCCTTCCAGCGGGTCGGTCAGGGCGATGGTATAAGTGTCGGCAACCTTGTCGAAGACGAGGGTGCCGCCCGCCGTGCCCGCCTGGACGCCAGCCGCCGGGTCCTGGTCGTAGGTGAAGCTGAAGTTGAACGTCGCGGAGGTGGCACTCTCCGATTGAAGCGTCACCTCCGGGGTGAGGACATTGCCACCACCGCCGCCGATGATCGTGCCGCTCAGTCCGATCTGGACGCCTGGGAGCGCACCATCCTGGTCGACAAAGTCGGAACCGCCGCCAGTGTAGAACGCGTCGGTGTGAGCATCCGAACCGATGTCGTAGCCGAAGGCTCCGCTGGCCGACGCGCCGGCCGTGTTGCCCAGGGTCTCGTTTTGGATACCTGGGGCAACGGGGTCACCGTCGAACGGCACTGGGATCGCCGGAGCATCGTCCTTGAAGACGAGGTTCTTGCCGATGTCGACGCTGTCCGAGGCCTGATCGCCGTCGCCGTCGGTGATGGTCGCCGTCAAGGTGACGAGATCATCGGACGCCAACGTTATTTCCTCATCCGGCCCGCTGTCGGGCGCGTGTGTGACAGAACGCGCCTGATCGAGCGTCACGGTACCGTCAGCAGCCACGCTGATCGTGAACATCAGTACGTTGCTGGCGTTGCGGCCCTCGATGACGCTGCCGTTGACGACCAGGTTGACCACTTCGCCGGTGACGGAGTCGATCAGACCAGAAGGACCGGCGACCGCGCTGAGTGCGTAGGTGATCGTACCGGAACTTGCCCCGCCGTCAGCACCGGGATCCGACGTGAAGTTACCCGCGAAGCTCTCCGAAGCGTCGGTGCCAAAGTCGGACTCGTCAACCGTGAGCGTCGGCTCCGTGCCGTCTGCCACGATGCTCGGCCCGTCGTCCTCGAAGGTGAAGGCCGTGCCGATATTGGCTGTGCGTGCCGCTCAGTCCGATCTGGACGCCTGGGAGCGCACCATCCTGGTCGACAAAGTCGGAACCGCCGCCCGTGTAGAACGCGTCGGTGTGAGCATCCGCGCCGATGTCGTAGCCGAAGGCTCCGCTGGCCGACGCGCCGGCCGTGTTGGCCAGGGTGTCGTGCTCGATACCTGGGGTAGCGGGGTTACCGTCGAACGGCACCGTGATCGCCGGCCCGTCGTCCTCGAAGTTGAAGGCATCGCCGATGTCGGCCGTAGTGAAGTCGCTGTCGCCGTCGCCATCGGTGGCGGTGGCCGTCAGCGTCACCAGATTGGCCGCCATTGTCGCAGGCGTGTCGGCCTCGTCGGGATCGGACGGATCGCCATGGACGACCCCTCGCGATTGATCGAGCGTCACGTTGCCATCGGCATCGACCGAGATGCGGAACACCTCATCCGTGCCGGCACGGCCAACTATGTCGTCGCCTTCCACGTTGAGAAGCACCTCCAGCCCGCTTTGCGTGTCGAACAGACCGCTGGCGACATTTGTGCCTCCGCCGAGAACGCCGAGCGCGTAGGTCAGGCCGCCGCCGGTGTCCGCCGGTCCATCGTTTCCGAAGGCCGCCGTGAACAGAACCGAGAAATCCCCCGAGTCGCTGGTGGTATCCGACTCGTCGACCGTCAGCTCCGGTATCGGTACGATGGACCGCACGATGCTCGGCCCATCGTCTTCGAAGTTAAGGTTCTGGCCGATGTTGAGGGTGGCCGATTGGTGGTCGCCGTCCTTGTCGGTGATGGTCGCGGTGAGCTTGACCTGATTGTCGGCCGCCAGGGTCGTGCTGTCGTCGGGGTCGTTGGCGTCGGCATGGACCACCGCCCGGATCTGGTCGAGGGTGACGCTGCCCGCGGCGTTGACGGAGACCGTGAACACGAGGGCATTGGTGGTGGCGGTGCGGCCTTCGACGACGCCGCTGCCATTGACCGAGAGGACGACCGCCTCACCGGTCGCCGTGTCGACGATGCCGGTTACGCCTGCCGTTATGCTAAGCGCGTAGGTCAGCGTGCCGGCCCCGTCGGCGCCGAAGGCCGAGCTGAAGTTGGCCGCAAAGCTCTCCGTGTCGTTGGTCCCCAGCAAGGTCTCGTCGACGGTCAGCGTCGGCTCCGTGCCGGTCGTTGAAATGCTCGGGCCGTCGTCGTCGAAGTTGATGAAGGAGCCGACCTCTTCGTTGTAGGCGTTGGGTATGTCACCAGAGAAGTGCACCTCCTTGATATCGAAATAGTCCTTCTCGGTGTCGATATTCTTGATGATGAAGCGGTCAAAGGTCTCGCCAACCCCGCCCGCGGTCGTGAAATCGACCGTCACGCCCTCGCCGACATTGTGAAGGATCAGTCCGGTGCCGTTGAGATCAACCGTGATGCCCAGGGCCGCGGCTGTTGTTGCGACGCCGTTAAGCTTGAACGTCACTCCCGTGATATTGATTTCGGTATCGTTGTCGTCACCGGGGAACGCAGCGCCTTCCGCGTTGTCGTTATTGTTATAGGCGTGGATCTCTATGTCGGCCTTGGTGTTGGTCGGCGTGGACTGCGAGACCGAGAAACCCGCGCCGGAGACGTTCTCGATGTGCGCGGTGTAGTCGGGCGCGGTTGGCGCGTTGGTGAAGTTCTTGCCCGCGCTCTGGGTGCCGCCGGTGATCAGGTCGATTTGAAGCTCACGGCCAAAGCGCACGTCCTGGGATGAGACACCCAGGCCTTGCGTGCTGACGTTGACTTCAGCTTGCGCGCCATTGTCGTGAGCCGTGACAAGGATCTTCTGCGTGCTCGCGACGTCGGCGTCGAGGATATACCAATTGTTGTGTCCAGGAGGGGCGTCACCAAGCTGGCTGAAATTGACCACGGACGTCCCCGTGACCGAGGCGAATACCTTGTCGGTCAGATCGATGCGGTCGTCCGCGTTGGTCGCGTCCGGTTGGAACAACGGCACATACTGGACCGTGTACAGGTCCGCATTGGTGGCGCTGGTGCTGACCAGCCCAAGCGAGAAGGCCAGCGGCCCGTTCGCAGCGGGCGCGACGGCCGGGTTGGAGGTGCCGATGACGCCGATCACGACGTTTGCATGCGTTGGGTCCTGGAACAGCCAGACATAATTGCCATCGGCCGTCCGAATGTTGCTGTTGACGCCGACGGTGGTGGAAAACGGGGTCCCGGAGGCGCTCTGCGTGAGAACGACCGAGTTGATGGTTTCCCCCGCGCTCGCCGAGGCCACCACGAAGTTGGTCTGGAAGGCGACCTCTGGTGAGGTTAGCCCGCCCGCACCGTCGCGACTTAGGAGATATTGCAGCGTGGTGTTCGTGCTGTGCGGCGCAACGGATTTGTTGACATCGTCGTCCGTAAGCCCGGGGGTCTCGTCGATGATGATGTCTTGGGTCACGATGTCGAGTGCCATGGAGAGTCTCCCCTGTTTAAAACGCATCAAGAAATTGGGCCCAGCCCCGGGATGCCGGAATGCACCTACCCGAGTGCATCCGGTCGCTTCCTGAAATGCGGCCCTCCAACCTCATTGTGTCGCCGACCAAGAGGGCGCGTCCATTCGCGTTTCGATGGTGTTATGGTCAATGCCCGCACCTGATCGAACGATGTACATCTTTCGATAGATCAAGCCGGGACAGGCGCTTATCGGTCGACGCGCTGGAAGCGAAGATCGAGTTTAGGGAAAATTAGGCGATGGCGCGGTTCAGCTTGGGCGGCCGCCGCTCTGGTTTTCCGGCCCGCTGCCGGCGCTTGCTACGCCGGCGGCCTCGCCGCCCGCCGAGGTTACGAGAGCAGGCGGTTTTGACCGGTTCCTGAATGGTCGGCGCCTTTGCCATGCGCCATCCAGGCCAGTTCCGCCCGGCTGCCGAGGTTAAGTTTGGCGTAGACGTGGTGCAGATGCATCTTCACGGTGCCTTCGGACACATTCAGCTGTTGCGCGATGGTCTTGTTGCGCAGTCCGCGCGAGACGAGGTCGGCGATTTCCGACTCACGCCCGGTCAGCCTGGACGCGGCCTGCTGCTGCGATCTCGACATCAGCAGCTGCTGGACGATCTTGTTGTCGATCCACTTCTTGCCTGCCGCCACCGCATTCACGCATTCGACGAGATAGCGATGGCTGATGCCGTCCAGCAACAGGCCGTCGACGTCGAGCGCCTGTATGTCCTTTATGTCGAATCGGCTGTTTGGCTGCAGGATGAAAATGATGCCGAGAGCATCGTGGCTGGCTCTCAGCCGCGACGAAAGAGTGGCCGTCTGCGGATCCGCGATATCCAGGCCGATGACGACCATATCAGGCCGATGGCGCTCCACTTGCGGGAGAGCGTCTGCGGCGCGGTGGCACTCCGCGACGACACTGTGTCCGGCCTTCCGCAGAACCCACTCAAGACCGGCGAGATAGACCCCCCGCGGGTCCGCAACAACCAAAGTCGACATGCGAACACCGTCCGTAAAAAACGCAACGAACTTATCTAAATATGCCCGAAATCAGGAAACCAGAGCTTTGCAAGATTGTCAAGAAATCGCTAATATAGTTGAGGCTATACCTAAACCTAGGGCGTGCCAGGTCGGGCAATCGTCTCGCACACTAATGTATCAGGCAGGCGCCGCCAACGCAGTCGTGGAGCGCCCGCCTGCTTGTTTCCGGGCCGGACGCGAGGCCCGGTCCCGTCAGTAGCCGACCGTGAAGCGCTGCCTTATATGCCTGGGCGTCTCGATCTCGTTGGTCATGACGATGGCATAATCCTCGAAGGAGATGCTGCTGCCTTTCTCGGACGCCAGCAGGCTGTCCTTGCCGAGACGGAACTGGCCGGTGCGTTCGCCCGCGACGAAAAGTGCCGACGGCGAAAGGAAGGTCCAGTCGAGATCGTCGATCGCCTTGAGCGTGTCGAGGAAGTCGGCGCCCTTCTGCGCCTCGGCCTTGTAGATGGCCGGAAATTCCGGCGTGTCGACCAGGCGCTTGCCGGGGGCGACCTCGAGGCTACCGGCGCCGCCGACGACGAGGTAGCGCTTGACGCCGGAAGCCCGCACCGCCGCGATCAGCCCGTCGGCGTCGCTGGCGAGGAAATGCACCGAGCTGATCACGGCGTCATGGCCCTTGATCAGGGCGGCGAGGCCGTCCGTGTCGAAGACATCGCCCTTCGTGGCGGTCACGCCGGGAAGCGCTGCGATCTTTTCCGGGTTGCGGCCGATGGCGGTGACGGTGTGGCCGCGATCGGAGAGTTCCTTCAGGATGCGCGAGCCGGCTTGGCCGGATGCGCCGATGAGGGCGACTTTCATGGGGAATTTTCCTTTCTGCTTGGGGGAGGTGGCTTGGGAAGAATCCAGGCTCACGCCGCTTGGATATGGGCGATGAGATTGTCGTAGCTGCCGAACAACGCATTGGCGCCGATCAGGCGCGGCGCCTCGTTGCGGATCACGGCGAGCGAGGGAACGCCATTGGCGTGCAATCGCTGAAAAAGCGCACGGCCACGGCCGACCAACTCGCGATGCGCCGTCATCAGCGCATCGGTCGGTGTCTTCAGCATCTCGGCCGAATCCGCCATGCCGGCGTCGGTCAGCACGTCCGCGACGCCACCCACCGTCACGATGTCGCGGCCGCCGACATAGCGGGCATTCTGGATCGCCTTCAGCGCCAAGAGGCGCCGGCCCGGGTCTTCCAGGCCCGCTGCGGTGATGGCGAGGGTGGCGGCGCTCGAGTCGAGCAGCGTGCCGCGAACATTCAGCACATTGTCGAGATAGGCTTGCGTAAAACGCTGGCCGCTCAGTCGCTCGATGCGCTGGTCGTTGTCCCAGGCATGGGCGGCGAATCCCGCATCCAGCGGTCGCGCGCCGGCGCCGGAGAACAGACCGGTCGGTAGAAGGTCGAGCGTAATGCCGCTCGCCGCCAGCCGGTCCAGCATCGGCGTGGCGCCATAGCACCAGCCGCAGAGCGGATCGAAAAGGTAGGTCACAGTGGCATCGGTCATGGCTGTCTGGTCCGGGATGTCGTTGTCTCGGACCTAGATGGCAGTTCGCCCGGTTGCGAAAAACCGCGATCAATCATACAAACTGTCTGATCAAATCAGACAATGCGCCGATGACCGACCTTCTGAACCTCAACCGCCTCGTCTATTTCACCACCGTGGTGGAAACCGGCTCGTTCACCGCCGCGGCCGATCGGCTCGGTGTCGCCAAGGCGGTGGTCAGCCATCAAGTCGGCAAGCTCGAGCAGGAACTGGGCGCGACGCTGCTGCGTCGCACGACGCGGCGCGTCACGCCGACGGAGGAGGGGCGCCTGTTCTATGACCGGGCGGCGATCATCCTGCGCGAGGCCGAAGCCGCCTATGGCGACATCTCGCAAAGCGCGGCCAAGCCGACCGGGATGCTGAGGCTGACCGCGCCGCTCGACTATGGCGAGATGGTGGTGGCGCCGACCATCGCCGCCTACCTCAGGAAGTACCCAAACATGCGTGTCGAGACGATCTTCGACGACGCGGTGAGCAATCTCGTCGACGAAGAGATCGATCTCGGCATCCGCGTCGGCTGGCTCGCCGATTCCTCCAACCTGGCGCGGCGGCTGGGAACCTTGCAGCAATTCGTCGTGGCAAGCCCGGACCTCGCCGCCCGGCTGCCGGCGGATGCCGGCCCCAGGCTGGCGAAGTCGCTGCCCTGGGTCGGCAACGCCCAATTGCGCGGCATCGGCCAGTGGCTGTTTTCGAAAGGCGGCGAGACGGTGCTGGCCGAGCTCAACCCGGTCGTCAGCTGCGACAAGACCCCCGGCGTGAAGGCCTGCGTGCTGGCCGGCATAGGCCTCGGCATCTTTCCGGACTACAGCGTCAGCGACGACATTGCCGGGGGAAGGCTGGTTCGGCTGTTCGCCGACTGGAGCTTGCCGACCGGCGGCATCCATGCCGTCTTCCCGCCGGCGCGCTTCAGGCCGGCCAAGGTGCGCGCCTTCGTCGAGATGCTGGTGGCGGCAGAACGAAAGCGAGCGCGCGGCTCCGTTCCGGGTCGCTGAGGGAACCTTTGTTCAACTGGCGATTTTGGAGATATGATGGAAACCCAAACGGCTAGGAGGGTCTCGCCGATGACGACGAAATGGTTTGCGATCTGCGCTCTCGTTCTCGGGGTAGCCTGCGGCATGTCCGGCTCGGCTTTCGCGGGGGAAAGACACCGCCACCACCCGGCCGAACCCGAACGCTACGTTCCCGCCGAAGGCGATATCATCGACATCCTGTTCGGCGGCCCGCGCTACTATGACAAGCAGCTGTTCACGACAGGCGGCGAACCCTGCTCCTACCAAAGGGTGGGCCCCGACGCGAATGCGCTGAACAAGATCAACGACCACCATTGCGGGAAGTAGCAGGCAGGCCGCCGCCGCACGCGGTTGAGGCGGTTCAGCTTCTTAGTGACAAAGAGTTCTTGACAATATGAACCGCTCCAAGAAACGGATGTAACGAACAGTACACACAAGGAGGGGTTGTTATGTGGAAGTTCTTCTTGTTTCTGCTCGTCTCATTCGCAATGATTTCCCCCGCCAGCGCAATTGATGAATCTTATCTCGGGCAGTGGTCCGCGAAAACAGTTTGCGATCTAGATGATCTGACTATCACACAGAAAGGTATTTCGGGGCAGGAGTACGCCTGCAAAACAACGAAATCCAAGAAGAGCAAGAGCGGCTGGAACCTCACCCTATCGTGCGCCGGCGAGGGCGTAGAATACACAACCAACGCCACCTTCCTCTTGCTGAGGAACGGACGTCTCCGCCAAACCATCAAAGGTCAGGCAACCGAATTCCGGCGTTGCCGCGGCGCGTCTTCGGAAGTGCCGCCAAAAAAACAGACCGGAGCCAAGTTAGACACCCCGTGGGGTCGCCTCACGCCCAGACAATTCACCCTACGATGCGTCGAGTGTTTCAACGAGGCTCAAAGTATGGGCCGCGGCATCGGAGGTTACTGTCCGGGCGATTGCGTCGAGATATTCTCCACACAGATGACCTGCGATAATCAAGGAAAATGCCGTGCGAACCCTTGACGGGTTACCCGGTCGCAAATGCGTTATCTGCGGCAATCCAGGCGGACATCACCTTCTGATCGCGGCGCGCCTGAGCGCTTGCGGCGGTTGGCCGAAGGCCCTCAGGAAGGCGCGGCGCATGCGTCCGGGATCGCCGAAGCCGCTAGCCTCGGCGATGCGATCGAGAGGCGTGTGACTGGTCTCGAGCGCCAGTCGAGCACTTTCCAGGCGCAGACGTTCAACGGCCTTGGCGGGCGTGGTCCCGGTTTCGGCCGCGAAGGCGCGGGCAAAATGCCTGGGGCTCATGGCCGCCCGATCGGCAAGGTGCTCCACCGTCAGCGGCTCGGCGAGCTTTGTCCGCATCCATTCGATCAGTTCGACAAAGCGGCCTGTCCGCCCGCCGAGGTCGACCAGCGCCGAGAATTGCGACTGGCCGCCAGGCCGGCGTTGGTGAACAACCAATTGCTGCGCCGCGCGGCGCGCAATCGCCGGGCCGAGATCGTCCTCGATCAGCGCCAGCGCCAGGTCGACGCCGGCTGAAATGCCCGCCGAGGTCCAGACGCCGCCATCCTCAATGAAGATCCGCTCCGCGTCGAGCCTCACCTTCGGATAGCGGCGGGCGAAATCGTCCGTGCTCCACCAATGGGTGGTGGCGCTGCGGCCGTCGAGAAGTCCCGCCTCGGCGAGCAGGTAGGCGCCGGTGCACACGCTTGCCATCCGTCGCGGATTCGTGCTCCGCAGCCAGGCGACGATCTGCTCGGCCGCCGCCATGGAGCGTATGATCTCGCCGCCGGAGATGATGGCGGTATCGAGCGGCTCTTCGGCCGACAATGGCCGGGCCGAAAGCCGCATGCCGGACGAGCTCTCTATCTCGCCGCCGCCGGGCGCCAGTATCGCGAGAGCGTAGCTTCCGGGACAGAAGTGCTCGGCCATCTCGAATGCCGCCGCCGGACCGGCCGCATCCAGCAGCTGGAACCCGGGGTGGATGATGATGCCGATCTTCCGCAGCATGGCAGTTTTCGCCCGATATATGTCATTTCGGACAAAGCGTAACGGCACTAGGCTGAACGTCAAGTCGCTCGATCAGGAGAGCATGATCATGAGTTTGCGCATCGTGGTGTGGAGCGGCATGGGCATCGTCCTGCTTTTGCTGGCGGTCGGCGCCGCGTGGCTGCTGTCGCTGCCTTCGGCATCCTTGGCCGCCGTTCCGCCGGCAATCGACGGCAAGGAGGCCGAAGCCGCCCTCGCTGCCCTGAAGCCGCCGAAACGAGAACGGCCGCTGATCGCCATCGTCGGCATCAACGACGCCACCGAAACCACCGACTACCTGATGCCCTACGGCATCCTGCGGCGCGCCGATGTCGCCGATGTCGTGGCGCTGGCGACCGGGCCTGGACCCGTAAAACTGTTCCCGGCGCTGCAGGTCGAGCCGGATGCGACCGTGGCCGAGTTCGACGCGCAGCATCCCGAAGGCGCCGACTACGCCATCGTTCCCGCCATGATGCGGGACGACGATGCCGACGTGCTAAAATGGATCAAGAGCCAGGCGGCCAAGGGCGCCACCGTCATCGGCATCTGCGCCGGGGCCAAGGTGGTCGGGGCCAGCGGGCTGCTCGACGGCAAGCGGGCGACGACGCATTGGTATTCGCTGAACGAACTGCGCGAAAACCATCCGACGATCCGCTATGTCGCCGACCGGCGCTTCGTCGTCGACCAGGGTGTCGCGACGACGACCGGGATCACCGCGTCGATGCCGATGATGCTGACCCTGATCGAGGCCATAGCCGGGCGCGACAAGGCCGAGGCCGTCAGCCGCGACCTTGGTCTGGCGCATTGGGATGCGCGGCATGGCAGCGCTGCCTTCACATTCACCCGCCCCTTCGCGCTGACAGCGATCGGCAACACGCTCGCAGTCCTCGATCACGAGCAGCTCGGCATCGAACTGACCCTGGATATGGACGAGGTGTCGCTGGCGCTGGTCGCGGACGCTTGGTCGCGAACCTATCGTTCGCGCGCGGTGACGTTTGCCGCAAAGGACGGTGCGATCGTCAGCCGCAACGGCATGCGCATCCTGCCCGACCAGGTCGCAGCGAACTGGCCCGGCGAACGCCTGGTTCCAGCGATGGTCGATCCGCGGCCGGCGAAGGCCCTCGATCAGGCGCTTGGCGATATTTCCGCCCGCTACGGCGCACGCACGACGGACTTCGTTGCCATGCAGCTCGAATATCCCGGACAGCCGTAGAGCGGCTTCAGGCGCGCCCGCCGGTCGCCTTCATCCGCTCGATGATGTCAGCCATCAGCGCCAGGTCACGGCGCGAGTCGGCGAGGTCGGTCAGCGGCTTGGTGCCGTCCGTGATGTGGCGGTGGAAGGTTTCGAGTTCGTTGGAAAAGGCGTCGCCATAGAGCGGTCCAAAGGTCTTCGTCACCGGGCCGAGCGGGCCGGCGTCCGTCACTTCCAGCCGCGTCGGCAGGCTGCGGATGTACGGCGTGTCGTAGATGATGCGCACCCGCCTGGTGTTCGAGCGCACTTCGATCATGGCGTCGAACAGGCCGAGATCGTCGACCACCGCGTCGTAGCAACAGGCGAAATGGCCATAGTCGAAGGTCACGCTGGTGTTGGCGCCGCCATTGGTGCGGTGCGCGGCGATCACGCCGGCCGGCTCGCCGAGCAGCCCGCGCATGGCCGAAATGTGGTGCGAGGACAGCGCCGTCAGCCCGCGATAGGCGCGCACCAGGTCGGCGGGTGCATCGGCGCCCACCACCTCGCGGATCAGCGCGTCGCGCTCCTTCGCACCGCGCGCCAGAAGCGCCGGGTCGATGTCGTTGGGATAGAGGATGTCCTGGCTCTTCTTCAGGAAGTGCCGGCCCTCGGAGATCAGGTCGAAGATGCGCACATGGGTGATGTCGGCGTGGACAGGCAGTTCATCCTTGGCGGCCAGATAGGCCGGCGCGTAGCGGCGCATATAGCCGACGAAAATGGTCTTCGCGTAATTCGTCGTCAGCGCCAGCAGCTCGTCGATCTCGCGCACCGTCAGGCAGGCAGGTTTCTCCAGCAGGATGTGCTTGTCGGCCGCGATGGCGGCGCGCACGAAGCGGCTATGGGTGTCGTCTGACGACAGCACGAAGACCGCGTCGATGTCAGGCGAATTGATCATCGCCTCGGCCGTCTCGAAAGCCTTTGCCGTAGGATATTCGGACGTGCACAGCGCCACCAGGCTTGGCGAGACGTCGTGGACGCCCGCGATCACCCAGCGGTCGCGCTGGTCCACCAATACCGGCAGATGGATCGACTGCGCGACCTCGCCTAGACCCACAAGTCCGACACGGATTGGTGCCACTCGCAAACTCCCTTTGATTTCAAGTCCGGTGCCGGCCTAGAGCAATTCCAGGAAAAGTGCGTAGCGGTTTTCCGTTCGGAATTGCGTAAAAAACAAATACTTAGAGCGGGGCAGCGATTCTATCAAAGCTGAACCGGTCGAGCAGCCAGCCGTTGATTTCACGCCGCGCCGGTGACCAGCGCAACGAGCTCATTGCCTGATGTCTCCGAGGCGCGCACCGTCGCCACCATCTTGCCGGCGCGCATCACCCAGATCTGGTCGGACAGGCGCCGCACCTGATCGAAATTGTGGCTGACCAGGATGACGCTCACGCCTTGATCCCGCAGCCGCCGGATCAGCGCCTCGACATTGGCCGTCTCCTGCACGCCAAGTGCTGCCGTCGGCTCGTCCATCACCACCAGCTTGGCGCCGGAGCCGGCGGCGCGGCAGATCGAGATCGCCTGCCGCTGCCCGCCCGACAGGCGCCTTACGCGCTGGTTGACCGAAGGCATGTTGATCGACAGGCGTGACAGCATGGCGCGCGCCTGCGTCCTCATCGCCTTGCGGTCGAGCAGGGCGATCGGGCCGAACCGGCGCACGATCTCGCGGTTGAGGAACAGGTTCTGCGCCACGGTCAGCTCGTCGATCAGCGCCAGGTTCTGGTGCACCGTCTCGATGCCGGCCTTGCGCGCCTCGTCGGGATTGCCGAAGGGTTTTGGCTGGCCGTCGAAGAAGATCTCTCCATCGTCTGGCACATGCACGCCGACCAGGCAGCGGATCAGCGTCGACTTGCCGGCGCCATTGTCGCCGATCACCGCCGTGACCTCGCCGCGCCGCGCCTGGAAGGCGACGTCGGTGAACGCGCGGATGCCGCCGAAATGCTTGCTCAGCCCTTCGCAGGCGAGGATCGCTTCCGAGGAGGGGATGTGATGGACGGCGCTCATTTCTGGTATCGCATGATCAGCGCCGCCAGCACCACGATGGCGCCCACGGCGAGCGGTTGGTAAAAGGCCGAGACGCTGAGCAGCGTCAGCCCATTGACGAGAGCGGTGAGCATCAGCGCGCCGATCGCCGGCCCGAGGATGCTGGCGCGGCCGCCGAACAGGCTGACGCCGCCCAGCACCACGGCTGCCACCGAATTGAGGAGAAGACTGGTGTTGATAAGCGGCTCGGCCGAGCCGATGCGCGCCACCAGCAGAATTGCGGCGATGCCGGCGCAGAAACCCGAAATCGTATAGGCGGCGATCTTGACCCGGTTGGTGCGGATGCCCAGCGCGTTGGCGCTCTCGGTCTGGCCGCCGGTGGCGAGCAGATGCACGCCGAAGCGGGTGTGGTAGAGCGCGATGTGCGCCACGATGACGGCCGCGATCGCCACCCAGACCGGATAGCCGAACGGTCCGAAATGACCCGATGCCAGGCGCAGCAGGAAGGTCGAACCAACCATGGTCGGCTCGCCACCCGACAGGATCAGGCCGAGGCCGGTGATGCCCGACAGCGTGCCGAGCGTCACCACGAAGTCGGGGATGCGCCCGGCGGTGATCAGCAGCCCGTTGAGAAAACCCACCGCGCTTGTGGCAAGGACGGCGAGCAGGCAGGCGAGGAAAATGCCATAGCCGGCGGCGTTGACCAGGCCGAGAATGATGGCGCCGAGCATGACCGCCGCCGCCAGCGACAGATCGATGCCCGAGGTCGCCACGACGAAGGTCTGGCCGATCGACAGCACGACCAGGATCGCCGCCGCAAGCAGCAGCGCCTGCAGATTGGCGACGCTGAGGAAGACCGGCTGGGCGATGCCGAAGACGATGACGAGGCCGACCAGGCCGACGACCGACGCCCAGTCGGCCCAGAAGGAAGGATCCAGGAGGAGAGCCGACAGGGAGGGGCGGCTCTCCTCCGCCGCGCCCGCCGTCACTCGAGCGGGCGCGTTTTGTTCAGGTGTGCTCACTTCAACATCTCGCGGAACGGATCGGGATAGTCGCCGCCCGGGGCCGGGAAGTTCTTCAGCGAGGCTTCGGCATTGTCCTTGTTGATCAGGAGCACCGGCGCCGGCACGTTGGCAGGCAGCTCCTTGCCCTTGGCGGCCACGGCGCAGGCTTCGACGCCCATGGCTCCGACGACATAGGGGTATTGCGCGACGGTGGCGGTGAGCTCGCCGGCGGCGATCGATTTCAGAGCGTCGACGATGCCGTCGAGCCCGATCACCTTGACGTCCTTGCCCGAGGTCTGCACGGCGCGCTCGACGCCGAGCGCCATGATGTCGTTGGCGGCGAAGAAACCGGCAAGATCAGGGTGCGCGGCGAGGATGTCGGTGGCGGCGGTCAGCGCCTTCTCGCGGTCCCAGTCGGCGCTCACCATCACCACCACTTCGAGCTTGCCTTCGACGGCCTGCTTGAAGCCCTTGATGCGGGCGTTGGAGCCGACATCGCCGACGATGCCCGCCACCAGCGCCACCTTGGAGCCGGCAGGCACCAGCTTCAGCATTTCCTCGCCGGCCAGCGCGCCGGCTGCGACATTGTCGGTGCCGATATAAGTCGAGATGGCGAAGCCGGCGGCCTTGGCCTGTTCGGCGTCGATGGTGCTGTCGATGTTGACGATCGGCTTTTTCTTCTGGGCGACCGGCACCAGCGCCTGCACCAAATTGGAAACGCTGATCGGGTTGACCAGGTAGCAGTCGAAATCCTGCATCGCCATCGCGGTCAGCCGGTCGGCCTGCCCGGTCGCATCGCCCATGTTGGCGGCGGCTTGCACGGTGACATCGACGCCGTCGGCCTTGGCCTGGTCCTCGATGCCCTTTTGCATGGTCTGGAAGAACGGGTTGTCGAGACCTTTGACGATGGCCGCGACCTTCGCCGCATCCTCGGCATGGGCCGGTACGGCAAGCGTCGTTGCAAGCAGGCCCGCGCCGAGCGTCAGGCAATTGAACATGCGCATGTGTCTTCCTCCTCCGGATTTCAGTTTGTCGGCTCGTTTTTCTGCGAACGGCATGCCTGACGGGACACAAGCGACCCCGGCGCTTGCGTTGGAAAAATGATGACCGGCCGGATGCCCACCGCGAGTTGCGCGGGTAGCGACCCCGGTTCGGGTCTCGTCAGTGTCAGGCATTGCTCCTCCCAGAGCGCTGGCAGATGCCTTGCCAGCATTTCCGCATGTTTTAGAAAAATTTGACACGCGTCAAGAATTAAAGTGGTGTGCAGTGCGTTTTGATGTGCTGCGCTGCAGCAGGATTTTTCGTCATCCTCGGGCGGAGCGGCAGCGAAGCGAACGCGCAGACCCGACGACCCATGCCGATCCTTCCACGCTTTACAGCGGTGCAGAACAGTGTGACTCTGCAGCGCCGTGACGCTCAAAGGTCGCTGATCCTTCCAGGCCTGCGATCATGCGCAGCAGCGTGGACTTGCCGCAGCCGGACGGGCCGACGAAGACCACGAATTCGCGATCCTCGACGTCGAGGTCGATGCCCTTGATGATCTCGGCGGCTCCATAGGATTTGCGCGCGCCGCGCAGCCTGAGCTCAGCCTTGGCTTGCCTCCTAGGTCCAATCGACATTCAGGATTCAAATTTGCGTTGAGGCATGATTCATAGGCTTCCAGATTCG
>NZ_JHQS01000014.1 GCF_014843845.1 Mesorhizobium amorphae | reverse complement strand
AGTCGATCGTCCAGGAAGGCCACAAGGCGGTTGCCGCCGGCATGAACCCGATGGACCTGAAGCGCGGCATCGACCTCGCCGTCACCGACGTCGTCGGGACGCTGATCAAGAACGCCAAGAAGATCAAGACCTCCGAGGAAGTCGCCCAGGTCGGCACGATCGCCGGCAATGGCGACGAGTCGGTCGGCAAGATGATCGCGGAGGCGATGCAGAAGGTCGGCAACGAGGGTGTCATCACGGTCGAGGAAGCCAAGACCGCCGAGACCGAACTGGAAGTCGTCGAAGGCATGCAGTTCGACCGCGGCTATCTCTCGCCCTACTTCGTCACCAACGCCGACAAGATGGTCGCCGATCTGGAAGACGCCTACATCCTTCTCCACGAGAAGAAGCTCTCCAACCTGCAGGCCATGCTGCCGGTCCTCGAGGCCGTCGTGCAGACCTCGAAGCCGCTGCTCATCATCTCGGAAGACGTCGAAGGCGAGGCTCTGGCCACGCTGGTCGTCAACAAGCTGCGTGGCGGCCTGAAGATCGCCGCCGTCAAGGCGCCGGGCTTCGGCGATCGCCGCAAGGCGATGCTGGAAGACATCGCCATCCTCACCGGTGGCCAGGTCATCTCGGAAGACCTCGGCATCAAGCTCCAGAATGTCGGCCTCAACATGCTCGGCCGCGCCAAGAAGGTGTCGATCTCCAAGGAGAACACCACCATCGTCGACGGCGCTGGCAAGAAGGCTGAGATCCAGGGCCGCGTTGCCCAGATCAAGCAGCAGATCGAGGAGACCACCTCGGACTACGACAAGGAGAAGCTGCAGGAGCGTCTGGCCAAGCTGGCGGGCGGCGTTGCCGTCATCCGCGTCGGCGGTGCGACGGAAGTCGAAGTCAAGGAAAAGAAGGACCGCGTCGATGACGCCCTCAACGCGACCCGTGCGGCCGTGGAAGAAGGCATTGTTCCCGGCGGCGGCGTCGCACTCCTGCGCGCTTCGCTGGCCATCACCGTCACCGGCGCCAATTCCGACCAGACCGCGGGCATCAGCATCGTGCGTCGCGCGCTGCAGGCTCCGGCTCGCCAGATCGCGGCCAACGCCGGTGCGGAAGCATCGATCGTTGCCGGCAAGATCCTCGAGAACAAGGGCGCGACCTTCGGCTACAACGCCCAGACCGGCGAATATGGCGACATGATCGCCATGGGCATCGTCGACCCGGTCAAGGTCGTGCGCACGGCTCTGCAGGATGCGGCCTCGGTCGCCGGCCTGCTCGTCACCACCGAAGCCATGATCGCCGAGGCTCCGAAGAAAGAGTCGGCTGGCGGCGGCATGCCTGGCGGCATGGGCGGCGGCGGCATGGGCGGCATGGGTGGTATGGATTTCTAAGGTCCACGCATCTCAACAACTCGAAGGGCGGCAGCGATGCCGCCCTTTTTGCTGGTCTAAGCTTGGTCGGAAAAAATGCGGTCGGCGCGAATATTTCCGGAACCCAATAGCCCCTCGGCGTTAGTTTGGCGCCTAAGGCGTTTCGGGGGACAAATCCGAAGAAATGAATTTGACTAAAAAAGGCGTCCCCCGCACCTAAAAGCTGTGAGGGACGCTCCCGGGTCGAGGCTTCGCTTTTCAGGATGTTGCGCTGCGACACGGCAAAGCCAAGCCGGGCGCTTTTTCATGGGGCGATGCCCTTCTCCTCTTGCTGCTTAGTGCGTTCCGCACTGCCTTCTTATGCGACTTTCGAAGCACAGAGCGTGAACATCGAGCCCGGTTCATTGTTAGAGTCACGGCCCAGCGAGCAGCCCTCGCTATTCTAAATGCCACCGGGTCGTGGTGAATACGATAAACGACTGCGCCAAGGGTGCCTTCAGCTTTCCCCGGAAAGCTCAAGAATTCAAAGCGGCCAGATCGTTGCACTAAGGCGTCCTTCCAGAGATCGATCGTCGTCGTTTTGCCAACTCCGTCCGGACCCTCGGCATTTACGCTCCCATATACTCGCAATAGATATGCAGAATGGCTTCTATTTAAACCGTCAGACTCAGCAAAACGCCAGCGTCGCAGTCGAGGCTTTCATACTCAGCGGCCATTGAGGCGGCAAAAGGTTTACCCGCAGTTTAGGAGCTGGTCCGAATTTTGGCGGAAGATCACACGGTACTCTGAGACCTCCGAACTCATGCGAATCACGAGGCTTCTAGTGTTCGATACAGGACAATTCGTCCCGTCGGTACAAGTTGGGAAAGAAAGTCGAAGTCCCGAATGTTTCCCGTGAGCACACTCGCACCCAGCTGCCGCGCCTGCAGGCAAACCAGAGCGTCGTTGACGAACTTGCGTTCGTGACCTTCGCCTTTTGGCAAATTGCTCATTCGGAAAAGCAGGCCTGCGAGGATGCCGGATTGCCCCCAGATGGCAGTGTCGGGAGCGTGAAGTCGGTGCTCGGGTATATCCGCGACCGTCGCCCGGATCGTTTCCAGTGCGATCTTCGTTGACGTGTGCTTTGGATCCAATCGGCCGAATGCGTATGTCAGCTCGGAAAGGCACACAGCCGAATGATGACATAGCCTATACGTCAGAAGCCTATCCACCTCTGCCGGTGATCGGCCTTGGAGGACATCCAGATACACGGTCGTATCCAAAAACAATGGACGGCCAATAATAGGCTCGTCGTCGACCCATGGCAGATCGTCATCGGCCCGGCGCACGAGTGTCCCCAGGCGTTTCTGCGGTTTGAATGATCGAAGGGTATCGGCGAGATCAAATCCCAAGATCGATATCCGAGGGAATGCTGCCTTTGCGCTTGACGAGGCCAGCCCCGAAGTCATCCTCCAGCGCCAGCCGCGACAGAGCAAGCTCCAACAACTCGGTGTCCGACGTGACGTGGGCGCGCTTCTTGGCCGCGTCGATCAGCTCTGACGGTACGCGCCCCGACAGACGCGTATTCTTAGCGGAACCAAGGAGACCAACGGCCCTCGCTTGTTCGAGGACGAGCTTGTTGCGGGTCAGTGCGACCGTTGCTTCGCTGTCTGTTGTAGTATGGATTTGAGCGCCCATGCCAGCCTCCTGTGTTGAACATAACATAGTTTACGTTCAACATAGATGCAAAGGGTAGTCGAGGTCGGTCGCGGGGATGATCCCAGCGCCACGATACTGGATAGCGATGTCGGCGCGGCCGGTGGAAGATTTCGCTTCGACGGGCTACCCGAGCCGAGGGGAACATCGTCCTTAAGACGACATTCCGATTATGGTCGCAAGCGCCCGCTCGAAGAGATAAGCGCTCCTTTTGGCGATGCAACTCCAGGTTAGGGATGAATTGCAAAAAGCTCAAGACCGTACGGCTGGACATCGATTTCCGGGGGACTGCTCGGCCATCAATTTCGCATTAAGAAGATCGACGAAGTTCGGCCCAAGCTTACGGCCGAAACGCGCTTAGCAGCTGGCTGCACCCTATATCGAAAAATGCAGGTGTCGAGCTGCTTGGGTACCGAATTGCCAAAATCGACATCGCGATAGTGGCGCTTTCGATGGCGCGAAAATATCTTCGGCTCTTCGTGGAAAATTCACAAGCAGGGGATTGGGAAGCACAGCTGAGCTCGACTTGGTCGGGGGATAGCCAAAAGCGAGCGGATGAACGTGCACGAGGGCATGATACGTCGCATAGATCTCAGTGCTCGACGAGCATCGCGACAGCCCTGCTAACGCTGTATTTGCGTTCAGCGGCAAGCCCCACTATGAAGCAATGCTTCGCCGACTATGTTTCAAGCCGCTCGGAGAGTTTCATGACAGACGAAGCCGACAAAAACATCGACACACTCATCGAGCTCACCGCCGATGTTGTCTCAGCCTATGTCTCCAACAATCCGGTTCCGGTGGGGGATCTCCCTGCTCTGATCGGCCAAGTGCATGCGGCTCTGAAAGGCACGGCCGGAAGCGTCTCGGCAGAAGAGCGGGTGGTCCTTCAGCCTGCAGTCCCGATCAAGAAGTCGGTGACACCGGATTACATCATCTCCCTTGAGGACGGGAAGAAATTCAAATCGCTAAAGCGCCATCTGTCCACCCACTACGGGCTGACGCCGAATGAATATCGCGCCAAATGGGGCCTGCCGGCGGATTATCCCATGGTCGCGCCGAATTACGCCGCGGCGCGCTCGGCCTTGGCCAAGACGATGGGGCTCGGCCGCAAGCCGAAGGAGCCGGAAACGCCAGTGCCGGCGAAGCGGACCCGCAAGAAGGTCGCGGTCTAATTTCGGCAACCGAAATTCGTTCTCCAGTGCGCAGCCTGCGGTCGCGCACAGGGTGCATTTCGTGGTTGTGTCTGCGCCGCCATGTTTTCAATCGCGTACAGGGTGCGTTCCTGCAAACGCCGCTCGTAACGCAACGCAAAGGATGTCGCACCATGGGTACTCGAAATTTCATCGCAGTAGCCTCCCTCGCCATGATGGTGATCGTCTCGTCACCCTCCGAGGCCCGCACCCTCTTCACCAACGACACCGCCTCCCGCACCCAGGCCCTCGCCCTGCTGGAAACGCTCAACGCCGACCTGCTCAGCCACCCCAGCGCCACGCTTACGCTGGAACGGTGGTGTGGTGAGCACGGGCTGGCGCCGGAGGCGAAGATTGTCGCCCATCGCGTGAAGGGCGACGACAAACTGCTGCCGGATAATGCCCGCCAGGCATTGGGGATCAGCGCTGGCGAACCCGTGCACTACCGCCGCGTGCAGCTCGCCTGTGGCGAGCTCGTGCTCTCCGAGGCCGATAACTGGTACGTCCCGTCGCGACTCACACCCCAGATGAACCAGGTGCTCGACACCACCGATCAGCCCTTCGGGAAGGTGGTCCAGCCGCTGCACTTCCGCCGCCAAACCATTAGCGCCGAGCTGCTGTGGTCGCCGCTGCCCAAGGGGTGGGAGATGGACGCGCCGCTGCCGGCGGCGGGGAAAGGAGCGCTGGCCATTCCCCACGAGGTGCTGCGGCACCGGGCCATCCTCTATACCGGAGCGAACCAGCCCTTCAGCCTGGTGGTGGAGACCTACACAGCCGAGGTCTTGGCCTTCGGCCGCCGCTGACAGGCCGCGAAATTTTCGCGCTCCCGGACCGGCACTTGAACGGAAGCCCCGGAGCGACCCTATCGCTGTAAAGGTTGATTACTCCATATCAGAGTAACCTCGAGACCTTTTTGGGCTATATGCGGGCAAGGCGCCACGTTCAGAGCCGTGCCGGTGCACGAATTGGACGCTCCAGCGAAATCTTCAAACGCCTTCACTTTGCACAGAAACATTCCTCACGCCAACCTGGATGGACTTTCTTCGCCTCAAGCATCGGCTCACGGCCGCGGATAAGGAAGTCGGCCCTCATCTCCTGGCACTGCATGATGGAGAGCTTCCTCCACACACAGTGCTTTCGATCGAACAAACGACCGAGGTAGCTCGTACCCATGCCACAACAATCTTTTCTCGTCCTCCGAGGTGACGTCATGATGAGGCGTTAGCCGATGAACCGGCCCCCTGGCGCATGACAAGTATCTGTCAGACCACTATCTAGTGATAACCTCAATCGTCGTGCGGCGCGACGACGATTTCAGCACGGCAGATGCGGTTGCAGGTGCAGTGGCTGGGGTGTGATCCCTCCTATGTGATAGTCCTTGCGGACAGAGGGCCGACAGGCTCTGTGCCGCATCCAGTCAGTCGGACCGATCTATCTGGCTGCCTTTCTCCGTTATCGACAAATTTTGTAGTGGAATGTGAGTGTAGAACAGCGCGGTCGACGAAAGGCTTCAAACGAACGGAGCGCAAAACCAGAATGGCGTGTAACATGCTATTCGCTGGGCGAAAAAAACTGTTCGGATTGTGAGAACGGTCATGGTTAAACAGGGCCGTGAACATACCCGCGGCATGCTCGTCGAAGCGGCTTGGCGGCAGCACGCGCGCGCGCCGGGGCCACTCCGTGATTTCGCTTGTCGTACTGATGGCGACCGACCGGTGCCGACCACATGGTGTCTCGATCCATGCAAACAATACTGTCGCTATTGAGCCAAACTGTCGACTATCGAACAGACGCACCATAGGCCAAACGTTTTGCATTTCGTGCGCAGCCTCAAGCAAAAAGGAAGGAAGAGCGCGACGCGAAGGTGCGCCGGCCCAACTTGAGTAGCAGCGCGCAGTTACATCCTCAGGATGGCACGTCACTTGCACATCACTTTGGGAAGCCGTTGTGACGGTTTTGCCCCGAACCAAAGGAGATGACGATGGCAACTGGCCCGGAAGTACTGAATTGCCCGGAGCAACTGAAGATTTTGGCTGAAGAGCTGCAGGCGTAGCGTGCCGAGCCAGGAACTATGTCACGAGCTGAGGTGGAGCGATTCGTCGGCGATCTGGCGAAAGACGATAATCGACACTGTCGCGTTTGGACGTGAAGGGACCGCCGACGGCCATATCAGGCGAGGGCTGGGATCACAGCTTTCCAGGTGATGGAGATGGATCTGGAATGCGGAGCGTTTTGAGCGGGCTGGGACGAAGAGACTACGGAAGGTTGAGAAGATCGAGCGAAGCGCTGCAGCCTCCCGGCGAACGGAAGCCTTGCATCGTCCGCTCCCGCTTTCGCAGCGGCACGTGGGAACTCTCGGCCCTGTTGTTGAGGCCCCTGTGCGCGCGGTGCTCGACATCCGGCATGACCTGCCGTTTCGCCGCTCCATAGGAACGCAGCTTGTCGGTGATGATGCGCTTTGGCGCCAGGCCCTGTTTCTTCAGCAGCCTGGTGAGCAGGCGCGGCCTCGAGAACATAACCGTCCTGATCGAGCTGCCAAACATCATTGGGGCTCGGCCGCTTCCTGCGCAGTTGGTCGAACGTAAACTCGGGGCCGAACTTCTTCCCCCACCGGCGATCGCTTTATAGGAGACGACGATCCAGCGCTCCGGAAGCTTTCCTCGACCAGGCGCAGGCTCAAAGGGAACCGGTAATAAAGCCACACCGCATGGGCGATGATCGCGGCGCGAAAGCGGTGGCGTTTGTAGCTTATGTGCATGAACCGGCGTCGACCCCAGCGCCTCCTCACAAGAAGTTACCGTGACAACGCCCCAAATCATTAACGAATCGGGTGGCCATTTTGGACAATGCACTTAAAAAATACCGTTCTGCCGAGCTGGGTCGTGGAACCATATCGGTTGAAATCGATCGCAGCCTAATGCCCCCCGATGAAATATTTGGATTTGCCGAGCGCGTTAACCCCAAACGGTCTTTCATGTTCGTTTCCAAGGTGCTTGGACGTCATATTCCCGTGCGGCCTTCGCTGATGCGAACGACGTACAAATTTCTGGCCGACCAAATTTCACCCGATCTCGAAGGGCCAATCCTGTTCATAGGAATGGCCGAAGCCGCTGTCGGGCTGGGTGCGGGCGTGCACCAGCAATACTCAGAACAAAATGACCGGGATGACACCGTCTATATTTGCACTACCAGACATGCACTTGGTTTGCCCCTAATCTGCGAGTTCCAGGAGGAGCACAGTCACGCCACGGGACATCTCCTACACTGGCCGCTCATGCCAGGTCTGGTCTCCAGGGTTAAGAATGCCCGAACACTTGTATTGATTGACGATGAAGCGTCGACCGGAAAAACATTCGGCAATCTGTTCGCAGCTCTGCCTGCCGGCATCAGGTCGAACGTTCGCAATGCGGTACTCGTCACCCTCACGGATTGGTCAGATGGCGCTATCGAACAGACGATAGCAACCAAAGTGAAGCGCGCGTCACTCCTGTCCGGGCGGTATCGCTGGCATGCAAACGGTCTGAACAGCAACGCGCCGGAAGTGCCAACAGTTGAAACGAAAAGGCGCAAGGTCATTTCTCCCGACAAGGATATCGACTGGGCGCGATTGGGCGTCTCCCGCCACCGTCTGCAACTGGAGGGTCAGGCAGCAGCGTCGGGCGCTACGCTGGTTCTTGGTACAGGAGAACATATTTGGCAGCCGTTCCTGCTTGCGGAAAAATTGGAGATGGAAGGAGCTGACGTCCACTACTCATCCGTTACACGATCGCCGATTTCAGTAGGTCACGCGATAGTAAAGAAATTCGCGTTTGAGGACAATTACGGAGGGCATTCGTTAAATTACCTGTACAATGTCAATCCGTCAGATTACGCAAAGGTCCTTCTTTGCTCCGAGACATGTGAAGAGCAGATAAGTCATACACTTGTGACGTCATTGAGAGAGCCAACAGTAATAGTTGCTCGGCGAGCGCTTTTATCGATGGTCTAACATTAATCAACAGCATTCACCTTGGTATTTCATTGATACTCCATCCTGGGTTTGAAGCCAGCAGTCATCTAAGCCTCCAGGGTTCCGATACGCGGCGGAGGAAAGAGAGGACCTTTGCTGACGACGCAAAGTAAATTCATTTCGGGCACGTATCGCAGTTCGGACGTTACGTTTCTTTTGAAACCTATAAAATTAGAGGCAATCGACGTCGCATCGAAGGAAGCGGCGATACAGTCCGGTCTACGCCACTATTCGGAAACAATTTCATTCGAAGGCGCGCCCGAAGCCGGCTACATGGAGATATTTGATGAAGCGATGTCAGCTGGCGCTGCGAGAATGGGACGCGAGGTGGCAGCCCTCGCGCGGTCTATCTCAAATCAAATTAAAGGCCCGATCACGTTGGCGAGCCTCGTTCGGGCCGGAGTGCCCTTGGGTGTTCTCCTCAAGCGTGCGTTGTCGCGCCTAAAAAAGGACGTCGAACACTTTGGCATTTCGATCATCCGGGACCGCGGAATTGACTGCAATGCAATGCGCCACATCATTGAGCGGCGGCCCATTGAAGGCCTGCTGTTCGTTGATGGCTGGACCGGCAAAGGCGCTATCGCCAACGAGCTGGAACGGAGCTTCCATTCATTTTCTGCACAGCCGCCAAAGCTGGTGGTTCTGGCTGACCCCTGTGGCCGCGCGTGGCTTGCGGCGTCGAGCGAAGACTGGCTTATTCCGTCGGGAATACTCGGAAGCACCGTGTCCGGGCTGATCAGCCGTTCGATACTGAACGAGCAGGTCACCGGTCCGGAAGATTTTCACGGTACAGTCATATGGGATCACTTGACGTCCCACGATATCTCAGCTGCTTTCGTGGACAATGTGTGGACACATGCCGTCACCGCGTTAGACCAAAATAACGAAATCGCGCAGTGGACGGATAACGACCGCTCAAGCCATCAGAGACGATCGCGGGAGGCAATCAATCGAATTGCTGCAGAGTTTGCCGTTGAGAATTTTAATCGGATCAAGCCAGGAATTGCGGAAGCCACGAGGGCAATTCTGCGCCATATGCCTCAAATTGTATTCCTGTCTTCCGTTGAAGATGCTGAGCTGGCAGCGCTGCTATATTTGATCCGAAAGAAGAATGTTCCCTTCCAAGTCGCCTCGGAAATAATCCAGCCTTATCGCGCCATTACCTTGATCCAGAGGGTTTAAAAGAATCGCAAAAAAATAGATCGCCATTTTAACTTGGCGCGACACTTTACATGCCGATTATAAAGCAAGACGCGCCTGCTTTATGGTAAAAACTTCTGGAAATAATGTCGTTGGTCCTGTGTCTAGAAAACGAAGCAGTCGGCATAGATGTGAATGCAAAACCAAAGTCATCTGCCCGGAATCTTTCCGGGTTGACGAAAACGAATTCCAAATATGTATGGCGGATCGAGTGCAATGCCTGATCAACCCGTCAAATCCGTAGATCACGCCATCCAGCCAATCGTCTTTGCCGATCTGGATGACACATTGTTCCAGACGCACGCAAAGTGTCCGAAAGGCAGCAAGGACAAACTGACTCTAGCTGCGATCTCCTCGAACGGACATCATTCCATGATGACCCCGCGGCAGGTTGCGATGATCGATTGGCTGCTGAGTACGTCACAAGTCATTCCCGTCACGGCACGTGGCACGACAGCCTACGGGAACGTCAAGATCGCGTTCAACAGCTACGCAATTGTTGCCAACGGCGCTGTCATCCTTAAACCGGGCGGTGCGCATCTGAAGGAGTGGCACGATGTCATTTCTAAGGAACTGATCCCTCACAGGGAGGCACTGAACAAGGTACTTGAAATAGGTCGGCAAGGAGCCGAAGCTGGCAAAATGTCTGTTCGTTCGTGGATCGTTGAAGAAATGGATATGGCCACATACGCCGTCTTCAAAGAAAACGACGGTGATGGCAAGAGGCTGGCCGAACTGAAATTTGAGTTCGACGATGCGGGTTGGATACGGCATCACAACGGAAACAACTTCGCGCTAATCCCCCCGCCGGTTTCAAAGCGCCGGGCAGTAGAGTTCCTCTTGAAGAAGATTCGCTCGGAGTCTGGAGATAGGCCAGCGATCGGATTCGGTGACAGCGCAAGCGATCTCGCCTATCTCAATCTGTGCGACTGGTGGGGCGCGCCATCGCGCTCGCAGATTTCGGCGATGCTGAACCAAGGCTTGACCTTCAGCGCATCGAGAAATGGGAGCGCTCCCCGGAACCGGAAACTTCGCTAAAAAAAGCCCCAACTGTGTTTCGGCTTGGAATAAGGGGTGACGCAATCTCGATGAAGTTCGCATTCATGCACCACACCGATCAATCGGGCTTGGAGGAGGTCGAGTTTTCCGCGCCCATACATCTAGGCTTTACGAGCTTGAGTTTCGTAATTTGGCCCTCTTCTGGCCGTTTGAACAGGGTTCGGTGATCGCGGCGCGGACGGCTGCGCGGTCGCGAGTGATACCGCTGACGAAGGATGCGATGACCCGGCATCGGTCCAACCTGAGGGCGACCGGTGTGCGCGGCGTTTCGTTGCCGCTAAGTGACGTTAGGGCGGGCGTACTGGTTTCTGTCGCAAACTATTCGGTAATCCGCTGAACAGCCATTATGACAGCGGTCAAGCCCATGCTGCAAACGGCCGCTTCTCCGTCTGCGACCACGCCCGACCACGCTGCACCGATGTGATGACATCAACGCGTGACGATGTGACCACCTCAACGCGCGACCTCGGCTGTAAGTTTTCTGATTGCGGCAGCGGCGCTTCGTCGACCGCTCGCCGCTGCCAACACTCGCGATTTAGGCATATTCTTTAATTTGTCCACGTTCTCCAGCAGCGCGTGCACCGCTTGCGTTGCGCCGTTGTTGCCCAGGATCTGGAGGATATCGTCCTTGCTGAGCTTCTGGCCGCTGAACTCCAGCTTCGCCAGCCCCTCCGCGTTGTCCAGCAGGGCCTGCACCGCCTGCGCCGCGCCGATGTTGCCCAGGATCTTGAGGATGTCGTGCTTGGCGAACTTCTGGCCGCCGAGATCCAGCTTCGCCAGCGCCTCCGCGTTCTTCAGCAGGGTCTGCACCGCCTGCGCCCCACCGTTGTTGCCCAGGATCTTGACGATATCGTCCTTGCCGAACTTCTGGCCGCCGAACTCCAGCTTCGGGCGGCACCATCATTGCCTAGCATCTTGACGATATCGCCGTTGCCGAACTTCTGACCGCCGAACTCCAGCTTCGCCAGCGCCTCCGCGTGCACGTAGCGCAGGGTCCTCGATTCGATGTGCCCCAACGGTGTGGCTGGAAGACCTGTCGCCAAGGGCATCATTGGCACTGCGCGCAATGGGAACGGAGGACGACCCTCTACCTTGAGGCCCAGAGCGCATTCGATCCATGATGGAATCGAACGATTGGCTGCCTTCTCCAGGGGCAACACCTGATTGGGGGCGCGAACTGCTCGATCCCCGCGTGCTGTCCGCTCCAGCAGCGCCAATGCGCGCTCTTCCGGGTCGGCCAATGCCCGTCATATTCCATCTCCGATACCGGCGAGAATGCGCCGGCTATAGTGTTTGGGGCGGGTGTCGATCATCCAAAGTGCTTCAGGGCTTCGACGTATAAGTGCGATCGCCCAGATGGCACGTGGTCTTCCCAAAAGTGGGGCACGGATGCGTGGCGCCCCTTGGTCCCTTTTGAGGCTCTGATGCGATCGGTTGCAGCTGCCTCGGCGCGGACCCAAGACGTTTGGCATGCGGCCGAGCCAGCTGACAGTAGCTGCACCGGGAGATGCCGAACGTATGCACATCGTGTCACCGTGAGCAGAGTCGGCCGTACGCCTACTCGACCCGCTGATCCAGCCATGGATCGTCGCGGCAGCGCCCGAACTCTCTCGCCGATCCTCATCGCTGCGATCCACGCGCCAAGATAAGTCCGCGTTCTCGCGTGATGACACTCCGTGCCGCGGACGATCCACCATCCCGGCAAGTGAGATCATGGACCGTGGGCAATCCGTGGCGCTCATTCCAATCCATTTGGGTACTGCCACGATCCGCCGACCGACAATCTCGCAACAAGAAAAAGTGAAATAGTCATTCCCTACGGAGCCGCATTTTGGCAGGTCGGGCATAGTCGTCCTTCCTGACGCAAACCTGACTTGCGTTCAGCCAAATCTTGAAATTTGGAAAAAGGGGTGATCACTCAAACGCCTGCAGCGGTCCGGCTGCAGCCCATGGGCGGGCTTTGCCCGCGGTGTGGGAGGTCGAGCCGCGTCCATAGCCCGTACGTGAGGAGCGTTGCAGACTTGCCCGGTGTGGGCAGAATATTGAGCTAGGCTGGGCTTTGCGTTGCAGCTTTGCGCATTGCGGTACCCAGGTCGCAAACAGCAGGCAGCGTCGCGCGTTCGTGCAGAGATCGTGCGCGCGGGCGGCAAGCACATTCAGCCGCATCAACGTGACATCAACGGATCGCTACCTCTTCATTGTGCTGACTTGCACCATCTACTCGTTGCCGCTCTCCCCGACATACGCTTGCGTTGCCCCCTGTTGTCGGGTTTGTCGCGTCCGCGACACGGTGATGTTCGGCCGGCGTGCCGCCGCGCTCTCCCTGAAGCCACTGAATAATATGCAGAACAGTTTTTCTGAAGCGCCTCTGTGCAGTTGGCACGACTCTTGATGTTCTCATTGTACGGCGGCACACGCCGCCGACCGGCATCACCGATTCATCCTCTTATTTGAGTTCTAGGAAAGGAGACAACAATGAACGCGGATATGTCAGCTTATAGTGTGACCGAATTAGCTCCTGAAGAAGCATCTGCAATTTCTGGAGGGTTTTTTTGGGCAATAGCTTTCGCGGTTATTGGGCTATTAGGCCTTGCAGCTGTAACTATAGCGGCAAAAGCCGCCGAGCTGCATCACTAAATGATCTTCTCATTTGAATATAGGAAAAGGGGATAACAATGAAGGAGGATATGTCAACTTATGGTGTTACCGAATTATTACCTGAAGAAGCATCTGCAATTTCGGGAGGGCTATTCTGGGGAGTAGTTTGGGCAGCTGTTACGCTACTAGCTTTTGTAGCTTCGACTATAGCGGAAGGGGCAGTCCGCTATAAGATTCACGGCTAGAACATAAGTGCGCAAGCTAACTATGCTTCATACTGAACATAGATCAGAAGTTCCCCTTTCTCCTGAAATAGCCTGCTACACCGCAGAGAGCATTCTCTCCCGAAGGTCAGGACGATCTTTGGTCATTTATAAGGTGATTGTGCTCTCTGTGCTAGCGACATTGGTGTCGCTGCCACTCATCACCATAACGGTCTCTGCCCAAAGTGCCGGTATCATTCGCCCCACCGTCGAGAAGACGCCCCTGATCGCGCCCGTCTCCGGACGCATCTCCCGTATCCTTGTCGTTGAGAACGATCTGGTTGCCCAGGGGCAGGAGATCCTCGCCCTCGATGATGAGGTGGTTGAGGAAAAGCTCAGGGCGCTTACAAGCGATATTCGCGCTAAGAGCGATCTTGCCCGGGACCTCGAAACCCTGATCTCCTCCGCCGGCATACAGGCCAAGGACCCGATCCGCCTCCTGACCGAGCCCGCTACGGCCGAGCGGGCGCATTTTCTCAACCTGCTGCGGGAGAACCAATATGCCCGCAGTAATGCCGCGGCGGAACTCGACCGCGCTAAGCGACTGCTCTCCGCTGCTGCAACGCCCGCGAAGGCCGTTGACGAGAAGGCTTTCGCCCTCCAGACAATTGAGGTGCAGGGCGAGATCCTCGCGCTGCGCAAATCCGCCGAATGGAACCAGCAGCTTTTCGACATTAACCTACGTCTCAAGGAACTCACGTCCACCTTACATCAGCTCGAGAACGAACGGGATCTGACCCGCATTCGGGCCCCCGTGTCAGGCGCTCTTGAGCAATTCTCCGGCCTCACCCCCGGCAGCTACATCCAGGCCGGGCAAACCGTCGCTTGGGTCTCGCCGGACGGCGAACTGGTGGCGGAAATCTATGTCACCCCCAACGACATCGGCTTCGTGCGGCCGGGCCAGTCGGTGCGGCTCCAGGTGGATTCCTTCAACTATAATCAATGGGGTGTCATTGACGCGACAGTGCTCGACGTGGCGCAGGACTTCACACTCCACGACAGCAGCCCGGTCTTCAAGGTCCGCTGCGCGCTCTCTCGCAGCCATCTCGCGCTCAAGAACGGGGTCATCGGTCACCTGAAGAAGGGCATGACCGTACGGGCCCGCTTCCTCGTGGCCGACCGCACTCTCCTACAACTCCTCTACAATGAGGTCGACGATTGGCTCAATCCGCTCCTGGCGGGCCACTAATCCTTCATTTTCCAACAGGCAGCGAGCCGCCATGTCGAGCAAGGTCATCAAGTTCAAGCAACGCGACATCACCGATTGCGGGGCCGCCAGCCTTGCTTCTGTCGCTGCCTTCTATGGCTACAAGCTGCCATTGTCACGCATCCGCCAGTATGCCTCGACCGACCGCTCCGGCACCACCGTGCTGGGTCTCACGGAAGCGGCCCAGAAGCTGGGCTTTATCGCCAAGGGGGTGAAGGGTGGCTTCGACAGCCTATACAAGATCCCCAAGCCCGCCATCGCGCACGTGATCGTGAAGGAGGTCCTGCACCACTTCGTAGTCATCCAGGCGATCGATGCTAGGTGGGTCATCGTCATGGATCCAGCCTATGGCGAAATCCGCAAGCTGCCGCACGAGGAATTCAAGAGGCAATGGACCGGCGTTCTGGTGCTCCTCGTTCCTGCAGACACCTTCAAGCGCCGCGAAGAAACCACCTCACCCCTCGCCCGCTTCGCGCGTCTGCTAGCGCCACACAGGGCGGTGATGGCGCAGGCTCTCGTCGGGGCGCTGGTGACGACGATCCTCACCCTCTCGACGGCCATTTACGTCCAGAAGATCGTCGATCATGTGATCACAGCGGGCAACCGCAACCTGCTCAACCTGATGAGCGTCGCCATGCTGCTGATCCTGGTGGCACAGATCCTGATCAATTTCCTCAGAAACCGGCTCGTCCTGCAGACGGGGCAGAAGATCGATGTCCACTTGATACTCGGCTACTACACTCACATCCTCAGCCTGCCCCAGAAGTTCTTCGACAGCATGCGCATGGGCGAAATCGTGTCCCGCATGAACGACGCGGTGAAGATCAGGAACTTCCTGAACGACGTCTCGATCAACATGTTCGTCGACGTGCTAATGATACTGTTCTCGCTCGGGCTGATGTTCATTTATTCGTGGAAGATCGCCTTGGTTGTGGCGGTCTCCATCCCATTGTACCTCTTAGTCTATTGGACCATCAACCGGCTGAATAGGAAGCGCCAGCGCGCCATTATGGAGAATGCCGCCGATCTGGAGGCACAACTGGTGGAATCTCTCGCAGCTGTCTCCACGATCAAGACCTCCGGCATGGAGAGCTTCGCCAACTTCAAGGTGGAGACCCGCTTCATCAAGATGCTGCACTCCGTCTACAGCTCCGGCCTCATCTCGATCTTCGGAGACAATGCCTCGAATTTCCTCTCGACCCTATTCACCATCGTGCTGATGTGGTTCGGAACGACGCTTGCCCTCGATCAAACCATCACGCCCGGCGAATTGCTGTCCTGCTATACGTTGCTCGGCTATGTCACCCGGCCGGTTGCCAGCCTGATCCAGACCAACCGGATCGTTCAGGATGCTTTTATCGCAGCGGATCGCCTGTTCGAGATCTTCGACCTGGAGCAGGAGACAAGCGGCGGCGACATTGATGCCACAAAGTCCAACCTTGGTGATATCCGCCTGGAGAACGTCACGTTCCGCTATGGCGCGCAGCCGGAGCTTTTCCAGGACCTCAGCGTCACCTTCCGCCGAGGCGAGATGACGGCCGTGGTAGGCGAAAGCGGCTCGGGCAAGAGCACCCTTGCGGCGCTGCTGCAGAATGTCTACCCGCATGAGGGCGGACGCATCCAGATCGGTCCCTTTGCTCTCCAGGATCTCTCAACCGTATCCCTGCGCAAGGCTATCGCTGCGGTGCCGCAATCGGTCGATGTGTTCTCGGGCTCGATGATCGAGAACATCGCCCTTGGCGAGTTCGAGCCGGACATCGAGAAGATCCTGCAAATCTGCGATCAATTAGGGCTACGAGAGCTGATCGATCGCTGGCCCGGCGGTCTCCAGACCCATCTGGGCGAGAACGGTGTACGCCTCTCCGGCGGCGAGAAGCAGCGCCTTGCCTTGGCTCGGGCTCTGTACCGGGATCCGGAGATCCTGATCCTCGACGAGGCGACCTCCTCTCTTGACTCGGTCGCCGAGGCGTTTGTCCTGCGGGTGATTGAGGATCTGCGTCGGGACGGTAAGACCATCGTCGTCATCGCTCATCGACTCAGCACCATTCGTGGGGCTGACACGATCGTGGTCTTGGACAAGGGGCGGATTGTTGCGGAGGGAAGGCATGGTGATCTGCTGACAGCTGACGGCGCTTACGCTCGCTTGTGGCGGGCGCAAACCGGATCCAGCTAATCCGAAAAAATTCATGGTGGGTTGGCGAATGTGGTGCAAGCCGTTGAAATGACGTAGGATTTGGTTAGATCATACCCGCCATGAACGATCTTACGCTGCTGCTGAGCGGTTTGTCATTCGTGGGCGGCAAGTCACGTCGTCGCCCGTTTCGACGGCGGCATGCTGTCGTCCAACAGCGGCGGCTCTGGCCGAGATGGAAACGCGGCTGCGGGGTGGCGTCTGGCGCGCTGCATCGACGATCCGCGCTGTCCGACCAGACCGCCCACAGCTTGGCCGACATGAGCTGCTTTCGCATGAAGATGATCGCCGCCGGCTACCAGGACGGCAACGACGCCAACCGGCTGCGCTCCGATCCGGTCTTCAAGATGGCGCAGGGTGTGCTGCCGTCGGGTCGGGATCTGGCCTCCCGATCGACGATGTGCCGGCTGGAGAACCTGCCCGGCGTGCGGGAGCTGGTCGCCATGGGGCGGGCGATGGTTGACCTTTACTGTGCCTCGTTCCGGCAGGTGCCGAAGCGGATCGTGCTCGACAAGCACCTGAGAAGCCCGTGCCCATTCCGATTAAACATCGGGATCTCGTCCCCTCCAAACCTCCGTGCTCGGCAGCTGGTCTGCGCGCGGCTGGTCCGAGGCCGACACCAAACGCGTGGCACTCGCCCAATTGCTTCAACCCATGGTTCAAATTGATTTCGCGAAGCAATTTATTTTTCGCTCGACACATCTACCGTCAGACACACCGTCAAAAATTCGGGCTTTGATTTCATCGATAATTTCGCAGTTCGCGGCTTTCTTGCCGTCATAGACGATCGATAGGATCGGTCGACATTTGGTGGGCCGATCAACTGGCTTCTGACAATGCCTCCCCTTGATCTTACTGAGGAAATGTTCTGACTAAGTGCATAGAAAGCGCGCCCGAGGCGCATGTGCTCAATGATCAACACGCCGTCTTGACGGGACGCGAGAACAAAGCGAAAACATTCAAAAGAGAGGTTGGGGAGGCAGCGATTGCCTACGTACATTGCGAATGACCCGGCGGATCTATTTCGTCACGTGAGCGCCGAGAAGGCCGCATTCTACCGCTGCATCATGGACGTCTTCGCAGCGGCCAAGCGGCAATATCGCTTGCAGTTGCGGCCCGACGAAGTGCTTGCGGAAGCCCGATGGTCGAAGAATGGGCCGCCGCGCATTGAGGATGTGAATACGGCGCTCACCCAGCTTACCGAATGGGGCAATCTTGAATCGCATCCCGACACCGCGCGGGTTTCCAGCCTTAGCGACTTCTACCGTGCACGCTTTCTCTATCGACTCTCGCAGGGCGGCGAGGCCGTTGAATCGGCCTTGGCGGTGTTTGTACAGACCTTGCAGCGCCGCGCTGAGCTGCAAACGGTGGCGCTCGAGGACATAGCGAGCCGACTGCAGGCACTTCAGGCGCTGGCCAAAGCAACCGAACCCGACGCGGCCAAGATCCATGAAACACTGCGGGATCTTGTGCGTGTCTTCGAAAGTCTGGCCGAGAACGCGCAGGCGTTCATGGCCGGCGTCGCGCGCAGCATCGAGCTGCAGCAAGCCGATGCAGGGGCGGTCGCAGACTACAAGAAGCGGCTGATCGACTATCTGGAGCGCTTCATGGGTGATCTGGTGCGCCGTTCCGACACCATCGCACGCCTCATCCTGGCTTTGGAGCAGGGCATCGACGCCCTGCTTGGACAGGTGGCCGAGCGCGAATCGCGCGACGCGGCTCCCGGCGGCGCGCAGGATCAGGCCGAGGCGCGGAAAGCCTACCTGCAAGCCTGGCAAGAACGCTGGAAGGGTCTGCGCGGCTGGTTTCTCAGCACCGGCCACGAGCCGCCGCAAGCCGAGCTGTTGCGGGCGCGGGCACGATCGGCCATCCCCCAGCTTCTGGCTGCTATCGCTGCGCTCAACGAGCGCCGCAGCGGCCGCAGCGATCGCTCTGCCGACTTCCGCCTGCTCGCCGGCTGGTTTGCCGCCTGCGCAGACAACGGCGAGGCGCACCGCCTTGCGCGGGCTGCCTTCGCCCTCAATCCGGCGCGCCATTTCTCGCTCAACGCCAACGCGGACGCCGATCTGCCGGCCAGCACCTCCTGGGCCGACGCCGCGCCGCTCAGGATTCACCCGCGTTTGCGCGAATACGGCGAAGCCGCCCCGCGCGGACCGCTGCCGCGCGTGCGAGACCGCGCCGAAGAGCGCGCGTTCCTGGCACTTCAGCTCGCAGAGGAGTCGCTGCAGGTCGAAGCGGCGCGCGAGCGTCTCGCCACCAGCCGCCCGGCGCGGCTTTCGGATCTAGGGAAACTGGACACGCATGCCTTCGGCCTGTTCCTGGCCCTGCTCGGGGAGGCGCTGAGCGAACAGGCCGGGCCGGAAACGCCGGTGGAACGACGCACGGGCGACGGTTTGCTGCACATCCACCTGAAGCCGCTCGCCCCCGACAGTCGCGCCATGATTGAGACGCCGCGTGGTGTCTTTGCCGGGCGCGACCATCTGATCACTATCACACCCTTGCAGGACGGTCGATGAAAGCGGCGAACGGCTCCAACGACAGTCGCGGCATCGGCCTGCTGCAACAGCGCTTCCAGCGCGAGGAGTTTCGCGCGAGCGTGCGCGCCCTTCTGATGACGCCGCTGATGGGGCCGGCGCATGAGGATTTCGCCGGCGTACGCCGTCAGGCCGAAGCATTGCGTGAATGGTTTTCGCGCGAGACGGGCTGGATACTGCAGGTCGAGCGCGAGGGCGCGCGCCTCTACAAGCGGCCCGGAGACCTGGCCGACGCCATGCGCGGCATTCCCGGCTACGATCGGCGCCGCTACGTGCTGCTTTGCCTCGCCTGCGCGGTGCTCGAACGCGCGGATCCGCAGATCACCTTGCGCCTGCTGGGAGAGAGGCTGCTTGAACTCGCCGCCGAGCCGACGCTCGACTTCACCTTCACGCTCGAGGCACAACACGAGCGGCGCGAACTCGTGTCGGTGTGCCGCACATTACTGGGCCTCGGGGTACTGCACCGCGTCGCCGGCGACGAAGAAACATTCGTGCGTGCCGGAGGCGATCAGGCGGATGCGCTCTACGACGTGCAGCGCCGCACGCTTGCCGGCATGCTGGCAGCGGTGCGTGGCCCGTCCACCTGGGCGGCGCAAGAAGCCCCCGTCACGCTTGAAGAGCGGCTGCGCGCCCTAATCGAAGAACATGTGGCGGACAGCGAAGAGGGGCGGCGCACGGCGCTGCGCCACCAGCTCGCGCGCCGGCTTCTCGACGATCCGGTGGTCTATGTCGAGACGCTGGACACGGAAGCCCGAGCCTACTTCTTCAACCAGCGCGGCGCGATGGCGGCCCGCCTGTGCGAGGCCGCCGGCCTGGTGGCCGAGCAGCGCGCTGAAGGCTGGCGCTGGTGGATGAAGCCGGTGTGCTGACCGATGTGGCCATGCCGGCCGAGGGCACCGACGCCCATGTAACGCTGCTGGTCGCCGAACACCTAGCCACCGGCCAAAGGCAGGGCCGGGCCGATGGGGCCGGCACGGCGCAGGCCGCCGGCATGCGGGAGCACGACATCGCCGACTTCCTGCATGAGGCCAAGGGCCGGTATGGCCGCTACTGGCGCAAATCGGCGCGAGAGCCCGGCGCCGAGCGCGAGCTCGCCGCCATTGCGATCGATCGATTGGAAAAGCTGCAACTTGTCGTGCGGATGGCTGGCGTCGTACAGCCGCTGCCGGCGCTCGCGCGCTTCGCGCTGGGCGAGGCTGAAATCCGTGAAACCCACAGTGCCTCGACCAAGGCATCCGGACCTCTGTTCGAACCGACGGGAACGACTGCTTGAACCTGTTCGCCTTGCCTCCGGAAAAACCCGCCTTGCCGATGCCGACTCGGCAGCGCTGGCAACCGCTGCGCTTGGGCCTGGTGGAGCTCTTCCGCTACGACAGTGAAGAATTCTGGTTCCGCGACGGCCATCTGCTGCTACGCGGCAACAACGGCACGGGCAAGTCCAAGGTGTTGTCGCTGACGCTGCCGCTGCTGCTCGACGCGCAACTCAAGTCTTCCCGCATCGAGCCCGATGGGGACGGCAGCAAGAAGATGGCCTGGAACCTGCTGATGAACAGCTACGACCGGCGCATCGGCTATGCGTGGATCGAGTTCGGCCGCATCGCAGAAGACGGCACGCCACGTTTTCTCTCGCTTGGCGCTGGCCTTTCAGCGACGGTGGCTCGTCCGCAGGTCGACAGTTGGTTCTTCCTGCTGGAAGATGCCGACAACGCGCCGCGCATCAATCAGGATCTGTGGCTGACGAGCGCGCAGCGGGTGGTGCTGACCAAGGAACGCCTGCGCGACGCGCTCGATGGCCGCGGCCAGGTGTTCGACACCGCGGCCGGCTACCGCCGTGCCGTCGACGAGCGCCTGTTCCACCTGGGCGCCAAGCGCTACGACGCGTTGATGGACACGCTCATCCAGCTTCGCCAACCGCAGCTTTCCAGAAAGCCGGACGAAACCGCGCTGTCGAATGCACTGACCGAAGCCCTACCGCCGCTGGCGCCCGAATTGCTTGGCGACGTCGCCGAAGCACTCGGACAGTTGGAGGAAGATCGTCGTCAACTCGACGAGTATCAGGCGCTGGCCAAGGCCGTTGGCCGTTTCGAGGAGCGTTATCGCGTCTATGCCGGTACGCAGACTCGCCGGCAGGCGCGCTTGCTGCGCCAGGCCCAGACGGAGTTCGACAACGCCAGCCGGGCACGAGGCGAGGCCCAGGTTCGGTTCGACGAGGCACAAAGGCAAGAAGCGCTGGCCCGGACCGCTCACGATGATGCCGAGATCGCGCTGGCGCGCAGTCGTGCGCGGCTCGATACCTTGCGCTCCGACCCGACGATGCAGGACGCCAATCGCCTCGAAAACGCCGAGAAGGAGACGGCGGGGCGACGGCAGGCGATGCAGAGGGCCACGATGGCCGTCGCTGAGGCAGGACGTCGGCTGGAGATCAGCACCGAGGAAGCCGGACGCGCAATCCAGCGCGCGGACCAGGCCGAACGCGCATTGGCCGATCTGCGACTGGAAAGCGCCACGCACGCCGATGCGGCGGGCATCGCCGGCCAGCACGCCGGAAATCTCCTCGCCACATCGGAGGCTTCCGCGCTGATCGAGCTGACGCAGCATGCCTTCGACAGGGCCTGCGCCGAGCTCCGCAACCTCGTTGTCGGCCGGCGTGAGCAGATTGCCCTGTTGCGTCGTCGCCACGGCGAAGTCGCGCAAGTCGAGGCCGTCTATGCGCGGCGCCGCGAAATCCAGGACGAACGGCGGATCGAAGCTGAAGCGGCTGCCGAAAGTCGGACCCAAGCCGACACTAAGGTCGAACAGCAAGGCCGGGAGCTGGTGGAGAGTTGGGACCGCTATTTTATTGGCCTAAGGCAATTGCTGATCGATTCCGACGGCAGATCCGCGGCATTGACGGCCCTGGCGGAATGGACAACGACGCTCCAGGGCGACAACCCCACGCACCAGCTCCTGCAAGCGGCATATCAAGGAGCCAGCCTCTCCCTGACTGAGCGTCGCGTAGCGCTCGACGGCCAACGGCAGGCGTTGGAGCTGCAATACGAGATCCTGAAAGACGAACGCGGACGCCTGGAAGCTGGCGACGAAATTGCGCCGCCCCTGCCCTACACGCGCGACGCCTCTGTCCGGGACGAACGTCAGGGGGCGCCGCTCTGGCAAGTGGTCGATTTTCGTGGTGCGGTGGCTGCCCCGCAACGCGCCGGCCTCGAAGCCGCCGGGTTGCTCGACGCCTGGATAGCGCCTGACGGACGACTCCAAGTCAGTGATGGTGGTACCCTACCTTACGATACGCAGGCTGTGGAACGACAGAAGCACTCTCCATCGCTCGTGGACTGGCTGGAAGCCACCGTGCCGGCCGGCTGCATCGTACCAGCCGATATCATCGGGCGCGTGCTGTCTGGCATCGCCTGCGCGGACGACGATCCGATCGACAGCGAGGCCTGGATCGCCCCCGACGGCCGCTTCCGCCTCGGCGCGCTGTCCGGTCGGTGGGGCAAGCCGGCGGCGGTTTATATCGGCCACGCGGCCCGCGCCGCAGCCCGCATGCGGCGGTTGGCTGAGATTGCTGGACGTCTGACGCAACTCTCTATCGAATTGACGGCGGTGCGAGCCAAGGCGGAGCAGCTCGCGCTGGATCGGGACCAGGCCGACGAAGAGTGGCGCCTTGCGCCCGCCGACGAGGTGTTGCGAGGCGCCCATATAGCCGCCACCGCCAGCGCCCGCGCCGCGCGTCTCGCCAGCGAAAAGCTCGCCGAAGCAGATACACGATGTCGCGAGGCCGAACAGGCGCTCAAGGCAATGCGCGAACGGCTTGCTGGGGATGCCATTGACCTGCGCCTACCCGAAATACCCGAAGCGCTACCTGGCGTCCAAGCAGCGCTGGATCATTATCGCGATGCGCACGTCCGGCTCGAACATGTGGCCCACGAGGTCCGTCTGGCACTGCCCGAGCGGCAGCGTCAGCGTGCCCGCGAGAGTGAGGCACGCAACGATGTATGGCAGCGCGAAGAGGAACTCGCGACAGCCCGCGTTGAAGCGGAAGACGCCTCTGCTCGGCTGGAAGTGCTGCGCGAAACGGTCGGCGCCAAGGTCGAGGAATTGCAGCGGCAGCTGATCGATGCGCGCCGTGTGGTCGAAACCGGTGAAGCCGAGCTGAAGCTCGCCGGCGAAGCCTGGCGCAAGGCAGGTGAGGCGCGTGCGGTTGCCGGCCAGCAGGCCGAGACGGCGAACCTCGTCCTTCAGCAGCGCGGCGAGGCCCGCGCCCAGGCGATCTCCAGACTGCAGCAGTTCGCGGTCACGGGCCTGCTGTCGGCCGCCCTGCCGCATATTGAACTGCCGGACATGGGCGTTCAGTGGACGATCGACCCGGCGTTGACACTGGCCCGTCGCGCTGAACAGGAGCTGTCCGGCCTCAGTGACGACGAGGAGGCATGGGCGCGCGTGCAGCGGCAGATAGCCGAAGAACTAACCGATCTGCAGCGCGCGCTCGCCGCGCTCGGCCACCAGGCCCAGGCCGACCCCAGCGATTGGGGTTTCAGGGTGGATATCGTCTATCAGAACCGGCGCGAACGGCCGGACCGCCTTGCCATGCGCCTCGCTGAAGAGATCGCCCAGCGCAGCGAACTGCTTACCGCGAACGAACGGGCTGTTCTGGAGAACCATCTGCAGGCCGAAATCGCCGCAGAAATCCAGCGCCTATTGCAGGGCGCCGAACGCCAAGTCGACGCCATCAACGGCGAGTTGCACAAGCGCCCTACCTCCACCGGCGTGCGCTATCGCCTGTTGTGGCAGCCGCTGTCCGAAGAGGAAGGGTCGCCGGTGGGCCTCGACGTGGCGCGCAAGCACCTGCTTAACACCAGCGCGGACCTTTGGTCGTCAGACGACCGGAGCGTCGTCGGCGCGATGCTGCAGCAGCGCATTTCCGCCGAGCGGGAGCGCTGATTCCAGCGGTGGAAAAGACAGCGGCGGTACCCTGCTCGACCAGCTCGCCCGCGCCCTGGATTATCGCCATTGGCACCGCTTCCGCGTCGAACGCTGGCAGGAGGGACATTGGCGTAAGCTTTCCGGACCCGCCTCGAGCGGCGAGCGGGCGCTCGGTCTGACGGTGCCGCTGTTTGCCGCGGTCGCCAGCTTCTATGGCCAGAGCAGCCACGCCCTGGCACCGCGGTTGATGCTGCTCGACGAAGCATTCGCCGGCATCGATGACACAGCACGCGCGCATTGCATGGGGCTGATCCGAGAGTTCGATCTGGACTTCGTCATCACCAGCGAGCGCGAGTGGGCTTGTTATGCTGAACTGCCTGGTGTCGCCATCTGTCAGTTGCAACGGCGCGAAGGTATCGACGCCGTGTTCGTGTCGCGATGGACTTGGGACGGAGGGGAGAGGAAGCTAGAGGCCGATCCCAACCGTCGATTTGCGCCGGGATGAGCGACCAGGTCGATCCGCGCCTTCAACGCCTGCTCGGCGGCGAGCATCTCGCCCCGCTGCGCAAGCGACTGCGCCAACGCTTCGAGCGCGCGCCGCTCGGCGGCACTGTCGATCATATTCGCGTCGCCGGGCTCAGCGCGGAAGAACACGCGAAACTGGCCTCGCTGCTCGGCCGCCCCCAGCGCCGCTCCAAGTCCCTACAGATTGACGTCCGCCGCGTCGATGCCGACCTGCTGCGCTCCGGCATCGCAACGTCCCTGCGCGACGCGTTGGAAAAGCTCGACGGCCCCATCCTTCATCTCGCCGGGATGCGCCTCCATCTGCAAACAGTGTGGTCCGGTGTAATCGATGGTTGCAGGCATTCCGGCTTGGCCAGCTTGCTCCTGACACCGGAGGGCATCGGCCTGCTCAAGCGGCTCGCTCGGCAGGATGCAATCGCTGCAGCGGAGCTTTGCCGACGCGCCGAAGAGGTGCTGCGGCATCTGCCGGCAAAAGGCATTACGCGTTCGCAATTGGCCGCGGACGTTCTGGGCGATGCCCATGCGCTCGACAACGGCCGCGGGGTCGCGACACTTGTGCTGGCGGTCTGGCGCCAGACCGCCACGCCCGCTCCTGACCTGACCGCACCCGTTACCGACGAAGATGGCAAGACGATGCGGAAATCGAGAGACGACGTCGATCTGAACCCGGCCGGCGGTGCGGAGCGAGCACGCGAGACGTGGGCCAGAGCAGGGGTTCTGGTCAACGAGCTGGCACGCCCTGCCCTGTCCCTGAACCTGCCGACAAGCGGGACCGGAAGCGATCGTTGGCCTCTGGGAGAGCCAGCCTATGCATCGCTGCGATCGCTGCTGCGCTCGCCGCCCCGGTGGGATGCGACGGGCCGTGACGTCTATGTGTGCGAAAATCCCAACCTGCTCGCCATCGCCGCTGACCGATGGGGGGCTGGCTGCGCGCCGCTAGTCTGCACCGATGGTATGCCAGCGGCTGCGCAACGATGCCTTCTGGCCCAACTCGCGCAGGCGGGCGCGCGGCTCTACTATCACGGCGATTTTGACTGGCCCGGATTACACATCGGCAACCACCTCATGCGCGAACATGGTGCAGAGCCGTGGCGCTTTGGCGCCGGCGACTATATTGCCGCCGTGCGAACAGCGCCGAGCGTGGCCCACCCGCTTGGAGGAAAGGCGGTCGAAGCATCATGGGACGCAGCGCTGACGCTGGCCATGCTTCAGCACCGCGTGGCCATCGCCGAGGAGGCGCTGGCCGCCTCGTTGTTGCAGGATCTCGATGATCGATAAAGCTGCCTTCTTCGCACGGCCACGCAATTCTTCGCAAATACAAGGTTGAGAATGCAGCTTTGCCGACGCGCGCCAACGTCTCGCGGGAGATCGGCGCGCTGGCGGGAGGGGGACTGCTCCGGATAAGAACGCATCGCATGAAACCCTCCCATTGGGTTTTGAGACCTCATATGCTATATGACCATCTACATGGTCAGGAGCAGTGACATGGACGCGATCAATCTGGCGGACGCCAAGGCACATCTGAGCGAACTCGTCGACCGAGTTGAGGCTGGGGATTCGATCGACATCACCCGGCGTGGCAAGCCGGTCGCGCGCCTCACAGCGGTGACTAGGCCACGCATACGGATCGATGCGGCTCCGCTCCGATCCCTAACGGCAACCATGCCACCGCAGGCGGAGGGTGCCGCCAATCTGGTGCGGTCGATGCGGGATGGCGATCGCTACTGATGCTCTATCTCGACACGTCGCTGATCGTCGCGGCACTCTCCAATGAAGCGATGACCCCGCGCGCGCAGGTGTGGCTCGCCGACCAGGATCCGGCGCAGCTTCTTATCAGCGACTGGACGATCGCCGAGATGTCCTCTGCCATGGCGATCAAGCTACGGACTGGGCAGATCAACCTGGAGCAACGTGCGGCGGCGCTCGCGATGTTCAACAAGCTGGTTGCCGAGAGCTTCACCGTGCTGCCGGTGACGGGCGGGCATTTCCGTACGGCAGCGAAGTTTGTCGATCAGCACATGCTCGGGCTTCGTGCCGGCGACGCCCTGCATCTCGCGACCGCGTCGGAGCATGGCGCCACGGTCAACACTCTGGACCAGCGTCTTGCTGAGGCCGGTCCGGCGCTCGGCGTGCCGACGCAACTTCTGGCATAATCATGGCCCTCACCAATGTCGATCGTCAGGCTGATCCGGGGACCGCTGATACAGGCTATTGTCCGCAGCCACAGCCCGCCATATTCTAGCTCTTCGCGAATACGATCGACGCGAAGTGCGTCGACATCGAATTCCACGCCATCGTCTGCGGCCTGCGCCAGGATTTCTCGAAACGTCGCGAGCATCTTAGTCGCAGCAGTCACATTCATCTTCTTCGGCGTTTTGTCTTTTTGAGGTTTTCTCGTTGAATCCGACAATGCGCCTGTTGAGACGGCTGGACAATATTGCGCAGTCGCCGAAGACCACCTCCACATCCTCGCGCGAGACGAAATCACCGCCGTCCCGCGCAAGGCTCCGTTGAGCGAGACGGCGGACCATTTCCTTGACGTAGGCCGCGCTGCTGCCCTCTGAGCGTGCGGCGGCATCGGCCACCGCTCCGTCCTCGAAGACGAGCGTCTGACCATACAGCCCGATCAGCCGCTCGCGGCAACCGGCGTCGGGAAGCGGGATCTCAATTGCTTCGTCCACTCGGCCTGGGCGCGAGGCGAGCGCGTCCTCAATGTCCTCCGGTCGGTTCGTCGTCAGGATGAAGAGGATATCTGCATCTGGTGCGAGACCATCCATCTCGTTCAACAGACGGTTGAGGAGGCTTTCGGCCTTCTGACCATAAATGTCTTCTCGTGACCGGCCCACCAGATCGACGTCCTCCAGCACGACGATGCTCGGCTGCAGGGTACGAGCCAGTGCGATATAGGAGGCAATCTGCTTCATCTGCTCAGCCGTGACCAGAACGGTGGTGCGCCCGACCAGGTTGGCAGAAACATAACGGATGACGTGCGTCTTGCCTGTGCCAGGTGGTCCGTAAAGCAGAATGCCCTTTTGAGTCGATTGGCCGAGGCGCTTCAGCCCCTCTCGGTGTCGATCAAAGTCGAAGATGTGGGCATCAAGACGCGCCATAGTTGCCTCGGAAAGCACCACGTCATTCCGGGGTACGGCAGGAAGGCGATGAACCCGCATCGTTCCCGGCATCCCGGAGTTTCGTGCATCGGGTTCGAAAGAGAGAACCTTGTTGCGGTAGTATCGTGAGCTTTCGCCTGCCGCCTGGATCTTGCGAAGAAATTCGCGCGAGAAGGCTGATGCCTGCTCGCCAGGCAGATAGGCGATTTCCACTTGAACCGTTCGCCCGCCAAAGTAGTCAAAAAACTGCGATTGCAAGATCGCGACAGGCTCTTCGCCGATATGGAATAACCATAGGCCATTGTGCAGAGACGCATAAGGCAGATCTTCGCCGATATCGATGTCCTGATATTCCAAGGGTGTCAGCGCAACGACGGCTTCTCCCTCGCGAATGACCATGTCCGACAGCTTCATGGCATTGAACTCGTGCCGCTGGTGGACGCCGACGAGCTTGGGAGACAGAGGTGCAATCTGCTCTTCAATCACCGTTTGAAGGTCAGGCAGGAGATATGGAGCAAACTTTCGGCGCGAGCTAGCGAGACCCGTCAAATCATCGTTTTTGAAATGCCGACACAGTGCCAGCCAGGCAAAGGGATCGATATCGGTCATAGCAACATCCTATTGCGAGTTGAGTTGAGCGAAGATCAATGCGATCCTGCATCATGCGTCGTCACGGCGCCGCTGAGCTCTGCGACGCATTGCTGACGTCCCCGACAAGATCATCGGGGCAATTTGCGTGCCGGATTGGCGCTCCGTTTGCGCTACATCGTTTGCCCGCTAACGGTGGCCCGGCCTTGGCGGCCTTTCGGTCGGGCTTGCGACACTCTTGTCCAGTTTCGGACACAAGAAGGTTGCCGATAGACACGCTCGGGGAAACCAAATGGAACCTCAAGCATGTAATGTCGCACCCGAGCCGAATTCGATCCTCGCCGAGTCCGGACCAGGGCGCTTGCTGAAGAGCGCGCGCTCACGGTTGCTGCTAAAGGCGTGTGCTCGCGATAGCCGTGCCTCTGCGCATGCAAGAACACGCTAGCGGCAGACACTGTGCAATCGCTGCAGTGCCGCCCGTGTGCGGTATTGCATCCGGCTCGGTCTGTCCGGTTTGGGTTTCCCGAGCCGGTGCGGAAGCGCTGAATATGCGCACCTAGCACCTTTGTTCAGTGTGGTGACCAAGCGGTTATAGAGCGCGCCTGGTCTTGGCGAAGACACCGGTCCTTTCAAGCCAAAGGGTCGCTGCAAAGGCATCTTCAATTGAAATGGCATGCCGCTTGCTCCTCGTGGTTAGAGCCCATCAAAGCACGAAGAAAGCGACTACCCAACCATGGCTGAGACGCGAACCTCTATACGATCGTCCGAGGCGACGGTGCCCACTCCCGCTGGAGATCGGGAAATCGTCCGCTTCGGAGGTCCTTGCCTGGTAGCTGCTTTGCGCATGGCAGATCCGATACCGGCGCGCCAACACGTGGCGCTCGCGCAATTGCCGTTTGCCGGTTCTCATCAGCATGTGAGTGCCCAAGAGTCCCATCAAAGGGTCGCCCACGCCTATTTCGATACTGACTACTTCCGGTTGCCATCACTTTTTCCCGGGTACGAGCAGCGGGTGATCGATGCCGCGTTCGGCGCCATAGCCGTGGAAAAATTGCCCAAGCGACTCGGAGGCCTCCAGCTCAGTCATATCGATGGCGTTCGGGTAACGAAGACCAGGAGCCAGGACATTCCCATACATCCGGATGAAAAAAGGAGGTTTAGAGCCGCGAGGGCCTCATCTTATCCCCGGCACGCGGGCCCTAGCTCGCTATTACGCCAGTCCAGCTGAAATCCAGTGCACCAGTTTTTCTAGAGGAGCAAGTTGATGACCGTTCAAAAGAAGGTTCCCTTCGTTACCTTTCTCACGCGTGTTCGCGACGAGTCAGTCCAGGGGCCAAATCCATATCGCTGGGAAGAAAGAACATCCGACGACTACTTTGCCGGCAAGCGCGTCATACTGTTCTCGCTGCCTGGCGCCTTCACCCCGACCTGCTCAACCTACCAATTGCCCAATTTCGAAAAGCTCTATGACGAGTTTGAGAAGGAGGGAATTGACGCGATCTACTGCGTCTCCGTCAACGATGCCTTCGTCATGAATGCATGGGGGAAGTCCCTGGGCCTGCAGAAGGTCGGGCTCATCCCTGACGGCTCAGGCGAGTTCACGCGCAAAATGGGCATGCTGGTCGCCAAGGATAATCTCGGCTTCGGCATGCGCTCCTGGCGCTATGCCGCCCTGATCGACAATGGCGTGGTGGAGCAGTGGTTCGAGGAGGAAGGGTTCTCCGACAACTGCGAGACCGACCCCTATGGCGTCTCATCCCCGCAGAACGTTCTTGAAACGCTGAAGGCCGCCGCATGACCTAGAGGACGTCTCACTGATCCCATTACGCACGGCCAAGAGTCTCCTCGACAGGATTATCGCGCTCACCATGCAATCATCAGCAAGCCTGCTTCAGCGCCAGAAGCAATCTATGGTTGCCTCGCCTCAACTCATTGAGTCGATACGATTGCTGCAACTGGCGCATGCCGAACTGCATCAGTTCGTGGAGCAGGAACTCGAGAAGAATCCGCTTTTGGAGCCTGCTTCAAACGAAGGCGAGGCTCTTGGCGACGTGTTGCCGAATTCGGGGGAGGATCAGTACATCGGCGCAGGCGAAAACGACGTTGCCAGGCCGACCATGGCCGGATCCCCCGAACGGCTCGGGGAAAGGAAATCACTTCGCAACACGGCCAACAACCCACCAGGCAATCGCCCTGCCTTCGACGAGTTTGTTGCCCTCACCGAAACATTGCACGACCATGTCGCTCGCCAGATCGCCCTCACTGCGCTCACACCACAGGAGCGGCTGATTGCTGGCCAGCTTGCCGCGCATCTGGAAGACACTGGCTATCTCCGGGCAAATCTTTTGGAGCTGGCGGAGAGCCTAAACATCCGGGAGGCTGATGTGGAACGGGTTCTCGGAACCTTGCAGCACTTTGATCCACCGGGAATCTTCGCGCGGACGCTCAGCGAATGCCTTGAGATCCAGTTGCGCCAGCGAGACCGGTTCGACCCGGCGATGGCAACTTTGGTTGCCAATCTTGAAATGCTTGCGCGACGCGATTTTCAGGCATTGAAGCAGCGTTGTGGTATCGATGAAGAAGACCTTCTCGACATGTTGCAGGAAATCCGTGCGCTCGATCCCAAGCCTGGAAACCGATTCCAATCCGGAGCGTCGGAATCCATCATACCCGACGTCTGGGTCATGCCCTCGCCCGGCGGTGGATGGCAAATCGAACTTGATCCGGACACGCTACCCAAGCTGCTGATCAACCAAACCTATTTCGCCGAAGTCTCGCGCCACACGGTCCAGAATTCGAAAGATCAGGCCTTTCTCAACGAATGCTTGCAAAACGCGAACTGGCTAATCCGCAGCCTCGATCAGCGCGCCAAGACGATCCTTAAGGTTGCGACTGAAATCGTGCGCCAACAGGAGGCATTTTTGGAACATGGCGTCGCCCACCTGAGGCCTCTCAATCTCAGGACTGTCGCTGACGCGATCAACGTGCATGAGTCGACCGTAAGCCGAGTGACATCGAACAAGTACATGCTTACCCCACGCGGGGTGTTCGAACTGAAGTATTTTTTCACTGTCTCGATCGCCTCCTGCCAAGGCGGCGACGCGCATTCCGCCGAAGCTGTCCGCCATCGGATCAAGGAGATAGTCGCCTCAGAATCGCCCCACGACGTGCTCTCCGACGATGACATCGTCGGCCGGCTCAAGGAAACCGGCATCGAAGTAGCACGCCGCACCGTCACGAAATATCGCGAAGCGATGAACATCCCCTCCTCTGTGCAACGGCGGCGGGAAAAGCGCTTATGGCTAAATGGCGGTCAAGGCCCGGCGGCCTCGCACCGCTGACGAAAGCGGCGCTTAATCCAGAGCGATCCCGTTCTTAATGCGTGCGAGGCGGCTTTCGCCTTCCTCCGGGCCGAAGCAGTTTTCGAAATCGTTGCATTCCCGGCAACTGGGCGCGGTGCATAGCGAAAAACCTTCCGCCTCGCAGAGCTTGCGGTAAAAGTACCTCTTCCATTTCATGTTCTGGGTGTTGCCGGCTGCCAGCGTCGGAAAATGCGTGGCAAGCAGGCGGCTGAGCTCGGCCCGATTGAAAAGGCCAAGGTCCTGCCACAGATGATCATCGCGCATGGCACGTCGCGCGATGATCTTGGCGAAGCGGGTGCTCGCCGGGTCGCCCGGCCGGGCATGAGCCAGCAGCAGGCCGCGCAGAAGTTCTTCCTCCATGTCGGGCTCGGGGTCGCTCACCTCTTTCAAGGCGAAGGCGTTGACAGCAGCAGCGGGGAAACCGCGGGGCAGGACGTTGCGCAGCTCGGCGTGCGAAAGGCCGGTCGCCTCCGTCGCCGTCGCCTCGCCGGCCTCGACCTCCTCGAGCGCACGCGAAAGCACACACGCAAGCACATGCTGGTCGAATCTCCTCTCCAGCTCGATGCGCGGCCATTGGCGGGCGCTGAGCCGGCAATTGTGATGGGCGAACATGGTGGCGTTCTCCTGGTTTATCCTCCAGCGTGCGGCGACCTTGTCAGCCGCAATATGGGTCTGGCAGCTCTTCGAGCAGACGGAGGCGCAGACACCGCAGCCAGTGCAGCGACCGGCGTGGTCGACGACCATGATCATGCGATTGAGCTCGCCATCGAAATCGTCGTCCTCGCCGGCGCAGGCGCCGAAAATCTCACCCGCGTCATCGACGCCGTAAAGGTGCATGACATGGCGTGAGCAGACCTTGAAACAGCGGCCGCAGCCGATGCAGGGTCATGCCGTCGATAGCGGTCAATTCCGGCATCCATCTGGAGCCGTCGCGGGTGACGAAACCGCTCATCGGGAATTCTCCAACGCAGCGAGCTTTCTTGCAGCTGCAGGGCGCACGTCGTGCCACCACCATGCTGAAGCTGCGTCGTCACTGTGCGTACGGCACGGTGAACGCTGCGTTCCGGCCGGAGGCCGCGGCAACAGCGATGGAAGCCGGGGCACGGCATTCTTTTGACAAACCTTTGACATAGGCCCCCCTGAACCTGTCGCGGCGAGCGACCTCTAGGCTCCGTCCCTGCTGTTGACCGCGCGCTTCTATCTTTCGAAACGACCAACCAGCCGAGGTGAGAGTTCAGGCCGTTGCGGATTTTACCCCCCCGCATGAGCGAGCGACTTGTTGACCGCCGGGATGATCTTGTCTCCCCAGAGCTCGATCTGGCGCAACATTGTCTTTTGGTCGAAATCCCCCAACTGGGTCTGAATTGCGATCTGGTCCGGTTTCAAGATATCCACCTCTTCCAATAGGCGATCAATCACGCGATTCACGCTGCCGATCGGCAGGTTCTCGCGCATCGTCTCGAATGACAGGTCCTGCTGCGTCGGCGTTTCCTGCAGCAGATAGCCGTCCAGGCTCTGCTGGCGGCGCTGATGCAGTGCTTCAGACAGCCGGCGCTGGAAGCGGGCATTGTCGAGATAGCTGTTGATCTCTGCCTCGTCGTCGCTGGCATAGCAGCAGCGCAGTAGCGATATCTTGGCGTCCGTGACATTCTTACCTGCGGAAGCCGCCGCCCTCTTGATGGATTCGCGCAGCGTGCTCAAAGTCTCCAAGCCATTGTGGAATGCTGTGACAAAGAAATTGTGTCCCTCACGATAGGCCCTGCGCATGCGCGCGGACCCGCCGGCGATCCAGATCGGCGGTGTCGGCTTCTGGACGGTGCGCACCGAAATCGCTGTCGGGGGTATGCTCTCATACTGGCCGTCGTGCTCGAAGATGTCTTGGTTGAGGCCCTTCAGAAGGATGTCCAAGTATTCCGAGAAGACGGCCGGCGCCTCATCGACATTTACACCAAAGCGCTCGAACTCGAATTGCTGGTATCCCAAGCCGACGCCGAGCTCGAGACGGCCGTTCGCAACGATGTCGGCGAAGCCGATCTCGGAAAGTAGGCGCTGAGGTTGATAAAGCGGCAGCACGCAGACGGCGGTGCCAAGGCGAATGGTGCTCGTCACGCCGGCGCAGTGCGCCACCATCATCAAGGGCGAGGGAATCAGGCTGTAATTGTTGAAGTGGTGCTCCGCGAACCACGCGGTATCGAAGCCAGCCTGCTCGGATACGACAGCCTGCTCAATGGAGTTGCGGATGACGCTATCGGACGATTGATGATAGCCGCGCTGGGCGGCCAGGATGAAGGTCGCGAATTCCATGGTGCTTCCTTGTTTACAGAGGGAGTTTGCCGGTCAGGGGCAGCGCCCGGCATGCGCACAGAAGGCATTGGCCGCAGCGTCGATCCAGCCCTTGGCGGCGGCGTATTCTTGCAGCAAACCGCTCGCCATTCGGCGGTTGCAGGCGCGCCCCGAGCGGTTGGAACCGCTTCGACCGCGATGAGGACGTTTTCGTCATGGCCGAAGATGACATGCTCGATTGCAGGAAGCGCGGGCGCGCGCAGCCGAAGCCTGAAGCTCTGGACGTCCTCGGCTTCGATGAGCCGCAGCCCGTCGGCTGGCGATTGGTCGATAATCAACCCACGGCCTCCGCAAAACATTCGTCATAGAGTTCACAGGCGTTTCCCGCATCACCGAACGAGGTCCAACCGCCGTCCACGTAGAGGATCGAGCCGTTGATGTATGAGGCGTCAGACGAAGCAAGGAAGAACGCCGCATCTGCGACGTCTTCTGGCCGTCCCGTCGTGCCCGTGGGGATGCGTCGTCCGATTGCTGTCGAGTCGATGCGGCCGGCTTTCGCCAACTGAGCAAGTGCAGGCGTGCGGATGTAGCCAGGAGCAACGGTGGCTGTTCGAATCCCTACCGGTCCGAGTTCGGCCGCCATACATCGGGTCAGAATGTCCATCCCCGCCTTGGAGGCGCTGTAGGCATGGCGCGGCGCGAACGGCAGAAAGTGGTTGACCGATCCGAGGTTGAGGATCACTCCGCCAGGGCACATCGCCTTGATCGCCTCGCGCGCACAGGTGAAGGCGCCGGTAAGATTGACATCCAGGACGTGTTCGATCTGTTGCGGTATTTGTTTGAGCCCCGACAACCAAGTGTCGGCGACAGCAGCACCGTTGACGAGCACATCGATGCGCCCGAACCGTCCCCGCAGCTCCTCGAACAGCGCCACCACCTCGCTCTCAACGGCCACGTCCACGGATTTGGCCGGGGTCTTGCTGTCGAGCAATCCAGCGAGCTCTGCCGCTGCAGCGCCATCTCTATCAGCAATCACGACGGTATCGCCGTTGGCGGCAAAGCGGCGAACGACGGCCTCGCCTATGCCGTTCGCGCCGCCCGTGACGAGCACGATTCGCGCGTCGGTGCGTTCGGCCGGACAGGAGAGTTCGGCTCGGGGCGTCCCATCCACCGGTGGGTGCGCATCCCCCGGTTGGTTGAATGACATCCAGCCGCCGTCGACCGCGAGCACCGATCCGGTGATGTGGCGCGCCTGCGTGCTGGCCAGAAAACGCACGGCGCGGGCGATCTCGTCGGGCCGCGCCAAGCGCCCCATCGGCACACGGCGGCGCACCGCGTCGAGGTCCACTTTGCCCGCGCGTTCCAGTTCTGCGACCATCGGCGTGCGCACGTAGCCCGGTGCTACCGCCGTCACGCGGATGCCACGAGACGCCCACTCGCATGCAAGCGACCTCGTCAACGAGATCAGGCCTGCTTTCGAGGCTGCGTAGGCATTACGCTTGGGATTGCCGACCATGCCTGCCATGGAAGCGACGTTGACGATGGCACCGCCTCGCCTCATGCGTCTCGCCGCTTCGCGAGCCATGACGAACGGCCCAATTAGGTTTACTGCCAGGCGGCGTCGGAAGGCGTCGACGCCGGTGTCGACAGTCGCAGCCATGGTGGGTCCCACCGCTGCGTTGTTGATGAGGACGCCGATCTCAGCGAACTGTGCTTCGACCCGGCCGTAAAGCGCGAGAATATCCTCCTCTCGCGAGACATCGCACTCGAGGCCGAGATGCGGGTAGCCGAGACCACGAGCCAATTCAACGACGCCGCTGCCCGGAAGGTCCACCGCAACAACAGTGTGTCCGTCCCCGGCAAGAATATCGACCAGGGCTCGGCCGATCCCGCCGGCGGCGCCTGTAATGATGACGATGCGTCCTGCCTGCTTCATGAGCTTCTCCGCGACGAGCCTCAGCGATCTCAGCCCATCACCCGTTGGGCGGCGGAATGAGGTAAAGCAGCCCGCCCGGGTGACAGACAGTTGCGACCCCACATAGACGTCGTGCGTTTCGGCAGCGGTCCAACTCTCGATTTGGCAGTCGAAGCTGGTGAGGGTCCCGCCGAGGACAGGCACTTACCTTGATGAACGGCTCTGCCGTAATCCCGCAAATCGATGCACACCAGCGTCGTCAGCAGGCTCGTGGCGACAGAACTGATCGCTGTCACGGTCAAGCCTTCGCGGGCGGAAAGGCAATCCTGCCGGCCGCATCTTCACCGGGCAGGCTTTCGCCGGGCGCGCTGTAACATTGCAAAGTTGTCATAGTCTCTTGTCCCCTCGGCCGACGCGGATCTCCCGTTCGAAATCTCTGAAGGCATCATGGCGAAAAAGGAATGCGACGCTTCCCGAGCGCGTAGACCGGATCGTGCGGATGAGGTGCTCCAATCGGCTGTCGCGGGCCGAACCGTTCTGCCTCAAGGACCGCTGGTGGGATCTGCTCCTCGAGCCAATCGTAGACCACCGTCCGTTCGGCAATCCGCCACTCCCCTTCCCTCTTCTGAAACAGATCGCAGTAGCGGCCGCAGAGGAGTGTCTGGCGTACTTCTCCGTCTTTGTCAGGTCCGTGTTGCAGCGCGGTGAAATAGCTCTCAACCGCAGCCGTTGCCGAGCTGATGAATTCGATCAGGATGTTCGTGATCTGATGGATGTTGCGAGGCTCGGTCTTGAAGACACCGAGCGCAAACCGGATGAAGCCCTCTGCAGAGCCGCAATAGGCCCCGTGATTGTCATGCGCATCGGGCCAGTACGCGCTGCGCAACGCCGCCTCATCCGCGCGGTCTATCCCCCGGCAGTATCGATAGAGGCAGTCGCGGATCGCCTCACGGTCGAGTAATTCGTTAATTTTTGCCTGGTCCATCGTCTCTGCCGCAAATTCCCTGATAGGAAAAGATGTTTCGCAAAGCCCCGCCCGCCGGTCGCATCATGGGAGCACCTCGACGCCGGAGATGCCTCCTGCGCAGTTCGACGAGGAGGAGGGGTGGGACAGAGGCCGCCTGCCGTCTTTCAGTATGCGGCCACAGGGTCGATCCCCATTCAAGCCCGCCAGACTCTTGGTTCAATGGCGTCCGGTACAACCCGCGCAGCGGGTGTAGGGTCGAGTTCCAGCGCACGTTCGGGGCAGGATCGCGCACCCCGTGACGCAAGCAGTTGCCCCCCCTCCGCAACCTCAATGTCACCGGGCAGGATGTAGCCCTCGTCATCAAGCTTGAAGACGTCCGGCGCTTGCGCCGAGCATCGCGCGTGACCCTGGCATTTGGCTTTGTGGACAATAATGCGCATAGCGCTACCTCCAATGTCTGTGCCCCGGCCCGAGACGGGCTTGGTCAGGACCAGTCCAGGATCAGATTTTCGATCCCGAATAGATGGCCGCCGGAGGTAATGGGTGCCGTAGCGTTCTGGATCCGGAAAGCCGGGATGCGCGCCAGCCACTCCTCCAGGCCAATGACAATCTCCCGCCGGGCAAGGTGTGAGCCAAGGCAACGATGGGGACCATAGCCAAAGGCAGCGTGGCGGTTGTCCTCTCGCGCCAGATCGACCGTGTTGGGGCATTCGAATTCCGCTGGGTCACGATTGGCAATCATCGCGGCGCAGGAAACATAATCCCCCTTGCGGATCGGCGCGCCTTCGAAGTCTATGTCTTTGGTTGCCACTCGGATTATCTGAACGCTTGGATAGGCGCGCAGCAATTCTTCGGCTGCGAGCACGATCCGGTCCGGTTCGCGCCGCAGCAAATCTTGATCTTTGATGTTGCGCGCGAGATAAGCCAAGCCAAAGCCTATAGCTGCCGCGACCGTGTCGAGGCCCGCAATGAACACGAGCACGCCGATACCACGGACTTCCTCCTCGGTCAGCCGGCGGCCCTCGACCTGTGCCTGCACGATGAAAGTCATGAAATCGTCGACCGGTTCCTTGCGGCGCTTGGTTGCAAGTTCGTCGATGAAGGCCACAATAGTCCGGGCCGCCGCCGGTCGCTTCACATCGTCGCCGTGGAGCAGATCTTTCGCCCAGCCGACAAATGTATCGAGTCGGTGATCCGGAAGCCCCAGAAGGCGAAGGAAGATGCTGACCGTGAAAGGAAAGGCAAAATCCTTCATGACGTCGCAGCTTGTGCCCGATGCGGCGATCCTAAGGATCAGCGTGATCGCTCGCTCGCGGACCTTCGGCTCCAATACCACCACCCGCTTTGGCGAAAGCAGCGGATTGAGCAGTGAGCGAAAGACGCCATGGGCCGGTGGATCGAGTTCAAGCGGGATCATCGGCCAGTTTTCGCCCAGCGCGGATGAGAAGATGCTGCGGTGGCTGGAAAAGGTTTCGGCGTCCTGCAGCACACGGCGCTGGTCTGCGGCGCGAGTGATGACCCAAGTACCCCGGCCATCGCGCGTGTTGTAGGGCGAATAAAAGATCGGCGGGCCGGCATGGACGCAAGCGACAGCTGCGTGCGGATCTCCGTTGGGCGTCGGCGCCATGCCAGGCGACGTAAACAGACTGAAGTCCCTCACCATTTCGGGCGGGACATGATCTGGAACCGCATTAATCGTCATTTGGTTTCTCCTGAACGTCAGGCGTTCTTGCGCTCGATTGGATCGCACGGCTGGTCACAAGGTCGATTGCCAGCACGGGACACGTCCCGGATCAGACGCTGTACAGATTGGCAATGACCGCTGAGCTCCATCACACACTGCTGACGCCACCCTGACAAAACTGTCGGAGCAAGTTGCGTGCCGGTTAGCGCACCGTTTGCGTTGCACCACTTGCCCGGGTAACGGTGGCCGAGCCTTGGCGGCCTTTTTGGTCGGGCTTGCGACATTCTTGTTCAGCTTCGGACATTTCTCGGTTCTGGTGACCGAGCGTTACCGCCGAACGTCGGGACCTTGTCCCGTCCTCGACGACAGCGTCTCCGACTCAAGGAAACGGCATCGATATTGCACGCCGCACTGTCACAACATGTCGCTGAGCGCCGTCGGGAAAGACGGCGTTTCTGGCTCTGATGCGGGCCGACCCATCCACCCCGATGTTGCAGCGCATTCAAACTGAAGAGCTTATTCATGGCCGAATCGGCGACAGGCTTCACGGACGCTGCTCTGCACGACCCAGAAAAGCCCGATCAACGGTCTTGTCCCGCATGGGGTGCGGTCATTTCGCTTGCCTTGGGCACCTTCGGGCTGGTGACGGCAGAGTTTCTGCCTGCCAGCGTGCTGACGCCACTCGCGCATGATCTCGGTATCACCAAGGGTGCGGCTGGTCAGGCGCTGACAGCGACCGCAATCGCCGGGGCGATCTCGGCGCCGACGATGGCCATCATTACAAGGCGCCTGGACCGCAAGATCGTCATGTGGGCGATGACGCTGCTGCAGATCCTGTCCAACGTTCTGGCGGAGGTCGCCTGGTCACTGCCGGTTTTCCTGACGGCGCGTGTCGTGCTCGGCATAGCGCTCGGAGGGTTCTGGTCGATTTCGGCAGCGCTGGCGATGCGGCTCGTTCCAAGTCACTTCCTGCCGCGCGCCATGTCGATCATCATCACCGGCGTTTCCGTCGCTACCGTTTGCGCACCTCCTATCGGCGCTTATGTCGGAGAGATCTGGGGATGGCGAACCGCCTTCATGATCGCCGTATTCGTTAATGCCATTACATTGCTGGTCCAACTCATAACCATTCCGACGCTGCCTCCGATTGAAGTGGCTACATTCCGCAGTCTGCTGGATGCGGCCAAGAATCCAACGACCAGGGTCGCGTATTTGGTCGTCCTGCTGGTTGCTTCTGGGCACTTCGCCAGCTTCATCTACATCCGCGCCTTTCTCGAGAGGGTTCCCGCGCTCGATATCGAGACCATCTCGCTAGTCTTGCTCGCTTCTGGCATCGGCGGCTTCTTCGGTAATTTGGCCGGCGCATTCCTGGGCAAGCACAGCCTCAAGGCAGTCGCGGCTCTGCCACCCCTGCTCATAGCGATAGCCGCAGTCTCGCTGCTGACGATGGGAACATCGGCCTCGGCCTCGGCGATTGCGGTTGCCGTATGGGGCTTTGCCTTCGGCGCAGTGCCGGTGGGGTTACAGACGTGGATGGTGCTGCGCGCCGCTCCCGAGCAGGCCGAAAGCGCCGGTGCGCTAATGACCGCAACGTTCCAGTTGGCCATCGCAGCCGGCGCGATTTTCGGCGGACTACTGGTGGATACTGCCGGCGTTGCTAGCGTCTTTGCCTACAGCGCGGTTGCCACGTTGCTCGCCGTCCCGACAGTGTTCGTGCTCGGCCCGAAGCGCGAAACCTAGACCGCCTGACAGACGAAGCCCTCAGCGCGGTGCGGCGAGAGATGCAATCGCATCAGCCGCGCGGCGCGATCCTGCGCACGATTACTTTGGCGGTTGCAGGCTTCGTCTCGCCAATCGCATAGCCGCCTGGATCGCGGCTATTGTCTCTTCCGCGGCGGCTTTCCGATCGGGCATGACCCAGCACCGGCGCCTCGCTGGCCTTTAGATCGAGACCGGCATCGTATGTAATCCGTCGAAGGAACCGCGTATTCAACCAGCTTGCCGCGCCGCTCCTCGAAAACGTTCGAGATCGTACGTTCCGGCTGCTCGACATAACGATGCGTCTTGGCGTAGGCGATACACTTGTCAGGCAGGCAGGCGTTCAGCTTCTCGTGGGTGTTGAAGCGCAACCACGGCGCCGCGCGCATGCTCGACATTCTCTCGGGCACATCAGCCTCGAGTTTGATGCTGAAAGATCGCGGGCCGCGCATGATCATGGACGACCCGGAGGCCTCTAGCACAGTCGATATTTTCGTCAAGGATCTCGGTATCGTGCTCGAGGCGGGCCAAGAAACCAGGGCGGCGCTGCCGTTCGCCGTTCTAGCCCACCAGCTCTTCCTTTCAAGGTGGGGTGGGCCGCCCTTTGACCGACTGGAAGACTGTGGCCGCAACGGCCGCTCGAATCCGATGCCTCGCTCGCCGCCGTTAACAAGCACCTATTCAGCATTCCCGGACAACGTCTGACAACCGACATTTACGGTCGCTTTGTCGGGTCCGCGACGGAGGACAGATCGACCTCCTGCACCTCGTTAAGTCATTGAATAATATATGGAACGCTCTTTTTTGAGCCTCTTAGTGCGATGTCGGCATGATTCTTGAGGCTTCCTCGTCGCGAGGGGTCAGGAGTTGCCGAATCGATATTCTCGTCGTGTGACAATTCCGTCGTTCCCGGCGCACCGATGCCCCCAACGGCCGTGGACGGCTATCTCGCCGAAGTCGCCACCCGGCCTACCGGATCAGTGACGCCGAGCCGGAGGCGGGGTGGCGGCGGGCCGATTGGAGTGCGTCTTGCGTCACCCTTGCCTGCCGTTTCCCTGGAGCGGCTATAGCGGAGCATATGCGTGAAGCTTACGTGCGATATATTGGACACTCGTGTCAGTACACCGGTCGTTATCAATGCGACACTGGATAAACTCAGCAATAAATTCGCCGATAGGCGCGCAAAACACTTGGGATACCCTTACAATCTCGACTTTGACGCCTGGCCAATCTCTCAGTTCTGCAATTTTTTTATCAATAACTTGGGGGACCCCTATGTCGGTTCACACTATGCGACTGAGGTTTGTGGCGTAGAGCGCGAGGTGGTCGACTGGTTCACTCGGATCTGGGAATGTGCCAATCCAGAAGAATACTGGGGAGCTGTGGGTGCGAGCGGAACTGAGGGCAATTTGTGGGCCCTATATCTTGCGCGAGAGACTCTCGGTAATCCGGTTCTGATATACTCCACAGAGGCGCATTATTCGATCCCAAAGGCGGCGAAAATCCTCGGGATCGAGGCCTTGACGTGCGAGGCCGACCATACCGGCGCCATCTGTCCGGATGCTCTGAGGGAAGTCGTCCAGGCAAATCGCCATCGCTGCGTTATTCTCGCATTGACCTGTGGAACGACCATGAAAGGGGCGCATGATGATATTGCGTCCTGCATCAGCGTTCTGGACCAAGTCGGGATCGATCCGAGTCGGCGCTTCGTCCACGTCGATGGCGCCCTGAATGCAATGGTCCTTCCCTTCGTCGATGGCTTACCGAGTGGTATCCGTCCCTCGTTCCGGCACGGGATCGACAGTATGTCAACCTCGGGCCACAAGATGATCGGCACGCCGATGCCCTGCGGCATCCTCGTAGTCCGACGCGAACATGTCCGTCGAGTGGCCTCCGCCGTGAGCTACTTGCGCTCTGATGATACTACCTTGATGGGATCGCGAAACGGCCACGCCGTTCTGGCGATATGGAACCGGCTGACGCGCCTCGGTATCGCCGGTTTCCGTCATTTTGCCCGAACCTGCATCGAGCGCGCGGATGGCTTTGCCGGAGCACTACGCTCAGCGAGTGTCCCGGTACTGCTCAATCCGTGCTCCTTGACGGTTGTGTTTCCGAAACCATCCGAGAGGCTCGTTAGCGAATACCAGCTCGCATGTCATGGCAACTGCGCCCATGCGATTGTCATGCCAAACGTCAAAGCTGATCTCATTGACCGCTTCGTCGGCGACTATACCGCCGAGTGGCCCTGCAATTCTCGGCAAAAGGTGTTTTCATGAACGCTCATGTACAGCCCCAGTATCACGGCATCGAAGCCCCAAGGCGCTACAACCACTACCGCTTCGATCGATCCATCACTCGCGAGATCAAGGCCCTTGAGACCGACAATTGGCATGGGCCTCTTTACATCATAAAGGACTATGCGGTGATCGCCGCCTTCGCGTGGCTGGTCATTGGAGTAAGCTGGTGGTTCTATCCCCTGACTGTGATTGTCATCGGAGCCCGTCAGCGAGGCATCTCCACCATCTTGCACGATTGTGCGCACGGTGTGCTGACAAAAAATCGTGTGCTGAACTTCCTGCTCGGCACGTTGCTGACGGCTTGGCCCCTGTTTCAACGCCACTTCGCCTACAAGGAGTCCCACGTCCACAGCCATCACCCCTACCTCGGGAGAGCCGATGCCGATCCTGACCTGAGGTTTTTCATCGCGGAAGGTGTCTTCACACCCCAAACGGATCGCTCCTTCGTTTGGAAGATCATCATCTTGCCGCTGCTTGGATCGAAAACCTACGCATATCTGAAGTATCTGCTCCGCAACAGATACCGGATGATCCTCGACACCTTCTCTCGCAAGGAGAGCTCAACGCGAGTGAAGCGCGAAGAGACATGGCTTTACGTGTTCGATCGCTGGGGCTTCTACGCGTTCTGGGCGTGTGTCGTAACGCTCGCTCTAGCCTACGGCTCCTTCCAGGAGCTTGTCCTTCTCTGGGTAGTTCCCTACCTGACCTCGTTTCACATCATCGGCTGGTTCATCGAGATGTCTGAGCATTGCAGTTCCATCGACCGCCGAACCGTAGATCTGGAAATGACCCGGAATCGCCGCAGCCGTCATATCGAGAAGTGGCTGACCGCGATCAACGGCGACAACTATCATCTCGATCATCATCTCGATCCAGCGACCCCGCTCTGGCGCTTGCCCGAAGCTCACGCCATCCGCATGAGGGACCCCGCCTATGCCGCGCACTGTTGCGAAGCGGGCGGGATCTTCCAATCTGGCCCAAATGGCGAGCCTTCGATCCTGAAGCTGATCCGCGACCAGAACCGGAAGCGCTTCGCCGCAAGAGCGGGATCGCGGGCCTGAACACTATCCATCGAGAACAATGTGTCTCCGGAGTACTCGAAGTTGACCAAACTCCAAAAAGATGGCCCTGCAACACGATTGGAGCCGACGCCGGCTCTTCATGCGGAAACGACGGTTCTGCATGGGGGCTATCGCTGTGATCCGGCGACCCTGGCGACGACTGTACCGATCTATCTCTCGAACGCCTATGCGTTCGAATCCATTGACCATGCATCGGACGTCTTCGATCTCCGCCGGCAGGGGCGTACCTATTCGCGGTTGATGAACCCGACGACGGATATATTCGAACAACGTGTCGCGGCTCTCGAGGGTGGCGTCGCCGCCTTGGCAACCTCCTCGGGACAGGCCGCGATAATGCTTGCGATCCTGAACATTGCTGTTACCGGGGACAATATCGTGAGCTCCGCGCACCTGTATGGCGGGACAATCAATCTGCTCGCCAGCACGTTTCAGCGGCTCGGGATCGAAACGCGCTTCGTCGATCCGAGTGATCCCGAGCGCTTCCGCGAAGCCTCGGACCACCGCACTCGCTGTTGGTTTGCGGAAGGGCTTCCCAACCCGAAGCTCAGCCCCTTCCCGATCGTCGAAGTGGGGGCGATCGCGCATGAAGTCGGAATTCCGCTGATCATCGACAACACGATGACCCCCCTCATTTCACGCCCTCTCAAGCTTGGCGCCCATCTAACCGTGCAGTCCACTTCCAAATATATTTGCGGCCACGGCACCACGATTGGCGGCATTATCGTCGACGGCGGCACCTTCGACTGGGCTGCTTATGCCGAGCGCTTTCCGTTGATGACACGTCCTGATATCTCCCATGGCAACATACTCTGGCTTGATGCTGCGCGCGGTCTGCCCGGCCCATATGGGGCCAGCCCGTTCCTGCTCAAGATGCGCAACACGCTCATGCGCGACTTTGGACCCTGCCCGTCCCCGTTCTCATCTTTCCTCTGCATCCAAGGGTTGGAAACGCTGCCTTTGCGAATGCCGCGACATTGCTCCAATGCCCGGCAGCTGGCCGACTATCTTAAGGCGCATCCTGGTGTTGTCGACGTGAAGTATCCGGCTTTTGGCGGAACTGTCGAACGGCATCGCGCCGTGCAGAACATGGGCGATCATGGCGGCCCCATGATCGTTTTCGATATCGCTGGAGGCATCGAGGCCGGGGGGCGTTTTATCGAGAGCCTGCGACTCGCCTACCACGTCTCAAATATTGGCGACGCGAGAACGCTCGCCACGCATCCAGCCTCGACGACTCATGCTTCGGTTCCCCGCGAGGCGCGCCTTGCTGCCGGGGTTTGCGATGGAACAGTCCGCATCTCCGTCGGACTTGAGCATATCGATGATATCATCGCCGATATCGGGCAAGCCCTTGGGGGCGCCTGATTTGACCGCGATTGCAGACAGAAGTCCGGTGATCGTCGGTGTCCTTTCTAACCGCCAGACAGTGGACAGCGTCGGCTATGAGACGGTGCGCATCCGTTATCTCGAAGCCTTGCGTTCGACCGCGCGTGTTTTGCCGCTCGTCATTCCGGCCGGACTTGAGGAAGAGAGTCTGCAGGCCTGCTTTTCGGTCCTCAACGGGGTGCTGCTGACCGGGGCGGAGTCGAATGTCTCGCCCTCGCTTTATGGGGGGCCAGAAGCTTGTCCAGAGACGCTCGATCTCGACCGGGATCGGACAAGTATTGCTGCGATCAAGATTGCTCTGTCGTCCGGCATTCCGCTGTTCGGAATCTGCCGTGGGTTGCAGGAACTCAACGTCGCGCTTGGTGGTACCCTCGCAAATGACCTTTCGGAAGGTCAAGGTCGGATCACTCATGTGGAAGACCTCACGCTCCCGCGCGACCTTCAATATGCCTGCTCGCATGCAATTCAAGCCGAAGGCCGAGGTTACATTGCCCAGTGCATCCGTCGCTCGCAAAAGAAACCGGTCCTGGTCAACACCCTGCATCGGCAGGGGATCGCGCGTTTGGCTGATGGTCTTGAGGTCGATGCGCGATGTATGGACGGCGTCATCGAAGCTGTCTCCGTAAAGGGCACGGCAACGTTTGCCGCCGCCGTGCAATGGCATCCTGAATGGTTTCACGCAGAGGATCCACTTAGCGTCGAAATCTTCCGTGCATTCGGCGAAGCCTGCCGCTCCCACATGATAGCAATGAAGTCACAGCCATGAAGAATGCTTATTTGTCGTCGATCCTTGGGGCCGGTTTCGCCCTTCTCGCAGCTCTGTCCAATGGAACCGTCGGAGTGCTTTCCCGGTCCGCCTTTAATGAAGGGCTCGACCCCACCGCGGTCGCATTCTGGCGTTGCGGCATTGCTCTTTTGCTACTCTCGATCGTCATCCTTTTGAGGTCTGGAGGCTTGGCTCGACTCCTCGCCGCTTTCACGGGATCGTGGAAGATCGCCGTCTGCTCTACGCTTGGCATCTTCACGCTTTATCATTTCGAAACCCAAGCTTTCGCCTACACGCCGATCCCACTTGTTGCCATCCTTGTTTTCACTGGCGGCCTTGGTGCAATCGCTCTCGACATCCTCATACTTAAGGAAAGGGTGACCACGCGAAAGGCGTTCGCCATGACGATGGTTTTCCTTGGAGGCTACTTCCTGATTGCCGGCGACGGCATGATGGCTGGAAGCATTATCGGCATTTGCCTCGCCCTTATCGCAGGGCTAGGCTACGCCAGCTTTATTTTCGCTTGGAAATTCTTCAAGCTTCGCTCGACCCTAGAAACTTTCTGGTGGTTCCTGGCTTATGGCTTTGCCATGCTCGCCGTTCCCTACGCTTGGAGCGGCGCGCCAATCCCGTCAGTGAACACCATTCCAGCTTTGTTAGCGCTGGGGATTATCCCCTCGTTCTGCGGTTTCTACTGCACAATCCTCGCCCTTCAGCATATCGAGGCTTACAAGACGCAGGTCATCGAATCGAGTGAGCCATTCTTTTCCGCCCTCTTTGCAGCCGTGTTCTTCGGCGAATGGCTGACGGGTCCAGGAATGCTCGCGGCATTGGCCATCATTGTCGGTGCGTTGATCACATCCGTGCCTGAATGCGGCGCCATCTCCATTCAAATACGCCCAATTGGCGAAGGGGAGTAGGGCACCGTTTCCATTATTTCCAAGGACCAATATGCCTATGAACCGCGGACAGCTATTGCGTGGACAGATGGCCATGATCGAGGTCGACACGCCGGAGCAACTGGACAGCGCGTTGGCACCGGCGTCGACGCGGGTCTCCTGGACAACCTGTCGATCGAAGAGCTGGTGGGTGGCGATAGTCGGCGGCCGCGCGGCAAACGAGGCGTCCTGGCATGTAACACCCAGGACAGCGCCAGCTATTGCCGCGACCGGGGTATCGACCTCACCTCGGTCGGATGGATCATACAAGGGTGCCGATTTCTCGCTATCGGGCTGGACACACATAGTTGCTGGGAGGAGGGTAGTTCGTGTTGGTAGTCCATCTGTCGACTTCAAAAGGGAGTCGCACCGACATGCCGAGCCCTCTCAGTTCACTACTTAGATCAGACCAGCAACGCCAGTCCCACAACTCGAACGTTAAGCGGCTACCGCACTAAATCCTGCTCTCGAAATCACCCATGACCCGACGATACGACATTGAGAAGACGCCCGAAGGCTCGTGGGACATCATCGACGTGTTCACCGGGCAGCCGGTTGTCGAGATAGGCGTCCCCTTGATCGACATGTCCATCGACGAAGCCGACGATCTAGTCAACCTTCTCAACTGCCGCGATAGGGAACAGCGGTCGAACTCTTAGGCTCCCCGTCGCTCAAAGTTCCGAGCAAGCGCCTCCCTGCATTTGTGGGCTGTCACCTTGACCGGTTTCGCACGGTTTCAATCATCCATTGATGTCTTGTCGGGGGACGCGCAATATCGAATTTCGTTATCTTTGGGTACGAGGGCAGCATGAGCGTCATCCGTAAAGTCGGCCTAATTTCCACGGCAGTGCAGGTGGTTGCCTTACTTCTCGACCGGGCGGATCATGGGGACATTGTATCGATCAAAGCTACAATGAAAGAAGCTCGCGATGCTGCACCATATCTGCTGGAAAGCGACGAAGAACTAACCGAGGTTGTCGTGACGGAGGCAACCGTCCGCGGCCTGTTCGTTGCCTTTGACAGCCGAGAGTAGCCTCATGGCTCTCCATTGGTTCAACCCTCCCGTCTACGTTAGGACCCACCGCCCCGGAGTTCGGTTTGGGGTCAGCCACGTCGAGGGTGCCGCCGAGCAGCTTCTAAAGTGGAGCAACAAGGGGCCTAGGTGGGATTACGCGGTGCGCGTTTGTATGGCCGCTCTTGAGGGTGAGATGCCTACGCAAGAAGCCCGTAAGGCATTCGAGGCGGCTGCCAAGGAGGAGAAGATGTTTTTGCCAATGACTAGCGCGTAACCGGTCAGCCGGTCACTGCATGTCCGACACGTAGCCACCGACGAAGAGTGTGGTCGGCCCCTTACACGCCTGGAAGGGTTGGCATCACGCGACCCAGCAACGACGCCAGCATGTCCAGCTAGCAGCTAGCCCTTCGCCGTCCTTATTGGCTCGATCCTCGGTCTGCTGCTCGGCTAGTCCAAAGACAGGCTGAAGGTCGCAGGTCTCATCGCGGTGAAAGGCGGAGACGACGAGTAGCTTAGGTTGCTTTCCAATGAGTTCCTCGACTTCGGCCTTGGTCGCCCTGGGTGGCCCAAGCGCGAACGGTGTCGAGCGGGCACTGCATCCGGCATAGATGCCTATTTGATGCCAATCGGCAACGCCGTGCACTTCCTTCACGCGACCCTTTTCCTCCACCCAACTCCCGGCGCCAAAAAACGCCTCTCGGCCAAGTTTGCCGGCGTCGGATATAGATCGGGACAGTCTGCCCGCCGCGGTTGCCCTGTTTCGCGGATTTTCGACCTGGTGCGGCACCGCTGATCGAATGAGCCTATACCGCTTCCGATTCACTGCCCGATTTAGAGGGTGAGATCCAAGGCATTACAGCAGCCGGGTCTTCCAGTATGCAAGCCCGCTTGGCGAAGCTGATGAACGCCTGACGGACCACGCTGACCGGCTTGTAGCCATCGTGCGCATCGTAGCACGCTTTGAGTGCAGTCTTGTGGATCAAATCTCGACGGCTTTCGGGCCATTCTTCGAGAAAATCAATGGCGCCATCGATGCTGACAATTTCTCGCACAATGCAATTCCCGTCCTTCACGAAAACGGGGCTGCTGAATGTGGTGGCGTTCATCAAATCCCTCGAATTTTTTGAACGGCTCAATTTCGTGAGAAGGCCGCTTCAGCAACCATCGCAGAACGTGATGTCATGCCGATGACGGTGGAAAGCACGCTCGATGCTCATCCTCAGCCTTCGCGCCGTCACCGACTTCACCTGGAATGAGCCAAGCTCATCGCAAAGGGATGCCCGCTCCCACCATGACACTTTAGAAAACGACCCACACCACTAGACAAAGTTCCACACGGTATGAGTGGCCGTGCGCCCGACGGCAGCGATGGGTTTCGGGTACCCGCGAAAACATTACGCTGCCTCGAATGTGAAAGCCGGTGTTCCAGCGTGGGTGGGCAAGGCGACGGCGGCGGCGGTATTCGGCTCGCGTTCAGGCCCGTCCATCGGCCGGAATAAAAGGTTCTTAAATGCGAGGCCTTCAAAAAGCTCGGGCGCTCCATCCTTGTCCTCGGGCTATCCGCTCGACACTGGAGGCAAATCGCAGATTCGTCGCTCCAGGAAGGGAAGCAAGAACATCGAGATGCATCTCTGACGCGGTCCATGCACAAACTGCAGTCGAAGGCACATCAACGTCTGCGTCAGGTATGTTTGGATAGTGTGTAATGAGAATTACATGGATCTTATCACATCAATCAGTGGATCATGCGGAAGGGCGGTCGATTCTATTGTGCGCGAAAGAGTCTTTCCGTGATGTGAGAGGCTCGCTCGCATTTCGCGATCTGTAATTGCCAGCTCTAAGACCGACGCCAACTCGGCCACATTGTTGGGGTCTTCGGCGCGCAGGACGTTTGTCCGATCCGCCAGCTCGGCGGCGAAAGACACCTTCGAACAAATCTCACCGCTCAATATCAGCGGTGTACCACATGCCAGCACCTCACGCGGAATCTGAGGCCCATGAAACGCGATTGGAAAATTGTTTTCCAGGAACGTGATCACCGAGCAGGACCTTATGAAAGCCGGAACGTCCCACGGAGGAAGCGGTGGCAGAATGATCGTTCGACCCCGCAGCCGTTTCTTTGACGCAAGGTGGTTGAATGCATGAGCAAAGCGATCAGGCGCGGCACTCCACAGCGCGCGATAGGCGACCGGGAGGTTTCGATCCGCGAGGAGTTCCAGCGCATCAATTAGGCTGTAGGTTCCTTTCGCTATGCCGATTTTCCCGTAACTGCCGACAATCGGATCTGAGCACCTCAACCCTTCCCTATTCCAATAGGTCAACATCTTCAGGAAGTCGCGTTCGAAACCGTAGTTGCTGAAGAAAGCCTCCGCCTCTTCGACAAGTGCCTCAAAGTCAAATCGAGTAGGCTCCAAGAAGGAATCATCAAGCCTCCTGCCGCGAGCTTGGACCAGGCTTTCTCGTCTGACGCCCGCATTCAAGACAATCTGCACCGCATCCTGCTTTTTGCTCGCCACTACACGGCTTGCCGACGCTAAGCAGTGGTCATAGAGTGGCCCTAGATCGGCAACTTTCCTCAATCGACCCAGGTCGCTCCCGGCATGCCGCAATATGACCGGCGTGTCGACCAATCGACCAAAGATCGAAGCCGCAACGCCATAGGGTTCAAGATACCATCCAATCACCAAGTCGGGCGTACGCGACTTTGCGGCTGCGATGGCGTTTCCCAAAAGTTGGCTAAGGTACGGCGGTGCCCATGGAATGTAAGAGAGCCTTGGCACCGCCTCAAGCTGCCGAATCTCAAGCTTTCCCGCGAAGCCAGCAACCGTCGCCTCTATGCGGGATGCCGATCCCATTTGCCGGAATCCGTAGCCCATGCTGTTGGCGTTCGAGATGAAGGTTACCGTGTGGCCGGCGGTCACAAGATCGGTTGCCGCTACCCAAGTTGCCTTGGAAACACCCCCCTGGATAGGAGGCATCTTTCCGAACATCAGAATATGCATGGCCGTGCCCCTCGTTCTCAGCTGAGTATTCGGCCGAATGGCTCGGCCAATCTGGGGCCGAGCAATTCGACGCGCTCCTTCTGAAAAGTGTTGCTTCAGCTAAAGCATCCTGCGTTGCAGCCGTTGCAGCCGTCGCAGGAAGCATCTGTGTTGTGGGGTGAGCGCTTCGGCTTGGGCCAATACGGTGGGGGCGGCTCTTCCCCGTAGACCGTTCTGTAGTCCTGCAGGAAAGCGAGGTACCGGTCGATGGTACCCTGCTTAGCTACGCCATCGGGTTCCGGAATATGGTGCAGGAACCTGCCCGCCACCTCTTCGCAAAATCGAGCGTAGTCTCTAGTGAAGATGACGAACATGTGCCATAGCTCATCGACTGCGCCCATCATCCCGTATGAGCGGCCATACTGTCGGGCGGTCGCGCAGAGTGCCAAGAAACGGACAAGTTCGCGCCGATGGTCCTCTGCAACGGCTTGTGAGAAGCCGTACTGTCTCCGGTACCTCGCGAGCACAAAAGAAAGATCGAATCGTTCCGCGACTGCGGTTCGACGCAAGGCGTCTTGGATGAACCCGTCCTCTTGGGCGTATCCGTGCGGAGCACCTGTGGCGGGTTTGTCGTCAATTGATGGCGATTGATGGACAGCCGCGATGCTTGACACGTCACCGCTGCCTGTAACGAGTGTTGCTTCAGTCATGAAAGTCTCCTTTTCGTCATCCTCTGTTCGCACTTTGACCTGTCTGTGAGAACAGCTCTTGATCTGGCGACAGCACCATCGCCGGATGGGTAGCCTTTGACGTCTCCGTGGCGCCTCCGGACCCTTGTACAGATCACAAGCAAGGTCAGTACTTTGGGGGCGCTGCTTGAGCGAAGCATAGACCTAGCCTTGCGGCCTTGTATCGCTGGCGAAAGCCACACTTGATCCAAGTCGATCCCGTCCTGATCCGTGTGAGGCGCTTTTGCCTTCCTCCGACGCGGATCTTTCAAGGATGCCTTTATGGCGGTGGTCCCCCGGCAGCTCGATGAAGGGCCCGTTCGATTTCGCCAACAGATCGGCCGCTTCCTTCGCGCCGCTGTTGACCGACAGAACACCCTCCGCCGACAGCTGACGCATGTAGGCGACATCGGTCACCTTCAGCGCGGTGACATCGGTCACCTTCAGCGCGGCTTTCGGATAGTAGCTCGTCGAATTGCGAGCGATGAGATGACTTTCCTCGCCAAGCGTAGACGATCTCGGCGATGGAGCCGCCGATCCAGCGATCCGTGACGGATCGGGAAAAACAGCCCCGCCCTCATTGGCCTCGGCGGGCGAAGGGGCGGCCAGCAGAACGCCGAGCATCGGGGCGAGCACCGAGCGGAAATGAAAAGCAATACGCATTGGTCTTACCTCACGCGGCGGACGGGTTAGGAATGCGCGGCAGATTCTCGACCAGGAAGCGCCAGTCGCCGCGCTCGCGTTGGCCTTCCTGGCGCGTGCCGAAGAACTGGATGATCATCTTGCCGTCGGCACCATAGGCTTCGAGTGACGTGATGTGACCGTCCCTGGTCGGCTTGCGCACGGCCCAGACCTCGAGGATGTGGTGGGTCCTGAGATGCAGGTGGAAGGTCTCGTCGAGGACATTGATCCTGGACCCGATCGGCTTGATCGACTTGATTGGGCCGGAATGGATCTGGATGCAGCCACGATTGCCGACAAAGCACATGATCGGCATCTCGCCATCGGCCGCGTGTTCGAACATGGCGCCAACGGCATCGTTGTCGAGCAGCCAGGCGTAATCCTGGCCGACCATGCGCATCGCCTGGCAGCGGCTGAGCTCCAGCGTCTTCAACATGCCGAAGAACTGATGCACGTCCGTCAGCCGGCTCCAGTGCTCGCGCAGGTCCTCGACCGTGGCGGCTTGGTCCGGAACCTCTGCGTCATCGTCGGCTCCGCTCGCCTGAGCCGATACGATCGGCTCCTGGTTTGAGGATTCGAGTTCCGTCACCAGCTTCTGGTAAGCATCGAGGTTTGAGGCGGGCCTGAGATGCACCCTGTGCACCGCCTCGCCGGTGGCATCGAAGAACTGCAGGCTGCGGCGGATGTTGCCGCCATCGCGCTTGTCGACAGCGAAGCCATAAGCCCACACTTCCGGGAAGATACGCAGGTGGATGTCATCGCCGAGCACCATCGCATGCTGGTTGCCGGTGACCACCTTGTCGTAGACGCCGATCTTCTCGTGCACAGCGCTTTCATTGCGGGTCAGCGCCATCACCTCACCGACCGCTCCGAGGCCGGTCAGCAGATCGTTGACGCGGGGCTCGATGCGCACCGCGCCAAAACCGCAATGCGCCGCAACCAGTTCCGCTTCCGAAATGCCCAACTGGGCGGCGAGATCGCGCTCGCGAATATTCGGCATGTCTTCCTGCGCCCGCCGGATTTCGGCCGGCGAGCGTTTCACGCGCTGGTCCATGTCATCCACCTGCCTGCCTTCTGTCTGCATACTTGCGCGTCACTGATCCGCCCGCCTGTTGAAGATCCGCTGCCCTGCCTGTTGATCTTCCGCCGACAGAGCGCCGTAATGTTCGACCCCCGATCGCGTGCTCACCGAGGAACGGGGTGTTGCTGGAGAGTGTGCGCATCGCCGTCGGGCTCCCCTTGAAACCGGACGTGCTGCTTGACGGCGAAACGCAATGACACTGACCGGCAAATGCCGGTCGAATCCCATCTCAAGTCGGTTAATGGCCACCAGGGGGTGGTGAGCGATTGTGGGTGTCGACGCCAATCGGCCGATGGGGCAATCGGATTGCGCGGGCAGTACTGCTTTGCCATAGAAAGCGGAACTGACCCAGATCTGACATGTTGCTTTCCTTCCTTCGTTCCATCCCTCGCGAGGAGAAGCCCACGAGACGATTATCGGCCGGCGGGGGTTGTTGCCGCCTCGCCAAAGGGAGCTTCAAAAGTCGTGCCAATTGCGCCGAAGCAAGCTCAGAAAAATCTTCTGCATGCTATTCAACGGTTTACGTCAGAGTGGAGCAGGAACTCAGGCCGAGCAGTCCCATGTCGCGGACTCGACAAACCCGACAGTAGGTGTCGGCTGCCCGACGTCTTCCCAACAATGGCGCACAAAGATTCATCGCAGTGTTAGAGAGATCGCGCTGTTTTGAAACGGTTTTTTTCCATTGGCACGGTCCATGCGGGGTGATCCGCAAACCGTAACCGAATGGGGAAATCGAACCATGATTACGCTCACCGACGACGCCGTTGCCGCCGTCAAGACCGCTCTTTCCCGCGCCAGCGAGCCGGCGCAAGGCTTTCGCATCATGGTCCAGGCCGGCGGCTGCGCCGGCTTCAAATACATAATGGGCCTGGAGAACGTCTCGCGCGAGGGCGACGCGATCATCGAGACGGACGGGGTCAAACTGTTCGTGGATGCAGGCTCTCAACCCCATGTCGCCGGCACGACCGTCGATTTCGTCACCAGACTCGAATCCTCCGGCTTTGTCTTCGACAACCCCAACGCGCGGGGAAAGTGCGACTGCGGCAAGTCCTTCAGTTGAGCGCCCCAGATATCGAGAAGGCGATGTTGGCCTATAGCGATAAGGTCAAGGAATACTCCTTCACGCCGAAGAATGCCGGCGTTCTGGAAACGGCCAATGCAGTCTGTGCGGTCGGCGCGATCGCCTGCGGCAATGCGCTTAAAATGATCAGCACCGATCCGGTGACGGAAACGTTCAAAGTAGAGTTCCAGACCTTCAGCCGCGGCGACGCTGCAGCAAATTTGACTGATCGAAGACGCTGGCGCGGGCATTGTGAATGTCGGCGGCGACCGGGTCTACGTGAAACCGTCGGCGTCTGGCAGGGCGCCTGCGTCACCAGCAACGGCATGCGCCGGAGGCTCAATGCGACTGGCCTGGCGCTTCGCATCGTCCGGCCAACTGAGGATTCGCACGCATGAGGACTGTCTATCTTGACAACAACGCGACGACACGGGTCGATCCGGAGGTCGTTCAAGCGATGTTGCCGTTCTTTACGGATCAGTTCGGCAACCCTTCGTCGACGCACGGTTTTGGCGCCTCAGTTGGTGCAGCGGTGAGAAAGGCGCGACAGCAGTTGCAAGCGCTGATCGGCGCGGAATTCGACGATGAGATCACCTTCACCTCGGGCGGGACGGAAAGCGACAATGCAGCGATTCTTTCGGCGCTCGAGGACATGCCTAATCGAACAGAGATCGTGACTTCCGCCGTCGAGCACCCGGCCGTGCTGGCGCTCTGCGCGCATCTTGAGAAGACGCGCGGCGTCAAGGTGCACAGAATTCCAGTGGATCGCCATGGCCGGCTCGACCTCGACGCCTACAGGGCTGCCCTCACCCCACATGTGGCAATCGTCTCAATCATGTGGGCGAACAACGAGACCGGTACGATCTTCCCCGTGGCCCAGCTTGCCGAGTTGGCCAAGGAAGTTGGCGCCCTTTTCCATACCGATGCCGTGCAGGCGGTTGGCAAGCTTCCGATGGACCTAAAATCGACCGCAATCGACATGCTGTCGCTCTCCGGCCACAAGCTGCATGGCCCGAAAGGGATCGGAGCACTTTATGTAAAGCGTGGCGTGCGCTTCTGCTCGCTGATCAAGGGGGGGCACCAAGAGTACGACCGGCGTGCCGGCACCGAGAACACGCCCGGCATAGTCGGGCTCGGCATGGCGGCAGAACTCGCCTCGAAGTTCATGAACGACGAGACCACACGGGTAAAGTGGCTCCGCGACCGCCTTGAGAACGGGGTTCTCCAGCGCATCCCGAACACCTTCGTCACTGGCGATCCGCTGGAGAGGTTGCCGAACACCGCAAACATCGCCTTCGAATATATCCAAGGCGATGCAATCCCAACTCTCCTCAGCCGCGTGGGCATCGCCTGTTCGGCCGGCTCAGCCTGTAGCTCCGGCTGCCTTGAGCCGAGCCATGTCTTGAGGGCGATGAAAATGCCACATGGGGTGGTCCGCTTTTCCTTTGCGCGCGACAACGGCGAAGAGGATGTCGACCGGGTGCTCGAGGTCATGCCCGCAATCGTGGAGAGGCTGCGTGACGTTCGCAATTCTGGGCCCGGCACGCCAAGTACCGAAGACCTTCAATCGAATCTATGCCCGGGCGCCGGAAGAACCGGTAGTCGCTCATGAACCGTCGGGTCTTTCTCAACGATACGACGTTGCGCGATGGCGAGCAGGCACCCGGCGTCGCCTTTACCACTGCGGAAAAGCTGGAGCTCGCAGAGTCTCTTGCCGCAGCCGGCGTCCCAGAGATCGAGATCGGCACCCCGGCCATGGGCGGCGACGAGATCGAAACAATTCGCGCCGTGGTCGCGAGGCGTCTGCCGGTTCGGCTCACCGCCTGGTGCCGGATGAGATCGCAGGATCTCGAGGCGGCAATCGAGAGCGGCGTCACAGCCGTCAATCTGTCGCTACCTGCGTCGGACATCCAACTCGCCGCCAAGCTCGGCCTCGATCAGACGGCAGCGCTCCAGATCATCGAGCATATGGTCGGCTGCACAGCCGCCCGCGGCCTTTTCGTTGCCGTGGGCTGCGAGGATGCCTCGCGCGCCGATCGGGATCATCTCGCGCGCGTCATCGAGACGGCCGCGCGCGCGGGCGCAAGCCGCGTCAGGCTGGCTGACACGGTCGGCGTTCTCGATCCCTTTTCGACCTTTGAAATTGTCGCCCGGGTCGCGGCGCAGTCTCCCATCGACATCGAATTTCATGGCCACAACGATCTCGGCCTTGCTACCGCCAACACGCTGGCCGCCATCCGCGCCGGTGCGCGCCATGCCTCAGTCACCGTCCTCGGGCTCGGCGAGCGCGCCGGCAATGCCGCGCTGGAAGAAGTAGCCACCGCGATGACCGTCCTCGACGGCGCAGATACCGGCATCGATCTGAGCGCATTGTCCGACCTCGCGGCCCATGTGGCGCGGGCCGCCCGCCGGCCGACAGCAGCTATCAAGCCGGTCGTCGGCGCCGATGTTTTCACCCACGAATCCGGCGTTCACGTCGCAGGGCTGCTGAAGGACTCGCGCAGCTATCAGGGGCTCGATCCGGCTCTCGTGGGCCGCTGCCGGCGTATCGTCATCGGCAAGCATTCCGGCGCCACGGCAATTGCCCATGTGCTGAGCGAAAGCGGCCGCGATCTCGACCCGGATCTGGCAGCCGCTATGGTGGCCCGCGCCCGCCGCAAGGCGGCCGAGACCAAATCGACCGTCACTGCAACTCAATTGGCCGAGCTCTACGATAAAATGATCAGCGAGGCATGCCTGGCTGGTTCAGCCCATTTCATTCCGCCAACCGCGGATTGCGCGCAGGTCAGCCCTCCGACGAACGCACCGACAGCACAGTTTTCCGACCAGGGAGAATGCAATGAATTGTTCCGCTGACAGCCGCCCCATCGACGTCACTGACATCCTCGCACGACTGAAGGGCCTGTCGGCTGCGGAGGAATTCTTCGCAGTCCTTGGCGTCTCCTATGACCCGAAGGTGCTGAATGTCTCACGACTCCATATTATGAAGCGCGTGGGCCAATACCTTGCCGAAGAAGATTTCTCCGGTCTGCCCGACCAGGTAATCGCCGCGCGGGTGCGCGCCACGCTGGAACGCGCCTACGAGGACTTCGCGATTTCCTCGCCGCTCACGCACCGGGTCTTCAAGGTGCTCAAAGACCACGATCCGAACAAACCTGCCACGACGGACCGCAACTTCGTCCCGTTCGACTCCGTCCTGAAGCGGTTCGGAAAGGAATGAGCGCGACACGGTTGCGACGCGACAATGTCGAGAAGCCGACAAATCCGGTCATCACGACGGCGCCCTCAGATGCAACCAACCGAATTTCTAGGAATAGGGGCACGCAAAACAGTTGGCACGAATGATGCAACCAAGAAGATGAACCGCCAAGCCCGCATCCGGATGGGAGCCTGGAGAAACCGCCAATGCACATCGTAATCTGCATCAAGCAGGTGCCGGACTCGGCACAGATACGGGTCCATCCGGTGACGAACACGATCATGCGCCAGGGTGTGCCGACCATCATCAACCCTTACGACCTGTTCGCACTCGAAGAAGCACTCAGATTGCGCGACACCTATGGCGGCGAGGTCACCGTGCTCACTATGGGTCCGCCCATGGCAGAGGACGCGCTGCGCAAGGCGCTCGGTTACGGCGCCGACCGCGCGGTGCTCTTGACCGACCGCTATTTTGCCGGCTCCGACACGCTGGCGACTTCCTTCGCTCTTTCTCAGGCAATCGCGAAGGTTGGCGAGACATTCGGCGCGGCAGACATTGTCTTCACCGGGAAGCAGACGATCGATGGCGACACCGCCCAGGTCGGGCCCGGCATAGCCAAGCGCCTTGATCTCTTGCAACTCACCTATGTCGCGAAGATTGCCTCTATTGATCTCGCTGCTCGCGAGATCAAGGTCGAGCGCCGCTCCGAAGGCGGCACGCAGATGCTGCAGAGCAGGCTACCTTGCCTCATCACCATGCTGGAAGGCACAAACGAGATCCGCCGGGGCTCGATCGAGGACGCCCTGTGCGCCGCGCGCAGCAACGTCTTGAAGTGGAGTGCGGCCGACGCCGGGATTGAGGACCTCACCAGATGCGGCCTGCGCGGCTCGCCGACGGTCGTCAAGCGCGTTTTCGCTCCTGCTGCGCGGGCGGAAAAGGCGGTGCAAATCGACACCGCGGAGAAGACATTGCGCGACATTGCTGACGAAGTCATCGCCGCCATCTTCACCCGCCAGCCGGCGCTGGAACATGAGCTCGCCTTCAACAGCGGCGCATGAGGACCAGGAGCAGATAATGTCGACCGTGAACCGAGAAACCCCTCGCCCTGCCGCCGGCCGTGCCGGCATAAAGAAGGAACTGCCCGACCATTTCAAGGACTACCGGCACGTCTGGGTGTTCATAGAACTCGAACGCGGCCAGGTCCATTCGGTATCATTCGAGCTGCTCGGCGAAGGCCGCAAGCTGGCCGACAAGCTTGAGGTCCAGCTTGCTGGCGTCGTGCTCGGCCCGCCTGGAGAGGCCATCGGGAACGCCATTGCCGAAGCCTTCGCTTATGGCGCCGACCTTGTCTACATCGTCGAGGCGCCACTGCTCGCCGACTATCGGAACGAGCCTTACACTAAGGCGATGACGGATCTGGTCGCTACCCACAAACCCGAGATCCTTCTTCTCGGTGCGACCACACTCGGCAGGGATCTTGCTGGCTCCGTGGCGACGACTTTGCAGACAGGGCTCACGGCCGACTGCACCGAACTCGATGTGGATACCGACGGTTCGCTCGCCGCGACCCGTCCGACTTTCGGCGGTTCCTTGTTATGCACGATCTATACGCTCAACTATCGGCCGCAGATGGCTACAGTGCGACCGAGGGTCATGCCCATGCCGCAGCGGGCGGATAAGCCGGTCGGGCGTGTCATCCAGCACAAGCTGTCGATAACCGAGGACGAGATCGTCACCAAAGTCCTCGGTTTCCTGCCGGATAGCCAGTCGGCAACGGCCAATCTCGCCTATGCCAACGTCGTGGTCGCGGGAGGTCTCGGTCTTGGGGCGGCGGAAAACTTGCAGCTTGTGAAGAACCTCGCGCGAGCGCTCGGCGCCGAATATGGCTGTTCTCGCCCGATGGTCCAGAAGGGCTGGATGTCGGCTGATCGGCAGATCGGCCAAACTGGCAAGACCATCCGGCCGAAGCTTTACATAGCGGCGGGGATTTCCGGTGCGATCCAGCACCGGGTTGGCGTCGAGGGGGCCGATCTCATCGTGGCCATCAACGCCGACCCGAACGCGCCGATTTTCGATTTCGCCCACCTCGGGATCGTCACCGATGCGATCCGCTTCCTGCCCGCACTGACGGAAGCCTTCACCCGGCGGCTGTCGCCGCACAATCGCGATAAACTTGCGAGCTAAGGGAGATGGACATGATCGAGGAAAAATTCGACGCCATTGTCATCGGAGCCGGCATGTCCGGGAACGCAGCTGCTTACACCATGGCAAGCCAAGGCCTGAATGTGCTGCAGTTGGAGCGCGGTGAATATCCGGGCTCCAAGAATGTCCAGGGTGCCATCATGTACGCGAACATGCTGGAGGAGATCATCCCGGATTTCCGGGATGATGCGCCTCTCGAGCGGCATTTGGTTGAACAGCGGCTTTGGGTGATGGACGATACGTCCCACACCGGGATTCACTATCGGTCGGACGACTTCAATGAGGCGAAGCCCAACCGTTATACGATCATCCGTGCCCAGTTCGACAAATGGTTTTCGCGCAAGGCGCGCGAGGCCGGGGCGACGGTTCTATGCGAGACGACCGTGACGGAACTCGTCCGTGATGCCAAGGGCAGGGTGGTCGGCGTCCGCACAGACCGGGCCGGCGGAGCGATCTTCGCGGACGTGGTCGTGCTCGCAGAAGGTGTGTCCGGACTGCTTGGCACGCGGGCCGGCCTGCGCGAGATTCCGAAGCCGCAAACCGTGGCGCTCGCCGTCAAGGAAATGCATTTCCTGCCCGAAGAGGTCATTGAGCAGCGGTTCGGCCTCAAGGGCGACGAAGGCTGCGTGATCGAGGCGGTGGGCACCACCTCCCGCGGCATGGCCGGGCTCGGCTTCCTCTACACCAACAAGGAGTCGATCTCACTGGGCATCGGTTGCCTCGTCTCCGATTTCGCCGCAATGATGGAGAGCCCTTATGTCCTGCTCGATGCATTAAAAAACCATCCTTCGATCCGGCCGCTGATCGCTGGCGCGGAGGTGAAAGAATATGCCGCGCATCTCATTCCCGAAGGCGGCTACAAGGCGATTCCGCAGCTCTTCGGCGATGGTTGGGTCGTGGTCGGCGATGCCGCGCAACTGAACAACGCCGTTCACCGCGAGGGTTCGAACCTCGCCATGACCTCCGGCCGCATCGCGGCTGAGGCAATCGTCAAGGTCAAGAACCGCAACGGTCCTATGACCAAACGCAACCTCGCTCTCTACAAAGCCATGCTGGACAAGTCTTTCGTGGTCAAAGACTTGAGGAAATACAAAGACATGCCGGCCCTGCTCCACACCAATTCCTGCAATTTCTTCACGACGTATCCCCGGTTGATGTCGCAAGCCGCGCAGAACTTCATGCGTGTCGACGGCACGCCGAAGATCGAGAAGGAAAAGGCGACCACGGCCGCCTTCATCAAGGCGCGCTCGCGTTGGGGGCTGGTGAGCGACGCGGTCCGCCTGGCATTCGCGTGGCGCTGAGGGGGAGACGAGATGACGATCGCAGTGACGAAGTCACGTGTCGAGGACAAGCTTTACCAGAACCGCTACCTGGTCGATCCTGGCCGTCCGCATATCAAAGTGCGACCGCACGAGAGGCCAAGCGCGAACTTGCTCGCGCTGACCCACGTTTGCCCGGCGAAATGCTATGAGTTGAACGACAAGGGTCAAGTGGAGATCACCCCCGACGGCTGCATGGAGTGCGGCACCTGCCGGATATTGTGCGAGACCAGTGGCGAGATCGAGTGGGACTATCCACGCGGCGGCTTCGGTGTCCTGTTCAAGTTCGGATGACCGGCGCACGCATCGTGTCAAAAGCGTGGTTCGTACTGGACCTGAAGTTTCGGCACGTCAGCCGCTGCTAGAATGACCTCTCAAATTAGAAAGAAGCTAGTGAATAGTGTGAGTTTCGGAATTCGAATACAAAACGGCGCTTGGGAGGAGCACACCCTGGACGACAACCCCTGAGGTGTTTGCATGGCTCACGTACTGCGAAATTGGGTCGATGAAGGAGGATCTCTTAACATCCTGCCTGAACCACGGATCAACTCCAATCATGAAGCGGATATCTCGCTCAGGGGAATCTACGAGATATCGAAGATCCTGACCGCCCCCACCCGGCTTGAGATCACGATTGCGAATGTCGTGAATACCCTCTCCTCATTTGTGCAAATGCGTCATGGAGCAATCGTCGTCCTGGACGCTAAAGTGGAGCCGGAGATTGCCGCATCCGCCGGCAGCGCCCACCCACCTCAATCAGGAATTGGCCGCGTCATACCGCAAGCCGCGATAGACCAGATCGTCGCTACGGGGGCGCCGCTCGTCATACCGGATGTTAGCAAGTCCGACCTATTTCAGGCTGACCTTCAACCATCTTCGAGCGGCGGCACCGTCCCAATTGCCTTCATCGGTATCCCGGTAAAGGCTGAACACGAGATCATTGGGACATTGTCGATCGACCGTGTCGGTGATGGCGAGACCAGCTCCCCCTGCGACGAGGATGTACGCTTCCTAACCATGGTCGCCAACCTTGTCGGCCGCACCATTCGTCTCCATCACATCCTGAGCATGGATCGTCAGCGGTTCATCGAGGAGCAACGCAGACCGCAGAAATGGCTCGACGAGGAGAGGACCGACCCAGCCCGGCATCGGCATGTCAAAATCGACGGGATCATCGGAGAAAGTCCCACACTCAAGCAGGTGCTCGAAACCGTAAGGGTCGTGGCAAGGACTAATTCCACCGTGCTTCTGCGGGGCGAAAGCGGCACCGGCAAGGAATTCTTTGCCCAGGCCATCCATAAGCTTTCACCTCGGGGCAAGAAGGCGTTCGTCAAATTGAACTGCGCCGCACTGTCTGAAAGCGTTCTGGAATCGGAGCTGTTTGGACACGAAAAGGGCGCCTTCACCGGGGCTATCTCCCAGCGCGCCGGCCGATTCGAATTGGCAAATGGCGGAACACTGCTACTTGATGAAATCGGCGAGATTTCGCCTGCCTTTCAAGCCAAGCTGTTGCGCGTCCTGCAGGAAGGCGAACTGGAGCGAGTGGGCGGCACGAGAACGCTTCAGGTCGATGTCCGGCTCATATGCGCCACCAACAAGGATCTCGAGACGGCCGTCGTAAATGGGGAGTTCAGGGCCGACCTATATTACCGCATCAATGTTGTGCCAATTATCCTGCCCCCGCTCAGAGAGCGAGCCGGCGATATTCCACGCCTTGCGAACGCCTTCCTCGACCGATTCAACAAGGAGAACCATCGCGAGCTCGCCTTCGCGCCATCGGCCCTTGATCTGATCTCGCAATGCTATTTCCCTGGCAATGTCCGCGAGCTGGAAAACTGCGTGCAAAGGACGGCTACGCTTGCGCGTTCGAGGACGATCACTCCATCGGATTTCGCCTGCAAGAACAGCCAATGCCTTTCGTCGCTCCTCTGGAAAGGAGCCGACCGTTCGCATGGCGGCAATGCCATCGACGAGCTCTCCCAGCGTGACACGATGCAGGTTCGGCGCATCGGTGCCCCGGAAGGCGAGGTATCGCCCGTCAAGGTCGTCTACCCGAACGATCCCGCTTGCCCCGCAATAGGCCCGCATCTGACGGAACGCGACCGCCTGACCGACGCGATGGAGAAGGCCGGCTGGGTTCAAGCCAAGGCGGCTCGTATCCTCGGCCTCACGCCGCGGCAGGTCGGCTACGCTCTGCGCCGGCATGGTATCGAGGTGAAGAAATTCTAGGCGCCTGATGATGTCAAACGTCAGGCCGGAGTAGTCTTCCTCACATTCTGCGCGCCCAAGACGCGGTGCCCTTCGCGACCGGTTTGCTTGTCCACTGTCGGAAGCCGGACAAAATTGTGCCGGAGCAAACCGACAGAATCCGACACGGAAAGCCAATTGGTGAACTAAAACCACCCTTTGAGCTGGCATAGCTCTTGCGCCTCGAACTGCGACGTTACCAGCAACGGAGCCGTTCGATGTCCGCACCGATCATTTCGCTTGAGGGCCTGACCAGCACGACATCCTTCGACCAGTTGCTGGCGACCGCGAAATCCGGTGGCTGCGCATCTTCAACCTGCGGCTTGTCGGGAAAGTCGGACGACATGGATCCGGCTGTCTGGGAGAAGATCAAGGATCACCCCTGCTTTTCGGAAGAAGCGCATCACTATTTCGCGCGCATGCACGTCGCGGTCGCCCCGGCTTGCAACGTCCAGTGCAACTACTGCAATCGCAAATATGACTGCGCCAACGAAAGCCGGCCTGGGGTCGTTTCGGAAAAGCTGACGCCCGACCAGGCGCTACGCAAGGTGATCGCGGTCGCCAACGAGGTGCCGCAGCTTTCCGTACTCGGCATCGCCGGACCGGGCGATGCCTGTTACGACTGGAAAAAGACAAAGGCAACGTTCGAACGAGTTGCCAGGGAAATCCCCGACATCAAGCTGTGCATCTCCACCAATGGGCTGGCGCTGCCGGACCATGTCGCCGAGCTCGCCGACATCAATGTCGATCACGTGACGATCACTATCAACATGGTCGACCCTGAAGTCGGCTCAAAGATCTATCCTTGGATCTTTTACGACCATCGCCGCTACGTCGGCATTGAAGCCGCCCGGATCCTTCACGAGCGGCAGATGCTGGGCCTGGAGATGCTGACCACGCGCGGCATTCTCACCAAAATCAATTCGGTGATGATCCCCGGCGTGAACGACGAGCATCTGATCGAGGTGAACAAATGGGTCAAGGAGCGCGGCGCGTTCCTGCACAACGTCATGCCGCTGATTTCCGACCCGGCGCACGGTACCCACTTCGGCCTGACCGGGCAGCGCGGCCCAAATGCAATGGAGATGAAGACCCTTCAGGACCGTCTGGAAGGCGGCGCCAAGTTAATGCGCCACTGCCGGCAGTGCCGGGCCGATGCCGTCGGCCTGCTCGGCCAGGATCGTGGCCAGGAATTCGCGCTCGACAGCATTCCCGGCGAGGTCACCTACGATCCCAGCAGGCGCGAAGCCTATCAAGAGGTGGTCGCGAGCGAGCGCCGTGATCATGTGGCGGCCAGGAGCGAGGCGATCGGAATGGTCAAGGCAGCGGGTTCAGGCAAGTCCCTTCTCGTCGCCGTGGCCACCAGGGGCGGCGGCCGCGTCAACGAACACTTCGGCCATGCGAAGGAATTCCAGGTTTATGAAGTCTCGCCGAGAGGGATCAGCTTCGTCGGGCATCGCAAAGTCGAGCAGTATTGTCTTGGCGGCCGCGGCGATAACGCCACCCTCGACGGCGTTATCGCCGCGTTGGAAGGCATAGACATCGTGCTGTGCGCCAAAATCGGAGATTGCCCTAAGGATCAGCTGGCGGAAGCTGGAATCCGAGCAACCGACGCTTATGGCCATGACTACATCGAGACCGCGGTCAGCGCGCTTTACGCCGCCGAGTTTGGGATCCAACCGCTGGCGGCGACGGCCTGAGCTGTCTCATTCCAATCGAACCAGGAGTTAAAATGGCTTTCAAGATCATCGCATCCCAATGCACCCAATGCGGCGCCTGCGAGTTCGAATGTCCCTCCGTCGCGATCAAGTTCAAGGGCGAGAGGTACGTGATTGATCCGGACAAGTGCACCGAATGCAAGGAGGGCTTCGACACCCAGCAGTGCGCCTCGGTGTGTCCGGTGCCGAAGACCTGCGTTCCTGCCTGAATTCGGCTAGCGACACGGCCGGGTTCGCCTCCGGAGGGCACCTGGAACTCCTTTGCCGACAACCTGCAGCCTCGAGAAAAGAAGGAACGGCCATGTGGCTTGGACGCGAACAGGAGGTCGAAATCCGCAAGCCTCCCCGATTTATGCCGGGTGAGCGGGTCCGTGCCACGCGACACATAAAGAATGACGGCACCTATCCTGGCAGGGACATCGGCGAAAACCTCGTGCGCAAGGGCGACGAGGGTTATGTGCGCGACATTGGCACCTTTCTCCAGCAGTTCTTCATCTATGCGGTCGAATGGGTCGATCGCGGCACGATCGTCGGCATGCGAGCGCGTGAACTTATGAGTCTCGACAAAGTCGAAGTTCCTTGCAGGGCCGACAGCACTGCAAATCGAGGAGCAGCCAGATGAAAGTAATGATTCGCAGGACCGGTGCTGGCTTGTCGGCATATGTGCCCAAGAAGGATCTCGAAGAGCCGATCGTCAAGCTCGAGAACGAAGACGTGTGGGGCGGGGTCGTAACGCTCAAAAACGGGTGGCGGTTCATCCTGCCCGACCTTCCACGAGATACGCGTCTGCCGATCACGGTCGAGGCCAGGAAGATTTCCGACCAAGACTGATGCTGGGCGGGTTGATAACAGGGCAGTGAGAGGAAGCGAGCATGAAAACGATCCTGACCCCGCGCCACCTCGTCGTCCTCCGCGACAGTTTTGCCGAAAAGCTCCTTGACCTGCTGAATGAAGCCCTCGCGGCCGATGCGGTGATCCCATATCTCGGTCCGGGTCTCCTCCGGCTCAGCTCCGCGGAAACGCCTGTACCGCATGGTCCGGAAGCCGTCGCCGCGGCGCTCAACACGCGCGCGCCGGCCCCTTCCAGGATTCGCACCAATATGTGGTCGGTCGCACAGTTCATCGAACAGCGCCGGCATCGCCGGACGCTTCAAGCATGGATGGCCGAGATATTCGCAGCGCCGGCGGCACCGACCGTCCTTCACGCCTGGCTGGCAAAGCTGCCGCTCTCCCTCATCATCGACAGCTGGTACGACGGCGCTATGCGAGCCGCCCTCGCAGAGGCCGGCCGAGCGGACGTCGTCGAGATACAAGGCGTTACGCGGGCGAACGAAATCGGTAACATTTGGACGAAAACCTACGACTTGTCCGGGAACGAACTCGGCCCGGGGCCAGCGGCAAAGACGGTTCTCTATACCCCTCATGGCAGTGTTAGGCCGGCCGCAAATTTCCTCGTCGCCGATTCCGACTATGTCGAAGTCCTAACCGAAATCGACATTCAGACGCCGATCCCTGACGTGGTGAAGGAACGGCGCATCAACCGTGGCTTCTTCTTCGTCGGCTGCCGCTTCAACGATCAGATGCTGCGCACCTACGCCAGACAGATCATGAAGCGCTCGGAAGGATCCCATTTTGCTGTAATCGATGCGGCAACGCTCACCAGAAACGAACGTCGTTTCCTTGCAGAAAGCGCAATCACGGTCATTGACATGCCGGCAGCTGTAGCCGCGGCTCGGCTCGTCGGAGCAGGCACTGCTGCAGATGGTGGCCAGGATTAAACGTGGCGGGCGCGTTTCATGGTGAGTCGTCCCGGCGCGCACAGAAAGCGCAATTCAGTCTGGAACACACCCGTGAGCAATGATGCTATTGGCGGCGCGACGAAGCCTCTGAATTCGGTCACGCATCTTGAAGCGGCCGGGCGGGGCCGGGGCTTGAGCACGCTGCTGCGCATTACCCGAATGAATTTGCGGCACCCGTGGCAGGTCGCCTTCGCCATCGGCTCGACACTGGTAGCGGTAATCCTCCAGTTGCTCATCCCGCAGCTTCTCGGCCGAGCGATCGACCAGAGCCAGACAGCTATCGGAGGCGGTGTCACCGGGGCTGAGGCAGAAGGAGCGCTCTGGATTTCGGCTCTCCTGCTGCTCGCCGTCAGCGCTCTGCGCGGCCTCTTCACGATGGTGCAGAACTATTTTGCCGAAGCGGTCGGGCATCACGTCGCGTATGAACTGCGCCTCGCCTGCTACGAGAAGATCCAACGTCTCAGCTTTTCCTTTCACGATCAGGTGCATTCAGGCGATCTGATCACCATAGGCATGCTCGATCTCGAAGGCGTGCGGATGTATTTTTCCACCGCCCTCGTTCGCGCCCTCCTGCTCACCATGCTGATTGGAATGGGGGCCTACATGCTGATCTCCACCGATCCAGTGCTCGGTCTTCTCGCGCTCAGCTTCGTACCTTTCGTCGGCTGGCGCTCGTCCGTCACACAGCTTAGGCTGCGGGCCACCTGGCTCGACCTACAGGAGCGGTTTTCGGTCCTAAGCCGCGTGATGGAGGAAAATCTCGGAGGCATCCGCGTCGTCCGCGCTTTTGCGGCACAGACTTATGAGATGTTGAAGTTCGATCGCGCCTCGAAGAACGCGCTCGACCTCGCCCACGAGCTCGCTGACATCCACGCACCCAACACGTCGGCGATGACCTTGTCCTACTTTTTCGCCATGGGTTTGGTCCTCTGGATCGGTGGCAACAAGCTAATCGCCGGCGAGATCACCGTCGGAAAGCTCGCCACATTCCTGACATTCATGACGATCCTGCAAATGCCCGTGCGCCAGATTGGCCTGATCGTCAATGCATTCGCCCGCGCTTCCACTTGCGGTTCGCGTCTTTTCGGTCTCCTCGACCAAGATATCACAATCAGGGATGCTCCCGACGCCAGACCGCTCAAGATCAGCGAAGGCACCCTGCGCTTCGACAATGTCTCCTTTGCATATCCCAGCACCGAAAACCGCGCGATTGTGAAGAACATCAACTTTGAGGCCCGTAGGGGTGAGACAATCGCGATCGTCGGTCCGCCGGGTTCGGGCAAATCGACGATGGCTCACCTGATCCCCCGCTTTTACGACGTCACTGGGGGCGCCATCACCTTTGACGGGCAGGACATCCGCAAGGTCACCCTAGCAACTCTTCGCAAGGCGGTCGCGGTCGTACAGCAGGACGCATTCCTGTTCACCACCACGATCGAGAACAACGTCGCTTATGGCGATCCCTGGGCGAAAGAACAGCGGATTGAGCGCGCTAGCGAATCCGCCCAGCTGCACAACTACATCCTAGGGCTACCAGCAGGCTACGAGACGGTCGTGGGCGAACGCGGCATCTCTCTCTCGGGCGGCCAGCGCCAGCGTCTCACGATTGCGCGCACCATGATGCTGCGCCCGTCGGTCGTCGTTTTCGACGACTCGACCGCGGCGATCGATGCCGCCACCGAGCAGCGCATCCGCGCGGCGATACGGCGCTTCGCTAAGGAGCGGGTGACTATCATCATCGCCCACCGGCTGAGCTCGCTCATGCACGCCGACCAGATCCTTTTTATTGACAACGGCGAGATCGTCGAGCGCGGCACCCATGAAGAGCTTTTGGTGAAGCGAGAACGATATAAGGCCCTTTACGATCTGCAGATGCGCTCCGAGTGATGACATGATGATCGAGTATGGGAACGGGCGCTGATGGCCCAAGAGGACGGCGACGAACTTGAAGGCGAACGCAATAACGTCCGTGGCGACGGCAAGCGCCCTCCCCGCGCGGTTGTCGGCTCGCACCGAATCGAAGAGGAGATGTTCGGCCGGGCTTTCGACAAGAACGTGATCCGGCGCATTTGGGCCTTCGCGCGTCCCTACAAGGCCAAGCTATTCATCTCGGTTTCCGCATTGCTGATCTTCACGGGCACGCAGCTTCTCATCCCATTGATCATTCGCAACGCGATCGACCTCGGTATGGCTCCGGGAGGCATCGATCACTCCTACCTGCTTGCGGCCGCCGGAGCATTCCTTCTCGCGATTTTGGTCAATTTCGCCGCTGGCTACACGCAGGAAGCCGTGATTGGGAAAACGGCCGAGAATGTCCTCTTCGACATCCGCCGCGCCATGTTCGGCCATCTGCAGAGGGTTTCGCTCTCTTTCATGGACAAGACCGAGGTCGGACGCCTGATGTCCCGCCTGCAAGGCGACGTCAACTCCATACAGGAATTCCTCGCAAGCTCATTATTTTCCGTAGGCGATATTGCGCTTCTCTTCGGCATCGTCTTCGTGATGCTGTGGCTCGACTTCCGCCTCGGCCTCCTGACGCTCTCGGTCTTGCCGATCCTGTTCATCGTCCGCATCTTCTGGCTGCCGCGTGCCCGCGACGCCTTTATGGCTGCGCACGAGACCAATTCGGTCGCCAACGGCGCGCTGGCTGAAGCCATTCACGGCGTGCGCACAGTTCAGTCCATGGACCGCCAGCAGGTGAATTTCATTCTCTACGACGACAAGGCCCATGCCAATCTCAGGACTCACCTGATTGCTGCCAAATATGCACAGGTCATGGTCCCGATCGTCGATGGGCTCACCGGCCTCGCCATGGCCGTCGCCATCGTGGTCGGCGGCTCCATGATCATGAACGGCCGTATCGATGTGGGCGTATTGGTCGCCTATCTTTTCTACATCCAGCGCTTCTTTGATCCGATCCGCTCGCTCACTCTGCAATATTCGATCATGCAGCGCGCCATGGCCTCCGGCAAGCGCCTAACCGATGTGCTCGACGTCAAGATCGATGTCCAGGACAAACCGGATGCCCAGACGCTTTCGGCCGAAATGAACGGCTCGGTCGAATTCAGGAACGTCAGCTTTGGCTACAATCCCAACCATCCTGTACTGAAAAATGTGTCCTTCCGGGCCAATCCCGGCGAGACGGTCGCCCTGGTCGGGCCGACCGGTTCTGGTAAATCGAGCGCGATGGCCCTCGTCCATCGCTTCTATGATGTTCAGCAGGGCCAAGTGCTGGTCGGCGGACAGGATGTGCGCGATCTCACCCAGGAATCGCTTGGCCGCCAGGTCGCCATGGTGCTGCAGGAGCCGTTCCTGTTCACCGGGACGGTCCTCGAGAACATTCGCTACCATAAGACGGAAGCCACGCGCGACAAGGTGATCGAGGCTGCCAAGGCGGTCGGCGCCCACGACTTCATCATGAGCCTTGCCGACGGCTATGAAGCCCAACTCGGCGAACGGGGCGGCAACCTTTCTCTCGGCCAGCGCCAGCTTATCAGTTTCGCCCGAGCTCTCGTTGCCGACGCCAAGATCCTCGTCCTCGACGAGGCCACCGCCAACATCGACAGCTACACGGAAATGCTGATTCAGAAGGCTCTGAAAAAACTGCTTGCAGGCCGCACTGGCCTCGTCATCGCCCACCGCCTTGCAACGATCCGCGGCGCCGACCGTATCGTCGTATTTCAGAATGGCCAGGTCATTGAGACCGGCAACCACGACAAACTGATGGCTATGGGTGGTCTCTATTCCAAACTCTACAATCTTAACTACGCGTCCTTCGACGACATTCCCGAAGAGAAACTCGATACCACCGCAGCAGCGGGGTGCCGGACCTGATGTTTGGTCGGCCATTGTCTAGAGTGACCCGTTCCATCCGGTTGAGGCCGACGAGATCGTTGTAGATGGCGTGTTTGTCGGCGACACGGTTTGGCGGGCGCTACAAACGCGCACGGCCGCCCAGTCTGCCTCGCCATACACGTCGCGGATGCAGCGATGCGTCCGAGCTTATCAGCCTCGACAAGAATGCTGTCCATGCCGACACCGGAGCCATGCGCGATATGTCGGCAAAGGATGGAAAGAACGATGCGCAGCACTTTCCAGGCGGCGCGCGATTAAGGACCTGGCCTCCCTCGAGGCGGTGTAAGACCCGAGATTATGCCGAATATAAGCGGAGCGGCATCCGCCCAACCGGCCGCAATTGCGCGTAATTGACGGGTTGCTTTGCACAGCCACTCGGCATAGCGGAGCTTGGCAGCCAAGTTCAACGACTTTGAACCCCTTGCACCCGAGCCGGACTTCCCACGACTGTTGCCCCTGCGGGGACATCTCGAGTGACCACGCTGCCAGCGCCCACGACCGCATCGTCGCCAATCGTGACGCCCGGGAGAATGATTGCTCCACCGCCGATCCAGACACGGCTGCCAATGCGGACAGGACGCCCGAGCTGTAGCCCACTCTGCCGCTGCTCAGGATCATGCGGATGATCTGCGGTGTAGATCTGCACGGCAGGCCCAATTGCCGTTCCTTGGCCAATCGTCACCTCTACCACGTCAAGGATGACGCAGTTGAAATTGAGGAATACGTGGGCTCCGAGGCGGATGTTGAAGCCGTAGTCGCAATAGAAGGGCGGACGGATGACCGCTCCGAGCCCAAGCTCTCCTAACCGCTCGGACAGGAGCGCATGCCACTTCTCGGCGGTTTGGCCCAACGTGTCATTGTACCGCTTCAGCCAAGCCCCGGTGGCCAGCAGGTCAGCTTGGATCTCCGAATCCGCCGCACTATACGGCTCGCCTGCGAGCATCTTCTCTTTTTGACTGCGTATCATGGTTCCTCGTCAGATCGTATCTCGTGGTGTGGTGTACGAGTGCATGGCGGATTGCCCTCGGGCAACGTTTGTATCTTGGTCTTGCCGCGCCCCGGCTTAAGACCCGGGCGGTAGTCTCGTCGGCGACCAGCTTCGTTCAAGCACCTCCTCGGCCGCGTCCTCTATGCCAAGCCTATGCGTGCAATTTGACTGCGTGGCAATGAGCATTCGTCAAGCCGTCTTACGCTCAACCGATGCCAGTTGGCGGTCGCTTCGCTTTCCATTTTCGCGTCGAGAATTGCCAACTCTTCTCCCAGTGCGGCAATCAAAGACGACACACCTTAGGGCGTAAGCTCCGAAACGGTTATGCGTGCGCCGCCACTTCGCGCAACCCGCCCGACGGAATTCCCAATCACGATAGGCCTGGCCCAGGATTCGAAGGCGATCAAGGTGCGCTGCCGTCCTTAGGCGATTGACCAGTGTCATCATTGGGCAGCATCATGCCACATAAAGCTGATCAAGCTCGCGGGCTCGGGCCTTGCAGTTTTGGGCGCGACGGCGGAGGTTGTACATGGCGGCTTGCCCTACGACATACCCCAAGCTTGGTCGAAAGCCTTGTCGACCCATATCGATGCAGACGGAATCGCCTACTACGCTCGGCACGATGATGAAGCACTTTGCTATGCACTGTTTGACCGCGCAGGTCATGCTGTCCGAGAAGAAGAACGAGTGGTTGATCGAGACGCGGACTGGTTTTGGGCTCTCGCCAAGCGTTACAAAATAGGCTTGGCGCCTCAGTAAGAGCGCCAGAGATCGATGACGTACCAAAGATCCAGTTCAAGAACGCCCAGGCCCACCGTCGCGCGGGGCGATGTCCGACCACTGCGCTGGAAATAGTCGGCGCCGACAGGCCACCTAGATTGGGCCATAAAAATCCCCACGCCCTGAGCGCCCCACAATCCTGCTGCGGGCAGCTGCCGTCCCCTCCCGTGCAGGCCGGATAGCGAGTGCCCGGATTGATAGGCCGGCGTTCCTCCAGCCGAACCTCGTTGTCCAGGTTGTTCTCGTACAGAAGCCGGCTGCCCTTGCGCAGCTTCAGATCGGCAAGCGCAATGGCAGAGGAACTAGCGCCTGTCTCCCATCAGCCGTACCGAACCGTGTGAATGATGAACTGGATGCCTTCCCATCCCATGGCGACCCGAAGAACGCCATGAAACTCGTGCAGCGTGATCGTCAAGGGAACCTGAACCCGATGCCACACCATCGGGCTCAAATCTTTCAGCCAGATGCGGAACTGGAGGATGAAAACGCCATCCTCAGGGTCAATGTGCTTCCCCCTGCTGCCTTTTCCCCGGTTCGTCCCGCCTTCTTCAATCCCGCCAGTCCTGTGGAAATCTAATGCTGCGGGATTACTCTTTTCCGTCCCGCCCCACAATTCCTCGTGCTCCCCATGTAGGGTCATCGAGGAATGCTGGCCTGTCTTTTAAAAGGGGTGCATTCAGAACCTTACGAATTGCCCCTCGACCTGGGTGTGTGTTTGGCCGCCGACCCATGTCCTGACCTGATAGTCGGCAACCACATTTGTTGGCGATCGCAGGAACGTTGTTTCTGATGAATTGAACCACTGCGCAATCCGGAGCATGTCAGTGGCGCGCAGATCATCCTTAGGATGCATAGCGGCGCAGTGGAGAGGCTGGCGGATGTAAAGGCGGATTCTGCGAGGCGTTTTTGTGGCTCATCAACGCCTCGCAACAAGTTTGCTCTTTCGGTCGATGTGCTCGTTTACTCGATCGAAACGGGTGCCAGTGCCCTCGAAAGGCTGGCCTCGCCGCGGCCGTAAGTCGCCGCATCATAGTTGACGAGCGTGTCGGTCCTGGCTGTATCCAGCAGCTGATTGGTTATCTGTGTCGGTGTTGCGGTCGTGAACTTGCTGCCAAGGATGGCGGCATAGCCTGCAATCACAGGTGCCGCGACAGACGTTCCGGATAGCCCAATCTTGTCACTATCGACCCCCACCGTCAGGAAGTGGTTCTGCACCTCCGAACCTGAACCGGCATAATTCGAATAGGAGGCGAGCTTTGCCTTGTTTTCGGGAGTGCCATTGTGCTCGAGCGCACCCACAAAGATCGTCGATGGCGCCCCAGTCAGGTCGAGAGCTAGGAAATCAATATCCCCTTCGGTCGGGGTACCTACCGCTACGGCCTTGTTGCCGGCTGCCTTTGTGAAGACCGCAGCACCCGCCCGAGCCGCATCGACAATCGACTGCTCGAGCGGATACTCGCTCACTGGATTCTCAAGGCCATAGCTCAGATTGATGACATTGAGCCCGTCCTCCAGCGTGAGCGGACCTGGTTCCAGATAGTCAAGCTCGAGTATCTTTGCGCCAGGTGCCACCATGCCGGCTGCTTGAGCGATCCACTGCCCATGTTGCCGCCATTGGGGGCCATGGCCGAGATCCCCAAGGTCTTCCATTTCACCTGTGAAGTCGTCTACGATAGTCACAGATACCCCAGAACCGGTATAGCCCGATGCCCATGCTTCACCAATATCCGGGCTCATCCAGCAAAAGGTGCTGTCGGGATTTTGTGCGCAGCCCGAGGTACTTCCTTCCGTGGTTGGCGTCCCGGCCCTCCCTTTGCCGGTGACCCCGGCATCGAGGTCACCAGCGAAACCGGTTGGTGCCAACAGGCACACGACAAAACCCGCAACGAATCCTACCGGCAACAATTGCTTTCTGTGCAAATTAAACTCCTGTCTGTTGTTCTTCATCAACGAAATGAATCATCTCACCATCGCTAGAACTGACCTCTGAACCAGAGTCTGAGTCTCAATCGGCTCGGATGGACGTTTATCAGATGTTTCAACGTGTCCGCGGGCGGAAGCCGCGACGCCGCCAGACGGCAATTCACAGTCTGGACGCCGCCGATGTCGCCATATTTAGCGGTGCAGGGTTGTTCCGTCAGGTTCCCGCCCAAAATCGTACTGACGATGAGAGAAAGCGTCGTGGACGGTGTCGGTCGCTTTTGCACAATAAAGCCGAGTTTCATACCCGGGTCGATACGGACCTTTTTGGCGCGCTGGCCGGAACTGGCGCCCCACAGGAGACCGAAATCGTCCGACAGCTTTGTCAACATTTCAAATCGCATGTCGATCCATTTGCTACGGTACCACTTGTCGAAAGACACCCAGGTGCCATCCGACAGCTCGTATCCGCCCTGTCCCAGACGGCCGGCGACCGCGGTTAGCTCTGACCCCTGCTGTATGTCGAGGAGGCTGGTCTCCTGTCCGTTCGCAGTCATCGCGCCGAGGGGAAATACCATCCCAAACATGACGAGACTCGCCTGCAACCTAATGCGCATCTAAAACACTCATAGTTGGCGCCGCCTCCAAATCATCGGCCTCGACAGGAACACGGTACTCCCTGGGCACGTCTACAAGCGCTGCGGAGGCCGTAGCCGCAGACGCATGGCCGCCAGCGGAGGAACGCAATCAGTCTCAACAAACCCACTTATTTCAGTCCTTCAATTTTGCCGAGCGATCTCCTCGCTGTTACCTAGCAAGCAACTCCGCCGGCTCTCAACAGAGGGGGAAGCAAAATTCATGCCAATTTGTATGGTGGAGCTAAAAAATGGATTGTAGATTTCCTTTCAGTTACTTAGCCGAAAACATCCAGGAAGCCGGCCAAACAAGCCTATGTCGTCAAATCGCCAAAACCGACACAAATTGTCGGACACCGTCGAAGGCCGCTGAGCCTCAGCCGCTTCGGCGAGAGCGGAGTCACCTTCCGCTATAAGGATTATCGCCACCCTGGCGCCGACCGGCGGCAAAGTCATGACGCTCGCCACAGACGAGTTCTTCCGTCGGTTCCTACTCCATATCCTGCCACGCGGCTTCGGAAGTCGTCTGGTACTTCCGGGGTGTGGTCATCGGGCGGCGGAGCTCAGCAATTTGCGGGCGAGCGGCCGTGCCCAAGCTGCGGCGGACGCATGATCGTCACGAGTTGTTCGCCTGCCGGGGCAGCCGCGAGCGCTCTCAAGCAGCACGCCATGACCCCGCATGGTCCGACCCCACCACCCCACGCCGTTCCTGCGCTCACGGCGATAATCCCGCTGGCGCCACCGCCGCGGCAACCGATCGATCGCTATCTACTTGACCGGAGCAATGCTGCTCAATGAAGTCTTCGAGCGGTTCGGTATTGCGCCCGATACAAAGAATACAAAGACCGCCCCTTGACGAACGAATATTGGGGCAACAGGAATGGAGAAACGTCGGGTGAAAATAGTGGAGCGCCTAAAGCTTACCCCCCTGCTTCCTTGATGACTTTCTTCAGGTCGACCCGCCGCCAGCGAAATGAACGCAATCATTTTCGCACCTCTCTCGTTTCCAACAAACGACCAATCGGCAACTTCTCTTCCGCAGTTTCACGCCAGCCGTCCGTCGCCCCATGCCATTGTCGCATCGTCTGCTCCTCTCCAGGGAACCACATCCGGGAGACGGAGAAGGAATGTACGATCTTCGCTGTTTCGTCCGTCTTGAACCGCTTCGCCTGCAACAATGCTGACGAGGTTCGAGCAGCAGTTGGCAACGCTTGCACCGCCAACGTAAAGCTCACCCACCGCTCAGAACGGCACGGGCGCGCCATGACCGTCCAGCAGGTCCACCCGCGTGTTCGCAATCGGACGGCCGATCGGGACAACCGAACCCTCATAACTAGCCGGGCAATTCCAAATCGTCGTGCAGACTGTTGCTTCGGTAGGTCCATAAATTAACAATTGATGCCGGGAGCAGACTTCGGATGAGTTCGGCTTTCGGCAGTTTTCCAGCAAGAATGAGAACATGGCCAGCACGAGTCCATCGCCTTCGGACGGGCAACAAGCACCACCCTGTCAGCCTGCAGGGGAATCCGACTCTACGAACTTATTAGCTCCATCCGTGGATCGCGCAACCTGCACCAAATATGCGGAAGAACCCGATCAGGATGAGAGCCCCACCTTGATTGTCGCCGCGCATCCGCCCCCTACGAGCTTGGCGCAACAGGAAGCTCCTGAAACGAGCCGACCTGCCGAGCACCCTGCCCTGCGCCGCCGCTGAGATAGGCGTGCAGGGTCGCCACGCATGCTTCGGCGTTCCTGTTGTTGTTCCTTTTATGGGGCGGAACGTCTGTGAGATTGGCTTGGCGGTAATGCGGCGTGCGCCCCTGCACGATTTCCTCGAAACGCTCCTTCTTGATGGCCTTCTTGTCGGAGCCCCGCAGCCCGTTGGTCTCCTCTGCCTCGTCGATCTGCAGCAACGGGCGGCTGATGTCATTCGCAAGGCGCTTCCAGATCTCGCCTCGGTCAGTGTCGAGCCAAATCGAGACCGCATTGTCCAGGATGAGGCGCCGGGTTTCCTCACGCTCGAAGGCGCCGCCGCCAGTTGCGAGGACCACGTTCCCTTTCTCAACACACTGCGCGATCAAGCTCGTCTCGCGGTCCCTGAACCACTGCCTGCCTTTGTCTTCGCATCTAAAATTTCCGTGAAGGACATGCCGGTCACTCTTTCGATTTTTTTATCGGAGTCGACGAAGGCGAGCCCGAGTCGCCGCGCGAGAGCTGGGCCGATGGAGGACTTGCCGGCGCCCGGCAGCCCGACGAGCACAATCGGCCGCCGCCCGAGCGACGAGACGACCTCCTTGGCCATCGGTGATTTCTCGGGCATCCGTGGCCGTTCGGCAGTTCGCGGGCCAAAGTTCGCATCGAAAGATGGTAAAGCGTCCAGTTCAATTCCCAAGTTCCCTGGCGCCTTCTGGAATCGCCACGTCCTTACAGACCTCTCGTGCACTTTGGGCAAGTTCTTGCGTAGCTTGCCCAGAGCATCTCAGTTCGAGCCGCAGCTTGCCCCGCTTCTTGTAGGTATCGTGGTTGGTAATCCGATGAATCCAGAACCCATCGAGGGGGGCTTCTTGGATCGATTATGATCCGAAAACTACGACCGGTACGTGCTTTCGCTTTGCGCTGCTGTTCGGTGAGGCAGGCTAACAATCCTGGAGCATCCCCGCCTGTCACCGCGAACTTCGACATGCGCTCGCCGGCACCTGGCGATAGCGACGTGATCAGCCATTTCGAACGAGAGAGTTCCAAAGAAACGAAGATTGCAGCAAGCTCAACGCGAATTGAATAGCGCTCGGCGAATCGGAACGGTCTACGACTTTCATTGCGAGCCTCCTGGATGGTTTTTGGCGACTTCACCCTCGCAGAGTGGCGGCCGCTATTCACCATAGGATCTCTACCATCTGCCAGCGGAGGTCCGCAGGCGCGAACGGATGAACCGGGTCGAGGCCGCCGACCATTTTCGCGGTCGTCGAGCCGGTGACGCGTGATACGCCGCATTGCCGAGGCCGGGCTTGGTCCAATACTCTTTTCCACACACGGCCTGCGCTCCGGATATCTCACCGAGCCGCCCGCTGCGGCATTCCGCTATCTGAAGCGATGCAGAAATCGCAGCACCGCTCCGTGCAACAGGCGTCGCGCTATTACAACGACGCTGAGCGCCAATTAGGCCGCGCCGCGCGGCTGATCGTCTGACTGACCCACGCTCACTGCTCCAAGCCGCGCTGTTCGGCCCAAAACGATCGTTCAGAGCTGCAAGTGGCCACGGAAACGCAAAATCGCGCTTCCGGTCGGGCGAAGCGGACTTGCTCAGCAGGGATGACGCTGCAAGGATCGAGGCGTGTTGTGGCGCGAACGCAGTACCCATCGCGCACCTTGATCTTAGCCCAGATAGGCTAAACAAATCCTAAACGCGGGAGCGCGCATTGATGGAAACCAGGATCATCGACAGCCGGGACGATTTCGCGCAATGGGCGATCGATCGGGCCAATGCGATCCTGACGGATCAGGGTTCGGAACTCGCCACCGCCGCCCGCAACGGAAGCGAAGCCCAAATCGGTGAGAAAGCACAGGCGCTCGGCCAGGCGATTGTCGATGCACTGCTTGAGGCGTTCGACGGTCTCGCAGGCGACGAATGAGCCACCGGCACGGCTCGCATGACCGATGCGCCAGCGGAACCGCGGCATGCACGCCGGCTCACAGATCCATCCGCGATCATGAGTTGGGACTGTGCAGGCTCCGGAGAAGCTTTTCCGAGATCTCGAACCGCCCTTGCGTCTGATCGCCATCGTTCGGCGGCCTGGCGTCGCTCGTGGCGCGGCTGGTGAAGCCTGCAGCGTTGGCCGACAGGGTGCGCGGTGATCTCAACGAAGGCGAGCGTGGTCAAAAATTTTGGCCACTCGCTGCGCGCCCGCCTCGCCTCAGCCGAGGTTGATGAACGCTATGTTCAGAAGCAGCTTGGCCACACCTCGGCAGAGACACGCAAGTACCAGACACCGACCGTGCCGGTGGATCGGCGATCGGCAAAATGATATCGGAATATCAATCCCGGCATTATACGCAGGGTCGTCCCACAGATTGAACGGGGAATGTCATGGAGCGCTGCGACAACGATTTTGATCTCCAATCAGACAGCAAATTTCATGGTCAGCCGACTTGAGCCATGATTTCGGATTGAATCGTCGTTGCGGTGTACAGGGATGCATCTAGCGGCAGATCCCCAAATGCCAGTTGACAAAGAAGGTAGTTGGCACCTGCCTCTTCCAACTGACCAAGCAGAGCTTTTCGCACAGAAGCTGCCGATCCTACTACGCACAATTCACTCTCGATTGCTGCATCGAAGGTCAGCGGCAGGTTTGGTGGAGTCGGGATGGCATTGAGGTCGTAAAGGAATTTGAAGCTCTTAAGCCATCGTTCGTAAGCAGGTGCCGCGAGCGAATACGCATCTGCTTCAGAACGCCCAATCACAACCATTCGGAGCAATCCAAGAAATGGTGCTCGATCGTCCGCCTCAGTTTTGTGCGCTGGACCGGCGCGGAAGGCATCAGTAATTCTGCGAACAGAAGAGGAAGGTCCCACGCACGCGATATTTGCGCCATTAGCCGCGGCCCAGCTTGCCGGCTCGGGTCGATTGGTGGCGATCCAGGTCGGCGGATGCGGCCGCTGATGAGGTCTTAGCGTCAAAGGAACGTCATTCAGTTCAAAATGGCGCCCTTGATAAGATAATGTGCCGCCCTTCATCGCATTAATAAGGATTTCACTGGCTTCCACATACTGGCCTGGCGCCGCGTCCGCACCAATCCCGAAGTAACCCAATTCGGTGGGGAAAGAGCCGCGTCCTATACCGAGTTCGAGCCTGCCGCCGCTCAATTGGTCAAGCATACAGATCTCTTCGAACGCTCGCAGCGGATGATAAAGGGCAAGTAGCATTACCAACGGGCCGACACGAAGGCGCTGGGTGCGCTGGGCGACGCTCGATAAGAACAGATTCGGCGATGGACCTCTCCCATGCGGGGTACAGTGGTGCTCTGCCAGATGATATGCATAGAAACCGAGGTGATCGCACGCCTCCGCCAACATCAGGCGATCCGCGTATTGTCGGGCGATATCGCGGCCGTCCTCGTCCAGGTGATCGAAGATGCCGAAGGTCAGGGTTGAAGGAAGGGCGTTTCTCACTCGACTTCTCCAAGTTTAACGCAGGAAGTTCTCTTGCTTGCGATGAGCAAGCAATTCGAAGATATAGAAGGTGTGTGATTGCTCGGATTATCGCCCGCGTAGCGCGGAAGCAGAGCCTGATGCTGCCCAACGTCTGGCGCTTGGCATCTTTAAGCTTCCAGAAATATCTCTCGCGGCTGCAAGAAATGCATCCATCTGTTCTTTTGTGCCGATGCTGATGCGGATATGATTTTGCAAACCTTTATCGGGAAAAAAGGCAACAAGTATCTTTTGCCTTTCCAAGGCTGCTTGCCACCATGAGCCGTCCTGTTCCGCTGGCACATGGGCTAGCAAGAAATTCGCATGGGAAGGTATTACGGAAAATCCAAGTTGCAACAGCGCCAAGGTCACTCGCTGTCGTTCATGCTTGATGTGTTTGTGGTTCTCTGCATAGGCGGCGCGATGCGCAAGCACGCTTATACCAACCGCATGCCCGATCACATTCATGTTGAAGACGTTCTGGATGTTGCGCAGCCTGCCAATAATTTCGGGGTGACCGAAACCGAAACCGACGCGAACGCCGGCGGCTGCATAGCTTTTCGAAAATGTTCTTAAGACCAGAAGGTTCGAATAGTGATCGATGAGGCGCAGACCATTATCAGGTGCAAAGTCGACGTAGGCCTCATCCAGGACGATCAAGCGGTCCGATTGTGCTAGGAGACGTTCGATATCGGCCACCGGAACAAACGTTCCTGTCGGATTGTTCGGATTGGCCAACAGAATGAACTTGGCGTCTTTTGCAGGACCGGAAAGCAATTGCTCTATCGGCAAGGAATGAGCTTCGCCCCATCCGATTTCGAGAAATTGAGCGCCCTGCGACATGGCAAGTTTGCGGTTGAACGAAAAACCTGGCGACATCATCGCCACGCTGTCGCCCGGGGCAAGGAAAGCTCTGTAAATGAGCCCGAGCAGTTCAGACGATCCGTTACCGGCGATCACCTGATCGTTGGAGACGCCGTAGGCATTGGCGGCTGCTTCCCTCAAGCTGATGTTGTCGTCCTCTGGATATAGATACTGCCGTTCGAGGGCCGCAATCGCACTTTGCATTATGATTGTCGGCAACGGAAATGGGTTCTCATTCGTGTTTAGCTTGACGCAACTTGCATCCGGCGCTGGTCGGCCGGATGGCACAGCCTCTAACTGTCTCGCCACTTGCGAAAGTGACGAAAGCACACTTTGCAGTTTTGCATCGGACATATTTTTCTCCATTTCAGTCGCGAAGGGCATCCGGCATCAGCTGATGGTCGAGAGCAAGATGGCCGACAAACCGGCGTCATAGCGCTGCTTCACGCCACCTTTGTCGGGACGCCGACTGCCGTGAGGTCGGGCGGGCTGTCCTCCATCGGGTCGAATTGGCGCCAACGCGGGGTCTGCATCCCCTCGTCATCGGGCAAAGGCCCGCCAAACCACCAACGCTTGATTTGTCCCAGCTATTCGCCTCAGTCGTCCTTTCACAGACGCTTGATCTCGATGCCGTATTTCCTCAGCACATAGCCAATCTGGCGCGGCGTCAGTCCAAGCAGGCGTGCCGCCTTTGCCTGCACCCAGCCACATCTTTCCATGGCCGCGATGACACCCTCGCGATCGATGATCCTCGAACTATTTAAGTGGGCTGCGCCAGCAGGCGCTAGCGGTCGCTGCCCAGTGATCGCTGGCGGGACTGCCGCGGCGGCGGAACTGGCGGCCGCAGCCGGCGGTGCGGCCGGATTCACTGGCACCGGCACGATCGGCCCCGGTTGCAGCGCGCTCTCGCCCGATCTGCTCTTCCACAGCGCCGCGGCAAAGCATTGGCCCTGGGAGCAGGAAAAGTCGTTTCTCCCGATTGATGGTCCCGCCGCCATGATCGCCGTGCGGTGCACGCAATTTTCGAGCTCGCGAATGTTGCCGGGAAAATCACAGTTCATCAGTACGTCAATCGCACTCGGATCGAAGGTCAGCGTACGGCCGTTCTCATCGTTGAAATTCTTGAGAAACTCAGCCGCGAGGAGCGGAATATCACTGCGCCTTTCGCGTAACGCCGGCACCAGCAAGGGAACCACGCTGATGCGGTAATAGAGGTCGGCTCGGAACTCGTTCCTTGCAACCGCCTCTTCCAGGTTCTTGTTCGTGGCGGCAATGACGCGAACATCGACCTTAATGGTCTGGTTGCCGCCGACGCGCTCGAACTCCTGCTCTTGCAGCACGCGCAGTAACTTTGCCTGAAACGAGGCCGAGATCTCACCGATCTCGTCCAGGAACAACGTCCCTTTGTCGGCAAGCTCAAAGCGCCCCTTGCGCGAATTGAACGCGCTGGTGAAGGCACCCTTCTCATGACCGAACAATTCGGATTCCAGGACTGTCTCAGGCAGCGCCGCGCAATTGAGCTTGATGAAGGGCCGCTTGGCGCGCGGCGACAACCCGTGAATGGCCTTGGCGATCAGTTCCTTCCCGGTACCGGATTCGCCTCGCAACAGAACCGTAATCTTCGCCTCGGCTACCACCGCGACCTTCTCGAGCAGACCGCGTAGCGCCGGACTGTCGCCAATCATCCCCTTGACGTAAACCTTCTTACGCTCCCGCGCAGGACGCTTGAGCTCGCAGAATTGCTTTTGCAGCCGCTCCTTCTCCGCCATCGGTTGCTCGCGGTCGCACGCGAATGAGCGACGCAACTTCACTGTCTGTCCCACCAGGTTGGCGATCACGGGTAGCAGACGGAGGTTGTAATCGAGCCAAGATCTTGACCCATTGTCCAGCACGCGGTCGATGGTCAGCGTGCCCACGACGTTCGCATCGACGCGAATGGGAACACCGATGAACGACACTCGTATGGCGTCGGAGGCCCCGAGCACGTCCGTGTCGGCGGCACTGAAGGCCGAATGCACCGCTATGTTCTCGGCGACGAGGGGCGTGTCCGTCGTCACAATCTGGTCGATTGCCTTCCGCGGCAGGTACATCCGGCAGCGCTCATCGCAGCTCTCGCTCCAGCCGGCGCCTACGGTGATGTCCAGCTGGCCATCACCGTCGAGGAGAGAGATGATGCCGCACCGCATCTGCACAAACGATCGCAGAAGATCGACGACCTTGGCCAGCGTGACTTCGAGCCGGGAGGGGGCGGTGAGTACTTTCGATATTTCGAAGACCCCGGCAAGTGCACTCTCGTGCGACGGCACAATGGGGACCGCGTTGTTCGTCTCGGGCTTTGAGTTAGCTCTTTTCGCGTGCTGAAGCGATGTGCAGCATGACGGTGTCTCCCCGGCACTTTGTTCGGATTCGCGAGTATTGTCTGAGTCTAGCATGTCATCCTCGATCTCGCGCCGCGAAATCAATGCTCGCGGCATTTGCGCCTGCGACGTCGTCCGGCGCGTAAACGCTCTCGGCAAATGGCATTGTCGCCCGAGCCGTCGTTGACCAGGACCAGCGTCTTCTCCCCGCAGGCCGCGGCGTAATCGGCGAGCTGGCCTGCGCGCGGGAGGCCACGCATTGAAGCGCTGCAAGGCGTTGACAGAGATAATCGAGACGCCGACCTCGGTGGCGGCAGACCGGACTTCCGCAGCCGGCATGCCGCCTGCAATAGGATTGCTGAAAAGATGGTCGCGGATTTGGGTGTGGGGCAGGCCTTGGTCACGGGCAAGCGCAAAAAATGCCCGAACATCAAGTCGGGGCGCCGCCATGTAGTTGAATGCAAAGCGAGGCGATACCTGACGCATGGCTTGGCTCTCCTTCGTTGAAGTGTGGCCCCGTTCTAGGCTTCTGCCGGGCGCAACCGCACGTTGATTCAGCAGACCGGAATGAGGGTTGCCAGTCAATCGAGCTTTCTTTCATTTGTGATAGGAAACTCAACGCCTATGATAGAATTCCCTCAGTGCTATCAGTCGTCGAGCAGATAGAAGTCGAACAACACCCATGTCGCCCCAGCGTCTCCGCGGTGTTTGGTGCAATGACCGTGCAGAGGTGTTGCGTGGCTGTGCCGTTCGCCATCACCATGAAGTGATCGGAAGCGGCATCCGGAGCCGACGACACCGGTCGGCTCGCCGCTCGCGGCAACCGTCATTTGCGTCAATGTGATGATGTGGAAGAGGCGATGGCGCGAAGCTCGTCGTAAGCGCGGCTTCCTTGGCAGTGCTTCGGACTATAAGCATCTCTTGAACCGCACCGTCGCGCGCCCACCCGGAAACCATCTGCCTTTCGACGTCTCCTTTCAAACTGTCGGTTGCGGGGATGGCAAGAGCACGCTCGCGTAGAGAATACTGCGCTCTGGTGCCGGCAATGCGGCCCGTCGCAAAGACGACAAAACCGAGGGGGCCACCAAGAAGTGTGAGCAAAACCGCACGCCAGAGAGGTCGACCGGCGGCCGATCTGCCAGGGAACATCAAAAGGCGAGCTGCTGTAAGGCGCCGTTGTCACTCCCGTCATGTGCCACCGCATTCTTCAGACCCGACCGCTATGGCGAACCTTAGTGTGGAATTCCGCCCCGAGTGAAGGCAGCCGGTGCGGAAATCCGCACATGGCCACTGGCGCGAGATGACCGAAACCGGGAAAGGGCGTGACTGGCGCAGGTCCTCATTTTGGCACGGCACTTGCGGCCGGCATGGCAAGCAGCGTTCGACCGGAGCGCCGCGATGGGAGAAGCCTGGGATGGGAAGAAGAGCCCGGCCCCTATCCGGTTGGGGAGAGAAATGGTGTTAGCTCCACATGTCCGCAGCGCGGGCGCCGCGCCTCGCAAGGCCTTCTACGCCAAGCCCTACGTGCAGGTGCTTGCCGCCATCGCCCTTGGCGTCGCCCTCGGCCATTTCTATCCGGGGATCGGCGAAAGCGTGAAGCCGCTGGGTGATGCCTTCATCAAGCTTGTCAAGATGATCATCGCGCCTGTCATCTTCCTGACAATTGCGACCGGCATCGCCGGCATGAACGATCTCCAGAAGGTTGGCCGAGTTGCCGGCAAGGCGATGGTCTATTTCCTCACCTTCTCGACGCTGGCACTGATCGTGGGCCTTGTCGTCGCCAATGTCGTTCAGCCGGGCGCGGGCCTCGACATCGATCCGGCCTCGCTCGATGTCCAGGCCGTGAATAGCTATGCCGCAAAGGCCCACGAGCAGTCCCTTACCGGCTTCCTGATGAACATCATCCCATCAACGATCGTCGGTGCCTTTGCGCAAGGCGACATCCTGCAGGTCCTGTTCTTCTCGGTTCTGTTCGGCATCGCCCTGGCCATGGTCG
>NZ_JHQS01000013.1 GCF_014843845.1 Mesorhizobium amorphae | reverse complement strand
GGCGAACGCTTCGGTTCAAGACCATGAGCAGGTCGTCGCGCATTCTCGGGTTTGGTCATCATGCGCCTGGTCGCAAAGTGGCGAATGCCGAGATCGAGAACAATCTTGGGCTCGAACCTGGTTGGATCGAACGGCGTACCGGAATTCGTTCGCGCTTCTGGGCAACGGACGAAGACACGCTGTCGGGCCTCGCCACGCAAGCCGGCGACATGGCGTTGACGGGCGCCTGCATCGACCGAAGCGACATCGGTCTTTTGTTGCTTGCCACCTCGACGCCCGACCATCTTCTGCCGCCAAGCGCACCGCTGGTCGCACATCGGCTCGGGCTCGGTCGGGCCGGCGCCGTCGATCTGACCGGCGCCTGTGCCGGCTTCATCTATGCGCTGATATTCGCGGACGGATTCACCCGCCTGCATGGCAAATCGACCGTTGTCATTGCCGCCAATATCCTCAGCCGTCGCATCAATCCGGCCGAGCGTGCCAGTGCCGTGCTGTTTGCCGATGCCGCCGGCGCCCTGGTGATCGGTCCGTGCGAGGATCCCTATCAGGGCATTCTCGGCGCTTCGGTGGATTCCGACGGCTCACGCTACGGACTGATCCAGATTCCCGCCGGCGGAAGCAACGTACCGTTCCAAAGTGGCCTGGATCTCGGGCAAACCCGCATGACGATGACAGATGGCCGCGAAGTATTCAGCAAGGCCGTGGAGATGATGACTGTCTGCTCGCAGGAAGCACTAGCCGCAGCCCGAATGCAGCCGCAGGATATCGATCGGTTCGTGCCGCATCAGGCCAATGCGCGCATTTTCGACGCGGTCGGGCGAAGCCTCGGCATTGCCGATCGCGCAATCGTCAAGACGATTGCCGACTATGGCAACTCTTCCGCCGCGACGACCCCACTCTCGCTGTCGCTGACCCATCAGACGGAGCCGTTTCGGCCGGGCGAGAAAATCCTCCTGGCAGCCGCAGGGGCGGGTCTCAGCGGCGGTGCACTCGTCGTCGGAATTTAGCCGAATAACTGGCTGCTCCGAGGGCGGCAGGACCAGTCATTCATGATGAATAGGACAACAGACCAATGCGAAAAATAGTCGCCGGCAAGCTGCACGGCATCTACGTCACCGAAGCGAACCTCAACTACCACGGTTCGATAACGCTCGACCCTGACCACTGCGAAGAAGCAGGGATCCTCCCCATGGAATTCGTGGAGATATGGAACAAGAATTCCGGTGCGCGGATTTCGACCTATGTCATTCTGGGCGAGCGCGGCTCACGATGCTGTATTCTAAACGGAGCGGCTGCCCGCACTTGCCAGCCCGACGACCAGATCATTGTCTGCAGCTCCATCTACCTGGACGAAGCGCATATTACCTCTCTGAAGCCGCGGATCGTCACGTTCGACCAGGATAACCACATACTCGACCGCCTGAGCTACTCGGTTGGACTTGACGCGCACGGGCGCTACAGTTTCTCCATCCTTGACGAGGCGAATGAGGCGTTGGCCATTCCTGCCCTGGTCTCCGGGGCGTGACCCCGCCGCACATCTGAGAGAGTCTCTCCTCCCCGTTGCAACTCACCCAGCGCTGAAGAAAGGACCTAAGCCTCACGAATCTGTGTCACCCCAGCTTTGAGGAGAGGCTCGCCGCGCCTTTCGCAACAGAGGGCTTTGCCACGCGGCTCCAATATAATTTTGCGTGTTTGACTCCTGTCGGAAGTCAGTTGCGGTGGCGGCTTGCAAATTCATGCTGCGTTTCGAGCGCCGCGGGCCGGGTCCTTGACGACCCCGCTTTTATGACCTTTGCGGCCGTGTCGAGCGGGCCACATAGTCGTCTTCCGCAGCAGCAGCGGTGCCAACCATGACCGCAAATATGACATGCCGAACGGCCGCAAATGGCGTTGAAATGGCCCTTCGAAGATGTGTTTCTCGCGCCGGCGAGAAAGGGGCAAGGCACCAGCAGTCCAAGGATTCGCTAAATCCGGTGTAGATATTAGCGCTCGTCAATCGGTGGCTTGCTGGCAAGGCCGAGCCGGGCTCGTTGGCCATCGGCGAAATTCTCGGCGGGAGATTGTGTCTTGAACCGATGAACTGTCAGTTTGCCGTCCTCGACAATATGAACGACCCATCCCCCACCGGCGCGTTTGACGCGCACGTCGTTTGGTTCGCCAGCCACCATTGCTGCCCCTCATTTTCGTCGCCCTGGACCGAGACTGGAAGTCGTTCCCCGCACAGCGAAAAACACAGGACCTTACGTAACGTCAAGCACAGATTTTCTGATAGCTGACGCTTTATGGATTGGACGGGGACAGCGATTTCGGCCCGGAACCTCCGAGCCCGCCGCATCTTGCATTCGGATCGATTTAGATGCCCCAAATTTCGCATGTTAATGCGGCCTTAATTATCCGCAGCTAATGTGAGTGGGAACGCGTATTCAGTTCGAGTAGCTCTGCAAAAAGCCCGCCGCTCTTGCCCTCAAGCGTGGCGGGTTTTTCGGCTGTGAACCGCTGGCGCGGAGAAGCTGCAGAAATGCAGCTGGACGACAGTGGCGGTGCTTCAGTCAATCTAATCGCTGCGCCGCAAACAGGTCGCGACCGGTGGGCAGCACGACATCGTCAGCAAGCCGTGGTTCTTGCAGCAGCGCGTCACGATCGCCCCACTCGTTTTGTCAAGCCGTCATACAGAGCAATGGTTCAAGCCGGACTGAATCCGGCGAGCATCGTTCGATGTCCAGCCATCCTTCTGCAATGTCTCGAGAATGGCGATATCAATCCTGTCGAGCGGCATTTTTCGTGAATCCTGCGAATATCACACTATTTCGCGCAACGATTATCGAAACTGAGCTGTTCGCGCAGGCCCACGCAAACACTTGCGCAATGATTCGTGGTTCACTCCACCAATACAGGGAACGAGCCCAAAAGGGCCGGATCAGGAGAAGACAATGCGCGTCGGCTGCCCCAAGGAAATCAAGAACCACGAATATCGCGTCGGCCTCACACCCGGCTCGGTCCGCGAATATGTCGCCCATGGCCATGAAGTGCCGGTCGAGACTGGCGCCGGGGCCGGCATCGGCGCCGATGACAATGCCTACCGCGCCGCCGGCGCCACGATCGCCAAGACGGCTGCCGACGTGTTCGCCAAGTCGGACATGATCGTCAAGGTCAAGGAGCCGCAGCCCAACGAATGGGCGCAGCTTCGCGACGGCCAGATTCTCTATACCTATCTCCACCTGGCTCCAGATCCGGAGCAGACCAAGGGCCTGCTCGCCTCCGGTGTGACGGCGATCGCCTACGAGACCGTGACCGACGATCGTGGCGGCCTGCCGCTGCTGGCGCCGATGTCGGAAGTCGCCGGACGGCTGTCGATCCAGGCCGGCGCCACGGCGCTGCAGAAGGCCAATGGCGGTCGCGGCGTGCTGCTCGGCGGCGTGCCTGGCGTGCTGCCAGGCAAGGTCACCGTGCTCGGTGGCGGCGTTGTCGGCCTGCATGCCGCCAGGATGGCGGTTGGGCTTGGCGCCGACGTCACCATCATCGACCGCTCGATCCCGCGCCTGCGCCAGCTCGATGACCTCTTTGCCGGCCGCGTCCACACCCGTTACTCGACCGTCGAGGCGCTGGAGGAAGAGTGTTTTTCGGCGGACATCGTCGTCGGCGCGGTGCTGATTCCGGGTGCCGCGGCACCCAAGCTGGTTTCGCGCGAAATGCTGTCAGGCATGAAAGAAGGGTGCGGTGCTTGTCGACGTCGCCATCGACCAGGGTGGCTGCTTCGAAACCTCGCATGCCACCACCCATGCCGATCCGACCTACGAAGTCGACGGTGTCATTCACTACTGTGTCGCCAACATGCCGGGCGCAGTGCCGGTCACCTCGGCGCATGCGCTCAACAACGCGACGTTGCATTACGGCCTGCAGCTCGCCGACAACGGTCTGAAGGCGCTGGTTGACGATCACCATCTGCGCAACGGTCTCAACGTCCACAGGGGCAAGATCACCAATCGCGCGATCGCCGAAGCACTCGGCTACGAGCTGGTCGAGCCCAAGGCGGTCCTGGCCGCCTGACTCGCCCGCGAAAAACGTTTCCTCCCGTCTCGCCCGCCGGTTCGTTCCGGCGGGCTTTTTCTTCCCGAAGATTGGCCAGAGGCATCTTCCCCGCCCTTTCAGTCAATGTCGCGGGCAGCTCGTCGGGGCGAACGCCGTTCGAGGCGACTATGCTACAAGGGCGGCGCACGTCATTGCGGTCGCTGCGGGACATGCGTCGAACGGCGCGAAGCATTCGATCTGGCCGGCATTGCAGACCCGACAGATTATGAGGACGCAGACTTCTGGCTCCACGCTATCCAGACAAGGAGCGCGTGATGTTCCGCATTACCAAAGAGTTCCACTTCTCGGCCTCGCATCAGCTCACTTCCTTGCCAGCCGATCATCAGTGCGCGCGTCTACACGGCCACAACTACGTCGTCGTAGTGGAGCTTTCAGGTGGCGAATTGGACGATCATGGCTTTGTGCGCGACTACAAAGACCTAGCTTCGCTCAAGCACTACATCGATGGGACGTTCGACCATCGGCATCTTAACGACGTCCTGGGGCATGACCGTGTCACAGCGGAATGTCTGGCCAGGCACTTCTACGACTGGTGCAAGGTGCGGCTACCACAAACCTCCGCCGTGCGGGTGAGCGAGACGCCGAAAACCTGGGCTGAATACCGGCCATGACGTGCGCGTTTGCATCCCGGAATCCGCGTCAGCGAGATTTTTGGGCCGACCATTCAGGGCGAAGGCATGCTGATCGGCTTGCCGACGGTGTTCGTAAGAACGGGCGGGTGCGATTATCGCTGTTCCTGGTGCGACAGCCTGCATGCGGTGGACAGTCGCTTCCGCCATGATTGGGAGATGATGTCTCCCGACGCGGTCTGGCAAAAGGTCATTGCGCTTTCCGGCGGTCAGCCCGTGATGGTGTCGCTGTCGGGCGGCAATCCGGCCATCCAGCCCCTTGGACCGCTGATCGACCGCGGGCATGGTGAGGGCTACCGCTTTGCATTGGAAACCCAAGGCTCGGTGCCTAGGCAATGGTTCGCGGATCTCGACGTGCTGATGCTCAGCCCCAAGCCGCCCTCAAGCGAAATGACGACAGATTGGGCCGCGTTCGACGCCTGCGTCGAGGCGGCACAGGATAAGCCGCAGATGGTGCTCAAACTCGTCGTCTTCGACGATGATGACTATGCCTATGCCAAAGACGCCGCAGCGCGCTACCCGCAATTACCCGTCTATCTGCAGCCCGGCAATCACACGCCGCCGCGTCCCGGTAACAAAGACGCATTCATCGACATGGCCGGTGTGATGAAACGCATGGATGGCTGGTCGAAAAGGTGACTCGTGACAGGTGGTTCGAGGCGCGTGTACTGCCGCAGCTTCATGTTCTGCTCTGGGGGAACAAACGTGGCGTCTAGCCTACGCGAAAGGATTGCCGATGACGAGCAAGACAGACATCTAAAGCATTCTCACCCAGTTGGGCGGTAGCTATGTCGGTTCGGCAAGCCCGAAATGCCGTGCTGGAAAGGGTTTCGAATCCGCATGATGGCTCGCCTATCGTGGGCGCTTCGCCGCTCCTCTGGGCGTGACTTGCTCTCGATACGTGCGCGCGCTTCCGCTGGGTTTGATTGGTCGCCGATCACCGCCGCGGGCCGAACCCGCTTGACAAGATAGCGCAGGCCCGTTCAACCTAGTCTAGGGCATTCACCAGGGGAGTCCCGGCAAGGGGCTGAGATACTGCTGGCTTTCGCGGCGCAGTGACCCGTTGAACCTGATCCAGTTCATACTGGCGTAGGGGACGGTGCAAGTGCTTTGCGGGAGTTTACGCCCGAGGTCCTGTTTCGGCAGGGTGACCAAAGCGTCTTTTCATCCTTCCGGCACAGAACTGGGTCTCCAATGCATGAGCAAAGGAGCCTCAAGATGAATGCCCTCACCCCCGCCGTCTCGACGGGACCGCTGCCCGCCTCTCGGAAAATCCACAAGTCCGGCGTCCTCCACCCGCACATCAAGGTGCCAATGCGCGAAATCGCCGTCCATCCGACGGCTGGCGAATCGCCCGTCACCGTCTACGATCCGTCGGGGCCCTATACCGACCCGACTGTCGAAACCAGCATCGATAAGGGCCTTGCCCGGCGTCGCCACGAATGGATCATGGCGCGCGGCGATGTCGAGGCCCATGATGGCCGTCACGTACGGCCGGAGGACAACGGATTTGCGACTGGCGAGCGCCTAACGCCGGAATTCCCCGTTCGCAACCGCCCGCTCAGAGCCAAGGCCGGCAAGGCGGTGACCCAGTTTGCCTATGCGCGCGCCGGCATCATCACGCCCGAAATGGAGTTCGTCGCCATCCGCGAGAACCTTGGACGGGCGATTCTGCGTGGCAAACTTGAGCGCGATGGCGAGCCTTTCGGCGCGACGCTGCCCGATTTCATCACACCCGAATTCGTGCGCGAAGAGGTGGCGCGTGGACGGGCCATAATTCCGGCCAACATCAATCATCCCGAGAGCGAGCCGATGATCATCGGCCGCAATTTCCTGGTGAAGATCAACGCCAATATCGGCAATTCGGCAGTCACCTCTTCGATGGCCGAGGAAGTGGAAAAGATGGTGTGGGCGATCCGCTGGGGCGCCGACACGGTGATGGATCTGTCGACCGGACGCAACATCCACAACATCCGCGAATGGATCGTGCGCAATGCGCCAGTGCCGATCGGCACGGTGCCGCTTTACCAGGCGCTCGAGAAGGTCGGCGGCATCGCCGAGGACCTGACCTGGGAGGTCTACCGCGACACGCTGATCGAACAGGCCGAACAGGGCGTCGACTATTTCACCATCCATGCCGGCGTGCGGCATGGCGCGTGCGTTCGGCAAGGCTGTCGAGGCCGGTCGTGAAGCTTACAGCTCGGGAATGCTCGAACCGCGCGACATCGCCGTGCCATCGACGCCGACAATTGGCAGGGCAGTTTTTTCATGAAGCTCGATGCCTTCTACCTGATCGTCGACAGCGCTGCCTGGATCGAACGGTTGGTGCCGCTTGGCGTCAAGCTGGTTCAGCTTCGCATAAAGACCATGGATGAGGCCGGGTTGCGCGCGGAGATCCGCAAGGCAAAGGCCTTGTGCGCCCAGCACCACTGCCAGCTCATCGTCAACGACCATTGGCGCCTGGCAATCGAGGAAGGCTGTGACTTCGTCCACCTTGGCCAGGAGGATTTGCAGACCGCCGACCGTTCGCGGATTCGGGTAGCCGGCGTGAGGCTCGGACTGAGCACACATGATGATATCGAGCTGGAAACGGCGATGGCTGCCGCGCCCGACTACATCGCGCTCGGCCCCATCTACCCCACCATCCTGAAAAAGATGAAATGGGCGCCGCAAGGGCTGGAGCGGATCAGCGAGTGGAAGCGTCGGCTCGCACCCGTTCCATTGGTCGCCATTGGTGGCCTCAACCCCGACCGGCTCGACGGTGTCTTTGCGGCTGGCGCGGACTGCGCGGCAGTGGTCACCGACATCACGCTGAACGACGACCCCGAAGCACTCACGCGAGAATGGATCGAAAAGACAGACCGATGGCGCTGAGGCGAGAACCGCATGTGCTTGTCATTGGCGGATCGGATTCCAGCGGCGGCGCCGGAATCGAGACGATCTCTTCCATCGGCATACGTACCTGCCTGGCTGTCACCGCGCTAACGGTGCAGACGCACGAGGCCGTCATGGAAATCCATCCTTCGCAGCCCGATCTAGTGGCCGATCAGATGCGCGCTGCGCTGCATGCCAACAAGGTGGCGGCCATCAAGATCGGCATGCTGGCAACGGCTGACATCGTCGTTGCCGTTGCCGGCGTCCTGCGCGAAAATCCGCAGATGCCGGCACTACTCGACCCGGTGCTGGCCTCGACCTCAGGCCGGCCGCTGCTGGAAGCAGGCGCCATCGCCGCCATGAAACGTGATCTGATGCCCCTTTGCCGTCTCGTCACACCCAATCTCATCGAGCTGGCGCTCCTTGTTGGCTCAGAGCCGGCAACGGACGAGAACGGCGCACTGTTGCAAGGCCAGGAATTGCTGAGCGCCGGAGCGCAGGCCCTGCTGGTCAAGGGCGGCCATGCATCGGGACCCCGATTCGAACCAGTCCGCTTCGACACACCGCGTCTGGCTACGTCGATGCGCGGGACGGGATGCATGCTGGCCAGCGCGACTGCGGCGCATTTGGCGAAAGGAAGATCACTTGAAAACAGCGTGCGCAAAGGCAAGCTGTTTGTGTTCGAGAAGCTCCTGAAGGAAGAGCTGAACTACCGACGACGCTTCTCCAACGAAAGCGAGTTCAAGCGCTTTGCAAGAACTGGAAGGGCTGCCGTTTTCTTTTTTCGCGATCCGCTGAAAAGTCTTCAGCCTAAGCATGACTATTCTGGTTCGCCTGTCGTATTTCCGAACGCCATTGCACGGTAGAGTGACCGAACCTCATCGCTTGCGTGGCACGGAAGGCCAGGAGGCCATCGTACAAGCTGAGGCACCACAAGACGGCGCAGACCGTCACGCTCTTCAAAGAAGAATATTCTCCAGGGGGATCGTCATCATTGATCCGGCTGTCGGGAGGCCCGGGCAGCTGAAAGAGGGCGATGGCTATGATTTGGTCAGGGACGGGATGGCATGGTTTGCGTCAGGCACCTGCACGGATCACCTCTCAAAAATGGCAGGCCGGTCCTGGTATGGAGACGCCGTCGCGAGATTTTCGCGGCCGTGGTGGCTTCGGTGTCTGTTGTCTGCAGGGCGAAGTGCGTAGCAGATGAGTGAGCACCTGCCCGTGCTAAAAAGGCATAGCCGCCTCCGCAAAGCGGTGGCGGCTAGAAAAGCGCAATCGAAGCGAATTTCGTGACGACCACCGTCCTGTCCTTCAGCACGATTTTGCGAACTGTCCGCTGTCTTCCGCGTGTCCCGCGCCTCGGACTGCTCGTCGGTAAGTCCAGAGCTGTGCGGGCGGGATATTGCGGACGACGAAATCATAGTGAGACACGACATAGCGGTCGGGCATTTTGATCACCGGCGACAAGGGTCCGTAGGTGATCTGAATCACAGGTCTCCCGGGAGGAATACGGGCAAGCAAATCCTCAAGCAGGCCAACACGCTGTTCCATTGGAAAGCTCAACAGCGGCACCGCACTTATCACACAGCCGAATTGCTCCCCGCTCCGCTCGGCAAGCACTTTCCCCAGCGCGAACGCATCGCCCAATCGAAAATCCACGCCCGGAAAGACTCGCGTCAGGCGATGATAGAAATCCTTGGAATATTCGACCGAAATCAACTGATGCGGCTTGATGCCTTTTTCCCGGATAGCCTTGGTGATGACGCCAGTTCCTGCGCCAAGTTCAAGAACCGGCAGCCCGGATGCCGGATTAATGACGCTTGCCATACGACGCGCGGCATGAACGGACGTTGGCATGAGCGCGCCCACTAGTTTCCTGTCCTTCTGCCAGCCCTTGAAGAATTGCACTTCTTCTTCGAACTTCCTGCCGAGGCGCTCCTTCAATCGAAAGACCATATCCACTGCTACGGCTATTTGTCTGGATCATTTTGACGACGCACCTTTGTACAAGCCTTGCGGCATGTTCAATCATGCGGCATTGGCTGCCGCGAGCAGTTCGCCTTTGCTCTGCTTGGGCAGAACTCCGACGTTATCGATAAGCCGCGTCCCGCCGAGCCAGGCTGCGGCGATCAGGCGTGCAGGTCGGTCTGCGGCGGAAAGCGGCGACAGGTCATGGTCTGCTCGTAGCTCAAGATACTCTACTTCGTCGTAACCGGCAGCGAGGATCGCTTGCCTGGCCTCGGCAAGCACAAGCTCTGCCGGCACTCCCGCCGAGAGCCGCTCGGCCGCGGTGGAGAGGACTTCGGGGAGCTTTGGCGCTGCCAAGCGCTGTTCGGCCGAGAGCCTGACATTGCGCGACGACATCGCTAGGCCGTCGGCTTCACGTATCGTTGGACATGCTACAATCTCGATCGGAATGTCGAGATCGCGGACGAGCCGGCGAACGACGCAGTTGCTGGAAATCCTTCTCGCCGAAGAAGGCGAGATCAGCACGCGTCTGGAGAAAAAGCTTGGCGACGACGGTTGCCACGCCGTCGAAATGGCCGGTCGGGACGGAACGCGCCGCACAGGCCATCGCTCACCCCACTCACCGACACCGTGGTGGCGAAACCTTCCGGATACATGTCCGCCGCATTTGGTGCGTAGGCGGCATCATCATGCTCAGTGCGCGGGTAGGCCGCGAGATCGGCCGCGCTGTTGAACTGTTTCGGGTTGACGAAGAGCGTCACGATAACCCTGTCGGCCTTGGCGAGCGCGGCACGCACCAAGCTCAGATGGTCTTCATGCGACGCACCCATAGTCGGCACGACAGCGACCTTCAGGCCATTCTGCCGCCAAGCGGCGACCGCCGTTCGCAACTCGGCGACGGTTCGAGCGATCGGAATGCTCATGCTCCTTCTCCACGATTGACCGTCCTTGGCGCATCGCCGAATAGATGCTCGGCCGCTGGAAAGCGGCGGTCGCGCACTTCCTGCGCATAGGCAGCGATTGCCGCTTCGGCGATCTCACCGAGTTCGGCATATCGCTGGACGAATTTGGGCCGGAAATCGCCGAAGATGCCCAACATGTCGTCGACGACGAGAATCTGCCCGTCACAGGCCGCCGTGGCACCGATACCGATGGTCGGGATCGCTACCTCTGCTGTGATCCGGCGGGCGAGCGCCTCGGGGACCTTCTCCAGCACCACCGCGAAGGCCCCCGCTTCGCTCACCGCAAGCGCGTCGGCCCCTACGCGCTCCGCATCACCGCCTCTGCCCTGCACGCGATAACCGCCGAAGGTATTGACCGCCTGCGGCGTCAAGCCGACATGGCCCATGACCGGCACGCCGCGTGCGGCCAGGAAGCGGATCGTCTCCGCCATTGATTCGCCACCTTCGAGCTTGACCGCCGAGCAACCGGTTTCCGCCATGACGCGAGCCGCATTGCGGAAGGCCTGCTCAGGGCCTTCTTCGTAGGAGCCGAACGGCATGTCGACGACCATCAGCGCCAGCTCCAGGCCACGGCGCACGGCCTGACCGTGCATGACCATCATCTCAAGCGTCACGCCCAGCGTCGACGGCAAGCCGTGGAGCACCATGCCGACGCTGTCGCCGACGAGAACAATGTCACAATGCCGATCAACGAGCTTTGCGATCGGCGTGGTATAGCCCGTCAGGCAGACGAGCGGCGTTCCACCCTTCCGGGAACGAATATCCGGCGGTGTGATCGCCTTGGTGTTGGCAACCGCACTCAACGAGGGCTCCTTCCCTAACGTTACCAACCATGGGTGTCGCGTTTGGCACATTTTTGTGCAGGTGCGAAGAGTTAAAATCCGCGATGGCGTGGTGTTGACGCGCCCACAGTCATCGTCAGAATCAATCAAATCGGTTCAGCTGCTTCAGCAGCGCACTCCAGTCCAGGGATGATGGTCCTCGGCAAGCCAACCAGGAAGGCAGATCGGGAGCCAAGGCCAACGACGTCAAAGCGGTCCTGATCGCCGTGATGGTCGCTCTGACGAATGGTGAGCCGGGCGTGCTCACCGGCGAATCTTTGCCCTACAAGCGCGCTCGAGCCTGAGGTACTCATCGCTGAGTCGTTACTTTTGGGCATGCCCGTTCACCCTCGAAATCGCCTCTGCGCTGCCTGCTAAAGCGCAGCAGACAAGCGCGTCGACGCAGCCCTTGCCGTGCTTGGTGAGACTGCGGCCAGCGGCAAGGGCAATATACTCCAAGCAGCCGTCGAGGCGGTGCGCGCTCGCGCCCAGTGGGGGAGATCTCCGACAACCTGCGCCGCGCCTTCGGCGATCACGCGGCTGTCCCGGAGGTGATTTCGAAGGTTTACGGCGCCGCCTTCCAGAATGGGCCGGAATACCAAACCCTAAATGAGCCCCGTGAACGGTCTACGAATTAACCCACCGATGAAGAACTCGATAAGCGAGGTAAAGTCGAAGACTGGAATGCCGCCGGTTGCCTGCTGGACCGCCGCGGCGTAAGGCGGCAAGTTGCCGCACTCAAGCAGCAGCATCCCGATGTCCGGCCGGTCGTTGAGTAGAGCCATGGCGGTATCAACTAAGTCTTTCTCGCAGGCGCTAACGTCTAGGTCACCCTTGCCGCTGAGAAAAGTGGCCGCGAACACGGGAGTGTCCTCAAGTCCGGCGACGACCACCCTACGCCCGATGTTGGCTCCCAGCCCGGTCGCTTTCAATAGGCCCTGCTGAGTCATTACAGTCTTGCTTGCGACAATGATACCAAGCGCCTTGTCTCGGGGAAGCATCATCTCGAGGAAAGGAGCGAGGAGAAGGCTCGATAGGAACACGGGTACGTCTACCGCGTCGCGAACCGCTTCCTGGTATCGGATCAAGTACCCGCAGCCACTGGTGATCAGTTGGGCACCCTCGCTTACGAGCTCGGCCGCTGCCTGAACCACAGCCGATGTCAGTGCCTCGCCATCGGGTCCAAAAATCCGGGTGACGTTCAGGGTGGACACCGTTTTGTAGCGCACTGGGACGCTCCACGTGGTGGCATTACCGGTGTCCCCGGGGATGTAAGGGCGGATGCCGGGTCCAGGCATGCGATCAAGCATCAAGATACCAACGGGTGCACCGTGGACCGCCAATCGTTGCTTCACCCAGCCGGGCCAGCGTTTACCTTGGGCAAGAGGAGTATTGATCATGTGTAATCACCTCACAGTAGCCCATACCTCTGATGGGCGGCTATCCGAGACTCAGGCGAACGGGACCACCGCATTCGTGCCAAGCAGAGGCGGTGGTTGACGTCGCAGCACTCAAGACCTTTAACTTGAGCCTACTGCACTTCGCCCGGGCCCGCATTAATAGACGATGTCTGTCCAATCGAGCTTTCATCCGGAAACCCCCACTTCTTCAGCAGCTGGACATAGGTGCCATCGGCTATCAGCTCGTCTAGCGCCTTTTTAAGCGCTTCTCCGAGGACCTTATTTTCGTTCAGGAAAGCCATTCCAAGCATGACCTTGGTCACGGGCTTTCCGATAGTTGTGTATACGTTTCCCTCGGCCTTGTTCGAGTATGACAGTGAACCGCCGCCTTCAAAGCCGGCATCCGCACGCCCCTGTTTCAACATCAATTGTTGTTCTGGTGAGTTGTCGGTACCAACCTGAACTACAGCAGGCTTACCCGCTTTGATACAATTCTCCTCGCTCCATTTGTTAACCGCTGTGATCATAAGTGTGCTACTACGAGAATTAGCGACCCGTTTTCCGCACAAAGCGTCCGGTTTCTTGAATTGATCCGCGTTCGGGCTGAGCGTGAAAAAGAAGTAAGGGTCATAAACATAGTCGATGAAGCTTACACCGTTTGCGCGCCTTTCCGGTATGTCCCCCACCACCCCCGCCCCGTAGAAGTCCACGCGTCCGGTCTTAAGCGGAGCAAAGCTAGCTAGGTCCGCCCAGCTGAATTCAATAAAGTTGGCCTCCGCCCCCACTTTTTTGGCCATAGCTTTGAATAGGTCGTTGTCGAAACCCATCAGCTCGCCAGTATTTGGATCCTTGAATTCGAACGGCGGATAATAAGTAACAGTGCCTGCATTAATAGTTTTCTTTTCATCCTGCGCGTACGCGGTGCCGGTGATCAGGATTGCTGCGAGTGCAAGTCCACTCATCACGATACGAATTGAGATTTTCGACAACATGTTAGTCCCCTTTCTGTTATTTGAATAATATACTAAACGCTCATTCAACTCAGCACTGCTGAGATGAACTCTCGAGTGCGAGCGTGGGTCGGGCTATTGAGAATCTGCTCTGGAGATCCACCTTCGACTATAAGCCCATGGTCCATAAACAACACTCGGCTTGCAACTTCACGCGCGAAGCCAAGTTCGTGTGTGACGACGACCATTGTCATTCCCGAGCGAGCGAGATCGCGCATCACGGCGAGCACCTCGCCAACCAATTCGGGGTCAAGTGCAGATGTGGGCTCATCAAAGAGCATGAGAGTCGGGTTCATCGCGAGCGCGCGAGCGATCGCTACACGCTGTTGTTGCCCGCCAGATAGCTCGATCGGGTATGCGTTGCATTTGTGCGCGAGGCCGACACGGTCGAGCAGTTCACGACCTGTTGCCTCGGCTTGCCTACGTCCAAGTTTGAGTACCTGGGTTGGACCCTCGATAACGTTTTGCAGGGCCGTCTTGTTCGGAAACAGATTGAACCGCTGAAATACCATGCCCGTCGCAAGTCGCTGCCGTGCTATCTCGCGCTCCGAGAGTTCGTATAACTTATGGCCTACGCGACGGTAGCCGACCAACTGCCCGTTGATCCACAAAGCCCCGCCATCGATGATCTCCAGCTGGTTGATGCAGCGCAAGAACGTGCTCTTCCCCGATCCGGACGGCCCTATCAGGCACAGAACCTCGCTGCGGTTAATCTCCAGATCGATGCCCTTAAGTGCCTCGAACGTTCCATATGACTTGCGCACGTCGATGGCTTTCAGGATGGGATTCATATCTTTGCCTCCGTTAGCGCGACTGCGCAGCACGACCTGCCCCACGGGCGAAATACCGCTCCACTCGACTCTGCAAAAGAGAGAGCACCGTGATAACAGCTAGGTACCAAAAGGCCGCGACAAAGAGCAGTTCGATGACCCTGCTGTTTGCGTAGTAAATGGTCTCTGACGCATGCATAACCTCGGAAAATTGGATTACGCTGGCCAGCGACGTCCACTTGACCATGCCAATAAATTCGTTGCCGATCGGTGGCAGGATCACACGCATAGCTTGAGGCAAGATTATTCGGCGCAACCCTTGGAGACGGTGCATCCCGATCGCGCTGGCGGCTTCATATTGCCCATCATCGACGGATATCAGCCCAGCCCGTATCACTTCCGACGTATAGGCACCCTGGTTGATCCCCAACCCCAGCAATGCCGCGACAAACGGCGTCATCACGTCCACGGTGCGCCATTCGAACAATCCTGGGATGCCAATCGTTGGAAACACCAGCGCAAGATTGTACCACAGGAGCAGCTGCAGCAATGAAGGGATGCCGCGAAAGAGGCCCACATAAGCAAGCGCCGCCCATTTGATTATCGGATTGGCCGAAAACCGCATGATCGCAACGGTGACGCCTATCGCAATGCCGAACAACATTGCCAACACTGCCAGCAAGACCGTGTTGCCGACTCCGATTAGGATGGCGCGCGCCGTGAGGTATCGCCCTGTAACAGACCACTCGACCTGCCCATGAGCGAACGCCAGAATGATCCACAAAGCTATCGCCAGAATCGCGGCAGCGCCGATATAGCGTCCTATGTGCCTCCGACGCACATGCTCAAGATGAGACAAATCTTCTGTGTGAGCGGCGTGATCGACTTTCGCTAACTGCCTATCTACTTCGAGCAACATACTATGTCCCTGGTTAGAGGCCTGATTGACCATTCAGTCAACGACAAACAGCTTCACTTCGCCGTTCGCACTCACGTGACGCGGTTATCGGCGGTATCACAGGACAAGGCCTCTTCAGCCCCCGGGATCCAGAGGCGATATCTTTGGCGCGCGGCCCCGATCACTTCAGCCAAACGCCACGCCCACATCATCTCCGCGCGGTTATCACCTCGCTTAATCAGATCCCGAGGGCACTGCAAAAGCAGTTTCGACTTGCGGGCCGTCGGCTTCATCGTCTCGATCGCAATGACGCCAGACTCCTGGCATCACGTATTCTTTCCCTATCGATCTCTTTCTTGGGCTCAATGCGTTATCAGCTGTCGCGGCGCGTGAGTAAGGCGCTCGCATGCGCCCTCTCTCACGAGAACGGTTTCTCCGAGTGACATCGTGAGACCGGCGCTTTGATCGTACATGATCATGTGCATAAACAGCACCATACCGGGTTCAATGGTAAGCGGGTTCCCCGTGTACATGAAAGGCTCTTCGGCCCAAGACGGCGGATAAGTAGCGCCAAGGCTATAACCGCAGACATTAAGAAACTTTCCGCCGAACCCGGCCGCGGTCATCGTGCTGGCCTTAGCGTCGAATATGTCTCCAAGCGTACGCCCCCCGGCTGCGTCACCTCTTCACAGGCCTCCAGCGCGTCTCGACATGCCTCAAACATTGCCTGGTGACGGGGATCAACTTCGCCAATCACCACGCAATGCATGAGGCAAGCGTGATAGCGTCGATAGGCGGCGCCGAACTCGTGCGTGACGAGATCATTCTCAGCAAGACGGCGGCGCCCACTATGATAACGCATGAGATGCGCCCTTTCGCCACTTCCCAGCACCCAAGTGCCAGAACCGGGTGGATCGCCGCCCTGACGCATTACCGCGCCGTACATCGCGGCGTAAATGTCGCCTTCGAAAGCTCCCGGCACCGACAACCGATTAGCTTCGACGGCCGCCGCCTCAGCGAGCGTAGCGGCTTTGCGTACATACGCGATCTCGGCTTCGGATTTTACCCTGCGCAAGTTATCGACAAGAGCGGACGCGTCGAGAAGACTACAGAATCCCTCAAGCGCGGCATCAAGCATCTTGCCACGTTGCGCTGACAATCCGACTGCGTGGTATTCGATACCAATCCGCTTTCCGCGCATTTTCCGCGCGTCAAGAAAACGCTTAATCTCTTGTGCCGGATTGACGCCGTCCCTATCGACCCAAATGTCAATGTCGGAAATAATCGAATTATACCGGCCCAATGCTGCATCCGGCGCCCTGGTCAACAGCGCCAACGTTCCGTCAGTTCCAACGAACAAAGCCTGGAAAGAGAGATAGCCGAGACGGTCGAAGCCGGTGAGGTAATACATGCTCTCTTGTTTAAAGAGAAGGGTCCCATCGAGGCTTTGCTCTTGGAGCATACGGCGACACCGCTCTAATCGGCTGTCGAATTCGTCACGGGTGAAATGAAGCCCCATCGGTCGCCACTTTCATTCACAACAGACAATGATTAAGATACACGGCGTATTATATGAGTCAAGGCGCGGGCGTGTGTTATTTGAGGCCAAGGTCCGAAACGGAGGTTGGCTATGCCAGTCAGGAACTCCGAAGTGAAACGTACCAATGTCCGCGTGGTCAACCGATCGTCCCTGGCGGCAAACACCAACCCGCGCGGCAAGCCCAAGGGGTCGGGGAGCCGGACAATTTTCGAAGCGCTGCGTGGCCAGATTCTAAGCGCTGAGCTCCCGCCCGGTGCCGATATCGAGGAACAAGGGTTGGTTGCGCGCTATGGCATCTCGCGAACGCCAGTACGAGAGGCGCTCATCAAGCTCGCCTCGGAAGGGCTGGTCCAGATCGTGCCGAACCGCGGTGCGCGTGTTGCGCCCCTCGAGGTTTCGGAGGTTCCGTCGTTGCTCGAGGCACGTGAGCTATGCGAGCGGGCGATCAATCGCTGGGCCGCCGTGCGATGCACTGCGAGCGACCTTGTGGCGATCGACGCCGCTTGCCTCCTATTCGAGGAGGCTTCGCATGCCGGCGACTACAACGCGATGGCAAGCGCCAACAGCGATTTCCACGCGGCCATCGCCTGCGCCTGCGGCAATCGGTTTGTCGAGGAGCACTACCGGATCATCGCTACACAGACTATTCGCCTGGCGCGCATGGCCTTAACCACCGACCGCGGCGACCCGCCGGACGGACGCTATCACGAGACCGTGCGGCAACACCATCGCCGCATGGTAGACGCGATCCGCCGACGCGACGCCGAGCAAGCCGACTGCCTGGCCAAGGAACATGCGGTCCTCTTTCGCGATCGCATGCTGAAATTCTTCGAGACCAACCGGGCTGCCGAGCTCGATCTTACGTCGCTGTGACCAGACGAACGAGCGCTCGCCTTCAAGGGGTCAGAACAAGGTGCGCCGGTACAAACCGGCAAGGAGTAGATGGTGAAAGTCCATCACGATGAAGGAGTAGCGATCCACATTGGCCCCGAGTCATGCGCGGTCGGTCGGGAGGCCGCCCGTGAAGCGTTGACAGGGGAGCGCGTAGGCCAGCCATTGAACCACGAAATTGACGCTTCTCGGGTGCCGACGTTCGTCTTGTGTGCGGAAGGCAATATGAGCCGGCGCGACAGCGCGAGTGCCGGCTCAACCCGACGTGGTCTGAGACCTGGCATGCACGGACGCTCCTTGCGCGGGAACCGGGGGGCCTCGGGATTGGCCAGAGTGGGATACCATGGCTGGTCCGCATCGGGAAGGCGAGGAGCCGAAGCCGGTGATGAACGATCTCGAGGAGCCAGATCCTGCCATAGTAGCTACGAACCTTGCGAACAAAGTCGGGAATACCGATGGCGGAGGAAGGGGAGCCAAGGGCAGGAACCAAGGGAAATGCGGATCAGCAAAGCACGCGCCGGACACAGGACCGGGAAAGTGTGTCCCATGCGCTGGACCGCATACGGCAAGCCGCTAGGCAAAGGAAGAAGGAGAAGTGCACCGCGCTCTTCCACCACATCAATCCAGAGATACTGAGGACGGCGTTCTACGCACTCGAGCGTAACGCGGCCCCCGGCGTGGACGGACAAACGTGGCGAACCTACGAGGTAGACCTCGATCAAAGGATCGCGGACCTGCACGATCGGGTTCAACGGGGAGCGTATCGTGCCCTACCGTCACGGCGCACGTATATACCGAAGCCAGACGGTCGGCAGCGGCCGCTCGCGATTGCCGCCCTTGAAGACAAGATCGTCTAGAGGGCGACGGCGGCGGTGCTGAACCAAATCTATCTATGGGTTCCGACCGGAGCGCGGCTAGCACGATGCGCTGGACGCCCTGTTTGTCGGGATCGAAACGCGGAAGGTGAGCTACATTCCAGACGCCGACCGCCTGATCCGCAAATGGCTCAGGGCGGGTGTTCTGGAAGAGGGGATCGTCACAGTTAGTGAAAGGGGAACCGGGCAGGGTTCGGTGATTTCGCCGCTGCTTGCCAATATCTACCTGCACTACGTCTTCGATCTTTGGGCCGATCGTTGGCGACTACGCGAGGCCTCCGGCGACATGATCATCGTGCGTTACGCGGACGATATCGTGGTTGGATTTGACGTCGGTCATGCAGTTGCAGCCATTGGTTCGACTGCTGGCCTTGAAGGGTTCCGCCAGGATCATGCCCCCAATCGATTAGAATAGACGGACTTTAACGTCCGCTACGCTAAACGGGTTCGGCTGATCCCTCGGGTTCGAGTTGCTGCCTTCACTTACCTCTTTCGCCTCATACTTTGAACGGGCTCAGCTGCTGATTTGCTGGGCCGTTCTCAGTTCGTTGATTTCCTCATACTCACCGCCACGCCTCATGATCGACCATGCGATACGAGCCATCTTGTTGGCAAGAGCGACGGCGACAACCTTTGGCGGCCGGCGCCGCAACAAGCCGCCGATCCAGCTCGACCCGCCGTCTCCGTCACGGCGAACATATCGCAGCACCGATGTTGCACCAAGAATGAGCAGTTGCCGGATGTGTCGATTTCCTTGCTTGCTGATACGACCGAGGCGCGTCTTGCCTCCAGAAGAATTTTGTCGCGGCACCAAGCCAAGCCAGGCGGCGAAATGTCTCCCTGATCTGAAAACCTCTGGGTCAGGAACGATAGAAGCGAGCGCTGATGCCGTGACAAAGCCCACTCCAGAAATGGTCTCCAGTCGGTTCGACAGATCGTTTCGGTAATGCCAGGAGACCAGTTTCTTTTCGATCGCCTGAAGTCTCTGCGCGAGATCGCACACCAACCTGGCCAACGCTTCAAGCACGAACCGGGCAAGCTCAGGGAGGTCGGTGCGCTCGCCTTGTGCGAGTTCCCGGATGACACGGGTCATCTGGCTGATCCCGGCCCCAGTGGCAATGCCGAGCTCGGAGAGATGTGCGCGGATCGAATGCAGGAGCATCGTCCGCTGCTTGACGAGCAGAGCTCGTGAGCGATGCAGCATAGCCGCTGATTGCTGTTCGACCGATTTTATCGGCACGAAGCGCATCGTCGGGCGCATCACTGCCTCACAGATCGTCTCTGCGTCCGCGGCATCGTTCTTCTGTCGCTTGACATAGGGTTTTACATAGGCCGGCGGCATAAGCCGCACGTCGTGCCCAAATGCCGAAAGTTCGCGCGCCCAATAGTGGGCAGTCCCGCATGCTTCCATCCCAATCCGGCAAGGTGCCAGTTGCTCAAAGAACTTCAACATCTGCTGGCGTCGCAACTGGCGCCGGATAACGACCTTGCCTGCGCCATCAATCGCGTGAATCTGAAACACCCACTTCGCAAGGTCGATGCCAACGGTAGAAATCTCTTCCATTCGAACGCTCCCGGTTTGTCCATCCTAGCCGATGCCAACCTAGCTCCGGCGGAGCGGGAGCCTTCCATCCCATCGATTTCGCACTGCTCTTGTTCCGACCCCACCCCCAGCCGTCTGCGGGTGGATTTGCAATCTCGTTGGGTCGTTTGGCTGCCCGAGCGCCGCCCGGTAAGCATAAAAACCCGAAAGCCATCCAGTTGCTTGCCTGGGCCGGAGGATTCGTGAATATGGCTTCCGGGGTTGTCATCTGACGACGCCAAAGGTGAGGCATTGAAGCACACCGTCGGTTCGAACCCGATGGTTTCAGACCTGTATTCGACACTGCCAATTATGCGACTTTCGAAGCGCAAAAGACGAACATCGAACCCGAAAACGACTTTGCTTTCCGACGGCGCAGAAGTCAGCTTCGCGCCAACGGACGGCGATCTGCATCGCGGCATTGAAGGTTCGATTTTGGGCCGTTACTGGCCCGTCAGCTTCCGGCTCGATGACCTGATTGGCCAGTCATTCCGCTTCGAAGCCTACCCCCCAGACATGAGCTGTAGCAGCATCGTAAAAGACGACATCAAGTGCCGATTTTTCATTGCGCTGCGCCGCTAGCTCGTTCGCTCGGTTCATGATCCGCTGGTTATCCGCGGATGTTGGCTCACCATAGATGCCAACATAGAGCTTGCGAAACTTGCCACGTGCTATGCGGTTAAGGATGTGGTCGTCATTCGCGGCGAGCGATTGGCCGAAAATGAAGAAGCAAGGGCTGGCGGTCTTCACATTCGCGGTGAACTGCTTGAAGCTTGGCGCCAATAGGCTCGCCAGCAACTCGTTGACCGAGGCCGTCGTGTGCGCACGCTGGGTCGCTGAAAGCGTGGCGGGAACCCCCGCCCTCGATCTGGCGATGCTCGCTTTCCGCCTGATCGATCCTGACGTCGAAATCTCGGTGGAGCGGGCAGACGGCAATAATGTCACGCATGGAGAGGTCATTGCATCCGTGGTTGGCCCGGCCCGGGCCATTCTTACAGCCGAACGGACGGCACTCAATTTTCTTTGTTATCTGAGCGGCATCGCTACGGCAACGCATCGATCGCCGCTGCGGTTCGCGGACATGGCGCCAAGATCGTCTGCACCCGCAAGACGACGCCCGGTTTGCGGGCAGTCGAAAAGTACGCGGTGCGCGCCGGTGGCGGATCCAATCACCGCTTCGGCCTCGACGACGCCATTCTGATCAAGGACAACCACATCGCCATCGCCGGCGGCGTTCGCCTCGCGCTCGAGCGGGCAAGAAGCGGGGCCGGTATCTGGTCAAGATCGAAGTCGAAGTCGATACGCTGGCCCAGTTGGAGGAGGTACTTGGCTTTTCTCCCGATGCGGTCCTACTCGACAACATGTCCCTCGACGATCTCCGCTGCGCCGTCGCAATCGTTGGCGGTCGAGCAATCACCGAGGCTTCGGGCAGGATCACATCCGATACGGCGCGAGCGATTGCCGCGACCGGCGTTGATCTGATTTCCATCGGTCGACTGACCCACAGCGCGCCGATACTGGATATCGGCCTCGACTATCGAGGCTCATGACCGCCTGAGGACGAACGAGAGCGGGTCAAATGTCCTTTCCGTTTGTCGTCAATCAGACAGCAATGACCCCGCAAAGCCAGAACCGGAGGAACAGCATGGACATGCACGCAACGAGGTCGACGCAGACAACGCCACAGGCTTAATCCCCTGACGCCGGGAGGTGGACCCTGGAGAAGGCTCGGGCGATTCCCGCGAGGTTGATTTCCGGGAGGTGGTCAACGCGGTGCGCTACCTGGTCCGCTCCGGTTGCGGTTGGCGGATGCTGCCGATCCATTTCGGACCCTGGCAGACGGTCTACGGCTGGTTCCGCGAATTGGCGCGGCGCTTTCTGTTTCAGGCTATCCACGACGTGGCGCTGATGCTGGATCGCGAGCGAGCTGGGCGCGAGGCCAGTCCCAGGGCTGGCGTGATCGACAGCCAGTCGGTCAAGGCTCCGCAAGCTGAAACAAGGGGTTACGACGCCGGCAAGAAGATCGTCGGCCGCAAGCGACACATTGCCTTCGATACGGATGGACGGCTGTTGATGGTCAATCTCACCACCGCCGATATCTCCGACAGTGCCGGCGCTCAGGCGATCCTGGATGGTATCCGCAAGCGCTGGCCTTGGGTCAAGCATCTGTTCGCCGACGGCGCCTATGACCGGCTGAAGCTCATGGACAAAGCCACCTATCTCGACTTCGTGGTCGACATCATCCGTCGATCCGACGACCAGAAGGGCTTCGAAGTCTTGCCCCGCCGCTGGGTCGTCGAGCGGACCTTTGCCTCGTGCGCGACTACGAGAAGCGCATCGACGTCTCCCAGCCATGATCCTTGTCGCTATGGGCGGCAATCTCATCCGCCGAAACGCTCATCCGTGATCTTCAAAACGGACTGGGATCGCGCACCGGATGCGGATGCGGCAGTATTAAAACCAAAAAGTGGCAACGGATGAGCAGCTGTCGCAGGTGACCGTTTGTGCGTTTGTTGTCTCCCCTAACGCCGGATTGATGCTCATGTGCTGCTTCATCCTCCACGGCGTCGCGGCGCTCTGGGCGACCGAGCTGTTGGCGACGTTGCTGCCGCGGGTCTGATCGATGGCGCAACAACTGCGAGTTGGCCAAAGCAAGCCCAGAACGGCATCATCGATCTTGTCGGTGTCCATCTCCATGCAAGCAGTCTAACACGGAAAACGGCGCCTGCCGCGGCCCACGCCGTATGGTTACGCCATAGGTTCCGACAAGGACGCTGCGGGCGCCCGGGCCTCCTTTGCTATCCTTATGCGTCTTCCGCCGTCTCAGACCGCGAGGCTCACGTTGTAATCGGTCAGGAAATCCTGGAGGATCAGGATATGCTCCACCCCCATGAGGTCGTCGGTCGCATTGAGCAACGCTCGAGAGCCGTCGACGGACAGCAGCGGTGCCACTGCCGCATTGCGGTCATTCAGCAGCGCGGTGAACCGGTTGCGCAGCATTGTGTCGTAGGTCGAATCCTGAATAGCCGGATACCCGCTCTTGACTCGCTGCACCACCGACTGCGGCAGCAGGTCCGCGGTGGCGGCCCGCAGCAGGCTCTTCTCGCGCCTGTCGAAAGTCTTGTGGGCCCATGGGGTGCCGAACACGTACTCAACGAGGCGGTGGTCGCAGTAGGGGACCCGCACCTCGAGACCCAAAGCCATGCTCAGCCGATCCTTGCGGTCGAGCAGAGTCGGCAGGTAACGCGTGAGAACGAGGTAGCAGACCTCACGCATGCGACGCTCGTGCGGATCGGCCGAAGCCGGCCCGGTCAGGGCGGGTACTTCAGCAAGTGCCGTGCGGTACTGCTCGTCGAGATAACCAGGGAGGTCGAGTTTCTCGACGAGGCCGGGGTCTAGGGACTGTAGTGCGATACATTCGCTGACTTCGTACCAGGGAAACGTGTCGCGCTGAACGTGCGCGGGATCGTGGAAAACCGAGTAGTAGCCGCCGAAAAGCTCGTCGGCCGCCTCGCCGGACAGGGCCACCGTCGAGTGTTGCCCGATCGCCCGGAACAGCAGATAGAGCGAGCTATCAAGGTTGCCCAAGGTCAACGGTAGGTCGCGGGCGTGGAGGGTGGCGGCCCGCACGCTCGGGTCCATGAGTTCGTCCGCCGACAACGTAATGTCCGTGTGGTCCGTACCAACGAACTTCGCGACCTCCTGCACGTACGGCCCGTCGGGTGTGGGCCGCCCCGGGCCGGGGGTAAAGTTGTCGGTGTAGTCAACGAAGTCGAGGGCGAAGGACCGGATCCGTTCGTCGCTGAAGCGAGCGGCCAGTGCAGTCATGGCCGATGAATCAAGCCCACCCGACAAGAGCGTGCACAGCGGCACGTCGGCGATGAGCTGCCGCTGGATCGTGTCATCGAGCAACTCGCGGACGCGCCGAACGGTGGTAGGCACATCGTCGGTGTGGCCGCTGTCGGTGAGCTGCCAGTAGCTCATCTGCTGGATGCCGTCGCGGGTCACGCGGACGATGTGGCCGGGCCGTACCTCACGCATGCCGCGGAACACGGTGTTGTACGGGTCGGCGATGGGGCATAGGGCGCGACGAAGCCCCTTGGCGTCCATGGCCCGTTCCGCGAGACTATTGGCGAGGATCGCCTTTGGCTCAGAGCCGAATAACACTCCGTGCTCGGTGGGGTAGTAGTAAAGCGGCTTGATGCCGAGCCGGTCGCGTATGAGAAGCAGTTCGCGCTTGGCGGCGTCCCAGAGTGCGTAGGCGAACATCCCGTTGAGTTCGCTCACGGCGGTGCGGGGGTCGCGGTGGCCCCACTCGCGGTGGGCGTGCAGCACCACCTCGGTGTCACTGCTCGTGTCGAACCGGTGGCCCAGGGCGGCGAGCCGTTGACGCAGCTCGCGGTAGTTGTAAGTCTCGCCCGTGTAGACGAGCGCCAACGCGGGTCGGCCGCCGTCCTGGAGCGTCATCGGCTGGCGACCGCCCTGGATGTCGATGATCGCCAGGCGGCGGTGTCCCAGCGCCGCGGTCCCGTCGATCCAAGTCCCCTCGTCGTCCGGACCGCGGTAGGCCATGGTGGCCGTCATGTCGGCAAGCTCCCTTCGCGCGTCGGGACCTCCTAGGTCGCGATCGAAATCAATCCATCCACAGATGCCGCACATATTTTCGCTCCTTGCCTTGGGTAACTATCGCGCAACTGGCATCCAGGACACCGCACCCCGCGAACACGTGATAATTTTTCATGCCGCCTCATCGGCTCAACTCGAGTAAGCTCGATCGATCGTGACGGTTCATTCCCGCATGCTGACCCCTAGCACACCACCATGCCGCGCGCACCGACCCGTTCTAGTAGTCTTACTGCTGCGTCTATGTGCTCGACGAGATCGTCCAACTGCGCCGCAATGCCAAGGCTGCCAAGCGCCTGCTGACCCGGTTGCTGAAGAAGCAGGGCTGCGCGCCCAAGCGCACGATCACCGATAAATTGCGCTGGCGCGGCAAAGACGCAGGTGATGCCGCAAGTCGAGCATCGCTCACACAAGGGCCTGAACAATGGAGCAGAGAATTCCCGCTGCGAAAACGGCTACGGGAGCTTCGAATCCACAGGCGGTTTGCAACGGTTCGTGTCGATCTTCTCGGCCTTGCGAAATCATTCGGCCTGCGAAATCGTTTTGTCCCGTCCCGCCGCGAACGTTCCACCTTCCAGATCCACTGACCTGCCACGGGTAATTTGCTCCATCTGAGATTAGAGTCCGGCCCTCGAACGAAGGACGGATAGATGAAGCGGAAGCGGTTCACGAAAGAGCAGATCATCGCGGTTCTGCGCGAGCATGAGGTGGGTGCAAAGGCGGGCGATCAGGCCCGCAAGCACGGGGTATCGGAGGAGACGCTGTATAACTGGAAGGCGAAGTATGGCGGGATGGACGACTCCGATGCCAAACGGCTGAAAGCCTTGGAAGACGAAAACGCGAAGCTGAAGAAGCTGCTCGCCGACCAGATGCTCGAGGCGTCGGCACTGCGCGAGCTTCTGTCAAAAAAATGGTAGGGCCCGCCGCCAAGCGCGAAGCCGTCGCGCATCTGCAGGCCGTCATGGGCCTGTCGGAGCGGCGGGCCTGTTCCTTTGTGGGCGCTGATCGCAAGATGATCCGGTATCGTTCTTGTCGACCGCCGGAGACAGAGCTGCGTGGCAGGCTGCACGATCTGGCCAACGAGCGCCGGCGCTTCGGCTACCGACGGCTGTTCATCCTGCTCCGGCGCGAGGGCGAGCCGTCAGGGATCAACCAATGGGAAATGAGGTCGTTGGGATTAGCGCCGCTGACTTCGGCCCCCCACCGCATTTCGTCTTCCGTCGGGGCATCTTCCCGGGCCCGCTGACTGATGACGAGCATAGGCGTGTCGCCGATGTTTCGCTGAGGTGTTTACAAGCCCTCGGCCTTGGCTGGGGGCCAACGAACTTTGAGCTCCGGTGGACGAAGCGTGGTCCAGTCGTCATTGAAGTCAATCCGCGTCTTGTTGGCGGTACTCGACTGCTTCAAGCGGGTTGCGGTATCGATCTCGTCACCGAGCATCGGCGACGAACGTAATTTGCATAGAAGACATTCGCGCATTGCCTGCTTCCTGATCGCGATGGCATCCTCGATTGGATCGGCGGCGACAGTTGTGCGGCTGCTGTACCAGTTGTCGTCAAGGTGAAATTTTTTATCAAACCCAAGACGCCGATCGTCAGGAAAGGCGATTATCGAGACTCCATCGGATATGTCATCGCCGCTTCACCCAGCGTTGCTCAGACAGAGGCGATACTTGAGCGTGCTGTCGACTTGATCGATTGGTCGATCACACCATTTCCGACCCTTGGCGAATAGGAACAATCTCCGGCCCTCACCTCCCCGCACCTGCGCAGTGTTTGGACCGGGAACATCGCGAACAGGTGTGTGCGAGGACATCGCGAACAGTTTTGCATGCTATCGCGCCAGGGCATTGAGGTCGATGGTTTCTATTTTCTGATGTCTGAACCAAGCGTCGAAGACGCCGTCTGTTGCCGCCGGACGGAAGACGACGGACTTTCCTGCGAAGGCTCTGCACAAGCGCATGGAGCGGCCAAGGATGGAGACGAAGCCATGCTGCTGAACGCGGCGGATGAGATCGTCCTTGGCGTCTTCGAACGGCTCGACAGTTTCGCGATACTGGCGCTGCGAGGCGCGGTAACGGTCGAGCGGCACGGCGCCGTCCAGCGCGTCGTGGGGGCGCTGTGCATTGTACAACACGACGACAGAACGCCCACGGGATCGCGGAGCACGAGCTTCTTTACCCGTGGCATCCTTGGCAGGTTGGCGCCGCTCCCCATGTCGATATTGCTGCGCTACGCGCCTTGGCGACGCTGCTGCAGGATGTAACACCCGCTTCGGGCACCCCATCGCAATGCGAGATTCGAGCGCAGCATTGGGCTCTCACGACGCGAATCGGGGAGATGTCCATGCCGCGCCAGCTCACCACGTATCAGTTCGATCTGTTCTCCAATGCGCACGATGTCGAGACGCGGCGGACGCCGCAATGGCAGACGCTGCCCGCCGAGACGCGCCGGACGCTGACGAAGCTGATGGTCCGCCTGATCCTCGACCACGCCGACGGCGACCTCGCTCGGGAACGACAGGAGGCGCGTCATGATGTCTGAGAAGATCAGGCCGCACCATCTGGAGCGCAAGGCGATCCTGTATGTTCGGCAATCCTCGGCCCATCAGGTCCTCCACAATCGTGAGAGCAGCGCCCTGCAATATCCGATGCGCGATCGCCTGACGGCGCTTGGCTGGTCTCGCATCGAGACGGTCGACGAAGACCTCGGTCGCTCGGCGGCCGGCGGCGTCACACGTGCCGGATTCGACCGGATGGTAGCCGAAGTCTGCCTCGGCAAGGTCGGTGCGGTCGCGGCGCGGGAAGTATCGCGCTTCGCCCGCAACAGCCGTGACTGGCAGCAGCTCATCGAGATGTGCCGCGTCGTCGATACCGTGCTGGTCGATCAGGAGACGGTCTATGCGCCGCGTCAGGGTAATGACCAGCTGCTGCTGGGATTGAAGGGCAGTCTCAACGAGTACGAACTCGATCTTCTGCGTCAGCGTTCCCTGTCGGCACGCTACGAGAAGGCCCGGCGCGGCGAGCTCATTGTCACGGCCCCGGTCGGCTTCGTGAAGGTCGGCGACAGGTTTGAGAAGGATCCCGATCGCCGTGTCCAGGACCATCGTCTTCGACAAGGTGGCCGAACTCGGCAGCGCCCGGCAGGCCCTGCTCTGGTTCCTCGAGCATGGGCTGGATTTGCCAGCCAAGCGCAACAACGGTGACGTGGTCTGGCGTCGGCCAAATTATGCGACCATCCACCGGATGATCGAGAACCCGATCTACGGCGGCGCCTACGCCTATGGTAAGAGTCGTGTCGCGACAGGATATGATGCAGCGGGAGTGATCCGACCCAGGAGCCGCCGCAAGGCGCGAGCCGAGTGGCTGGCTCTGATCCCGGATGTCCATGAGGGTTATGTCAGTTGGGAACGGGCGGAGGCGATCCGCAAGATGGTGAGCGACAACGTGCCCACGGGCCGGCATCACGGAGCGCCCAAGCATGGCGACGCTCTGCTCGCCGGCCTTGTCCGCTGCCGGCGCTGTGGACGCAAGCTGACGGTCCGTTACACAGGGACCAAACATAACATTCCGCGCTATTCGTGTTGGCGGGGCTTGCTCGACAATGGCGAGCCGCGCTGCATCGCATTCGGAGGATTGCGCGTCGACGACGCCATCGAGGAAGCTCTTCTGCGGGTTGTCGAGCCGGGAGCGATTACCGCGGCCGTCGAGGCCGAAGCACAAGGGGCCAGTCGCCGCGATCAGGTTCGTGATGCGCTGGTGCGCGATCTCGAGGCGGCAAGCTACAGTGCTGATCGGGCATTCCGGCAGTACGACGCCATCGATCCGCAGAACCGGCTGGTCGCGGCGGAACTGGAGTTGCGATGGAACCGGGCGCTCACGCGTGTCGGCGAGATAGAGAGCAGGATTGCCGCGCATGATGGCTTGACATCGGAGCCATCACTTCTGTCGCCAATACACGTCACCGCGCTCGCCGCCGATCTCAAGGCTGTCTGGTCGGCGCCGACGACGGATGCAAGGCTCAAGAAGCGCATCGTTCGTACCGTCATCCGGGAGGTGGTCGCCGATATCGATGAAGAAGCGTCAGAGATCGTTCTCCTGATCCATTGGATTGGCGGCGTCCCATACCGAACTGCGCCTGCCGAGGAGGCGGCGCGGACAGCGCAACAGCACTTCGGCCGACATCCTGGCCGCCGTCCGGCAACTGGTTCTCATCGCCAATGATGACCTGATTGCCGGCATCCTCAACCGGAACGGCCTGGTGACCGGCCACGGCAATCGCTGGACATGGGAGCGGGTCACTGCGCTCAGGTCGCATCACAAGATTCCGGTATTCCGGCCGGCGCCAGACGGGAATGAGCCATGGCTTAATCTGAACAAGGCGGCGCGTTTGCTCGGCATTGCACCGAAGACGCTCAGGCTCGCCGCACAAGCAGGCGAGATCGAAGGTGTTCATCCCCTGCCGGATGGCCCGTGGATCCTCAGCCGATCAAGGCTCGGCGAACCGGTGGCTCAGAGCATTGTTTGGCGTGCGAGGCAGAACCCAAAATACCCCACAGGATCGCACCCTGATCAGCAAAACCTATTCGCTTCAACAACATAGACAGATGGGTGTTATGAAACAGGATTGTAGACATGGCGCCACTGGTCGAATGCGTCCTGGGCCTTGGCAAGATCGGCGAAGGGCGGTCCCTGCAGCGCCTCGGCTTTGAGCGAACGATGGAAGCGCTCGTCCTTGCCCGGCCTGGAGTGGCTGACGGCAATGCCGGTTTCGATCAGCCAGACGGAGCGTGAAGTCGTTGCGGCAGCCGTCGCCCCAGGGCGGGCCATTGTCGGTGGCAATGCGCCACGGCAGGCCGTAGCGGCGGAAGGCGGCGATCAGCCGGGCCTTTACGGTTTCGGTGGTTTGGTCGGCGCAGGCCGACAGCGCGACCGAGAAGCGCAAATGGTCATCGAGCACGGGATGGCAGTCGGCCGGCATGCAAGGCGACGTGACCCTTGAAGTCCATCTGCCACAGATCATTGGGAGCGGCATGCTCGAAGCGGATGAAAGGCCGAGCCCCACCGCCCGATGCCCCCCTACTCGATGCCTTTGCGGCGCAGGATACCGGTCATCGTCTCAGTGCCCGTCGGTGCCTCCGGCACCGTGGCTGAGGAGATTGCACCGGCGCTTAAGAAGGGCGCTATCCTCACCGATGTAGGCTCCGCCAAGGCCTCCGTGATCGCTCAGATGCAGCGCTTCGTGCCTGAGGGCGTACACTTCATCCCCGGCCATCCGCTGGCCGGCACGGAGAAGTCTGGCCCTGATGCGGGTTTTGCCGAACTGTTCGAGAACCGCTGGTGCATCTTCACGCCGCTGGAAGGCACCGATCCCGTTGCGCTGGAGAATTCTGGCGCCGCTGCGGCTCCAACATCGAAACGATGGACCCGGAGCACCACGACACGACTCTGGCGATCGTCTCGCACCTGCCGCACATTATCGCCTACAGCTTCGTCGGCACAGCGGACGACCTGGAGACGATCACAAGGAGCAAGGTCATCAAATATTCGGCCTCCGGCTTCCGCGATTTTACTCGCCTCGCCGCTTCCGACCCCACAATGTGGCGCGACGTGTGCCTGCACAACCGCGATGCGATCCTCGAAATGCTGGCGCGTTTTTCGGAGGATCTCGCCTCCCCTCCAGCGGGCGATCCGCTGGGGCGACGGCGACAAGCTGTTCGACCTCTTCACCCGGACGCGCGCCATCCCCGCTCGATTATCGAGGCGGGGCAGGATCTCGACGTGCCCGATTTCGGCCGCCAGGCAAGTCGGGCTTCCGCAGGGTCGTGCAACAGCAGTACAAGGCTACAGGCGGCTGCCTCGCGGTCGCCAGCCCCGCATCGGCGCCATATCGGTCTTGATCCAGGGGGGGTGAGTAGGCCGGAGGAATCTCACCTTGCTGGCTGGTGTGGAGGCCAGCATCGGATGACCCGACCTCTTTCCAATGATCTTCGCGAGCGGGTGGTGGGGGCGGTTTTAAGTGGTGAGAGCCGCCGGTCGGCCGCTAAGCGGTTCGGCATTCCGGTCTCGACGCTAGTGAAGTGGTTGCAGCGCTATCGGGCGACGGGCTCGGTTGGGCCGGGCAAGCTGGGTGGACATCGCAAGAGGGTGCTGGAGCCTACCGTGCTCTCATCGAGGCGCGTATGCGGAAGACGCCGCATCTGCCGCTTCATGGCTGAAGGATGAGTTGGCTGGCCGCGGGCTAAAGGTCTCCCACAACGCTTGTGTGGCTGTTCCTATGACGCGAGGGGTTCAAAAAAACGCTGCTCGCCCACGAGCAATCTAGCGCATTGCACGCAGGCGCAAGCGGTGGCGATCCTGGCAGGCCGGACTCGATCCGCAGTGCCTGGTCTTCATCGACGAGACGGATTTAGGACCAGTATGGCTCCGCTGCGAGGCTCCAAAGGGCAAGCGGCTGCGCGGCCTGGCTCCGCACGGCCAACTGGCGCACGCCGACCTTCCTCGGCGCGCTGCGCTGGGGTCGACTCGCTAAACCTTGCGTCTTCGATGGTCCAATCAACGCCCAATGCTTCCGCGCCTTGTGCTTCCCTTTCCGGCGGGAACGAGCGGGCCAAACGTTTTCATGACGCCACGGATCTGGTTCGAAAGCTCGGTGGTGATACGGACCAGCCGGCTACGCACCCGCCGCAAGCGTGCGGGTCAGCATGCTGTCGAACCCCTTCACACGCACCTCACGATAGAACCCCACCTTAGCAAGATGCGCCAAACCGTCAGCATCGTTCGCGTCGGTTTTGTTCGGCGCCATATCGAGCGCCGCTTTGGCATGGCGCGCATCGATGCAGATCGCCGGCGCCCCCTCGGCGCATAGCGCATGATAAAAGTGAACGAGGTGCGGTGATAGCGCCGAGGCCGGAGATCGACATGAGGATGCGGCAGGCCTGGCTCTGGCGCGCATTCGCGGCCAACTGACGCCCAAGGCTCGGCTCCACGGATGCGAATGTTGCGCCAATCTACGGCTATCGAGGATCTGGACAACTTCAGGAAGTCCCGGTCTGTTGGCGTATGGGTCGGCCTGACGACGCGCCGCTACCAATCAGGAGAAGTCGATTATGACGGCCATATATCCCGACGTGGCGACCGCCATTTGCGCCGGCTGCTATATGAAGCTGCGGTGGTCATTCTGACGCGCAGCTCGACCGACAGCAGCCTGCGCACATGGGGCCTCAAGCTCCGGGAGAGGATCGGATTCAAACGATCCGCCGTGGCCGTGGCCCGCAAACTGGCGGTGATCATGCCATGCTTAAGACAGGCGAGTTCTTTGATCCGAATTCGGGAGCTGCCACGTGAAATCTCGCGGATAGCGTTTAGATTCTGAACGCCTGAGGCGTCCCTGTTGGAGTGGACGGCTCCCGAACGGCACCGAATGTGCCAATTTGAGGTCGTCGTGGATTTCAAATGAAGGAGGCCGTCCGTGGACCAGATTATCCGCATAGGTATGGATACATCAAAGCATGTCTTTCAGCTGCATGGTGTGAACGCAGCTGAGCAACCGGTGCTGCGCAAGAAATTGCGCCGCAAAGAGATGTTGGAGTTTTTCAGGAAATTGCCCGCGACAGTAATTGCAATCGAAGCCTGTGGCGGCCCCATCATTGGGCACTTTTACTGAGCACGTTCGGGCACAAAGTGAAGCTGATTGCAGCCCAATTGGTAAAGCCATATGTAAAGCGCGGCAAGAACGACGCAGCCGATGCTGAGGCCCTATGCGAGGCTATGAGCCGTCCGACGATGCGCTTTGTACCGCAAAGAGCGCAGAGCAACGGGCATCGCTAATGCTGATCGGCATGCGCGATCGATTGGTCAGCAATAAGACACAGCTTGCCAATTCAATCCGCGGTTATGCGGCTGAGTTTGGGCTGACTGCCGCCAAAGGCATGTGCAAGATGGAGCTTCTGCTCGATCGCATCGCGGCTGATGAGACTTACCGACCCTCGCTCGCGATCTTTTCGCGGCCCACGCCAGGGAATATCAGCAGTTGCAAGAAGAATTGGATGGCATCGAGGCGAAATTGATGGCTTGGCATCGCGCTGACGAGTGCAGCCGCCGTCTGGCGCGTCACTACTGATGATGAAAACGCCTGGCCCCGAGCTGTTCAAATCCGGACGACACTTCTCGGCCTGGATCGGTCTGACACCCAAGGATCATTCCACGGCCGGAAGGAACCGGCTTGGCATCATCACACGCGCTGGCGATGAAGTGTTACGAAGCACGCTGGTGCTGGGCGCCACCTCACTTCTTAGACGGGTGCGGGAGGGGCGCGGCAGGAATACTTCACCTTGGCTCCTTGAGCTGCTCAAGCGCAAGTCGCCGAAACTGGCCGCAGTGGCACTGGCCAACAAAATCGCCCGCACCGCCTGGAAAATGATGGTGACCGGCGAAGCCTATCGAAAAAATACTGTGTCGGCGGCGTTGGCTTGTGCAGCATAAGGAATCAGTCAGTCACGGTGAGCTGTTCATGAAGCTACCGCGCTGATCTGATACGTGAACTTGCAAGAAAAGAGCAGATGGCGTGATCGATCGATCCAGGACGCGCGATACTCCGTTCCCGGCAGTGGCCTTCGTAGGTCGCGTCCCTGTTTGGAACACGCGTCGCGGAGCCCATCTTGGCCAGCGTTCATATGGGAGCGCGACAACAGGCCGGACATATGCACGCAAGCGATACGATCAAAATAACGCTCGACATCTTGCAAGGAGGGAGCCGTCCACATATGCCGGGACGTGGGCCGAGCCATTCCGTTGATGGGGTTGCACCGCTGATACAGCAAAGTGCGTCATCCACATTGAAGGCTCTTCCCGCGAAGCTCCATCATGCGGCGGCTCCTGTCGACCGCGAAGACAACCATGAACCCGGTAGCGTTGTCTCAGCGCAATAGATGCTTGACGACCCATAAGCGATTCGACAACACCATCAGTCTCGAAAGTCATAAGTCGGCCGCCGTCAGGAAGAGGATCAAGGCTGTCGGCGCAAGGCTCTGGTATCTGCTGCCCTAACCTCCCCACCTCAATTCGATCCAGAATGCAAGAACTACTTCGCAAACGCCGGGTATGCTTCCGTCAAAACGTGAAAGGCTCTAAAGGGCCGATTCAAGTCCGATTGACATTTCAGAAGCCGGTCAGCAATCGCCGGGCCGCCTTGGTGGACGGCGCGCTACAACAAGCATTGCCGGCCTTGTTGTAGACCGCGACCTCATCGAGGTGCCAGCCATCGTCCTTTGATGGCTGCTTCCGGCGAAGGCGGCGGACATAATCGAGGCCACGCTTTCGGCCATACCGACGGATCGTCTGGTAGGAAACGACGATCCCGCGCACAAGCAGCATTCCTCGACGTCGCGCAAGCCCACGCCGAACGACAATAGAGCCAGCGCGGGGCGATCATCTCGATCGGATAGGCGGTCGTTCTTATGACTCAATGCGAGTCGCGGTCACGGTTGCGTTGCTGCGTCGATTACCTTTCCGCAAAATCAATGTGACAGCACCGGCAAATCATCCGGCGGGGAGCCGCATGCCGGTTCTCGCCGCCGCGTGGGCCCGAACCGCATCTCCGAACGCGCGGAAGATACGCTCGGACGCTTCGTCGGACTCCACCCAATATTCGGGATGCCACTGGACGCCGACTGCGAGGGTGCGAGAATTCCGCACCGACACTGCTTCCACGGTTCCATCTTCGGCCACCACTTCGACCTGAAGCCGCGAGCCCAGCCGGTCAATCGCCTGGCGGTGGAGGGAATTCACCTTGATTTCGCCTGCGCCGACCACGCCCGCGAGGCAGCTACCGGGCTTGATCGTCACAGTCTGGCGGATGGCAAACTGCTCGTCCCGGCTATCGCTCTGCGGCGCCCGATGGTCAAGCAAGCCGGGGCGATCCTGGATTTCGGTCACCAGCGTGCCGCCGAGCGCGACGTTCAATTCCTGAATACCGCGGCAGATGGCAAGCAGCGGAACCCCATGATCGATTGCCTTGCGGATCAAAGGTAGCGTGGTTGAATCGCGCGCAGGGTCATAAGGGCCGTTGGCTTCACTCGCGTCGCCGCCATAGAGTGAGGGATGGACGTTCGACCCGGAGCCCGTGATCATCACGCCGTCGACAGCGGCGAGGAGTTGATCGAAGTCAAGCCGATCGCCGAAGGAAGGGACCAGCAGCGGAAATACGCCGGCCGCGGCGACCGCCGCCTCGAGATACTGTTGGGGTGCCGCGTGCCAGAGATAGTTGTAGAGTTGGCGGACGTCCGTCGAGACGGCAATGAGCGGCTGATTGTCTTGAATGTTCCAAGATGCCATTTTCTTTACGGTCCGCCACTATTCAGCTTAGGCACCAAGAGTGTATGGGGCCCCCACGAATCTGCCCATTTCCGCTTGCGCGATCGCTTGGCGGAATGCGAAGGCAAGCCTGAGACAGTGGCGGTCGAGATCAAATACCTGCCGCCGATCGGCAAGTGGAAGCGCTATCCAGCGCTCGGCCTCACGGGGCTGTATGCCCAGGAGCGTGAGGAACCAAAGCACCGGCCAAGGATCGACTGGAAGCTGATTAACATCTGCCCGTGCATTCCCAAGCAGAATTCGGCCTTTGGTGGGGCCTGCGATACTGTACTTCACACCCGTCGCCCGCTGCCGACCAAGGCGTTGCGCACTATGCGCGCTTCGAACTCACCGTGAGAGGTACGTGTCACGACCAGCCCGAAATATTCATCAAGAAGCGCGAGCACGCGCTGCGTGTGGGCCCGGAGCTTCTCTAGCCCGTACATCTTCACGACGTAATTGGCTAGTAATTGGAGAACGCTCTCCTCGTCTCCTCCGTGGAATACGAACGGGTCTGTTATTCGCTGCACAGTTACGTCATCGAACTGCGCAACAGCGAATAGATCGAGCACCTCGCCCGCGGTAAAATGAGGATAGTCGTGCGGCGTCACGGAATGAGTTGACACCACGTCAGCGAACCAGCGGGCAGTGGGTGAGTCCTCTTCGAAGTCATGAAGAACAAAGATGCCACCGGGCCGGAGAATTCGCGCAGCAGCCTGGACAGCGGTGGCGCGTTGAGCGCGCGGGATGTGGTGCGTGCCGTAAGCCATCAGCACACCATCCACCGATCCGTCTCTAATCCAGAACGGATCGGTCGCGCTTTGCCAGATGGCAAACAGGCCGTCCCGGATGCAATGCTCCACCATGAACTGAGAGATGTCAGAGTTGATGAAGGTCGGGCAGCGCGCCGCACCCAAGAGCCGGTGCGCTACCTTATTGACGTAACCGTCACCGGCGAGAAGATCGCAGATGATCAGCGATGAACAAAGTCCGTCGCGACCATTGGGGTGCATCTTGCCCAGAAGATCCATCACTCCCTCCGATCGTGCCAGCAGCGACAGTTGGATGCTATCGAGGTAATTCGCCCCACGCCCTTCTGAGGTGAACTCATTGCGCGAGAGATTGGTCAGATTCGTAAAGCGAGCGGATGATTCTCTAACTATTCGAGGCTCGATGGCCTTGAAGGCCACCGGGTTTATCTTATTCAACTGGGCGAAGTACGAATCTAAACTATTGGGAAACATCGCAGTTCTCCTGGTGATCAGCTGTCGGCGAGCAGAGCGATAGAGTTGCTCTCCCGCCAGACCTCAAGGACGAGAGGGTGAATGATTGAGTTTACGGACACCGGCTTTGGAGGGCCCTGTTGTGGCCGTGGATCATCCTGTGACTATGGGCTATTCAGTGTGGAGTTACTCATTCTGGTCGGATTGTGTATCCGTCGTACACCAAGAGGACTATCGCAGAGATCTCTAAACCCATCGGCTATCTCCCCGGGTGGCCAACTACGGCAATGGCGGTTAAGGTGCCGGGCACGGTTGCATTGAAGGGCCATTCCCGTTTCCTGGATGACGCCTGGTCCAATGCCGCAGCACTGTTCCACCATAACAGCGGCGTATGGGCCTGGCCTAACACCTTCCAGGCGAGGCCGCATCGAACTCGCACACCTTGTCGAAGTGAGATCACATGGAATGCTCCTGAACGCTATCCATTCGACGAGAATATACACTAATCGGCGCGATACATATAAAGGATTTAGCGTAAATCAAAGTATTAATTTATAAAAATATATCACGAAGCGATTTTGATGAATGTAAATAGGACCCGGCATCTGTTCGTGCAGATGCCGTACGGTCCTTGGCCGCTCAAGCGCGATACGCCACATCATCGCAAGGCATGCGAGGGCCGCAGGATTTCGGTTACGTTACCCGGTAGCCAAGTGCTCGATCTCAGCGCGAAAATGACGTGAGATGCCATGGGCGAGCGGCGAGGATGTGGGATCGTTCGGCGCTGTTAGAGCCAACTCTTCAGAACGAGGCGCCCAGTTCGCGATCTTTTGACGCGAGCCTTACCGCCATTGAACAGGACAAGACATCGAAATGAGCCAGGCGAAGTGGCTGGTCGCCGCGCTTGCTCCGGGCCTCAAACGCCAGCCCTAACGAAGATCGACGCCGAAGCGCCATCACTGTTGAAGCTGTTGCAGCGCTGGCGCGACGAAGCCGGCCAGGCCAGGCTTACTATCAAGCGGATCGCCGGCACCTATGAGGCCGCCCGCGACTGAATCACTGCGAAGTGGCAAAAACACTTGGCGGATGCTTTGCATTTCGTCAAAAGTGGGTGAAGACTAACCCAATCGCCTCGCGCACCCGCAGGTCGGGATCCGTTTCGATTTTATCACGGCCCACTTTCACATTGCCGACGGCGACCGCGAAGAACAGCTCGCCCCGTCGTGCCTTCTGCTTCAACGCTTCCGTCGAACGGCCCCGCAGCGACAGTTCGAGTTCGCTCATCGTCGCTTTTATGGCGCAGCAATATCCGATCGTTTGGAGGGCGGGGTTCATAGATTCCATCCTCATCGACGATGACCGTGCCAAACCAGGCCGCAAAATTCGATCAGCGTGTGCCAGGATCGCCGGGTAACCCGCCGAACGCAGCCCACTATGGAGCCAGGAGGGGGTAGGCTCCGCTTCAATCCGCTTGAACGGCCTACCGAAGCTTTCAAGGACGGCGACGATCGCATTCGATTCGGCATCGACCTTGATGCTGGCCGTTTCCAGCGATGCGTCGAGGCCGGCAGAGTATTCCATCCTGCTCAAGTGGTTCAGCAGGTGAGACGCGGCACATAATCGGCGCCGAGCCGGCGCCCGCCTACCCCATCCTTGAGCGCGTCAACGTCGCCCGGGTGGGCAAGATCGGGTGCCGACATGGCCCAAATCAGAGCATATTCGCGGGCGATTTTCTCGCCTTTTCAGCACGCTGATTCATCAGGCGCAGGGTTTCACCCAACCGATTGCGGCCGCCTGACGGTCTCTGTCCGCACCCGTTTCCAGTCCATTCCGTCGACCAAAGCCATCAGTTGAGCGTGGTTGATCTGGACCCGGTGATGACCGATCCGCGGCCAGCAGAACTTCGCCTTTTCAAGTCGCTTCAAATAGAGGCACACGCCGGAGCCATCCCACCAAACGAGCTTGATTCTGTCGGCTCTTTTCGCGCGGAAGACGTCAAGCGCACCGTTGAACGGCTCCGAGCCGGCATCCGGCACCGGCGCAAGGAGGCCATCGATGCCTTGTCCACCGGGTGGCTGGCAAGATAAGCCTTCACCCCTGCCGGGATCATGCTGAACGCACCGCCCGCAAAACACGCCGCAGATGGTCCTCGCACACAGTCGCACCGACCCGGACCGTCATGCCATTGACGTCAATCTCGATGGTTCGGGAATGGTGAGCCTGAAGCCTCCAAGGCTGGCCGCCTCATCCTTGCCGGCGCGTTCCACCTCATCCGTCTTGGGCGCCGCAGCCTGGCCTGCTGCCGGTTCCATGGACACCGAGTTAAGGTGTTGAAGATGGAACCGGAGTTTTCCCAGGGAGAGAAGAAAGTTCAGCCGCGAGTTCAAGCTTCAGGCTGTGAGGCTGGTGAAGGAACGGGGGTTGCGGTCGCGCAGTCGGCTCGGGATCTGGAGCTGCACGAGAATGTGCCGTGCAAATGGATACGTGCTCTGTCGGCCGATCCGCAGCATGCGTTTCCGGCCACGGCCAAATGAAGCCGGAGCAGCTCGAGATCGACAAGCTGCGACGCGAAGTGGCGAAGCTCAAGGCGGAGCGCGACATCCTAAAAAAGGCCGCAGCCTACTTCGCGAGAGAAGTGACATGAGGTTCGCTTTCATCGCGAAACACCGGAGCATCTGGCCGGTGGCAGGGCTGTGCAGTGCACTGGATGTGTCCCGTTCCGGCTTCCATGCCTGGCTCAACCGAAGCCCCAGCGCCCGGTCCCGGTATGACGAGGCTCTTCTTGTCGAGATAGACCGAAGCTTCAAGAGCAGCGACCGCACCTAAGCACACGCCGGGTCCGGCACGACATCCTGGCGGAGGGCTCTCCTGCGGCCTGCCTCGCACGAATGGCTGATGCGGGAGAACGGCCTGCGAGCCCGGCCACGTCGGCGTGGCCTGCCGAAGGATGCTGGAGAGCGACTGGTGGCGTTAGTATCGCACAACATCCTCGACCGTGCCTTCGAGGCATCGGCGCCGAACCAGAAGTGGGTGGCCGACTTCACCTACATCTGGACCGCGGAAGGCTGGCTCTACGTCGCCGCGGTCGTCGACCTGTTCTCGCACCGCGTCGTCGGCTGGTCGATGAAGGCCGAGATGACAGCCCAACTCGTCACCGACGCCCTCATCATGGCGATCTGGAGGAGAGGCAAGCCCGACAGTCTGCTGCACCATTCCGATCAGGGCAGCCAAGGCGGATTCAAACGGTCGTCGCAACACCGATTTTGTTGACCTACCGCAGCCACTCGTCAAGCGCCTCTGCGGGCGTTTTCCAACCCAGCGTCTTTCTTGGTCTCGCATTGAGAGCTGCCGCCACCGCGGCGATCTCCTCGGGGCTGTGCACGCTCAGATCGGTGCGTTTCGGGAAGTACTGGCGTAGCAGTCCATTGGTGTTCTCATTGGTGCCGCGCTGCCATGGGCTTTGGGGATCGCAGAAGTAGACTTGGACGCCCACATCGATCTTCAATCGCGCATGCTGGGCCATCTCGGCTCCCTGATCCCAGGTCAGCGATCGGCACAGATCTGCGGGCAAGGTGATGATTGTGCGCGTGATCGCGTCACGCACAGCCTCGGCACCATGGCCCGCGAGCGCAGGCCCGTTCTTGACGCGCGGCGCGTCACCGTGACCCACAAGGCGCGGAAGATGCAACAGCATCGTGAAGCGCGTCGTGCGCTCGACGAGCGTGCCAATCGCCGAGCTGCCAAGGCCCAGGATGAGGTCTCCTTCCCAGTGCCCTGGCACCGCCCGATCGACTGCTTCGGCAGGACGCTGGCTGATCATGATCTCCGGCGAGACAAAACCCTTGCCGCGCCTGCGCACTCGCGCCCTCGGCACCCACACCCGCCCTGTTCGCAGCAGGCCGTCAGTTCGCGGCGCAGCGCCCCACGGCCCTGGACGAACAGTGCCTGATAGATGGCTTCGTGGCGGATGCGCATTGTCTCGTCGTCCGGAAAGTCGATTAGCAAACGCCGGGCTATCTGTTCCGGGCCCATCGCCGATCCTGTCGCTGGCCATGCCGGCGGCCCTTCCAGGACACGGCGGGACCGGGAACGGGAATGCCGCTCGGAGCGACGACAATGCCGGCCAATCTCTCCTCCACATAAGTGCGCAAGGTCGCATTGAGCGCAAGCTTGGTCGGTTTGGGGCGTCGAGCCGATCGCTCGGCGTGCCACTGGGCGGTCGTCGCGCGATACTGCGGGTGGCTGCATTGCGCCGCAGCTCAACGGAGATCGTCGAGGCGGATCGACCAAGGCGGCGCCCGATCTCCTGCATGAAATGGCCCTGTATCCGCGCTCAACCAACGACAGATACCGCCCTGAGAGCGGCTTTGCCGAGGATCTGAACATCGCTGGTGGCATGCCCCTTGCCTTTCGGAACCATCTGGTTCCTGCAGGCTGTGACACACCGACCTCGAGTGCAGCATCCTCGCTGCTCATTCCTGTGGCGATCGCTAGCCAAAATCGGCGCTGTTCATCGCGCCCCGCTACGGGAGGCCGACCCATGACGCTCGTCCAGACCGATCCGATCGCCGCCTTCGAATGCTCATCGCAACCTCCAACTCCAGGGTGTTGCGACGACCGTTGAATCCGCCCAATATACGAGCGAGCAGTTCCAACGTTGATGGCCCACCATGGCATCACCTGTTCAATGAGCAGGTCCGGCAATGTCTGGGACAATGCGGCGATGGAGAGCTTCTTCTCGTCGCTCAAAACCGAGAGGACGGCCCGCAAGGTCTACAGGACGAGAGATGCCGCTAGGGCGGATGTGTTCGACTACATCGAGCGCTTCTGCAATCCCAAGCGGCGCCACTCGACGCTGGGCTATCTCAGCCCAGTAGAATTCGAGGAAATAGCGATGTTAGCTTAAGTGCCTGTCCACTGAACCGGCAGCAGGCCAAACCGCCAGCCGAACAATTGCGATGGGCTGATCCCAATCTCCCGAGCCAGGGCCGAAACATTGGCGCCAGGTTCAGAGCTCCTTGCCACCATCTCGGTCTTGAACGCATCCGACCATCGCCGCCTCCGCGCCACCGGTGCACCCTCGAAGCGATCCGCAACCGCCTCAATCAATTCTATCCGCTGGCATAGCTGCAGACATAGAAATTGACACTGAAAGCTCCTCGGCTACTTCAGTGTCATCATCGCCGCAGCATACTTGCTGTCCCACTCGAAGTCTGGTTCCAGGACGAGACCCGTCTCGGCCAGAAAGGGGCGCTGCACCGGATCTGAGCTCGCTGTGGCAGCCGCCCGCGCGACAGACGCTACCAATGGGCGTACATCTTCGGCGCCGTCTGCCCGGGCAGTTATCGCTAAAGCTTCAGCTACTTCAGCTTCCTCGGTCAGGACCGAATTAACAACCTATTGAAACCTCACCTCTAGCCTCAATCACCTCTCGTAGTTGGGCACAGGTCAATGCTCCCGGGCCGTTGGTATTATTTGTACGCGACAACCACAAGGCGCGGGCTATCGGACGTAAACGCTCCGCCTTCCTGCCCATAAGATTCAACAGTCTCGAATCCTGCGCTTCGCAACATGCGAACATATTCAGAAAACCCATACTGTCTGAAAGAAAGGTGCGTTCGTCTAACGCATCCATTGCGGACGATGATCCTTTCGCAGTTCCGACGATCAGTTAGCACATCGTTGTTCATTATATCGATTCTTAGATCGTCGTCACGCTGCACCACGTAACAAATAGGCGACTTGTGGCGAAGCACGGCGAAGCGATTGATGTGATCGATTAGTAGACGCCCGCCCTTTCGAAGTGAAGAAGCGGCTTCACGAAGAACTCTCTCATTGTCAGCGTCATCGAAATAGCCAAACGTCGTGTACCACAGAAAAACCGCGTCAAATCGATCTCGCCAGGGAAGTGAGCGCATGTCGCCAAGAATATACTCAACATCTACCCCGCGTTCAGCCGCGTCAGCTTCGGCTTTTTTTAGCAAGATCGGCGAGATATCAAGTCCGGCTACCCGCGCTCCCTTTTCCGCCAACCGGTTAGTAATCCGCCCATAACCGCATCCGAGTTCAAGGACTGAACTGCCTTGTCCAAGAGAAAGAAGCTCCCAAATTGCTCCCGCTTGTCGGTCACTTATCTCCGGTGGATTGACCACGTCGCCAAAGTGAAAGTAATCTTCGCTGAAGTATGATTCAATCTCAGGTAAGGAAATTGGATTACTCATCTTTTTATTCATGTGATTTTCTCTCTCGATTTTTCGACTGCTCCATTTCGATGTTTGCATAGAGCAGAGAATACCGAAAGAAAAAATTTGTTAAGTTTTTCGTACCGCTGTTAAGTACGTTGATAACAGTCATTGACCTGACTCCCGTTCGAGATTGTATCGCGGGCCGGCATAGGGCCTCTCGAGGCGCTGCTGTCGAAGCTCGTCAGGATCAATCTCGCGGATTTCGGTCCGGACTGCGCAACACGGGAAACGGTCGACCTCGGATGCACTCCGCTTTGTCCGGCAGCATTGGAGCGAAGAAGACACCATCCCCTTGGCGGAGGCCATCCAGTGCTGGTGTGGGCGCCTTCCCGGCCGCAACAGGCTGTCATGCTCGCAAGCGAGTTCGGTGTCCTTCGCCAGCTCTACCTTTTCCGCCGGCGTCGCGATCCCGCCAGCTATGTGTCCGAGCACAGCCATCGGAACGTCCTTGGCACCGAGGTTTATACCTGAAGGCAACGCCACAACTGCTGGAGTTGGCAAGCACCCAATTTGAACAGCATGCGGGACGGGCACGGCAGCCCCAATGAGCCAAACCCGATCACCGACGCTTTTCGCCCTCGTCGACTCCTTCTTCACCAACTACTGCCGCGCAGCGCGGTGCGAGCTCGCATACGATCCGCCTATCGCGATACGCACTGCTGCTGTTGTTCGCAGCCCAGCCTCAGAACCGCGAGGTCGCCGCGCTCAGGGTGGACGATCTCGACGCCAACATGATCGCCGCATTTCCTGATCACCTCGAGAACGAAAGAGCCAACTCTCCCGCCATACGCAACTGCCGCCGCGCCGCGCTGCGCAGCTTCTTCAAGCACCTGCTGCGCAACGACCTCGACAATGCGCTCCGCTATACACCGATGCTGGCACTGCCATCGAAGTGGGCGCGGCTGCAACCGGCCCGCTATCTCGAAGCCGCCGAGATCCGGGCCATAATCGATGCCCGACAAACCCGCCAGCGCTGGCGCGACTCTACACGCTGCTGCTTTTTCTCTATAATTGCGGCGCGCGGGTCAGCGAGGTGACCGGCCTGCTGTGGGGTGATCCGCAACTCATATCGCCATGTTTCCAGAAGTTTGCAGCGCATCGCGCTTCATCATCAGATTGTTGGCGATGTAGCGGCTCTTGGTTGCGCTGGCGTGGCCCAGATAGTCGCGGATTACGGCCACGTCGGCGCCCGACGTCAGCAGCGCGACGGCACAGCTGTGACGAAAACATGCGGCGTGATGCGATCGCGCGCCAGGGTCGGCGATCCTGGGCTGCTGCTGCTGAGGCGTGCTTGGCCAGGATGCAGGCCACGCCCTCGCGGGTCAGGGGCTGGCTATGAGGGTAGACGAAAACAGCCGCTGATCCTCAGCCGTCATGCCTGCAGGCGGTGCAATGCATCGGCCGTGGATGCCATTTCGGCACGAACCGTTCCTTGCGGCCCTTGCTCCACAGACGGACTGCCACCATTGACCCCGTCCAGAGGAAGGTGCGGCGCGAGTTTTATGAGCTGCACACTGCCGACTCGTCCGTCCAGCGGAAAGGCCGACGGTGCTTGTCACATAAAACAGAGGGATCGGAGGAAGGAAAGCAGGTCAGGTTCGGGCTTCCACGTTGGCTCCCCATAAGTCACATTATCCAGAGCGCAGTTTTATTTGGAGTTGTGCGGCGGAGGAGTCGGGTACCAAACGGTGGCGCAGATGATCCCGCTGTGGGCTATCGAGGAGGAAGTGCGTGACTAGGGGCCGGCTGCCCGAATGGCGGCACGTCAGGGCCGCCACTGTAGCCGCGCTCTTTGCGCTTTGGGAAAAGGAACTGCCGAAGCTGTCGGATAAGTCGAAACCCGCCGAGGCGATCCGCTATACCTTCGGCCGACGGGCCACGGTCGAGCGCTTCCTCGGCGACGGGCGTATCGGGCCCGACTCCAACAACGTCGAGGGCGTCATCAGGCCGCAAACAATTACGAGAAAGAACAGCCTCTTCGCAGGCAGGGTCGACGGCGGACGGACTTGGGCCACCGTCGCCACCTGCTGGCCACCCGCCAAAATGAACCAGGTCGATCCGCATGCCTGGCTCACCCAGACCCTCGAGCGCATCGCCAATGGCTGGCCAAAAGCGATATCGATGCCTTCATGCCTTGGAATTACCAGAGCTGAACGGCCTCAGCTTCGCACTTACCCAACGTTCGGGGACGATCACCTCTTATTAGCGCACCTGCGGTGGTGCGAGGAGGTCAGGAGCCGCCGATCGTTCCTATTCGCCAAGGGTCGGAAATGGTGTGATCGACCAATCGATCAAGTCGACAGCACGCTGAAGTATCGCCTCGGTCTGAGCAAGGCTGGGCGAAGCGGCGATGACATGTCCGATCTTGTCTCGGTAATCGCCTTCCCTGACGATCGGCGTCTTGGGTTCAATAAAAAATTTGACCTCGGCGACACCGGATACGATAGCCGCCCGACTGTCGCCATAGATCCAATCGAGGATGCCATCGCGGTCAGGAACTAGGATCCGCGCGGCCGCAGTCTGCGAATGCCTTCTGCGCAAATTCCATTTCTCCCCGATAACAAGCTTGATGTGCTCGGTGATGATATCGACGCCGTAAGCCAGCTGGACCAGTTGAGGGATGGGCGTGCCTGCAAGACGCGGATTGACTTCGATGACGACTGGACCAAGCTTCGTCCACCGTAGATCGATGTTCGTTGGCCCCCAGCCAAGGCCGAGGGCTTGCAAACAGCTCCGCGAAACATTGGCGATACGCGTATGCTCGTCATCAGTCAGCAGGGCCGGATAGATGTACTCGCGACAGACGAAATGCGGTGGGCGGCCGAAGTCAGCGGCGGCAATCCCAAAGACCTCATGTCCCATTATGTCAATGCTATAATGCGGGCCTTGTGCGAATTCTTCGACCAGTATCCTTGGTGACGACCGCCATATGTGCTTCTCACCCAACAAATAGGTCGTATGTTCGGCCAACTCATCGAGACTGCGGCACAATCGAACCCCCATGCTGCCGATGCCGGCGGCTGGCTTTACAATGACCGGCAGGCCGATCTCCGCAGCAGAGCTTTCTACCTCCGCCGCATCCGTTGCTAGGCGATAAGCAGGTATTGGGACGCCGGCCTGCGCGAGGAGCTGACGTTGAACGAATTTGTCGCAACATCGCTCAATCGATGCTGCGTTCGGTCCCGGTAGATCGAAATGCCGGCAGAGCTTGCCAACCGCCGCATAGGTCAACTCCATGGCGGACGTAATGCCAGCAATGTCATAGGTCGGACGCAACCGGGAACATTCGCGAATCAGCGCATCGAGATTGCCTGTATCGACACGGATTGCCTCAATCCCTTCCGCCGCAAGATAGTCGTACCGAGCTGGATCAGCCGACAAGGTGATGGGAGTAAGGCCAAGGCGCCGGGCCGCTTGGACGAATAGCAGCATATTACTTGCGCCTTCAATCAGGATGAGCGCTCTTCTTGCCATTGGCTGTTAACTCCGATGTTGCGTGCTGTGCGGTCGTCCGAGCGTTAGCCGGCACCCGCTCTTTTAGCCGTGCCTCATCTGTACCACGGTCGGCGACTTGCGGTCGCAAAGATGCTGTGAATTTATTTGAAAGCTTTGTTGCAACGGCTGACTCCTACTAGGATCCTCGGTGGTGAAGCGGCATTGCAGGCATGGCCGCTTAGGCTGATTGTGGTCGAGTAGCTCAGCCATTCGGCTTTCGCCGTCACAGATCCGAGCGGGCGGATTTCCCGCACCCGGCTCTTCGCGAGGGTAACCCGCGTCATATCCGTGCTTGCGCCCAAGTTCGAGTGATGCGCGGAGTTGGCTGGGGGAAGCGCGCCGCCAGGGTCTCGAACTCCGACCAGCCCATGCGCCGGCTTTTCTGGCAGCGTCGTCTCAGACACAGTAGCCATATTCGGCGCATTTGCCGATGGAATCCATGCCGTAATAGCCGTAGGGTCCACGCCGAACGGCAGCGAACCACCTGTGCTGCGCAGCCATTGGCGCGTGCATGAGCCGCCAGGCATCCTGTCGCAGCACCGTCAGCTTGCGCGTCAGGCGTTTCCCTTCCGTCTCGCCTCGTTTCCTTCGATAGCTTCACGGGTACTATGAACCAGTCCGACTCCCGACCTCAGCTCGGACAGCAGCTCTGGCAGTACCTTGCTGCTCTCCGCCATCGTGCGCCTCGCCGCCGCAATCCTGCTCAAGCAAAACGGCGAATGTCCCATTCGCGGCATGGCCACCAACTCACCTTCCTCGGTGCGCTGGCGCGCGACTGAAAACCTGCAAAGCCACCGAATACATAACAGTCAATTCCATACGCCATTTTCTTGATCGAGCGGCGAGCCGTGACCACTCCGGGCTTGACGTACTCTTGAACGACGTATGGGTTGCGGGGGCCCCGGTCAATGTGTTCCTCCCACACTTCTGAGGATGCAAAACGCCCAACCAAGACAGGCTCGCCACGGGTCGCGTTGGAGGGCTTCAAAACAAGATTGGCCTTACTTGCTGTACTGAGCGATGATCGATTCAGCTCGAACTTCAACGCCGAGCGGATCGAGTTTATTGAGCGCCATATATGTCAATGGGTTGGGTATGCTGCTCCAGACTCTTGCCGCGAGGCCGTTCTGAATAACGCCGCCAGTCCCTTCGGTATTCGTCTCGATTATTTTATCATAGCCATCATAGCCGATAAGGCCATCTAGGCTATGAACCGCCGAACGGTGTGAAGCCGAGGTATCGTGGCAGCGGCGACGCCGGCCACCTGACGTAGTCTGGAGAACGCGCCCAGATGTCGGCATGACATGTCAAGTTAAAATATAAATTTCAGAGTTCAAAAATATTGTTTACGACTATCACCGTCTGCAAAGCTTTCGTAATCTACGCTTACGTAAAATGACTGTATCCCCATGCGGATGTGATAGACCTTTAGCAGGCTGTTGAAAAAGTGGCTCGCAGCGAGGACGTGAGCGTGATGAGGCATGCGCGGCGGAGACGAACGGTCTGGCGAACTGTTCAGTTATGTTGATCTCGAGGCTCGGGTGCGGCGCGATCATCCGTTGCGCCGCATTCGGGCGATTGTGAACGAGGCGCTGGCAGCGTTGGAGCGGGACTTGGCGGCGCTGTATTCGCCGATGGGGCGGCCTTCGATCCCGCCGGAAAAGCTGCTGCGAGCGATGCTGCTACAGGCGTTCTACTCGATCCGCTCGGAGCGGCTTTTGATGGAACGGCTGGAATACGACCTTCTGTTCCGCTGGTTCGTCGGCATCGGCGTCGATGACGCGGCCTGGGACCATTCGGTGTTCTCCAAGAACCGCGACCGGCTGCTGGAGGGCGACATCGCGACGAAGTTCCTTGCTGCGTGCTGGCGCAGCCCAAGGTGAAGAAGCTTCTGTCTACGGACCACTTCTGGGTCGACGGCACACTGATCGAGGCGTGGGCATCGATGAAGAGCGTCAAACCGCAGGACGGTTCGGGCGAGCCGCCGGCTGAAGGGGGCGGGCGAAACGCGGAAGCGGACTTCCATGGCCACAAGCGCTCGAACGACACCCATGCCTTGACCACCGATCCGGATGCCCGGCTCTATCGCAAAGGCAAAGGCAAGGAGGCCAGGCTGTGCTTTATGGGACATGGCTTGATGGAGAACCGCCACGGCCTGCTGGTCGACGCCTGCCTGACACTGGCCGACGGACATGCTGAGCGGGTGGCCGCACTGCACATGATCGAACCTCGCGCGGAGCGGCCACAGGCGATCACGCTCGGCGCCGACAAGGCCTACGACGCGGAAGACTTCGTCAATGAGCTGCGCTCGATGAGGGTGACGCCGCATGTAGCGCAGAACACGAGCGGTCGCAGTTCCGCGATCGATGGGCGCACGACGCGGCATGGCGGCTATGCCGTCAGCCAGCGCATCAGGAAGCGCATCGAAGAGGCATTCGGTTGGATCAAGGTCGTGGCCGGCCAGCGCAAGACCAGGTTCCGTGGCCGCGACCGTGTCGGATGGGCCTTCACCTTCGCAGCCGCTGCCTACAATCTGGTGCGACTGCCAAAGCTCATGGCGGAGACCGGCTGATGGCCAAGGTTCCCAGCTTCGCCAAGCCTTTGCCGGCCGCTGGCGCATCGTCGAGATGGATGTTTGGGATAACGACTTCCTTGATCTCGTCGAGGAAGCGCATCTGACATTCAAAGGCTCGGCGGATGGCGAGATCGCCTTCGGCGCACTCAAGGGCTTCCTCGATGTCCGATATGGCACCCGCGATGGCTCAGCCTGCGCGGAATTCTCGTGGGAGGGGCATGATGAAAACGACCCAGCCTGTGGCCGCGGCTGGGTTGTCTTTGGCACTGCAGGGCGCCTCGTCGGCCACTTCTACATCCACAACGCCGACGATTCAGGCTTCGTTTGCGAAAGAGCCTGACTTCTTCAACAGATGGGGTGATTGGGGTCTCGCCCGAGCCAGATTGAGGGCGGGCTGCTCCTGTCGAGATGTGAGAACGTGGTCGATGTAGATCGCCACAAACATCAGGAGGAGCAGCCATGAAGTATTTTGCCGGACTTGACGTGTCTTTGGAAGAGACCGCGATCTGTGTCGTCGACGAGAGCGGCCGGATCGTGAAGGAAGGGCGGGCGGCGAGTGAGCCGAGGGCGCTTTATGAGGCCCTGCGGAAAATTAATCTGCCGCTGGAGCGCATTGGGCTCGAAGCCTGCTCGCTGACGGCCTGGTTTTATGACGGCATTCGCGCCGAAGGATTGCCGGCGATCTGCATCGAGACCAGGCGGGCCAACGCGGCGATGAAAACGATGCCGAACAAAACCGATCGCAACGACGCCCGCGCCTTGGCGCAGATCATGCGCACCGGCTGGTATCGGCAGGTGCATGTGAAGAGCCGGCAGTGTCGGTTCTGGCGGTCCCTCCTCGTCGCGCGACGCACGGTCCTCAATGAAATGCGGACGATCGAAAATGTCGTGAGGGCGATTTTGCGGGAGGTCGGCATCAAGCTTGGCACTCCAAGCCGCGCGGCCTTCGCTGATCGCGTGCGCGAACTGATTGGCGCAGATACGGTCATTATGGCGCTTGTCGAGCCGCTTCTGGTGATCCTCGCCACCATGCTGCGCGAGTTCGGGCGACTGACAAAGCAGGTCCGCATTATCGCCCGCCAGGAGCAAGTCTGCCGGCGACTCATGAGCGTTCCAGGTGTGGGACCCATCACCGCGCTCGCCTTTCGTGCCACGATCGATCGGCCGGACCGCTAACGTCGCTCGAGGGATGTCGGCGCGCATCTGGGTCTGACCCCGGCACGTTACCAATCTGGCGAGACAGATGAGGTGGATGGCTCCCGCTCCCGGCATCTGAGTGCCACAGTGGGTTTGCTGTCAGGCAACCCGAGCAAAGGAGCCATCCGCCATGCAGATTACCACCGTGGGCCTTGATCTGGCCAAGCGCATTTTTCAGGTTCATGCCGTCGACGCGTCTGGGGCGTTGTCGTGCGCAAGGCCCTGCGGCGGTCGCAGGTCCTGCCGTTCTTCGCCAAGCTACCGCGCTGCCTGATCGGGATCGAGGCCTGCGGGACGTCACATCACTGGGCTCGAGAACTGACGGAGCTCGGCCATGAGATCCGCTTGATGCCGCCGAGCTACGTGAAGCCTTATGTGAAGCGCGGCAAGAATGATGCGGTGGACGCGGAAGCGATCTGCGAAGCGGTGACACGCCCGACCATGCGCTTCGTGGCGATGAAGTCGGCCGAGCAACAGGCGGCCCTGTCGCTTCACCGCACACGCAATCTTCTGGTCAAGCAGCGCACGCAACTCGTGAACATGATCCGCGGCTTGTTGGCTGAGTTCGGCATCGACATTCCCCAAGGTTTGGAGCGGGCGCTCAGGCTGGCGCACCAGATCGCCGCGAAGGAAGCGACGCCGGAAGTGCCGGCAATGGCAACGCAGGTTCTCGGTCTCCTGTGCGGGCAGGTGCTCGACACCCATGTTCGTCTCCAGGCGATCGACCGTTCGATCAGTGCCCTCCAACGAACCGGCGACGTCGCACGACGCTTGTCGACGATCCCCGGTATCGGTCCGGTAGGGGCTACAGCATTGGCTGCATCCGTTGCCGATCCGGGACAGTTCCGCTCGGGTCGAGAGTTCGCCGCCTGGCTTGGGCTGACACCTTCCCAGAACTCGAGCGGCGGCAAGGATCGGCTCGGCCGCATCACCAAGATGGGCGACCGGTATCTGAGAAAGCTCCTGGTGGTCGGCGCTACATCGTTGATCCGTCGGGCGAGATACAAACCGGAGACAGCGGATCCTCGGCTTGTCGCATTGCTCGCCAGGAAACCCGTGCGCTTGGCGAGTGTGGCCGTGGCGAACAAGATGGCCCGTGTGGTCTGGGCGATCATGTTACGCGGCGAGACCTATCAAGCTCGTCATGCCGCGAACCTTGCGGCGTAAGGTTCGAAGAAGATGAAATTTTAAGGACAGAGAACAGTTCGAGCCGATCGATTGGCTCCATGAGGTTGTGAGAGCGACGCGATGTGATGGCGAGACCGGTCAGGCCGGGAACAGGGACAACCCGTCGAATGTCCGAGGCATCATAGCCTGATAAGCAGATTGGGACCCAGTTCGCCGACCCCATCAGGGCCAGCAGTCTCGAATGGCTGCATCAACAGGCCGGACAGAAGACTGCACCCGACCAACGCGCCATAATGTCGAATTACCTCTTGCATCGCGGGAGCCATCCACAGAGGACATTCAGGGCAAGGTGAGCCGATGCGGTGACGAACTCGCCCGCACGGCCCTCTATGAGGCGGCTCATTCGCTGTGCTCAGCAAGAAATGGTCGAGCCTCAGAGCGTGGGGCATGAACGTCGCCAAACGGCGCGGTATGGCTCGAGCCCGAGTTGCTGTTGCCCGCAAGCTCGCTGTCATCCTGCATCGCATGTGGAGTGATGCAACAGAATTCCGCACCCGGCCGCGTATCGGTATGAAATACGGGATAACGGACCAACGAAGGAGGAGTTGATTCCGCCCGAAAGGGCGTGATCCGGATCGTTCCCGTGGGGACGATGGGCAAGGTGATCTCGTTAGCAGGCACGATCCTGGGCCGAACTCTCCCAAGGTCGTTCAACAGATTGAGACGCCTCGCTCTACTGACCCCATCATGCGGCGGCCTAACGTCGACCGCGAAGAGAAGCGAGTGACCCGCGGGGCGACATGGTCCGGAAAAATATCAGCAGGAGCTTGACCTCAACGACCCCAATCAGAGGAGCCTGCTAGCGATGCCGGCCGAGGACGGCGCGCAGAGCTGCAGCCTTACAGCCGCCAGCTTTGTGCACCAATGACAACATCCAATGCAAATGGCTGCGGAGCAGAGACTATGGAACGTCCGCCGATGACTGCGGTCCCCTCAACTTAGAGGGCTGGCAGCCAGGGTTCTCCGACCAATTTCTTTGGTCTCGTCGATACAATGGCTGCTCTCGCGAAATGACGCCGGTAATTAAACGGTGCAACATTCCTGCAAGTACATTTCACAGAATCTTTGCAACCGCAAATCGCTGATAATGGTACGTTCATCCCAAGGTCTGAGGGCAGGCACGAATAAAAGCGACCCCTGTAACGCTCAGACCGCCGCACAGCACGCAACGGAGGGTCAACGCCAATGAAAAGAAGAGCGCTCATCATGGTTGAAGGCCATGCGCGTACTGGTCTGCTATTCATCCAAGCGGCCCAGCGTCTTGGTCTTCACCCAATTACCCTGTCGACTGATCCAGCTCGGTACGACTATCTTGCGGCGGAAAGCATCGAGACAATCCGGGTCGACACAGACAATCTCGATGCGCTGATCCACGAATGTTCCCGCCTGCGTGCGACCTATGACATTGCTGGAATTACGGCCGCCGAGGAGGAGGTCTATGCGACAGTTGGCAAGCTTTGCCGATACTTCAATCTACCGGGACCGAACCCAGCATCGGTTGAACAATGCTGCGACAAATACGTTCAGCGTCAGCTCCTTGCGGGCGCCGGCGTTCCAGTACCTGCTTATCGCTTGGCAGCGAATGCGACGGACGTAGAAAGCTCTGCCGCGGAGATCGGCCTGCCGGTGATTCTTAAGCCGGCCGTAGGCACTGGCAGCAGCGGTGTCCGATTGTGCCGTAATGTCGACGAGGTAGCCGAACATACGACTTTTCTGTTGGGTGGGAAGCATATATGGCGGTCTTCGCCGAGGATACTGGTTGAAGAATTCGCAGACGGCCCATCCTATGGCGCTGACATAATGGGAACTGAGGTCATTGCGATTGCCGCCGCTGACTTCGGCCCCCTACCGCATTTCGTCTTTCGTGAGTGCATCCATCCGGCCCCGCTGACTGAGGACGAGCATAAGCGTATCGCCGATATTTCGCTGAGTTGTTTGCGAGCTCTCGGCCTTGGATGGGGGCCAACGATTATTCAATTCCGGTGGACGAAGCTTGGCCCAGTTGTCATTGAAGTCAATCCGCGTCTTCCGGGTGGGACCGATCCTCAACTGGTTCAGCTGGCTTACGGTGTCGATCTCATAACCGAACACATCAAGGTTGTCATCGGCGGCGAATGGGATTTGCGCAAAAGGCATTCGCACGCCGCGGCCGTGCGGTACCTAATTCCTGATCGCGATGGCACCCTCGATTGGATCGATGGCGACGGTCGAGTGGCTGCCATACCAGGTGTCGCCGAGGTGAAGTTTTATGTTGACCCCAAGACGCCGATCGTGAGGAAGGGCGATCACCGAGACCGCATTGGACATGTCATTGCCGCTTCACCCAACAGTGCCCAGACCGAGGCGATACTTCAGCGAGCCGTCGACTTAATCGGTTGGTCGATCTCACCATTTCCGACCCTCAGTAAACAAGGACAATCAGCATCCCCTCACCTCCCCGCACCAGCGGAGGTGGCGCGAATGACGCCGGCAGGAAAGCCGGCCGATCGCGGAGGCACTTGAGGAATGGATGCAGGCCGAGCGGGCCAAATTGTCCCGAAGCTTTCCGGTTGCTGAGCCAATCGACTACATGCTGAAGCGCTGGGGCGGGTTCACGATCGTCCTTGCGATAGCCGCTGCCGGGTGGGGGCAGCGATCCGTCCGAGCTCGGCACGAGCGGCGCGCGTGCTCGGGCTCGCCACTTGGCAGATCTTCGGCGCGGCGCGCCGTGCCTTTAAAATGGAGGTCAAAGTGACGACAGGATCCTCGAAAATTGCGCTCGTGACCGGCGGAAGCACGGGCATCGGCGCCGCCACCTGCCGGCTTCTCGGCGAACAGGGGTGGGCTCTCGGCGTCAACTATCGATACGATCGGACATCGGCAGACGGTGTCGTAGCGGATATCGAGCGGGCAGGCGGCAAGGCCGTTACTGTTCAGGGCGATGTCGCGAACGAGGCCGAGGTTGCGCGAATGTTCGGTACCCTGGACCGTGAGTTCGGGACGCTGACCGCTCTCGTAAATTGTGCCGGCATCGTCGGCAAGCGGGGGCGTTTCATCGATTTAGACCCTGCCGGTCTTCGTCAAGTGATTGAAGTTAATCTCCTCGGGACGATGTACTGCTCGCTCGAGGCGATCCGACGCATGTCGACGCGGCGCGGCGGCCAGGGCGGTGCGATCGTCAACATCTCGTCCGGGCTGTCGAAGACCGGTGGTGCCCTGTCACCTGACCCGGTCTTCCAGCCTGATCCGGAGGGTAAAGCCTCCGGAGGACGGGTGCCTTATTCGACTTCGAAGGGCGCAATCAACTCCTTTACCGTGGCACTCGCCCAGGAGGTCGCGCGCGAAGGCATAAGAGTAAATACGGTAAGCCCAGGGCCAACACGAACCGAGCTTCCCGATCCCATTCAGATTGCCGAGGCCGAAGTCACGATCCCGATCGGCCGGGCCGCCGACGCGCGGGAGATAGCCGAGGCGATCGTTTGGCTTCTGTCCGATAACGCGAGCTATGTTGCCGGCGCCTATCTGCGCGTTGGAGGTGGACGAATTGGATAGCAGAGCAGGCTGTCGAAGAACGCGCTCGCCCCGTCACCCCGACGCGACAGGGCATCGCTGCGCCGACGGGGGTGGCAGCGCCATCCATATAGAATCCAAGCGCTTCGTTTTCCCGGACGAGACTGGGGGCCACGACCGCCATGACCCGCAGCTATGGTTGGGGTGTTCGTGGCCAGGCCTGGTCGATGTAGTTTCTGCAAAATGGTGTGGTACGCTCGGCGCCCAGACCGCCGAGTCTTCTTCGCTGGGCCAGCGTCAGGTGCTGAGTCCGCCCACAAGGACGTATTTGATCTCGACGAAATTCGTCGATGCCGTGGAGGGACCCCTCGCGGCCGAGGCCGGATTCTTTGACGCCGCCAAAGGGGGCGACCTCGGTGCCGAGAATGGCGGAGTTGATGCCAACCATCCCGCATTCCAGCTCCTCGGCGACACGAAAGGCGCGGCCGAGATCCTTGGTGTAGAAATAGGCGGCCAGCCCGAAGGGCTTGTCGTTGGCGAAGCGACGACCTCCTCCTCGGACCGGAAGGAGTAGACTGGGGCGACTGGGCCAAAGGTCTCCTCGTGCGTAACCAGCATCATCGTGGTGACGCCCGACAGAACAGTCGGCTCGTAGAAGCTGCGGGCGAGGGCATGGCGCTTGCCGCCGATGATTATCCTGGCGCCGTTGGCGACGGCGCCGGCAACGTGACGCTCGACCTTTTCGACCGCACGCTGATTGATGAGCGGCCCCTGCACGACGCCGACCTCGACGCCGTTGCCGACCTTGAGTTCGGCAACCCTGCCGGCGAACCTCTCGACGAAGGCGTCGTGGATTCCTTCCTGCACGAAAAGCCGATTGGTGCAGACACATGTCTGGCCCATATTGCGGAATTTGGCCGTGATCGCGCCGGCTACCGCCGCCTCGAGATCAGCATCGTCGAAGACGATGAAAGGGCATTTCCGCCGAGTTCGAGCCCAACCTTCTTCACCGTCGAGGCCGCCTGTTGCATCAGGAGCTTGCCGATCGGCGTCGAGCCGGTGAAGCTGATGAACCGCACCGCCGGATGCGAAGTCATTACCATGCCAATCGCGACCGCATCGCCTGTCACGACGTTGAGCGCGCCTCTGGGAAAGCCCGCCCGCTCGGCGAGCGCGACCAGCGCCAGTGCGGTCAGCGGCGTGTCAGGCGCGGGCTTGATCACAAAGTGCAGCCCGCCGCCAGGCCCGGCGAGCATTTGCGCGTGATCATCGCAGCCGGGAAATTCCAGGGCGTGATCGCGGCGAGACGCCGACCGGCTGCTTCTGCACGATGATGCGCGAGCCCGGGAAGGGCGACGGAATGGTCTCGCCATAGATGCGCTTGGCCTCCTCGGCATAGAACTCGACGAAGGAGGCGGCATAGGCGACCTCTCCGCGCGCCTCGTCCAGCGGCTTGCCCTGCTCGGCGGTCATGATCTGCGCAGGTCTTCCTGGTTCGCCATGATCAGCTCGAACCATGTGCGCAGGATCTGCGAACTGGCTTGAACGCCCGGCTCGCGGCCTTGACCGCAGCCATCGTCTCGGCCTCGCCGAAGCGCGGCACCTTGGCCATAACTTCCCCCGTCGCCGGGTTGTCGACCGCGTCGATACCGTCCCCGACCCAGGCGCCGTCCACATAGAACTGGGCCTTCAGGAGCGAGCAATCGGACAGATTTATGGTCTTCTCGATGACGCTCATTGTAATTTTCTCCTATCGGTCGAGGCTGGTAGACGGACGAAGTCATGGGGCGGATCATTGTCCTGGCTGCACATCACGCGGTCGCGAGTTCCTTCCCAACCAAATTCCGGGGACTGCTAGGGCCGGACTCGCCCAAACAGGCGTGCCGCGAAGTTCGGCTCAGGAACCTCGTCCTCCGGGAAGATCGGCCTGCGCTTCTGGAACGGCAGCAGGCCGGGCTGGAAATTCGAAATGCCGGGCGTGTCGACGACGATGCAGGGGCCGACCGAGGCGAAAGAAATCTTGAAATGATAGCCGGATTTGGTGACTACAATGTCATAGGCGGCCGGATCGACGCCTTGACTGCGGAAAGCGGCCGGATCTTGCGTGAAGCCCGGCAGGCTCGTCACGAGGACCGTCACATTGTCCCGGTGCAGCACGGCTGTCGCGCCGAGCACGCCGGGCTCGTTCGCGAGAAAAGGGCCGTCGTGAACAAAATCTCCGTCGCCCAGATGCTCGACGCGCCATTCGCCGTCTACGGGAGAGATACCCTTCGACAGCCTGCCACCGATCGGTCCTCGATAGACAGAACCGACACCGAGCCTGCCCGCCGCTGCGACCACTTCTGGATCTGTTAGCGGAATGAGAGCCCGGATAGTGTGCCAGCGCGAGAGCAGTTCACTGATGATGACGGTTCCATCTCCCGCGGTACCTGCGAGCACGCGATCGCCCTGATCGCCCACGATGACCGGGCCCTGCAGACGTCCCGCCGCCACGTCCGCGAGCACGTCCTCGAGAGGCACGAAATCCGGCTTGAAGGCGAACCGTCTCAGCCAAAGCTCGTGTGCCAACCGGGCCGCGATCTCCGCGGCCACATCCGCCGCTCCATCGGTCGTCACCGTGATGCACTGGCCGCCGTCGGCAACGTCGACGAGCGTCGTCGTATTGTAAATCGAGATGTCCAGGACGGCCGGCTCCTGCGCCGAAATCTGGCGACGCAACCGGTGTACCTCACAGAGCGGCCCGCGCGCGGTTTCCATCTGGACGCCTACGATCATAGGTAGGCGCACGGCGGCCGTAACCGGTACAATCCTGCCTTCGAGCATCGCGAGCATGAGTTCCACGGCCTGTTCGCCCGCGAGAGGGTAGTCTGTGTGCGGGTTCTCCTTGCAGGCAACGATGATGTCGGCGTTCGCAAGCATTGCGTCGGTGGCGTGGGCGTGCAGGTCGAGGCTGACGGCGATGACGACCCGCGGCCCGACGGCTTTCCGGATCGCGGCGATGAGATCGCCCTCAGGATCGTCCAGCGTTTCGGTCACCATGGCCCCGTGAAGGTCGAGATAGACACCGTCTGGCTCCGCCTCTCGAACTGCTGCGACAATGCCGTCACGCAGGCGCTCATAGACGGCATCGACGATCGGCCCGCCGGGCGGAGCCACCGCCGAGAGGCCGGGAAGGATGTCCGCTCCAGCTCGCTCGAGACGTCTGCAGGCACCGCCAAGCGAGGCGTTTGAGACCTGTGCCTTGGCCGTGAGCGCAGCTCCGCGAACAACGCAGAAGCTGGAAAGGGTCGTTTGGATCGCGCTGAAGCTATTGCCCTCGTGGAAAAGGCTCGACACGAACACCCGGACCATTTCTTCTCCCCTTGATGCACCAAATTGGCTCCATTATCGAACATTGAGGACTTACGTCAATAGATGTTACATCAAATTGCAAATCTGCCGTGCGTCAACATGAGGGGAGTCATAAGCAACAGGCCACGATCCGAACGCCGATGGTCCATTCGAGCACGCGTAGTCGGTGCGATTCTGCCGTTTGTTCTCCTCGCTCCGGCCATGGCACAGGGCAAAGGCAGCTCGTCCTGGCGGGACCGGTGGCCAGTGCAGCAGATCCTGCCCACACCCGCCGCATCTGCGGCCGACCATTCGTGGAACGGCCTTCAACTACAACATCTGCCTCTGCGAAACGGAACCGGGAGCGCGCAACGTTTCGACGCAGACGGGGGACGGCGAGGCCGACATCGTCTACTACAACGGCTATTCCGGCGAGGTTGTACGTCGTCGCTGGTTACGAGTTCGCCGTAGTCGCCCGGCGACTACAACCTCCTTCTCACCGGCATAGGCGGCCGCCTTTATTTAGGCGTACGGCCGCATCAGCCTGAGCATTCCGTAAGACCGAGGGAAGCATCGGAAGGACGCGCCTGCCCCCGGCGAAATGGCGACGTAGTCATGATGGCTTCCCTCTCTTTCTTGGTAGCCGCCGCCTGTGGTCGCGACGACGACTTCCTGCGCGGCCGCGCTTCCCGCGATGAGCGGGAGAGCTAAGAGCGCGACCCTCGCCCAGAGCTTCCATGAGCCGGTTGGTCTGACGACGTCTTCATGGATGATCCCATCGCTATGATTGTTTTCGTCGACTGCTCTGCGCCGCCCATGGCTCAGGCCTCCGCGGGAAAGAGGCGCACCGCCTCGCGCTCGGCGAGGAGGTCGACGCCTTCCCCCGCCCGGAAGGCGAGGCCTGCACCGGTTGCCGGCAGTTGCACATACAGCAGCTCCTCGGCACCTGGGATGCGGACAACCACGACGTGGAAGGAGCCGACGAAAATGGCGGCCTCCACCGTCGCCGGAATGGCGAAGGGGCCACCCTCCCCGCACGGCGCGAGCCTCAGGCGCTGCGGCCGTACGGCAATCTTGACCGGCTTGCCGGGGTCGAAGAGACCGGCCGAGCCATTGACGCTCTTGGCTGCGATGCGGACCTCGCCAGGGAGGCGCACCATGGCTCCTGCCGAATCCGAGCCGAGATACCCGCCGCGCAAAAAATACATCTTGCCGTTGAAGTCGGCGACGAAGGGCGTCTTCGGATCCTCATACAGGTCAAAAGGGCTTCCGATTTGGGCCAGGCCGCCAACGCTCATCACAGCCACGCGTGAGCGCCTCCTCCTGTCGTGCGTCACGTAGATGACGGTGACCCTGAGGCGCCTGCTACAGGCTCTTGATCTCGATCCGCATCTCGCCGCGCGGCTTCTTGTCGAGCGCGCCGTAGCCTTCGAGGCGAACGAGGGCGAGGCCGAGCGGCTCGTCCATAAGCAGCACCGGCGGCTCGAAAACAAGCGCTCGCTACTGCGACGCGTTGCTGCTGGCCGTCCGACAGTTCGCTCGGCAGGGCGGGCGTCGGCTCCACGCGCCGCTCGATCTCGCTGCGCTCCACCTTTCGCAGCTTGAGCGGAAAGGCGATGTTCTGGGCGACCGTCATGTGTGGGAGAGCGCGTATTTCTGGAAGACCATGCCGATATCGCGCTTGTTGGGCGGCACGTGCGTGACGTCCCTCGCGCCCACCCGGATGAGTCCTGCCCTTGGAAGTTCGAAACCCGCGATCATCATGAGGAGCGTTGTCTTGCCGGAGCCGGAAGGCCCCAGGCGCGATACGAACTCGCCCTCGCGCGGCGAGCGACACCCCGTCCACCGCGAGCAACTGCCCGTGCGCCTTCGACACGCCCTCGATCGATACGGGACTGCCGGTAATGTTGCTTGCCTTTGCGTCCACTCTCGCCCCTCGGTTTGTTGGGCCGGCGGTCTGCCGGGCCACTGATCCGGCGTCGAGCGTTCCACTCGCGATCCACCACTTTTTTGACATTTGATGTAACATTTCGGATTGACCCAGAGCCCTTGTCAATCGGGCTTGCGAGGTTCATGGTCCAAGCCCTCGATTAGCACTTTGGTCTTTCATGCATCAGAACATCGTCCAAGCACCACTCGCGCCCCTCGACCGCCAGAGCAGCCTCGGCGAGCTCGCCTATGAGAGTCTGAAGGACACCATCATCCGCGGGCAGTGCGAACCGGGCACTAAGCTCACGGTGCGCTCAGTCGCGCAAGCGCTCCACGTCTCGACGACGCCGGCGCGCGATGCCATCAACCGGCTGATCGGCGAAGGTGCGCTCGTCAATCTCGGGCCGAAGACGGTCGTGGTGCCCGTGCTAACAATGGCCGTGCTTGACGAGGTCACCAAGATCCGCCTGGCCCTTGAAAGCCTCGCCGCTCAAGAGGCGACGCCACACGTGAGCGAGGACGACATCGCTTTTCTCGAGGACACGCAGGAGAAGCTCAACACGGCTCTCGACGAAAGGCGTTACATGGAGGTGCTGCGGCTCAACAAGGACTTCCACTTCCGCATCTACGACCGCTCGCAGATGCCGCGCCTCGTCGCCATGATCGAATCGCAGTGGCTCAGGATCGGCCCGTCTTTCAACGGTCTCTATCCCGAATTCGCCATCAAGCGACAAGGCGTGGCGAATCATCAGTGGGCCCTGCGCGGCCTCAAGGATCGTGATCCCGCGACGGTTCGCGCGGCCATCGAAAATGACCTACGCGACGGATACCGTCGGCTGAGCAATCTCGTGCACGCTCGCGGCGACTGAGCCGGCAACATTCCTCACTCAACATTTTTGTTGCATCAAATTACATTTTCTTCTATGGTGCCGGCCTCCATAGCTAGAGGAGAGCCTTGTGTTCGAGCAAGCAGCATTGTCCCCCCATCCGCCCGTCGGGCCGCGTTCGGCCGAGGCCTTCGGCCGGGCGCGTGGTGTTTTCCCGGACGGCACGGCGCGGGTCACGATCGAGCGCGATCCCATTCCCCGCTACATGCATCACGGAGAGGGTGCATTTCTCGTCGACGTCGACGGGCGCCGCTTCCTCGACCTTAACGGCAACTTCACGACCCTCATCCACGGCCACGCCTTCCCGCCCGTGATCGAAGCTGTGACGCAACAGCTCAGGAGCGGAAGCTGCTTCGCAAACCCGACCGAGATCGAAATTGCACTCGCCGAGCTTCTCTGCGCCCGCATTCCACACCTTGACCGCATCCGCTTCGTCAATTCCGGTACCGAGGCGGTCATGTTCGCGATCAAGGCGGCGCGGGCGTTCACCGGGCGTCCCGCGATTGCCAAGATCGAGGGGGCCTATCACGGCGCCTATGACTGGGTAGAAGTCAGCCAGGCCGCGACGCCTCAGACGTGGGGCGATCCCGAACATCCCGCGTCCACTCTTTATTACCGCGGCATGCCGCAAGCCGTGCTCGATGACGTCGTGATCTTGCGCTTCAACGACGCTGAGGGTGCGCGCCGGCAGATCGCGGAACATGCAGGGCGCCTCGCAGCCGTCCTCGTCGATCCCATGCCGAGCCGCGGTGGACTCGTTTCGCCCTCGCCGGATTTCGTATCCACCATCCAAGAGTCGGCCCGTCGTCACGGTATCCTTGTTATTAGCGACGAGGTCCTCAATCTCCGACAGGGCTACGAAGGTGCCTCTGCGCGCTACGGACTCGCACCCGATCTCTTCGCACTCGGCAAGATCATCGGCGGCGGGCTCCCTATCGGGGCGATCGGCGGCCGCAGCGAGGTGATGGCAGTCTTCGATGCCGGATCAGGCCGTCCTGTTCTGCCGCAGGGCGGTACCTTCTCGGCCAATCCGCTCTCGATGGCGGCCGGGCTCGCCGCGATGGAAGCCCTCGACAGCGCCGCTTTCGACCACCTCGAGCGGCTGGGCGATAGGCTGCGGGACGGGCTCAAACGCATCATCGCGCGGCACGGCGCCCCCCTGAGCGTCACAGGCGCCGCCTCCCTCTTCCGTATCCACCCGCGGCGCAGGCCGCCCCACGAGTTCCGCGAAGCCTTCCTCGGCCCGCGAGAGGACGCCGTGATGAAGGAGCTCAGCCGCTTCTTCTCCGCGAACGGCATTGTCCTGCCCAACGCGGCCGCCGCCTGTCTCTCGACACCCATGGGCGATGACGACATCGCGCTCGTCGCAAACGTGTTCGATCGTTTCCTCGACGAGCGCACCGCGCTCCTCGATACGCTAAAGGGTGAGTGATCATGGGAGAGACTGTCGCAGAGGCGATTGCGCGTGCGTTGAAGCGCCACGGCATCGAGGTGATCTTTGGACAAAGCCTGCCTTCCGCCGTCATCCTCGCCTGCGAGGCGATCGGCATCCGCCAGCTCGCCTACCGGCAGGAGAACATGGGCGGCGCCATGGCGGACGGGTTTGCCCGCGTCTCCGGCAGGATAGCCGTGGTCGCCGCCCAAAACGGGCCTGCCGCTACGCTCCTTGTGCCGCCGCTCGCCGAGGCCCTCAAGGCGAGTGTGCCCATCGTTGCTCTCGTGCAGGAGGTCGAGCGGCCGCAGGTCGACCGCAACGCCTTCCAGGAGCTCGACCATTTCGCCCTCTTCTCGTCTTGCGCCAAATGGGTGCGCCGCATCATTACCGCCGACCGGGCAGATGATTATGTTGACCAGGCCTTCATCGCGGCCGGCAGCGGCCGGCCGGGGCCTGCGGTGCTTCTGCTTCCGGCCGACCTCCTGCGTGAGCCGGCCGTCGCGCCAAGACATATCCGACGCGCGAGGTTCGGCCATTGGCCGATCGACCGCACACGGCCGGGGGACGACGTTCTGTGCGAGGTGGCCGCGCTCATCGCCGGAGCCCGAGCGCCGGTCGTGGTCGCCGGCGGCGGCGCAACCTCGCCCATGGCCTCGGTGGCGCTAGCCCGCCTCCAGGAGACGGCACATCTGGCCGTCTTCACGACCAATATGGGCAAGGGTGCAGTCGACGAACTCCATCCCCTCTCGTGCGGTGTGCTCGGTTCGCTCACAGGTCCGCGCTCGCTCGGCCGGCGAACGAGGGCGATCCTCGACGAGGCCGACGTCGTCCTCCTCGTCGGCACGCGCACCAACCAAAACGGAACGGACAGTTGGCGCCAGATTATGGCGGGCGCACGCGTCATCCATATCGACGTCGACCCGACCGAGATCGGCCGCAACTACGAGGCGCTGCGCCTCGTTGGCGATGCGGCGGCGACGCTCGACGCGCTGTGCGAGGCCATCGAGCGCCTCGACCAGTCGCACCGCCGCACCGCGCGAGCGCACGCCGAAATGCGCATCGCGGCCGCCTGGGCCGCCTTTGAGGAGGACCGTGCGCCGCTCGCGGGTAGCAACAGGAGTCCCATCCGGCCCGAGCGCGTGATGCGGGAGCTGCAGGTGCGCCTCGCTCCCGAGACGATCGTCGTGGCGGACGCGAGCTATTCGTCCATGTGGATCGTCGGTCAGTTGCGCTCGCAGCGCGCCGGCCAGCGCTTTCTCACGCCGCGTGGCCTCGCCGGCCTCGGCTGGGGCCTACCCCTTGCGATCGGGGCGAAGATCGCGCGGCCGGAGGCGCCGGTTGTGGCGGTCACGGGCGATGGCGGCTTCGCTCACAGCTGGGCGGAACTAGAGACGATGGTGCGCAGCCGCGTGCCCGTCGTCGTGATCGTCCTCAACAACGGCGTGCTCGGCTTCCAGAAGGATGCCGAGACCGTGAAGTTCGGGGCCTATACGAGCGCCTGCCATTTCGCTCCGGTTGACCACGCGGCGATCGCGCGGGCGTGCGGCTGCGGTGCGACAGTAGTCAAGGCGCCGGGCGACATCGGGCCTGCTCTCGACGAGGCGCTCGCCTCAGGGCGACCTTGGCTTGTCGAGGTCATGGCCGATCCGGACGCCCACCCAGCGCTCTCTCTCTTCGACGGCACGCTTGACCGCGACGCCGCTCGCGACATGGAGTCCGTGGTGTGACGGAAGACAGCGAATCTGCGGGTATTGCGGTCGTCACCGGCGGAGCGACCGGGATCGGCTTTGCGACCGTCGCGCAGCTTATCGAGGCGGGCTGGCGCGTCGCCTTATTCAGCCAGACGAGAGGGCGGGTGGAGGCTGCCGCGGTCAAGCTCCGCGCCCGTTTCCCAGTTTGCAAGATCCATGCTGACACGGTCGATCTACGCGACCAAGATGGCCTCGGCCGCTTCTTCGCCAATGTCCGCGAGCGCTGGGGAGCAGTGTCCGCGCTCGTCTGCAATGCGGGCTACTCGCCGAAAGGTCCCGACGGTCAGCGACTTGCACTCAGCAACATTCCGCTTGCGCAATGGGATCACGTTATCCGGGTGAACCTCACGGGCGCCTTCCTCAGTTGCCGCGAGGTGCTGCCCGGCATGGCGGAAGCCCGGCAGGGCCGTATCGTCCTGATCGGCTCGCTCGCGGCGCGTACGCAGCCGAAGATCGCTGGTGCGAGCTACGTCGCCTCGAAGAGCGCGCTCGCCGGGCTCGCCCGCTCGATCGTGAGCGAATACGCAGGGCTCGGCATCACCGCGAACACGATCTGCCCTGGTCGCATCCCAACCGAGATGACGGGACCGCCCGAGACGGCCGGCAACCGCGCTGCACTCGCGCGGATCCCGATCGAACGGCTCGGTAGGCCCGAAGACATCGCCCGCGTCGTCGAGTTCCTCGTCCGTCCGGACTCCGACTTCATCAATGGCGCCATCATCGACGTCAACGGCGGCGAATTCGTCCCCACCTGACAGGTCGGCCGGCGAGCACAGCTGTCTATGAGGAGAACGCGCATCGCAGCCCGTTCAAAGCAGCCGACGAGCGACCGACGTTCAGTCCGTATGTGCTCTGGTTCCGCCGCTCTGGCGGGCGATGCCGTACTGGGTTGCGCGCACCTCATAGAAGCCCTTCACGTGGTCGCCGTATTCTCTGTCTTCCACGTGCTTGAATCCGATCTTTCCCAGCGCGCGAATAGAGCGTTTGTTCTCTGGCCGAACTACCGCGACGACTCGCTCCAGATTGAGCTCTTTGAACGAAAAGCGCAGGATCACTCGGCCGACTTCCGGGCCGATCCCACGGCCGGCAACATGCCCGAACAGACAAAGGCCGTACTCGACGTGCGTCGTATCCTCGAAATACCGTAGCCCCGCGCGGCCCGCGAACTCGCCCGGTTCCTTCGAATCCTTCAGGAAAACGCCGAAAAAGCCAAAGCCGTTCTGCCGCCAGTCCCGCACATACTGCTTCATCTTTTCTTGTGTGTTCTCGCACGATGGAGGCTCGCCGGAGAACAGCGATTGCACGACAAGATGATCGGTGTGAAGCCGATGAACGTCTTCGAAGTCCGAGATGGCTAAGGGACGAATGAAAAGACGCGATGTCTCAAGAACAAGCACGATCGTTCTCTAAAAGAAGAGTCATAATTAGTTGATCATTAATACTTCTATCTATGACAACGTTTCGACGTTTTTGGCATCATCGGTATGACCTGATTGAAGAGTATTGTTTTGCGCAGAAAATGCTGTGATGGTCATAATACTTGGCCTCTTGGCAAGTAATGATGCAAGTGACCTAGGCTGGCCCACCCAAGCTTACTAACCGGCAGCAGACGACGTAGACCACTGCTGTGGACATGACACCAAGGAACAGGAGAGCGCTAAGAGCCTGAACAGTCGGGATGATCGTCCAAGGCTTCTCGAAGGCGAGGCTCACCGGCAGCGGCATGGGAGTGGCGCAGATCATGACCGCCGTTCCGTTCACGAGGCATTTCCTTCCCGCAGCCGGGCCATCGCATGACTGGACAGAGCATAGCTTCGCAGACGCTCCCAGAGGGGTTAGGAGCGATGTCACGTTTCCGCTCGGCTGAAACGTGGATACTGCGGAATGGCCAAGAAGGCGGCCAGGCCAAAGAAGCCTACCAACAGACCGAAGATAGTCGCCTTTGATGACCACTCGCACCGGGAAATATGAGCGAAGAGCACCGCGAAGGGAGGGGTTGTGGCGACCAGAACCGCGATTTCGCTTACCGGCACGGTCATGGATGCCCAAGCCATCAGAAAGAGAGAGAACCTGGTCAAATAGCGCGATCTGAGTATCGCGGGTCCAAAAGCTGAGATTCAACCGGAAACTCGGAACTTCATGTGAAATCAGCAGAATTCCGTGGCGGGCTGCAAACTCCCACAAACTTAGGTACGAGGAATCGACAGGTACGAGCCCCGCGCGGGACGCAAAGGGATCGATGACGACGCACGCCAGCGTCTGCTTGTGCTGCGCCAGCACCCGCTCCATCGCAACGATGTCGTTGAACGGAATGACAACCACCTCGGCCAGGACTGACCCCGGGGTTCCAGTATTGTAGGCCTTCGTCTCCGTTTGCCGGTCGGCGGGAAGGAGATCGAAGCTAGCTTCCACATAGTCATAATTGCTATGATGGGGGCCTTCGCACTTCGCCATCTTCTGGCGTCTGGTGATGGCGCACGCGGCTGTGATGGCCATCATCACTACCTCCGACCTGTATTGGTGACGCGTACCTGCTCGAAGAGGGGCACCCTTTCGCAAACGATCTCGGCGAGCGCGATCTCGCTCTCGGTGGGATTGGCGAAACTGAGCTTCCAGCCGATTTGCTCTATGAGCGCGGCATTCACATCGGGGTGGCCATAAGCTCGGATCAGGGCGATGAAATTGTTCTGGAAATCCAGATAGGAGTTCTCGTCGACGTCTGTTACTTACGCTCTCTTCCCCGGATGTCAGAAAGAAGTGCGCCTCATGGACACTGCTGCGCGGGTTGCCCCCGGGCGTGACCTTTTTTTGCGCGCTCGTGCGCAAGGCGGGAGATGCTAAGTTGATCATAGCTGATCATGATCCGAAACTCTGAAAATCCTTGGTGCCCGGGTGAGACTTCTTCGGCGGAACGCTCCGCCCGATAAGTCGTCCCGGGGGAGCCGACCCGGGCGTAGCGTCAGCATCGGCGTCATTCTGGGCTTAGGCTGTGGTAAACACGGGTTGGTAGCTCAGAATCTTGCTGCAGAGCCGCTCCAGATCCGACAGGTTGTGACTTGCGGTCAGGCAGATGCGTATGCCTGCGTGGCCGCGAGCGACCGTCGGAAAGAACGTGACGGATGTATAAAAGCCGTCATCTAGCAGGCGCTCTGCGAAATCGATGGCTGCGAATTCGTCGCCCACCTTGATCATACGAATTGGCAGAGAGGCGCCTCCCTGATCTGTCTCGATGAGCTCGTCGAAAAAGGCGATGCGCTCGACCAATTGACCTTGGCGAACCTTGAGCTCGCTCGTCCGGTGAATTTCCGCCGAGGCTATAGCGGCACCGACAGCTGCGACGTTGGGCGCAGCCGAGAAGGCATGCGGAATGGAGTAGCAACGAAATAGCTCTTCCTGATACGCCGTTCCAAGCATCAGCATGCCACCCGACGCGCCGAAGCCCTTGGCGAGGGACGCCGCGACGATTGTGCGCTCACCGAGCTCACGGGGCAATTGCGAGCGCGCAAAGCCTTCACCATTTTCGCCAAAGAGGGAAATTCCGTGCGCGTCGTCGATGTAAAGAAAAAGACCATACTTCTCCTGCAACTGGAGAAGCCCTTCGATCGGCGCGAAGCCGCCCATCGAGTAGACGCCATCGCACACATACGCGACGATTGGATGCTTGCGGCAAATCTGCTCCAAAGCATCGAGGTCATTGTGAGGAATTGTCTTAACTTGGGTCTCCTCGGCCACGACTGGCTTATGAAAGGCGAGGGAGGCATGGGCCTGATGGTCGAACACCATAACAGGTCTTTGGCCTTCCGTTAGATGTCCGGAGGCGATGATTGGCAATGCGCCCATATTGGCAATCATGACTGTTGAATAGGCAATAACGCGCGCCCCAAAGAGTTGAGAAAGTATGTCCTCAAGGTTACCAATGAGCCCGAAATTCAGCCGCGTGCGTGCACATGACCAGTGGAGTGATCCGTATTCCTCTATTGCGGCAACCGCGCCGGCAACGATAGCCGGATGATTGTCCAGGCCGAGGTAGCAACAACGTACATAGTCGGCAACGGTATCGCCTCGCCGCTCGCCTCTCGTGAGCCTGACCGTCCTCCCCTCCATCGACCGTCCGTAAACGGCCATGAGACCACGTTGGTGAGCCCTTTCGAAATGCATTCGCGTCCGATCAATGACCGAAGCGGTGTTGCGGAAACGACTGGCGCTCACAGCGCTTGCTGCGGATTCTACTGCAGACATCAGGACGTCCTTTCACAAGTAAAGCTTTGATGAGACTTGGATTCCAGGTCTCGCGATGTCATCAAAAGTGGTGATACCATAGGCTTTCCACGTAATACCACCATACATAGTAATTATATGTGAATAATTATTAAGAATTCTCGATTGTTAATTTAATAATAATGGCTGCATGATCATAATTCCTCTTAAAAAAAGTGGCGGGCGGGCACCCCCGTGTGGACGTGACGAAAGCTGTTCGTGGAAAAGACGAAATGGATCAGAGTACGGCGGAGTTCGCAGCGGTGGCCAGCGCTGCAGGTTTCATGACGCAACCGCGAAATCTAACAACGTCATCGCGCCGAAGCTTTCGACGAACGACGACTGCTCCGGCAGCATCAATGCCATCAACCTGAAAAACCTCTTTGGCGATATCCGAACCGATTGTGGCAATCTCTTCCATGGACGGCTCTCCCTCATGTGACTTTTGACACACACGATGGCACTTCGATGCCGGGAGCGGAGGCCGTCCACCTCTACGGCGGCACGCCGGCCAACTGACGTAGTCTGGAGAACGCGTGCAGACATTAACATGATATGCGAGATCAATTTGTGAAAGAAGTTATTTATGAGGTTATAACTTCAGAGAGGCTTTCGTAACTCACATTTAACTCAATGATAATCTAACGCGCCGCGCGGACGTGTTACAGCTTTGGCGATGCCGGCCGAGAACGGCGCGCAGAGCTGCAGCCTTACAGCCGGCAGCTTTGTCCACCAGTGACAACATCCGGCGCAAGATGCCTGCGGAGCCGAGACTATGGAACGTCCGCCGATGACTGCGGTCCCTCAGCCTCGAGGGCTGGCAACCAGAGTGTCAGACCAGTTTTATTTGGTCCCGTCGATGCATTTCCCGGCGGCAGCCGGGGAGGCGTTTGCGGTCGAATTCGCCCGATTTCTCGACCAGACTGATGGCGTTGCTCAATCCGAGCAGTTGTTCGACCTGTTATCTGCATTTGCCCTGAATTTTGATTGCCCGTGGATCTCTTATGGCTCCCTTACACCTGACCAAAGAATTTCAAAGCCGGTCCCACGCGATCCAGAGGTCATGCTGAATTATCCTGATGAATGGCAGGAGCGCTATTTCGAAATGAGCTATGATAGAATTGACCCCATCATTAAGACGGGTCGAAAACGCGCAGGCGCCTTTCGATGGAGTGAGGTGTACAACGATGCAAGCACGACTGAAGACGAACGGCGCGTTTTCGATGAGGCTGCGACGTTCGGCTTAAGGTCAGGCATCAGCGTTCCATTGCACGGCCCCGATGGCAACTTTGCGATCATGAGCTTTGCTCAACCCCGGGACCGCGAATTCCAGAATAGAACAGTCACATACTTGGAGCTTGCCGCGTTTCATTTCCATATGAGAGTTGCGAAGTTCGCGAATTCGAGTGGCAGCGAGGAAGCTCCTGACCTTTCTTTAAGAGAAAGGGAGTGTATTCTGTGGACAGCGAGAGGGAAATCGTCGTGGGAAATAGGAAAAATTTTGGGAATTTCCGTAAACACCGTCAATTTCCATATAAAAAACGTAATGCGAAAAATGGATACTGCGAGCAGAACGGTCGCTGCTATAAAAGCCGTAAACTTCGGAATTATCGAATTGTAAGAAGCGGCTGACATACCACTGAACCTTCCTCCGGCGGCGATTAGAGTCTCGGCCCTTTCTGTTACGCCGTAGGGCGCGCGTTGAGCAACCGGCGAAGGCGCGGAGCCTTCGATCAGCGCAGTGTCGGAGCCGGTTACGGCGATGACTTCGGCAAAGGCCGCCGGGTTCTGATAGCCGAGCGAATTGCGACCTCGCAGTGTTGAAGTCCTCCATCCATTTAGCGATAGCACTTCGGCGTGATCCAGGCCGACGAACGGGCTCTCGTTCAGGAGCTCATCGCGCCGTTCATTGAATGTCTCGACATAGCGGTTATCCGCATGTTGTTCTCGGTGCCATCGTTTGTTCGGTCGTCAGGTTTCGTTAAGCTTGGCGCATCCGGGCCACGGGGCACCGGGAGCACGCAAGTGCGGGCAGGCCGTCGTATGCAGATGAACTGCGAGTTCGAGCACGTTATCTGGCCGCCCCTACGACTCGCCCGGATGCGCTGCGAGCGCGGATCCGTATTTGTCGTGTTGCCCGCTGGCTCCCTGTTCGTGACCAACGATGGAGGGAACCGTGCGTATTATCGGCATGGACATACACCAGCCGCGGAGGTCTTGTCGCACCAGGCGGACACAGCTGGTTCGCCAACGTTCGCGGCTGAAGAACCTGATCCAGTCAATCCTCCACGCCCACCTGATCCCGCCGTGTCCGCATGGGAACCTGGTCGGGATCAGCGGGCGCAAATGGCTGACGAGGCAAATATTGCCTGCGGATGAGCGCGCCGCCATCGAGCGCCACCTCGGCTTGATTAACCAGATCAACGAGGCGTTGACGGTGGTCGAGGCGGATATCGCGGTGCATGCCCTCCAGGATCCGACAATCCGCCGCCTGATGACGTTGCCCGGCATCGACGTCACGGTGGCTGCAAGCGTTGCCGCGGCAATCGGCGACATACGGCGCTTCAGCGATCCACAGAGGCTCGTCGCCTATCTTGGCCTCAATCCGAGCGTGCGGCAGTCCGGTGAGGGGCCAGCCTATCACGGCCGCATCACGAAGCAGGGCCGCGGCCATGCGCGGGGGATGCTGGTCGAGGCGGCATGGGCGGCCGTGCGATCGCCAGGACCTCTACGCGCCTTCTACAAGCGGATCGCCTCGCGCCGCGGGAAGCACATCGCGGCCGTCGCCACCGCGCGCAAGCTTGCAATGATCATCTGGCACATGCTGAGCAAGGATACCGACTTCATCTGGGCCCGGCCGGCCTTGCTCGCCCGCAAGTTCAGATCGGTCGAGCTGCGTGCCGGCCTCCCGACCAGCCATGCCAGGCGCGGCACCGCCTTCGACTACAACATCCCGGCCAAGCGCGCCGAAGAACGATCCCGAGTCGAGAAGGCGGAAGCTGCCTATGCAGCAGCGACTTCCCGATGACCCGATGGCGAACGAGGCCGGAAAGGCCGAAGGCTGTGGAAAAAGCTGCCGAATGAGAAGAAGGGGCTATTCTACAACATCCGTCTGCATCGGCTTGCCCGGCGCGATGTAATGCCTTCCCACGCGATGATCCTTCGACCAGACGAGGATAGCATTCGAGGTGAACTCGCTGCCATGGTCGGAGACGATCATGCCCGGCTTGCCGCGGCCGTCGATCAACTCCGTCAGTTCACGCGCGACGCGGAGGCGTCTGTGAATGAAGTGTCGGGCATCGCGGACAGGCAATTGCGTGTCACATCGTTGACGGTGTTGAGCACGCGGCAGCGCCGGACGCAGGCGAACTGGTCGTGCACGAAATCCAGCGAACAACGCGCGTTCGGCCGCGTCTTGACCAGGATCGCTGCCCGTGGGCCGACTACCCGTCGCCGTGGCCGCTTGCGCACCGCCAGCTTGATCCCCGACGGTTCGCCCTCGCGGATGAGCAGGATGAACAGCCGACGATAGCTGAAGCGCCGGCGCTCGCTGGGCAGGTCGCGCAGCCGGCCACGCAGCTCCGTCTCAGGAGGCCGACGGGACCCGGAAGCGGATCATCTTGCCGTCAGCGGTGATGATCGAACAGGCCCGCCGTTCCGACCCACGGCGACCCCGCAGATTCGTGACGGCTTCGCGCTTGGCGCGTGCTCGCGCAAAACCGCGATGATCTGCTATTCCGTAAACCGCTTTCTCTTCATCAGCCCCAGGCCGGACTCTAATCCCAACTGGAGGAAATTACAGGTGGCAGGTCACCCGTTACGAAAGTTGTTGCCGCCTTAACTGCGCGCGGAAGCCGGTCAGTCGTTGCGACATCCAACTTCAGGTCCACCAGAGAACAAGGTCCGGCCGCGCAAACCCGAAAAAGCTGTTCAGCAGCACGCGACGCTTTCCGGTGCCTGATTGGCCGGTGACCCCGTGAACGAAACCTCCGTCGATCAAGGCGATATCCCCGGCCCTGAGCTGGAAGTCGCGACAAGGAACGGCCTCGAGATAGGCTGCCGAATAGGGATAGCCCGTGGTCTCCACACCCTGCGATTTTCGGTCGGTGACTGTCGGCTTGTGGCTCCAGAGTCGCAGATTGCCACCTTCCTCGGCCATGCTGGGATAGAAGTTGAGCGCCGCGACGGTGTTGTTGGCCACTGCAGAAATCTCGTAATCGTTCCCAGCACATAGGACTTGAGCGACATCGTCGTGGGGGTCCAAGGAAAACGTGCCACTGCCAGACCAACTGAGAGCGCGACAAACATTAGCCTGACCGTGCTCCGAACGGGCCAGCCGCAATTCAATGCCCTGGTTGTGAAGCTCGCGCTTCAACGCATCGAACAATCCGCGGACCGGATCAACCAGATTGCCAAAAAGGGCGTCGACGTACGGTCGCGCAGTTTCCGCCTCTACGAAATAGGTCGCTGCATCCTTCCTGTAATGGGAAGCGCCGACATATTGTCCGGGCACCCCATCCTTGCGCTCCTTGAGACCGGGACTGCCACTGAAGTTCGCGGTGATCTCCTCGGCTATTTCGGTGCTGAAGGCCTGCTTGATGTGCAGAGCAGTGATCTCACCTTTCAGGACTGAGATGATCTCCGCAGCGCTGATCGAGCCGGTTCGCTCTCTGACCGCAACAGGCGAGATAGCTGGCACTTGAGATACCGGGTTAGGCATTGGCTTGCTCCTGTAGTGCGTGATCAAGGATAGCGATGCCATGATCGAGTTCGACATCGGTGATGGTTATCGGCGGCAGGACTTTGATGACGTCGCGACTTGGCCCTGAAGATTCAATCAGCAGGCCATTTTCGAACGCGACATCGTGCACACGCCCGACGTCGGCCTGTGAACGGCACTTGAGGCCGGCCATCAGGCCACGGCCGCGCTTTTGTGCGATGCACTTGGGAAACTTCGCGACGAGGCGGTCAAGGTGTCCTTGCAGCTTGATGGCTGTCCGCTCGACGCCTGCAGTAAATTGCCTGTCGGACCACATTTTGCACATGGCCCCCGCAGTCACGAAGGCGAAATTGTTGCCTCTGAAGGTCCCGCTATGTTCTCCGGGATTCCATATGTCCATGTCGGGGCGAATAAGAACAATGGAGAATGGACTACCTGAACCGCTTAGGGATTTGGAAAGGCACACGATGTCGGGTTCGATTTTTGCGAACTCGAAGGAGAAGAAATCGCCCGTTCGTCCCGCACCTGCCTGAATGTCGTCGACGATCAAAACAACGCCGTGCTTACGGCAAATGCGCTGAATCTCTGTGAGCCAAGCTGCGGATGCGGCGTTCATGCCGCCTTCTGCCTGGATGGTCTCCAGAATGATTGCGGCGGGCTTTTCAATGCCGCTCCCAGGGTCGCCCAAAACCCAGTCGATGTAACTGGCGGAATCGAAAGCTTGGCTCGGATAGCCGTAATAGGGGACACGGACCACATCGTGGCGAGCAACGCCGCCTAGCTCCCTGGTTGACGCTGAACCCGACACCGCCAGAGAGCCGAGTGACATGCCGTGGAACGCATTCGTGAAGGCCATGACGCTCGAGCGGCCGGTATATTTTCGCGCCAGCGCCAGCGCCGCTTCGTTGGCGTTTGTGCCGGTCGGCCCAGGAAACTGTATCTTGTAGGAAAGGCCCCTGGGCCTCAGGATAGAACGGACGAACGCTTCAATGAAGTCACGCTTCGCCACTGTATACATGTCAAGCGACAGAAGGATGTTCTCGCCGGCGAGATATTCAATTGCTGGCGCAATAATATTCGGGTTGTTGTGTCCGTAGTTGAGCGCACCGGACCCTACAAGGAAATCGATAAAGGGCTTACCGCCCTCGTCCCAGATTGTCGCCCCAAGGGCCCTTGTAAAGACCGTGGGAAACGACCGCCCGTAGCGACGAACGTTAGACTCATGAGCCGTAAAAACGCCGGTGTTCATTTTTGAGTTCCCCTGCATGTAGACGTCGCGTTAAACGAGAGGTGATTAAAGCGTTTGGCTGGTTTCGGTTGTTCTTCAGTTTCAGCTAGAAGATCAGAACAGTCGGGACGGACGTTTGGACGGTCGGCGACTTTCCGAAAGATCTGCTGCCATTCCAACATGCTCCTCAAAAGCTTCGCCATACGATGGAGACCGGGCATGGGCGGCATCTCAACTGCTGCACAGACGCACTTCGAAGCCTCCACCGTCACCACGTCGCTCTGCATACCGATATCTCTCGGTCAATTCGTCGGAACAAACTCAGTTCTAGAGTTTTCGGGCAGGCGTCGATACTACGGCATCTGGTAGTTGACGCATCTGCTCGGCGCCCATGAAAGGCGCCTGCTAATCAATAATATCAAAAGCTGAGTCCCAACGGCGGCTCATGTGTGACAGGCGCTTCCACCGTACAGCACAGCATGTTGGGTGTTGCAGGTCCCTTCGGCAGCAAGACGAATGGAATGGGTTTCATGCCATGGAGCTGCTGCCCATCCCTATCGCCTTTTGGCCTTTTGACCAGGTCGTCAACCGAGCGTGTCGAGATGCCTTGCGCGTAGGCTTCTTTGATGACGGCTTTCAGCGCTTTCTCGGCCGTGCGGCGCTGTTCCAGCAAACTCGGGAAGTATCAGCCCTTCCTGAGCTTGGGGATGCGCAGATCGACGATGCCGGCCCGCGTCTCCCAGTCTCTGTCGCGGTTAGCCGTTGCGTTGAGCGGTGCTGCAAGACCCTGAGTGGAGGCGGAGCCGCATAGGTCGAACGCAATCCAGTGGGAGACATTCGGTCAATGCAGCGGTTGTCGGGCTGAAGTAAGCAATGCCATCTCAGCGCCGCGCGGATCTCCTGAGTTATTTGGAGTCTGCGTTCGAAGGCCCCGAAACATGTATCCATCCCGTAGATGCATTGCATCGAAACAATCGATTTTACGAAGAGTAAAGGACATGAAAAGACGCCGCTTCGGAAGGCGACGCCTACAAGAAGGTCTCTCCCCGTCATGCGGAAGGTGGAGGCGGATCTGATGCCGACGGCACACGACGCTTCATGTAATCCGCACGCCTTCTTAACATCACTCGAGGCAAAGATTTCAGCTAAGATGGTCATACAGCGCGGATTGCACCGCGATTGCGCAGTAAGTCGTTCGCGCGCGCCGTTGAATATTCCTGTCCAGATGCTTCATCCACGGAAATATCACAAATGAGTTCACCCCGGCGTACGGCATTCATTACAGGTATCACCGGCCAGGACGGCGCTTTGCTTGCCGAACTGCTGCTTTCGAAGGGCTACATGGTGCATGGCCTGAAGCGGCGGGCCTCGCTGATCGGGAATACCCAGCGTATCGACCATCTCTATCAAGACCCGCATGAGGACCATCCCGACATGGTCCTGCATTACGGGGACATGACGGATGCGACAAACCTGATCCGTCTTCTGCAGGAGACGCAGCCCGACGAAATCTACAATCTCGCTGCGCAAAGCCACGTGCAAGTCTCGTTCGAGACCCCCGAATATACGGCCAATGCCGATGCGCTCGGCACGCTGCGGCTGTTGGAAGCGATCCGCATTCTTCGCCTCGAGGACAAGACGCGGTTTTACCAGGCCTCCACATCCGAACTCTTCGGTTCGGTCCAGCGCGTCCCGCAGGAGGAGACTACCCCGTTTTATCCGCGATCGCCGTATGCGGTGGCGAAGCTCTACGCCTACTGGATCACGGTGAACTACCGTGAGGCATACGGGCTCTATGCCAGCAACGGGATTCTGTTCAATCACGAAGGACCGACGCGCGGCGAGACATTCATCACGCGCAAGGTGACGCGTGCAGTAGCTGCGATAATGGCCGGCAAGCAGGACTGCCTTTATCTCGGAAATCTGGAGGCAAAGCGTGACTGGGGCTCGGCGCGCGACTATGTCGAGGGCATGTGGCGCATCCTGCAGCACCACGAGCCTGACGATTTTGTGCTCGCGACCGGCGAGACGCATTCGGTCCGCAGCTTTGTCGAGGCTGCCTTCAGGCGGGCTGGGAAGGAGATCGTCTGGGAGGGCAAAGGCGTCGACGAGGTGGGCCGGGACCGCAAGAGCAACCAGGCGCTGATCCGGATAGACAAGCGTTATTTCCGCCCGACCGAGGTTGACCTGCTGATCGGTGATGCCTCCAAGGCGGCCACCAAGCTTGATTGGAAGCCGAAGACCACTTTCGATGAGCTCGTCTCGGAAATGGTCGAGGCCGACTGCCGCGCCTACGGGATTACGCTCGCTTGACGTGAAAAGACAATGATTTCGCCGGACGGCAAAGGCATTTGCAGTCCAAAGCAATCCGCATTCGCCGGCCGCCTTTTCAGGCGGTCCGCCAGCATCCAGTCAGCATCGGTGCTTTGGATCGGCATATTCGCACATCCTACAGAGCAGAAAGCCATCCGCTCCATTCATGCGATCAACGATTTCGCAAAAAGCTGGGCTTTCAAAGAGATCGGCGTATTCGTCGCATAGAAGGTTGCCCAATACGTGACGCCGTTCAAAATCCATCGAGCAGAGCGTAACGTCGCCGTTTGGAAGAAGAACATTCCGATACTGTCGTTCGTCCACGCATAGCAGCGCTCCGACGACTGGCTGCCGTGGTTCAACGATCTTAGGGTCGACGCTTCCACCCCTGCTACTTACCGGTCGTGCGCGAACTAGTGCTTCGGCAGGGATAATGTCGACGATATCGGGATGGGCCTCGCCCAAAACCACGAATCGAATCGAGGGGATGTCCGCGTCAACGAGTTGACGAACCAAATCGCGATACTTGTCTCCGACAAGGCGGCTATTCATGTAGGCGCCATCATCAAAAACATGGACCACGAATACCCCCAAGCGCAGCGCTTGCAAGCGTTGTAGATCCCGCCCCTTCATTCCCACAAGCGTCGTGAAAATCCTGATGCCGTGGCCTCTGGCGGAAGCGTGCTCGACCATTTCGGTGCAGTCCGGATTGAGCCAAGGCTCGGAGCACCCCGCAAAACTAATGTCGACGGAAGTTGGTACGCGCGCCAGACAGCGCTTGTAATCTTCAAGACTAAGATGCTTGGAATGATATACTTTTCTTTGCCGATCCGCGAACTTGTCCTGCGGACAATATGAACATCCGACGATGCATCCTGTGGTCGTCGTTATCTCCAAAACTCTGCCTGCTGGGATAGCAGAGCGCAGTTCCGGTAAAATCACCTGTTATGACTCCCACTTCTCTGGTCCTGCATAACGTCCAGAATGGTGTCCTTTGGCTTTCTTGACACCGCCGGTTAAGACGTTCCGAATAAACTCGGCCATCTTCGCCTTGACAGCAGTCAACAGCCGGCTTCCTCAATTTGCCAAGCGGACCATCAAACGAACTTGGAGCGCATCGCTTGCATGGCAGGGCGGCGCAATCGCAATCTGTCGAGCGTCAGCCATTGCGAAAGGTGTAGCCGTAACCGTTGATCGCCGGCGCGCCGCCGAGATGCGCGTAGAGGACCCTCGCCCCCTCCGGAAAGAAGCCTTTCTGGACGAGGTCGATCATCCCTTGCATCGATTTGCCCTCGTAGACGGGATCGGTAATCATACCCTCGAGCCGCGCACACAGGCGGATGGCCTCCTTGGTTCCCTCGGACGGAATGCCATAAAGCGGGTGCGCGTAGTCCTCGAGCAACACCACCTCATCCTCGACGAGTTCGGTTCCGAGATCTACGAGCGTCGCTGTATCTTGGGCAATGCTAAGCACCTGTGCCTTGGTTCTCGCGGGGGTCGCGGAGGCATCGATACCGATCACATTGCGCTGTCGACCGTCCTTGGCAAATCCGACGAGCATGCCGGCATGCGTTGAACCTGTGACTGTGCAAACGACGATGTAGTCGAAGGTAAACCCAAGCTGTTTCTCCTGAGCCCGCACTTCCTCCGCGAATCCCACATAGCCGAGGCCTCCATTCGGGTGAACAGACGCTCCGGCTGGTATCGCATAGGGCCTGCCGCCCCTTGATTTGACCTCATCGAGCGCTTGTTCCCAACTGCGGCGGATGCCGATGTCAAAGCCCTCGTCGACCAGGCGCACCTCTGCGCCCATGATGCGGCTCAAAAGAATGTTGCCGACCCGGTCGTAGACGGCATCCTCATGGGGTACCCAGCTCTCCTGAACCAGGAGACATTTCATGCCGATCTTGGCGGCGACCGCGGCGACCATCCGCGTGTGGTTGGACTGCACGCCGCCAATGGAGACAAGCGTATCGGCATTTGACGCGATCGCGTCGGGGATGATGTATTCGAGCTTGCGCAGCTTGTTTCCGCCGAACGCGAGACCGGAGTTGCAGTCCTCGCGTTTGGCGTAGATTTCCACCTTTCCCCCTAGATGCTTGCCGAGGCGGTCGAGCTTCTCGATGGGCGTGGGTCCAAAGGTGAGCGGATAGCGTTCGAATTTTTCCAGCATGTTCTCTCCGGCAAGACCTGATTGAGCTGAAGTTAGCTATGCACGAGTCATTCTAAGAGGCGCGTTTGATTTGAGGTTAGCTTCGTTCTCCGACGTTCCAAAAGAGCCCATCATTATGTTGCGGCGCCTCGTTCGTCATCGAAACCAACCAACCCGCATGCCGGCGTGCAGCGATGGGTTGCCCGCCCATGGAACCGGAAATTGTATCTGCCGGATTGGAACGACCGGAATGCGGTCGTCCACCGACCATATCAAGCACAGTATTCCTTCTAAGTTCCGCTCAATGTTCATGGGTTGGTCCAAAGTGGCGTTAACCCGAGCACTGACCTTGTCATGGCGCCTCAAGGCAGCAGCAGCGATATGGCCAGCATTTGATCGCGCTGGAGCACATCTGCGGATTCATTCGTCACCTCACCATGGTCTGGCGCGTGGGATCCAACTTCCTTGCAACTGCCGAAATGCTCAGCCATTTCGCCAGCTCTGTTAGCGAAGCCAGACCGCCAGATCAGAAAGAGCACGCTTGCGAAATACGCCAACTGGAGGAGCAGCGAACAGGCCAGCGTCGTGACGACTGCTAGGCGGATGGAATGAGAAGCGAAGTAGACGGTCAGAGCGTTGCTGCACAGGACCACCCCCAGGACGCGACAGAAGATTTTAAAGGGCAACGCCGTTCTCCTGGTTTGTCCGCCAGATCATGCAGCGACCTTGTCGGCCGCAACATGCGTCTGGCAGTTCTTCGGGCAGACGCGGGCGCAGGCTCCGCAGCCAATGCAGCGGCCGGCATGGTCGACGACCATGATCATGCGATTGAGCTCGCCGTCGAAGTCATCGTCTTCGCCGTCGCAGATACCGAGGATTTCACCCGCGTCATCGGCGCCGTAAAGATGCATGACCTCGCGCGAGCAGACCTTGAAACAGCGGCCGCAGCCGATGCATGTCGTGCCGTCGATAGCGGTGAGATACTCCGGCATCCATGTGGAGCCGTCGCGGGTGATGAAAGCGCTCATCGTGAATTCTCCGACGCAGCGAGCTCTCTCTTGGCAGCGTCCCACTCGGCAAACACGTCGAACATTTTCTCGGCAACCGCTTTGATCTCAGTCCAGTTGACCGGGAGATCCTCGGCAAGGTCGTGCAATTCCATCTTTGCGGTTCCCGCACGCGACTGCAGCTTGCGGACCTTCTTCTGCAACTCCTCAAGGCCTGACATGATCCCCTTCCTCGAAACTGGTTTCATCACGCCGGCGCCACGTCGGGATAGGCCGCAAGCCTGCAGTCGCATCGTCGACCAGTTTCGTACCGGCCTCCGCGAGTTTCCGGAACGTCTCGAAGCCGAACCGGTGGACGTCCCGACAGAACGACCAACCGCCGGACCGCGAAAAGCCTGCGCCCGAAGCCCTCATTGGTTTCACTGCGATGTCATCAGGCCGGAGCGCTCCCCGATCGCACGCCCCACGGCGGTGTAAAACATATCGAGCCTCCACAGCACGTCCGGATCGGGATCGCCGTTGATGGGGACCGCACGGCGCTGTTCCTTGGTGATGATGAAGTCGGCCAGCAGCTCGGCGTCAGCTTTGCCTTCCCATGATCCGTAGGAATCCTGAGCACGGATCAGCCGCACGAGGCATTTGACGAACGGGGTGGCAAGGGCCGCCTCGTCCTCGGCGACAGCAGGGCCAGCCGGGGCGTCAGACACTTTCCTTCTCCTCATCAGTCCTCTTCCTCGATGGACGATTTCTGTTTTCGGGGACGCCTACTTCGGGCACATTTGCGCAGCCGGCGTCCAGCTCGGGGCGGCCGATTCCACGCTGTCCCTGTGGCCGACCTTGAAGAGGTCCTCGACTGCGACGTCTTCCACTGCAGTGCGAATTCGCGTCGACCATCACTTCTGCCGCGATGGGTCTGGAGGTCATCGCAAGATTCGAGTCTCGAACCCGCTGCAAAAGATCCACCCTGTGCTGCGTTGACCCTGCTTGCAGCGGCCACGCCAGAGAAATGGACGAATTGGCCAGTAAACATTCCGACCATCACTCCTTTTTGTGTTTTCTCCTCGGCTTTATGTTCTTCCTCGTCCGGCCGCGCTTTGGCACTTTCGGGAAATTGTTTTGCGGAGCCGCACAGAGAGCGCCGCAACAAACCTTCTCACTCTTGTAGTTGGCCAGCGCCTGCAGCAATTCCGGCAGAAGGTGCTGTTTCAGTTCGTCCGCCACAGGCTCCGGACCGTCCAGCGACTTCAGTGCCAGCTCGACCAACTCGATCGCGCGATCTTTGTTGCCACTCTCATGATAGTACCGAGCGACCGCCGGGTAAGACCAGAACTTAGGGCTCTCGCCTTGCGGAGGATTCAGTGCCAGCATGTGGTCGGACAGCTCTTTGCCGATCGCGAAGCGCTCAGCAGACGGAAAGCGCGAATGGTCAAGGTTCGGATGGAAGAGTTGGTCTAGCGCCGCAATCATCCAATGCTCGGAGTTTCTGTCGATCGCGTCGTGCGCGAATTGGCGCATGGTAGGCAAGCCGGTCCACATGTCGTGCATTCTGTGAAGCACCAGATGCGCATGAGCCTGGCGGAAATTAAGGTGGTCCGGCATCAAGGCGATGCCCTCTTCGATCGCCGAGAGCGCCGTCTTCCAATCCTCTTTCTCCACCGCCGCCCTAAATCTGTCATTGATCGGCTTCTTCAACGCTTGTTCGCGCGCTATGGATTCGCTTTCGGCGATCCGCCGCGTATCGGCGGTTTTCCCTTCATCGCTAGTGCGCCAGCTGCCGTTAAGCACTTTCGGCAAAACGTCATCGAGCTCAGTCGGATGACCGATAAAGGCGATGTGGCCGTCTCGGTCGACCACGAATGAGGTGGGAATCCCGACAGAAAAGCTGGGTTCCATCCAAAGCTTGTTCATTTCGCCTGTGTGGTCGAACGCGATCCGGTAGTTCAGATTCGAGCACTTTTCGCTCAACCATGCATCCAACTTGGTTCGGGCCTCATCGGCCGTCGGAGCCTGTTCATCGGCCGCGACGCCGATGACCTCAAGTCCGCTGTCCTTGTATTGCTCCTGCAACTGCACCAGATGGGGCATCGCCGCCAAACATGGTCCGCACCAGGTTGCCCAAAATTCGACGATGTACACTTTGCCGGGCTGGAAGTTCGTGAGGGGCTCGCCAAGCAGCCAGTCCTGCACTTTGATCGAAGGAGCCGGTGACTCCATCCGCAATACCATGTTGCTCTCCAAAGCTATTGCCAAAGGTTGCGCGACCTTATGCGCGAGCTTGTTTGCCCCTTAAGACGGGGCCACACGGGTTCAAGGAAAGGAGAGCAACGCTCGTCTCGCTCGTCTGCATTCAGTCAGCCCTCTGTCCGTGTTGCCGCATCTCAATTCGCAAAGGCTGTGCCAGCGCGCTCTACGCGCGGTAAGCGCATGATTGGGCTTTGAAAACCTCCACCTGCCCAAGATGGCCGGTTGTATTGAACCCGACATGTTTTCTCTCTCTGTCAGGTTCTGGACATGCATCACGCGCCTCCCATCGCCAAAAAAGAGCCTGGCCACGGACGACTGAACATGTATTCGGGCTGAGGGACGAGCAGATAGACATTATGACTGCAATACCGCCTGGCTGGTCATCATCGTTCGCTTCTCGCCACCTGGCTTGAGCTTCTTGCCGTTCTGGTCGGTCAGGCGGTAGAGGATCTCACCATTTGCGATTGCGAGGGGCCGCTCCATCCGAGCCTGTGCCCCGCCCTCTTCCGCCCTGCGATTGAATTTTGCTGGCGACATAGGAGTTCTTCGACGAACCCGGGTCAGCTGCGGCTCGCGAATGCCGCCATCGTCAGATTGACGATGATGACGAAAAGGCCAGGAAGAGTGCCGGCATCTGCCTCCCGGTGAACTCTCCGCGGTTCCTGCTTAGTGTCGTTATCTTTCTGTGTCCCCTGGACTCAGGCGCTACGGGACCGCCTGGTGCGAATGTGAGCGTTGTCGGATTGACCAGCCAAAGACCGCCCGCCCGGTCGCCACGCGGCTCGGGCCGGACCGACTGAACACGCTGAGGATGCGGCCGTCCTTCGCCGCTAACCGCCTACAGACCCAGGCAATGGCAACCTGATTGACGCCATCGATTCACGCCCACTACGGCCAAGAGCACGACCGTCCCGACTCGACGTTGCGGGCCCCGGCCACGGCACGGGTCATCGCGTTGTTCACCACCCAGCTGCAGTGAGCAAGAGATCTGGTCGCGCGCATGCGAATGCCGCTACGGGTCCGAACTCGACCTGCCGCGCTGAAACGACTCTCCTTCTCGACCTGACGCCGACCTGCGAAGCCGTGGCATTGAGTGCATTGAGGTGCGCTGTACCTCTGCGCGGCCGGCCTCCGCGTTGCGGATCATCTCGGGCCGAGCGGAACCCCCGACAGCGCGCTAGAGAGGTCCGGGATGATCTCGGCGAGGGCGCGCGCCGATTGGCTGCGAGGAGCTTCGCGAAATTTCGCGCGTTTGCCGCGACCTTTCTCCCAATTGGTATCAGGATAGGTGACCCAGGAGAGTAGAGCTTCGAACAGCTCGGTGCTCCCCTGGAACCAGTCAGCGAGCCAAAAACAGCGGCAATGGCGGTTTCCCAACTATCCATCTCGTGACACCGCCGAAGAGCCGCTCACGCAGCCGGCGGCTGCCATACGCGCCCATGACGATCATGTCTGCGGACGTGTCGATTGCGTGCTGCGCGAGCACCGTTGCCACCGGTTTACCGGCGCTCGGCAACCGATCAACCGACACCTGAGCACCGTGCCGAGTAAGATAGGCAGCGATGTCAGCTCCCGGCTCGGCGCCGTTTCCGTTGCAGGTCGCCTTCGGATCGACCAGTGTGACACGAACTTCCTCAGCATCGCATAGCAGATCCAGCGCTTCCCGAACCGCGCGGGTCGCCTCGACTCGCGAATCCCAGCCGACCAGCACGCGCCGCGGCGACAGTGTCGCCTCAGCGCCCTTTGGCACGACAAGCACAGGCTTTCCCGTGTCGAACAAGCTGCCGTTGATAACGAGAGGTCCGAGATTATTGTCGTCGAGAAGAGCGGGGCCGACGATTGTCAGGTCGTTGCAGTGCGCCCGCTGTCGGACCGCGTCGCCGACGTCTGCCTCATCGCAGTAGTCTGTATCGACGTCAGAGCAAAGCCACATGCCTCTCAGCAGTGTCTGAATTTCCCTGGATGTTTTTTCCAGATGGGCCATGTCCTCCGAAAATCTCTCGATCTGCCTAAACCGTTTGTCCAGCCTGGCAATAGCCTGCGCGCGTTGTCCAGGCCACTCGGGGATGCCATCGCCTAGCGACGGAGACGGCATAACGAGCGGCGGAGGCGACATAATCAACACGGAAAGATACGCGCCGACCTCGGCACACAAGCCGGCAACTGTTTTGACGTCCTTATCGGAGTGGTCAGAACCCGTGACACAGAGTATGCTTTTAAAACCCATCTGACTGCTTCTTTCTAAGTATGTCGCACCTGTAGGCGCGTTTCGAAGCTGCAAGAGTTGTGCCACTCCTCATCTCCGTCGTGCTCAGGGCCACCGGTTCGCTATTCAGCCGTCCGGCTTATCGAGCGAGTAGCCGGCCGACCTGACGGTGCGAATGACGCTGCCGGGCGAGGCCGTCTTCAGTGCCTTTCTGATCCGGCTGATATGGACGTCGACGGTGCGTGGTCCGATATGGATATTGTTCGGCCAGGCCGCGGCGATCAGGTCGTCTCGGCTGAAGACCTTGCCGGGAGCCTCAAGAAGATGCCGCAGCATGTTGAACTCGATCGGTCCCAGATGGATGTCGTGGCCATTGCCGCGAACCCGGTGGGCATCGAGCCTCATTTCAAGGCTGCCGCAGCGGAGCCAGCCGCCGTCTGAGATCCCGTTGGAACCCGGCTTCGGCAGCGCCAGCTTCGTCCGTAGGCACTCAAGCAGCTTGGCCGGCGCGATCGGCCGCACAAAGCTCTCGTCGATGCCTGCCTTCAAAAGATCGAGGTGCTGGTTCTCGGCGCCGGGCGCGATCAGGGCGATAATGGGCAGGCCACCGGTCCGGGGCTCCCGCTTGAGCCGGGCGCAGATTGCGGACCCGGTTATCCTTGCTGGCCCACAGTCCAGCACCACGGCCTGGAATTCCCGTTCGTCAGTCAATGAAAGCGCTTCCTTCGCGCCGCCTGCCGGCTCACTGGCGAAGCCGTCCACCTCCAGTATGTGGCTGAGGAACAGATAGAACTCGACGTCTTGCGAACAGATGAGGACGAGTGGCTTCATCAGCGCTACCCCAAGAACCGCATCTGCCTGGACCGGGTGGGCTGCGTGGGCTGGCCCTTGCAGCTCCTCAAGGCCTGACATGATCCCCTTGCTCGAAAATCGGTTTCATTACGCCCGTGCCATGTCGGGGTAGGCTTCGATGGCCGCGAGCGCATCGGCGACCAGTTTCGTACCGGCCTCCGCAAGTTTCCGGAACGTCTCGAAGCCGAACCGGTGGACGTCGCGCAGGGTCTTCGACAGAACGACCAACCGCCCGGACGTGAACAGCACGCGCCCGAAGCCCTCATGGCTCATCTCCATCATCGGCGATGCCATTAGGCCGGAGCGCTCCTCGATCGCAAGCCCGACGGCGGTGTAAAACATGTCGAGCCTCCACAGCACGTCCGGATCGGGGTCGCCGATGATCGGGATCGCACGGCGCTGTTCCTTGGTGATAATGAAGTCGGCCAGCAGCTCGGCGTCAGCTTTGCCTTCCCATGATCCGTAGGAATCCTGAGCACGGATCAGCCGCACGAGGCATTTGACGAACGGGGTGGCAAGGGCCGCCTCGTCCTCGGCGACAGCAGCGCTAGCCGCGGCATCTGACATTTCGCCTTCTCCTCAATTTCAGTCCTCGTCGTCGAAGGACGGTTTCTTTTCGGCGACGCCTGCCTCTGCCAGCACTTTGCGCAGCCAGGGCGGAGGACACGTCCTGAGCATCATCTGCGTACGCAACAGCACCTCCTGAATGGTTTGGGGCTGCGGCACCTTGATCGGGTGGATTTTTGCCGAAACAACCTTGGCCGCCGAAGGTCCGCCGATCGCCAGACAAAACAGGAGATGGCAGCCCTTTAGCGCCTCGACCTTCGGCGTGATGCGGTCATCGCCCTCGATCCGATGCTTCCCGTTCTCATCGGAAACGTCATCGAAGGCCAAGGCTTCCACGAGATGCCACTCCTCGCGCGTCACGTCGTAGACAGCAAAGCGTCTGGCCGAGCCGAAATGGGCATTGAGGTCTTTCATGTCCTGAGTGGCGATAGCTACGCGTAATACGCCTGCTCGTCTTTCCGGCATCGGTGCGTGAACCTCGTCAGTGACGAGTGAGAGGCGACGAACGGGGCCCATCTGGCGTTTCTCGCTTGCGGAGGGGATCAAGTTCTTCAGGTGTCGGCGCCTGCCGGTAAGCCTGAAAAATGTTGGCAACCTCGAAAACCAGGTCGCGGGTGCCCTGATAGAGGATTGTGAGCTTGTGCTGGCTGCCAAGCCGGTCGAAGATCGGGAAGCCGACGCGCATGAGCGGAATGCCAAGGCGCTCAGCCGCCTGGCGGCCGTGGGAATGAGTGACGAGAAGATCGGCGCTCGCCGCAAGAGCTTCCAGATCGCCGAGATCACCGATCTGAACCGACTCCGCCGGTACTTTTTCCAGAATTTTCGACATATCGGTCGTGGCGACGGCCGCCGCGATTTCGGAGCCCATGCCGGTGAAGAACGTCGCGAGCTGGTAGAGTTGGTCTGGTTCAGCAGCAATCGCAATTTTCTTGCCTCCGAAATGAAAATGTCCGTCGAGCAACGCATCCTGCAATTGCGCCCGGCGACGGCGCACCCCGGCCGGCACCGCCGCGCCCGAAATCGTGGACAGCAGCGAGACGAACCGGTCGGCGCCCTTCAATCCGGTCAGCGACTGGAACAGCACGTAGGGCACGCCGGTCAACCTCCACAGCACCTCGGCCGGGCGGCGCATATGCTCGCCAATGGCGATGCATTGCGCGGCCTTGCCAAGCTCGCGGATGTCCTCGACGCTGGCGCCGCCATAGGTGGTCGTGACCCAGCGGTCGGGCACGGTGCCGTCGAGCGAGCCTGAAACGTCCGGCAAAATTACCGGCTTCAGCCCAAAGCTTTCAACCATCTCACGCAAATGCTCGATGTCAGCCACAGTGAGGTTCCAGCCGGGCAGGATCGCGATCTTCTTCGGCTGCCGCGCCTGTTCGCCGGGCCGTGTAATGCCTTCGATCATCGCCGTGACAGCTTTGGCCCAACCGTCTTCGATCGCGCCGTCGAAATCCGGCGTGTTGGCCAACACGACCTCCGTACCCGCGATTTCTTCCGCGCGCTTCAGCTTGATGTCGGCGATGTCTCCTGCGCAATCTTCGCCACGGGTTTCCACCAGTGCGGTCGTGCAGACCCCAATCAGCTTTGGCTTTGTGCGGGTCTTGAGGTTGAGGATCGCCTCTTCCAGATTGTCCGCCCCGCCGAGGATCGTCGTCACTTCGTCCATCGCGGTGGTCTGCAGGGGGATCGCTTCCTTGAAATGCCGCACGAAGAGCACGAGCGCGAAGCTGGTGCAGCCCTGGCTGCCGTGGAACAGCGGCATCGCACCCTCGACCCCAAGAAAGGCCAAGGCCGCACCCAGCGGCTGCGAGGATTTCAGCGGATTGACCGCCGCTGATTTGGTCTGGGAAAGGATGCGGGCCATCGGCTTTCCTCACCGCTTGTCGAAATCGTCGGCCGCCGTGCCGGCAAATTCCTGGACAGCGTGCAAGGTCGCGGTCTCGCTCTTCGTGTTTCCCAGTTCGTCCTTCACGGCAGGCTGGCAATCCCACGGTGCCGGTTCCCGCACCTGGCGCCAGATCGGGTTGTGAATGGCAAGGTCGATTTGGCGTACGAGTTCCACCATGCCGTCATAGCCGGCATAGGGGTGCTGGCGCTCCTGGTTGATGTCGAGCCAGGGTGTCTTGGCCTTCAGCGCGATGAATTGCGTGCGCCCGCCCGACAGCATGATGTCGGCCTTGTGATCTGAGAGCATGACGTAAAGGTCGCGGGCTGCCATCTGCTCGAACATGTGGTTGTCGTCCTTGAGGAGCTGCTTGATGCGCTCCTTGTCTTCGACTGTGGATTTCTTGACCGAGGTGCCGACGATCTCCATGCCGATCTCCATCAGCGCGTGGACGACCGACCAAGACTTCACACCGCCTGTATTGAGAAGCACGCGCTTGCCTTCAAGCCGCCGCCGGTAAGCCTCGAGCTTCTTCCACGCAATCGCCTCCTCCTGTGCGATCAGCGTCTCCGTGCGGGGGAGGATCTCCGGATCGGCGCCCTTCCTCACGAGCAGTTCAGCAATGTTGCGCAGTGCTTCCGAGGTGTCGGTGATGCCGTAAAAGGAGCCTTCGAAGAACGGGATGTCCCAGCGCTCCTCCATCTTGCGGGCCAGATTGATGAGCGCGGTCGAGCACACCATCATAGCCGCCCTGGCGCGGTGCGCTGAAGCAACGTCGAGGTAGCGCGCGTCGCCCGGAATGCAGGCGCGCACCCGGATCCCGAGCCGGTCAAGGAGCGGCTTCACCAGCCAGAACTCGCCGGAGAGGTTGAATTCGCCAAGGATGTTGATGTCGTACGGCCCGGCGTCGTCGGGTTCCACCGTGCCGATGACATGATCGAGCAACGCCTCGCCGGCGAGCTTGTTGCCGAGGTTCTTGGAGCCGGCCAAGCCCGGAGCATTGACCGGCACCACGGCCAAGCCGAATTTTTCCCCCGCGCGCTTGCAGACGGCTTCGATGTCGTCGCCGATCAGCGCCGTCACGCAGGTCGAATAGACGAAGATCGCTGGCGGCGCATATGTTTCCTTGATCTCGCGGATCGCCTTGAAAAGCTTCCGCTCGCCCTGCCCCATCACCACGTCGAGTTCGGTGAGATCGGTCGTGAAGCTTGTGCGCCACAGCGTTGCCCTGGACGAAGCCGCGCCACGGTTGTCCCAGGAATTGCCCTCGCAGGCGAGCGGCGCATGGACCAGGTGCGCGACGTCGGTGATCGGCTGCAGCACGATCTTGGCGCCATCAAAGGCACAGCCGCCGGCCGTCGCCCCCGGCGTCAGCGGCTTCGAACAGCCCTCTTTGCGCGCCTTGGCATCCTTGCCGCGGTTCTTATCGCAGGCGGGCTCGTTGAAGACATCCTGGATTTTGGCACTGAGCGAGGACATTACGTCGGTCTCCAAAGACCATTGGGGGACGGATGGCGTCGGCGAAAAGCCGGCCGCCGCTGTTAGCGGGTGAGGTCATAAGAATAGTCCGTCACGCCCGTCTCGCTTGTCTCGCGATCGAGCTTGTCGAAGATCTTGTCGAGGATCGTCGTCAGCACGCGCAGCCCGCCTTGGTAGCCCATGAGCGCAAAGCGATGGTGATGGTGCCGGTCGAAGATCGGAAACATCAGCCGGATCAGTGGCGTGCCGGTGTCGCGCTCCAGATACTTGCCATAGGAATTGCCGATCAGCAGGTCCACCGGCTCGGTGAAGAGCAGCGAGCGCATCGCCCAGAGGTCCTTGCCCGGCCAGACTTGAGCGTCCTTGCCGAAGGGCGAGGATGCAAGCAGTTCCTTCATCTCGGCTTCCCACGCCGAGGTGCCGTTGGTGGCGAGGCAATGTGTCGGCTCGCCGCCGGTCTCCATGACGAAGCGGGCCATGGCGTGGACGAAATCCGGATCGCCGTAGATCGCGTATTTCTTGCCATGCAGCCAGGACTGGCTGTCGGCCATGGCGTCAATCAGTCGGCCGCGCTCCAGGCGGATTGTCTCAGGGATTTCCTTGCCGGAGATCGCCGAGAGCTCCATCAGGAATTCGTCGGTCGCCTGGACGCCGAGCGGGTAGTGGAACGAGGCCGTCGCCTGTCCGACTTGCTCGCAATATTCCAGCGTTTTTCGGGTGTTGTAATGCTGGAGCGAAAGTGTCGCCTCGGCGTTGAGTGCTTTCTTCACGTCTTCGATCTTCGTGCCGCCGTCATACATGCGGTATTCGCCGTCCGACGGGGTGTCGAACTGGTCTGAGGCGTCCTGGATGAAGGTGTAGGACACGCCCATCAGGTCAAGCAGGCGTTTGAGTTCCCGGTTGTTGCCGACGCAGAAGCCGTCGAAACCCGGAATGATGTTGACGGTTCCCGCGGCTTCCGTGCGCTCCTGGCCTTTCCAGAAGTGCTCCAGAATGCCTTTTACCATACCGTCATAGCCGTCGACATGGCTGCCGACGAAGGCCGGCGTGTGGGCGAAGGGCACGTCGAAGTCGCGCGGGACCGAGTTTTCGTCCTTGGCGTTCTCGATGAAGCTGTGCAGGTCGTCGCCAATGACCTCTGCCATACAAGTCGTCGAGACGGCGATCATCTTCGGATCGTAGAGCTGGTAAGTGTTGGCGAGCCCATCGACCATGTTCTTCAGGCCGCCGAAAACTGCCGCATCCTCGGTCATCGAGGAGGAAACCGCAGAAGCAGGCTCCTTGAAATGGCGCGACAGGTGCGAGCGGTAATAGGCCACGCAGCCCTGACTGCCGTGCACGAAAGACATGGTTCGCTCGAAGCCTGCGGCCGCGAACACCGCGCCGAGCGGCTGGCAGGCCTTGGCGGGGTTTACCACAAGCGCTTCGCGGGCGAGGTTCATTTCGCGGTATTCCCACGTCTTGGTGAATTCGCGTTGATCGGTAACGATCTGATCCGGGTGCGGACATTCGAAATTCAGCTTCTTCTCGGCGAGCATCTGCCTGTATTCCGGCTCGCGGAACAGGGGAGCGTGGTCGAGAATTTTTTCAGCCGACTGCGGCATTGGTCATTACCTCTTTTTCATCTGGCCGCGCCATACGGCAGCTCAGGGACGTCGAGACGTTTTCAGGTTCCCGCGGATCACGCGGCCGCGGGCGTTCATCGTCTGCTTGGGGAGGCCAAGCTGAGGCCAGTTGTTTATTCGGCGGCCATCGCCCGCCCACGGCGCGGGCTTTCTTTCCAAGGCGCGTCGTACAGGCCCCAGACCGGGTTGTTGATGGCAAGATCCACGTCGCGGGCGAAAATGGCAAAGCCGTCATAGCCGTGATACGGTCCCGAATAGTCCCAGGAGTGCATCTGGCGGAACGGTATGCCCATTTTCTGAACCGGGTATTTTTCCTTAATGCCCGAGCCGACGAGGTTAGGGCGAACCCCCTCGATGAACTTCTCCAACTCATAACCGGTCACGTCATCATAGATCAGTGTGCCGTTCCTTACGTAATGGCCGGTGCGCTGATAGTCATCGTTGTGGGCGAACTCGTAGCCGGTGCCGACGATTACCATGCCGAGGTCCTCGTAGGCGGTGATGACGTGACGGGGGCGCAGGCCGCCGACGTAGAGCATGACGGTATTGCCTTCGAGGCGCGGCCGGTACTTGGCAATGACCGCATCAACAAGCGGCCTGTACTTGGTGATAACCTTCTCCGTCTTCTCCTCGATTTCAGGGCCAAAATGCTTCGCTATCTTGCGCAGAGAGTCCTCGATCTGGGAGGGGCCGAAGAAATTGTACTCCATCCAGGCGATGCCATACTTTTCCTCCATGTGCCGGCAGATGTAGTTCATCGACCTGTAGCAATGGATGAGATTGAGCTTGGCCTTCGGCGCGCGCTCGATCTCGGCAAGTGTCGCGTCGCCCGACCAGTTGCCGACAACGCGCAGCCCTATCTCCTCGAGCAGGATGCGCGAGGCCCAGGCGTCGCCGCCGATATTGTAGTCGCCGATCACGTTGACGTCGTAAGGGCCGGCCTCGAACTCGACGTCCTTCTTCTCGAAGACCCAGTCGCGGATCGAGTCGTTGGCGATGTGATGGCCGAGCGATTGCGAGACGCCGCGGAAGCCCTCGCAGCGCACCGGCACGATCGTCTTTCCGTGCTCCTTGGCCTTGTTACGGGATACGGCTTCGGTGTCGTCGCCAATCAGGCCGATCGGGCATTCGGATTGCACGGTGATGCCATTGTTGAGGGGAAACAGTCCCTCAATCTCGTCGATGATCTGTTCCAGCTTCTTGTCGCCGCCGAAAACAATGTCCTTCTCCTGGAAATCGGAGGTGAACTGCATTGTCCCGAACGTGTCGATGCCCGTCGTGCCGACGTAGTAGTTGCGGCGTTGCGACCAGGAATATTGTCCGCAGCCGACCGGGCCGTGCGAGATATGGACCATATCCTTGACCGGACCCCACACCACGCCCTTTGAGCCGGCATAGGCGCAGCCGCGAATCGTCATCACGCCCGGAATGGACTTGATGTTCGATTTGACGTCGCATTCAGAAAGGACCTCGCCTTCCTCGCCAGCCTCGTCCTCGCTCTTTGCGACGCTGAGGTGCTTTTTGCGGCGCTTCGCCGCTTTGTCGGGATACTGCGACAGCACCTCCTCGATAAGCTTCGCATGGAGAGCACCGTCATTCTCGTAATCCAGGCTCATGGGACCCCTTTCAATTCAGGTGACGCCTCACCGACGAGGCGCCGTTCTTTGAAAGGCGCGCCAGCTCAAGGCCGCGCCTCATGTCGGCAGTGTTCGTTACTGTGCGGCCGCCTTCGGCGCTTCCTTGGCCTGAAGCTCGGCAAGCATCTGCTCGTCGGTCTTCATGATGCCGAAGTCGAGCAGCATCTCCTCAAGCTCCTCCATGGTGATCGGGGTCGGGATGGTGCCCTGCCCCGAATTGGCATGGATCTTCTCGGCCAGCGCCCGGTATTCCCCCGCCTGCTTGGAGTCCGGCGCATACTGGATAACGGACATCTTCCTGAGCTCGGCGTGCTGGACGATGTTGTCGCGCGGCACGAAATGGATGAGCTTGGAATTGAGCCTGGAAGCCAGCGCTTCGGCGAGGTCGAGCTCGCGGTCGGTTTGGCGCTCGTTGCAAATCAGGCCGCCGAGCCGCACGCCGCCCGAATGGGCATATTTCAGGATGCCCTTGGCGATGTTGTTGGCGGCGTAGAGCGCCATCATCTCGCCGGACATGACGATATAGATTTCCTGGGCCTTGCCCTCGCGGATCGGCATCGCGAAGCCGCCGCACACCACGTCCCCGAGCACGTCGTAGGAGACATAATCGACATCGTCATAGGCGCCGTTCTCCTCGAGGAAGTTGATCGAGGTGATGACGCCGCGGCCGGCGCAGCCGACACCCGGCTCGGGACCGCCGGATTCCACGCACTTGATGCCCTTATAGCCGACCTTGAGCACGTCCTGGAGCTCGAGGTCTTCGACCGAACCTTCCTGCGCCGCGAGGTGCAGGACCGTATCCTGCGCCTTCGAGTTCAGGATCAGGCGGGTGGAGTCGGCTTTGGGGTCGCAGCCGACGATGAGGATCCTCTGCCCGAGGTCGACAAGGGCGGCGAGCGTATTTTGGGAGGTGGTGGACTTGCCGATGCCGCCCTTGCCGTAAAAGGCGATCTGACGCAGACCTGACATGTAGCTTTCCTTCCTTCGTTCAATCCATCGCGGCTGCCCGCGACATGAATGCCGGTCGGCAGCTCTCGCCGCCTCGCACCAAAGGGTTTCAAGACTCGTGCCAACTTGGCCGATCGGGTCGTAGAAAAATTTCGTGGTTGCTTTTCAGGGATTTAACTTGAAGCCGAACAAGCGATTGTCCGAACAAGCCGTGTTGCAGACCAGACAATGGCGACACAAAGCGTCGGATAGCGATCCTCGAGACCGGTACCAGCTCACCTCGGAGACCTGGAACATGTTGGGGCAGCGAGTCGGGTGCGATTTGATGGGAGACCGGTCCAGAGGACATCGGGTCCGCGCGTGCTTGAGCAGCCGACGCTGAAAGGATTCCACCTGGCGCTCCAATCTGGGTGTCAGCCACTTGGCTGTCGGCGCCGGTTGTCGCGTAGAGCGCGGTCCGGGTCGGCCAAGCAGCCCCGACAGTGTGCGCTCCGCTAGAGCGCCGGCATGTGAGCCCCATATGCCGCGGCAGTGAAGTAGTATCTGCATTCTGTTGGGGAGAAGTGATTGCAAATCTCGCCAATGGCCTGCCACAGAGCGTCGGTTGTTCTGGATGGGACTTGGCGGCGCAGACGCCGTGAACCACTGGATGTAAGGGGTGACGGCGATGCGGCCATTCGTCAATTTGCTTTCCAGACGATGGTTTTCAATGGCCAGGAAATCATGACTCACTTCGGGAGCAGAGGCCGCCGCCGTTCCCCTCCAATGCGACCGCACCCGCCGCAATCGCCCGCGCTTTTAGTCCTTGGGGCTGCAGAGGGGAGTTCTAGAGATGGTCGTTAAGCCATAGTGGCTGCACTGCTGACGGCGGCGCAGGCAGGCTGCGAGCACAGACCGAGGGTCAGCAGCGGGTCACTACACTGCGGTGATCGGTCGCGCCGACGGGGCGCTGGTCGGCCAAGACATCGGCGGCAACACCATAAGCACAATGATCGGTGCGGCGAGCGGCGCGCTGATTGGCCCAGTGGGCGGTGATAGCGCCACCGCGACGCAACACCGCGACAACCAGCTCAGCCGCTACCCTCCTCTGGCCTATCTCCTTGCACCCTGCGACGACCGTTACTACAAGGGCGACTCTTCACCTCGACGGGAAGGGAGGTCGGTGATTGCGCCCTTTTCCCTTTCAACCGCAATGCTATGAATCTAAAAGAAGGGGTCGAAATGAGGACCAGCCTTGGCGCTATGAAAGTCCACGGGAAGCAGGCAGTAAAGCGGGTGCTTCGTTATGATTCCCGCAACTGGCTGCGCATCCGTCAGATCCAAGCCTTCACTACTTTTCCTCGAAGCAGCCAAATGCAAATCGCGCGACGTGATCGAAATCTCGCCAGGCTGGAACCGCTATTGGCGGGCGATGTGCCCGGACTACCGATCGGTGGACTTCCCCGACTTCGACATCTGTCGTGACCGCACCGACGAGCAATATTCTATCGTCATTGCCGACCAGGTGCTGGAGCATGTGCAGCGGCCGCAGGCAGCCGCCGCCAACATCCATGCCATGACCAAGTCCGGCGGCTGGGCGATGGTGGCGACGCCATTCCTCTTCCGGGTCCATGCCAGGCCGCACGATTATAACCGTTGGACGCCCGCAGGGTTGAAACAGCTGATGGTCGAAGGCGGCTTCGCCGAGAAGGACGTGCAAGCCTTCGGCTGGGGCAACAAGGCCTGCGCCAAGGCTCATATCGGCGGACCCGTGCGCGCCTATGGCCTGTGGCGGGACCTCAGCAACGACGAGGAATACCCGCTGATGGTTTGGGCGTTCGCCAAGAAGGCAAGAGCGCGCATTTGCAGCCGCAGCGTATGAACAGCTCCGAGGGAGTCCCTTCCTCGACGATGCGCCCATTGTCGAGCACGACGATCCTGTCCACGCTGGCAATCGTCGACAGGCGGGTGTGCAATCGCCATCATCGTCTTGCCCTCCATCAGAAAGGCGAGCTTGTCCTGGACCGCCGCCTCGGCTTCAGGGTCCAGCGCGGAAGTCGCCTCGTCGAGAAGGAGGATTGGCGCGTCCTTAAGCAGCACCCGAGCGATGGCGACGAGCTGACGCTGGCCGCCAGAAAGCTGTCCCCCGGGTCGCCGACGAGTTGGAGCTCACGGGATGAGGCAAAGGACGTGCTGAAGCTGGCCTTTAAGGGCGAAACGTTTTCAGCTACATAGCCACGAAAGGGTGTGAGGGGACCAAGCTGTGGCTAAGGAGACATTGGAGGAGCAACTCGCGGCATTTGATAAGATGCTGAGCGATGCTCTCGATGACGAGCTGAAGCAGGTGGGTGAGAGCATCAACGATGAGTCCGCGACCCTTCAGCAAGAGCGCGACCTCGATCGGGAAACTGCCCGCTTCAAAGCTAATGCCCTCGATCGGGCGCCTGGCCTGCTGCCGGTTTTTCGGACACGCTGTTAAGCTAGCATAGCTTGTTCCTCGAACTCGACGGGACTGAGATAGCCCAGTGTCGAGTGCCTTCGCCGGGGATTGTAGAAGCGCTCGATGTAATCGAACACGTCGGCCCTGGCGTCATCCCTCGTCCTGTAGATCTTGCGGGCCGTGCGCTCGGTCTTGAGCGACGAGAAGAAGCTGTCCATCGCAGCATTGTCCCAGACGTTGCCCGACCGGCTCATTGAGCAGGTGATGCCGTGATCGGCCATCAGGCGCTGGAACTGCTCGCTGGTGTATTGGGCGGATTCAAACGGTCGCTACCGATCTTTTTGACCTACCGCAGCCACTCGTCAAGCGCCTCCGCGGGCGTTTTCCAGTGCAGTGTTTTTCGTGGCCTGGAGTTTAGGGCTGCCGCCACGGCGGCGATCTCCTCGGCGCTGTGCGCGCTGAGATCAGTGCCTTTCGGAAAGTACTGGCGCAGCAGTCCATTGGTGTTCTCGTTGGTGCCGCGCTGCCATGGGCTTTGTGGATCGCAGAAGTAGACCTGGACGCCGGCATCGATCGTCAAGCGCGCATGCTGAGCCATTTCGGCTCCTTGATCCCACGTCAGCGATCGGCGCAGCTCTTCGGGCAAGGTGATTATGGTGCGCGTGATCGCGTCGCGCAGGCCGCGCTCGATAGTCTCACGATGGCCGAGCGCATCCGGCACGTCGGGATAGTCGTCGGCGCTTGGCTGAAAGGTTCAATGATACCCTGCCAGCAACTCAACCCGCCTTGGCGGATGCGGAGCTGGACGCAATCATGAATGATTTCACGATCTTGACTTCGTTATCTGGGTTCAGCCCCGCTGGACCCTGCCCTTCGGCGAGAATGGGGGTGGCGCGGACAAGGATCAGCGTGGGGGGCGCACAAGCCGAAGGCGCGGAGCCTCGGGAGACCGCGCCCTTGTGCGTGCCTGGGGCGAAGCCCCAATGGCCTGAGCCCCGTATTTTCTGTACACTTTAACCACGCTGCCCGGGCGGCGTTTGGTAAGGAGAATGAATGGGAACAGAGATCGCATTGTCGATCGGCGGAATGGACGTCGCGTGGAGTAAGAACCATCGGGGGATCGACCATGGCTCATTGTTCCAACAGTCCGACCGTGGACGGGCACCTTCAGATCAGACCGATTACGAATATTATCAAGACCGGGATGACCCGGAACTTGCTTTGATGGAGGCGTCCTTTGTCCGCAAGCTTGCCGACATGGTTCCACGTCTCGAACTGCTTGGCCACACCCTGCCTTCGATCGAATTAGAATATGCCCGTGCGGTTGAGTACTGGGCGGAAAATCAGTCTGAAGAAGAGCCAACAAAGGAAGCGCTGAGCTTTCAAGAATTCATCGCGTTTGCAACGAAGCATGCTGTGGGTGATCTCGACGACACGCTCGACTTGAAACTCGACGATGAGAAGAGAAAGGGACGCTTCGCCTCGTTGTCCTTGGTGGATAACGTGCCGAACGCGAATCTTTGGGATAGGAGCTTTTATTCGGAACGCTCGTATTTCGGGAGCATTCTCGACTTCCTTCACCCATACAGCATTTTACGCGTGCTCTCGAATAACGCAGAAAACCTCGAACTTAATGTGACGTGGCAGTACGGCCCGCTCGTGGAAGCTGGCTGGGCCGAACTTGACGAGTTCGTGGGCGATGCGCGGCGAAGAGAGCGATTCCTAATTGCAACCGAAGGCAGCTCAGATGTCCATGTGCTTCAGCATGCCTTCAACCTCCTGCGCCCTGGAGTTAGTGACTTCTTCCGTTTTGTCGATGTGAGTGAGGGGCACCCTTTCTCTGGCACTGGCCAGCTTCGCAAGTTTGCCGAAGGGCTCGCGAAGATCGATGTGCAGAATCAGACCGTGTTTGTCTTCGACAACGATGCCGAAGGCGTTGAGGCATCGCAAAAGGTGGCCTCCATGAAATTGCCCGCAAACATGCGCAATATGGTGCTACCCGATCACGATACACTGAGGTCGTTTCCGATCCTTGGTCCCGACGGAGTGCAAACGCCGATATCAACGGTCGCGCCGCCGCGATTGAATGTTACCTCGATCTCGCGCTTCCTGGTCGGCCGACCGCACAGGCGACGCGGAGCAACTTCAAGAAAGAACTCGGCCGCTGGCACGGCGCTCTCGATTTCAAGGAGAGCTATCTTCAGCCATTCCGGACGCTTACCCCTGAAACACTGCCGAGTTCTGGGTATGACACGCAGCGTATCGAAGTGGTGCTCGATGCGATCATAATGCAATGCCGCGACATCGCCGGCTCGAACCGTGTAGGGAGTGACACTTGAACGAGTATGGGCACGGCATCGAGCACCTCATTGAGCCGATTGCGCTCGAGTTCTTCGCAACGTTTTCGCGCTTCGAATTCGCCCTGAAGCGCGGAGGGTATGTGTAAGGCCAGGTCGGCGGGAGAGCGAGTCCGAATTGGATAAATTCGGCACAGACCTTGGCGATCCATTCTTTCAGAGAATGAAGGGCGAGGACGGCGCACGCATCTTTTTCGAAGCTCCGCCCAAGCGACTCACAGTCACGCTGGTGCAAGGCGTCGAGTTCACAGAGTAGGCCAATATCGTGAATTCACAGATGCTACTTGAAGCCATTGGCCTCGTCCGCAATATCGTGTTCCACGGCGAGAAGCCCTATATCGGCGAGCGCGATGGCAAGCTTCTCCGCGCATCGCTTTTTGTGCTCGACAGCACGTTTGCGGCGGCGCAAGTCCGGGACGATCTGCGCACTGTGTGCGATGCCTTCCGCTACGCTCCCATCAACGCACATTAAAGGGATGCGGCTTGGGGCTTGGCCCAAACTTCTCTGATTGTCGGAAACGGAAGAAAAATCGGCGAGGGACGCGGAAGGGGCTGGCCCTAGTCTTCGTTTCTTGCGAGGGATCGATGCCCTCTGGCCGAGACTTCGGCTCGGTTCACGAGAGCCCGCTCAGCCTAAGCCGACGCGACATAATGAGACCTTCCCTTCGTTTGGGTATTTATGGGTCCTTTATTGGGTGACCACGGCTTCTTGATTTTTTGGGTATTTTTGGGTATATTTTTGGGTATGACTCTGAAGATCGATTCCCTGCAAATTACCCCCGAAATCCTCTCTCTCGTATCGGAGATCGATGAGTTCAAAGGGGCCTGGCGCGCGCTGGGCACGCTCGCGCCAGAGCGCCTGTCGGCTTTGCGCCGTGTTGCGACCATCGAGAGCATTGGCTCTTCTACCCGTATCGAAGGCAGCAAGCTCACCGACGCCGAAGTTGAGCGGCTGCTTGCTAACCTCGATATTAAAACCTTCGAATCCCGCGACGAGCAGGAAGTCGCCGGATATGCGCAGGTCATGGAAACGATCTTTGCGCATTTCGATGCGATCGATCTTACCGAAAACCACGTCACGCAGCTACATCGTGACCTACTGGCATTCAGCAATAAGGATGAGCGCCATCGCGGCGCGTACAAGACGCTCGCCAACAATGTGAGTGCGTTCGATGCCGACGGAAAAGAGATCGGCGTCATCTTCGAAACGGCGATGCCTTTCGATACGCCAAAGCGGATGAAGGAACTTATCGAGTGGACGCGCGGTACGCTCAATGAGCAAAGCCTGCATCCTCTGCTCGTCGTCGCTATCTTCACCGTGGTATTCCTGGAGATCCATCCATTCCAGGACGGCAACGGTCGGCTGTCCCGCGTTCTGACGACGCTCCTGCTGATGCGCAGCGGCTATACGTATGTGCCTTACTCTTCACTCGAAAGCGTGATTGAGAACAGCAAGGAGGGTTACTACCTGGCGCTCCGCCAGACCCAGAAAACGATCCGCAGTCCGAAGCCAAATTGGCAGCCGTGGGCTGTGTATTTTCTGCGCGTCCTTCAGCAGCAAAAACGCCGCCTTGAGAAAAAGATTGAACGCGAAGGTCTCGTGCTCGGCACGTTGCCGAAACTCTCACTTCAAATCGTTGAGGCCATCAAAGAGCGCGGGCGCATGACGATTGGCGAGATCGTCAACCTGACAGGCGCAAACCGCAACACCGTCAAAAAGCATCTGGCGATGTTGGTTGATGCAAAGCACCTGGCGCAGCATGGAACCAGGAAGGGCACATGGTATGGCAATGGTCAGAGTGGCTAGTCGGAGATAGCTGGAATGGATGACGCGTATTTAGAAAAGTATCTTACCCGGCTCTACCTCGAGGCAATCCAGATCCTGGTGCGTCAGGCCAAGCGGTACGGCATCGCGGCTCGTGCTGTAAGAACTCGAAGCCGCAGAAAAACTGCCAATGAGGGTTCTCCACCCAACACTCCACCACTCTTCGTCGGACAGGTCGTGGACGTGCTTGAGGTAATGCAGACCGACCATCAGCCGCGTCGGCTTGGCTGGCCTGCCGACCGGGCGATATCAAAGCGCGACCACTTCAATGCCGACAACCGGACCAGCGGATGGCGCGGATTGATGATGGTATCGAGGCGTTCGCGGAACAAATCATTCTTACCGGACGACGGACGGGCATTGCAAAAGCACCGGGAAACGACGGGATCGAAGGTGGTTTCCGGCATTCTCCAATACTTCAAACCCGCCGGATCGTGCCGGTTGCAGCCGAAACCCTATATCTCGTGGAAATGAGACCTCAGCCATGTGCGGAATTTCCGTACCTTTTTGATTGACAAACATGCGGAAATTCCGTACTTATTACGGTCATCGAAACACCCGGTTATCTGGCATCCGCGAAGGATGAGAATGTTTCCGAGGAGGAGCGAAACGAGATCGTTTCTTTCCTCGCAGCCAACCCCGATGCAGGCGATATCATGGCCGGCACCGGCGGGGCGCGAAAGCTGCGTTTCGGCGGCCGTGGCAAGGGAAAGAGCAGAGGCTATCGCATCATCACGTTCTATACCGATGAGGACATTCCAGTTTTCCTGCTCGACATCTACAGCAAGGACACACAGGCGAAGATCGCAAAGGCCGAACGTAACGAGTTTCGCAAGATTTTGACGGCGCTTCCCAAATCTGGCGGGAGACCGTCGGAGCGCAAGTGAAGAAGATCAGGAGTCGAAAATGAGCAAGGCAGGATCGAGGATTTTGCATGGCGCTCGGGAAGCTCTTGCATATGCCAAGGGCGACGCCCCAACTGAAGAATATGGCATTCATATCCCTGCAACGGTCGATGTGCGTGCCATCCGCCGGAAATTGGGATTGTCGCAGAAGGAATTCGCAGCCCGCTACGGTTTTTCCTTCGGTCGTGTTCGTGATTGGGAACAGGGCCGCTCGAATATCGACGCGCCGTCTCGCATCCTTCTCACTGTCATTGAGAAAGAACCCGAAGCCGTGGAACGCGCATTGTCAGCGGCCTAAGAAGAGCCATTGGAGAAACGCTACTTGGCTCCCCGACTTAGAGGTATCTGTCCTCGCCGATTCGCTTTCGGAGCATCATTGCTGGCTAGTCCTTTTAGCCGACGATACGCGCAGATGAGCCACTCCGGCCCGGACGAAATGCGCCAAGCTGGCCGCCGCTCGTCACAATGCGCATCGCCTTGCGATGCTGATATTTTTTCTTCAACGATTGGTCTCAATGCGAAAGCCTAGGCCGATCGTTGCCTGGCCAAGCGCGAGATCGCCGTCGTTTGCGCGAACGCTTGCGCGCGCCAGCCCTCCAATCCTGCAACTGTGAGCTCGGCGAGTACGCCTTCCCGAGAGCTGCCGTAGCGCGAGCGCACCGCGGCGGACAAACGGCTAAATCGATCCCGGGTAAGGTTCCGAAAAATCGCTTTGCTGGCGGCTGCTGGCAGGCTTTAGTGCAGACGGGGGAGCAATCAGCATGCCGTCACTTGATTTTGAGGCCGAGAAGGCCGCATTCCGCAACTACTACAACGACAACGCACAGCGCCTTGAGCAGGCGAAGGACGCCTTCCTCACCCTGCTCAGCTCACTTCTCGCCCATGGCGATCTTGCGGTGGCTGCCGCTACCGGCCGCATCAAGGACCGGGAGGAGTCGATCACGAAGTTCACACGGAAATATCAGAGCGCTCTCGAAAAGAACGAGACGCCATACGAGATCAAGGACCATATTACCGACCTGATCGGATTGCGGCTCGTGTGTCTTTACGAGGATGAGATCGAGCGGATGGGCGAACTCGTCCACCAGCACTTCAACGTGATCGAGGTCACCGACAAGACTGCCGAAATCGAAGGCACGGAGAACGCCTTCGGCTACAAGGGCCTTCACCTCGACCTGAAGCTCGACGCGGCACGCGCGGTGATGCCCGAATACCAGCTCTTTGCGCCCTTCCGCTTCGAGCTTCAGATCCGCACGATCATCCAAGACTCCTGGAGCACGCTTGACCACAAGATCAAGTACAAGAAGTCAATTCCCGCGTCGCTCAAGCGCCGCATCAACACACTCGCCGCCCTGTTCGAGCTCGCCGACCGCGAGTTCCGCCAGGTCCGCGACGAGACCGAGCTGCAGATAGAGAAGGCCGAGGCCGAGCCGGAACCGGAGCCGGAAGCGCAGGAGGCCGCGCACGGCGCAGAGCCCGCGGAGCCGACAGGTAAGGCCGACGACATCGTGCGCGGGCAGTATGCTCCGTTGGACGCCTTCAGGCTGCTGCGCATCGCCCGTCACTTCTTTCCAGACGTCGACTTCGAGCCGAAGAAGGTCGATGGCTTCACTGCGGAGGTGATCGAACGCGAGTCGAAGATCAGCCGCGGGCAGTTCAACAACTACCTTCGGTCGACGATCGGGCTCGTTCGGCGATACAAGGCGCACTTCCTTGAAAGCGGCAGAGGCGAGAAGTTCAACGCGTTCACAGAGATGCGCCACGCGCTCTACGCCGCGAACCCGGACGCGTTCACGAGCATGCTGACCAACGTCGCACGCGAGTCCTTCGACGTCTGGCGCGCCGAGGACGCCAACGAGCAGGCGCTACGCGCCCCCGCCGCGCACGAGGCCTAGGGATCGGCAGAATCGCAGTCGGTGCTCTTCAGCGACTGGGTGCGGTGCACTATAGAGCCGCCCATCCCCAAACCGTGTGGTAGGCCCGGCCCAGAATCCTGTGTCAAACTTGATGGCGAGTCGGGCCGTCTCCTTTGTTTGTCCTTGGATCCAGAAGCCGCCCCTCGGTAAACCACCAAGCAAAGACGTTCTGCGGAGGTTGGTCGCGCACATGAACGGATGGGAGCTTCCGGGATCGGCAAACACCACCCTACAATGCGGTGCATTGCCGCCGACAGCCTTTGGAACCGCTAACTGCCACTCCGCTTCCGGCGGGACGTTGACGAAACCGGACGTAGAGCGTGGGGTGGCTTCTTAGGCTGGGTTCGATTCATGGCCGATAGACGATTATCAAGACCGCCAAGTTCAACGGAGATCGATCGCGCCGGAATTGGGAAGGTCGAGCCGATGCGCAAGAGCGGTGCCCGACGGTGGCAACAGATGAAAATCTGAGCAAAAATTTGCACGCCAGATCACACGCTCGCGCGCATGATGTGTTCTGCGCCCGCGTCAGCAAATATGCAAAAAATCGATCCTGCATCGTTCTTGCACCAGGAAGAAGCGCGAGGTTGTCACGTTCAATTTCGTATTTAAGTCCATCGAAAATGGTCTTGGCGCTCTTGGCGTCAGGAACGTTGGGTAATCCGATTGTCGCAACGTGCTTAGGTTCAAGGCTTGATTCATAGTTTCTCGAAGGCGATGACAAGGACGTCACGATATGCGAACGGCATTTTCGGATTTTCGGTCACGATCGATGATACATCGTGAAACCTCTTGCGGTCGTCGCAGATCACAAAATCATTCGGCATGTTCATTTCGACCTCGCTGAGGAACCTCTTTGAGGTATCTGTAATCGTGCTCATACCGCCGGTGACGTTAACCCTCCCGATCATGTAAGAAACGATGAAATCCACCCCGTCCTGGTGAAGGCCCTCGGGTGCTGGTTTGCCGTTTACACCGTCGCGTGCAACAATCCGGTAGGGGTGGAGCTTGATATTCCAACGATCATGTCGAGCGGCTTCACATAGAATTCTGCAGAAACCTGTCAGAATCTTGTTTAAGACAGGATGATCTATAAAGGATTGTTCAAGGGGCTCGAAGTAACGCTTGAAGCCGCCATTCAAGAGGTTGATGGTTTTCGATTGCTCGTAAGGGGCATGCGGCAGGAGCCGAAAAATTCCGTCAACTGCGTCATATTCAAACGCGCTATAGCGCCTGTAGCGATATGTCCCACCGTCACGCATGTATTCATCGAGAAGCAGTCGATTCCAGTGGTCAGCAAAGTTCTTCCAGCCGGCATCAATTTCGATGCCGAAGCAGGATTCGGTGCGCTCACCTCTCGAAAACCAGGATCCATCTGTCATCAGATGATCAGTGCATTCTTGACTGAGGCTGCATAGCGCCTGAGGTGCGATCATGGGTGTCTCCCGTTTTGGCATTTGGCGAGGGGGGAAGTTTTAGAGGACGCTTCCCGGCTCGCGGCTTGGTATTCCCAAAGGTGGCGGTCCCTAATGTATTTCGGCGTGCTGGCTATGATGGACCGAGGTAAAAAGCGCGTGTTATCGACTATGTAGCTGACGCTCCCGCTGACGCCCTCGAGTGCGGACGTTATGGCCCGTTCGCACATCTTGTGAATAGTACTGCCCCATGCACCTGAAACCGCCTCCTGGGACCAGGCTTGCTCAAGCCCTTGCTTCAACACGATTGATCCGACGCCAAGGGAAGCGGTTTCGAGGTGCCGCAGCGCGTCCATGATAATGGCCGCCGCAGGGGCCTCGCGGACTTCGAGAACCTTTTCACCGGTTGAGATGTGTTCAAGGCCAACAAAGCGACCGTGTCCGAAATTGCCAACTGTTTTATTCAGGAGCGGGATTGTGTCGATCAGTGCAACATCACGGTCATCAATTGACACGAGATTTCCGTCGATAAACCCGAGTTTGATCTCTACCGGCTGCTCTGCGTTAATTTTGCGCGTCCAATCAAATGCCTCTTCCGGGATGGAAAAGTTCTCGGGATCTTCCAAAGGCCCAGACTCGAATTCCCGGCACCAGAGATTTTCGTCCCCGCTCCACGTGCGGTCCGTTACAAAAGTCAGTCCGAACTTGGAGAGGGCAGCGGCTTTCTGCTGCCGGGAAATTACCGAGCGTTCATACGGACTGCCGAAGTTACCGGAAAATCCCGAGCGCTTGATACTATTATTAAGGCGCGGAAGACTGTTTTGCGAAAGGTTTGCTGTATGAAGAAGCAGCCGTGAGCCGATTGACGTTGCATGGTCAACAACCAACGAGGCAATTACGGGACGGCTCAAGGAACTGCTTAACGGATAGTTGTCATGGTACTTGGCGTGGGCCCGAATGGCGGGTTTCACGCCTTGTTCGACAAAAGCTTCCCGCCCTTCGAGACAGACAAAGCGCGCGCCGAACCGGGCTGCCGCCTGTTCCAGCGAAGGCTTGTCGATTGACGATCCGACATCCGCTGCGACAGCTTCAATGTTCGCAAAGCCAAGGCTTTGCAGCTTGTAGAGAAGGTAGGTGCTGTCGAGACCGCCGCTGAACATGGTTGCAACTGGTGCGTTTCGGTTCGGAAAAGCCTCCAGATCTTCGAAACTCGAAATGCCGCCGATCGGTGGTTTGATCGAAGTTGAGACGGGATTCATTTGTCAGTTCCTGTTCTCGAAAAAGATGCCGGCAAAGGTTCCGGCGAGGATGAGGCCTGCTCCTATCAAGCTCGTTGCGGTCAAAGATTCTGTCAGGAGAAGGTGCGCGAGGACGAAACCAAAAAGAGGTTCTGTTCCCATCAGGAAGCCAACCCGTGTCGGGGTGGATTTTCTGACCGCGGCGTTTTGAATGTAGAATGCAGCGATGGTGCAGAAGAGTGAAAGGAAGGCGACAGCGCCCCAAAACTGAAGGTTGGCCTTCACAATAAGGCCGGAGATTCCGAATTGAGCGACGGCCAAAACGAAAGTGAGTGTTGCCACTGCCGATCCCTGGATGGCCGTCAGTGCTGCAGACGAAATCTGTCGGCCGGTCAGAAGGCGTTTGGTGGAAACGACCATAATCGCCCGCAGAATCGCAGCCCCCAGCACAAGCACGTCACCCGGACTGAACTTGCCGATCCCGCCAGTGAGAATGCCTACACCGATGCAGGATATGGCAGCACTTGCCAATATGCCCGTTGGTGGAAGTCGCCGCGATAGCCCATAGTCGATGATCGGCGTGAAAATTACACAAAGCGAAATGATCAGAGCCGTGTTCATGGCGCTTGTTGATGCAACACCGTAAGTCTCAGCAATAAAGATCAAAAAAAGTATTGTCCCCAATACGAGGCCGCGGATGCAATCGCCCCATGAGATCGATGTGATCTCATGTCTTGCCACCACTGCCGTAAAGATCGTGGTAATCAGGAAGCGATAAAAAATGACGATCAAAACCGGCGCATAGAATAGTGCGCCTTTCGCGACCGGATAGCTCGCGCCCCAAAAGAATGCGACACCCAGTAGGGCCAGGTCCGCCGAGAAGAATGACATCCGTGACCTCCTGACAGGTATTGAAACACTTTCGACAACGTCCACGGTCAAACTTTCCTTTGTGCTGGCCATCATCCATCCTACTGTGCAGAACGAGTACAAACAGATTAGGCCGTCCACCTGTCGGTATCGCGGACCTGTCCGGCCTTCCGCCAGGTCCTCATCGATGTCACACTGCTGAGCTTCCTTAAGCGGCGGGCGATTGGCGACTCCCTGAGGCTGTTTATGGAGGAACTCCTGCGCGGTTCGTGCCGTTGCTATTTGCGATTAGCGGAGCAAATGCCATGCCAATCCAGAAAGCCATTTTTAGACAACATGATCGCTCTGATAGTGCAGCGTTCCTTGTCCGACGTTGTCAGAAGGCCGACAATGAGCCCGACTGCCGGGCATGCAACCGAGCGCTGGGCGCTGTCATAGAAACGCGCTGAAGCTGCGTGCTCTGCTGTCAGCTGACCGCAGTCACGGCCTTCGACTCCGCCATTGCGTTCAGACGGGGAAGGTGGATTTGAAACGCGGAGCGTCTTGAGCGGGGTGGAACGAAGAGGTTGCGCAGGACGGAGAAGATCGAGACGAGCAGCGTTGCCGCCAGACGATCCTCATCGAGACCCAGATTCAGCGGACTGCTGTACTTCCATCTCATCGAGGTCTGCGGGATTTTCGTTATCCGTGGTGCCAGCCATTATTCTTTTCAATACATCGCCGGTGTCGGCAGTTTTATCGACGTCAAGTGACAGAAAATTCGGGCAAGATCGCAGCAACAGTTCTTCGTCTACCATTCGGCGACGGGGCGTTTTGGTGCCGATCAGTGATCGAAAAGTGGTGTCTGTTACGAGTTCGTGAAGAAGGTCGTTAAATGGGCCCCGGTAAATTGAATTGCGAAGCTCTTGCGCGTTGAGCATTATGGAGCCGGTATTCAGTCTTTCATATATTTCAAATTTCATGTTCGGTTGAGAATAAATGGAGACAAGTATAATCCTGTGAGTCCGCATTCGGCAGAACCGTTGTTCACGTTCCGGAAGCTGAAAAAAATTCTTTGCTCTATATTCCCGTAGGACCGATAGCCCGCCAAGTGCGAATTCATTATTAAAGTAACGATCTATAGAACGAACCCATTCGTGCCCATCAAACATTTCGTATCTCGCCTCCTCGGTTTCTGCGAAATACATTACGGGAATCGGAATATTAAGCAGTATCGATTCTATTAACCGGCTGGACTTTCTGTTGTCCCACAGGTATCCTCGTTGTATTACAGGGAGTATCAGAAGCCTTTTCATTCCACTGGTCATAAAGTGTTTGAACCGACAAGTCCAATGGCGGTGTGATGAGCCGTCGCTCAGACGGCGGAAATGTGAAAGTCCTCATCACCGTCATTCCAACCGCGCATTCGGTGCCTCCGTCGCTACGGGCTGATTCCGGCATACGTCAACAGCCCGGCAATTCCCGCGCCGTGATAAACTAAAGATGCGGCACCGTAGGCTTTCAACAAAAAGTCCCCGGTGTCGACCACGTCCTTCATCGTTCCGGTTTTTTCGTAGAAGGTCTTTAGGAACGCTCGAACCTTTTTCAAAACCGCCTCGGCGTCAGGCGCGACTGCGACATCCGGAAGTCCACTTTCCAAAGCAAGGTACGCGCCGATTACCTCTCGAATTGAACTTACAGTGTATCCCCATCCTAGCCACCCGATTCGTTCGAGCCGAAAGCGAACATTCCGGATACTCTCCAAAATTGCCTGCCGAACGAAATCCTGCTCTGCGAGTTGCTGCTTCTCTAGCCAGTCTTGCAGCTTCGCTAGAAGCTCTAGCAGTTCTTTCACCTCTTCGTCGTCAAGTTTGGGGTAGAAGATTTTCTGTCGAACGTAAGGAGAAAGCATCTTGATCGGCTGAACATTCTCCCTCCGAAGATGTTTTGCCCCCACATCCTGCCAGCTCTTTGAGAGTGAGTCCCGTGCAAAGGCCTGCCGTATATCCTTGAGGTGCCGTCTTGCGTCGTTCTTTAAATCATCGTCCATCTCAAGCCCCGCAATAATTTCCATTAATGCGTCGGAGCGCTCGGTTATGCAGAAAACGATCTGATAGAAATTGGTGGACCAAGCAGCGACGCCGAACTGTGAGGCCAAATGATCGTCACCGCGGCCTTTTGCACCCGGTGAAAGCCTCTCGAAGACGTCTGCAAGTTCTCTTGCCGGATCGGTTACAGAAGGCATGCTTCCCCCAAAAAAAGTATGTCACCGCTCTATGCATCAGTATCACGCCGGTTCGCCTGCTAACAATGCAGTGTGCTACCCTGACGCTTCGCCTGTATGAAGCAGTCAAGATTTCTTGCCCGGCATCGTTCGGCTGATAGAGTCGAGCCGATCGACTTGTTCCTTGAGTTGGGCAAGCGTCGTATAGCCCTGCGCACTCAGGCCCACAATTTCGATAATCATCCAGGCGACCCACTGGCTAAACTGGGCAACGTTTTCCTCCGTTACGTGGCGATGTGCGGCGCTGTGGACAGCTTTTGATCTGACGTCATAAAGTTTGCTGATTTGCTTTTTTAGGGGTTTGTATTCCGAAAGGTCGGCGTACCGAAAACCACCATAAACTAGTATGCTGGCGAGTCCCGCCGAAGCCGAATGCGTTATTTCCTCTTTTTTCAGCGAGAAGAATGCCTCGACACAACTCCAGTATTTGACGATTCTCATGACAAGTGACGAGTCTCGGTGGGCGTCTGAGAACCAGTAAATAGCCCTCTCGATGGCCTCTTCGAGAGGAGTTTTTTTCTCCTTCTGCAAGATCGCGAAAGCCAGATGCACCATCTTAATATCATCCGATACAGAAGATAGCTCGGTATCGACCGCAAACGGCTGCCCTCTTGCGAATTTGTAGTGCGTCGTAAGACTATTCTCAATGTCGTCCCAAGACATCCAGGCCGCGCGCCCCAAGGTGTCTTCCGGCGACATACTAATCCCTATCCGGAAAGCGGTGGCGCCTCCTTCGTATCTAGCTGCCGCCGCAATAGCGATCAGACCAACGGTCAAAGTAGCCTGTTCGTAAAACACCCGCTGAGCCACATTCGCAGTGCCGTGCGCTGAGCCGAAGAGCCAGAGGTTGCCTTGATTTATCTCCTGGATGGAAGAGATGTCATCGGAATTGCGCGAGACACCGGCTCTGTCCAGCAGCGGTTCCGGGTCTCGCAAAATCGACATCGATCCGACTTGAAAGGGCTCATTCCTTTCGAGTTTGAGGCCAAAAATTGGAACGATAAAATTATGTTTTCGAATGGTAGGGGTCAGACGATCCGCAATGGCGTTCACGACTTCACTCCCACTCTCTGGCTGGAGGCCATCTGAGAACCAATTTTCGACGGTAGCCTTCCAGGCGCTCCAGATATTCGAGAATTCCGCTTGCCCAGAAAAAATGTCACGTTTGTCGAGTAGCTCAACGACCTTGACGAAGTTCTTGAGCCCATGATCGGTCAAATAACTTTGTTTATTCTTGGCAATCTTTATCTCGCGCGCAAAATACTTGTCTTTCGGAATCTCAAAAAAAGACTTAGGAGCTATAAACGATTTCTTGCTGAACAAGGCATCTGCATGCGAAAATAAAGTTCTTAGCTCCTTAGTCGTGAGGTCTTTCATTGATGCATCCCTGACTGTGTCAGTGAACGGTATCGCCGCAATGTCCTCGCGACCGATGTCACGTGCCAGTTCCCGCCCCCGTAGGCCGGTAGATGACGTTCGTTCAGGAGTTTGCACATGGATCTGATTGAGATGCCCTCTGCGTCATGAAGAGCGAGTTGCGGACCAATTTGCAAGCATCGGCCTGCCCGGCGTATTTCGCTGCGAGCGATGCACCCATTTTTGCCAAGTTTGGTTCCGTGAGCCTTCGTTTAAGGCAAATTTGAATATAAGGTTGATGACCTGCAGATGTTTTTGGGCTTCACTCGATCTGTTGGCGGGTGCCCCGGTCGCTGCCGCGTGTCGCGCCGCCGCGTCGGTCAAGCTGTAGCCTTTATGATGCTGTGTGGCGTGGGAGGGGATGCGAGGCAGAAACTCGGCAACTTTTCGGGCGTCATCGCGGCTGATCGCACACAATTCAACGTTTGATCCCAACTGCTCTTCCAAGACGCGGAAGGGGATGCGTATTGGGCGGCCCTTGATTTCGTGACCCCTACCGCTCGCTGCGCCATGAATGTTGATTTCAGATCGGCTAGGGTCTTGCCGGCGACTGCGGGGAGCGAGTGTCGCGGCTGCGCGACAGGGCTGATTGTTGCACCGAACGCGTTGTAATCGATTCTAGACAGGCAGCCGGTTTCCCATGAGCGATAGCGACGATTGGCTAGCGCCAAATCGGCTTGTTCGATCAAGCGGCAGAAATATTGGAAGGCGCGATGCGTGGCCAATTCGTCCGGCCAGCCCGATCCTTTCAGTTCGTCCGCTTTGGCTTGCGCCACTACGCCGTGTTCAACCAGCAGTTCAAGGGCGCGGGGATCGGTGGTGCGACGCTCGCCGGACGCCTCATTCAAGGCTTCGCGGACGTCGGCGGCGGCCTCTGCAACCAACTCGTCATACTCAGGATGATCCGAGCTAAGGAAATATGCCCCTGTACGCGAATTCTCTTCATCTCGCTTGTGCAGGTAAGCTTTTGCTCGGAGCCGGTGCCGACGAGGTATCGCCATATCTTCTCGTAATGTGCCGGTAAATGGTACCGGCTGCGAGAACAGAATCGTTTTGAAATCAATCTCTTATAATCAGATCAATCCCTTAGGGTGGGATTGGTAGCGGGAGAGGGAAACGCTACTTGGCTGCGCGGCTTGGAGGTACCTGTCCTCGCCTATTCCCTCTCGGAGCATCATTCCTAGCTAGTCCTTTTACCCGGCGATACGCCACTTACAGCCCGGACGAATGCGCCAAGCTGGCCGCCGCTCGTCACAATGCGCACCGTCCTATATTGACGATGCTGAAATTCTTCAACGATTGGTCTCAATGCCAAAGGGCTAGGCCGATCATTGCCTGGCCGAGCGCCAGACCGCCGTCGTTTGCGGGAACGCTTGCGTGCGCCAGCCCCTCCAATCCCGCAACTGTGAGCTCGGCGAGTACGCCGTTGAGCAGCAGCCGATTCTGGAAAGCGCCACCGGACAGTGCGACCGTGCCGACGCCGTTTTCCTTAGTGAGTCCGATGGCTTTCCGCGAGATGATCTCTATCAGCGTCCTGTGGAAGCGCGCGGCAATCAGCCCGGTTTCGACGCCCGAAGCCTGATCGCGAAGAAGCGCTTCCCACAGACCTTTCCAGGAGATAACCGGCCCCTTCGGCGAGGTTGCTGGCCAAGCCTCGGCCGCATCCATGAACGGGCTGGCGAGCGCCTCCATCTCCATGCCGGCTTGCCCCTCGTAGCTCTGGCGCTCGAAACAGATGCCGAGGACTGCCGCGCAGGCATCGAAAAGGCGCCCCGCCGAGGAAGCAAGCGGAGCATTGACGCCCCTCTCGATCATCCGGTCCAGCACGCCAAGCGGCTTTTCGGCCAAGGCGCGGACGAAGGGCCGATCGACAGGAAGCTTGGCCAGGAAATCCGGACCGAAAGCCGCCCGCAGATGCGCATAGGCATTGCGCCACGGCTCGACGCTGGCCTTGTCGCCGCCGGGCATGGCGACCGGCTCGAAGTATGCCAGCCTGCGGAACCCTCGATAGCCGCCGAGCAGGAACTCGCCGCCCCAGATCGTGCCGTCATCGCCGTATCCGAGACCATCGAGGATAATGCCGAGCACCGGCGGTGCGTCGATTGCGCGGCCGTGCTGGGCAAGGCACGAGGCGAGATGCGCGTGATGGTGCTGGACCTGCACAAACCTCGCCGCGGTCTCACGGGCAAGCTCCATGGCAAGCCGGGTCGAACGGTAGCCCGGATGCCGATCGGCCGCAATGAGGTCCGGCTTCGTGTCGAACAGGCTTCGATACAGCCCCAACGCCTGCCCCCACGCGTCCTGGTTCTTCAGCTCGTCGAGGTCGCCGAGATGCTGCGACAGCAGCGCCTTACCGTCGCCCGCCAGGCAGAACGCGGCCTTTAGGTCGCCGCCCGCAGCCAGCGCCCTGACCGGGCCATCGAAGCCCGCCGGCAGCGCCAGCGGCTCCGGCGCGAAACCACGCGCGCGCCGCAACACCGAAATGCCGTGACCGTCGCGGCGCACCACGCTGTCGTCTAGCCGGTTGACAATCTCGCGGTCGTGCATCAGCCAGAAGTCGGCGATCCCGGCAAGCTCCTGCCGCGCCTCGTCGTTGTCCGTACATTGCGGCTCGCCCGAGCGATTGCCGGAGGTCATCACCACCGGAGCGGCCAGCGCTCGCAGCAAGAGATGATGCAGGGGCGTGTAGGGCAGAATGAAACCGAGCCGCTCGTGCTCCGGCGCCACGCCCGCCGCAACGCTGCAGCTGTCACGGCGCTTCACCAGCACGATCGGCGCCGCTCGGGCGGCAAGCGCCGCGCGATCCTCGCCCGACAGCTCCGCGAATTCGGCAAGCTGCTCCAAGTCGCGCGCCATCAGCGCGAACGGCTTGCCGTCGCGTTTCTTGCGGGCGCGCAGCTGCGCCACCGCCGCTTCGTCCGTCGCGTCGCAGGCGAGGTGGAACCCGCCGATGCCCTTGATCGCGACGATCCGCCCTTCCCCGATCAGCGCCGCCGCTTCCCGGATCACCGCCTGCGGGCCGCCGCCGACCACGACGCGGTCCGGACCTTCCAACCAGACGCGCGGGCCGCAGGCCGGGCAGGCGATCGGCTGGGCGTGAAAGCGGCGGTCGGCCGGATTTTCGTACTCGGCCCGGCAATCCTCGCATATCGAAAATCGTGCCATAGCGGTCGAGCGGCGGTCATAGGGGATAGCCTTGACGATCGACAGCCGCGGCCCGCAATGCGTGCAATTGGCGAAAGGGTAGAAATAGCGCCGGTCCTTGGGGTCGAGCACTTCCGCAAGACATTGCGGGCAGCAGGCGGCGTCGGGCGCGATGCCGGTCTTCACCTGCCCGCCCGCACTCGCCGTAATAGCGAAGCCGCCTGCCGGCCGCGGCCCCTCAAGCGTCGCCGCCTCGATCCCGTCGATGCGCGCCAGCGGCGGGCATTGCGCCTTTAGCCTGTCCGCGAAGGTCTCGAACTCGGCATCGCTGCACCACAGCGCGATCTCCACGCCTGCAGCATCGTTGCGGATATGGCCCGATAGCCCCATAGCAGTCGCGATGCGCCAGACTGTCGGCCGGAAGCCGACGCCTTGCACCAGCCCCGTCACCCGGACCAGGCGTCCCTCCACTGCGGGCGCGGCGAACAGCGCGCCCATCAGTGCACCGTGCACACTATGCACGGGACGTCGAAATCCTCGCTCAGGATGCGCCGCAGCGCCTCCAGCGAGCGGATTTCGTCGTCGACGGTCAATATGCCCGGCAGGTGGCTCACGATGCCTTCCTCATCTCCTCCCGGCCGGCCTGCCAGGCGACGTCGCGGTGGCGGGCGATCGTCACTGGGGTGCGCGACTTCGGCACCTTGTGCACGAAATTATGCCGCGCGACGTGGTAGCTCGGGTCGAAGCCGTAGAAATTGCGGCGCATCCGCGAAAGCTCCTCCTTGCGATAGGCCGAAAGCGGCTTGGCCGCCTCATCGGCTGCGCGCTGGGCTTGTTTTTCGGCGAGCAACCGCGGAAACTCTGCGCTCCCGGTCAGCGCGGCAGCCGACGCCCTCACTTGCGCCATGAACAGTTCGCTTGCCCCCGCGAACACCCGGTTGGCCAGATTCAGATTCAGCGCCTCTTTCGCACCCATCGGCAGGCGCGCCGCCGCGATCCGGCGGGCATTCTCAGACCCGCAGCAGTTCGGCAGGAGATAGGTCCAGAACTCCGAGCCGTAGAGATTGCCCATGTCCTTGTAATGCGGGTTGAGGATGACGCTCGAGCGCATCCAGACCTGGTCGGTGCCGCGGGCGAGAAACACGCCGCCCGCTCCCGCATTTGCGGCAAGCGCTGCTACGGTGATGTGGCTTGTCGTGCGGATGATCGCCTCGGCGAGGTCGTCGATGGCATTGATGGTGACCCAGGACTCGTCGGCCGCGCTGTCGGCCGCCTCGATCCGGTTGAGGTCGAGCCCGTTGGACCAGAACTGAGGTCCTCCGCACAGCACGATCGCCCTGGTCGGACGCTCCGTCGCTTTTGTATAAACGTCCAAAAGTCTTCGACAGGCGTCCTTTCCCATTGCACCGTTATAGAAGGGGAAGTGCAGATAGCCGACCGCACTGTCTTCTTCGTAGATGATGTCCTGATATCCGCCCGGTGAATTGGGCGGGATCTCCGGCAGGCCTGCAACTTCCTTCGCGAAGACCATGGTCGCCGGCAGCTTGAACGGGTGCGGCGAATTGGGGTGCCGGACATGGCCGATCCACAACGCGCCGTCGACGGTGGCGAGGGCGATCGCCGGCCCGCTTCTGGCGACGACCGCTCCCGGCTCCCGGAGCGATATCTTGCCCCGCTCACCCCGCGCGAGAGGCACGTCACCCCCCGGTTTACGTGCCTCTCGCGCGTCGAAAAGGAAGACCGTTTCGCCGAAAAAATTGTCCCGCACGCCCGGCGCGCCGTCCGCTGCTGCGATATTCTTCAGCACCGTTTCGGTCGTGTCGACAGCCCAATTGATCCGCCGGTCCGCCTGTTTGATCGCGTCCCGCCACCGGCCAAGGCGCGCAACAGATGGTTCTTCCGAGGCAATTGGCTTTTCGCCCTGCTCGAACCGCGCGATCGCTTCGAGCACCGCCGTCACCGCCGCGTCGGTCACCTCATTGCGGTAGAGACTCGATTTCGTCGCCTTTCGCATCGCGAAGGTGGCGCTCGCCCAGACCGGCCCGGCATCCATTTCGGCCGCCGCTTCCAGCACCGTGACACCCCACTGCGTCGCCCCGTCCATCATCGCCCAGTCCAGCGCGGAGGGGCCGCGGTCGCCGACGATGCCTGGGTGAACGATCATACAGCATTGATTTTCATAGACTTTTTTCGGGATTGCGCGCTTCAGGAAGGGGGCGATGACGAGGTCCGGCCGAAACAAATCTACCGCCTCGATGGTCCGCTCATCGTTGACGTCCATCTCGACCGAGACCTCGTGTGCGTGCTCGCCAAGTTCCACGAAAATCCTCTGGCTCAAGGCGTTGAAGGCGGTGACGAGAAGCAGAATGCGCATCTTCAGCAGATCCTCGGAAGCTGTTCCCCGGCGATCCAGTCGACCACGCGCATACCGCCAAGTCTTGTTTTCATCCGCACCAGCGCATGCTGGTCTGCGACGATTTCGCCAATGATTGCGGCATCCCGGCCCTTGGGATGAGCGCGTATAGCGGCGAGCAAAGTCTCCGCGTCTTCCGCCGTGCAGATGGCGATCAGCTTGCCTTCGTTGGCAACATTCAGCGGGTCGAGGCCGAGCAGTTCGCACGCCGCCGCGACCTCCGGCTTCACCGGAACCGCCGCTTCCCGGATTACCATTCCGACGTTGGACTGCTGCGCGATTTCGTTCAGCGTCGCCGACAGTCCGCCGCGCGTGGGGTCACGCAGCACCAGGATACCGGGAATGGTAGCAAGCATCGCCGCCACCAAATCGTGCAGCGGCTGGCTATCGGAGGTGATTTCCGTTTCAAAATCAAGGTGTTCGCGCTTCGACAGGATAGCGACTCCGTGGTCGCCCATGCTGCCGGAGACAAGGATTGCATCGCCCGGCCGGGCATTGCTTCCGGAGACGTAAGTGCCGTTCGCCAGCACGCCAACACCGGTCGTGGAGATGAAAACGCCGTCGCCTTTGCCCTTCTCCACCACCTTAGTGTCGCCCGTAACCACGGGCACGCCTGCTTCCCGGGCGGCAAAAGCCATTGAAACAACTATTCTTTCCAGTTCGGCTAACGGAAAACCTTCCTCCAGGATGAAGGACGCGGACAGCCAGAGCGGCCGCGCGCCCATCATGGCGACGTCGTTGATCGTGCCGTGGACCGCCAGCGCGCCGATATCCCCGCCCGGAAAGAACAGAGGCGAGATGACATGCGCGTCCGTTGCCATCACCAGGCGTCCGCAGACGGTGCCGAGCAGGGCCGCGTCGTTGCCCTGGGCCAGGAACTCGTTGGCCAGATGTCTTTGAAAAATATCCCGAATCAGCTCGGCCATCGCACGGCCGCCCGCGCCATGCGTCATGTCCACCGCGCCGCGGACCGACGAGGTGGTGACGGCTAGCCTGGGATCGTTCGCGCTCATTATTCCGCCGCCTCCAACGGCTTCGGCTCGCGGAAACGGCCATAGGTCCAGTAGGCCGCGCAGGCGCCCTCGGAGGAGACCATGCATGAGCCAATCGGGTTCTGCGGCAAGCACACGGTGCCGAACAGCTTGCAGTCGGTCGGCTTCTTCACCCCGCGCAGGATCGACTGGCATTCGCAGGACTTCACCTCGCGCGAAGCCTTGACCGACAGCTCGAAGCGCTTCTCGGCGTCGAAATCGGCATAAGCGTCGCGGATGCGCAGAGCGCTGTAGGGCACGGTGCCGAGGCCGCGCCAGTCAAAGGTCTTGCGCAGTTCGAAGACCTCGCTCACCAGTGCCTGCGCCCTGAGGTTGCCCTCCTCGGTCACGACGCGGGTATATTCGTTCTCGACCTCGTGCCGGTCTTCATTGACCTGCCGGATCAGCATCAGAACGGACTGCATGACGTCCAGCGGCTCGAAGCCGGCGATGACAACCGGCTTCTGGAATTCCTCAGCAAAGAATTCATATGGCTGCGAGCCGATCACGGAGGAGACGTGCGAAGGTCCCAGGAACCCGTCGATCTTGACGACGCCCAGCTTCCGCACTTCCGGCGATTCAAGAATGTGAGAGATCGCGGCCGGCGTGAGCACATGGTTGCAGAACACGCTGAAATTCTTGAACCCCTCGGCTTGCGCCGTCTTGATCGCGACGGCCGTCGGCGGCGTCGTGGTTTCGAAGCCGATGGCGAAGAAGACGATTTGCCGCTCGGGGTTTTCACGCGCGATCTTCAAGGCATCGAGCGTTGAATAGACCATGCGGACATCCGCTCCGTCCGCCTTGGCGCGGATCAGGCTGCGTTGCTTGGTGCCCGGCACGCGCATCATGTCGCCATAGGTGCAAAGGATGACCCCGTGCCGCTCGGCGAGTTCCACCGCATCGTCGAGGCGAGAGATGGGAAGCACGCAAACGGGGCATCCGGGTCCGTGCACGAAATGCACGTTCTGCGGTATCAGGTCCTGCACGCCGTAGCGAAAGATCGCATGCGTGTGCCCACCGCAGAACTCCATGAAATGATAGCTCTTTTCCGGATCAGCCTCGGTCGCGATGGCGCCGGCGATGGTCTTCGCAAGCTCGTGGTCGCGATATTCATCGATATATTTCACGCCGAAATCTCCTCCAGCTCCCCCTCCAGCTCCCCCGCTTCGGCCATTAGCTGCAGCGTGCGCTCGGCCTCCTCGGGGCTCACCTTGTGGAGCGCATAACCGACATGGACGAGCACGAAATCGCCGACCGCAACGTCGTCGACAAGCGCGAGCGAGATGCGCTTCCTGACCGTGTCGAACGCGACCACGGCCATGTCGTCATCGAGCAGTTCAACGACGCGGGCGGGAATGGCCAGGCACATCAGGCTGCGCCCTTGAGCTCGGCCGCCAGCGGATGGCCGGCTAGCGCCATGGCGCGGGCCGCCCCGATCCAGGCCGTCCAGTCCGACATCCCCTCGCCCGTGCGCGCGGAAACCCTCAGCACCTTAATCCGCGGGTTCACCTTTCGGGCGTTGGCGATGCAGGCCTCCACGTCGAAGTCGAGATGCGGCAACAGGTCTGTCTTGTTGAGGATCATGAGATCGGCGGCGGCGAACATGTCGGGATATTTCAATGGCTTGTCCTCGCCCTCGGTGACTGAGAGCACCACCACCTTGTGCGCCTCGCCGAGATCGAACCCCGCCGGACAGACGAGGTTTCCCACGTTTTCGACGAGGAGCAGGCCGCCTTCGGCAAGGTCGAGGTGATTTGCGGCATGGCCGACCATATGCGCGTCGAGGTGGCAGCCCTTGCCGGTGTTGACCTGGATCGCGGGCGCACCGGTGGCGCGGATGCGGTCGGCATCGTTGGAAGTCTGCTGGTCGCCCTCAATCACGGCGATCGGCAACTTGCCCCTCAGTGCGTCGATCGTGCGGCAAAGCAGCGTCGTTTTGCCAGAGCCGGGGCTGGAGACGAGGTTGAGCGCAAGCACGCCGCGCTTGGCGAACATTTTTCTGTTCGCATCGGCATACTCGTTGTTCTTGGAAAGGATATCCTTTTCCAGCTTGACCATCCGCGCCTGGCTCATGCCCGGCGCATGGGTGCCAGCGGGGCCCGAGCCACAATCGTGCACATGATCGTGATGATGATGATGGGGGCCATGATCATGATCGTGGTGGTGATCATGGCCCTCGTGGCCGTGATGATGGTGACGGCCATGCGCCTTGCCCTCGATCCGGACCTCGCCCTCGCCACATCCGCAAACAGTGCACATCAGCTCACCTCCAATTCCCTGATCTTCATTTCCCCGCCGCCGGTCACCTGCAACTGATGGCTTCCGCAGTCGGGGCATGGATCGAAGCGGGCCGCGATCGGCACGCTCTGACCGCAAGGCATGCACCAGGCCCTGCCTTCCGTCTCGACGATTTCCAGTCTTGCGTCTTCCGCCAGAGAGCCACGCATGACGACATCGAAGCCGAACTTCAGCGCCTCGACCTCGACATCGGATAGCCGCCCGATTTCCAGGCAGACGCGGCCCACCTTCCGAAAATCCTGTCTGGCGGCCTCTTCCTCGAGGATGCCACGGATGCTCTCGCATATCGCCATCTCGTGCATCAGCCGAACCTCACATCGTAGCCGACGCAGGGGTCGATGGCCCGGACCAGGAGATCGGCCTGGACCGCCAGATCTTCACGCCTGGATGCAGCGAGCGCCGAAAGCGAGCGCGCGGCAATGCCGCTCTCGGCGAAATGAATGCTGGTCGGAGCCGTGATAGCGTAGTCGGCGATACGGTCGTCGTTCAAAACAATCCGATGTTCCAGCCGGCCGCGTGCTGCCTCGGCGAAGGCGGTAGCAAAGCGGCCCCCGTTCTCGTCGCGAAAGACTTCGCACGTAGGCACTTCGGACCCGTCCGCGACATCCCGCAGGGCCGCGAGCTCTCCGGCGATCTGCCCCGGCAGCTTCGATGCCTCGACCAAGCGGGCGGCCAGCCGTGCGGCCAGCCCGGCTCCACCGTTTTCGGAAAGGAAAGCGCGAACGAGCGGCGCACCGGCCTGCCTGGCGAGGCAGCTCGTGTCGGCCGACGCTTCCTTCAGAAAATGTCCGTTTCCCCCATTTGTCGTTTCGGGGTGGCCTATCATGGCCCAGCCCCTTGCCAGGACCGGCGCGATGAGGCGGGCCGCAACCGTGCTGCGCTCCATAGCCCACCCCGCGAAGGCATCGCGATCCATCTCGCCAAGCGGCTTTTCGCCCTCGTAGACCACGGACTGCGTTAGATTGCTCGCTTCGGCGGCCGTTTCGGCGGCTTCCGCACCCGGCATCCCCACGCATACGCCGGGAACGAACGCATTCCCGCCTGGAAAAAGCGCCTGCTTGAGGCGCTGCGGCAGGGCCATAGCCCGGCGCAGGGTTTTACCGTGCGCAGATTTACCGTCCGCAGGCTCGCCCGCGAGACTGGCAGTATCCAAGCCAATGCGCAGCAGATGCTCGCGCAGCGTCTCGGCAAAGACAAGAAGCCGCCGCGCTTGTTTCGTGCGCCGGTCCGTCCCGATCTCCAGGGCCGCTTCGGCTGCCTCGACGCTCGCCGCCGACTGCGCAATACCACAGACACTGAACAGCGAGCCGATCACCGAGACGACCTCCCTCGCCGGCCGGCCTCGCACGACCGGACCAAGCGCAATCGGGCGCGGCGGCATAACGATGGCTTCCACAACGCGACCGCCATCGCAGACGAGATCGATGGAGACGCGGCCATCAACGCTCACTGGTGCACCTTTGGGCTGGCGGGTGCGAAGCGATCAAGTGGCGTAGCATCCGCCAGCCCGAGCATCTGCAGTGACGGCCAAGCGCGCTTGCCGGTTGACGGCCCGTATGAGACCCGCCGCGCGGCAGGTGCCGGGAGACCGCGACGGACCATGTCGCCGTCTTCGTCTTCTTCCGCCTCACGATTGAACAGTTCCGCAAGCACCTGCCGCCCGGCCTCTTGCGCACCGTCCTGGTCGGCGAATTCGAACATTGGCGAGAACAGCGAGCACATGCGGTAGCAGCCGAGCTGCTCTTCATAGGCCTGGATGAACTCGAACCGGCCCGCCGGGAATGAAACATGCTCCTTCGTGCCCGTGGGCACGCGCGGGGGCGCTTGCCCGTCGTCAGAAGGTAGAAACACGAGGTTCATAAACCAGGGCGTGACGAGAACCGCGAGCCATTCGCCCTGCCACTGCCGCATGCCCACCGCGCTGACGCAAAGTGCCGGATTGAGGATCGGAATTCCTGCCATGGCCGTCCGTTCGATCCGCTGAAACACGAACTCTAGACGGGCAGCGACGGTTTGCGAATGATCCATGTCAATCGCTCACGACCATGAAGCCCTGCTTGGAGCCGTCGCAGGTAGGGCAGCTCCAGTGCGCCGGCAGTTCGGCGAAGGGCGTGCCGGGCGAGATCTGCCAGTAGTCGTCGCCCTCGGCCGGGTCGTAGACATGCCAGCAAATCCTGCATTCGAGCCGCGACATCGGGTCGATCTTGGCATTGTCGCCGCCATAGGAACCGGCAAAGAAGGAGTCGTTCACTGGTAGACCTCCAGGATTTCGAGGAGCCGCTGGCGGCTGTCGGCAATATCCTCGGGCGCGGCGCGGACCACCTCCGGCAAGGCCGTGACCTCGATCGTGTTGAGGATGAGATCGTCGGTCGAATTGAAGAAGCGCACCCACCAGACGCAGCGCGTCGCCGTCGAGGTCACGCGGCAATTGCCGTAGCCACGCGACAGCACGATCACCGGCCCCTGGCCAAGCAGGCCGTCGAAGAAGGTCAGGTCCTCTTCAGTGTGCGGCAGCAGCGACAGGTTTATGACGTGCGGCCCGACGCCGAGCCCGACGAGCGGGATGCGGTCATTGAGCTCCGAAATCAGCGGCGGCGCGTTGAAGACGCCCATCGGATAGGTCGTCGGCACAGCGAGCGTATTGCGGCAGCCGGCGAAGGCCCTCTCCAGCACGGCCGAGGGAAAGGCGCCGATCTCGACGAAATCGCGCACGAGCCTGCCATCCGGTCCGGTCTGGCGCACGCGCCAGATACCGGTGAGCACCGACTCCTGAGCCTGCAGGTCGTCACCGCAGATGATCGAGACCTCGCCCTCGCCCAGCGCCTGGTCGATCAGCGCACGATTGGCGCGGTCGAGGCCGGAAAGATCATGCACCGCGTTTTCGCAATCCGGCGAGGACCGGCCGAGGCTTTCGGCTAGCGCGGAGAGCACCGCCAAAGCAGCTTCGAGGCCGGCGACATTTTCCTTCTCCGGCAACACGGGTGTCGCAGAGGTCGCCATGCCCTTCGGCATTTCCATATACTGCAAGTCGCCGCCGTCCTCTTCGCCTGGCTGTGAACCCGGCCCGATGCCGCCGAATAGTGATGCTGCCATGGCGCGCCCTCCCCGGCCGCTTTCGCTCAGTGGAAATGATCATAGTCGCGACGGTCATGCGTGGCGCAGGCTTCGGGAAGCTCGAAAGGCGGCGGCGCGCTCGGCTCGCGCGTCAGCATGCCGGCGATCTCGGTGAGGTAGTCTTCCCAGTCGAGCACGCGCTTTATGGTGCCGAGATATTCGCCGTTCCTCAGGAAGACGAGCGCCGGAAAGGCGTTGAAGCGATAGCGGCTTTGCAGCTTGCGCTCGGACTCGCGCGATACCACGGCCGGCTTGAATAGGCCTTGGAAGGCCTGCACCAGCTCCGGCAGGATCACCGCCACATCGTTGCTCTCGGCGAGCCGCAGCCAGTCACCGGGGAAAAACAGCGCGGTGAAGTCGTGAGCCTCGGCGAACGCGTCGATGTTCGTCTCGTCAACCACCGGGATGCGGTGGCGCTCCATCATCATGGTGAGAATGGGTGAAAACATGGACTCAGGCGTCCTCCGTGCCTTGCGGTGAAAGGGCTTGCGCTGGCCGCAGATGCTCCGGCAGTTGCGGCTCGCGGCCGACCAGGTCGGCGAAGAGGTGGTCGAGGTCGGTGTCGCCGGCGAGCGCACGCTCCGTCGCTTCGATGGCGTCGGCGATCAGACGCGCCGTCTCGGCTGTGACAGTCTCGCGCGCGGTGTCGAGGAAGGCGAGTATCCACGTACCCGCCGGCTGGTCGCCCACCAACGTCATATCGAGGCGCCGCGTGCCGCTGCGACCGGTGCACAGGGCAATGCCGCCGCTGCATTCAATCACCTGGAAGGGAACGCCGACACACATCAGCCCTGCCCTCCGGACGATTGCAAAAGCGCATCGACCTCGCGCTCGAAATTCGCCGGGCCAGCGAAGGCACTATTCGCGAGAAGCCGCGCGTCGCCGTGACGACAAGCCTCTTCCGGCCGGGGTCGACCGCTCTCGTAGATGCCGATGCGCATTTCGCGCGAGGCGAGCGTCTCTTCTTCGGCCAGCGGTTCGGTGCGCTTGGCGATCGTCGCGCCGTGCCCGGCGAGCCACTCGATGGCGATCTCGATTGCGGGCTCGATCTGAGCCTTCACAGCGGGCCGGAGACTGCCGCCGTAGTCGTCCAGCTCGACCGGTTGCACGCCGACGAGAAGGAGATGGGCGGGATAGTCACCCATCATCTCGGCCATGGCGAGAACTTCCTGAAAGCCAGTCTGGTGGAGCGAAATCTTCTTCACACCGAGGAAGGCCGGCACCTCGCCGCCTTCGACGAGCTTCAGCGTGCCGGGCGCCAGGCCGTAGTCGACCGCGTCGAACACGACGAGGATGTCGACCTCGCGGATATGTTGGACGAGGTAGATGCCCTGCGTGCCGCCATCCATGGCCCGGACGTTATCCGCCGTTTCGCAGAGCCGGTGGAACTCCTCCACCACGCGGACGCCGAAGCCCTCATCGGCCCATAGCAGATTTCCGATGCCGAGCACGAGCACCCGTGGCGCGCCGTTCATTGGGAAGCCTCCTCCGTACCTTTTTCTTTCCGGTAGCAAGAGGCGGGCCAATTGGCGGGGGGCCGGCAAATGGTTGCGAAATAAGGGGTGATCTCTGGATAGCAACGACGCGGAAAGCGCGATTGCGATTTTACCGCACAGACGGAAAGTATCCTTCCATTGACGGGTGCGGCATCGGCCGGACTGAACCGAAATTCCAGGCCGATGAAAAGTTTGCGTTCACTCGCCCACCCCACTCCGCCTCGTTCCGCATCTTTGCCCCTGAAAGGGACAGAGGAAGGGCGCCGGGCGTTGCGGTTGGCACTCCCCCCCGTCGAACGGACGCATGAAGGGGGAGAGCTGTCGAGGCGAAGCCGAGACGAAGTGTGCGTCGACTTGAAGGCAACCCCTCTTGAAGAAAAAAAGCCGGCGCGGGGCAAACGCCCGCGCCAGCAGGTGAGGTCACGAAAGTCCTAGTCGGAATCACGCGGGGTACCGTTGCCCCGAAAAGTCCGCCAGCCTGAGAACATCGAGGAAATGATCGTCTGTCTCGACATGATGTCCTCGCGCACCGCGACATAGATGTGGATGATGACGAAGCAGATGATCACCCACATGCCGAGATGGTGCCAGGTGTGGACGTCCTGGCTCTGACCAAACAGCGGGATCACCCGGCTCGAGAACAGCGTGTGCTGCCAGGAACCCATTCCGGTCCCTTCGCCGTAGAGTGCAAGACCGGTCACGATCATGAAGATGGTGAACCAGACGAACAGGATGTGCATGGCGATCGTGGCGAGCGGGTTGTGCCCCGAATACTTAATCGGCTCCCTGACCAGCAGGGCATACCAGAGCACCTCATGCCAGACTTCCCGCCAGAAGCGGCCGCGCCAGACAGGCGGCAGGAATATCTGCCGGGCATGCTCGTTGCCAGCGAAGGCCCAGTAGATGCGGAAGGCGAAGCCAGCAATCAGGACATAGCCGGCCGCGAAATGCAGGTATCGTATCCAGCCGAAGACGAAGCTGGCGCTGGCTTCGCCGCCGACCGATGGCGGCGGCGAACCGATGAGGTAGCCGGTTCCGGCCAGCGCAACGATCGCGACGGCGTTGACCCAGTGCCAGAGGCGCAGCGGCGCCTCGTAGACATAGACCGCCTCTTCGCTGTGAGATGTATGGTTCACGGTCGCCTCCTATCCGCCGAAGACGAGCGCGGCACCCGAGCCGGCGACCAGCATGCCGAGGCCGGTTCGCAGCCAGAGCGAAAGGCCGACGCCAAAGAGGTGGAATGCTGCGATCGACAGCGTGAACCGCCGACATAGGCAAATGTTGCTCCTGCGGCCTCGCTGGCATGCGCATGGCCGTGGAACAGCGCGAACAGCCCGGCAAGGCCTATGCCGGCGATGCCCGGTAAACCTGCACCGAAAACGATCATCAGCCCGAGCGCCAGCACCGACAGCGCGATCATGCCTTCCATCGCTGGCAGGGCGACGCCGACAAAGGCGAGCGCGGCGCCGCCGCTCATGGCCGCGAGGAAGGCGGCCGGTGCGGTCCAGACCCGCAAGGGCATGGCGACCGCCGACCAGACCCCGACCGCCGCCATGGCGAGCAGGTGGTCGAGACCGAGCAGCGGGTGCGCGAGGCCCGCGGCAATGCCGTCCGCATAGCCTGACCCGACATGGGCACAGGCCGGGCCGGCAAGGTTGGCGAGCGATGCTGCTGCGCCAAGTTTCACGACAGTGGGTCTCATCGAAAAATCCTCTCTACCGCACTTTGACATTGGCCAGTTCCCTGCCGTCCGGCCCCATCACGTGAGTCGAGCAGGCAAGGCACGGATCGAAGCTGTGTATGGTCCGCAGGATTTCGACCGGCTCCTCGGCGCGCTCGACCTTGGTGTCCATCAACGAGGCCTCGAAGGCGCCGATATTGCCGGCATTGTCGCGGGGAGAGCCGTTCCAGGTGGTCGGCACGACGCACTGGTAGTTCTCGATGCGCCCGTTCTTGATCCGGATCCAGTGACCCAGCGCGCCACGCGGCGCCTCGGTGAAGCCGACGCCCTTGATCTCGGCCGGCCAGGTCTTCGGGTCCCACTTCTCGGTGTTGGCCGTGGAGGAGTCGCCGGCCTTGATGTTGGCGATCAGCTTGTCCAGGAAGTAGGCCTGCTTGCGGGCCGCCCACTGCGCTTCTAGAGCGCGCGCAGCGGTGCGGCCGAGCGTGGAAAAGAGCGCGTTGAGCGGCGCGCCGAGCACGCGCAGCGTGGAATCGACTTGTTCCTTGATTTCCTCGTGGCCCTGAGCATAGCCAACGACATAGCGGGCGAGCGGGCCGACCTCCATGGCGTGGCCCCGCCATCGCGGTGCCTTGATCCAGGAATATTTTGCCGACTCGTCCAGCTCGATGATGTTGGTGCGTGTGCCCTTGGCATTGGGCCCCAGTTCGTAATGCGGCTCGGTGATGCCGTCCCAGGGGTGCAGGCCCTTGGCCTCGTCCGGATACTTATACCAGGAGTGCGGCACGAATTCCTGGATCTGCTCGGGATCGCGTACGTCGACCGGCAGCACCTCTTTGAGATTGCCGTTGATGATGGCACCTTGCGGCATCATCAGGTTAGCGGCAGAATAATCGTTGGCCTTGTCGGGGATATCGCCATAGGCAAGCACGCTCTTGCCCGACAGCCCGCCACCGTAGAGCCAGGCCTTGTAGAGATTGCCGATCGCGATGATGTCGGGGATGTAGACGTTGTCGACGAAGGCGATGGTGCGCTCGATGACGCTGCGGACGTAGTTCAGCCGCTCCATGTTGATCGGCGCGCCGGCCGCCATCTCACCGTCGATGTTGATCGCACAGGGCACGCCCCCCACCAGCCAGTTGGGATGGATGTCCTTGCCGCCGAAGATCGTGCGCGTGGTCATGATCTCCTTCTGGAAGTCAAGTGCTTCCAGATAGTGCGTCACCGCCATCAGGTCGGCTTCCGGCGGCAGCAGATAGGCCGGGTTGGTCCAGTAGCCGTTCTTGAATGGCCCGAGTTGGCCGCTCTCCACGAACTTCTTCAGCCGGTTCTGAATGTCACGGAAATAGCCCGGCGAGGACATCGGGTGGCTCGGCGAAACCGCCTGCTGCAGCTCCGACGTCGCCTTCGGGTCGGCTCTCAATGCGTGGACCGGGTTGACCCAGTCGAGCGCGTGCAGGTGGTAGAAGTGGACCAGATGGTCGTGAACCTGCAGCGAGAGCTGCATGATGTTGCGGATCGAATTGGCGTTCTCCGGGATTATGATGCCCAGCGCGTCCTCGACCGCACGCACCGAGGTGAGCGCGTGCGTGCCGGTGCACACCCCGCAGATGCGCTGGGTGAAGGCCCAGGCGTCGCGCGGGTCGCGGCCCTTGAGGATGACCTCGAGCCCGCGCCACATGGTGCCGGTCGAGACCGCGTTGCGGATGATGTTGTTCTCGTCGATGTTGACCTCGCAGCGCATGTGGCCTTCGATCCGCGTGACCGGATCGACGACGACGCGCTGGCCGGAGGTGTCGAGATTGAAGCCGTTCGGCGTCCGGATGCCCATCAGTTGTTCCCTCCCTTTCCGCGCATCCGCTTGACCACGCTTGCCGCCGCATGCGCAGCCGCGGCGGCGCCGACCACGGTCGCGGCCGTCGTGCCGATCCTGTCGGCGTCGGCCTCGATGCCGAAGCCGTGGACGCGGGTCAGGCGGCTGTAGAAATCGCCCTTGTCCCAGAAGCCGTCCTCGGAGCAGCCGATGCAGGGATGGCCGGCCTGGATGGGGAAGGAGAGGCCGCCGTTCCAACCCACGGTCGAGCAAGCATTGTAGGTGGTCGGTCCCTTGCAGCCGACCTTGTAGAGGCAATAGCCCTTGCGCGCGCCCTCGTCATCGAAGGACTCGACGAACTGGCCGGCGTCGAAATGCGGGCGCCGATAGCATTTGTCGTGGATGCGCTGGCTGTAGAACATCTTCGGCCGGCCTTGCCGGTCGAGTTCGGGGAGTTTCTCGAAGGTCAGGATATAAGTGATGACGGCCGTCATCACTTCTGCGATCGGCGGGCAACCGGGCACCTTGATGATCGGCTTGTCCGGCAGGCCAGGGACCTTATGGACGGGCGTGGCCCGCGTCGGGTTCGGCCGCGCGGCCTGCACGCAGCCCCAGGAGGCGCAGGAGCCCCAGGAGATGATCGCCTTGGCGTTGGAGGCGGCATGCTTGAGCTGTTCGACGAAGGGCTTGCCGCCGATGATGCAGAACATGCCGTCCTCGTTGAGCGGCGGATTGCCTTCGACCGCGAGGATGTAGTTGCCCTTGTACTGTTCGACGACCTCGTCGACGATCGCCTCGGCCTGGTGGCCGGCGGCCGCCATGAGCGTGTCGTCATAATCGAGTGAAAGCATCGACAGCACGACGTCCTTGGCGAGCGGGTGCGCCGAGCGGATGAAGCTTTCGGAGCAGCAGGTGCATTCGAGCCCGTGCAGCCACAGCACCGGAATGCGCGGCTTGGACTCCATCGCGTAAGCTATTTTCGGCGCGAAGGTTGGTCCAAGGCCGAGGGAAGCCGCCGTCAGGCTGCAGAATTTCAGGAAACTTCGGCGAGTGATCCCCTGCCGGCGCATGACCTCGTAGAATGTTTCTGGCGTCAGGACTTCCTCCACAGGCGGCGGCATCTCTTGTTGCCGGGATATGCGAAGGCGAAGCAAGTCCGGTGCCAGACTTGAAAAGTCGAACAAATTAAATACTCAGATGCTTTTCGAAGGCGTTGCCTTGTTCCGGTCGCCGGCAATGGAGTGGCAACCGGGCTGGCAGATTGCAGAGAAAGCTTCCGCGATGCGGCGAGACGCGCGAGGGGGCCTGGCGACGGGCCGACGGGATTTCGGCGGGCCTCCGACCGACCGCGCCCATGAGCTTGAAACAAAGACTGATCTCGCAAGCGCAGGGCCGCACGCATGCAGGACATCGTCGAGATCGAAGACCCTTGCATCACGCCGCTGCATTCCATGCCGTTCCTCTATGGCCAGAAGGCGGATATCGCATGGCGGCCTAGCCCCTTACCGCAAATGTATCTCGGCCCGAAAACGCCATCTGACCCGGTAGCCTAAGCGCACCAGAACGGCGCGGACCACGCGCCGTTCTCCGAAGCCAGTGGCGCTGATGCCGCCCAGCCATCCGGCTTGCCGGTGTGGCGGCGGCGTTCGGCGGCGTGCCCGGGCTGCATGGTGTTGATCTCAATGTCGGCAAGGGCGAGGCCGTCCGCAATCTGCCGACGCACAAGGCGCCGGCGTGCGCGAAGCGATCGAACAGGCAGCCGAGGCGACTCTCCTGTTCCTGCCACCCAACAGTCGCGACTACAATCTGATCGAGAACGCCTTTTCCAAGCTCAAGGCGCTGCTGCGCGCCAAGGCCGAGCGGGGCCATCAAGGCCCTGTGGGACGCCGTGGACTCGGTCCTCGACCAATTCACCCCCGTCGAGTGCGATTTGAACCGGATTAAACAGGACGCGCTCTAGCGTGGCCAAGGACATCACGATTAGTGGGCGACCTGCCAACCTCGCACCGTGATATAGCTTGTGCACTGTCGCGATCCCGACAGAATTGTATCGTCGCTAACAAACGGAACCAGCCGCGCAAAGCCAACTATTGCAATAACAACGGCTTTTTAGCTGGCATGGCTCTTGCCACTTGAACTGTAACGTGCGCCCCGGCACAGAGCCGCTTCCAGCGGATCTCACGACCATTGCGCATATGTAGGCCAAAGGACTTTTCTACAGCGAGGTCAGGGCGACGATGAGTAATCATCCCGTTTCACCGAGTTCATTGGACCTGAGTTTATGGAGGAGGTCATACAATGAGCAAGGCGATTTCGTTTGGAGCGCAAGTCTTGCCGGTGACGGGGTCATCGATGACCCTTCGCGAGCTCATTCTTTCCAATGACCTGACATTTTTGATGGAAGCGCATGATGGGCTCTCGGCAGCGATTGCCGAGCGTGCCGGCTTTCGAGGGCTCTGGGCCTCTGGTCTTTCCATCGCCTCGGCGCTCGGCTATCGCGACGCCAATGAAGCGAGTTGGACGCAAGTCGTCGACGTCGTCGAGCGCATAGTCGATGCGACGCACATCCCCGTTCTTGTCGACGGTGACAGCGGCTTCGGAAATTTCAACAATGCTCGCTTGGTCGCGCGGAAGCTTGAGCAACGCGGCGCCAGCGGCGTCTGCCTTGAAGACAAGGGGTTCCCGAAAATAAACTCCTTCGTCGGCGATCGGCATCCGCTTGCTGACATTGACGAATTCTGCGGCCGGCTCAAGGCCGTGAACGACACGACGGGACCGGATTTCGTCGTCGTCGCGCGGATCGAGGCGCTGATCGCCGGTCACGGTCTCGATGAGGCGCTGTCCCGGGCCAACGCTTATGCAGAAGCCGGCGCCGACGCAATTCTCATCCACTCCCGCGAGGCCGTCGCAGACGAAATCCTGACCTTCGCCAAGGAATGGAACAACAAGCTGCCGGTCGTCATCGTCCCCACCAAATACTACAAAACACCGGCTTCGGTCTATCGTGGCGCCGGCATTTCGGCCGTGATCTGGGCCAACCATTCGATGCGGGCGGCGATCGCTGGCATGCGTGACATCTGCGTCCGCATCTGGTCGGAAGAAAGCATCGCCGGGATCGAGGACCAGGTTGCCGGCCTCGACGAGCTGTTCAGCCTGATCGGCTACGACGAACTGGCTCAGGCGGAAGGGCGGTATCTGCCGAAGCAGATCACACAGCCCCAGGCATTGAAAGAACCAACCAAACTTGGTTGTGGAGGGTGCACATGCTTGCGCGACGGATGAGCTTGTTCGGCTCAAGCGGCACGGCAGCAGCGCGCGCTGCAGCAAACGCGGCCGCTGATGTCGGGATGGAGATTGTTGATCTCACGGCCGGCGAGATCTGGAGCGATCTGGCACCGACGATCCGGGACGGAGCGATCGAGGCGATTCGACAAGGCCTGAACCGCTACACTGACACCATCGGTTTGATGGAGTTGCGCGAGGCGCTGGCACGGAAGGTATCGGTCGAGACAGGGCAGCTCTGGCGGGCCGACGAGCTCGCCGTGACGAACGGCGCCAAGCAGGCTCTTTTCAACGTGGCGATGACGCTGATCAATCCCGGCGACCAGGTCATCATTCCCGCACCCTACTGGACGACATTCCCAGCGCAGGTCCAGATCGCCGGCGGCACCCCAGTCCATATCGACACGCGAGGAAACGGCTACGTTCCACGGATCGACGACATCCAACGCGTCATCACGCCGATGACCCGGGCCATCGTCGTCAACACGCCCGCCAACCCCAGCGGCGCCGTCTACGACGCGGAGACTCTTTCGGGCATCGCCCAGCTGGCGATCGAGCGGGACCTCTGGATCATCTTCGATGAATGTTACGGCCCCTTCACCCATGATGGCCATCGGCATCATCCGGTCGTGTCACTGGCCCCGGAGGTCCGGGCCCGGACGGTGATCGTCAATGCCTTCTCCAAAAGCCTGGCCCTCGCCGGCTGGCGCATCGGGTATCTCGCTGCGCCGAAGGAACTGATCTCCGCTGTCAAGGCGCTTCAGTCGCACACGACATCGAACCCTAATGTCGTTGCCCAGCACGCCGTGCTGCACCACCTGCGTGAGGGAGATGGCGCCTTTGAAGCCCGGCTCAAGGGTCAATTGACGGCGGCGCGGCAGGCTGGGCTTACCGCCCTCTCCGAGCTGCGGCGCGTGCCGATACCTGAAGCACAGGGCGGGTTCTATTTCTATCTCGATCTGTCCGGCCTGTTGCGGCCGACGCTCGCCAATGGTCGCGCCAGGACGGCCGACGACATCGTGGCCGCACTGCTCGCGCAGGCCGGCGTGGCCGGCGTGCCAGGCACTGCCTTCGGCGATCCCATGGGGCTCAGGCTCTCCTATGGCATTCCGCCGGAGCAACTCGAGCCGGGCCTTGAGCGTGTGGTCAGCGTCCTTAACGCCTGGAACCGAAGGAATCGTCGCAGCAACCAAAAAAGTGGGGCTTAGACCCATGACTGCAATTGCTCCGAGAAAGGCGGTGATTCTTGCCGCCGGGTTTGGCTCGCGCCTGCGTCCGCTCACCGATCTGAGGCCGAAGCCGCTGGTCGAAGTCAATGGCACGCCGATCCTTCACAACGCCTTGCAGAACCTCGAGGCAGTCGGCGTGCGGGAGGTGACGATCGTCGTCGGCTATCGCAAAGACGCGATCCAATATTCCTGCGGCCGACGCTTCGGTGGGCTCGATATCAATTATGTCGAGTCGACGGTCTTCGACCGCACGGGCAGCGCCTATTCGCTCTGGCTGGCACGCGACGCGTTACTATCGGGAGACTGCTATCTTCTCGAGGGCGACGTCTTCTTTGAGGAGGACGCGCTTCGGCGCTTGACGATAGATGACTCGGCGAATTCAGCCGCAGTAGCGCCTTTCCATCCGTCGATGGAGGGCTCTGCAGTAATCTTGTCCGAAGGCGGATTTATTTCCGAGGTTCGGCTTAAACAAACAGCTGCGGACCTAGTTTCCGGCGGCCCGGCTCTCTTCAAGACAATGAATCTCATTCGCTTCTCCGACGCCACGCTGCGCACGATAATCGTGCCTGCCCTTGATGATCTCATCGGTTCCGGTGCGATCAAGGCTTACATGGAGGAGCTTCTTGCTCATCTCATCGAAAGCCGCGGCCTCCGGCTTGCGGCTGCCCGCTGCGATGAGCTCCGATGGTACGAGATAGACAGCGAGGCCGATCTAAGAACTGCAGAAAACATATTTTCACCTTATGCGGATCCCCTTTTCCGGCATCAAATCGTGTCGAGATAGGATCGGAGGGCTTCCAATGATCATCTATCTCTCAGACCGCGCGAACCAGATCACGATGCTTGGCCTCCTGGCATCAGGAACCGCGCTCTATTTTGCGCAATCGGGCAAACCGGAGCTTGCCATCGCGGCAGCGCTCTGGGCGGTCTTAGCAGACCATTTCGACGGAGTGGTCGCGAAGCGAACGAAAAACCGGTCGGCAGAGACGGCCAATATGGGGAAGAGTCTGGATGGATTTGCTGACCTCCTGTACGGCGCCGTCATTCCGGCTGCGGTACTAATGCAAATCGGAACAGGCGGTGTCTTACCGTTTGTAACGGGGCTCGCTCTAATACTCGCTGGTGCTTTGCGATTGAGTTATTTCAGCAATTTCGGGATGTCCGCAAAAGGGTATTTCACCGGCGTTCCGCTTTCCTACGACGTTCCGCTTATGGCAGTTCTTCTGCTTATCGCAGCGTGGATTCCTGTCCCACTGTGGAACACTGCTACATGCGGACTCTTCTTGTTGCTTGCGGTTCTGCACGTGCTGCCAATCGCCGTGCCAAGTATGAATCGCACAATGTATGCAGCGGTCACCGTCTTCGCGGTCGTGGCATCAATATTCCTAGCTTATCGCGGCTTTTCGGCGGGGTAGCCAGCCGAAGCCAGTCCGTCTCTCACCTCGCGGTAAAGCAGCTCGCAAATGAATAGTCCGATCAAATGGGGCGATCTAGGCGCTGTCGCCGAACACTATGTTAGCTGCCCTCTTTCTGCGGCGGCAGCGCTCGATATGATCTCCTCTTTCATCCTGGCAAGACGACCGGGCGCAGTCGTTGCAGATGTCGAGGCGGGAAGCTCACCGGCATGTTGGCCCAACGGGGTTTGCATGGTTACGCAATCGAACCGAGCAAGGGAATGTCGGATCAGCGACCCGCATTCGGACCGGCCGTCGAACGGTTCGAATGGACAGTGGGTTCACCGGAGGAAACCGGACCCCCGGACGCATCTGTGACTGGGTCTGCATGGGAACCGCATCCCATTGGACAGACGGGTTCGAAACAACGTCTACAAATTATTTGGCCAAATCGAGATGGTGCACATCAAACCGGGCCGATTCGGCAAGTGCTTTCGATTGCCATGCCGCATTATGAGGCTATGACGGCACCCACCTACTTGGAAATGTGGAGATCCTACCACGATGTCCCGAGCCAAATCGGCTCCGAACGCTGGGGCGAGATCTTAAAACCTGTGCTGGATCGCGTAGCTGGGAAAACCAACGTCATCACACTCCACCACACTCATGCATGGACGGGTCGGTCAATCTGGACCGAACCAAAATTGATGGAGGCCTAGATTATGCAACCTACACCTTTGCCTAGCGAGCCCCTTAGTCGTTCACTCGTTCATGATTTTCCCGGCGGATATTGGCGCTATGGTGTCACCGATCATGTTCTGCTGGTAAATCTATACTTTCCGCCCCATGGTTTCTATACCGCGCTTGGCGAGCGGCTTCCCGAGCTCATCAGTTGCTATCCGTCACCGCAGCCACATCTTGCTGAGCAGTTGGGCAGCTTGATTTCCCAAGATCCGCTGAACCTCGCTGTTGGCAATGGCGTTGCGGAACTGATTCATGCGAGCATCCAAGCGCTAAACTGGCGCTTAGCCGTTCCGACACCGACCTTCAATCCATACGAGCAGGTGGTGTCGCCCGAACGGCTGGCGCGGTTTCCTTTACCTGCTCCGGACTTCGAGCTCGATGTCGAGAAGTTCGCCTGGCATGCGATAGCGCATAACGCCGACGCGGTCGTTGTCATTTCGCCGAACAATCCAACCTCTAGGGGAGTTTTGCGGCAGGAGCTTCTCCACCTCACAAAAATACTTTTAGCGCGAAATATTCGAATCATCGTCGATGAATCGTTCGTCGAATTCACCCCAGAGGGTGCTTCCGGAAGTATCGAGGACAGAATCCAAGAATATCCAAACCTGGTGATATTCAAAAGCCTGGGGAAGATATTCGGCGTTTGCGGGCTACGTCTCGGTTACATGCTCGCAAGCGATCAAAAGCTGATCTCTGCCGTGCGAAGAAATTTGCCGGCTTGGAATGTAAGTACATTAGGAGAGTTTTTCCTCCACGCTCTGCCGAGCTACCAGCGCGAAGCGGAGGAAAGCTGGACTCAGGTGCGTCGGGATCGCGACCAGCTCTATTCAGAACTCGCGAAGATCCCTGATATGCATGTACTTCGGCCGGATGCAAACTTCGTCTTCTGCCGCCTTCCAGATGATTGGCCAGATGGAGCCGCGCTCGCGGAAAAGCTCCTTGCGCACCATCGAGTCCTGATTCGCCACAGCGGGGCTAAAACGCTCAGCAAGGGAACTCGGTACCTGCGTATTGCTGCGCGGACGTTCGACGAAAACAGGCTTCTTGTAGAGCGCCTTCAGGAGGTCGCCGAAACGTAGTGTCGGTACGAAACGGGGAAAGAAAAATGGCAAACCAATGGAAAATCCAGCGTGTCTCCCAGGTGTGGCCCGGGAGAAGCACGGGATCGGCTTTTGGTCCGCTGACATGACATGGTTGGTCGCGATCGCCGGCGTCTACAACGGCGACATCGCCGAGCAAACAGAGCTGGATCGATTGTTGCAGGAACAAGGGACTGGCAAGCAGAATCTCCTTTCCATCTTAATCTATCTCAGCGACCTCAAAGAGAAGCTTTCGACGATATCTGGGTGGAGTGGGTTGGTGCGGACCATGCCCATGGGCCTCAGCGCGCATGCGTCCAAGTCGAGCTGGAACATGGCATACGAGTGGAGGTCGCGTTGGAAAGGCGCATCAAGCATCGGCGCATCACGTTTATGGTCGCCTTTTCTTTCGTCGAAGGCTTGCCTCTGCGCAAACATGCGGTCCTATCATTCCGCCGTTCCGCTCTCGATGTAGGTCGAGGCTCCGACCTGGACACGCCGAAGAACCTGCCTGAAACGGCCAAGCCCCGTATCAAAAGCTTCACTGCGACTTTCGGGAGCGGCCTTCTGTCCTGGCTCCACAACTTCGGTCAGAATCCGGCCGGTCATGCTTTCCGGCTGCGCTATCTCCAAGAGGTGCAGAATGGTCGGTGCGAAATCGCAGATCCCAGATGGGACCACGGAAACGGACCCCTGCCCGGGGAAAGCCGAACCGGCAACAACACCGAGGGCGACCAGTTCCCTAGGATGAAGACCACCATGAACGCCGAGGCCTGCACGGCGGTTGTTTTCGTAGAACGTGCCGCCGACAAGGCCGAATGGATCGACACTGTCATTCGCGCGGAAGCAAAAGGACACGTCCGGCGCGCGGACATGATCGATGAAAACAAGGTGGCTGCCGAGACTGCCGAGGGCGATGCCCTCGATGTCATTCTTAGCGCGGGTAAAGACCGGCCCGCACCACGGCTCGCCGGTGATCGTGGCCACGATCCGAGCGATCCGTTCGTCGCTTGGGTCAGCGAGATAGAGCGCGCCGACCTGCCCGGGCACCACCACGACATCGACATCCGGTGCGGGTGCCGTACCGGGTCGGTAGCCCGCATCGCGCAGGCGCTCGACGACCGAAACCTGGGTATGACCCGTTATGTGTCCGTGGTCGGAGATCGCGATGATCTGTACGCCTTCAGCACGTCCCTCCGCTTCCCACCAGTCGAGCACCCGGCCAAACTGGCGGTCGCAATGCGCGATGATGGCCCGAGTCGCCTCAGCGCCTGTGCCGTGGAAGTGCGAGCTGAGGTCTGGCTCGCCATAGGAGAGGACCGTGACGTCCGGCCGGTATTTCGGCCAAATGACATCGAGAAACGCTGAAGTGATCCAGTCTTGGCCGGCCTTGTCAGGCTTAGTGCTGGGCGGTTTCGGCGGCAACGGCCCGACAAGCTCTTCGGCTTCAGCCAGCAGATCGTCCGGCGTGCAGACCTCGCGGAAATGCCCCGAGAGCCGAACATGCCCGAAATCCTCCGCCTTGTGGTGGAAAAAGCGCGTGGTGCCGGGCGAGTTGGTGGCCAAGACGGCAAGACTCCGACCGGCCGAAGCGAGGATTTCCCCTAGTGTCTGTGTGGACATCAGCCGCCCACCGCTTTCCAGGTCAAGCTTGCGCAGGAGAACCGCGTCTTCTGTGTCGATGTAGCGGGACGGAGTGACTGAACGGTCGACATATATGTTCCCAACCATGCCGTGCCGGCTCGTGGTCGAACCGGTCACCAAGCTGGGAAAGGCCGAGCGGGTTTCGCTTGGATAGACCGTGCGATGGTTCGACAGAGTGATGCCCTGGGCCTGTAGACGGCAGAGGTTCGGCGTCAGGTCGGGTGCGACTAGGTCAGGGCGCAGGCCGTCGAAACTGACGATGAGGAAGCGCATACCGTGTATCTCGCAGTTCACGTTGACAAAGACGCCATTTCGCTAGCAGTCGCATATCGCGAGATCACGCGACAAAGACCAGCATGGTTCGGAAGAGTCGGCGCCGATGATGAATTGATTTTCCAAGCATGAACGCTCCGAGACCGCGGACATACCAGGGCCACTCATATGGGAGCACCATGCCGGGCTCGATTTCCGTCGTTTCGTTCGAGCAACCGATTGCCCCACGCTCCAATAACAATCGTTTCATTTGTGAAACCTTGCATCTGTTTGATCATCTTGTCCCTGATGAGGCGGCAGCCTTCGCTGCATTCCCACGTTACTGCAGTCCCTTGTCCAACCGGTCGCGCAGCCAGTCGCCCAACAAGCTGATGGAGAGCGTCGTGGTAACGATCAACGTAGCTGGCGCAAACATGATCCATGGCGCACGTGTCATATACTCCCGGCCATAGCCGAGCATGTTTCCGAGGCTCGTCATCGGGGGCTGAACACCAAGGCCCAGAAACGACAGGCTGCTTTCCATGAGGATGATCTCCGGGAAGGTCAGCGTCATGGAAACAATGAGCGTCGACGCGATATTCGGGAGGATGTGCCGCAGATATATCCGCCTTGGGCTCGCTCCCAATTGACGAACGGCGCCGGCGTAGCCTTGCGCACTGGCGGAGATCGCAAGCCCGCGTGCGATACGGGCATAGCGCTCCCAGCCGTAAAGCCCCATCAGCCCGATGAACAACGGCAAAGCGTTTCCGAAAAACGCAAGTACCGATAGCGATAGGACGAGGAACGGCATGGCTGCCTGGAAGTCAGCGAGCATCAGGATGAACTGCTCGACGCGCCCACGAAAGTGGGCCGCCGCAAAGCCCATGGTCGTGCCAAAGCAAGCCGAAATCAGCGTTGCGCCCAGAGCAACCAGAACCGAGATACGAACGGACACGATCAATCGCGACAGAATATCGCGTCCCAGTTCGTCCGTTCCGAGCAGATGTTGCGGGTGGAATGGCGAGGCCAGCCGGTTTGGCAGATCAAGCGCGGTGTATTGGTACGGGGCGATCTGGTACGCGAGCAGCGCTACAACGACGATAAAAGCAATCCAGAGGGCGCTGACGGAAACGGAGATTGGGATACGGCGGTGCTTGGTGTTCTCTCGCTCGCCAGCCGCCGTTTCGGTCACTTTTTCCATCATGTTCATGTCTCAGCGCCCCCGGTCGAGAGACGCGGATCGAGGAAACCGTAGAGGAAGTCGACGATGAGATTTGAAAGCACCATTGCGACGGCCACCAGCAGCAGAATGCATTGTACGACCGCCAGATCCCGCGCCGTCACCGACACGACCAGCAGATTGCCGACACCCGGCCAGGAGAACACGCTCTCGACCACAACCGAACCAGCGATCAGATTGCCAACCATGAAGCCGACAATGGTAACGGTAGGAATTGCGGCATTCGGCAGGGCGTGACCCCGCACAACTGCGGCCCAGGGGATTCCCTTGGCACTCGCAGTGCGAATGTACGGCTGCCCCAGCACCTCCAGCATCGCACTGCGAACGAAGCGGGCGAGCACCGCGGCACCGCCAACGCCGAGAGTAATGATCGGCAGGATGAGATGCTGTAGACTGCCCGTGCCGCCGGTCGGTAGCCAGGCAAACCAGATTGCCAGGACTTGAACCAATACCAGGCCGAGGACAAAGCTTGGCACCGTATAGCCTGCAACGGCCGTGACCATGACGGCGCGGTCAATGGCGCTGTCCCGATGCAAAGCGGCATAGATACCGGCTGGAATACCGATCGCCAGTTTCATCAGAAGCGCAGGCAGGGTCAGCATGAGCGTTGCCGGGATACGTCCCAGGACAAGGTCAAGCGCAGGCCCGCCGCCACGCATCGAGCGGCCGAGTTCGCCCTGAAAAATTGCTGCGAAGTAGTGGAGGTATTGCATCCAGAGAGGCTGATCGAGACCCCACTCCCGGCGAAAGGCAGCCATGGCCTCGGGCGAGGCGTCGTCCCCCATGATGCTGCGCGCTGGATCTCCGGAAAGCCTGAGCACGAGGAAGGCAAATGTCACCACCAGCGCGATTGTCAGAACAGCACGGAGGATACGGATAGCAGCGAACCGAAGCATCAGATTCCAACCTCCTTGGTCGGTTGGGCGGCATCGACGGCATGACAGGCGACGGAGCGTCCGTCCGGCAGAGTTGAGAATGTGGGGGAGACGCTCATGCACTCCGGCCGCACGACGGGACAGCGAGGGTGGAACGCGCAGCCCGTCGGACGGTCTGCGGGATTGGGTGGTTCGCCTTTGAGGATGATGCGCTCGCGTGTGCGCCGGCCGGCAACAGGGACTGCCGAGACCAAGGCTCTGGTGTAGGGGTGGGTGGGGTTCGAGAGCAGAAGATTTGTCTCGCCATATTCGACGATACGGCCGAGATACATCACAGCCATACGCTGACTGACCTGGCGAACCACTTTCAAATCGTGACTGATAAAGAGAAGACTGAGACGTAGGTCCTTTTGGAGGTCCATGAGCAGGTTCACCACCTGGGCCTGGATCGATACATCCAGAGCCGAGACCGGTTCGTCGCAGACCAGCAACGCCGGTTGCATGATCAGCGCCCGGGCAAGAACAGCACGCTGACGCTGCCCACCCGACAGCTGATGCGGCAGGCTTGAGGCATGACTGGCATTCAAGCCGACCGCGTCAAGCATGGCCAGCGCCTTAATGTTCCGCTCGGACGCAGAAGCGATGTCATGAACGTCGAGTGGTTCGCGGACCTGATCGAGGATGGACAAACGGCGGTCCAGCGCTGCGAGCGGATCCTGGTAGATCATTTGCATTTGCGTGCGCATACGGCGCCACGCTGGTGTGTCGACCGGCGGCAGTTCAGACCCGCGGAAGAGCACATGTCCGCCGTTCGGCCGTTCAAGCCCGAGCGCTATCCGTCCTGTCGTTGATTTTCCCGAACCGGATTCGCCGACGAGCGCCAGCGTCTGGCCCTGTTGCAGCGACAGCGACACTTCATCAACGGCATGGACAGGCATCTTTCTTGCGAAGAGGCCCTGCCGCGTCGAATAGCTTCGGGAAATGCCGTGGAGTTCAAGAATATTTGCAGTCATGCCGGCACTTTTGTGCTGAGCTTTAAGGGCTGCTGGGCCTCCTTGGCGGGCCCTGCTATACAGGCGGAGAAGCGGCCGGCTTCGGTTTGCGCGAGTGGCGGAATGGCTACTTCACAAACCGCCATACGTTGCGGACAACGGGGCGCAAACGGGCACCCCGGAGGCATGTTCGCCGGCTCCGGCACCTGCCCCTCGATGGGAATGAGCCGTTGCAACGCGCCTTCGAAAGGCGGCAAGGCCGCAAGAAGCCCCTGCGTATAGGGGTGCCGCGGGTTTGCAAAGATCGAGTCTGACGGCGCCGTCTCGACGACGCGGCCGCCATACATGACCATGATGCGCTCGCAGGTTTCGGAAACGACGCCGAGATCGTGGCTGATGAGGACAAGGGCCATGCCCCTCTCGCGACGAATGGTTGTCAGGAGATCCAGTATCTGAGCCTGGATCGTGGCGTCGAGCGCGGTTGTCGGCTCGTCGGCAACCAGGACGTCCGGTTTTCCGGCGAGCGCCATGGCGATCATGACCCGCTGGTTCTGGCCGCCGGACAGCTCATGGGGATAGGCATCGAACCGGCGTGCTGCGTCCGGCAGGCCCACGAGGTCAAAAAGACGTTTCGTTTGCGCTCGAATGCTTGATCCCGACACCCCCTGATGTCGCGCGAGAACTTCGCCAACCTGTCTCCCAATCCGGATGACAGGATTGAGTGCGCTGGACGGATCCTGGAAGATCATCGCCACGCGCCCGCCCCTGATCCGATCGAGCCGCGTGGCTGCTGCTCCACGCAGTTCTTCCCCGTCCAGCCGAATGCTTCCCGACACGGTAGCCGTGCGAGGCAGAAGCCCGAGCGCGGCAAGCCAGGTGACGGACTTGCCGCTACCTGACTCGCCCACAATACCGAGTGACGCGCCCCGTGCGACCGTGAGGTCGATCCCCCGAATTACCTGGACGCCGCTGAAGTCGACGGTGAGGCCTTCGATCATGAGCAACGGTTGCGACGACCAAGCCGCCGGCAAAGCGGATGCTGGTGCGGTGCCGGCGGGATTTGCCATCGCCGTCCCTCCTCGCGTGGTCATCAGTTTTGCGTATAGGCGGCGTTAGAAGGACCGAAGTTCAGGTCGAGTGTCTGCCCCGGGACCCACGCTATATCCTTGCGCTTGCCATAGAACTGACCGGAGCCGTGCAGGATCACGCAAGGCGGATCTTCCCGGTCGACGATCTCGAGCATCCGGCGGATGATCGACCGGCGCGCCTGTGGATCGGCGGTTTCCTTGAGCTTTTCGCCAAGTGCGAAATATTCTTCGTTGCTCCAGATACCCTCTTTGACGTTCTCCCCAGATGATCCGAAGACGCGCCAAGCGTGGCCGAGCGGGTCCGGGAAGGTAGCGGTGTTTGAACTGTCGAAGATTGCGTTGATCGGCTTGCTCTCGATCTGGGCAAAGTTCTCCATCATCTGGATTTCGATATTGATGCCGACCGCTCGCCACATTTCGGTCATGATCTGCGCGCCGGCAACCTGGTTGGGATAATAGTTGTTGAGCAGTCGGTAGGTGATTGTTTCACCCTTGTAGCCGCTTTCTGCGAGGAGCTTCCGCGCCAAGTCGGGGTCGTATGCGAGACCCGGGAAGTCCTCGATATACGCATCGCCGAAGCTGGGGAGTTGGTAGCCGTTGGGAATGAGCAGCCTGTCCTGCCAGAGCGCCTGGACGATAGCCTCTCGGTCGATCGCGAGGCTGAGGGCGCGGCGCACACCTACTTTGCCGAGGATCGGACCGGTCGTATCGATATTCAGTGCACGGATATTCTGAACGGGGCCGCCGGAGACTTCGAGTTTGGGGTGCTTCTCGATTTCCGAGAACATGTCTGGAGAGAGATCCGTGATGAAGTCCACTTCGCCTGCGATGAGCGCGTTCACCCGTGAAGCCAGTTCCGGGATGATCCTGAAACGAATCCCTTCTAAGGGCGGCAGCCCACCCCAGTAGGCATCGTGCGCAGCCAGAACGACGTCGACATCAAGAGATTGGCTGACGATCCGATACGGGCCTGTTCCGACCGGCGCTGCCGTCCAGGCGTCCCAGGAACCCGCAGTTTCGAAAGCGCGTTTGCTGACGATCTCGGCGCCCCACGACGCCAGCCGCTTCTCAAGCAATGCATCGTCGCCCTTGGCATGAACGATAACGGTGTGGCTGTCGACGATCTCGACCTTGTCGATCGTGTCCAAGGTCTGCATGGCAGTGGATTTGCCTGCCATGTCGGGGCCAAGCAGGTGCTCGGGACTCAAAGTGAAGGCGACATCCTCAGCGGTGAACTCACCGTCATCATGGAACTTCACACCCTTGCGCAAGAAAAGACGAACTGACTTGGCGTTCACCCGTTCCCAACGCTCCGCAAGGGCCGGACGTAACGTCATAGCGGACGTCTGGTCGAAGGCGAGCAATGTGTCGAACATCTGCGGCGCTACGCGCCGCGTCGCGGTGTGAGCGTACAAAACAGGCTCGACGGCGGGCGGGAAGCCGGACATGCCGATTCTAAGTGTCCGGCGAGCGGCGCCCTGGCCCTTCGCTGAAGGTACTCCAGTCATTGCCAGAAGACTGCTTGCCGCCCCGGCTACCAATAGATTACGTCGCGTTATCGAAATCATGTGCGTACCTGGCTCCTGTGTAGCTGCGCAAAGCAACGATGTCGCTTCGGGCTGTGGGATCTCTTTGTTTACGGCCTTCGGCACTTCTAGGTGCCCGGCGAGAACGAGCGGGATTACTCAATCTGATGTGCTACAACAGCATGACAATCATCGAATAATGCGATAACAAACACGCTCTTTTGGATGAATCCAGGAAGGCGGCTAAAACCGGCCATGTCAGACGGTAAAGATCTTTCGCTCAATGCTGTTCGGGCTTTCGTGCAGGTCGCACGCGACAACAGCGTCACCCGGGCTTCGAAAACCCTTGGCATCACCCAGAGCTCGGTGAGCCGCCACCTCGCGGTATTGGAAGAGTATTTCGGCGCCAAGCTGCTCGAACGGCACGGACGCCAGAGTCAGTTGACGGATTTCGGGCGGCTATTCGCCGATGCCGTTGGCGAGCCGCTCGACACGATTTTCTTTACGGCAAAGCGGATGCGCCGCGGTGACGGGAAAGATGCCAACCGGCTCGTCGTGAGGACGTCGCTCTCGACGTTCGCCTATACGCTGCTGATTCCCAATTTGAGCGACTTCTCGAAGGAAATGGGCGGCGTCACGGTCGACGTCATCAGCACCCTGTCGGCCCCCGCCTCAACCGACAGCTTCGACGTGCTTCTGACCCGAGACCTGACGCTGAGCGAACCGGGAGATCGATGGGATTTCTACGACGAACAACTCGTCTGCGTCGGGGCGCCCGACTGTGTCGCCGGCCGCGGGCTCGAAGCGCTGCGCACCACACCGGTGATTGCCGTCACGTCGCGGCCGGACATCCTGCCGACCTGGCTTCGCGGCATGGACCTGAAGACGTCGGACATCATCTCCGGGGCACGCTACGACCACCACTACCTGGCCCTGTCGGCGGTAACGACCGGTCAGACCTTGCTGGTGACACCCAATATCATCGTCGCGGATCTGATCAGGCAGGGCCTCCTGGACGTGCTGCCCAGCTCGCGCGCGCCGAGCGGCATGCAGTACCGGGCCTATGCGGTCGATCGCAGCGGCAATCCGGATCTCGCCCGCGCCTTCTGCCGCTGGCTCATTAGGCTCTGCCGGAAAAAGACCGAGGAGGAGAACACCGGAAAATAATTTTTGACCGCAATGACGCATCGCAAAACGCGATCCTTTTGGCCGCTTTCCGCGATGCCTAAACTGGCGAGCTAAGGGCGCCTCATCTAGCTCTGGGCATTAACTCCCCTGCTTTGAGGAAAGTCCATTGCCGCTACTCGCCAAAAGACTGCAGGCCGTCCGCCCCTCCCAGACAAAAGCCATGACCGCCAAGGCGGGCGCCTTGCGCGAACAAGGCGTCGATATCATCACGCTGAGCCAGGGCGAACCGGACTTCGACACGCCAGAATCCGTTCAGCAGGCCGGCATCGCCGCCATCCTCGATGGCAAGACGCGCTATACGCCGGTCGCCGGGGTCAAGCTGCTGCGCGAGGCGATCAGGGAGAAGCTCTCGCGCGACAACGGGCTTGATTATGACATCGACCAGATAACCGTCGGCTGTGGCGCCAAGCAGATCGTCTTCAACGGCCTCTTCGCCACCCTCGATGCCGGAGACGAGGTCATCGTTCCCACGCCCTGCTGGGTGTCTTATCCGGACATGGTGCGGCTCGCCGGCGGCCAACCGGTGCTCGTCGCCTGCCACGAGCGGTCGGGTTTCAAGCTGAAGCCTGAACACCTGGAAGCGGCTATCACGCCGCGCACCAAATGGCTGATGCTGAATTCGCCGAACAATCCCACCGGCGCGGTCTATTCCAAGGCCGATCTGGCCGCTCTGGCCGACGTCCTGCGCCGACACAGCCATGTCCACGTCCTTTCCGACGATATCTATGAAAAGCTCGTCTATGACGTGCCTTTCGCAACGATGGCTGGGGCCGCGCCGGACCTCGTTGAAAGGGTGCTGACGGTCAACGGCGTTTCCAAGTCCAGCGCCATGACGGGCTGGCGCCTTGGCTACGGGGCCGGTCCGAAAGACCTCATCAAGGCGATGAACACGATCGAGGGCCAAACGTCGTCGCACACCAGTTCGATCTCGCAATATGCGGCGATCGAGGCCATTGCCGGCAACCAGGACCACATCGTCGATTTCGTATCCGCTTTCCGCAAGCGCCGCGATCTCGTCGTCGAGCAGATTAATCAAGCCGAGGGCCTGAAGTGTCGCGTGCCGGACGGCGCCTTCTATGTCTTCGTTTCCTGCGCCGGTGTTATCGGCAAAGTGACCGGCAAGGGCAAGGTGATCAAAAACGACATGGATTTCGCCATGCATCTGCTGGAAGAGTTCGGCGTGGCGGTCGTGCCCGGCAGCGGCTTCATGGCCTCACCCTATTTCCGCATTTCCTATGCCGCCTCAGAGGACGAGTTGAAGCGCGCCTGCGGCCGCATTCTCGCTGCCTGCACCGCCCTGTCCGAAAGCGAGAAGACGTATGAGCAAAGCGAAGCAACTGCGTGACCGCATGGCCGAACGCGGCCTCGTCCACATCATGGCGGCCCATAGCCCGCTTTCGGCCGTCTTGGCCGAGGAAGCCGGTTTCGACGGGATTTGGGCCTCAGGCTTCGAGCTCTCCGCCCTCTACGGTCTGCCGGACATGAGCCTCATTTCGATGACGCAGCACCTCGACATGCTGCGGGCGATCGCCGGCCGGTCGTCGCTGCCGATCGTCGCCGATATCGACACCGGCTATGGCAATGCGATCAATGTTATCCATGCCATCTCCGAATATGAACGCGCCGGCGCCTCGGCGGTTGTCATCGAGGACAAGACTTTCCCGAAGGTCACCAGCCTCGCCGCCGGCGGCCGCCAGGAACTACTTCGGGTCGAGGAGTTTCAGGGCAAGATCGAGGCGGCCATCAGCACCCGCACCGACCCTAACTTCCTCGTCATCGCCCGGACAGAAGCGCTGATCGCCAGTCTCGGCGAAGAGGAGGCGCTGAAGCGCGCCAGGGCCTATGTCCAGGCCGGGGCCGACATGATCCTGATCCATTCGAAGAAAAAGGATCCGTCCGAGATCAAAAGCTTCGCGCGGGCCTGGGATGGCCATGTGCCGCTCACCATAGTGCCGAATGCCTATCCGGATCTCGACGCAACCCGAATAAATGCGCTCGGCAATATCCGCATGGTGATCTACGGCAACTACGGCATCCGCGCCGCCACGACCGCCATGCAGGATGCCTTTCGCCGCATCGTCGCCGAGGGTGGCGTGCAGAACGTCCATAAGGACATCGTCTCGGTTGAAGAAATCTTTCGGCTTCAGGGCATGGAGAGGACCGAGGCGGACGAGAAACGTTTCCTGTGGTAGGCCGACTTTTGGAAGGGGGAAGCGCGGATGATACGGCGGTGGTCGAAACGAGGATTGTTGCGGCTGGGCGGCCCGGTAAGGCGGTCTAGGGGTTCGGCTTCAGGGGAGAGTTTTATTGTCGTAAAGGAGGTGCTCGAGGCCGAAAAGGAGGAGGCGCTGGGAGGCCCGGGCGCCTACGATTACGCTGAAGACCTTCGAATTCGCGAAGAGAAGGAGCACCTCGAGAAGGATCGCAACGATCCGGCGTCTCAACGCAGCTCGCTGATAGGCCTGCTCAGCGCGCACACCACCATCGCTCATATCGAGGATGGCCCACCGAGGATCACTACACCACAGTCGAGCTTCGCGACATCCAGCCTGAGCACATAGCGCTCATGTCCGACCGACGGAGTTTGCGCGAATACCTGCTCCAGAATCTTCCGATCGCTTTCTCACCCTCCTTTCTTACGGCGCCGTCATTGATGCCCGGCTGCGCGAGATAGTGCCTGGCTACAATCCGATTATCGTCAAGCTCCAGCTGGACGGTCAGCCCGAGGAGACCATTCAAAAGTAGACCCCGACGCACTGCTCGAGACAGCGTGCAGATCTTTGCCTAATGGCCCGACGTGGTGGGCTGCCGAACTGTGGCTCCCCCGTTCGAAAACCGCACCAGAGGACGACAACCAGCTACAAGCAACGCGGTCGTTAGCACATAATCCAAGGAGGAACCGATATGGAAATCATGAAATTGTCTGAGCAACTGATCGAGAAATCTCCTGAAACACTCAAATGGCTGCTTCTTATTGCGGTTATTGCCATTTATCAATAACAGTGCAGGGTGCGATAAAAGGGGCCGCGTTTGTTTTGACCGATCCGAGGGTTCATGAAGCCGGCCGGATCGTCAAGAATGGAGTTCGGATCATTTTCGCTGAAATAAAGAGACAGACAGTTTCCAAGTTTTACGACTCGCGCAGACCACCATCAGGAATTCAAAGTATTGTATCGACATTTTGGTTGTTTGTCGTTTCATTCATCTTAATAATTATGTCTATTTACTTTATCACCTTTGCGGCGTCTCTCGGGGTTCTAATGGCATTGAAGCCCGACATTCCGTTTTCTGCCATGAGTACCGGTCTTGTGATCGTGCCGTTTTTGGGCTGGCAAGGCCTGGCCTTGTGGGTTCACGGCGCCGATGAAATTCGCGGATGGCTTCGGTCCAGGAACGGAAGGGACAAACCATAATTTGTGAAATCGGAGAAATGAGAAAAGAGATTGCGGGACGAGAGGCGGCCGCGGGGAAGGGTCCAGAAGGGCAGAAGATGATAGTGACATCGAGAGGATGAGCCACCCTCCCAGCCCGACGAGGCTCAAGGAGCCAGGACCTGCATCTCGGCAAAGCGAATTTGCCGGTGACCGCGTCGCTCACAGTTTGGTCGGGTGCACCGTTCCCCGCGCGACCAGCGACGTCTCGATCTTGATCTCTGCGCCGCCCTGCCAAGCCAGACGTGTCGTTGTTGCCGCCGCCAGCAATCTGCTGGACGGCGACGGTCATCCCTCACGCCGAGTCCGCCGCGCGATTGGGGACGCCCCCCAAGCGTTGCTCAGTGACCGTGGACGCTATCCGGTTATCGCCGCCAACAGAAAACGAACCTTGTCATTCTGCGGAATATTGGCATCGAGGAGAACAGTTCTTGCTCCAGCTCCTTGCGGATGGAAGCGGTAAATGACCGTGCATCTGGTGTCAGGCTCAGGTCAGAATAATACGCGCCGCACGGCGCAGTACTGCAAGCTCAAGAATTGGCGTCGCATCGCAACACGATACGATCGCCATGCACAGAACTACCTCTCAGCCCTTGCCCTCGCTAGCAAAAAAGACCGGCACAATCTGGAGGGATTGGGTGCCGGGTTTTTAAGGTCACATTTCGATTGGGCCAGCGACGCTTCTTGGCTATGCCCCGCATGATTAACGAGCGACTAACTGCGGGCATATTCCTCAGCTTCTATTCGGCGACAAGGCGTCCAGATGGTCGTCTTGGTGACCGAGAATAACCGATACGTCCCGATAGTGTGCCGGTGTCGATTCTCGGGTGCCTTGTTGCGTTCATGGATGATTTGATTTCGCCGTTTTCGGTGTCGGTCAAGACTGGCTACACGGGAGGCGCCGCTGGCGGAGATGTTTTGAGCCGGTGGGGACGAGCGACTGGCAGCAGAGATGCAGAAAGAGCTTTCTCCTCACGTTAAAGGGGCCGGTGCTTCAGCGCCGATTCCAAAATCTTTTGCTCTTCGCCCCTCCCCTCTTCCGTCTTGACTAGTACCAACCGAGGGCCTATTTCACCGGCACGTTAGCACTCGCCATCGGTGAGTGCCAACCAAGGGTCCGGCGCTGCCGGGCTTGTTTGTCCGGCTTCGCCGGACGGAGGAACAGTTCTCACCGTTCTCATTCGAGGAAGAAAAAATGGCAAAGTCGAAGTTCCGGCCGCTTCATGACCGCGTGGTCGTTCGCCGGGTTGAATCCGAATCCAAGACCGCTGGCGGGATCATCATCCCGGATACGGCGAAGGAAAAGCCGCAGGAAGGCGAGATCATCGCCGTCGGTT
>NZ_JHQS01000012.1 GCF_014843845.1 Mesorhizobium amorphae | reverse complement strand
ACCCGACGAATGTGCCAACTACTTCAACAACGCTGGATATGCTTCCGTCAAAACATGAAAGACTCTAAAGCACTGCATAGGTCTGCACTTTGATCGCTCCTCTCAAACTACAAACTTGCGGCACCCAGACTGGCCTCACTACGCGAACGCGGTAGTGAGAAAAAAGTGGACGGTGATGACTGCTGCGAAACTCGACGCGATAGACCTCAAAATCCTCGACGCCATCCAGCGCGACGGGCGCATCACCAAGCTGGCGCTGGCCGACAAGGTCGGTCTGTCGCCGACCCCTTGCTGGATGCGGCTGCGCAAGCTGGAAAAGGCCGGTATCGTCTCGGGCTATCACGCCAGGATCGCCATGCGTCTGATCGCCCCTGTTACCACCGTGCTGATGGAGGTGACCCTGGCGAGCCACCGCCAGGCCGATTTCGACCGCTTCGATCGGGCCATCCGCGAGATTTCCGAGATCGTCGCCTGCTGGTCGGTGGGCGGCGGCGTCGACTATGTGCTGAAGGTGATGGCACGCGACATCGACGCCTATCAGCGGCTGGTCGATGGCTTGCTTGACCGCGATATCGGCATCGACCGCTACTTCACCTACATCGTCACTAAGACGGTGAAGGAGGAGGTCGTCCTGCCGGCGGCCGACCTGTGGCCGGTGAAATCGTAACGGCGCGCGCAGAGAGATCTTCTGGCCGGGGCGCACACGCACAATAGATTTTCTCTGCGGGCGGGCGTCCAAACAGCCTCTCTGTTTGCTGAACGCTGAACGCGAATAGTCTTCCCATATCAGTCCGACCCCGGGAGGCCTCGACCATGTCCGCGCACTTTGCTCGCTCGCATCGCCATGAAGCGCTCGACCGCCTCGCCGACCCTCGATTGCTTCGCGAGCTTGCCTCTGTCGACGGCCACTGGATGGCGAGCGAGACTGCCGAAAGCTTCGAGGTCACCGATCCGGCCACCGGCACCACTGTGGCTTTCGTTGCCGCGCTCGATGCGCAGCAAACGACAGAAGCGATCGGTGCCGCCGCGCGCGCCTTTCCGGCCTGGCGGGCTCTGCTGCTGCAGGAGCGCGCAAGGATCCTGCGAAAATTGGTTCGAACTGATCAAAGGCATTCGGGCCTCCACCGCATGCGGCTTCAATTGCGCTTTGGTAGTATAACCCCTGCTCTACTGAGCATCGGCCCGAGGCGTGAGGTGCACGCCGGCGATGGTGCATCGCACGGAACCGCCAGCTAGCTCGACCGTAGGAATTGCTAGCGGCAGCAGCCGCACGCTCTCGCCGATGATGTCGATCTGTTCCGTCGTCAATGCCAAGAGTGCGGTCGTCGACAGGGCCAAGATGCGCCCGTTCCCGCCCAAGAGCTCAATCGCATTGCCTGCAAACTTCTCGATCTGTGCGTTGGTGAGCCCGATTACCCGGCGACCGACGCGTTCGAATCGATGGACGATTTCGCGCCGTCTCCCCGAGTCAGTGATCATGTCGAGCCCGATCATGGCGAAATCTGTAGCGACGCACATCAGCACGTTTGTATGATAGATGTCGAACCCCCTGGGGTCCTTCGCCGAGAACAGCATCGGCTCAAAACTGAACTGGGCACAGAACCTTTCAAGTGCGATTGGGTCGGTGCGCTCGGATCTCACTGCATAGGCGACCCGATCAATATGATCGAGCACCATCGAGCCGGTACCTTCCAAGAAGAGGCCGTCCGGCTCAAGGCCAGAATAGTCGATCACCTCTTGCACTCTGTATCGGCTCTTCAGCATGTCGATGATATCGCTCCGGCGCTCACGCCGGCGGCTCAAGGCCTTCATCGGGTAGATCGCCACGTAACCGCCAGCGTGGGTTGAAAACCAGTTGTTCGGAAACACCGAATCCGGAGCGTCGCTGTCCTCGCTCTCGAACAAATGCACCACTATGCCCTGCTCTCGAAGAAGCGCAGCGGCGCGGGTGATCTCCGCATAGGCGAGCGGCGACAGATCACCAGCACCAACATGCGATATTTGAAAGCGATTGTCGGCCGCAGTCTCGGTATTGACCGTGAAGCGATGCGGACGGACCATAACCACCGCGGAAGGGGCCTGAACCGAGCATTCTGTACGTGCTGCCATGGGAAAGACTCCGATCGGGTTAGCGAGTGCGTTGGAGTATGCCGCAGCAACCGCGCGGTTCATTCGGCAGCCATCCCGTTGAGGCGGAAATCGCCGAGATCGCGGATGGTCTTGCTGTGCCTGGCGGGTCGATGTCAAAGTGCCTTTGTTCAGATCGGATCGCGCACAAGCGGGCAAGTCATGCAGCGTCCGCCGCCACGGCCGCGGCTGAGTTCAGCACCGTCGACGGTGATCACTTCCACGCCGGCGCGCCTCAACAGCGTGTTCGTATATACGTTGCGTTCGTAGGCAATCACGACGTCCGGCTCGACGGCGATCACATTATTAGCGGCATCCCATTGCTCCCGCTCGGCCGCGAAGCTGTCACCACCGGTCTCGACAGTACGGAGAACCTTCAATCCCAGCGCCTCGGCCACTACCGATAAAAAAGGTCTAGGCTCCTTAGTGACATCGAGCACACCCTCATCATTGTTCGGTCGCAACGAAAACGTCTTGAGTAGCTCAACGACCTGCGGGTGGATCGTCACGAGGTCGCGGTCGCAGAAGGTGAAGATCGTGTCAAGATGAATAGAGCTGCGATTCCGCGGCATCAGTGCTGCGATGACGTGGGTCACATCCTTCGTCGTGAACAAGCGTCGCGCCAGAGCCTCGACTGCCTGGGGTGTGGTTCGTTCACCCATTCCAATCAGCACAACACCGCCGCCGACCGGCATCGCATCACCGCCCTCGAGACTGGAAGCGGGGTCTGCTCCATTGGGCCCCAAGTAAGTGAAGCTGGCCTCCCGAAACCGCGGATGGAACCGGTAGACCACCTCGACATTCGCAGCTTCTGGCTGTCTTGCGGGCCAATACATAGCGTTGACCGAGACACCACCATAGATCCAACAGGAGCTATCACGTGTGAAAACCTGGTTCGGCAATGGCGGGAGGACGAAATCCTCCGGCTCCAGCGTTTGCCCCGTCAGGCTGCGCGGTTCGAACGGCAGTTCCGAAGCCAAAATCCCGCTGACCAGATAGGTCGCGAGTTGATCAGGGGAAATTTCGCCGAGCCAGTTTCGCAGTTCATCGACCATGTCTTGCCCGACAGCGGAAGGTTGAACGCGACGGTCGAGGAGCCAACGACGCGCTTCGGGCAAGGCCACCGTTGCAGAAAGCAGTTCGTCGAAGGAGTGAACCAACACGCCACGATCGCGCAGGGCATCCACGAACATGTCGTGCTCCTGTCCGGCGCGCTCCACCCAAAGCACGTCGTCGAAAAGAAGGCCCTTGCAGTTCCGCGGTGTGAGGCGGTGGAGGCTAAGGCCTGGCCGGTGCACCATTACTTCTCGCAGCCGGGCGACCTCGGAATGGACACCTAAGCTCAGCATGGGAGTTGCGTTGCCCTCAGAGTGGGCCGATGGCGCAGGCCCTGTCTCGTTGACTGCAAGGCAATCGCGCCAAGTGGGTGGTCATGGTGGGATCGGCCGGAACGAAGGCGCTCTCCCCGCTCGCGTGCAAAGTTGCAAGAGGATGCCGCGTAGATTGAGGACATCGCAGATTGGGGCGTAAGCAAAATGCACGTCGACCGGTGTCGCCGACGAGCCGCAGAATAAAGACCCGCCTGCACCGGATTTGGCGGTCGCCTGCAACTGTTCGAAGAATCTTGTGATGGTGGAGCCCTCAAGCAAATCATCGGTACAGACATCGAACGGCCCTCCTCGTAGACGTCACCGTCTAAACAGCAAGAGCAATGCCAAGCGAAAAAGCGATGTAATTTCAATGCGTGCTTGTATTTTCTGTTTCTGCCTGTCCGTTAGGGGCCAAGGTTTGTCAGGCTTTAGACAATCCAATTTGGTTGTGAAAGCCACGCTGTCTTGCGCACAGAGCGCGAAGTGTCATCCGCTAGAGTATGATGCAGAGGTCCCCCTCCACCGGCCAATCGTCTTTCTTCTAACGTTGCGACAAAACCTTCAAATTTATTTACAGAACCTTTACGGCCGGAAATCGCTGACACTGGTACGTTCGCCACGACGTCTGAGGTTAGTTACGGCCAAAACTGATGCCCGTTTACGCTCAGACCGCCGCACAGCACGCAGCGTTGGGGGTCACAAGAGCCAATGGCAAGACGAGCGCTTATCCTGTTTGAAGGCCATGCGATGGATACCGGGCTGCTGTACGTCCAAGCGGCCCAGCGTCTTGACCTTCATCCAATTGTCGTATCGGCTGAGTCAACTCAGTGCGATTATCTCGCGACGGAAGGGATTGAGGCTATCCGCGTCGATACAGAAGATCTCGGGGCGCTGATCCGCGAATGTTGCCGGCTACGTAGGACCTATGACATTGCCGGCATTACCAGCGCCGAGGAGTCCTTGTATGCGACAGTGGGGAAGCTTTGCAGGTATTTCGATCTGCCGGGACCGAACCCCGCATCGATTGAACAATGCTGCGACAAGTTCGCTCAACGTCAACTCCTCGCGCAGGCTGGCGTTTCTGTGCCTGCTTATCGCTTGGCAGCGAATGCGACGGACGTAGAAAGCGCTGCCCTGGAGATCGGCCTGCCGGTGATTCTTAAGCCAGCCGTCGGCACTTGCAGCATTGGTGTTCGATTGTGCCGCGACGACGATGAGTTGGCTGAACATACGACCTATCTGTTGGGCGGCAACCACATATGGCGGTCCTCGCCCAGGATGCTGGTCGAAGAATTCGCACTAGGCCCCCAATATACCGCTCAGATAATGGGAAATGAGGTCATTGGAAGCACCGCCGCTGACTTCGGCCCGCCGCCGCATTTTGTCTATCGCGAGTTCGCCTTTCCGGCCTTACTGACTGACGACGAGCATGAGCGTATCGCCGATGTTTCGCTGAGGTGTTTGCGAGCGCTCGGGCTTGGCTGGGGGCCAACGAACATTGAACTCCGTTGGACGGAGCGTGGTCCGGTCGTTATTGAAGTCAATCCGCGTCTTGCTGGCGTGCCGGATCCTCAGCTGGTCCAACTGGCTTACGGTATCGATCTCGTCACCGAGCACATCAAGCTTGTCATAGGCGACCAATGGAATCTGCGCAAAAGGCAGTCGCAGACTGCGGCCGTCCGGTTCCTGGTTCCTGATCGCGATGGCATCCTCGATTGGATCGACGGCCACAGTCGGGCGGCGGCCCTATCAGGTGTCGCCGAGGTCAAATTGTATGTTGAACCCAAGACGGCGATCGTCAGGAAAGGCGATTACCGAGACACGATCGCACATGTCATCGCTGCTTCACAGGGACTTGCTCAAACCGAGGCGATACTTCAGCGTGCGGTCGACTTAATCGATTGGTCGATCACACCATTCCCGACCTTCGTCGAATAACAACAACTGCTTGCAGCAACCGCACGATCGCGGCTCCCACCTCCTGACCAACCGGGAGGCGCACAGCCGCGGAATCGGGTGTCGTTCAAACGTGGCCGTAGTGCTCGCGATGAACGACGACCGAAAAGGCGTAGTCGAGCAGGGTACTCCAGGAGAAAATAGGCAACCTCACTTCGTGCTGTACAGAGCGTGCGAACGGCTGAAGACCTGTGCAACTGAAAACCAGTGCGCCCAGGTCGGGGTTCTTGGAGACATAGTCCTTACACGCACTAACGAACTCGGCTTCGGCGCGTTCGAAACTGGCGGTCGGGATCCCCGGCCGCTGGCCTGCGCTCCACAAATTCTCGAATTCCGAGCACGAATAGTCCTCGCATGCGCCCATGAACGCAAGGTTTGACGCGGGATCGATTCCGACACTGACGAGATGGTGCTCGGTCAGTTGACGAACGAAGGCACAAACGATCCCAACTCGTTTCGTGCTTCCGATTAGCCGCTGCGCCAGAGGCACCTGCAAAAGGCTCGACATAAATACGGGCACCGATACTTCGGCCGCCACTTCTTTCTGGAAAAACGCGAAGTTACCGCACTCAGCAGCAATGGCTCGGCACCCCATACGTTCGAGCCGACGTGCGGCCTGCAGTATGGGCTTCAGGCAAGCGGACTTATCTGTCTGAAAAACGAGTCGGTCGATATCAACACCTTCGACTACGTCATATTGGATCGGGAATGGATACGCACTTGCGTTCCGCACATCACCGGGAAAGCCAGGGTACACTTCATCGAGAAGCATGATCCCCAGACCCATACCACAAGCATATGTACCCGGTTGGGCACGAATGACGTCGATCCCAAAGTCGCGATTTCCAAACATTATGATAACTCCCAGGCTGAGAATGGACTGGCCATCCTGGGTCGAACTAGCGCACCGTTCGTCCCATTGCAGGTGGGGAGCGACAGTAGGTCCGAGCCGCCGATTCAATGTCCTCCTTGATGGCTAGCCCGACAGGGGAGCTTCTGAGTCGAACTTCGTCGGCTGACCCGACAGTTGAAACAGGCACACCGCATATCGCTTGTAAGAATCGGTCCAATGCTGCACCGGGTGGAAGCCATACTCAATGAACATGTCATGAAACGCATGCAGCTCAACTTTTCGCATGATCTCCGTCCTGATCATCTCTCCTTTTTCTAGCTGAAAGGAAAAATTCAGTTTTTGGAGATTGATTGATTGGGCCTGCATTGCCTCCAGGTGGGCCTCGACGCGCTGGAGCGATTTGTTGTGAAACGCTACGTGTCGAAACTGAAATATATCAAAATTTCCGCTGAATCGCCAATTCAGATGTTGCAGGACGCAGAGATTGCCTAGGATAGCCATTTGATTATTGTAGGCTGCTTCCAGGATCTCAGTCTCTTTGTCTAAATCTATCCCGACCAGAAAATAGTCGCCAGGAGACAAGGCCGCCCGCGCCGATAGGAGGAGAGAATACAATTCCTCATCGTACAAGTTCCCGATCGCGCTGCCCAAGGAAACTAATAGCTTTCGGCCAGACAGCTCTTTGGTCTGTGCGAGCCCTGTTTGGTAGGTCCCTACGATCCCTAAGAAGTTCAAATCCGATGTTGACGAAAGGATGTTTTCAGCCGCTCTCTCTAAGATCGAGTGATTGATGTCGATGGCAGTGTAAGACGTCGGACCATACGTCTCCACATAAGCCTCGACCAAAAGAGTTGTTTTTTCCTCGTTTCCAGATCCCAACTCAATAAGAGAAACAGGGCCAGTCTGGCCAGCAATCGCCTTTGCGTTCGTTGTAAGTAAATCCCTTTCCATTCTGAACAAATAGTAATTATTCTCAGAACAAAGGCGCTCAAATAATTCTGAGCCGGTGTCATCATAGTAATACACGCTTTTTATGACGCGAGGAGTTTCTGAAAGGGACGACACCAATGCGTCTCCCTCGAATAAAGCCGTTTCAGGAACGTCTTCGCCGATGATGTTATACTTCCTTGATAGGGTATCCTCGCTTGGATTGTGTCGAGCCATGATATGTCTCCCATCAAGACGAGGCCAAATCGGAGATGACCTTGCCACCCACAATATGAATCTCGATCCGCAACTCCTGCGGCTTCGCGACAAGGGAGCATCAAAAGGCGTGCCAACTCCGTAGAAAGGAATTTTCCATTTGTTATTCAAAGTTTTAAATGAGAGCACACTGGAAGCCACGCTGAACACGATCATGTCTCGGACTCGACAAACCCGACAGTAGGTGTCCGTTGCTGAAGTCAACCGCATTCCATACTGTCTGAGGTCGGAACGAGTAGCTCGACCATTCGGCCCTCACCTCAGGGATTCCGGGGCGGACGGACTTCGCTCGATTATTGAAAGCTTTCCCTTTTAGAGGCTGGATGCACTTTTTTGCGGTCAGGATGAGGACGGAGCGACTTCGGCCCGCAGCGTCGCTTGTCGAGAGCAAAACCTCGCTGCCTTGAGAGCTTTCTGCTGACCCTCCGCCGATGCGCATCTGGCCCATCATCCGCCGACGGCAAAGACTTCTTGCCGATTCTATGGGCACTTCTGCGGCTAGGTTGAGAAAAGTTCCTTGGATCCCGTAGTCAGGAGCCACACCACTCGATCGAGATGGCTGCGAACCGCGTCGCGGGCGCGAACTGGCTCCTCCCACGGATCGATTCCCAATATCTGCGCCATCTCTTCTACGCTGGCTTCGTTCCCACGCGGATAGGAGTCTCAAATAGATGTCGCGATGCTCTCAGTCATAAGCGGTTAGGTGGTCCGACCAAGGGACTTTGGGTGGCAACAGCAACGGCAAAATGTCAAATACCCGGATTGATCAGACAAGATCCAAGTGGCATAGGTTCGGTGCATATCGTCTCGTTGACGGATATGAGGATGTGATGATTGAAGGAGCACGTCGATGCCCGGGGAACCAAGCAATAATATGATTGAACTTACTGCTGATATCGTTGCCGCCTATGTGCAGAAAAACGCGGTGCCAGTCTCTGGATTACCGGATTTGATCGCCAGCGTGAATTCGGCATTATCTAATATTAGCCCCCCGTCTCCCACCCCAGAGCCTGCCCCCAAACCGGCAGTTAACCCCAAAAGGTCGGTGTTTCCGGACTACATCATTAGCCTTGAGGACGGTAAGCAATACAAGTCGCTTAAGCGTCATCTTGCGACCAGTCATGGGCTGACGCCTGATGAGTATCGGGCGAAATGGGGTTTGGCGAAGGACTATCCCATGGTTGCGCCGAGTTACTCCGCGACCCGATCGGCTTTGGCAAAATCGCTAGGCTTGGGAAGGAAGCCAGCTCCAGCCAAGAAACCTACGGCGAAACGGAAGGCGAAGGCCTGAGGCGTGGCCGTCAAGGCCAGGGGAGCTTTTTGGCATGCCAAGAGATCACCGTGATAATGTCGGCGCCGATGCATCGGATCGTGACGATGTTACGCTTTGGGATCTGGCCGACCCGGATGAGGCGGTCAAAGTCGCTCTCGAAGTCTATGGGCCGAGCGCGGCTTCTGCTGCGGCCGACTGCGCCTTGACGGCACACTTCGACGGTCGCGATCGCGACTACCGCTTTTGGTTCGCAGTCTTCTCGAAGCTGAATGACGGTAAATCTCCAGGCACTCAGCTCGCAAGTTAGTTAGCGGCATTAAGAAAGCCGCGGAACGACTATTGCCCTCGACACTCAACGCCATCCCCAAGGATGGCGTTGAGCACCGGGACGGATATTACGCCTGGATGCGGCCGAGGCGTCGAGCCTCGCTGGCATAGGTCGACAGCGGCTTGTCCGGCTTGAAGTACGGGTCCCGCTCGACCGGCAGGCCGAGCTGCCCGCGGAGCGAGGACAGCTCGGAGAGGCTCACATTGCCGATCTCCGGACAACCAAACCCGAGGTCGCAGAGACCAAAGGCGATATCCGGGTCATCCGGATCGATTTCGGTCAGGAGCCAGGTGGCGACAGCATCCGGCGTGAACAGTTTGACCACGGGGACGAAGTCGATTTCGCGTTCGGTGCCCCGGAGAGGTTGCTGCTGACCATTCGCCAGCAGCTTCTCCCGCAGGTCTTGTGTCAAGATCTGCATGGCGGCCTCCTATTCGTCAGCCTTAGGCGTGCGGAGGACGACCCGCCCATCGATGGGCAGCGCGTCAAGGAGGAGCGTTCCGCCCTCGCCGTCATCGTGGGCGAAGAAGGAGCCGATACGGATCCAGAAGCCCTTCTGGCCTTCCTTGCCGTCGCGCACGGTGTAGGCGTGGTAGAGCGGCGATTTCGCCTCGGACTTGGTGTTGCGGTTGTTGGTCATGGTCTTTTCCTTTGGTTGATGGTTTCTGTCCCGGAGGACGGTTCCAAAGGAGACGGCGCTCAGAGCGGGCTTGTCCCCAACACGGGAGCGCAGCGAATGGAGCGGGCAGGAACGGGATAAGACGGCTGCGCCGGCTAGAAGGGAACGTCATCGGCTCCGGGCGGACCAGCAACGGAAAAGGCAACTGCCAACCGCATGGCACTGAGTGTGATGGCCAGGTTCGTCCTCACAATCATTCCCGTGGTGACGGGCGATGGTCTGTTTGACGGACCCAAGTTCGTTCGACTCGCGAAATGGGCAGCAAGGCGTATGATCCCCTAGTCGCCCGTACCGAATAGGGCATTTCGGACGCTTGGGAGCTGGCAGTGCTTCCGCCTATGTGCGGGAGCTGACAATGTCACGCGCCAAGGTGTCGGCATTCGATTGCGAAATCCTCCGAAGCGCCATCCAACGTGCGATCATCGAAGGGGAAATCCCGGAAAGCCAGTCGTGCGAATATGCCGCCCAAATAATCCGAGAGTTCACCGGCGACGATCAGGTTGACCCAGACATGCTGGACTGGATTGTGCGGAAGCAGCCAAGGGCTTCCTAAAGGATGGCGTTCGGCGGCGGGCTCGATATTTCGGCCATTAGGCAAGCCGCAAGCCGCCATTTGACGACATCAGGACTGTAGCGGTCGCGGCGCTTTACGCCATCTGTGTGAGAACGATCACCCATCACCGTCGAGAAGCGCTTGGCTCTGATGTGCAAATGACCAGACATCTGCACCATCGTTCTGCAACACCCAGATGCTGTCGAAATCCTCGTCCGGCCAAGATTCCGGGGCGATACCCGCGCCACCGACGATCGCAGCTGCCAAACTAGGAATAGATTCGTGCTGCCAGCTTACCAACACAGGTGTTGGGGCTGTGCGGATGGCTTCTGCCGCCAACGCCTCTTGGCCCTTCGAATAAGTGACATCAGGTTGAAGACCGAGGCGTCTTGCCAGTGGCGTGATTGTTTGGCTAGGCCGTTTGCTCCGGGTTCCCGAACCATCTTTTTTGATCGTGCCCGAGGCAACAATTTATGCCGGTTTTTCCATAGGCGCAGGCGGCCTGGAAAAGAATGAGCAAAGCCCACCCGCGCGTTGCCAGCCACACACTGTCAACGATGCGGGGTCACTTTTCGCCCTGTTCTGTCACTCCAAAATCGGTGCCCTCCGGAACCGGCTTCTCAGCATGCCTAATGATCATGACAAGCTTATTTGGCATCGTTCCGCCCCCATGTTCCCGTTCCACACTCGTGGCGGCCAATCGGCGCCCAAATCACGGCTGTAAGCATCCGCACGGCAAGTCCTTTACATCAACCGTCAAGCATAGTCCTGATTGATCTTGCAGTACGATTGCCCATCCAGAGGAGCCCGAGCGACAATGCAACGAAGACGACCAAGAAGACCCAGATTGCCAGCTTGATGGTCGGGTATACTGGATCCGCTGCAGCGGGCTGGATCATGATCAGGCCGAGGACTAGAACGAAGATCACAAAACCAATGACGACAGCGTTGACGGCATAGGTGGGCCAAGTTGCGAGCCGTGCCTGCTCCACGCGGCACTCGACGATGGCCTTTTTCTGGGCCTCGTCCCCCTGAGCCTGGTTAAGAGTAGTCTTCTGCTCAAGCGCCAAAAGGTCTCTCAACCATTGGCTCAATTGCAGATAGAAAAAACTTCCCAACAGGCTAGCGAGCGTCAAAAGCAATCCAACGATGGACAGAGGATTGATAGGCGTCATTGGGCATCTCCTTTAAGCGCTTCGAGAACGGCGACGACGACGTCGGCCGTGAGGCTGAACCAAACGAGCTTGGGGGACGACGGGATCCGCCTTGGAGGCAGCGGCCGAGATTGGCCGGCAACAGCACCCGCCATGATATCGTAGATGACACATAGTTCGTCATACGCCCCTTCGAAAGACTGAGCTCAAAGCGCTGAGTTGCGCCTTGCTTCTTCTCGATGGCTTCGCGGGCCTTCTTCTCGATTTGGGAAAGGGCGTCAGCGACTTCCTTGCGCGCTGCTTGCCGCCAATGTGCAGAACGGCGGGCGATCAGCAGCCTTGCGAGGTATTGGGAGCGCGGCAGTGCGAAGCCAAGACGCGAGTAAATGCGTGTGGCATCGGGCTGCTCATCAATGAAGATGTCCTCGTATAGGCGGGCAAGCCAGTACTCGGTCTGTTGGCTGACGTTCTCAAATCGACGCTCGCCTACGATCCACTCAAGCGCCAGCTCGGTTGCCAGTTTTTCAAGCCGCTTTACCAACATCTGACGCGTTGGTTCCGAGGCTTCGAGACTGAGGTTGTCGATCGCCCGCTTCAAAAGTTGGCTTAGCCGCTCGTCCGCTTCCATGAGCACTCCACGACGCTTTAAGGTTCAAGATGCCGGAACTCGATGCCCAAGGTGCTTGAGCGCTAAAGCAGTATCAGTGTAAAATAATTATCGCAACTAGACTTTACTTTGGCGATTTATTCTGAAAAATAACAACGCTTCCTGTGAAGAAGGCCGAACCTGAAAGGTTTTCGGTCTTCTTTATACATTAGCCGCCTCATAAAATCGAGCCGGAGGGGTGGCAGTACGATTGGCGGTAGGCCAGATCGCTGGATCAGGCCGTTGTTCTTCTACGTGAGGATGAGATGGTGCAGATCGTCAAAGCAAATGCAATCGTCAACAATGAAGTTGCGTTTCTTGCTTGGCAGACCAACCCCGACCCAATCCCTGATTGCCTTGGCTTCCACATTGTTCGCGAATATCTCGATGCCAACGGTCAGGTGACCGCCGAGCGCCCGCTTGCCGCCTATGTCGCCTTTGAAGGGCAGTCGAATCCAGACTGGCAGGCGCAGAACACCACCGTATGGCCGGTTCAGAAATTTAACTGGCGCGACCTCACGCTGCGGCGACACCGTGACAAGTTGGGTCTCCGGCCCGAAAATGAGCGGCTACGATACCGTATCCGCCCGGTAGGTCGCTTACGCGATGGCCTCGAAGAAGTGGTGCCCGTCCCCGAAAGCCATTGGGACGCAAAAACAAAACAGCGCGTCGAGCATCATTATCAGGGCGCACCTATCCGGCTCGGCTATCTGGCACCTGCGGCATTCACCAACATCGTTGAGGCCACCCGCCGCTTGGGACCGTTCGTCTCCACTTTCACCAACGGCATTCTATCGAGCCAGTTCCTGATCCGCATGCTCGAAGAGAATGACGGCAAAGTTGGGCGTAACGAACTTGAAGTTCGTCTGCGCGAACCAAATGACACACTGCGACGCTACCTGGCCGGCGACGTCCCGACAACGATGACCGAGTTCCTGAGCCGAGCGGGCGGGCAATTTCATGCCGCCCTCTACGAGCTTGAGGATCGGCAGTTACTCGACCTCCTTGTCGCGGCGGCACCGCGGATGCAGCTCATCCTGTCCGATGCAGGGTCCCGAGACACCAAGGACAAGATTACCAAGAAGGTCATTCATACCGACTACGATACGAGAAACGAAAAAGCTCGCGCGACGTTGCGCGCGATAGCGGATGCGCCTGGAGCGACTTTCCGTATGCAGAACCGGCTGTTCAACGGCAGCGGCCACATCGGCCACAACAAATTCGTCGTCTGGTCGGACGACCAAGGAACACCCCAAGCGGTGCTTACCGGTTCGACCAACTGGACGTGGAGTGGCATTTCCGGTCAGAGCAACAATTGCATCGTCATCGAAGACGCGAACGTAGCGCGCGCATACCTCGACTACTGGCAACGCCTGTTCGATCACCCTTTGCCGCATCCCCCGCAAACGGGGGATGCCAACACCGGCGCCGACCAGGGCGATGTCGTAAAGGACGCCGACCGTACTCCGGTGACGGGCAATCTCGCTAACGGTGCTGCGTTCGAATGTTGGTTCTCGCCGAACGTTCCAGGCGCCGAACAACCCCCTTCGGCGCGCGCCAAGCGTCAACCGCCACCTCCACCGGACATGGACCGTCTCTTCTCGCTGATGCGCCGTGCGCACCGTATGATTTTGTTCGCGGTGTTTTTGCCGTCCAAGGGCGGGGTGCACTCGATCATCTCGCAGGCGATCGACCTCGGCCTGGCGGATACCAGCCTGCAGGTGGTCGGTGCGGTCTCCGATCCATTGGCTTGGGGCTACCAGCCTTCAGGCACCGGCCCAGATGGCAAGCCCTTGGTGCCGAGTTCGCCGTTCATTATCCAGCAGGGCGGCGTCAATGTTGTGCGCGCGACCGCGCTCACCGACAGGGATATCGGCCGCCAACTCGGCAATTTCGTCAACAAGGAAATTTTGAGCGCGGGCAAGGCGATTATCCACGACAAGATCCTGGTGATAGACCCGCTTGACTCCCAGAATTGCGTGGTCGCATTTGGCAGCCACAATCTTGGTTATAAGGCGTCCTATTCCAACGACGAAAACCTTGTAATCGTGCAGCGCGACCCCGCGCTTGCCCAAGCGTATGCAACGCATGTCCTCGACGTATTCGATCATTACCGCTTCCGTGCAGCTGAGGCGGAGAAGTCGGCCGAACTGCAGCGGGCGGGCGTCGCCGCATCCTCAAGCCCGACCGATGGCTTCCTTAGCATTGACGACAATTGGCAGACCAAGGCGGATCGGCGGATTTCTGCCTATTTTGCGAAATAAGTGCCCGGCAGCGTGCAGGGCCGACAGAAACTCCGCCTGGGGGCAGCAACATGTTTCGGATCGTGGCCGGCTTGGTGGTCGCCGGTGTTCTGATTCCGGCGCAATTCGGGTCGATCATCAAACGACCGGATGCGCCGATACCGTGGTCCACGGTCCCCGTCGAAGGTTGCTGCAAGACCTGTTCTGCAGGCAAAGCGTGCGGCGATAGCTGTATTTCGAGGGACAAGCGCTGTCATAAGGCGCCAGGGTGCGCCTGCGATGGATAGCGGCCACGCGTAGGACACAAGCGTTCGAACGAGACACATGTCTCGACCACCGATCCGGACGCAAGGCTCGCCTAGCAGGCCGACGCCATACAGCATGCGGCCGGGTCCCGGACGCGCCATTCGCAACCTGCTGGGAATCTGTTTTCGGCGAGATTCGTCTTGCAGAATCAATTTTCATGCAATAGCATCATTCTTCATGGTTTTGGCTGGCTTGAAACCAAAATTCGACTGGAGGATCCGATTTTCATGGCTGCGGCGCAGCAGCACCAATTTTCAGGTCCTGTTATCCTTTTTCAGGAAATACGCCTTCCGGAGACCGCGACCCCGGCCGGGTACAGCGCCCTGATAGGAGCCTACGGGCTCGCCGTGCCCTTGCCTCGTACGTTGTCCGCCACTGGCGAGCATCATCGAATTACTGAACGGGACGGCTGGCGGATCATGACGCCCCGCCATGCCCCACATCCAACCGTCGAAGGCCACCTGACCTTCGCGCTCAAGTACGAGGGGCTCGACCTTGCCGTCCTAAAGCGGCTGTTCCAGGTGACCGGTCCCGCACAGATCGAGGCGTTGGTCCGTGAAAGCCCGACCGGCAGTTATGCCCGCCGCATCTGGTTTCTATATGAATGGCTGACGGGCACGCGTCTCGATCTGCCCGACGCGGATGCCGGACGCTACGTTCTGATTGTCGATCCCGAGCTGCAGTGGTCCGGGCCCGAGAAGACCGCTTCGCGCTACCGCATAAAGGACAATCTCCCCGGCACGCCTGAGTTCTGCCCTCTGGTGTTTCGCACCAAGACTCTCGAAAAATTCATCGGCCTTGATCTGCCGCGGCGCGCGGAGGCAATCGTAGCGGACGTGCCGCGCGACCTCCTTGCTCGGACCGCCGCCTTTCTTTTGCTCAAAGACTCGCGATCAAGCTACGCGATCGAGGGCGAGCGCCCGGCGCAAGACCGAATCCAACGCTGGGGCCGCGCCATCGGCGAAGCCGGCCGCCAACCGATCGATCGCGATGAGCTGCTGCGTCTGCAAAGAATTGTACTCGGCGATGCCCGTTTCGTGAGACTTGGCTTCCGAAAGGAAGGAGGCTTCGTCGGCCAGCATGACCGAGACAACCGCATGCCCCTGCCCGATCACATCAGCGCTCGGCCTGAGGACCTGCCGCGGCTCATCGATGGGATGGTGGCCTTCGATCACGGCCCCGCGCAAAACCTTGATGCAGTCATCGCCACCGCGATCCTCGCCTTCGGCTTTGTCTACATCCACCCGTTCGAGGACGGAAACGGCCGCATTCACCGCTACCTAATCCACCATGTCCTTGCCATGCACGGCTTCAATCCGCCGGGAGTGGTGTTTCCCGTCTCGGCCGCGATCCTAGACCAGATCGACGAGTACAGGCGCGTGCTCCAGAGCTATTCGCAGCGCCTTCTGCCATTGGTCGAATGGGAACCGACGCCACTATTCGACGTCCGGGTGCTGAATGACACCGGGGATTTCTACCGATTCTTCGATGCAACCCCGCACGCCGAATTCCTCTATGCCTGCGTTCAGCGGACGATCGAACGGGACCTTCCCGACGAAACCGCTTTTCTGCAGCGTTACGATCAATTCCGGCAACAGGTGGATGCCTTTATCGACATGCCCGAGCGGCTGACCGATCTGCTCTTCCGTTTCCTTCACCAGAATGGTGGCCACCTTTCGAACCGCGCCCGCGAAAAGGAATTGGCCGCGCTGACCAATGACGAGGCAGGGCGGATCGAGGCCATCTACGCGCAAACCTTTGGTGCCGATTGAAGGCGTGATCATCATAAGGATCAATCTTTAGTCCGACGGTTTGGCGATCCTCTTATCCCTGCCTGGTCTCCTGGGCGTGCGCCCGACACATGCACGAGCTTTCCTCCCGTGTCTGACGGGCCGCAGATCGTCGCCGCGGCCGAACGCGCTTGACAACATGGTGCCAGCCCGTTCAATTTGACGCATTCACCAGGGGAGTCCCGGCAAGGGGCTGAGATACTGCTGGCTTTCGCGGTGCAGTGACCCGTTGAACCTGATCCAGTTCATACTGGCGTAGGGACGGTGCAAGCGCTTTGCGGGAGTTTATGCCCGAGGTCCTGTTAAAGCAGGGCGGCCAAAGCGTCTTTTCATCCTTCCGGCACAGAACTGGGTCTCCAATGCATGAGCAAAGGAGCCTCAAGATGAATGCCCTCACCCCCGCCGTGTCGATGGGACCGCTGCCCGCCTCACGGAAAATCCACAAGTCCGGCGTCCTCCACCCGCACATCAAGGTGCCAATGCGCGAAATCGCCGTCCATCCGACGGCTGGCGAACCGCCCGTCACCGTCTACGATCCGTCGGGGCCCTATACAGACCCGACTGTCGAAACCAGCATCGAAAAGGGTCTCGCACGGCGTCGGCACGAATGGATTACGGCGCGCGGCGACGTCGAAGCCTATGACGGCCGCCATGTCCGGCCGGAAGACAACGGATTCGCGGCGGGCGAGCGCCTGACGCCGGAGTTTCCCGTTCGCAACCGCCCGCTCAGAGCCAAGGCCGGCAACGCGGTGACCCAGCTTGCCTATGCGCGCGCCGGCATCATCACGCCCGAAATGGAGTTCGTCGCCATCCGCGAGAACCTTGGACGCGCGATTCTGCATGGCAAGCTCGAGCGCGATGGCGAAGCCTTCGGCGCGGCGATCCCCGATTTCGTCACACCCGAATTCGTGCGCGACGAGGTGGCACGCGGGCGGGCGATCATTCCTGCCAACATCAATCATCCCGAGAGCGAGCCGATGATCATCGGCCGCAATTTCCTGGTGAAGATCAACGCCAATATCGGCAATTCGGCCGTCACCTCCTCGATGGCCGAAGAGGTCGAAAAGATGGTGTGGGCGATCCGCTGGGGCGCCGACACGGTGATGGATCTGTCGACGGGACGCAACATCCACAACATCCGCGAATGGATCGTGCGCAATGCGCCAGTGCCGATCGGCACGGTGCCGCTTTACCAGGCGCTCGAGAAGGTCGGCGGCATCGCCGAGGACCTGACCTGGGAGGTCTACCGCGACACGCTGATCGAACAGGCCGAACAGGGCGTCGACTATTTCACCATCCATGCCGGCGTGCGGCTGCACTACATCCCGCTGACCGTTGACCGGGTCACGGGTATCGTTTCTCGCGGCGGCTCGATCATGGCCAAATGGTGCCTGCATCATCACCGGGAGAGCTTCCTCTACGAGCATTTCGCGGAGATCTGCGACATCTGCCGCGCCTATGATGTGTCCTTTTCGCTCGGCGACGGCCTTCGTCCCGGCTCGATCGCCGATGCCAACGACGCGGCGCAATTCGCCGAGTTGGAAACGCTCGGCGAACTGACGCAGATTGCCTGGGCCAGGGATTGCCAGGTGATGATCGAGGGGCCCGGCCACGTGCCGATGCACAAGATCAAGGAGAACATGGACAAGCAACTCGCCGTCTGCAGCGAGGCACCGTTCTATACGCTTGGACCGCTGACGACCGACATCGCGCCGGGCTACGACCACATCACCTCCGGCATCGGCGCCGCGATGATCGGCTGGTTCGGCACCGCCATGCTCTGCTACGTCACGCCGAAGGAACATCTCGGCCTTCCCGATCGCAACGACGTCAAGATCGGCGTGATCACCTACAAGATCGCCGCCCATGCCGCCGATCTGGCGAAGGGGCATCCGGCGGCGAAACTCAGGGATGATGCCCTTTCCCGCGCACGCTTCGAGTTTCGCTGGGAGGACCAGTTCAACCTGTCGCTCGACCCGGAAACGGCGCGATCCTTCCACGATAAGACCCTGCCCAAGGAGGCGCACAAGCTGGCGCATTTCTGCTCGATGTGCGGGCCGAAATTCTGCTCAATGCGAATATCCCACGACATCCGCGCCGAGGCACAGAAAGACGGCATGGCGGCAATGGCGGCAAAATACCGCGAGGGCGGCGATCTCTACGTGCCAGCGGAAGAGAGCGGCGCACCGCTCATGCCAGAGGCGCATGAACCATCATGAAGGTTCTGGTCAAAGGGGCCGGCGTCGCCGGCCTCACCGCTGCCTTCGAACTCGCCACGCGCGGCGCGGCGGTGACCGTTGCCGAGGCAAGGCCTAGCCTCGGCGGCAATGCGTCATGGTTCGCCGGCGGCATGCTGGCGCCATGGTGCGAGCGCGAAAGCGCCGAGCAGCCGGTGGTGGATCTCGGACGCGACGCCGCCGACTGGTGGGACACGGTAACACCCGGCCAGGTGACGCGGGCCGGAACACTGGTCGTGGCTGCGCCGCGCGATGCGGGCGAGCTCGACCGGTTTGCCAGCCGTACGTCGGGCCATCGGCGTGTCGATGAAGACGAAATTGCGCTCCTGGAACCCGACCTCGCCGGCCGCTTCCGGCGCGGACTGCTGTTTCCTGGCGAGGCCCATCTCGACCCGCGCGAGGCGATGGCGGCACTTCATGACAGGCTCGTGGCCATGGGTGTCGAATTCCACTTCGGCGCCGATGCCCGGCACATTTCCGGCTTCGATCGTCAGATCGACTGCACGGGTATGGCGGCAGAAGACGACGGGCTGCGTGGCGTTCGTGGCGAGATGCTGATCCTGCGCACGCCTGATGTCTCGCTGTCGCGCCCGGTCCGACTGCTTCATCCGCGCTTTCCGATCTACATGGCGCCGCGCACCAACCACCGTTTCATGATCGGCGCGACGATGATTGAGAGCCAGTCCGCCGGACCGGTCACGGCGCGCTCGATGATGGAGCTTCTGGGTGCCGCCTATGCCCTCCATCCGACCTTTGGCGAGGCCGAGATCGTTGAAACCGGTGTTGGAGTTCGTCCGGCCTTTCCCGACAACCTGCCGCGCGTCGAAACGAGCAGAGACACCGTCGCGATCAACGGGCTCTATCGCCATGGTTTTCTACTCGCCCCCGCCATGGCGCGCCAGGCGGCCGACCTGATTTTCAATCAAGACAGATCCAAGGAAACTTGCTCATGAAACTGACCGTCAACGGCGAAGCGCATGAGATTGCCGCCACCACGCTTGACGAGCTGCTTGCCGCGCTCGACTACGAAGGCGACTGGCTGGCAACGGCCGTCAACAGCGACCTCGTGCACAAATCCAAGCGGGCGGAATTCCAGCTGAGCGACGGCGACCGGATTGAAATCCTCTCGCCCATGCAAGGAGGTTAGAGCGTGTTCGATCTCCTTGGAACGACGCTTCCTTCCCGCCTGCTTCTCGGCACCGCTCAATATCCTTCGCCTGCCATCCTTGCCGATGCGGTTCACGCGTCGGGCACGGCGGTGGTGACCGTTTCCTTGCGCCGTGAAATGGCAGGCGGCAAGGCCGGCGAAAAGTTCTGGTCGCTGATCCGCTCGCTGGGCGTAAGAATCCTGCCCAACACTGCCGGCTGCCACTCCGTCAAGGAAGCGGTCACCACCGCGCAAATGGCCCGCGAAGTGTTCGGCACAAGCTGGATAAAACTCGAAGTGATCGGCAACCACGACACGTTGCAGCCGGATGTGTTTGGCCTGGTCGAAGCCTCCCGTATCCTGTGCGAGGACGGCTTTTCGGTATTCCCCTATACCACCGACGATCTCGTTGTCGCCGAGCGGCTGCTGGAAGCGGGCTGCAAGGTCCTGATGCCGTGGTGCGCACCGATCGGTTCCGCCCTGGGACCGGTCAACATGACGGCGCTACGCTCGATGCGCGCATTTTTCCCCGACGTTCCGCTGATTGTCGATGCGGGCCTCGGACGGCCGTCGCATGCGGCAACCGTCATCGAGCTCGGCTTTGACGCCGTGCTCCTGAACACAGCGGTCGCTAGGGCGGCCGATCCCGTCGGCATGGCGCGTGCTTTCGGCAAAGCGGTCGAAGCCGGTCGTGAGGCTTTTTGCTCGGGAATGCTCGAACCGCGCGACGTCGCTGTGCCATCGACGCCGACATTCGGCGGGGCGGTTTTCTCATGAAGCTCGATCCCTTCTACCTGATCGTCGACAGCGCCGACTGGATCGAGCGGCTGGTGCCTCTCGGCGTCAAGCTGATTCAGCTTCGCATCAAGACTATGGAAGACTCCGGGCTGCGCGCCGAAATCCGAAAGGCGAAGGCCTTGTGCGCCGAGCATCAATGCCAGCTCATCGTCAACGACCATTGGCGCCTGGCAATCGAGGAAGGCTGCGACTTCGTCCACCTTGGCCAGGAGGATTTGCAGAACGCCGACCTCGCGCGGATACGGACAGCCGGCTTGAAGCTTGGACTCAGCACACACGATCATCTTGAACTGCAAACGGCCATGGCCGCCGAGCCAGATTACATCGCGCTCGGCCCCATCTACCCGACCATCCTGAAGAAGATGAAATGGGCGCCGCAAGGGGTCGAACGGATCAGCGAGTGGGAGCGCCGGGTAGCGCCGATCCCGTTGGTCGCGATCGGCGGCCTCAACCCCGACCGGCTCGACGGTGTCTTCGCGGCTGGCGCGGACAGCGCCGCAGTAGTCACCGACATCACGTTGAATGCCGATCCAGAAGCGCGCACGCGGGAATGGATCGGAAAGACGGAGCGATGGCGCTGAGGCGAGAACCGCATGTGCTTGTCGTTGGTGGATCCGACTCCAGCGGCGGCGCCGGAATTGCCTGCGACATCGAGACGATCTCGTCCCTTGGCGTGCGCACCTGCCTTGCTGTTACAGCGGTGACGGTGCAGACGCACGAAGCCGTCAGGGACATCCGTCATCTGCAACCCGGCCTGGTGGCCGATCAGATGCGCGCTGCGCTGCAGGCCAACCAGGTGGCGGCCATCAAGATCGGTATGCTCGCCACGGCAGAGATCGTCGTTGCCGTTGCCGACGTGCTGCGCGAAAATCCGCACGTGCCAGCAGTGCTCGACCCCGTACTGGCCTCCACTTCAGGCCGGGCTCTGCTGGAAGCAGGCGCCATCGCCGTCATGAAGCGCAATCTGATGCCGCTTTGCCGTCTCGTCACACCCAATCTCATCGAACTGGCGCTCCTTGTTGGCGCGGAACTGGCGGTGGATGAGGACGGCGCAGTATGGCAAGGCCAAGGATTGCTGGCCGCCGAAGCGCAGGCCCTGCTGATCAAGGGCGGCCACGCATCGGGATCTCGATCAACCGATATTCTGTTGCGCTTCGATCAAGCACCGGTCCGCTTCGACATGCCGCGCCTTGCCACATCGATGCGCGGGACGGGTTGCATGCTAGCCAGCGCGATTGCGGCGCATCTGGCGAAGGCGAGCCCACTCGAAGACAGCGTGCGCAAAGGCAAGCGGTTTGTTTTCGAGAAGCTGCAAAATACACGACCCGCGGTGAAAGGGCCCGCGTGCTTGTCGTGAAATAGATCAATCCAATGGGAGCGAACTGTCATGGACAACTCCGCCGACGGTGCGATCGCGCAGCCGACACCTAAGGACGTCTCCCTTGGCCTCAGTCGATTGCCGCGTTCACGAACTGCTTCTAAGGCAGGAGCGGCACGAGCGGACGACGCTCAAACTGATCGCTTCCGAAAACTTCGCCTCTTCGGCCGTGCTGGAAGCGACCGGTTCGATTTTCCCGAACAAGTACGCCGAGGGTATCGTCGATCAGCTTGAGAACCTCGCCATTGAGCGCTTGAAGACGCTATTTGGCAGCGAACACGCCAACGTCCAGCCTTATTCCGGCTCGCCGGCCAATCAGGCTGTCTATCGCGCGCTTTTGAGCCGGGGCGATAAAGTGATGGGGTTGCCCCTCCCCGGTGGCGGCCATCTCACTCATGGTTGGGCCGTCAACTTCTCCGGCACTGATTATAAGCGCGTCCCCTATGGCCTGCACGACAGATCTCTGCGTCCCGGCGGACGAGCCTGGCGCACCGATCCCGACCGAGGCGCGTGAGCGATCATGAATGTCCTGGTCTAAGGCGCCGGCGTCGCCCGCCTCACCGCCGCCTTCGAGCTCGCCATACGCGGCGCGGCAGTGACCGTTGCGGAGGCCTTGACTTGGTGCAATGGGTCGCCGGCGCATGTTGACGCCGTGGTGCGCGCGTGAAAGCGCCGAGCAGCCGGTGCTGGATCTCGAACGTGACCCCGCCGACTGGTGTGATGCGGCAACGCCCGGCCACGTAACGCGAACCGGACGTGGCCGCGCCGCGCTGGGTGATCTTGACCGGTTCGCCAGCCGCCTCTCGGGGCGTATCGACGATGGAGAGGAAATTACGCTCCTTGAGCCCGACCTCGCCCGCCGCTTCCGCCGCGGTTTGCTCTTCCGCGGCGAGGTCAATCTCGACCAGCGCCCGGTAATGGCGGCATTTCGTGACAGGCTTTCGGCCATGGGGCGTCGAATTCCGCTTCGGCGTCGACTTGGCCTTCGCTCACGCCGATTCGCCGTGCTTACGGGACGACCCGGTCTAGAAAAGCATCGAATGCGGCAGCAACAGCGCGAATCACAAAGCGATGCTCCTGCCGCACGCGAATGAAACCCTTTTCGATGTCCACTATCCCGTCCTCGGCCAGCATCGCCAAGCCTTCAGCTGAATCGAGAAAACGGATCGGATCAAATCCGTGGGCGGAACAGATTGCAGGCACATCGGCCTCGAGATCGCACATTAGCCGCTCGATGATTGCGGCTCGCACGCGGTCTTCGTCAGCGAGACGGTAGCCCTTCGACGTCGCCAGACGGCCAGCTGCGATGTGCCGGGTGTAGGAATCGCGTGTAACCTCGTTTTGGACGTAACCCTCGCCGATACGGCCGATAGCCGACGCGCCGAAACCGATCAGGGTTTTGCAGGTGTCGGCTGAGTAACCAAGCGAGTTGCGCCGCAGGCGACCGGTTTTCTGTGCCAGCGCGAGCTCGTCCTCCGGCAAGGCGAAATGGTCGAGCCCGATCTCTCGGTAGCCGGCGGCAACCAGCGTCTCGGCCACGGCCGCAGCCTGTTCGGCGCGGGCAGCGCTGTCCGGCAGTGCTGTCTCCTCGATCTGGCGCTGATTCTTTATTACGGACGGAATGTGCGCGTAGCCGAACACCGCAAGCCGGTTGGGGCGCATGGCGACCGCCGACCTAGCGGTTTGGACGCAGGACTGCACCGTCTGATGCGGGAGACCGAAGATGAGGTCGAAATTGATGCGGCCTACCCCATGCCGGCGCAGCTCTTCGACGGCAGCCGCCGTTTGCGCCTCACTCTGGACCCGGTTGATCGCCTTTTGAACAATGGGATCGAAGCTCTGCACGCCGAGGCTCGCGCGGTTTACGTCGGCTGCTCCTAAGGCTTCGGCCATCTCGGCCGTGAACGTGCGTGGATCGATCTCCACGGCAACAGTAGCCGTTTTCCTGAACGCGAAGCGGCGGCGCAGGAACTCCATGAGAGCGAGAAACTCAGCTGGCCCGATGAGGGTCGGCGTTCCGCCGCCGAAATGCACGTCGCTCACGGGCAGTGCCCGCGGCGTTTGCTCCGAGACCAAACGGATCTCGTCACGCAGCATCGCCAGATAATTGAGAATCGGCGCATCCCGGCGGGTGATGGTGGTAGGGAAGCCACAATACCAGCACATCGACCGGCAGAACGGAACGTGGAGATAGAGTGACACTGGTTCGTCAGCCGGTAGGTCCCCGAGCCATTTCTCATAAGTCTGGGCACCGACCACTGTGGAGAACTCCGGCACAGTCGGATAGATGGTGTACCAAGGCAGGCGAGCCTCGCGATATTTTGTCAGGATTGAGGTCTGCAACAGTTTCCTTCCTATGCTGATAACCATCATCCTTACCGCTTCGCTCTCCTGTGTCTCTGCGCTATGTCAAATCATTCGCTTTGGCGCGAACCTTGTATTTTGCCAATGTGAATGCTCACGCGGGCGATGTCGCCGATCAGTCTTGGCTGGATGGCTTGGGTATGAACACTTGGCCGGTCAGCCATAAGCGCCATCGCTTTCCCGCCGAGACCATCTCGCACGCCGTTTGGTTCTGCCATCGCTTTCGCTTCAGTCTGCGGCTGGTCGCAGAGATTCTGCTGGAGCGCGGCATTGCCATATCCCACGAGACGATACGGCGTCGGAACCAGACTTTGCTCGCCAGCTGGCTCGTAAGACGCCCTCGCGTAGCGATATCTGGCATCTCGATGAGCTCGTGGTATCGACTGCCGGCCATAGGCATTGGCAGTGACCACCGTCTATCAGAACGGGAATGTGCTGAACGAGATGGTCCAGGTCCGCCGCAATGCTAAGGCTCCCAAGCGCCTACTGACCCGTTGCTGAAGGCAGGGCTGCGCCCTCAAGGGGCATGATCATCGACAAATCGCGCTCCTAGGTGGTGCCGCAAGTCGAGCATCGCTCGCACAGGGGAACTTAACAATCGTGCCGAGAACTCGCGAGGCATGCGCCGCCATGACGGCGCAGTCGAGAATGGACGACACTTCGAGCGAACGCATCAGCTCATGTGCGTCGCGCGCGACAAGGGCGGTTTCAAGATCATCCCTGATCTCCGCGAGCCGCGCCTGGCCGATCTGCATCCTGGCCGTCACCTTGGGCGGCTGCAGATAGTCGTTGTCTTGTATTCCAGCTGGTTGGGCGGGATGCCGTCTTCACGCCGCGTCAGTTCGTTGTAGAATTCCTGCATCATCTGTCCCGACCAGTAGTCGCTTTCGATGAAGCGATTGCCTTCACTGTTGGCGGTATAGGCTCCGAACGGACCGGCCACGTAAGCGCAAGCCGGGCCGTTATAGTCCTTGATCAGCGGCTTGATCTGATAGCATTCGCGATTCGCGAGCGCGGCACCCGCATGATAGGCCATGGCATAACCGTCACCGGATTGGTCGGATTCTCATAGGTTCCGAAGAGATAGCCGGCATGCGGCAATCCGAGCCGGCCCGCCGCGCCCATGCAGAGGATCACGGTCTTGGCACGCAGCACGAGGAATTCAGCCGTGCGCGTGTTCACAGCTGTGGCGCCCGCGATCCTGCCGTCGTTGGCAGTCAACAGGCGCGTTGCCATGAAGCGGTTGGAGACCAATATCCTTTTGCGCCTGATCTGCCGGTAGAGCGCCTTCTTGACGGTATCGCCATTCGGCATCGGCAGCACATAGGTTCCGAGATGGTGGACCTTCGTCAGGTCGAAATCGCCATTGGCGTTCTTCTGGAAACGGATGCCGAAACCGTCAAGTTCCTGGATGATGTCATAGCAGCGCGAGGCATATTTGAAGACCGGCGCCTGATCGACAATGCCGTCATGGCGATCGTGATCTCCTTGGTGTATTGCTCGGGCGTCGCATATCCTGGGACGACGGCGTTGTTCAGCCCGTCCATGCCCATGCAGATAGCTCCGGAACGCTTCACATTGGCCTTTTCGAGCAGGACGACATTCAGAGCGGGATTTTTCTGCTTCGCCTTGAGCGCCGCCATCGGTCCGGCCGTGACGCGGCAGTGACCTTGAGCTCAAGAGGTATCACGGCGTTCCCTGATGGTTCGCCCCATCTTAGGGATCAGCGGAACATGGACACGCAATAAATTGCCTGCGTTCAGCATGCTTATTGAAACCGCGATAAGTCCGGCTTGCCGCATTGCGTCTGAGGGGAGCCTCGAACCGACAGCTTCGCCTTTGCACTTGCCGAAAATCCGTGGACCGGCATCCGCCTTTCCATCTGCATCGCAGCAGCCGTTATCTTCTGGCTCTGATTAATGAGTCCTGGCCCCGGTTTGTCAGTGGCGAAAGATAACACTTATAAAGGATTACCTGACATCGTCATCTTGTGCACTGCGCCTCATCAGGGTGATTTCACCAGGAATGCTACAGGTACTTGCGCACACGTATTGGCGGGTTAACGTGCTGCATCTCCAGAACAATATTCTCGAAATGATCGCCAGGGGCGAAACGCTCGAAGCGACGACGGACCGTCTTTGCCGCCAGATCGAGAAACTGTTGCCGGGCGTCAGGTGTTCCGTTCTGCGCGTTGACGGTAATGGCTTGTTGCATCCCCTCCCAGGTTCCAGCTTCCCGAATGAATATATGGCTCTTCTCGACGGCCTGATGATCGGCCCGCTTGTGGGCTCCTGCGGCAGTGCGGCCTATCTCGGAATGCCCGTGGCTGCGAAGGACATCGCGACCGACCCGCGCTGGGTCAGCTTCAAGGAGCCAGTCCTGGCGCTGGGCCTGAAGGCCTGCTGGTCGAGCCCGATCTGCGACGCCGCGGGCGCTGTGCTCGGCACCTTTGCCCTGTACTTTACGGAGAAGCGCGGCCCCACCCCGCGCGAGGAGGAGGTCGTCGCCTCGTGCACCTCCCTGTGCGCCATCGCGCTTGAGCGTCACCAGCGGGTCATCGAGGGCGAGCGCGGCGCCTATGTCGATGCCCTCACCAACCTGCCGAACCGGGCGAGTTTGGACGTCGCCCTGGAGCGGCTGTCCTTTGGCCAACCTAGCGCCTGGGCGGTCCTGATCATCGACCTCGACAACCTGAAGACCATCAACGACACTTTCGGCCATGCGGCCGGCGATGCTTTGCTTCAGGTGGTAGCGTCGCGTCTCGCCGAAAGCGTGGCGCCTGACCGTGTGTTCCGCATGGGCGGCGACGAGTTCGCTGTGATCCTGCAGCGAGCCGGAGCGCCCGCCGACATCGAGAGCACGGCGCGTCATATTCTCGACACTCTGGCTGTGCCCGCCGACTGCGACGGGCACATGATCCTGGCACAGGCTACCATCGGCGGCGCAGTGCTGTCGGCGGGGGACGTCGATGCGAAAAGCGTGCGCCAAAACGCCGATTTCGCGCTCTACCACGCCAAGGAAACTTCGCGGGGCGGCTTCGTGCTGTACTCGCCGGGAATCGGCAGCGCAATCAAGACCCGAATCGAGGTGATCCGCGATGTCGACGCGGCTTTGCGCGAAGGCCGGATCGACGCGTTCTATCAGCCGATCCTGCGGCTCGACACCCGTGTGATCGTCGGCATGGAGGCCCTATGCCGCCTTCGCAAGCCGGATGGCGAGGTCGTTTCCGCCGCTGCTTTTCATCAGGCGACCTCCGATGTCAGCGTCGCCTCGCATCTGACGGAACGCATGATGGCGATCGTCGCAGCGGACGCGCGCTCGTGGCTGGATCAAGGTATTCCGTTGCAGCATGTCGGCATCAACATTACCTCAGCCGATTTTCATAGCGGCACGCTTTACGCGCGTCTCGAAGCCGCCTTCGGCCGCGAGAACGTTCCGTTGAAGCATATCATTTTGGAGGTAACGGAGTCGGTCTATCTCGGCCAGCGCGATCCGGTCGTCGCTCGGGAGATCAAGGCGTTGCGAGCCCATGGCCTGCGTGTCGCACTCGATGATTTCGGGACCGGCTTCGCTTCGCTCACGCATTTGCTGACGGTGCCGGTCGATATCGTCAAGATCGACAAATCCTTCATTGATCGCCTTGTCCAGGGAGATCCGAGCCTGGCCATCGTCGAGGGCTTGGTTGGCATCGCTCGCAAGCTCGACATCCAGGTCATCGCCGAAGGCATCGAGAACGAAGCCCAGGCCGTTTTACTTGCAGAGATCGGGTGCCAACTCGGTCAGGGGTATCTGTTTTCGCAAGCGGTACCACGTCAAATAGCGAAAGACCTTTTGAAGCGGTTCGGGCGACCACCTGCTGAGGAAACCAGGGTGGCGAGCGGCATAGCGAACCCAATCGATCTGATTGCCTGACAGAAATCCTTCCTGGGGTAGTTTGAACAGCCGATAAAGGATGCTGTGGCGGTCCGCAGAAAAGTGCCCGAAAAGGAGACAAATATGCGCCTGCCATCCGCGTCACAGCTTATTCGCAAGGCTTTCGGTCGCCCACGGTCGGGGCAGTCACCGGCTGGCATGAGCGATCCATTCCGACGAGATTGACGAGGCGCTTTGGGATGATGAGTGCCGGCGTGTTTGGTCGCATGTGGGACGAAGCATATGACCGGGGGGGCGGTATCGCCTCGCAATCAAAAGCAGCGACTGGGGTCGCATCCTCATAGGTGGTGTAGCTCGGCGGTAGCAAAGCCGCTCGCGAGCGCGCCCTCAAATCAGGCGCGAATCGTCCCCAGCTCGGCATTGGCCGGCGCGTCCGTGAGCGTCCTGAGGCGCCACCAGCGCCATTTTGAAGTTCCGAATGGACGTGTGCACTGATCTTGATCTTGTTGTGACCGCACTACAGAATTTCGCTTCCTGACCGGAGGAGCTTCGGCCAAGAATTAATGATGCAGCGCCTGTTTAAGAATTTAAGACAAGCCAGCCTTATCAGCGTTGCGCCTGGAACCCGCCTCAAATCAGATACTCAACACGCGTCTTTATCCCAGCTCTCTTGCCATCCTGGGAGACATAAAGTGACGCGGTGATATTTCGTGTTGCATAGACCATGGTTAGCCAGCAACCGAGGATCATCAAGAAAATATGGCCGGATAGCTGGATTCATAGTCCATGCGGGAATCGCAGCCCAATCAGCTTTTCCACCGTTTTCGCTTAGTGGTCCTATTGCGCACGATTTCCAGTTGGAAGGAACTATCGCATGGTCGCAAGCTTGGGCCGAGGTCGTGGCGACCATCACCGCCGCTGCGAGTGCTGCGATTTTCATTGTGTCTCCTCTGCATCCTCTTCCGATCTTAAGCGCGGCCCCTTTCATACCCCTCCTTTGTCCGATGGAATGTTACAGAATGGGCTGCAAGCAGCCATTCCATGCTGACGCAGTCGGAGCTCGCTGGACACATGCTCAGCACGACATGCCCTGCAAGCAGCACATAGAATTAGCGCGCCTCGGACTCCCGCTCGAAGATCGGCGACTCCTTCGCAAACCGTACGGACGGGGGTCCTTGAGAACGCTGTCGAGTTCCGCCGAGTTCAGGCCCCCGAACAGCGACAGTCGCGCGATAACCGAGCGGTCAAGCGGCAACTTAGCTCCTCGCTGCCTCATGACTCCACAGCGGCGCCAGGCGGCCCAGCTATATTTCGCGCATCAGTTGCGCCAGCGCAAATCGCTAGCCCGCGCCGTGGCTAGAAAGTTGCAACGGTTGAAGCCGTGACGCACTCAAGAAAGGACTTTCCCATGAAACTTCGCCTGATTACCGCCGCCGCCGCCGCCCTGCTCGCTCTTGCCGGCGCCGCAAATGCCGAGGAACACATTGTCCAGTTGCTGACAAAGGGAGACAAGGGTTCCATGGTCTTCCAGCCCAATTTCATCAAGGCGGCACTGGGCGACACGGTCAAGTTTGTGCCTGGCGACAAGACCCACAATGTCGAAACCATCCAGGGAATGATCCCCGACGGCGCCCAGGAGTTCAAGGGCAAGGTTGGTGAAACGATCACCGTGACCCTGACGCAAGAGGGCGTCTACGGCGTGAAATGCAATCCGCATTACGGTCTGGGCATGGTGGCGCTGATCGTGATCGGCAAGCCCGTGAACCTCGACGCGGCGCAGGCCGTCAAGCAGGTCGGCAAGGCCAGGACCGTATTCCCTGACCTGTTCAGCCAGGTGACGAAGGCGAACTGATCCCAGCCGAAGGCCGGACGACCAAGAGGTCCGTCCGGCCTTCGCCAAAGCCGGAAGGCTCTGGGGATCCATCGGTCGCTTCAGCACCGCATCCTTTCCACCCTTGCCATCCGGGCGACCGAGAGTTTGTCAGGGCCAGAAAGGAAGGTCCGCCTACTGCCGATAGGCCGGAAAAACCGCGACGACAGCCAGCTTCAACTTCGGAAAATACGTAGCACGGGCTTCCCCTCCGGACACGGGATACTTCCCAGATCGGCCACGTCAACCTCTCCGAGGCGTCCTCGCTTCGGTTTGCCCGTGTCGATCTTCTCAGCCTTGCGAAAATCACTTTGTCCGGATCTGATTGGCAAGCTGGCGCCTGGGATCACGACCAGCTTCGCCACGACCGAGGCGTGGCCCTCCGCCCTAACGATGACGCTTACGGCCTGGGCCATGCTCCAAGAGCCGCATGCCCGACCTCGCTCGTGACTATTATGTCGGCGTCAGTGGGGCATCTCGCCTGACGTACCGAGACGGTGCCGCCGCAAGATGTCTCAATCTCGAGGTTTCATAGCAAACAAAAGCTGTCGCCATTGAACGAAATTGTCGCGTATCGAACAGACGAACCACATCCCAAACGTTTGCTTTTCGTGTTCAGCTTGACCCTCAAAGCCAAAAAGAATGAAGCGCGACCAAAGTGCGCCGGCCAACTTGGGGGTCAGCGCGCAGCTACGTCTTGGGATGGCACGTCATTTGCACAGTCAACTTTGGAAGCCGTTGTGACGGTCTACCCAGAACTAGCGGAGATGACCATGGAGATTGGCTCAGAAGTGCTGAATTCCCCCGAGGCAACCGAAGACTTTAGCTGAAGAGCTGCGTCGAGGCGCAGCGAGTCGAGGCATAAGAGCTGCAGTCATGTTGCGCTTCTTTGAGCCTAACTCAGGTCGGCTCTCTAGTGCTCCAGGTCATGTATAAATTCTACAATTCACCTAACCGTACGAATGCCCAGTACTGCAGAAACCAATCTTCGTTCAGACACAAATAGGACAGATGTCAAAAATCTTACGTTAGCTTCGTCAACTTTGTTCTTGAACAATTGTCGTTCTTTGACGTTCTTCCCGCCCTTTTTAATCTTTGAACGGAGATCAAGAATGAACATCACGAGCATTCTTCTCGACTCAGCTGCGGCCCTGATCGCAGTCTCCGGTGCTCGCGCCGCCGACGCGGTGACGGCCGCCGAGCCGGAACCGACCGAATATGTCAAGATCTGCGACGTCTACGGTTCGGGCTATTTCTATATTCGTGGCACCGAGAGCTGCGTGCGTATCGGCGGCTACGTCCGTTACGACATCGGCCTCGGCGATGTCAGATCATATGACGGCGCAAGAACCTCCGATGTGAGGACTGGCGAGGATCAGGGCACATGGCGAAACAACACGCGCTTCACGTTGAAAACTTGGACAGGCCAGGAGACCGAACTCGGCACTTTGAAAACCTATACCGAAACCGGCATGAACTTCGGTAACCGCAACGCTTACTCGGGTCTGGACAGTCCTCAGAACTATGCCTTCAACAGTGGCATCAAGTTGACTTTCGCCTGGCTTCAGCTTGGTGGCCTCCGAGTTGGTAAGGACTGGTCGGCCTTCGACACGTTTATTGGCTACCCTGGCAACATCCTCAATCAGATGGCTGTTCCGTACGGCGACTTCGATACCAATGTGGTTCAGTACTACTTTGACGCGGGTAACGGCTTTTCGGCTTTGGCTTCACTCGAAGAGGGCTCGGGCGTGGTCGGCACTATCAACAGCTATGTTCCGCACGTCGTGGGCGGCGTTAAATACACGCAAGGCTGGGGCGCGATCACCGGTGTTGTCGCTTATGATAGCAACTATGAATCGGTGGCCGGCAAGGTCCGCGTCGACTTCGATGTCACCCACGAACTGTCGCTATTCGGGATGTTCGGCTACGGCTCCAACGGCAAGCTAAACGATGACTCGACCAAAGCAATCGACGCTCATGGTCGCGGCTTCTACAAAATTTGGGGCGGCAACTGGGCTTTATGGGTCGGCGCTACTTACAAGTTCAACGAGACAACTTCGTTCAACCTTCAGGTCTCGGGTGATCAGCTCAAGAACTATGGTCTGGCTACAAACGTCGCCTATACGGTCGCCCCAGGTTTCACGGTTATAGTCGAAGTCGACTATGACCACTATGGCAACTTCGGCGTCGGCATGGTCGGCCCTTCCAACGCAAACTGGACTGACGCCGACAAAAAGAACAGCGTCGGCGGCATCCTCCGTTTCCAAAGCTCATTCTAGCCATTGAATGAGAAGCTGAATCTCGGCGTCCGATTGAGCGGTATAGCGCACAAACAACGTTTTGCGCGTCCTAGCTATATCAAGCACCTTGTTGTATTTGTAAATCAGCTTATCACGACAAGATTGTAAAGACTCCGGCGTAAAAATCACTGCGTTGGACTTTTTCCTCTCGAACTCATGATGGTAGATAATCCCGTAATTCTCGCAAAGAGCAGTCGTACCATTGAAGCACGCTGATACACGAAGCCCAAAATGTGATCCATCGTCCGCCAATATTCGTTCGATGGAGGCTACAGGCGTCACAAGCCAATCAAAGCAGCTACTCGGGCGCCCTTTGAAATATCGTCTAATTTGGTTGGCAGGGGTGCAGTCCGATCCAAGGCTAAAGATCGCTTCGTAAGACATTGTTCCGGTCCTCATGCTGTCTAATCAGAATGAAAAAAGGAGAACGGCGCTGGTAAGCCTTGTATTCCAAAGCAAACATCACCCTCCACGCAGCGTGGATGGTGGGCCACCAATTGCGTCGAGATTGCCGATGGCTTGATATCGCAGCTTGTTGCTCCGCTTCTCCTGCTCAATGCAAAAGATGAGCCGCCGTCATCAACAGGGCGATCGCCCCGTCATGCGTGCAGTTGATGCTATCGCCGGCAATTCGCGTCGTCCGAAAGCCGAATCGGACTCCAGAAGCGGGCGAGCAGTCTTGGCTGATCGATTCACCCCCCGGCACCGCGGACGCTCGCCCTCAATCAACGTCTGGTTCGGCACGGGCATGACCGTCTCGGCACCAGCGGCGCGACTCCAGTGCCGGCAAGTGGTATCGCGCGCCGATCCGAAAACCAGATGCCACCTGGCGCAAGCACCCGCGCCCGGATGGCCGCGTCGGAGACTATCCATGTGATATGCGCCGAGTCCTTGACGCACCGGCTCGAACGGATTCCTGGCGAGCTGCGACGGATCGTCCAGGACTAATGCCCCGATTCAACAGTCGATAATTTGTGTCCTGCCTCAAGACACGTCCAGCTTGGTAAGTCACAATCACTCATCGCCGCAAACGCCGTCAGATGTCGCGATAGCTAAGGGTTCCCACCCAAATCGTGCCCGCTGGCAAAATTCGGGTCGATGCCCGTGGTCTCGTTTTTTTGAATGGCGCATTTCGAAAGATCCGCCAAATCGATTTTTTTGATGCAGCCCATCCACACTGTGGATACCAAGCACGCAGCATCAAATTGAGCCAGGCGGCCATGAGCGGCATCGCGCGGCTATGAACCTGTTTCCGCGACAAGCTATTTACGGAGGGTTCGTTCCTCGCCGACATGGTTCGGCCGATGAAGGCAGCGGAAGGCGAACGCGATCGCGATCGGCGGCTCGCTGGCCGTGCGGGCGTGATGACATCAGTGAAGAAGAGCCTGCGTTGCAACAGATCCTTCAAAGAAATTCATAGACACTTAGCAACTCCAAACCGCTGTGAATGGTACGCTTATCGCAACATCTGAGGTTAGCGGGTCAAGACGCGTGGTGCCGCGACCAAAGAACAGCATGCAATCTCTGGTTTGAAGGAAATGGCAAGAATAGCGCTCATCTTGGTTCTTTGAACGCCGCAACCGTCGGCTCTAAACAATTCATGCTTACAAAACAAACATGTACCCTCGCGACCAGCGTGAGTATCTGTTCGCTTGAAAGCAAAAACATAATTCGTGCGAAAGCTGTAGTATCTACGGAGAACTCCAAATGGCAAAGTCAGTAGGACAAGTGCCCAGTCTTTCTATGTGGCTTGAGGCTGGCCAATGATGACACTGGTCAGTCGCCTACGGACGGCGGCGCATCTTGATCGCCTTCGAATCCTGGGCCTTTGCGCGCATGCGGACCTAACTGTCTGCCAGCTAGCGGAGATCCTGGGTCTGCGTCGCGAGCACGTTGTGCGACACGTACGGCTGCTCGTCAGAGCCGACTTTCTTTGCTGCAACGAACAACGTCCGTGGTCCTCGTACCATCTCAAAGCAGGAGGCAAGGACGGCGGGCTGGTTCAATTGTTGGTCGATCTCCTGCCCCAGGGCGATGGCTATCATAAACGAGACCTACAACGGCTCGAAGCGATACAAGACGCGCGGTCGAAGGGACCGCCTGCTTGCTCGTGAAATAGATCAATCCAATTGGAGCGCGAAATACAATGGACAACTCCGCCGTCGGCGCGATCGTGCTGCCCGACACCCTCGGACGGTCTCCCTTGGCCGCGGTCGATTATCGCGTTCACGAACTGCTCCTAAGACAAGAGCGGCAGGAGCGGACGACGCTCAAACTGATCGCTTCCGAAAACTTCGCCTCCTCGGCCGTGCTGGAAGCGACTGGCTCGATTTTTACGAACAAGTACGCCGAGGGGTACCCCGGCGCGCGCTACTACGCGGGAAACGAGATCGTCGACGAGCTTGAGAACCTCGCCATTGAGCGCTTGAAGGCGCTATTTGGCAGCGAACACGCCAACGTCCAGCCTTATTCCGGCTCGCCGGCCAATCAGGCTGTCTATCGCGCGCTTTTGAGCCCCGGGGATAAAGTCATGGGCTTGTCCCTCCCCGGTGGCGGTCATCTCACTCATGGTTGGGCCGTCAACTTCTCCGGCTCTGATTATAAGCGCGTCCCCTATGGCCTCCACGAAAAGACGCAGCAAATTGACTATCATCGCTTGCACGAGACGGCCAAGCGGGAACGGCCGAAACTCATTTGGGTCGGCGGAACTGCTTATCCGCGTATCTTTGACTACGCGGCAATGGCGGAAATCGCTTCGGAGGTGAACTCCTATCTGGTGGCCGACATTGCGCACATCAGCGGCCTGATCGTGGCAGGTGCGCATCCGAGTCCCGTGCGCCATTGCGATGTCGTCAGCAGCACCTCTCACAAGTCGATACGCGGTCCCCGCGGTGGCTTCATTTTGTCAAGGAATGAAGACCGCTATCATGCGCTCTATCATCCGAAGAGCAAACACAACCTCGCCAAACGTATAGACCGTGCGGTGTTCCCTCTCCTGCAGGGCGGACCGCATATGAATATCATCGCCGCGCTAGCTGTCGCTTTGCAGGAAGCCGCGAGCCCGTCCTTCCGTGTCTACGGTCAGCAGATCGTCAGGAATGCCAAGGCTCTGGCCCAGGCGCTTCTGGAGCGAGGTTATGACCTGGTCACCGGGGGGACTGACAATCACATGCTGATCCTTGATCTTCGGGACCGGCCGCTGTCAGGCAAAGCCTATGCCGAGCGCTTATCGGAAGCAGGCATCATTACGAACTTTAATATGGTGCCGGGCGACCCGCGGCATCCGGCGCTCACAAGCGGCATCCGGTTAGGGACACCAGCAGTGACGTCCGTGGGAATGCGCGAGGCGGAAATGGTGCAGATCGCCGCTTTCATTGACTCGGTCTGCAGCCAGCCCGACGACCCAGATGTCCATGCCAGGGTGCGAAGAGACGTTGCCGACTTCTGCGCCGCGTTCGAGGTCCCTGGCATCGCCGACAGGTAAGGCAGGCTAATCAAAACGTCCCATACAACTCCAACACCCGAAGCGAGGGCATTCCATGACCAGGCAGTTCGTATTCTCTTCCGAATCCGTCGGCGCCGGACACCCAGATAAGATGGCGGACAACATCTCGGATGCCATCCTGGATGCGATCCTGCGCACCGATCCGAAGGCGCGCGTCGCGTGCGAAGCGTTGGTGAAGACAGGGATGGTCGTTCTGGCTGGCGAGATCACCAGCGATGCGCAGATCGATTACAGCCAAGTTGCCCGCGATACGATTGTCGATATTGGATACGATGACGATGCGATCGGCTTTGATGGTCGGCGTTGCGCCGTCGTTCTGGCTCTCACCGAGCAGTCGCCCGACATTAGCCAGGGCGTTGACGAGGGACGAGGGCAGGATCTCGACCAGGGAGCTGGGGATCAGGGCCTCATGTTCGGGTTCGCATGCAGCGAGACCGATACACTGATGCCCTTGCCGATCCAACTCGCTCACGGTCTGACGAAAAGACAGGCAGAGGTCCGCAAAGCGGGACAGCTGAGCTGGCTGCGTCCGGACGTAAAATCTCAAGTGTCCGTCCGCTATGAAGGTTTGCGCCCTGTGGCGCTGGATACCGTAGTCCTGTCGACGCAACATGCGGAGGAGGTCACACAAGAAACAGTCCGCGAAGGCGTCATCGAGGAGATCATCAGGCCGGTCTTGCCGCCCCACTTGGACACGACGGGGACCAGGTTCCTGGTCAATCCAACCGGCCGGTTCGTGGTCGGTGGGCCGCGCGGCGACTGCGGCCTCACTGGACGCAAGATCATCGTCGATTCCTACGGTGGGATGGGGCGTCACGGCGGCGGCGCCTTTTCGGGCAAGGACCCATCCAAGGTTGACCGCTCGGCTGCCTATGCGGCCCGGTATGTCGCGAAGAATATCGTGGCTAGCGGACTTGCGGAGGTCTGCGAGGTTCAGCTTGCCTACGCGATCGGTGTGGCCGCTCCGGTTTCTGTCCTGGTCAACACTTTCGGGACCGCGAAGATCGTGGAAGAAAGGATCGAGCGGCTCATTCTTGAGCTGTTCGATCTCAGACCTAAGGGCATTATCAAGATGCTTGATCTCTTGCGCCCGATTTACCGCAAGACCGCCACGTACGGGCACTTCGGCCGCGAAGAACCTGAGTTCACCTGGGAGAGGACGGACAGAGCCGACGACTTGCGGCGCGAGGCAGGGCTCGCCGCCGCGCGAGGGCCGACGCCGGATCGATCGCCATGCGGAAAGTCCATTCCAACTCCCCAGACTCCCGCCCGGCCGGCATGGCAGAAGGCCAGCGGACCGTTGAGCGGAGACTTTGATGCCGGACTATGACGTGCTTTGCATCGGCAATGCCATTGTCGACATCATCGCCCAGTGCGACGAGGGGTTCCTCGAGACCAACGGCATCATCAAGGGTGCGATGAACCTGATCGACACCAGGCGCGCCGAACTGCTCTACAGCCGCATGGGGCCGGCGATCGAGGCCTCCGGCGGCAGCGCCGGCAACACGGCGGCGGGCATCGCCAGCTTCGGCGGCCGTGCCGCCTTCTTCGGCAAGGTGTCGAACGACCCGCTCGGCGAAATCTACACCCATGACATCCAGGCCCAGGGCGTCGCCTTCGATACCAAACCGCTCGAGGGCGAGCCGCCGACGGCGCGTTCGATGATCTTCGTCACGCCGGACGGCGAGCGCTCGATGAACACCTATCTCGGCGCCTGCGTCGAGCTTGGCCCGGAGGACGTCGAGGCCGACAAGGCCTCGGGTGCTGCGGTCACCTATTTCGAGGGCTATCTGTGGGACCCTCCGCGCGCCAAGGAGGCGATCCGGCAGACCGCGCGGCTGGCGCATGCCGCCGGGCGCGAAGTGTCGATGACGCTTTCGGATTCGTTCTGCGTCGACCGCTACCGCGACGAGTTCCTCGACCTGATGCGATCGGGCACCGTCGACATCGTCTTCGCCAACAGCCACGAGATCAAATCGCTCTACCAGACAGCCTCCTTCGACGAGGCACTGGCCGCCATCCGCAAGGACTGCAAGATCGCCGCCGTTACCCGCTCGGAGAAGGGCTCGGTCATCGTGCGCGGCGACGAGACCGTTATCATCGAGGCGACGACGATCAAGGACCTGGTCGACACGACAGGCGCCGGTGACCTCTACGCCGCCGGTTTCCTCTATGGCTACACGACCGGACGCAGCCTGAAGGACTGCGGCGACCTCGGCTCCCTGGCGGCCGGGCTGGTCATCCAACAGCTCGGCCCGCGCCCGCGCCAGAACCTGCGCCACGAGGCTGAACAGGCTGGGTTGCTTCAGGCAGGCATTTCGGCGACGTGCTACCCACCTTCCCCTTGTGCAGGCGGTCCAGGCAAGCGCGGGTAAATCGAAATCTCGCATGCGCATCGGCGAAAGATGACGGTTTTCCGTCTGAGTTTCCGGTTGTCGAGGCTCAGGAACGTTGACGTACCTGCCGCTAGCAGTTCCAGGCGATCTTGATCATCACGACGCCGACATTTGCCGCAAGTCGTTCAGAGCCGGGATCATGAATTCGCAGATGTGCCGGCCGCTCAGCGGCATCCACGCCCTGCGCGGACTGGAGAGTGGCTGCAATGCCAACAGCTGACGACAACGATCAAAGCGAATTTGGGGAACACGCCGAGTGAAAGGCGCACTCACATAAACACATAAACATTTCGTTATGTTGGATTGACAAGAGAGCGAACTGCTGTGATTGTCTGCGTGTCGTGGTTCTCCGTACGGCGCTGCCGCAACGGAGCTAAGAGGGAAGCCGGTGCGATGCCGGCGCTGCCCCCGCAACTGTTAGCGGCGAGCCAACCCACCGATGTCACTGAGGCGAACAGCCTCGGGAAGACGGGCAGAGGCTATGACCCGCGAGCCAGGAGACCTGCCACGGCGAACAACGTCCACGGGCGGGGTGTCTCGGTGGCCGCGGCAGCCCGGCGTTCATGCCGGCCTGCTAACGCCTTCCTTGTCCCCACGCCCCAACCATCGGGGTATGGCATGACTATCTCTCAGCAAATTCCTGTTGCAACGCTCGGCATGCCGCGTATCGGTCGCCGGCGAGAACTGAAATTCGCGCTTGAAAGCTACTGGTCCGGAAAATCTTCTGCTGCCGACCTTCTGGCGACGGCGAAGGCGCTGCGTGCCGCTAGCTGGAGGGAGCAGCACGATCGCGGCGTATCGAAAATCCCGTCGAACGACTTCTCACTCTACGACCATGTGCTCGACACCGCAGCCATGGTCGGCGCCGTGCCGTCCCGTTACGCCTGGAAGGGTGGCGAGGTCCCACTCGACATCTACTTCGCGATGGCGCGCGGCAAGCAGGGTGAGACCGCGGGTTGTGGACATGCCGGCCACGAGCATGCGGCTCAGGGCCACCGCTTGACCGCGATGGAAATGACCAAATGGTTCGACACTAACTATCACTACATGGTGCCGGAGCTGACCGACGATCAGACCTTCGCCCTCTTGTCTGCGAAACCGGTCGATTACTTCCTCGAGGCTAAAGCCCTCGGCATTCACACACGCCCAGTTATCCTTGGACCGGTCACATTCCTCAAGCTGGCGAAGTCACCTGCCGAAGGTTTCAATCCGATATCGCTCCTGCCGCGGCTGCTGCCTGTCTACGAGCAACTCCTGCGGAGGCTGAAGCTCTCGGGAGCCGACTGGGTGCAGATTGATGAGCCGGCGCTTATGCTCGATCTTAACCCGAACGAACGAGCGGCGTTCGAATTCACCTACGGCCAGCTGTCGAAAGCCGCTCCCGATCTGAAGATCATGCTGGCTACCTATTTCGGACCGCTGGGAGATAATCTCGAGACGGCGATTTCTCTGCCCGTGGCGGGCCTGCATCTCGATCTCGTGCGCGCTCCCGAGCAGTTGGAGACGGTTGGTCGGCTCGTACCGAAGGATCTGGTCCTCTCGCTTGGCTTGATCGACGGCCGCAACGTCTGGCGCGCGAACCTGCCTGCCATTCTCGACCGCATCAAGCCGATCGTCGCCGGCTGGCCCCTGGACCGCGTCGAGATCGCGCCTTCCTGCTCGATGCTTCATGTGCCGATCGACCTGCGGATGGAGACCGCGGTCGATGTGGACGTCAGTTCGTGGCTGGCATTCGCGGCCCAGAAGACCGAAGAGCTGGTCGTGCTGGCCCAAGCCTTATCCGAAGGCAGGGAGGCCGCAGCAGGCGCATTGAAAGCTTCTGCCGAGGCGGCCGCCGCGCGCGCCATGTCCACAAAGGTCCATGATCCGCTCGTCGAGGGGCGGATCGCCAGCATCGACGACCGCATGAAGCAACGAAAGAACGCATTTGCCGAGCGTTCCCGAGTTCAGGCTGGCACGCTCGGCCTGCCGCCGTTCCCTACGACGACCATCGGGTCCTTCCCGCAGACGCCGGAGGTGCGCAAGGCGCGCTCCGCTCATGCGAAGGGCGAGCTGAGCTATGTCGACTACGAGACCTTCCTGAAGAAGGAGACGGAGGCTGCTATTCGCTGGCAGGAGGCGACCGGGCTGGACGTGCTGGTGCACGGTGAGTTCGAACGAAACGACATGGTGCAGCATTTCGGCGAGCAGCTGTCCGGCCTCGCCTTCACCCAGCATGGCTGGGTGCAAAGCTATGGCTCCCGCTACGTGCGCCCTCCCATCATCTTCGGCGACGTATCGCGGCCCAATCCGATGACGGTACGCTGGTGGCAATTTGCCCAGTCGCTGACGGAAAAGCCGGTGAAGGGAATGCTCACAGGCCCAGTGACCATTCTTAACTGGTCTTTTGTTCGCGACGACGTGCCCCGCTCCCAGGCCTGCCGCCAGATCGCGCTCGCCATCCGCGATGAAGTGGCGGACCTCGAAAGAGCCGGCGCAAGGATGATCCAGATCGACGAGGCCGCGTTTCGCGAAGGCCTGCCACTGCGCAAGTCCGCCTGGAAAGTCTACCTCGATTGGGCTGTCGAATGCTTCCGGCTCGCTTCAACGGGTGTAAAGGACGCGACCCAAATCCATACTCACATGTGCTATTCGGAGTTCAATGAGATCATCGACTCGATCGCTGAAATGGACGCGGATGTAATTTCGATTGAGACGTCGCGCTCGAAAATGGAACTGCTAGACGCCTTCACGAGCTCCAAATATCCGAACGAAATCGGTCCCGGAGTCTACGACATTCACTCACCACGTGTCCCGGAAGTCGGCGAGATTTCGGACCTCGTCATGCTTGCCCGCGAGCGACTGTCCGACGGCCAACTATGGGTAAATCCGGACTGTGGCCTCAAAACACGCAAATGGGAGGAGGTCCGCCCTGCCCTCATCAACATGGTCGCGGCAGCATGCGCGCTGCGGGAGAAAGTGCAGGCCTGATTCCTAACCAAGTGTTGATCTACCGGTTACCGCATATCGGTCGTGAATACGCCAAACCGATTACTTTATTGGAAACAAATCATTCTAGGAAGGCTACAATTTCCTTCGGCAGGCATCGCGTTGCTGGTCAGGGGTAGCAATCAATTCGATCAAGTTCTCCGGCAGAGGTTCGAGGCTCGATGTCCAGGCTGCAATCTTCTGCCGCTTCACATATGGCTTGACGTAGGATGCAGGCATCAGCCGAACGTCGTGACCCAGTGACATAAGAACCCGAGCCCAGTGGTGCCCCGTCGCGCAAGCCTCGATGCCGATTAGGCATGGCGGCAATGCTTTGAAGAACCCAGCGACATCATCGCGGCGAAGCTTGCGACGGACAACGACAGCATCAGCGCCATTGACCCCGTGGACCTGAAACACCTGCTTGGCGATATCCAGACCAATTGTGGTAATCTTCTCCATGGACGGCTCTCCCTTATGTGACTTTCGACAGCCACACTTTGGCACATTGCGATGCCGGGAGCGGAGGCCGTCCACCACATCAGGTCAGTCTCGCTCGCCATTCCCCTACGGCTGGGTAGCGTTGGCTCTAGCCGTTTTCGCAGCCTATCCCGTCATGGTCGCGGTCCAGATCATAGATATCCGTGCCTACGACAGTGACCGGCCCGTGTGCATATGCGGGGCCATTGCCACTGCCAGAAGAACAATCGACGTCGCTGGCTATTGGAACACAACTGCCCGAGTAGTTGGGGTCGCAGGCTTCCTGAGCATGAGCGCAGCCGATGAATGATGCCACACCAAGAGCGACCACGCCTATACGACGAAAAATCATGCAATATCCGCCCGCTTAAGACCAAAAATCTTTAGCGATCGTTTTGGCTCGATGCAATAGGGAAAAGTGTTGCAGTGTTTCTGCGTCGCAATACCCTAAAATGGAATACTGAGGCTCGAATCTAAAAAAGACTCCACATTCCCTTTCTGATAAATATCGATTCGCTGAAACAAAACAGAATCGGAGTCTAAAATGTCTAAAGTTCTGGCTTTTCACTCAAAACTTCCCGGCACGAGCGTCCATCACGACAACAACCAGTGCACGGAAGGCAACAACATCGAAACGAAGAACCGGGTTTCCGGGACCGGTGGCTTGCCGAAGTGCGACCACTGCAAGCGCTTGTCTTAATCAAAACTGGGCCTTTTTGGAAAACACCATTTCCCAGAGAGGCCCAGTCAGTTCGCCGTCATCAACGGCCCAGATACGCCGCAGCGACAGCACAGGCAGGCCAATTGGCCGTAGCCACAGCAAAGGCCCTGAAGCCTTCTGCTTTGCCACCAAAGAAACGAACGGTGGGCTCTGGAAATACGTGACGTGCGCCGCCCTCGCACGATTCCGAGGTCTCGATACCCTCCCGGCGTAAGACATGCACATAGGGCGCTATCCCGGCATCCAAGGGCATGTCCAACTCAAGGCCATAAGACCTTTGCAGGCTATGGGTCTCTTGCTCCATCCGCCTGCGTTGGGGCGAATGAACGCGGTCCCGCAATGTCGAGTGAGTTGACGGCCTGTCGAAGACTATATTCCTAATTATATCGTTGACACCACAAACCCTAGGTATAGTATGGGCTGCAAGAGAGGGACGCAGCCATGTTCTCCGCACCGCACTTCCACAATGACGAAGCCGCCCGTAGGCTCTTAGAGGAAATCCGTTGGCCGGAAGGTCGCTCTTGCCCGCATTGCGGAACCTTTGATCGCTCCTACGCCACCAAGCGCACCCAGAAGTGCGGCGCGACCGTCTACCGTTGCGGTGAGCCGGAATGCCGCAAGGATTTCAGCGTTACCACCAAGAGCGTAATGGAGTCCTCGCATATCCCGCTGCACAAGTGGAGGCAGGGCTTCTTTCTCATGGCTTCGTCCAAGAAAGGCGTCTCGGCTCACCAGCTTCATCGTATGCTCGGCATCACCTACAAGGCGGCTTGGTTCATGGCGCACCGCATTCGCGAAGCCATGCGCGCCGATGGCACTTTCGGTCCGCTCGGTGGCGAGGGAATGACCGTTGAGGCGACGAAGCGCCTTGGGAAGACCACCAAACGAGGCAAGCGTGGGCATGGTGGACAGCGCCCGATTATCGCCTTGGTAGAGCGTGGCGGCTCCGTCCGCACGTTCTATGCCGCCGTCGCGGACAAGGCGACCGTTACCAAGATCGTCGCAGAGAACGTGGCCCGCGAAAGCTACCTCTACACCGACGAAAGCCGCCTCTATGGCGATGCCGACCAGCTCTTTGCGGACCATTCGACAGTGAAGCACTCAGCCGGCGAATACGTGCGCTACGAGGGCGACCGCACCATTCACACCAACACCGTGGAGAACGTGTTTTCGGTGTTCAAGCGCGGCATGCGCGGCGTCTATCAGCATTGCGATGAGAAGCATTTGAACCGTTATCTTGCGGAATTTGACTTCCGCTACAACCATCGCTCGGCGCTTGGCGTTGAGGATGAAGCCCGCACACATGCGGCGATCAAGGGCGCACCCGGCAAGCGCCTGACCTATCACCTACCTGACTAGGCCGGTTTTCCACCATCGCGCCCTGCGCTTTTTGCGCTGGCGGAAGAAGCATCCGAAGAAGCGGAAGAAGACTTAGGTTTTCTCCCGCGCTTCTGTTGCGCTGGCACTCCAATCGGGGCCATGCTCTTTAGCGGAGCGGGAGGCGTGTTCACGGCCGATTTGAGCAGTCGCCGGAAGCGGTCCTCCGCTTCGTTGTCGCCGTAGCGCTCGCTGTCCTTGATCGTGCTTTCAGGTGGTCTACCCATGAGTGATCCTAAATGGCCTTGGTACCTGCCTGGCTGGCATGACGACATATACGCTATAGGTATGATCGGTCTCAACTACTGCCAACTCGAAACGGCCTTCCGTCACCTGTTCTCTGCATCGACAGGAATGAGCGGGTTCCAAGTTGAAGCATTTTTCCAGCGTTTGCAGAATGACGCTCGCCTCAAGGTGTTTGACCAACTCTACAAAGCGTGACCTGACATACCCGATCTGTATAAAGATTTCATGGTGCACTTCGCCAAGGGCTACAATTTGTGTACGCAAAACCGCAACAATATCATGCACTCAAGCTTTAATGGTCGCTTCACAAGCGAGTCGCGAAACGTCGGCGGCATTGTGTTGGCAAAGTACAATAAATCGGGCCAGCAGATCGTCTGCCCAGTTACGCTTGAGGAATTGAGACGTGTAGCGGACGAAATCCACGACTACACTATGTTCGGGTTCGCCCTCGCGAGCGACACTGACTCCTCATTCAAGATGGCCGCCGGCAATCCTCGCGCTTTCGTGCCAAGACCATCGCTCGATAAGCCTCCCGAGCCACAAACTCTAGTCTGGCGTCCCCTACCAGATTATCAATCACCTCAGCCCCAGCCGCCTCCATCTCGGGGGTGACTTCGATCTCATCGCAACGTGGCTTGGTGGAGCGCTCCACCTTCCGGCCTGTCATGGCTGGACTTTGTCAACCGGATAATCGAACAGATAGGCAACAGAGAGCGTGCAACTCAGCGATCCACGGGCACCTGGCTTATGACGATGGTTGAGCGTCCTTCGTAGCGGTCCTCAATGATCTACGGAGGTCGCGACGTTGGTCGTCATTTTCCGGTCCCCGGTCATCGAGAATCAGCAGGTCGGTCTTGGCAAAGAAAAGTATGCGCTGCTTTCCTCTTGAAACTGTCATCGCCCTGACAACACATTTTGCAATCGTCGGCGGGTGACGATGAGGCGCCTCGTCACGCAAACTTGCTGTTCAGCAGATCGGGAGGACCGAATAAACTCTGAGGCTTTCAGCAGCCCACTTTTCGTGAAGCGTGCAACGTATATCGTGCAATGATTGCCAGCCTTGCGGACGCTATCGATGTCCTCAATGAGTGGCCGGGAGATCGCAACGATCCGATCCACGAAGCCGCTCTCAGAGCGTGCTATGATGCATATGATGGGCGAAAACCTGTAAGTGTAGCGCGCAATGGCTTTTTCGGCTTTGCGAAAAGGACCGCCATATTGGAGGATGCAACCTCCGCGATGCAGTGGCTCGCTGCCTGCAAGTCGGGCAGCGGAAAAATGTAGGCGTCGGCGAAATCTGTGAGGCTGGCGCAGGGCGCACCCGCCCCCGGCTCTCATCTGCTGCGCGCTTCGGCCTGTGGACAGCAGACAGCGAAGCCTCCAGGGCCGCGAAAATCTCGCGACGGCGGCTCGATTCCGGGACCGGATCCCCATTTTGGGGAGGTGATCCGTGCAGGTGCCTGGCGTGGATCACGCCATCCATCTCCTGGCCGCATCATGCCATCGTTCTCCTTCAGCCCGGCCGAGCTTCCCGACCGCCCGATCGATGATGACGATCCCCTTTGGAGAATGGTCTTTTTTGAAAGTGTGACGGTCTGCGCCGCCTTACCGTGTTTCAGCCTTTGCCGTGGCCTCCTGCGCTTCCCGCCACGCACACGGCGAAGCGCTGTCACTCTACCGTGCAACACCCACTGGAAATACGACAGGGGGACCACAATACTCAGGTCTGTGCTAAAGATTTTTCGGGCAAATCCCGAAAAAAGAAACGACAACTCTTGGTCTTCAAGCCGCCGCTTGAACTTAGTTGGAGAGAGGTCACCAGTCTGGCCGTTCCGAAGTGGCTTAGTTCCCGCTCTTTGACCCGGCATCGTCGCCGAGATATCAACGGCGTGTTGTAGAGCGCGACATTTCGTCGGATCGTGGTCGAGTAGCTCACCCATCCGCGCAGGCGGATTTCCCGCGAGCGGCTCTTCCCGAGGATACACGCGTCATATGTTCGGCGCCGACCAGCCGACAGCGCGGCAAGGATTGAGAGGGACCAAGCTTCGCTAACGCTTACATTTCTCCGGTATTTAGACGATGCATTCCTCGAAACGCTCCAGGTGGAACTTCGCATTGCGAAGTTCATGTCCGGCTTCGAAACGTCGATGGCGCCCCATTGGTATGGTCCCCATGAGGTCGCGCTCCAGTTATATGCGCGCACGCACCTGCCGAGCCTCGTCCTGACGCAACGCTCTGATCCATCCACGCCCGCGCATCGGTCTTCCTGCCAACACCCGAAAACCATGCGCGCCTATGCCACCGAGACCCTAATTTCCGGCAAGCCGAAACGCTCTAAATTTAACATCCGCTAATTTAAGTCTAGTCGCATCGGCGTCGCCGTCGGCGGCTTGACGCGCGCATCGACAACCGCAAATCGCGTGATGCGTTCGGCGGCAAGCCAAGCATGCTGGACGCCGAGCAGGTGGTGGAAATCAGCGGCCACCCGGTTGGAGGCGTTTGCCCCTTCGGCCTCGCCTCGCCACTGCTGGTCTATTGCGATATGTCGCTGCGCGCCTACGATCAAGTGGTGCCGGCGCCCGGCGAAGCCAATGCAGCAGTAAGGGCGCCAAATGGTGCGACACTGCCAAGATGCCGGACCTGCGGCGGATGCAATAATCGACTGACAGCGATGAGCGGCAGCGCCAAAGCGCAGTGACAGGCCTAAGTACCGGGCAGCGTTCCCTTTGCCGCCACCGCGAAGACGTCGAGCAAGATTGCCAGTCCGACGCCGCAGGCGGTCAGGATGAGCCCGGCCATGAAGATGCGGTTCGCGCGTTCATAGATGGGTCGGCGCAGCGAACTCATCTCGAGCAGCATGGACAGCGCCCGCATCTGCAGGGCGATGCCGACCAGGATCGGCACCACGGCGAACAGGTCGTAGAACCGCCACGGCACCGGGTTCGCCGCCCAATGCGTGACGAAGCCGAGCGAAAAGGCAAGCAGGATGCCCACGACCGTGATTGTGCCGTTGCGGAAAATCGTCTCGATCAGCTCTTCCTTCGGATCGTGCTCGTCCAAGCGTTCCTCCCTCCCTCAGCCGTAGCAGGCCTTTGTCCAGTTTGAGACTAAGATCTCGGAAAATTCCTGTACATCGCCGCCAATTAGTCAAGAGAGCTGAGACCGGGGATCGGGGCCCTGTGTCCTATCGCCCCATATGGTGCTCCTGTTGTCGTATCTGCGCCAATCCTCCAACTTTTCGAACCTCTTTGGCCTGACTCGCGCCAGATACCTATGACGATGCGATCGCAACGAGTTGGCGGCGGAAGCATTGTCTGCACTTTGGGCTCATGCGAAGCATTGCCTTCTCAAAGAGGTCGCGATCGTCTCTTCCCAGCAATGGTCGCAATCATTCTTGATTGCGACTTTCCGTAGTCAGCTCCGGCCATTTATTTTCCTAGGATCTGCGATGCAGGTCGAGGCGTTGTCGCCGTTTCGGCGGGTAAGATAGGCAAGACGACTTCGGGTACCTTTCCGGTCAGCGAGTTAAGGAAGGCAACGAGCAGGTCGACTTCTTCGGCCTTCAATTCTTCGCCGAGCTGGGTAGTCCCCATGATGGCCACGGCCTGTTTCAGATCCCAAACCTTGCCCGAATGAAAGTATGGCGCGGTGAGCGCCACGTTGCGCAGCGGCGCCACGCGAAAAACATAGGAATCATCAGCTTTATTGGTGACGGCAAAGCGGCCCTTGTCTTTTTCCGGCAGGACCTCGGCGCTGGGCTTTTCCATAAGGCCGAATTGGTAAAAGTCCTGCCCACCAACGTTGACACCGGCATGGCAGGACGAGCACCCTTTCTCAATGAAAAGCGCCAGGCCCTGTTTCTGTTCGGAAGTCATGGCGGCGTCATCGCCATTGAGGAAGGCGTCGAAGGCGGCCGGCGTGACCAATGTCGCCTCAAAGGCTTCAACTGCCTTGGCCAAGTTGTCGAAGGTGACGCGATCGGCCTCACCTGTGAAAGCTGCATTGAACCAATCGACATATTGCGGCATCGACTTGAGCGTCGCGATCACTTGACCTGGTGTGTTGGCCATTTCGATACCGGCTTGGATCGGTCCCTTGGCCTGAGCCTTCAGGTCTTCGGCGCGACCATCCCAGAACTGCGCGATGTTGAAGACAGCGTTCAGGACCGTCGGCGCGTTGCGGGGTCCTTTCTGCCAACCATGGCCGATCGAGGTTTCAAGATTGTCGTCGCCCCCGGTGGCCAAGTTGTGGCACGAGTTGCACGACAAAACGCCTGACGCCGAGACGCGCGGATCGAAGAACAGTGCCTTGCCGAGGGCGATCTTTTCCGGTGTGATCGGGTTGTTGGCGACTGCCGGCGTGGATGGCAAAGCCTTGAAAGTGGCCAGTGCCGTTGCTCTGATGTCAGCGGCGATCGGTTCCGCAGCAAAGGCGGTGGCTGTCGGCAAGGCGACAGCTATCGTAGTAAATAGCATTTTCATGAATGATCTCCGAGTGTTGTGCACGGAAGCCATTGTGGGATATGCGGTTCGTGAATGCCCTGCGCTAGATCAACGGCGGGAGAGGACCGGGCCTGACGGACGGCCAGAATTCGATCTGGCCTGCGATCGAATGACGCAAGCCGCCACCAGGCTGTGTCCATCGCTCCGACCGTCGATCCCAACACGTGGCAGGCGCCATCGCAATTTGTTCGCGCTGACGGCCTGGTTGGTTCCTCGGGGCGTGGCGACGATCACCATGACAATGTCAAGACGGAAAGCATCATGGAGACCATGAAGGTCGAAGCCGTGTATCCGATGACTTACGAAGCCTTCAGCGGCGCGAAACACCTTCGGCTTTTTCATTTTGCAAAATTCAAACGGAGGGGATCGAGAATCAAAGCAAACTCCGACCCAGTTACGGGACAGCCAACATCGAGCGGATCGACGTGCATGACGGTGGGATGCGGCGCTGTAGACACTCGATGCTGGATGAGCATCGCAATGATCTTGTCGAGACAATTGTTGCGTTCAGCGGCAACCCTCACTATGAAGCGACGCTTCGCCGACTATGTTTCAAGCCGTCCGGAGAGTTTCATGACAGAAGAAGCCGACAACAACATCGACACCCTCATCGAGCTCACCGCCGATGTGGTCTCAGCCTATGTCTCCAACAATCCGGTTCCGGTGGCGGACCTCCCTGCTCTGATCGGCCAAGTGCATGCGGCCTTGAAAGGCACAGCCGGAAGCGTCTCCGCAGAAGAGCCGCTGGTCGTCAAGCCTGCAGTCCCGATCAAGAAGTCGGTGACACCGGATTACATCATCTCCCTTGAGGACGGGAAGAAATTCAAATCGCTAAAGCGCCATCTGTCGACTCACCATGGGCTGACGCCGGATGAGTATCGCGCCAAATGGGGCCTGCCGGCGGATTATCCCATGGTCGCGCCGAATTACGCCGCGGCGCGCTCGGCGATGGCCAAGACGATGGGGCTCGGCCGCAAACCGAAGGAGCCGGAAACGCCGGCGCCGGCGAAGCGGACCCGCAAGAAGGTCGAGGCTTGATTTCGGCAACCGAGATTCGTTTTGGAGTGCGTTGCTGCCATTGGCATGATCTGCGCGGAATATCAAAGGGCGGGGAGCAACCCCGCCTTGTCTTTGCAGACAGCCTGCTTTCAGGAATTCGCGACGGCTTGCAGCAATCTACCGAATTCTCCGGTCCAGCCATGTTCTCGCCCACTCTTGTCGAGCGGGTCAGCCCATCCGGGACGTGCCGCGTGCTTCCGGCTCTTGCGGGACGCAGCCGAAAATCAGCCAGCTTTGCTGAGGCTGCCAGCGGATGACTTGCCAGTGCGGCGGTCCTGTTCGATCTCATAGTTGATCTTCTGACCTTCATTGAGGGTCGAAAGACCGGCGCGTTCGACAGCGGAAATGTGGACGAAAACATCCTGACCGCCATTGTCGGGCTGGATAAATCCAAATCCCTTGCTGCTGTTAAACCACTTCACTGTTCCGGTCGCCATATGCGTATTCCTTTGTAACAATTGCAACGTTGGCAGGCCATCGGGCCAGTCCGATTCATAACCGAGACTTTAGGCAAAGCAAAAACGAAAAATTGCACGACCCGGCTCGATCTGCTGATGGTGGCTCGCGCCGCTGGATCAACGGCCGGTGGTTCACTTCGCCACCTAGTGCATAGCCTTGGCGAGGCTTGAAGGAGTTCGGAATTGGATCGTTTCGAAAGGATCGAGGCGTTAATCGATGCGGCCAGCGCGGACGCGATCGATATAGGCGCGCGGATCAGTTCGACGATAAGTCACAAACAATCGCCCAAGCGATCGACGACTTCCTGCTTGATTTGATGACCCTGGTGTTTGTTATAGAAAGCACCCAAGAGATGTTCCACTATCCGGCGCGGTTGGCACACATGAAATTGACCAAGGTCAGGCTGTTGTTGGCATCATAGCCTTGAGCTTAGAGCCGGTCCCGGTTAGAAGGTATCGATCTGCTCGTCGGCTAACCAGCACGCAAAACTGCCTGCATGGCGTGTGCAAAACTCCGTCGCCTCCTCAGCCAGCGGCGGCTGCAACTGCTCACCTTTCCAGCATCGCAGCCCCGATCGGAAAAGGAAACGTTCAAATAGCGCACTCGGCGAGGCGCCCACGCAAGGCCCCTCTTTGTCGCCCACTTAACCGCCCAGCACCGAAGAACCCGATCGGCGGAAATTGTCACGGTTTCTGCTTGTCCCGACGACTGAACGGAGAAGAAGAATTTCTGATCCAAACTGCAAACTGTAAAGTGTGCTTTCGGCACTTTCGCAGATGGCGAAGCAATTAGATGTTCTGCCTTCAATCGGGGCTGCGCCAGATCCTAGCTGCGCCAGGCTATAATTAGCGAAGTCCATTTCCGTTGCCGAAAATGGCTATGCAAACAACGTGCGATTTCGGCTCTCGAATGGCAGTATCTATCTTGGATGATTGGCCCAACAGCTTGAGGTAGGCCGCCACCTAAACTGCGAATAACCACAATACTACCCCAGCTCTGTTCCTGGAAAAATGGGATAATGCGAAAATTACCCTTTGATACAGTTCTGATCGCTAATAGAGGCGAGATCGCCATACGAATCATAAAGACGCTGCGCGAGCTGGAGCTGCGCTCTGCAATTGTCTACCACGAGGTCGATGCGGACACGCCAGCCGTGTCAATGGCCGACGTGGCGATTCCCATAAGCGGTCGCACACCAGTCGCGGCCTATCTCGATACCGCTCAAATCATCGCTGCCGCCCACGAGGTGAACGCCGGGGCAATTCACCCGGGCTATGGATTTCTGTCGGAGAATGCAGAGTTTGCTCGCAAGGTGTTGGAGGCCGGCATCATGTTCATCGGACCTACTCCTGAAAATATCGGATTGATGGGTGACAAGATCCGGGCCCGCAAGTTCGTTCAGCGGAATGGATTTCCCGTCGCGCCTTCGGCGATCGAGGAGGATGATCCAGCAACGTTCATTTCGCGCGCACGGTCCATTGGAGCGCCTTTGCTGGTGAAACCATCCGCCGGCGGCGGCGGCAAGGGCATGCGGATCGTGCGCGACCTCGATGCACTGGAACACACTATTGTGCAGGCACGCAGTGAGGCGCAGCGGTACTTCGCAGATGCTCGGCTTTACATCGAACGATATATCGAAAAGCCGCGGCATATCGAAGTGCAGGTGCTTAGCGACTCCTTCGGAAATGTCATTCATTTGTTCGAGCGGGAATGCTCGGTGCAGCGCAGGTTCCAGAAGGTCATTGAGGAGGCGCCCTCGCCAGCGCTCTCCCCGGAGTTGCGCAAGAAAATCTGTGAAACTGCCGTCGACATCGCTCGAGCCGCCAACTATCGAAATGCAGGGACTGTGGAATTCATCTTCGACGGGAGCGAGTTCTATTTCCTCGAGATGAATACGCGTCTGCAAGTGGAGCATCCCGTCACCGAAATGATCACTGGCATCGATCTTGTTGCCGAACAGATCCATGTCACGGGGGGCCACGAACTTAGACTTTCACAACCTGATATCGTCTTGGCAGGACACGCAATCGAGGCCCGGGTATATGCTGAAGCTCCCGCACGCGACTTTGCTCCTACGACCGGCAAGATATTGGTCCTCGACTATCCGGTCGGTGCAGGCGTACGGATCGACAGTGGCATCTTGCAAGGTCAGCAGATTACGACAGCCTTCGATTCCATGTTGGCAAAGGTCATCGTGCATTCGCCCACGCGCACTGAAGCTGCACTCAAAGCTGAACGCGCGATGCAGGAGCTGGTACTCCTCGGCTGCGAAACAAACGCGAGTTTCCTCGCGCGCGTCCTCGCGGACGAACAGTTTCTAATCGGGCAAGTCCATACTGGATATCTCGACGAAAATCCGCACCGTGCCGCAGGCGAATTTGGGTCCGACTTGTCGGCGTTCCTGGCAGCCGCCGCCCTCCTAACGCGACCAATCCGCGATTCGGCAGATGCCGTGCCTGAGCTTCACGCGTCCCTGGGCAGTTGGAGAAACTGACGTGAACCACTTCTTGGAGCTGGAAGGCGTAGATTGTCAGTTATGGCTTTCACCCTGTAAGCAGGGCTATCGCCTTCACTTGGGCGACGAGGTGACGGCCCCGATCGATTTCTGCCCTCAAGGCGATGGACGCGGCATCCTTACCATTGCCGGCGCAAGAGAGCCGGTCAGGTTCGCCATCGATGGTGACACCATTCACCTGCATATTCGGGGCAGGACGCGTGTGTTGCGCTACCGAGACCCATTGTCAACGCTTGCTCTCGCGGAACAGGACGCAGGTCAGCTCGTCGCACGCGCGCCGATGCCGGGCGTCGTCGTTGCAACAAGTGTTTTGCCTGGTGAAGCGATTGCCGCAGGCACGGCGCTGATGGTGATCGAGAGCATGAAGCTGGAAACCGTCATACGCTCGTCACAGGACGGCGTGGTCGACCGAGTACACTTCAAAGAAGGCGAGAGCTTCGAGCAAGACGCAGTGCTGGTTACGCTCTCAGCGGAAGGGCATTGAGATGCAGCGGATCACTTCTCTAGTCGACGTCAAATCGCAGGAATTTCGTCTCAATGAGCTCCACAACAGACGGCTTGCAGCCGAATTAAAGGAGCACCAGCGTGCCGTGCGCTTCAACCGTCCAGAGCGGGATCGTGAGCGCCTACGGCGACAGAACAAGCTTTTTGTTCGTGAACGGGTCGAGGCATTGCTCGATCCGGAAACTCCGTTCCTCGAACTTTCCACACTGGCTGCGAACAAGGCTTATGACGGCGAGGTGCCTGGCGCAGCGCAGGTCGTCGGCATCGGTATCGTAGCGGGTCGCGAGGTGATTGTTCACGCGGATGACGCGAGCGTGAAGGGTGGCGCATGGTATCCGCTGTCGGTCAAGAAAATCGTACGGTCTTTGGATATAGCAATCGAAAATCGTCTGCCCGTTGTTCATCTTTGCGACTGTGGTGGAGGATTCCTGCCTTTGCAGGCGGAGTTCTTCGCCGATCGCCACCACGCGGGCAGAATCTTCCACAACCAATCCATTCTCTCGAAGATGGGCGTGCCGCAGGTCGCCGTCGTGATGGGCCATTGCATTGCGGGAGGGGCCTACGTCCCTGCGCTAAGCGAATACAACATTATCGTGCAGGGAAGCGGAGCGATATTTCTCGGCGGCCCATCGGTCGTGAAAGTTGCGACCGGCCAGCACGTGTCTGTCGAAGAGCTCGGCGGTGCTGACATGCATACCAGCGTATCGGGAACGGCTGACTATCTCGCAAACTCAGAGATGCACGCGATCGCCATCGCCCGCGACATCGTTGCCCGTTTCAACCGTATCGAGAAAGCCCCGATCGATCGAGTCGCTCCCGAACCGCCTGCATATCCTGCGTCTGAATTGTACGGCATAATTCCAAAGGATCCTCGAGCGCACTTTGAAATGCGGGAGATTATCGCCCGCTTAGTCGATGGCAGCCGGTTCCACGAATACCAGCCACGCTACGGCCGATCTCTGGTGTGCGGTTTCGCGCGCCTTCATGGATATCAAATCGGTGTTCTTGCGAACAATGGCGTGCTCTTCGGCGACAGTGCGCTGAAGGGCGCACACTTCATCCAATTGTGCGACATGAATCGGACGCCCCTGTTATTCCTGCAAAATATCACCGGCTTCATGGTCGGACGCGACTATGAGCAAGGTGGCATCACGAAGAATGGCGCAAAGCTCATCATGGCCCTTTCGGGGGCGTCGGTGCCTAAATTCACGGTCATTTGTAGCCATTCTCACGGAGCAGGAGCATTCGCCATGGCAGGGCGAGCCTTCGACCCGCGTTTTCTGTTCACCTGGCCGCAGGCTCAGATTTCAGCCATAGGTATCGATCAAGCGACGCGAGTCCTGACGGATATCAAGGCAAAGCAACTGGCCGTCGACGGTAGGCAGCTGTCGGAGCAGGAGTTCGAGGCTATTCGAGAGTCGATTTCAGAAGAATACAGGGAGCGGTCAAGCGCATACTACGCAACCTCTGAGATCTGGGACGACGGGATTCTTGATCCCGCCGATACCAGAAACGCGCTCGCCATAGCCGTGAGTGCTTCGCTCAATGCTCCCATCGAAACGCCGCGTTACGGCGTCTTCAGAATGTAGTGTTCCGATCTGTCAAAATGCACATTAGGCCTATCGCGGCCGCTCGCGGACACCGGGACCGCACTGGCAGTGATCTCGACCAGGCGCATCGGTCGAGCAGGGTCGTTTGCGGGAGGGGCGATATGTGATGACACGTAGCCGCTGATCAGTCTTGGCTGAATAGCCGATGATATGAAACGCCTGCGATGCCTCAACCTTTCCACCAACCGCGAGAGTAATTGCGACGAGACTGCGGCGTTAAAGGCAGACGAGGTAATCGAGCCCCGAAATGGCGTTGTCCACGTCGGGAGAGAGGCTCTCTAGGGGCCCGGACAAAAGGATGGCTGACGATGGATCTCTGCACGCTGATAGACCGCAACGCGGCGTTTGCTCCCGACAAGCCGGCAATCCGGTTCGAGGGCGAGAGCTTGAGCTACGCCGCCTTAGGCCAACGCATTGAGCAAACAGCTCGCGCCCTGAGCACCGGGCTCGGAGTCAATAAAGGCGACCGCGTGGCTATCCTCAGCCTAAACCGACCTGATTACCTGGTCCTCCTCTATGCCTGTGCGCGTATTGGCGCGATTTTGGTGCCTTTGAACTGGCGCCTCTCCGTGGCTGAGCAGCTCTTCATCTTGTGCAACGCCGATGCAAAGGTGGTAGTGGTTGAGCAGGCCTTTGCGGCACTGCTGCCGCCTCTGGCACACAGGGCGCCCGACATCTTCGTCGTCGGTTTCGACTTCGCTCCCCCTCGCGGGAGTACATGGGGCGACCTGTTGGACCAAGGCAATGGCGATGGCCGCAACCCAGATGCCGACTTGAGCTGTCCGCTTTTGATCATCTACACTTCTGGCACTACCGGACGGCCGAAAGGCGCGGTCCTGCGCCAAGAAGCATTGCTCTGGAATGGGGTGATGAGTCAGCACATGCATGCCCTGACTTCTGAGGATCATGTGCTGTCGGTATTGCCATTCTTTCACGTCGGCGGGCTCAACATTCAGACCACTCCGGCATTGCATCATGGTGCGACGGTCACGATCCATTCCCGGTTTGCGCCAGACGCGACACTTACTGCCTTCGAGCGCGATCGGCCAACGCTTACGGCATTGGTACCGACGACCATTCAAGCGTTGGCCGACCACACCGAATGGACGACAACCGATCTATCGTCCTTAAAAGCTGTTTCGACCGGCTCGACAATTGTAGCTCAACATTTGATCGAGCGCGTTACTGCTCGTGGGGTACCGGTACTGCAGGTCTACGGTTCCACGGAAACTTGTCCCCTCGCCATCTATACGAGGCTCGGCGGTGATCTTTCGCGCGAGGGGTCGACTGGCCTACCGGGACTATGCTGCGAAGCCATGATTATCGACGACGCTGGCAAGGAGTTGCCGCCAGGCGTACCGGGCGAAATCGCGGTGCGGGGCCCCAACGTCCTCTATGAATATTGGCGCGATCAACAAGCGACCCGAGAGGCGCTGCGTGACGGCTGGTATCGCAGTGGCGATCTGGGTCACCGCGATGCCGACGGTTATTTTTGGGTCCGTGATCGCAAAAAGAACCTGATCATTTCCGGCGGCGAAAACATCTATCCGGCGGAAGTCGAGCGTGTGCTTAACGACCACCCCGATGTCGCAGAATGCGCTGTCGTCGGCCGGCCGGATCCGCGCTGGGATGAAGTGCCGGTCGCCTACGTGATCAGGCGGGCGGGGGCTCGGATCGAAGCAGAAGCATTGGCTGCCCATGTGCAGTCCCAGGTCGCCCGTTTCAAAGTCCCGCGCGAGTTTATTTTCACCAAAGAATTGCCGCGAACGGCGTTGGGCAAGATCCAGCACTCTATTCTGAAAGAGCGCGATGCGCGATCAAGCCAGCAAAGAGGCAGCAATTGAAGAACGGCGCCTCGCGCGATGACGGCGTTCCTTTACGGCCCCAGGTGAACTTGCGATTCAAGGTGAATGCGGCTGTGGCGGTGCTATCCGAACCCGGCCTTGGCGAAAGGTTCGGAGGCTGTCGCCTGTGATTCTGTCGCGAATTTAGATTCTGGACGCGCAGCCTAATATCTAGGGCTGCTCATGCCGCCCACCAATCGCCGTTCGACCGTCGATCCTTTTTACCAAATCTCGACCAGCTGCAGCTGCGGTCGCCCGGCGGGATCAGCGCCGCGCAAGGCCTTCGTCCTCGCATCCGCCGATATATGATCATGTCATTAGCCGCAATGTCTCAGCGTCCTGAGGATGGCGATTGCGGTTTCGTGGTCCGCTCCGGACATTGAAGAAGGCACGCCGATATGAAACACGCCAAGAGCACCTCCGTCGCTGCCTTGTTTTGTTGGTTTTTCAAAACGGCTAAGCGCTCTCTGTCGACTTGGGTGCACGGCGCAGCGTCTAGCAGCCCCGCGATTTTGTCGGGAGGTGTACGCACATTGCCTCGCGATCCCGGATAGTTTTGGACAACGCTGACAACTGATCAAGCGCGCTGCCGAGGCCAGAGCCGGCGATGCCACGCTCTAGCCAGGTGCCGTTGAACGGCCTCCCTTGACGTCGGCTGCCAAGCTCCCCTCGCCTCTCCGCCACCTCCGCTGCGGATAGCCTGGCGGCCAGCTCTTTCCTACCGGCCACGCTCCTGACTCTGCTGCTCGTTCAGCGTCGACCCTGGCCTGGCCTGTCGAGGATAGCGTTCTGCGGCGACCACCATCGTCTCCATTCCAACCCTCTCAGTGCCGCGGCCAATTCGAGAAGCTTCCTATCCCCTCCGCGGCAGCACGCTCAAGCGTCTTCCGCACGAACAAGATATCGTCCCAAGCCGCAAGCGCTTCGCGTTCGGCGCTGTCGGATGTCCGACAATGTCGGATACGCAACAATAGCAGAGTCCGATTAATCACATTGCCGAAGCGGTTTTCTCATTTGGCACGGCACGTGCACGGTCATCCGCAAACGCGTCACGGACCAAGGAGAAGCCGTCCCAATGATCACCTCACCAAAAAATAACGCCGCACGTCTCTCGGACGCATCCAAAGATGAGGATCGAGCAAGGCCTTGCAACATGCAGACGGCTCGGGTGGATCGGCGCTGCCTACCGGTCTACTTTCTCCCACAGGGGGAGACGGGGTCGCAGCGCCTTCAAAATGAGGAACAAATTACTTCGCCTCGAGCCTTGCCGATCGTCCGGCCACCACGACCGGAGCCATCCACCAAACTTTCGTCTCGATGGCTGCGCAGGGCATTCATTGCGACCGCCTTGGTCTTCGCGACGACAGCTCCGGTTCTGGCCGCCACCGACGACGGCAAAGTGGCGGATTTCCTGCTCAACAACGGCATGGAGGTGGTCGTCGTCCCCGATCACCGCGCGCCGATCGTTACCCATATGGTGTGGTACAAGGCCGGCAGCGCCGATGAGCCAATCGGGAAATCCGGCATCGCGCATTTCTTCGAGCATTTGATGTTCAAGGCCACGGCCAATCACGCCGCCGGCGAGCTGAACCGCGCGGTGGCCGAGATCGGCGGCTCGCACAATGCCTTCACCTTTTACGACTTTACTGCCTTCTACCAGAGAGTGGCGCCCTCGGCGTTGGAGCAGATGATGGGCTTCGAGGCCGACCGTATGCGCAACCTCAGCCTCACCGACGATGATATCAAGACCGAGCGCGACGTGATCCTGGAGGAGCGCCGATCGAGCATCGACAACAATCCGCAGGCAGTGCTGGAAGGGGAGGTCGACGCGACGTTATGGCAGAACCACCCCTATCGCATCCCGATCATCGGCTGGATGCAGGAGATGGAGCAGCTGAACCGCGCCGACGCCATCGCCTTCTACAACAAATATTATAACCCCAACAACGCCGTGCTGGTGGTGGCGGGCGATGTCGAGCCGGAGACTGTGAAGGCGCTGGCCGAGAAGACCTATGGCAAGCTTCCGCGCGGACCCGAGCTGCTGCCGCGAGTCCGGCCGGTCGAGCCGGAGCAGAACACTAAGCGCACGGTGACGCGCAGTGACGCGCGCGTGTCGCTGCCGAGCTTTTCGACGCGTTGGGTGGTGCCGTCTTATCGGACAGCCGAGCATGGCGAGGCCGAGGCGCTCGACCTGCTGGCCGAGATCCTCGGCGGCGGCACCCGCAGCCGGCTCTATCAGCAGTTGGTGGTGAAACAGGGAATAGCCACCGAGGCCAGCGCCTCGTTTCAGGGCGACATGCTGGATGACACCCAGTTCACCGTCCACGGCTCGCCGCGCGGCGGTGCAAGCCTTGCCGACCTAAAAGCCGCGGCCGATGCCGAAGTCGCCCGCATCGCCAAGGATGGTGTCACCAGCGAGGAGCTGGACAAGGCCAAAGACCGCTATGTCCGCACGTTGATCTTCGCCCAAGACGAACAGGACTATCTCGCCGACATGTATGGCTCGACGCTTGCCACCGGCGGCACCGTAAAAGATGTCGAGGAATGGCCGGACCGCATCCGCAAGGTCACCCCCGATCAGATCAAAGCGGTTGCCGCCCGCTATCTCGTGTCCGACCATTCGACTACCGGCTATCTCTTGCCCAAGACGGAGAATTGATGTGACGATGAACCAACACCGTGCCGCCTTTGCACAAGCCCTGCCTTTTCCGCTTTCAGCGGCAGAAGGCAGCGTCGCGCGCCTCGCCACCCCGCTGGCCATCCTCCTCCTCGCCGTCCTTTTCCTCATCCTGCCGGCGCTCGCCGCCCATGCGGCTATGAACATCCAAGAGGTGAAATCGCAAAAGGGCATCACCGCCTGGCTGGTGGAGGACCATACGGTGCCGATCATCTCGGTCCGCTTCGTCTTCAAGGGCGGCACCACCCAGGACCCGGTCGGCAAGGAGGGGCTCATTCATCTGATGACCGGCCTGTTCGACGAGGGTGCCGGCGATCTCGACAGCGAGGCCTTTCAAGTGAAGTTCGACGATGCCGGCGCCGAGATGAGCTTCGACGCGCAACGCGACGGCATCCATGGCTCGATGCGCATGCTTTCGGAACAACAGGACGCCGCTTTCGATCTGCTCAGGCTCGCGATCAACAGGCCGCGCTTCGACCAGGAGCCGGTCGACCGCATCCGTGCCCAGCTCCTCTCCGGCATCATCGCCAATGAGCGCGACCCCGAGGCGATCGCTCAGCGCAAATGGCTGCGCGCGATCTATGGCACGCATCCCTATTCGAGGCCGGACGAAGGTACCAAAGTGAGCCTCGCCGGCATCACGCCGGCCGATCTCGGCGCCTTCCACAAGGCCATTTTCGCTCGCGACGGGCTCCATGTTGCCGTTGTCGGCGACATTGACGCGACGAGCCTGAGTGAAAAGCTCGACCAGCTGTTCGGCGATTTGCACGAGAAGCAGACGCTCTCCCCCGTTGCCGATGTCGCCGCAAAACTCGGACAGCAGGTGGAGGTGAACTACGAGCTTCCGCAGACCTCGCTGCAATTGGCTTTTCCTGGCGTCGGACGCAGCGAGCCGGATTTCTTCGCCGCGCTGCTGATGAACGATATCCTGGGCGGCTCGCCCTTCACGTCGCGCCTGTGGGAGGAGGTGCGGGAAAAGCGCGGCCTTGCCTATGGCGTCGGTTCTTATCTGACCGGTTACGAGCATTCTCATGAACTGCTGGTTACGACGGCGACACGCTCGGACCGCGTCGTCGAGACACTGAGCATCGTGCATCAGGTGGTGAAGCAGATGGCACAGCAGGGGCCCACGGAGGCCGAACTCGAGGCGAGCAAGAAACATCTGATCGGCGCCTTTGCGATCAACCATCTGGATTCATCCAGCTCGATTGCAGCCACACTCGTCGGGTTGCAGCTCGACCATCGCGGCATCGACCACATCGAGCGCCGCGCCGCCCTCATCGATCAGGTGACGCTCGAAGAGGTCAAGGCAGTGGCGAAGAAGCTGCTTTCCGCCGATCCCGCCACTATGGTGATCGGCCCGCCGCTCGCGGGCAAAGGATGAGTACAGGACCCGAGCCATCTCCCTTCTCTCCTTGTGAGGCTTTTTCACGGGGAGAGGTCCGGTTGGTGAGCAGACAGGCCTTTTACCCCAGACCACTGACAACCCCGTCGATTTTCGGCGGGGTTTTTCTTATGAGGTTGGCGGGTCAGAATTTTCGGGTATCGACAGCTTTGTCAGGGGTGCCTACCTCATGCGAAGCCGGATTTTGGCCTTTGGCCGAGTGCCAGGGCCCCCATGCGGTCTGCCGGTTCGTGTCGATGATTTTCGGCTAATAAGAACCGCGAGCCGTCTTCTTGAGAATTCAAAGTGGCCTCCCATTCCAGTTTGGGGACGGTGGCCTACCAGCTGTCTGGCCGAGGCCCTATAAGGAACCCGGACGTCGCGGAATACACAAGCACACTGCTGACATATATACCCGCTGCGTTGGGGAGGAATCCGCTATTGCCCCTGTGCCTCCCGATGATCCGACACCTGAGATCCCCGGACCTGTTTGGACCGATTGATCGCCTGCCGGCGCTTGGCACGCGGCTCAGCGAGCGGACGTTCGAGGTCCTCAACCCGTCGACGGGCGAAGTGCTGGCAGAGCTTCCTGACATGGGCGTGGAGGAGACGCGCGCTGCGATCGACAAGGCCTATGTCGCGCAGCCTGGATGGGCCGCGTTGACTGCACGTGAGCGCAGCGATGTTCTGTGGCGATGGCATCAGTTGATCATCGACCACGCCGACGATCTCGCCGCGATTCTCACCGCGGAGATGGGCAAGCCGCTTGCGGAAGCCAGGTCGGAGATATCGCACGCGGCGGCGTATCTACAATGGTACGCCGAAGAGGCCAATCGCATCTATGGCGAAACGATCTCCGCACCATCAACGGACCGTCGGATGCTGGTGATCAAGCAACCAATCGGCGTCGTCGGGACGATCACGCCGTGGAATTTCCCAGCCTCGATGGTGGCGCGCAAAATCTCGCCGGCCTTAGCGGCGGGCTGCACGATCATCCTCAAGCCCGCTGAACAGACGCCGCTCGTGGCTGGCGCAATGTTCGCCCTTGCGCATCAGGCAGGCTTTCCCGAAGGCGTCGTCAACCTGATCTATGCGTCCGAAGGCGATGCGGTCGGTTGCGAACTCTGCACCAATCCCAAGGTCCGCAAGATCAGCTTCACCGGCTCGACCGAGGTTGGCCGGCTGCTGATGCGCCAATGCTCGGACCAGATCAAGAAGGTCAGCCTCGAGCTGGGTGGCAATGCACCTTTTATCGCCTTCGACGATGCCGATATCGATGCTGCGGTTGACGGTGCGATCCAGGCGAAGTTCCGCAATGCCGGCCAGACCTGCGTTTCGGCGAACCGCATTTACGTCCAGTCGAGCGTTCACGATGAGTTCGTCGAGAAATTCGTGGAGAAAGTCCGCAACCTATCGGTTGGTGACGGCTTCGCTCCCGGAGCGGACATCGGACCCTTGATCGACAGGCATGCTCTGGCCAAGATCGAATCCCATATCGCCGATGCCGTCTCCAAAGGCGGCACAATTCGATGTGGGGCCAAACGCATCGGCAAGCAAGGCACTTTTTTCCAACCGACGGTCATCACCGAGGTGTCCAGCGAAATGACAGTGGCGCAAGAGGAGACATTTGGGCCCTTGGCCCCGATCATTCGTTTCGAAGATGCGGATCAGGTCGTGCGTGAGGCCAATGACACGATTTATGGCCTCGCTGCCTATTTTTATGCGTCAAACCTGAAGCGTGTCTGGCGTGTAGCCGAGGCCTTGGAATATGGAATGGTGGGCATCAACACCGGACGCATGTCCTCGGAAGCGGCACCCTTCGGCGGGATGAAGCAGTCCGGCATAGGGCGGGAGGGTTCCCGCCATGGCCTCGAGGATTACCTCGAAATGAAATACCTTTGCATAGGCGGCATCTGAAGCGTCTACTTGCGCGGTTGGCAGAGCGGGTAACCCAGCGAGCGATCTGCGAATATGTCAATGTAGGATTGCTCCTCGATGGAAAGCCGACAGGCGGCTCGGCAACCCGTGGAGACGCAATTCTGAAGTACTACCCTGGCTGGATATATCTCTTGACGAGAAAAGCGTCTGCATTGTCGACGAAAACGCTTCCAATTCTGCCCCAGAACCCCGACAGCGCGCATAACCAGCGTTCATGATTGCGTGCCTGAGCAAGAAATCGCGAGCTGTTGTTAGATCGTATCTGGTACAAAATGCGGTTTGGGGGATTGCCGGTGTCTGCAATCTGTATCTCTCGCTCGTAGTCATGATTCGACCAGAAGATAAATTATCGTTTCCTACTTGCCACCGCGATCGAATTCACGGGATGCCGCGCCGAGAAAGCAGACGGGCGACGATTAGCAAACGCTGGCTGGGCGGCTGATCCATCAGTCATGTGGTTCGACCAGTATATCCGGGCAGCGGACTGGCTTGCAGGAGCCATCGCAGCTTTGGACCGAGAAGCCAATCTCCTTCCCGGCGAGCATGATAAATATATCCGCGTAATCGAAGATGTCGTAACCGAGAGCGACAACACCGTTATCCTTCCGGTCTATCTAGCCAATGATGGACTACTGAAGATCACTCGTCTCGAACTGACACGGGAATCTGCGGGAGATGATCCATCAGGGGGAGCGGCCCTATCCACGTCTTGAAGATATCCGGATGTCGGGGCGGTGATAGGAGGCGGCCGGATTCGTGGACAGTGTCGCTTATTTGCTCTTCTGGGCGAGCACGCGTTCCAAATTCTCATAAGCCCGGCGGTGCCGTTCTTCCGGCATGCGGTCGAGATTGTGCAGCTTCCAACGGACTGCGGGCAGTTTATTGGCCCCTTCAATGCCGAGCAGTTCCCATTGCGGACGACGCGCTTTGAAGGAGAGCAGGAATTTTCGCTGATCGTCGGTCAATGCCTGATTGAGCTCCGTGATCAGCCGCTCACGAACGGCCAGCCATCGAGGGTGACTTCGATCTGCGACATGCGCAAAAACTTACCTTCGTAGACGCCGGCAATGGCTTTGCGGGTCGGCTGAAGGAGCTCTTCCATCGTACGGTGATGGCTGATGAGATAAAACAAGAAAGGTCTTCACCAAATCCTTGGTGAGCCCATCGTTCTCGAGCAGCAGTTTGACATCGAAGAGATCGCGCGGATGTTGCCGGTCGAGCGCGGCGCAAATTTTTCCGGCATAGAGATCGGGGATTGAAAGGAGTTGCATCTCGACGTAGCCGAACTCCTCTTCGACCGCCGGCGATACGGCGATACCCCCGTAGTTCCTCAGGAAATACCGGGCCGCGCAGCGCGGGCGAGAGTTCTATCTTGCACGAACCGATATGGAAAGCCGGCTGCCAACAGCACGGTATGGTCCGCAGACTATAGCGTTGCCGACCGTATATGAGATATAGCCCAGCACGAGAGGCAGCACGCAAGGTGAGATTGCACCGGCGCCAATGCAGTCAAAATGCCAATTTTGCAGATGTGGAAAGCCGACCGTTAGCCTTTGCTCGCGCATCGGCGATGTAGCGTTGCAGCCTGGCAACCTCGACCACGCCGGGGATAACTTCGTCGCCGACCACCAACGCCGGTGTGCCGGTGATGTACAGATCGCCGGCGAGCGCGCGATTGCGCGCAATGGCGTCTGCGATGGCCGGGTCTTCCATGTCCCGCTCGAGCTGCTCAACGTCGAGGCCCACATGTGCTGCGATGGTCAAGGTGGTCTTTTCGTTGACCAAGCCGTGGAAAGCCATCAGGGCGCGGTGGAACGCCTCGTATTTTCCCTGTTTGTGGGAGGCGAGCGCCGCCACCGCGGCGAATTGGGAAGTCGGTCCCAGGAACGGAAACTCTTTGAACACAAGCTTCAGACTCCGATCGTCCCTGATGGCTTGCTGGATATTGAGGGCTGCCTTCCGGCAAGGCAGGCAGTTGTAGTCAAAGAAGGTGACCAGAGCGACGTCGCCTTCCGGATTGCCAGCGGTTGGCGCAGCGGGGTCATTGAAGAGTGCGTCGCGCCGCGCCAGGATCTTCAATTCCGCCGCGAGCTGGCGTCGGTCTTCGAGCTGCTGCAGGTAGTCTATGACTGCAGGATGATGTATCGCCCCCAGCGCGAAAAAAAGCAGGGCGAGGGCTAGAAGAGCGATCGTGATGACAAGGCCGGGAGTTGGCTTGGACATGGGGCGGTCTCCAATTAACAGTGAACAGCAGGGCAGCAACGGTGCCTTTGGCGTAAACCCGGTCATCGCTTTTGATCGCTTGCCCGGCACTTCCCGGAGTACGGGAAAGTTGCGGGGCTCTCTCGGTCCCGACGCCAGCTGGCAATTCCTCTAGGGGGGCTTCACGCCCTGCCCCCAATGGCTGAGCGGCGCTCGCGCGAGCTGGCCGGCCGCGACCGCCCTTCGCCGGGCCGGACGTCTTGATCCCCCACCGTCGAAGCGCCGAGGGTTCTGCTCGCGAGGGCCTCTGCCGATCGGACTTCATCCGGCTCGGCCCCCAGCGGGCGACGACGAGCGATGCCACCGCGTTGCCGAGTAAATTTGTCAGCGTGCGGCATTCGGACATGAAGTGGTCGACGCCAAGGATCAGCGTCATGCCGGCGAGCGGGGCGGTCGGGATGACAAAGAGCGTTGCAGCCAACGTGACGAAGCCTGCAGCGGTAATGCGAGCTGCTCCTTTCGAAGGGAGCATGGCGACAAGAAGCAGCAGGATCCGATCGCCGATCGAGAGATCTGTGTTCGTCGCCTGGGCGATGAAGAGGGCCGCCAGCGTCATGTGGATATTGATACCGTCCAGATTGAAGGAATATCCGGCCGGGATGACGAGACCCACGACCGAACGCTTGGCGCCGGCCTTCTCCATCTTCTCCATGAGCGAGGGCAGCGCGGCCTCCGAGG
>NZ_JHQS01000010.1 GCF_014843845.1 Mesorhizobium amorphae | reverse complement strand
CCCTGTAATCCTGACTGAGTTTCGATTGTTGAGGATCAATCGCGGGGCGGCTTACGTCAAATTCAGTCTTTGTATTGTTGTCATCTGGCAACGAGATGGACCCGAGCCAAAGCCCTGATACCGCCTGCCAGTTCATCACGTCGACATTGCATTGTGGTAGAATCCAGAATCGAGCTTGTTGATGTTACGCATGGAACGCGCCTTGAGCACGCTGCCCTCCAGCTGCCCAAATGCTTGAAAGAGCGCCATGCCTGCGGCTACGGTTGCCCGGCCCAACGCGGACCTATATTGTGAATGGCCGGAGGTCAGAGGCAAGGCAGCTAGCCTGCGCAAATCCGACAAAGCGATGCCAAGCGGGAAGCAGAACTCCGAGATCCTGCCGAAGTCCGGCACACATCCGCCGCGATCATCACGAAAGTCCGCTCGCTCCGCCGCCACCTTGGCGGGCCGCCGCGACGAGCTGGGCCGGTCGCAAGCTCTGCAGAAGCAGCGCCGTCATCATACCGCTCGAGGGCGCTGCCCCAGACCGATCCTATAGCTGCTGCGGTGCCCGACTAATCCATGCTCTCCCGCACCAGCGCTACGATCAGTCGGGATAGTGGTCCTTGTGCACGTATCTCGCACGCTCCGCAGCACAAGCTTCGCCTGGTCAGGGCGAATTTCCTCATAGCCTCCCAAAGAATCAGGCTTGCAGTCCATCGACCAGTGATCATTCAGACAAGTTCCTGGTCTAGGCCGCCTTGCCGGCAAGTGCCGTGCCGACCACGCGGTAGCCAGCGAGCTCCCAGGTCTCGCGCGTGGCCTTTATCGTGATGGTCTTGCCGGCGCCGGCGCGGACAACGACAGCGGCAATTCTGCCCGCGTTAGTTAGCGACTCGCTCGATCGCCGTTCTCTGCTCGGCCGACAACCGGTGATAGCGCGAGAAGACGCCCTCCAGCACCTTTTCCGGAACACCATGCGAGCGCCGGTCCGACAGCCAGATCGCCCGCCGCGCCCATGTCGGATCAACTCGCGCCTCTCGATCGCGTGCTCGCCACAAAGACCCTGACAGTGGCGGTCGGGACGGACTGGGGGAAGATGTCGTTCTTAAACGATAAACACGAGCTCGATGGTTCTGATGTGGACATCGCCAATGCCATCGCGAAATACTTAGGTGTGAAGGCCAAATTCGTAACGCCGGCCTGGGTTTTCATCACCGCAGGCGAGTGGGAGGGCCGTTGGGATATGGCCATGGGTCAGTTGACGCCGACCAAGGCACGCGCCGAAAAATTGTCCTTCCCAGTCGTGTCTTGCTTGTCATGGCTCCACCTTCTCAGGAGTTGGAGCCTCCGATCAACCCGGCGCGGTTCATTGGAGGTTGTTCTCATTTGACAGCCGATTGCGTTCTTGATCAAACAGGAAAATGATTGCCTCGCATGGCTTTGCTCATGGGGAACGTTTGGGACGAAGATATGACCGGACGCAAGAAGGCGAGAGACGGAAACAGAGTTTACCAAACTTTGCGCAACAGCATATTGCGCCTGGAGACGCGGCCTGGCGCAATCATCGACGAAGCTAGCATTGCCGCCAAGCACTCGGTGTCTCGAACACCGATTCGAGAAGCCATAATACAGCTTATTTCCGAAGGCCTTATCGTTCGAGATGGCCGGGTGGCGCGTGCCGCCTCGTTCGATTTTGACGAAGTGCCGAGGCTTTTCGACGCCATCATAATCACAAGCCGAATGATACATCGCTTGGCGGCGGAAAACAGGACGGATCAAGATCTTGAGAAAATAAAGGAAAGACACCGCAAGTTTGAAGCACTCGTTTCGCAGGGGGATGGCGTCCAACGCCAGGATGCGAACTTGGCGTTTCACATGAGCATCGCGGCTGCCGCCCGTAACAGATATTTCGCGGAATTTTACGAACATCTTCTTTATGCTTTCAGCCGCCTTTCGCGAGCAGCCTTCTCTAGTGACGAGGAGACGCAAATATATGGGGTCGTCCTGAATGAGGAGCTGCTTGCCCATCTGTCGGAAACAGTTCGACAGCATGCTCAAATAGTGGATGCAATCGCCGCTCGTGATATCGAGGAAGCTGACCGACTGGCGATCGCTCATCAAGACCTCGCAGCAGCTCGTCTAAAGCAGAGGCTGTTCGGGGGATCGCGTTCCATCAGATCCAAGCCTGCCCTCGCAATCCAGACGTCAGCGAGATGATAGAGCAAGGTGCGCGCTAGCGCTGGTGGACAAAGGGTATCCATAGTTTGACAGCGGCGATGGCGACAAAGCCGAGGTAGGTTTCCTTGGTCTTGTCGTATCGGATGGCAACGCATCGCCAGTTCTTGAGCTTGTTGAACGGGGATGACGGCCTCGATGTCGGCCTTGGCGATCTCCTCGCGAATGGCGTCGGCGTCATATCCCTTGTCGCGAGCAGCGCCTCGATCCGGTCGGCGATCATCCAGAACAGAGGGGCAAAGCCCTGGGGTGTCATGGGTCTGCCCCGGCGTGAGCACGAAGCCGAAGGGGCCGGCCTTTTGCGTCACATAGGGCATGGAGTTTGGAGGTGAAGCCACCGCGCGATCGGCCAAGCGCCTCGGCCTCCTGAATCCCCTTTTTATACCGACTGCATAATGGTGTGGCCGGATAACGGTACTGTCGATCATGTCCGCGCTTCGATCCCGCTCGACCAATTCGGCCAGCCTTTCGAGCATCGCGAACACGCCGGTCTCGACCCATCGTCGATATCGGCGAAAAGGCGCTGTTCCACTTGCTGTGCTCGGCAGGCAGATGGCGCCATTGCGCGCCGGTGCGGGCCATCCACATCATGCCTGCGAAATAGCGCCGATTGCCTTGAGCTGGACGGCAGGCGCGTCCTCGTTCAGCAGGCAGAAGCCGGCCGATCGTGTTAAAAAGGTAGCGCGGTCGCCGCTTCGATCAGCTGATACAATCCTACAACCCTATCAAAGTACGCCGCGAGCACACGCTCGCGGCGTTCTTTGAGTTTGGCCCTACATCTCAATCACCTGCCGTTTGATACGCAGGACAATGTTGTTCAGTCGCCATAGCGGCGATTCCGAAACGACAACCAGCAAATTGTCTTGACTCAGTATCCAGTATGTGTACTGATCTGCGTTCTAATTTCGTGCAGCTGACAGTCCGCTCCGGACATGGAGTGCAGGCCAGAATTGTCCGCATCAGCGAACTTTCGCTGGCCGCAATGTCATGAAAACGCAGCCCTCCAACAGGCGGGAGAGCAAAGGAAGAGAATGCGCTATTCCGCACTATCGGTGTTTTTGAACGGTCTCAGGGAAAACAGCCGGTGGAAACCGGCGTGGCGTGATCCGTCTCCAAGGAAGAACTATGAAGTCGTGATCGTGGGCGGCGGCGGACACGGCTTGGCGACCGCCTACTATCTCGCGAAAACGTTCGGCATCAGAGACATTGCAGTCTTGGAAAAGAGCTACATCGGCTCTGGCAACGTGGGGCGGAACACAACGATTGTTCGATCGAACTATCTTCTGCCTCACAACAATCCCTTCT
>NZ_JHQS01000009.1 GCF_014843845.1 Mesorhizobium amorphae | reverse complement strand
TGTTCTCAACAGAGCCTTGTTGGACCGACGCCGGCGGCTCGCGTCAAATTCAGTTCGTATATTGCCATCATCTAGCAGCGAGATGGGCTGTTGAAGCCCTGGCTTCTGCCAAGCGATCAGGTGAGGACGCCGGGAGATCAAGGTGCCGAGCGCATCCCGAACACCAGGTCGACCGTCCCCAAGCCGCAAGCCGAAGGTTTTGCAAAGTTCCCAAGAGACGCAATGACCACCTTACCCTTTGCTCCTTGGGAGAAGGCCCCCCGCGCCGTACAAACGGCTCGGTGAGGACTCCCGCCCGTCCTGCGGCTGCCACTTTTCGGCGTGTTGACCGTCGTGTCCTCCATGTTCTTGCTGGTCAATTGATGACAAGTTCTCTCGGAACTCGGGTTAACGGTTCGCATCCGTCGTCTTGCATGATCATGTGGGTGAACAACACCATCCCCGGTTCCAGGACGAGGGGGTTGCCTTCATAGATCATCGGCTCCTCGACCCAAGAAGGGGGATTTGCAATCCCGATGTGGCAGCCGCATGATTCATAAACTTGCCGGCGAACCCTGAGGACTTCAGGGTTGGGGCCGTCATACTGGTGCCGTATTGTCAGCCGCACTGGGCGCCGCAGTTGAAATACGAGAGAAAGCACGCGCGCTCCCTCTGCGAAAGCTTGCGCTCCTCTGGCTTTCTATTTTTGTCCGTTTCGGATCAATATCCTACCGACTCGATTTTCAGTGCTGGAGTCGAGGCAATCGAACGCGCGCCCTTGAACAGTCTCCTTTTCAGCCGGGCGACCGCAAACTCCTGATGCGCGATCGCCAAGCGATCCGATTCCACAACATCGCGAGCCGCTATTGCTTCAACAATCATAGAATGCTGGCGCACCGTTTCTGCCAGATGTGCGAGTAGCTCTTTGTTCCGCACCATTTCGTTCTGTTGCTTCTCGGCGCCGCTCGAAAAACAGGCCCGAGACAAACACTGAATGTAGAAATTAAATTCTCGTAGAAGCTGACAAAATACTGGTTCTTTGCGCCGACTGATATGCTCATGTGGAAGGATATATTCGCGTCTTGATCCATTCTTCACGACGAACAAGTACCTTGAACAAAGTTTTCCCCTATTATTGTTAGATCGTGATCGGTTCTGTGTCGGGCCGCGAGGCGATGTATCATTCGGCTGGCTATTATTATCGCGTCAACCATCCGAAGCACTTCGCCGAAGTCAAAAATGCAACCTGCGCCAACAAGACTTCGCTCGTACTCATGGACTAGCTCGCTCGCACGTTGTCTGCCGATGACCAATTGGTAAATTCGTTGAGATACACTTATTCAGTGCGGCAGGAGGGCGTAGAGCCCTAGAGAAGTTTCCGTCCGGCGGCGGCGGCTAGTTTGAGGGGCTTTCACTGGTGTTTGTGACTGCCGAATATGGCGGTGGCTTTCCGCCAGTGTAGTTTTCTCACACGACAGGGAAGCGGCGTTTGCACAGTGTCGTAAAGCACCTTAGTGCATTGATTCCAACACTTGGTGCCCACGTCTGACGGCCGCGATGATGTTGTCAGGGTCTGCTTTCCAAATGAACGGCTTTGTCTCTTCGTTGTGCTCTTTGATAAAGCGGTTGATGGCAGCCTGAAGATCAACGACGGAATGAAAGACACCATTTTTCAGTCGTCGCCGTGTGAGCCCTCGACGGCGTTCAACCAGGAACACGATGTCGGAACGAACGTGGAATGTCCAGCGTGGGTGCCGCGCCAACCAGGCCCGGACCTTCGGCTGTTTGTGCGTCGCATAGTTATCCAGGATGACGTGAACAGCCTTATCCTTCGGCAACTGAGCCTCGATTGCGTTGAGGAAGCGGATGAACTCCTGATGCCGGTGACGCTGCATGTTGCGGCTAATGACGGAGCCGTCGAGAACATTCAGGGCAGCGAAGAGTGTCGTGGTGCCATGGCGCTTGTAATCATGGGTCATCGTGCCGCCGCGGCCCTTCTTCAAAGGAAGTCCTGGCTGCGTCCGATCGAGCGCCTGGATCTGGCTCTTTTCATCGACGGAAAGGACAATGGCATGGGCCGGCGGCGAGACATAGAGCCCGACGACGGCGTGCAGTTTCTCGGCAAAAGCCTTGTCATTCGACAGTTTGAAGCTGCGCCAGCGGTGCGGCGCAAGGCCGTGCTCGTGCCAGATCTTGACGACCGAAGACGCCGCGATCCCAACGGCCTTTGCCATCGCACGAACGGTCCAGTGCGTGGCCTCCTGCCTGGGCGTTTCCAGAGTCAGAGCGACCACCTGGTCGACAAGGTCAACCTCAAGCGGCGCAGTGCCGGGCGGCCGGCTCTTGTCGCGCAAAAGACCGACTACACCTTCCGCCATGAAGCGTTCCTGCCAACGCCAGACGCAGGTCTTCGACTTGGCCGTCGCCTCCATGATCGCGACGGTTCCCAGACCCTCGTCGCTCATAAGATGATCTTCGCCCGCCACACATGCTTTTGAGGCGAACTGCCCGCCGAAACGATTGCGTTGAGACGAACTCGGTCAGCCGCGGAAACCTCAAATGTAATACCTTTGCGCATGCACCATAGTCGCATACTCCCGCAAAAATTAGAATCCAAAACCGGACTTTTTTGTCTCGATCAATCCACTAGAGCTGCTCGGGATCCACCAGCACCAGCTTGGCGCCGGCCTTGCCGGCGGTTTCGACGAACGAGGCGACCATGCCGGCCGTCGAGGACGAGACGGTCCTGGCCTCGAGCGCGTCCCTGCCCTCTTTCCAGCGCACCTCCCATGACGCCAGCGTGCGGCTCGTGATGCCCGCTTCCTTCTCGATCCCCTAGGCCGCCTTGCCGGCAAGTGCTGTGCCGACCACGCGGTAGCCGGCGAGCTCCCAGGACGCGCGGCCTTCAGTCTTGCGGCGCCGGCGCGGCCGACGGCAGCGTTGATCCTGCCCGCCTTAGCGACACGCTCGATCGCCGTTCTCTGCTCGGCCGACAGCCGGTGATAGCGCGAGAAGACGCCCTCCAGCACCTTTTCCGGAACACCATGTGCCGGTCCGACAGCCAGATCGCCCACCGTGCCCATGCTGGATCAGCTTGCGCCTCGTATAGCGCCGGCCTCCTCTCTCCGATCGCGAACGCCACGCTCTCACTTCGATGCGGCGTAGCGCCAGGCTTTGAAGGATGCGCGCCATCAGGTGCCGGGAGTGCCGGCATCGATAGCGACCAAGACCTTGGCCACGCCGCGCTCGTCGAAGACGCTCACCTGTGACGAGAGCATGTCGAGCACGATCTCCGGCCCAGTATCCGCCGGGCGTCCTCGGCGCGCTGCGCCTCGAACAGCTTCAGCCGTTGGAGAGCCCGACCGCCTCGCCTTGGCGCTCAGATTGCGGTGGATCGCCTTTGCCCCGACGCGTTGTCGGCACTAATAGTGTGCGTCGATCAAATTTACGCAAAAAGCGCCACCATCGATGTAGATCAGCGCCGGCCCCCGCGCGCCGGGATTTTGGCAATCATCGTATAGCATCAGCTTGACGGGCGCGTTTTCGTTCCCCCTTCGCGACCTCCAGTGTATTCCGTATGACAGCGCCGCCCGCAGCGAGCTCCTTCTCCATCCCGCGGCTGGCGGTTTCAAGCAATCTAACTTCTAGATGAAAACCATCTTAAAAATATCGTGTTGAGCAATGGGCCATGGGCATAGGGTTAATGGCGGAACGGAACGAGTCCGTTCAAAATCGCAAGAACCAATAAGCAGGGGACATCGCATGAAAAAACTTTTCACGACGATAGCAGTTGCAGCCTCGCTCGCAGTTGCGTTCACGGCCAAAGCTAATGCCGGCGCCATACTCGATCACGTGCTCGCCACAAAGACCCTAACAGCGGCAGTCGGGACGGATTGGGGGAAGGCGTCGTTCTTGAACGACAAACACGAGCTCGATGGTTGTGATGTGGAGATCGCCAAGGCCATCGCGAAATACCTGGGTGTGGAGGCCAAATTCGTAACGCCGGCATGGGATCTCATCACCGCAGGCAAGTGGGAGGGCCGTTGGGATATGGCCATGGGTCAGATGACACCGACCAAAGCACGCGCCGAAAAATTGTCCTTCCCGGGCATCTACTACTACAGCCGCGCGGTCGCCGTCGTTCACAAGAATAGCAAGGCGACTAAGCTTTCCGACCTCGATGGCAAGGTGGTGGGCGTTGTCGCTAGCACGACGCAAGAGCTCTACGCCAATCAGGACCTAAGACCAGACTGGATAGGCGCCCAGCCTATACAATACCAATTCAAGCCGGGCCACGTGAAGCTCTACCAAGGCAGCAGTCTTATATTGCAGGACCTTCGGCTCGGTGATGGTGTTCGCCTTGATGCGATTCTCTTTGACGAATATAGTGCGCTCAGTGCGATCAAATCCGGCTATCCATTGAAGGTGCTCGATGAAATCCTATACTCCGAGGCCGGATCTATCTCGACTCTGCATGGTGACAAGGAGTTTGACGGCAAGATTGCGGCGGCCATCAAGAGCATGAAGGACGACGGCACGCTCTCCAAGTTGTCGATCAAGTGGTACGGGGTGGATTACACGGTCGAAAAATAACGTCGCGAAGCTATAGCGGTCCCGGTCAACCGGGACCGCTCCTTTTTGTAAAGGTCTGTTCATGCTCCATCGGGATACAGTTGACTCCGAGGTACTCGTCCATAGGCCGTGGATTGTCGCCTCCATGTTTGCAGTTGTGCTCGTGGTTTTTCTCATGTTCAACCTCACGGGCACCACCATAGGCGAACTCATGCGGCCCGTCATAGGCGATCCGCTGAAGAGCGGTTTTTATGGGCGCTTCACCATAGCCTTCGTGATCGCGGTTATGTTCTGCCTCAACGTTGTTCTGCTCGGTTTTGCTCCGCTGAAAATGCAACTCGGCGTCGTGTGGCTTGAATTGCTGCTCCTGTTTCTCGCATTCTTCAAGTCATTTGATTTAAGCCTGCCTTTCATCTGGAAACACCTGCCTTTTCTGATCACGCAGGGGGTGGTGACGACAATCTATGTTTCGGCGCTTTCACTCATTTTCGCGTCGGTTATCGCGATCGTCGCCGCTATTGCAAAACTGTCTAGCAACGGTTTCGCTTACGGGATCGCCAGCTTTTACACGTCATTATTCCGCGGACTACCGCTTCTCATGCAGATTTACCTGATCTACCTCGGCTTGCCCCAACTGGGTTACGTGATTGATGCCGTCCCTTCAGGGGTGTTGGCCCTGTCGCTTTGCTATGGTGCGTACATGACGGAAATCTTCCGATCTGGTATCCAAAGCATTGACCGCGGCCAATGGGAGGCTTCCCGGTCACTGGCTTTCGGTTTCGGCCTCACGACACGCAGGATCATCCTGCCGCAGGCGCTTCCCGTAATCATTCCCCCAATGGGAAACATGTTCATTTCGATGCTGAAGGACAGCTCGCTCGTCTCAGTTCTGGGCGTGTGGGAGCTGACGTTCCTTGCTTATCAAATCGGCCAGCCGACCTTCCACAACATGGAGATGCTGGCATCGGCGTCAATCATGTATTGGATTATGTCTATCTGTTTCGAGCTAATTCAATCCCGGATCGAGCGCTATTTTGCCAGGAGTAAAGTGCGATGACCCCCTGCGTGGCTGCGGATGCATCGCCTGGAGATTCTTCTTCGGATCGAAGGTCACTTACCCCGGAGCAAGCGGCGGTGATCGCGGGCAAAATTATCGAGGCGAAGAACGTCTCGAAGTGGTACGGCGCCTTCAGAGCGCTAACGGACATCAACCTCACCGTGCGCGGGGGCGAACGCATCGTCATTTGCGGGCCTTCCGGATCAGGGAAGTCGACGCTGATCCGCTGCTTCAATCGGCTCGAAGCGCATCAGGAGGGCAGGATCACCGTCAACGGGATTATATTGCACAACAAGATGCGCAACGTGGCTGACGTTCGCAAGAATGTCGGCATGGTGTTCCAGCACTTCAACCTTTTCCCGCACATGACCGTGCTGAAGAACTGCATGGCAGCGCCGATGTGGATCAAAGGCATGCCAGAGGTCGAGGCAAGGAAGATCGCGTTGAAATTCCTTGAGCGCGTGCGCATTCCGGAGCAGGCGAACAAATACCCGGCTCAGCTCTCCGGAGGACAGCAGCAGCGCGTCGCAATTGCCCGTTCCCTCTGCATGGAGCCTGCCGTCATGCTCTTCGACGAGCCGACATCGTCGCTCGATCCGGAAATGGTCGCGGAAGTGCTAGAAACGATGACCGGTCTTGCGCGCGACGGCATGACCATGGTCTGTGTTACGCACGAGATGGGCTTCGCGCGCGCCGTCGCGGACCGAGTGATCTTCATGGATCAGGGTCAAATCATCGAGGAGGGCGCTCCCCACGATTTCTTCACCAGTCCGCGGCACGAAAGGACAAGGCTCTTTCTTAGCCAGATATTGTCACACTGACTAAGGCTTGTTGAGATTCAGTATTGATCGGCATAGGAGGACGCCTCGCGACGTCCGCCCCGCCCACACCACGGGGTCATCTCATTATTAGATGAAGACCATATCCAAGCCGAATTTGACGGGTGGCCTAGCTGCGTTGGAAGCGGCTCTTCATATCGAGTCTGCTGGTCTCGTGGTGATTCGTGTACGCATCACAAATGAGCCGGCAATCCAATGTCGACTCGGATCCAACGTTACTGACGAAACCCTTAAATAGCGTTGTATCGGGTCCTGCTGGAGGCGGTCGCGTTTTGCCAGACCCGAACAGTTGGCGCCTCGCGTCGCAAATCTTATTGCAAATGGAGAATCAAAATGACCGAAGCACCATACCTTACGTTCGAGCTCGACATACCTGGCGTGAGCACGGGCCATCTTGTTGTCCCAAGAGGCGCCGACTGCGAAGCTCTTTCGCTCCCGGTCTTCAGCTGCAATAGAGGGGAGGGACCGAGCCTCCTTATCACTGGCGGAAATCATGGCAACGAATTGGAGGGGCCAATAGTCGCTCGACGGCTCATTGAGTGGCTGCCTGAAGCGCAAACCTGCGGAAGGGTCATCATCGTGCCAGTACTCAATCCGCCGGCTGTGGAGGCATGGACCCGTAACACGCCAATCGACGGCTTGAATCTCAACCGGACGTTTCCTGGCCGCGCCGACGGATCGGTAACCGAACGAATTGCGGATGCGGTTTCGCGCCTGTTGCTACCAATGGCCGACACCATATTTGATCTGCACAGCTTCGGACCAACATGGGATTTTCCACCGGCGGTTATCACGCATACTATTGCTGATGCCGATCTTATGGCCAAGACGCTCCAAATAGCAGAGGCGTTCAAATTACCGATGACATTGCTCTGGGATTACCACGATACTATTGGAATGTTCGATACTTTGGCGCATAGCCAGAGCAAGGTATTCATTTGTGCTGAATTCGGCAGCGGCACGGTCGGCGCCGAAGCTTTGGCGATCTATGAAGCTGGGGCACGCAACGCTCTCATCGCGCTAGGATTAGTTGAGGGAGAAGCTGAGTATCCAACCTTCCGGCAAAAGAAGTCCAGCCAGACGCTTGAAACGCGCTCGTCTGACGAGCTGAAATCGCCCGCGCGAGGCATCTTCGAACCTCGCTGTTCGGTCCTGGACGAAGTGAAGCAGGGGGATCTCATAGGCGTCCTGCATCCGATGGATTCACTGTCGGCTGTTTCGATCAATATTTGCACACCCACCACATCTATCGTCTGCGCTATAAAATCCGGATTACATGTGGAGGCCGATGAGGGGGTGGCAATGCTTGCTCGACCCCTCACCTCTGAGGTTCGGCTGCGCATCTATCGGCCCGAGATCAACTGGAAAGGGGACCACCGTCCTCTCGCTAGCAATGGCGAATATTTACGACGTTGATGCGCGGCGACATTCGGTATGTCCAGGCGCCTTCGAGCAGCGCACGCCGGGGCGTAGTTGTTATCGGATTTGTAATGCCGGTATGTCGGTACGTCTCATCACTTGAAGCTCGGCGACATCAAGCGGGCTTTATGGCTAAGCTTCCGGAGTTTTCTGCAAAATAAAGCGAGCCCCGGGGAGTCTGAGAGCAATGATGCTGCCGATGCCGAGGCAAACTGCGCAAAATTAGCGAACTCGCGGCGATGTCATTCTCGAAACGCGACGGAGGCAAGCTAAAAAGAATATTGGAATGCCTATACGAAGTGGCATAATCTCAAAAGGAGCCGGCAGGGATCGGCAAAAATTGGAGTAGTGTTAAGGAAAGTAACTCACAAGAGTGTTGTGAGGCCTATACACCAGCCGAGCCAGCCAGACGGAGGAAGTTCGTGGTCGTCGAAGTTATGCAGGGAAAGCCTAAGTATTTGAGCGAACAATCGGACGGCGAAGGAGGTGTGCTAGAATTCGAGGGCCGAACCTACCTCGATGGCCGCGCGAGCGATCCGCGTTTGCTAGGGTGGATGCAAGGTTCCCCGCCGCCCGCGGATAAGCAGATCTCATTCGAGGGTGGTCGCTTTCTGGATTTTCCAGAAATCCGCTGGAGCCTTTCACACATGCGGGAGCTCGTGCCGACTGTGCCCGTGCAGCGCGGCGCTAGTGCCCAGACCTCCTTGGGTGTGCCATCAGCCGCAGACGCTGCAGCAGTGGAAACGTTGACGTTCAGCGATATCAACGGTCGCGTCCGTCGCTTCGATGAGGCGCTGTTCGACACCTATACTGACGGAATCGTGGTGCTTCACCGCGGACGCCTCGTCTTTGAGCGATATTTTGGCGCGCTTGAGCCGCATCTGCCGCACGCCTGCTTCTCGGCCACGAAGTCTTACACGGGCACACTAACCGCAGTTTTGGTGCACGAAGGCGTGCTCGACGACCGCAAACTAATCCCGCACTACCTGCCAGAACTGCGCCGGACTGCGTGGGCGGATGCCACGCTCCGCCAGGTGATGGACATGCAGACCGGTCTGGATTACAGCGAGGATGAGGCAGATGAACAATCCAGTTCCTCAGTCTATATGCGCGCTTGCCGCACGCGGCCCCGGCCGGTCGGCTACGATGGGCCGCAGACGTCATGCGACTACCTACGCACAGTGCGCAAGGAGGGTGCGCACGGAGTCTTTGCCTACAAGAGTGTGAACACCCAGGTCCTGGCTTGGGTGTCAGCGCGCGCCACTGGCCGCTCGTTTGCGCAATTGCTGCATGAGCGACTTTGGGTGCCACTCGGCTGCGAGGATGAGGGCTACTTGGTCGTCGATCCCGCCGGCATCCCCTCGGCCAGTGGTGGCTTGTATGCGAGCCTACATGACCTGGCGCGCTTCGGCGAGTTGATACGGAATGGAGGCATGTGCAATGGTAAAGAGGTTATTCCTGCGTCCGTGGTGCGGGACTTGCAAAGCGGCGACCATCCGGCCAAGCTCTCCACTGGCTACTCGTATCGCAGCCAGTGGTGGGTGACGCACAACGAGCTTGGCGCCATCGAAGCCCGGGGCATTCACGGCCAGCGCCTCTATATCGCACCGGGCGCTGAAATGGTGATCGCGCGCTTCGGGTCCCAACCAGTGGCGAAGGCTGCGTTTATCGACCCTATTGTTGTGCCGCAGATGCTTGCGTTGGGCCGCTTGCTGCGTGGCTAGCATGCTACTTTCTGAACTGCTGATAAGCCCGGAACGCCCGTGGAGAAGAGGACAACTTAACGTGGACAATAAGCGACAAATTAATGAACTTGAAAACGGTCCTGTCGCCAAGGAATTGGCCTTCTCAGAGTCAGAATATCGCCACCGAATCGAAAAAGTTAGGAAGATGATGGACGAGAAGGGGTTGGATGTCCTCCTCGTTACGTTTACTCCAAATGTAAGCTACTTGAGCGGCTACCAAAGCTTTGGCTCGGGCTGGTACTCGTGCATGTTACTGCCTCGCGAAGGTGAGCCTATCCTTCATATGCACGGGTTGGAGCTCGGGCCTGCTTTGCTCACCAGCTGGGTAAAGGATATCCGCTCTGTCCCTTGGTCCTATGAGGATGGCGTGGCGGGCGACCTCGCGGGCATCTTGAAGGAGTTAAAGCTCGACGGACAGCGAATTGGTCTCGAGATAAAGAGGCCGGGTCTCGGCATCGAAATCTACGAGGGATTGAAACGGACATTACCTGATGCCACGTTCATAGATGCCTCGGACTTGATTATGCAGCCCCGTATGATCAAATCGCCAGCCGAACTGGAGCATATGCGCTGTTCCGCTGAGATCGCAAAAAAGGGCCTTGCCGCGGTGCTGCCGATAATCAAGGCCGGCATTACCGATAATCAGATTGCGGCAGTCCTTTATCAGACGCTACTTAACGAGGGGAGCGAGTATTTCAGCACCCAACCCATTGTCTCGGCCGGTCAACGGAATTGCTTCGGGCACACAACCTTTAGGCGCACGCCCATTCAGGCGGGGGATACGGTGGCCATGGAATTCGGCGCTCCTTACCATCGCTATACCAGCGCGATCTTTCACACGGTGGCGATTGGCAAGCCGTCGTCACTAGTTGAAAGGCGGGCGAGAGTTATCAATGACACCCTCGACGTACTGCTTCACGCGGTCAAACCGGGCCGTACCGCTCACGATGTCGCGCGGGAGATTGGCGAGGAGATCGGCGACAGGATGACCGTGATCAGCGACGCACCAAGCTCTTCGAAGATATATGGTTACGCGATTGGGCTGGGATTCCCTCCAACATGGAGCGAGGAAAGCTGCTTTATCCGCGAGGGCATTGAATTGGAGCTAAAACCTGGCATGACTTTCCACTCCCCGTTCGCAGTCCGCAAGCCCGGAACGCCCTGCGTAGGTTTCAGTGAAACATGGGTTGTCACGGAGACAGGGTGCGAGATCCTCACTGCGCATGACCGCGAGTTGACCGTGCGGGGCTGAGCTTCTTCGGCGCAGGCGTGCCGCCCGAGATTCCGAGCTGGGGCGCCATTCCCGCGGCTGTATCTCGCCATTGCCCCGTTGACTATCTTCGCCCCCGGTATCTGCCTTGCCGTCAACCTGCTCGGCGATGGCCTGCGCGACATGTTCGATCCCCGTGCGAAGCGGGGGCGTTGATATGCTAAAGCGAGAATCACAGCGGAGGACGTGCTTCTCGACGTACGAGACCTTGAGACGCACTTTTTCGGCGAAGAAAGCGTTCCCGCGCGCTCGGCGGCATCAGGAGGCGCCCGTTGAGGGCTAGGTGCCGAGCCCATCAACCCGCCGAGTGGGTGTGCGTTCCACCCGCGCTGCCCGCTGCCGTCGAGCGGTTCCGCATCGAAGTTCCGCCTTTGGTGCCGATGGCAGACGGGCGCATCGTGGCCTGTCATGTGCGCGCTCCGGCCACAGGGGTCCCGGGCAGTTGGCTGAAGCGGTGAATGCCTCGGCCACGACAGTTTCAGCCGTTTCGTTCACCTATTGAGGATGCAGTGGAAAAAAGTTCACACGATAACGGTTCTCATCCAGCCCGACGGGCTGATGGCTACGATACGGTCGGCTCGATCGAAACCAACGTTGCAGACGGTTTCACGATGGTCGCAGTCGGCGACCTTATCGTATCTCGACCGCTGACCAGATTCAAACACACCGGCTTCGGCGACGCCGTCAAGATCCTTTGTGAGGCCGATGTCACGTTCGGCAACATGGAAACCCTGATCTTCGATATTCGGTCGTTCAAGGGAAGTCCACAGGCTGAGTACGGTGGTGCGTATCACATCAGTGTGCCGGCGCTCGGCCCCGATTTGAGGGCGATGGGTTTTAATCTAATGAGCCGCGCAAATAACCATACGCTTGATTGGGGCGTCGAAGGCATGCGAGAGACGAGTCGCATCTTGGATGAGAGCGCCATCGTCTATGCAGGTGTTGGGGAAAATCTTGCACAAGCTGGCGCCGCTCGCTTCTTGGAGACTACGCGTGGTCGCGTGGCACTGTTGTCATTTGCCTCAACGTTTATGCCGATGTCTCGTGCGTGCGATCCCGCCGGCGAAGCGCCGGGCAGGCCCGGACTCAACCCCCTTCGTTTGGCGGAAAGGATAGTTGTTCCGCCAGAGATGCTCAAAAACTTAAGGCAAGTGCGCGATGCGCTGCCCGGTTACAAGTCCAGCCATGTTGGCTCAACCCGAGTCGTGGTCGCTGGAGCGACGTTCAAGGCGGGCGACAAGGCCGGCCTTAGCTACGAACCCGACCCCGGCGATGTCGCCGGCATCCTACGAAACGTTCGCCGGGGCAAGCAGTTCTCAGATTTCTGCATCGTCACGAACCACGGTCACGAGCCTAATTGGAACGAGGATGTAAGCCAGGAACCGCCGGATTACGAGCAATCCTTTGCGCGTAGACTTATTGATGCCGGGGCCGATGCATATGTCGGACACGGGCCGCACTTGCTGCGAGGCATAGAGATCTATAAGGGCCGCCCGATCTTTTATAGCCTCGGAAACTTTTTCTACGACGACCTGCGAACGCCCGTGGGGGCGGACATGTTCGCCGCCTACGACAAAGATCCACGACACGACACCGATGCCGAGGTGACCGTCGACGAAGAGACGAAGGGGTACCCCACGGCAGACGGCTTTGTTGGCGCGCTTGCGCAACCCGTTTTCTATGAGAGTGTCATCACAGTGAGCCGGTTTGAGCAGAATCAGCTTGCCGAATTGCGGCTTTATCCCATCGAGCTTGGCTTTTCCAAGAGGTTTGCCAATCGGGGTATCCCCCAGTTGGTGCGCGGGCCAAAGGCAAAGGCCATTCTGGAGCGGCTTCAGAAGCTCTCCGAGCCATTCGGGACCCGAATTGCCATTGACAACGACACCGGTTTCATAAGGCTGAAGCCCAAATCCTCGCTGTGACTTTACTTGGGGCGCGGCCGAATCCGAAGTGTTATCAGAAAGCTGCGACGCATGTCTTCTAGGCACCGCAATGTCATGAAAACGCAGCCCTCCAACAGGCGGGAGAGCAAAGGAAGAGAATGCGCTATTCCGCACTATCGGTGTTTTTGAACGGTCTCAGGGAAAACAGCCGGTGGAAACCGGCGTGGCGTGATCCGTCTCCAAGGAAGAACTATGAAGTCGTGATCGTGGGCGGCGGCGGACACGGCTTGGCGACCGCCTACTATCTCGCGAAAACGTTCGGCATCAGAGACATTGCAGTGTTAGAAAAGAGCTACATCGGCTCAGGCAACGTGGGGCGGAACACAACGATTGTTCGATCGAACTATCTTCTGCCTCACAACAATCCCTTCT
>NZ_JHQS01000008.1 GCF_014843845.1 Mesorhizobium amorphae | reverse complement strand
CGAATCTGGAAGCCTATGAATCATGCCTCAACGCAAATTTGAATCCTGAATGTCGATTGGACCTAGGGCGAGACCAGGTGCTCGCGCCCGCCCTGCTCCACCATCTTGAGCCGGCTTTCGGGCCCGTCCGCTTCGAGGATAATGTAGCTCTCGTCGTCGCCTCCGACGAAGCTTAAGCCCGCTCCGGTCATCGAAGCACTGATCTTTACCGAGGGCTGGCCGTTGGGGTGGATCAGCCGGAACAGCACGGTTTCGCTCGCCCCTTCGACCTCGGGCTGGATGGACAGGCTGGCGCGCACCCGCCCCCGGGGGTCCACGAGTTCGAAGGCGCTGCCGCGAAGGATGCCCATGCCGCCCTGTGCGGTCGCCGGCAAAACTTGCGTCAACCCGATTCCCAAGAGCAAAACCAAATTGGCCGCAGTCAATACGCCAAGAACTACCTCGCGCCTCATCTATCATTCCTCCAATCATCAGCTGATCGGGAAATGTTGCGCCTCTTTTGCGGCAGTGCGGTGATCATCGTCTGGCGATGCGGCGGACGAAAGGACCCCTCGCCAACCATACGCCGGCCTTGGCGCAACTGTCCCGCCGGACGGGCCAAACGCAGGGCCTCCGGTTTCGGTCCGAATACCGACGCGACCAGCCAGTCTGCGCGACCTTTGGTCGTTTCGCTGCGTAATCGTTGGAGCCGGCGCCTTGACGTCACTGGCTCCATCTCCGGATTACGATCGGGGGGCGGCTTAGGATGATCCGCGTGTTTCGCGCCGAATGACTGGCACGAAGAGGTGACTGCGGTCGGGGTAGGAGGATAGTTGGCGCGCCCGAAGAGATTCGAACTCCTGACCCCCAGATTCGTAGTCTGGTGCTCTATCCAGCTGAGCTACGGGCGCGCAACAGGCCATGCTTTGCATAGCCCCGCGATCCGATCGTGACGACCGGTCGCGACGAGACGTGTTCCCTAGCGACTGAATTTCCGAAAAGCAAGCCGATCCGGCAAAAGTTTTGTCGCAGGCATTTCGGGCAGGCGATTTGACCGGCTGCCTGTTCCTGCAGATTGCGGGCGGAAAGCCGTCGCGCACCTTTCCTGGTTTCCTGGAATTCGTTTCGGTCAGGCCGGGCGGCGCAGGCTGCCGCGAGCCTGGTCGAACCGGACCGGCTGGTCGGGGATGGTGACGGCGAAGGTGGTGCGGCCGCCAATGCTCTCTACCAGCTCCACCGTGCCGCCATGGGCGCGGATCAGCTCGTAGGCGATGGCCAGGCCGAGGCCGGTGCCGCCGCTGCGGGCCGAGCCGCGGAACGCCGCGAACAGGTTCTCGCGCGCCTTCGGGGGCAGGCCGGGGCCGGTGTCGGTGACGGTGATGCGGCTGACGCTGCCCATGCGCTCGGCCGATACCGCCAGCCGGCGCACCACGGCGTCCTCGGTGTCCGCCGCCATCGCCTGCACGGCGTTGCGGCAAAGATTGGTGAGCACGCGGAACAGCTGGTCGGAATCGGCGTCGACCTCGAAGGCCAGCTCGACGGCATTGACGAACTCGATGCCTTCCTCGATGTCGAGCAGGCCGTGCACGTCCTCGACCAGCTGGCGCAGCCGCAGCCGCCGGCGCGAGGGTGGCGGCTCCTGGGTGCGGCCATAGGCCAGCACGCCTTCGGAATAGGACACGGCGCGGTCAAGCGCGCGCAGCAATTTTGGCGCGAAGGCCTGCACGGTTGGATCTTTCACCTGCCGCAAGCGGTCCGAGATCAGCTGCGCGGAGGCGAGGATGTTGCGCATGTCGTGATTGATCTTCGACACGGCGAGGCCGAGATCGGCGAGGTGCTTCTGCTCGGTCAGCATCTTCTGCAGCCGTTCCTGCATCTGCGACAGCTCGCGCTCGGCAACGCCGATCTCGTCGGCGCGGGCGGCCGGACGAATGATCCGCCCGGGGTCATCGGGTGCCTCGGAGAAGGACAGCATCGAACGGGTCATGGTGCGGATCGGGCCGATCATGATCAGGTCGATCGCGGCATAGACGAGCATGGCGGTGAACAGCGAGATCAGCAGCGAGACGAAGGCGACGTTGCGCGAATAGATGAGCATGGCGTTGCGCAAGGCGTAGTCGGGCATGATCAGCTCGAATTCCTTGTCGCTCTCGCCCACCGGCCCGAAAACGCGCAGCATGCGATTGCCGCCGAAGAACAGCGTGTCGAGTGCACCTCTCATGCCCTCGACCAGGCCGACACTGGCGATGTCGATGTGCTCGTCGACCTGCGGCGGCATGTCGGACACCACCAGGAGCCTGGAGACGCCGCCGTCGCGCACGGCGATCGCCTTGGCGCCGATCGCCATCAGCACGTCGTTCTGGGCGGTGCGCGACAGCGAATTGGGCTCGCCCTGCACCAGCACGACCGATACCGCGGCCGCCGTGCCCAGCCTCTCCTTCAGCCAGCTCAACCGGTAGCTGGCGATCCAGGGCAGGAAAATCAGGACTTCGGCCAAGAGCACGAAGACGATGGTGAGCAGGAGAAGCTTGGTCGACAGCCCACGCGACAGCGGCACCGTACGGGCGGCGGTGGTCACCGGTCCGGCTTTTTCGTCCGTGGCTAGGGCTTCACTCATGCAGCGTCTTCACAAACACTTGAACAGCCAAGATTAGGCGATTGCGGCTTTTTTGCCAATTTCATCCTTGGGCGATCAAATATGGTCGCCCGAAAGACCGCGACAACCCGGCCCGCTGCCCCGGATTGACTTCCAAAACCCTTCTTTCTATAAGCCCGCTCACGCTCGGGCCATTCGTCCCGGCGCGGTTTCGATCGCGCCTAAACCGGCCCGGCAAAGCTCCTGTTACACAGTGACAGAATCAAGAAGGGCCGCACCCCGCGGTATTAAAACAAATGAAGCGTACCTACCAACCGTCTAAACTCGTCCGCAAGCGCCGGCACGGTTTCCGTGCCCGCATGGCCACCAAGGGTGGTCGCGGCGTCGTCGCAGCTCGCCGCAACCGCGGCCGCAAGCGGCTCAGCGCCTGAACGGAAGACGAGATCGTTGCCCGCAACCGGCAAGCCAGTGGGACCAAATCCCAAGCGGCTTCTGAAGCGCGCGGATTTTCTGGCCGTCCGCCGCGGTGAAAAGCGGCGCGGGCGGCTTTTTCTCGTTGAAGTTCTCGACCGTGGCGACGACCTTGCGCCGCGCGTCGGCTACACCGTCACCAAGAAGGTCGGCAATGCGGTCGTCCGCAACCGCGTCAGGCGGCGGCTCAGGGAAGCCGTGCGCACGCATGCGGCCGATGACATGGCGCCCGGCAATGACTATGTCATCGTCGGGCGTGAAGATGTGCTTACCATTCCGTTCGGCCAGTTGAAGGCCGAACTCTCACGCCGACTGCGCGGAACACGATAGGCCAAGGGCTTTCGATGGAAAACAATCGTAACTTCTTCATCACCATCGCGCTGTCGGTGCTGATCCTGACGCTTTGGCAGGTGTTCTACATGAACCCGCGCGTCGAAGCCCAGCGCGAGGCGGCCCGCATCGAAGAGCAGCGGGTGGCTGAGCAGAAGAAGGCCGCCGAAGGCGCCAATCCAGGTGCTGCCGGAACGCCGGTGCCGCCGCAGGGCGCCATTCCCAACGCGCCCGGCGGCGAAGCCGTCACGGCGGCCAGCCGCGAGCAGGCGCTGGCGGCGACGGCGCGCGTCAAGATCGACACGCCGAGCCTCGAGGGCTCGATCAACCTCACCGGCGCGCGCCTCGACGACCTCAAGCTCAAGCACTACACGGAAACGGTCGACAAGAATTCGCCGGAGATCGAACTGCTCAACCCGTCGGTGCTGCCCAATGGCTATTTTGCCGAGATCGGCTTTGTCGGCAACGACAAGACCGGCGCGGTGCCGGGCGCGGACACGGTGTGGAAGGTTGACGGCAATGCAACGCTGACGCCGGCGACGCCGGTAACGCTGACCTATTCGAACGACAAGGGCCTGACCTTCAAGCGCACCTTCTCGGTCGACAACAACTACATGTTCACCGTTTCCGATACGGTGCAGAATTCCGGCGCCACCGCCGTCTCGCTGTTCAACTACGGCCGCGTCACCCGCTTCGACAAGCCGGCCGTCGCCAGCATCTATGTGCTGCATGAGGGCCTGATCGGCTTCACCGGTACGGAAGGCCTGCAGGAACACAAATACGCGTCCATCGAAAAGGACAAGCAGTTCCAGCCGGGCAAGTCGACCGACGGCTGGCTCGGCATCACCGACAAGTACTGGGCGGTGACGCTGGTGCCGACCGAGAAGCAACCGTTCCAGCCACGCTATGCCTATTTCGAGGATGGCCGGCATCGCTACCAGTCCGACTTCCTGACCGACCCGATCAATGTCGACGCCGGCCAGTCGGCAACCGTCGAGACCGAGGTCTTCGCCGGCGCCAAGGAAGTGGCCAAGATCAATGCCTATGCCGAGGATCGCAACATCAAGCGGTTCGACCTGCTGATCGACTGGGGCTGGTTCCACTTCATCACCAAGCCGATGTTCTGGCTGATCGACACGCTCTACAAATTCTTCGGCAATTTCGGCCTGGCCATCCTCGCCACCACCGTCGTCGTCAAGGCCATCTTCTTCCCGCTCGCCAACAAGTCCTACGCGTCGATGGCGAACATGAAGAAGGTGCAGCCGAAGATGCTCGAGATCCGCGAGAAATACGCGGACGACAAGATGAAGCAGCAGCAGGCGATGATGGAGCTCTACAAGACGGAGAAGATCAATCCGATCGCCGGCTGCTGGCCGGTGGCGCTGCAGATCCCGGTGTTCTTCGCGCTCTACAAGGTGCTCTACATCACCATCGAGATGCGGCACGCACCGTTCTTCGGCTGGATCCAGGATCTGGCCGCACCCGATCCGACATCGCTGTTCAACCTGTTCGGTCTCATTCCGATCACGCTGCCGCATATGTTGATGATCGGCGTTTGGCCGCTGGTCATGGGCATCACCATGTTCCTGCAGATGCGCATGAACCCGACGCCGCCGGACCCGACGCAGGCCGCGATCTTCACCTGGATGCCGGTGATCTTCACCTTCATGATGGCGGGCTTCCCCGCCGGCCTGGTCATCTACTGGGCCTGGAACAACCTGCTGTCGATCCTGCAGCAAGGCGTGATCATGAAGCGCCAGGGCGCCAAGATCGAGCTATGGGACAATCTGGTGGCGTTGTTCCGCAAGAAACCCTCGCCCGCGGAATAGCGGGCGCCCCCGACCCCCACAAGGTTTCGAAAACCCCGGTTCGTCCGGGGTTTTTGCTGCCGGATCACATTCTGTAACCGGCGAAACTCCGGCTCGCCGCGCGCCGTAGCTGTTGTGTTGCGACCTCGCAGCGCGCGGCGGCACGCCGTCTCGAGGGAAGCGGCGAAGGGGTTTTGCCGATCGTCATGTTATCAGTCGCGGCAAGACACCACGCCACGGTGACGGCTTCCGGCGCAGACGCGCCGGTGTTTGGGAGGCCGTCCCGGCGACCGGGGTCCTGTCGTCCTTCGCGGGACCCCGGTTTATCTCGCCCCAAATCACGCTATTTTGGACCTGCCCGAGATGATACGGAGCCAGGCCATGAGCGGACCCAACCCAAACATCAAGCATCCGATCCCGATGCATATGCGCGTCGGTTTCCTGAAAGGGCTGGTCAACGCGCCGAACATCGAAATCGGCGACTTCACCTATTATGACGACCCGGACGGGCCCGACAAATTTGCCGAGCGCTGCGTGCTGCACCACTACCCGTTCATCGGCGACAGACTGATCATCGGCAAGTTCTGCGCCATCGCCGAGGGCGCGCGCTTCATCATGAACGGCGCCAACCACGCCATGTCCGGCTTCTCGACCTATCCGTTCAACATCTTCGGCCATGGCTGGGAAGAGGGTTTCGACCCAAGGACATGGTCGAAGGAAATACGCGGCGACACGGTGCTCGGCAATGATGTATGGATCGGCATGGACGCGGTGATAATGCCCGGTGTGACGATCGGCCATGGCGCCATCGTTGCGGCAAAGTCGGTTGTCACGCACGACGTGCCGCCCTATGCGATCGTTGCCGGAAATGCGGCCAAGGTGGTGAAAATGCGCTTCGACGACAAGACAGTCCGGCGGCTGCTGATGGCGGCATGGTGGAACTGGCCGGTAGACAAGATCAGCCGCAACCTCAATGCCATCAGGGGCGCAGACATTGCCCGGCTGGAGGCCGCCGTTTGAACGCCCTGGACAAGACCGTGATCGCTCCCGAACTGTTCACGCAGGCCTGGATCTTCATCCGCGGCGTGCCGGCGATGAAATTCCTGCCGCCGGAGGGGCCGCCGGAGATCGCCTTCGCCGGCCGTTCGAATGTCGGCAAGTCGTCGCTGATCAACGCGCTGGTCAACCAGAAGGGGCTGGCGCGCACCTCCAACACGCCGGGACGGACGCAGGAGCTCAACTATTTCGTACCGGGCGGGTTTTCTGGCGAAGGCACCGACCTGCCGCCGATGGCGCTGGTCGACATGCCGGGCTACGGCTATGCGAGCGCGCCGAAGGAAAAGGTCGACGACTGGACGAAGCTGGTTTTCGACTATCTCAAGGGCCGCGTGACGCTGAAACGCGTCTATGTGCTGATCGACGCCCGCCACGGCATCAAGGCCAAGGACGACGAAGTGCTGTCGCTGCTCGACAAGGCGGCTGTGTCCTACCAGATCGTGCTGACCAAGACCGACAAGATCAAGGCGGCCGGCGTGCCGCGGCTGATTGAGGAGACGCTTGCCAAGATCAAGAAGCGGCCGGCAGCGTTTCCGTTCGTTCTGGCGACATCGTCGGAGAAGAGCGAGGGCCTCGAGGAATTGCGCGCAGCGATCGTGCTCGCCGCCAATGGTGGCTAAAGCAATTCCAGGAAAAGTGCGTAGCGGTTTTCCGTCCGGAATTGCGCCAACAAGTCAGCGCTTCGCCTCCAGCGCAATCATCTGGTGGCTTTCTTCCTCGGCAAGCCTTTCGGTGCCGTAGGCCTTCAGGAACATGGCGACACCCGACCTGACGACATGGTCGATTTCCTCCTGGCTCGGGGCCTTGGTACGGTAGGCGAACATGCATTGGCGGAAAAGGCCGGCCAGGCACAGTTCCGTGAACTGATAGGCGGCAAGATCGACATCGTCGATCTTGAGCAGGCCGCGTTCGATCGCGGCATTGAGAAAAGCCGCCACCCTGTCATGGCCGCGTTTCGGGCCGCGTTCGTAAAACCGCGCGCCCATGTCGGGTATCCTGTCCGCCGCGCCGATCACCGTGCGCTGCGCCTGAATCACCTTGGCCGATGTGATCTTGAGCGATAGCACCTTGCCGAACTTCACCAGCGTCTGGCGAAGATCGTCGGCGCGGTCGAGCATGTCGTACATATTCTTGAAGATCGTGCCGCGCTCTTCCTCGATCAGCGCCTCGAACAGCTCTTCCTTGTTGGCGAAATAGACGTAGATCGTGCCCTTGGAGACACCGGCCTCGCGCGTGATGTCGTTCATCGACGCGGCTTCGAAGCCCTTGTCGATGAAGACGCGGCGGGCGCCTTCGATGATCTGGCTGCGTTTGACCGGATCCTGTCCGGCCGCCGGGCGACCGCGACGCAGGCTGTCCAGCACATCGCACTGGTCCTTGCCGGCGTCGGATAGTGTTTCGGCCATAAAAGTCACACCTCGCAAAATAATTCGAACCGAACGGTTCGATTGCCCTTGATATGGGCCCGTTTTGGCGCTAAGTCAACGCCCATATCGAACCGAACGGTTCAGTCTAACAGGTTTCCCTTATATAGTCCGATAGAGAGATATCATGTCCTCGAACGCGCCCGTCACCGCCGAAGTCCGTCCATTCCCCAATGCCAAGGTCGCGCCGTCGACCGAAGCGCCGGAAGTGCCCTTGCAGCCCGTCACCGACGCACCGGCCGAGGCGCCGGCGAAGAAGAAGCGCTCGGTGCGCTCCCTGCTTTTGCCCATCATCGGGCTCGGATTGCTCGGCGCCGGCGCCTGGTACGGCTATGATTACTGGACCGACGGCCGCTTCATGATCTCAACCGACGACGCCTATGTCCAGGCCGACATGGCGTTCGTCTCGCCGAAGATTTCCGGCTATGTCGACCAGGTCAAGGTGAACGAGAACCAGCAGGTCAAGGCCGGCGACCCGCTGCTGACGATCGATTCCGGCGACTACAAGATAGCCGTAGCCCAGGCTGAGGCGCAGATCGCCACCTTGAGCAAGACGCTCGACCGCATAGACGCGCAGACTAAGGCTGCACAGGCCTCGCTCCAGCAGGCTGAGGCGCAGAAGACCGCCGATCAAGCCGCGGCCGACAATGCCGGTCGCGCCCAGCAGCGCGCGGCGCAATTGCTGAAGACGCATGTCGGCACGCAGGCGCAGCTCGACGACGCCCAGACCGCCCTCGATCAGGCCAAGGCCGCGCTTGTCGGTGCCGACGCCCAGATCGCGGCGGCGCAGGCCAATATCGGCGTGCTCGAGGCGCAGCGCGCCGAATCTGCCAGCACGCTGGCCTCGCTGCAACTCAGCCACGACAAGGCGGCACGCGACCTCTCCTTCACCGTGCTCAAGGCGCCCTATGACGGCGTCGTCGGCAATCGTTCGGTCGAGCAGGGCGACCTTGTCAGCCCCGGACAGAAGCTCGCGGTCATCGTGCCGATGGACAAGCTCTACATCGTCGCCAACTTCAAGGAGACGCAGCTTGCCCGGCTGGTGCCCGGCGAAAAGGTCAGGATTTCGGTCGATGCGACCGACGGCCAGGATTTCGAGGGCACGGTGTCGTCGCTGGCGCCGGCCTCGGGTGCCGTGTTCTCGCTGCTGCCGCCGGAAAACGCGACCGGCAACTTCACCAAGGTCGTGCAGCGTATCCCGGTGCGCATCGACGTGCCGGCGGACGTCCTGAAGACCGGCAGGCTGCGGGCAGGCCTCAGCGTCGTCGTCGCCGTCGACAGCCGCACCGCGCCGGCTGCCTCGAAGTAAGCGAACCTCGGGAGCAGTGTCATGGCGACCGCAACCCTGACCGCAGGATCGGTACCGGCCATTCCGGCGCAGGCCGACCACATACCGGTTCGCCGCGTCATCGCCTTCCTGGCGATGGTGTTCGGCATGTTCATGGCAATCCTGGACATCCAGATCGTCTCGGCTTCGCTGTCCGAGATCCAGGCGGGCCTCAGCGCCAGCTCCGACGAGATCCCGTGGGTGCAGACCGCCTATTTGATCGCCGAGGTGGTGATGATCCCGCTGTCCGGCTTCCTCAGCCGGATGCTGTCGACGCGCGTGCTGTTCACGGTTTCGGCGGCGGGCTTCACCGCCGCCAGCGCGCTGGCGGCGACGGCCACCAACATCGACCAGATGATCGTCTACCGCGCCATCCAGGGTTTTATCGGCGGCGGCATGATCCCCAGCGTCTTCGCTGCCGCCTTCACCATCTTCCCGCCGTCGCGCCGCGCCTTCGTCTCGCCGATGATCGGCCTGGTGGCGACGCTGGCGCCGACCATCGGCCCGACGGTCGGCGGCTATATCAGCCACGCCATGTCCTGGCACTGGCTGTTCCTGATCAATGTCGTGCCGGGCATCCTGGTGGCGACGGCGGCCTGGTCGCTGATCGATTTCGACAAGCCGAACCTCAAGCTGTTCAGCAAGTTCGACTGGTGGGGCCTGATCGGCATGGCCGCCTTCCTCGGCTGCATGGAATATGTGCTGGAGGAAGGCCCGAACCACGACTGGCTGCAGGAGCCGGCGGTTTTCGCCTGCGCCATCATCATGACCGTCGGCGCGGTGGTGTTCTTCTGGCGCGTCTTCACCGCCGAGGAGCCGATCGTCGACCTCAGGGCTTTCAGCAACGTCAACTTCGCCTTCGGCTCGCTGTTCTCTTTCGTCGTCGGCATCGGCCTCTACGGCCTCACCTACCTGTACCCGGTCTACCTCGGCCGTATCCGCGGCTACGATTCGATGATGATCGGCGAGGCGCTGTTCGTCAGCGGCCTGGCGATGTTCCTCACCGCGCCCGTTGCCGGCATCTTGTCGAACAAGATCGATTTGCGGCTGATGATGATGATCGGTTTCTTCGGCTTCGCGACCGGCACCTGGTGGATGACGCATCTGACCGCCGACTGGGATTTTTATGAATTGCTGATCCCGCAGATCCTGCGTGGCTGCTCGATGATGCTGTGCATGGTGCCGATCAACAACATCGCGCTGGGCACGTTGCCGCCGGATCGGCTGAAGAATGCGTCGGGCCTGTTCAACCTCACCCGCAATCTCGGTGGCGCCGTCGGCCTCGCCCTCATCAACACGGTGCTGATCGACCGCAACGCCTTCCACTATGCAAGGCTTGCCGAGCATGTGCAGTGGGGCAGTGCCGAGGCCCAGACCAAGCTGCAAAACATGACGCTCAACTTCGAGCAGACCGCCGGGCTCGATGCCTCCAAGGCAGCGATCTCCAAACTGTCGGGCATGGTCCAGCAGCAGGCGGCGCTGCTGTCCTTCATGGACGTGTTCTTCATGCTGACGGCGCTGTTCGCGACGCTGGGGCTTTTCGTCCTGTTCATCCGCAAGCCGGCCGGACAGGGCGGCAGTGCCGGCGGAGGCCATTGAGAGCGCCGGAACCCCCGCCTGGCGCTCTCGCGCATGACCCCGGAAATTGGAAACGATTTCCGGGGTCATGCTAAAAGATCAAACCATCCCTCCATATCAGGACATGGGCTATTCCGGTGCTATGCCGCGCCAGGCGGTCCGAACCATCTGGTCAGCACGTCGGCCAGCGGCGTCGGCGTTGGCCCGCCAACCCAGGCCACATAGCCGTCGGGCCGGATAAGTACGGCGCCGGGGGCAGTAACCGCTCGCCTCATAGCCGCAATTTCGCCTGATCTAGGCCGCAGCCGGCTTGAAGGTCAGTGCGACGCCGTTGATGCAGTGGCGCAGGCCGGTCGGCGGCGGGCCATCGTCGAAGACATGGCCGAGATGGCCGCCGCAACGGCGGCAGTGGACTTCGGTGCGGGTCATGCCGAGCGAGCGGTCCACGGTCTTGCCGACAGCATTGGGGATCTCCTGCCAGAAGCTCGGCCAGCCGGTGCCGGAATCGAACTTGGTCTCGGACGAATAGAGCGGCAGGTCGCAGCCGGCGCAGGCGAAAACGCCCTTGCGGTGCTCGTTGAGCAGCGGGCTGGTGCCGGGGTATTCCGTGCCTTCCTTGCGCAGCACGTTGTAGGCCGCGTCGGACAGGATGGCGTGCCACTCGGCGTCGGTTTTGGTGACCTCGAAGGTCTCGGCCGCCAGCGCATCCTTGGGGCCTCCCATGCGCAGCATTGCCGCCGTGCCGGCCAACAATGCCATGGCGGCAGCACCGCTCCAGAGAAAGTCGCGACGGGTCATGCCATTCCTCCTGCTATCAATTTGCCAGATTAGACTGCCAGCCGGAAATCAAAAGCCGGTGACGGTCCTGAAAACGAACACTCCGCACCGGCTCCATCCCTGGAGCAACGCTGCGGAGCGAACGCTTGCCGATTGCGCGGGTCATTGACCCGCGCGATCGGCAGGGTTGCTTGCTGCCAGTTCGCCGGCAGCGGGCCCTTTGTTACATCTTCGGCAAGAGAACCTTGTCGATGACGTGGATGACGCCGTTCGACTGCTCGACATCGGCGATCGTCACATTGGCGACGTTGCCGTTCTCGTCGGTGACGGTGACCTTGCCGCCATCGGCCTTGAGCGTCAGTTCGCAACCGCCGGCGGTCTTGGCCTTGTGCGCGCCGCCATCATCGCTGACCATCTTGGTCACGTCAGCCGCCAGCGCCTTGGCGCCGATAACATGGCAGGTCAGGATCTTGGTGAGCTTGTCCTTGTTTTCGGGCTTGAGCAGCGTTTCGACGGTGCCGGCTGGAAGCGCGGCGAAGGCCTCGTTGGTCGGCGCGAAAACAGTGAAGGGACCGGCGCTTTGCAGCGTGTCGACCAGGCCAGCGGCCTTGACGGCTGCAACCAGCGTGGTGTGGTCCTTCGAATTGACGGCGTTCTCGATGATGTTCTTCTTGGCATACATCGGGGCGCCCCCAACCATCGGATTGGCGGCATAGGCTGCAGCGCCGAGCGCGGAAACGGCGATCGTGCCGGCAAGCAAAAGGGTGGCGAGATTACGCATGATTTCTATCTCCTCTGGATATTGTTTCCCATTGTTGGGAACGCAAGGAGATACGGGGCAGAAAGGCGTGAGTTTCGTCGATCGACAAAAAAGTTTTGCCTCGAAGGCTGATGAAATTGAATCTCCCCGTACGATCTTTTGCCAGCTTGCATGCTTGCAGGAACCAACTGCCGTGGCAGATAGATTTGAAATCTGCTTAGGACCGCAAGTCAAAAATGGGGGATTATATGCCTTTGAGATCGCCCGCGGCGACGACAGGCCCGGTCGGCTGGCCGGTCGGCGAGCCACCTGTCGGCTCGACGCTGACGGCAAGCACGGCGCCTTGCGCGAGCTTCTGCTGGACGGCCGGCGTGACGGCCAGGTGCGTGGTCTGGCCAGCCGGGATGACGCCCATCGAGACCGGGGCATTCTTGCCCTCGATCATCCACAGCTCGAAGTCCTTGCCGGCGGCACGCTCGCCGGAAACCAGCGACAGGCCGACATCGCGGCGCGCCGCGTCATAGACAACGAGATATTTGACGTCGCTGCCGTCGGCCGCCAGCGAGGCGACAAGCCGCTCCTGCGGTGCAACGACCGGCGGGTTGAGGTAGGGCACGGCGACGTAGATGGCGAGCGCAGCGACGGCGGCCGCGGCAAGGCCGCGCCAGAAGCCAAGGCTCGACCAGAGACCGGCGCTTGGCTGTGTCGCAGTCGACGAGGAGGCGAACAGCCGGCGGTCGACCGCCGGTTTGACCGAGGCCGGAGGCTCTATCTCGGGATAGGCGGCGGCCATCGGCGAAAAGTGCACTTCCCAGCTGTCGACCAGGCGGGCGAAACCGGCTTCGGTGTCGATGCGGCGGGCCGCGATCTGGCGCTCGTCCGTGGCGAGCACGCCAAGAACGTATTCGGCGGCGAACAGGTCGTCGCCTCCACGTTCCGGTCCGTTGTCCTCTGCCAGCGTCATCTTTCCAGGCATTCCCTGAGCTTCAACAGGCTGCGCCGCAGCCAGGTACGCATCGTGTTCAGCGGCACGCGATGGCGCTCCGCAAGTTCGGCATAACTTTCGCCGTTGAGATAGGCGCCCCGGACGGCCGCCGCCCGGTCCTTTTCCAGTTCATCGAGACAATGGTAGATGCGTTCGGACTCACCGCCCGCCACAACCATGGCCTCCGGTCCCGGCGCCGGATCGGCCACGTCGAGCGCGGCGTCGATATGGGCGGCAGGCATCCGCCGCGCCCTGATGCGATCGATCGCATGATTGCGCGCAATGGCCACCAGCCAGGAAATCGGGCTCAGATCAGAGACAGCGAAACGGTCCGCCTTGGTCCATATCTTGACGAAGACTTCCTGAAGCGCTTCTTCCGCATCTCCCCGGTCGTTCAATACACGAAGGCAGACGCCGAAAAGTTTCGCGCTTGTCTGCCTGTAGAGCAGATCGAACGCGGCCCGGTCCTTCATCGAAGTCCGGACGATCAGCTTGCTGATGTCCTGCGGCGCCATGCCCGCAAATTAGGCGATTGCGTTATATTTGCAATCGCGGAAACGATGTTGTTCACCACCCAGGCGCGCCTGCTTGCCCCGACAAATCATGCGCCGTTGCCAAGGAAATCGCCTGCGGCTAGCCTCCGGCCAGGCGGGAGAGGGCGGCGATGTCGGTTGAACGGGTGTTGTGGGAGCAGGATGCAACCGGCCTGGCCGGGCTGGTAAAGCAAGGAGAAGTCTCGCCGCAGGAGCTTGTCGATGCGGCGATCGCGCGGGCCGAGGCGACTCGCCCTGATATCAACGCCATCGCCGAGCCGCTCTACGACGCGGCGCGATCGCGCGCCAAAACCGTCGACCGCAAGCTGCCGCTTGCCGGCGTGCCCTTCGCGATCAAGGATCTCGGCATCGCCATCAAAGGCGTGCCGACCCATGGCGGCAGCCGCATTCCGGCTTTCACCGCCGACTTCAATTCGGTGATAACCGAGCGCTATCTTGCCGCCGGCCTCATTCCGATCGCCACCAGCACCTCGCCCGAGCACGGGCTGAGGCTGATGACCGAGTCGGCCGCGTTCGGCATCACCCGCAATCCGTGGAATACGGGCCATACGACGGGCGGCTCGTCCGGGGGCGCCGCCGCGCTGGTGGCGGCCGGCGTGGTGCCGGCGGCGCATGCCTCGGACGGTGGCGGCTCTATCCGGGTGCCGTCGGCCTGCAGCGGGCTGGTCGGGCTGAAAACCTCGCGCGGCCGCGTGCCGCTGACGCCGCTGGTCAGCGAGAGCTGGTACGGCATGGTCGTCGACCACGCGGTCGCCCGCTCGGTCCGCGATACGGCGCTGCTGCTCGACCTGACCCACGGCGCCGATCCGCTGTCACCCTATGCCGCACCGTCGCCGAAAGGCAGTTTTGCCGCCGCGGCGGCGCGCGATCCCGGCAAGCTCAAGCTCGCCGCCTACCGGAAATCGCCGCTCGGCCTGCCGATTTCGGCCGAGACGTTGACGGCGCTGGACACGGCGGTGGCGCTGGCGCGCGAGGGCGGCCATACGGTCGAGGAGATCGACCTGCCCTATATCGATCGCGACTTCATGGCCGATTTCTGCAAGACGGTGGCTTCCGCCGTGGCCGGCACCATGCGTGCCGAGGCCTTGCGCGTCGGCCGCTCTGTTGCCGGTGATATCGAGCGCGCCACGCGCGTGCTCAGCCGCTTCGGCGAGATCATTCCCGCCGGCGAGATCTATGAGATCCTGCAGCGGCTGCATGCAACGTCGCGCCGCCTGATCAGCGAGACCGCGCAGTATGACGCCGTGCTGATGCCGATCATCGCGCACCCGCCGCTCGCCTGCGGCGGCATGGACCCGAAGGGCGCCGACGAATTCATCGAAAACATGCTGGACAAGATGCACCTCACCCGGCTTTTGAAGATTAAGTCGCTGTTCGGGCAATTGATGGACAAGAGCCTGTGGTTCACCCATTGGCCGGCGATCCATAATGTCAGCGGCCAGCCATCGATTGCGCTACCCGTCCATGTCACCGCGGCCGGGCTGCCGCTCGGCATCCAGGCCGCCGGACGCCCAGGCGACGAGGAGACGCTGTTGTCCTTCGCCGCGCAGATGGAGAAGATTTCCGGCTGGCAGAAGCGGCGGGCACCGCTCAAGGCGCCGGCCTAGGTCCCGCAGCACGCGATTTCATCGATTTGTGACAGCAAAGCCGTTTGCGGCCTGCGCCAATTCCCGCTAAGACGCCGCCGTTCATGCCAAGCTGGGATCCATACCGATGACGGACATCGCCGCCACCGCCGAAATGCAGGCCGCGCTGCTCTCCAGGGCTCTGCCCTACATGCAGCGCTACGAGAACAAGACGGTGGTGGTGAAGTATGGCGGCCATGCCATGGGCGACATCGAGCTCGGCAAGGCCTTTGCCCGCGACATCGCGCTGTTGAAGCAATCCGGCGTCAACCCGATCGTCGTCCATGGCGGCGGGCCGCAGATCGGCGCCATGCTCAACAAGATGGGCATCGAATCGAAGTTCGAGGGCGGCCTGCGCGTCACCGACCAGAAGACGGTCGAGATCGTCGAGATGGTGCTGGCCGGTTCGATCAACAAGGAGATCGTGGCACTGATCAATGCCGAGGGCGAGTGGGCGATCGGCCTGTGCGGCAAGGACGGCAACATGGTGTTCGCCGAAAAGGCGCGCAAGACCATGATCGACCCGGATTCCAACATCGAGCGTGTGCTGGACCTCGGCTTCGTCGGCGAACCGGTGGAGGTCGACCGCACGTTGCTCGATCTCCTGGCGCGCTCCGAGATGATCCCGGTGCTGGCGCCGGTGGCGCCTGGTCGCGACGGTCATACCTACAACATCAATGCCGACACTTTCGCCGGCGCCATCGCCGGCGCCTGCCAGGCCTCGCGCCTGTTGTTCCTGACCGACGTGCCCGGCGTGCTCGACAAGAACAAGAAGTTGATCGATGAGCTGACGGTGGCCGAGGCCAAGGCGCTGATCAAGGACGGTACGGTGTCGGGCGGCATGATCCCCAAGGTCGAGACCTGCATCGAGGCGATCGAGCGCGGCGTCGAAGGCGTCGTCATCCTCAACGGCAAGACGCCGCATTCGGTGCTGCTGGAACTGTTCACCGAGCACGGCGCCGGCACGCTGATCGTGCCGTAACGGGCTTGTCAGCCGGCTAATCTTTTCGCAGCCGGAGCTTCGAGATTGGCCATGCCGGGAATGGCCGGCTTCCGTGCCGGGCGTTGGACAATCATCGATTCCTCCTCGGCATCCTGCGGCGCGCCCCAGAATTCGGCCAGCGTCGGGCCGTCCTTCAGGCGGCGGTCGCGGACGAGAAAACCCCAGACCTCGCGGAACCAGACGCGGCGGCCCATCTGCGTGTACCAGCGCATCGAATGGCGCTGCTCGGGATCCTTGTGGAACAGGATGCGCGCCAGCGCCTTCGGTCGCGACTGTACCGCCAGCTCAATCAGCTTGACGCTGAAGAACAGCATCCAGGGTTTGAGTCGGGTCATCTGCAGAACCTGGTGCTTGTAGTCCCAAAGGCGGGCGTCCAGCTGGATCACCTTGCGGTCCCTGGCGATACGGAAGAACGGCGTCCAGCGGTGCGGGGTGACATAGAGCGCCTGGATCTGGTCCGGGTCATAGGCGATCAATTGGCGGAAGCCGCGCCAGAGGTCGCGTAAGCCTTCGTCCTCGAAGCCGGCCACCCAGGTCGCCATCGACAGGATGCCATGCTGCCTGAGCAGCCGGATCGCCTCGCGGTCGGAGGAGGTGCTGCCGCCCTTGCGAATCAATTGCAGCGTCTGTTCGTCGGTGTTTTCCATGCCGAGCAGCCAGCGGATGACGCCTGCCTTGCGATAGAGATGCAGGATGTCGGCGTCGCGCACGATGTCGTCGGCGCGGGTCGAGCCAACGATCAGCACCGGCACGTTCTCGGCGATCAGCGCGTCGAGGAACGCGCGCCATGCCTTCTTCGAAACCGTCGGGTTCTCGTCGGCGAGGTTGATCAGTTCGACGCCGTGCTCGCGATGCAGCCAGGCGATCTCCTGCGCGAACTTTTCTGGATCGCGGTGCCGCCAGCGGGTCCAGAAACCGCGCTGGCCGCAATAGTTGCACAGATGCGGGCAGCCACGCGAGAACTGCATGACCACGGCGCGCTTGCCACCCCAATAGCTGTAGCGGCGGTGGTCGATCAGTTCCCAGCCGACGCGATAATCGTCGAGATTGGCGATCGTCTTCGCCGGCTGGGTGGCGAAGGGGCGGCGCAAATCGTCGCGAAAGGCGATGCCATGCACCTCAGACAGCGGCTCGCGCCGCTCCAGAGCCCCGATGAGTGCTGCGATAGTGGCCTCGCCCTCGCCGCGCACGATGAAGTCGGAGACATCCGTTTCAGCGAGAATGTCACGCCAGTGATAAGTCGGGAACACACCGCCATAGATGACGATTGTCGCCGGGGCTTGAGCCTTGATCATCTGCGCGATGCGCAAGGCCGTCGGATGCGCCGAGGTCGAGCCGGAATGGCCGATGAGGACGCAGTCTGGCTGGCCGCCCAAGGCGTCGAGGATGAGTACGGCAAGCGGCATCGGACCAAATTCCGCATCGACGAGGCGCACAAGATGGCCGGCGTCGAGCAGTGGACCGCCCAGCGCCAGGAGCCCGAGCGGCGGCAGATGGTCGTCCGGCACGCGGCTGCCGATGGCGGTGTGCGGATTGATCAGCACGATGTGCATGGCGGACCCCTTTGCAACGGTGGTCCGCGTGTCCTACCCGGCGATCTGGATGGCGAGTTGGCTCTCTTGCGCAGTTTGCGTGCAGCTTTCCCGCAGAAATGCCAGTAGGAACCTTATCGGCGCAAATGCGCGAGCGGCACATGGCCCGGGCCCTTGATGTTCTGCAGCACGAGCTGGGTGTGAACGTCGCGCACGCCCTCAAGCCGCATCAGCCGGTGCATGACGAAGTGGTTGAGCTCGTCAACCGACGGCACCATGACATGCAGGAGGAAGTCGTGGTCGCCGGTCATCGTCCAGCAGGCGGACACCTCGTCCATGCGCTGAACGGCGGCGATGAAGCTTTCCGGCGAGCCGTCGCTATGGCTGACCAGGCGCACCTGGATGAACACCTCGACCGTCAGGCCGACGGCGCGACGGCTGATGACGGCGGCAAAGCCCTTGATGACGCCGGTGTCCTGCAGGGCCTCGAAGCGGCGCGCGCAAGGCGTTGTCGACAGGCCGATTTCCTGGGCGAGCTCCGACACCGGCTTGCGTCCGTCGCGCTGCAGGATGTCGAGCATCCTGATTTCGAATTCGTCAAACTGAGGCATTTTCACTCTCCAACAGCTTTCCGATAGCGCCTTTTACCTCCAATGCTGCGTTTAGGCCATCATCAAAGCGGATATGCCTCGCCGTCTCGGGCTAGAATTGCTCCACGATTGGCCATGAATTCATGAGGAGAAGAGCCATGACAATGAGCGTTGCCGACTATGCAAGGGAATGTGCGGCGCAGGGGCTGCGCGGCGATTATTCGGTCTGCCGCGCCGATTTCACCGTGGCGCAGGGCTATGACTACAGCGCCGACGAGCAGGCGGTGTGGCGCACGCTGTGCGACCGCCAGACGAAGCTGACGCGGAAGCTCGCCCATCACTCCTATCTCGACGGTGTTGCAGCTCTTGGCCTGCTTGACAGGATCCCGGACTTCGATGCGGTCAGCGAAAAGCTGCGCAAGCTCACCGGCTGGGAAATCGTGGCCGTGCCGGGGCTGATCCCCGCCGCGCCGTTCTTCGACCATCTCGCCAACCGCCGCTTCCCGGTGACCAACTGGCTCAGGACGCGAGATGAGCTCGACTACATTGTCGAGCCGGACATGTTCCACGACTTCTTCGGCCATGTGCCGATCCTGACTCAGCCGGTCTTCGCGGATTTCATGCAGATGTATGGCCAGAACGCCGAGGACGTGATCGCGCTCGGCGGCGACGAGATGATCACCCGCCTGTACTGGTACACCGCCGAATACGGGCTGATGCAGGAAGCCGGCCAGCCGCTGAAGGCCTTTGGCGCCGGGCTGATGTCATCCTTCACCGAGCTGCAATTCGCGGTCGAGGGCAAGGACGCGCATCATGTGCCCTTCGACCTCGAAACGGTAATGCGCACCGGCTACGAGATCGACAAGTTCCAGCGCGCCTATTTCGTGCTGCCGTCCTTCGATGTCCTGCGCGATGCCTTCCAGACCGCCGACATGGCCGGCATCGTCGGACGCAGCAAGGGCAAGCCGGCGCTCGACCCGGCAGCCGTCTGACCACTCAGGCGGTCTCGGTCTTCAGACGGGCAAGCTGCTCGCGCTGCAGGTCGAGTGCCGCGGTGGTGAAACGCAATATGGCGGCCAGTTCGGCATCGCTGAAGCTGGCCATCATCTTTTGCCCCTCCTGAGCAATGGCGCCGTAATAGCGCGCCGACAGGTCCCGCGTGCGCTCTGTCGCCTCGATGACCACCTTGCGCCTGTCTTCCAGGCTGCGCGTGCGAGTGAGGAACCCGCGTGCCTCCAGCCGGTCGATCAGCGCGGTGACGGCGGCCGGCGTCAAGCCCGTCGCGACCGCGACCGCGCCTGCCGATTGCGGGCCGCCATAGAGCAGCCCGAGGCAATGCCGCTCGGCCACGTTCAGCCCAAGCTTTGCGCCCACCGCCTCGTCATAGGCCTGCGTCGTATCCTGCCAGCGCATGATGGCGAGGCTGATCGCCTCGGCCATTTCGGCGCGATTTTTGGTTGACGAATTTATTTCGATCATCTAACTATCAATCTGTCTAACATTAAGACGACTGCATCAATATGCGGCTGTGACTTGCGCAAGGCAAGGACCCGCCGCCAACAAGGAGTGAAAAGATGAGCTTGATCCAACACCGCGCCCCTCTCTCGCATGAGGAGGAGTTCAAATACGCCAAGCTGGCCATGGAATGGTATGGCTGGGGGTCGCCCATCGGCCTCGGCATCCTGCTGGTGGCGCTGGCCGCCGCGGCCGTGCTGGTGCGCATTGCTGTGTACGGCTTCTAACCTCAGTACGATCTTCCCAAAGGCGCGCCCAAGGCAGCGCCGGCCGCCTTCCCGGGTGCCGGCGCCGCCTGTTTTTTTGGGCCCGCTCCAAGTACGCAATTCCGGACGGAAAACCGCTGCGCACTTTTCCTGGAATTGCGCTAGACGGCGATCACCTTACTAAGGTGGTCACCCAACCGGCAGGCCAGTGCGGTGATGGTCGTCGTCGGGTTGCACTCGCCTGACGTGCAGAACACCGAAGAGCCGCCGACATAGAGATTGTCCATGCCATGGACCTTGCAGTTGGCGTCGACGACGCTTCTAGTCACATCCGTTCCCATGCGCGTGCCGCCCATATGATGATGGCCGGCGGTTTCCTCGTTGGTCGGATAGTCCCCGCCATTGCCGATCCAGTCGGCGATGCGAACGCGGCCGAGATTCTTCTGAGCCAGCGTCGTGCCGAACAGTCTCAACCCCTCCAGCAAGGTGCGGCGTTCCAGTTCCGACTTTTTCCAATGCAGTTCGATGCGCGGCACGCCGGCATGGTCGATATCGGTCTTCGACAGTTCGATCTGGTTCGAGGCCAGAGGCGCCTGTTCCCAGGCGACATAGAGCTGGGCGGCGCAGCGCAGGTTCTGGCTGAGCCTGGAGGACATCCATTCGGCCATGTCAGGCGCCGTGCAGGCAAGGTCGGCGATCAGTCGCTTGACATGGGGATAGGGCGTTTCGATCAGCCTGATACCGAAATTCATGATCTGCAGCCGTTCCATCGCGGCCAGCGTCGGCGAGAAGAAGGCCTCGTTGTCGGCATCGACCTCGAACTCGCCGTAGTCGGCGAGGATGGCATTGCCGCCCTCGAAGGTCGGGTGCTCCATCCAGTAACGGCCGAGCGCGGTGGCGTTCGGCACGACGCCGCCATTCGAGCGCTGGTTCGACCACAGAAGCAGCCGCGAATTCTCCAGCCCGCCGGTGCAGGTGATGAAATAATCGGCACTGAAGGCGCCGGCGTCCTGGCCGTTCGACCACAGCCTGGCGTCGGTCACCCGCTTGCCGTCGCCGGCGAGCTCGGTGGCATAGGTGTTGAGCACCACGGCGATGTTCCTGCTCGCGTCCAGTTCGTCGGCGAATTTTTCGCCAAAGCGTACAGCCGGACTCTTGATCAGCTGTATCCAGCGGATGTCGTCCGAAATCGGCACATCCGGCCGGAAGTCGGGGAGCTCGAGGATGTCGTGCACCTCAGGCAGATAGGGCTCGATATCGGCACGGCTGATCGGCCAGCCGGTGTCCGGCGTCCAGGCCTTGGGCTCGAAATCTTGGCTGTCGAGCACGCGGCACCAGCCGGCCCAATGGTTCGAGGAGCCGCCCATGAAGCGCAGCCGCGTGATGTCGAGGTCGAAATAGGGATCGCCTACCGTGGTGCCGCGATAGAAATCCTGTGACTCGTCGCTGAACTCGCGCGAGCCCGCCTCCAGCACGACAACCGGAATGCCCGCGGCGCCAAGCTTTCTGGCGATCGTCGTGCCGGCGGGACCGGAACCGAGGATGCAGACCTTGGCCGTAAAGTTGGCCGCGCGAAAGGCCTCGTAACTGTCGAAAATCATGCGACGTCGCTCCGCTTGAGGATCCAGCCATTGACCTCGACGATCTCGTCGGGGTCGACGACGGCAGCCTGGTTGCGGAACAGCGACAATGCCGGCAGTGCGATGAGCATCTGCACGATCATGCGGCGCGGCATTTTTCTGGTGAAGAAATTCCCGGTGAAGAAGGTCATGGCACGTCTTTCGATGGGGGCTTCGATCCACGCATGGCATTCCCTGAACGGCACACGCCCGTCAGGAAAAGCCAGTTTCGTGCCAACCTCGCCGGAAGACCTGCTACAACCGGGTAACCGGGCTGGTTGAGTACAAACAAGGTTAGGATTTTCGGATCGCCGGTAGAGGCACTGATGCGCTGTGGGCCTCAGGCGGCTTCCGGGACATCGCGGTCGAGGATCGCGAGATTGCGGCCACGATGCTTGGCCTCGTAGAGCCGGCGGTCGGCGGCGCGCATCAGGTCGGACACGCCGATGCCTTCGCCGCAGGTGGTGCCGCCGATGCTGACTGTCAGCGGAACCGTCCGCTCGTCGACGGGACGGAAGCGGATCAGTTCGACCTCCCGGCGGATGCGCTCGGCGACGCGTTTGGCCTCCTGTTCGGTGGCGCCGGTCAGGAAGGCGGCGAATTCCTCGCCGCCGATGCGGCCGAGCACGTCGCCGCTGCGCACGCCGCGTTCGATGGCGGCGGCGATCAAGAGCAGCGCGTCGTCGCCGGTCAGATGACCGAAGCTGTCATTGATCTTCTTGAAGTGGTCGGCATCGATGATCAGCAGCGCGCCGCGATCGGATTTGCGCCGCGAGCCGTCGAGCGCAGCAAAGAAGCTCTCGCGGTTGAGCATGCCGGTCATGTCGTCGCGGCTGGCCTTTTCCGAGAGGCGCCGGTGCGCGGCGGCAAGCTGGGCGTGTGCCCGGGCGAGTTCGCGATGCGCGCTTTTCAACCTCTCGCTCTGCCAGAAGGTGGTTGCACTGGCGATCCAGGCAAGGGCCAGTGGGCAGACTGTGGAGGTCAGCCAGATCGTGCGGCTGATCGGGAAGCCCAGTGCGGGGACGATGATCAGCGTCAACAAAAGCGAGACTGCTACCGAGCCGAAAGCGACGGCGGCGGATTTCAGAATTAGGCGATTCATCGCTGGCTCCCACAGAACCGCTTGTGTGCCCAGCAAGCCCTGAAGACCACCTTTCGGCGATGCTTAAAATTTGAAACGAGGCCCCACTTTCACATCTTTCGACGCGCATAAGTTGTGGATAAGCACCTGACCAGCGTGCCATAAGGAGGCATGACCACGCTGCCTGACCCCGCACGCTTCGCCCATGTCACCGACTGGGTGTTCGATCTCGACAACACGCTCTATCCGCACCATTCGAACCTGTTTGCGCAGATCGACGTGAAGATGACCGCCTATGTCGGAGAGCTGCTGACGCTGCCGCGCGACGAGGCGCGCAAGCTGCAGAAGGAACTCTACCTAGAGTATGGCACGACGCTGAACGGCCTGATGACGCGCCACGGCATCGACCCCGACGATTTTCTCGAAAAGGTCCATGACATCGACTATTCGTGGCTGGTGCCCGATCCGGTCCTCGGAGCCGCCATCCGCCAGTTGCCCGGGCGCAAGTTCATCTTCACCAATGGCGATCGCAGGCATGCCGAACGCACCGCGCGCCAACTCGGCATACTCGAGCATTTCGACGCCATCTTCGACATCGTCGCGGCCGGGCTGAACCCCAAGCCGGCACGCCAGACCTATGAGCGGTTTGCCGAGCTGCACGCCGTCACCGGCCACAATGCGGTGATGTTCGAGGACCTTGCCCGCAATCTGGCCGTGCCGAAATCGCTCGGCATGACTACGGTGCTGGTGGTGCCGCGCAATTTCGAACCGACCTTCTCGGAGATCTGGGAACGCGACCCGGCCAACGAGGACGACGTCGATTTCGTCACCGACGATCTAGCCAGTTTTCTCACGGCGATCGTCGAAGTGCCCGCCTGAGACGCGGGCCAGCTACGCTCAGAGATTGTAGAAGCGGCTGATAATGCCCCAGGCCTCGTCGGCGGTGTCAACGAAATCGATGATGTCCTGGTCGCCGGGCGTGATCGTGCCCTGTTCGGCCAGGAAATCGAGATCGATCGCCTTTTGCCAGAAGGACTTGCCGAACAGGATCACCGGCACGCGCTCCATGCGCCCGGTCTGGATCAGCGTCAGCGTCTCGAAGAATTCGTCCATCGTGCCGAAGCCGCCGGGGAATACCGCGACCGCCTTGGCGCGCATGACGAAATGCATCTTGCGGAGGGCGAAATAGTGGAAGTTGAAGCAGAGCTCGGGCGTCACATAGGCGTTCGGCGCCTGCTCGTGCGGCAGCACGATGTTGAGGCCGATCGACGGAGCGCCGACATCGTCGGCGCCGCGGTTGCCGGCTTCCATGACGCCAGGCCCGCCGCCGGTGACGACGACGAATTCTCGGTAGTAGGAGGTGGCCGACTGCTGCGAGCAGAGGCGGGCGAACTTGCGCGCCTCCTCGTAATAGCGGCTGTTCAGCTCGAGGTTCTTCTTCTGGGTCTCGTTCTTCGCCGCCCAGGCTTCGCCGCCGGGCTCGGGAATGCGCGCGCCGCCGAACAGGATCACGGTCGAACGGATGCCGCGTTCGGCGAGGATCATCTCCGGCTTCAGAAGCTCGAGCTGCAGCCGCACCGCGCGCAATTCGCGCCGTGTCATGAACTCGGGGTCGTTCCAGGCCAGACGGTAGGTGTCGGCGCGCGTCTGCGGCGTGTCCGGCACGCTCTTTGCGCGCTCCAGATCCTCGTCCGAATGCGGCAGCGGCGTCCACCCCGCCTTTTCCATTGGCGTCATTTGCTCTACCCGTCCCAATAATTCACTTGCGCCGTCCCATGGCGCACTCACGATTGACCCCCAATAAGCCTTAACATAGGGTCCGCGCGACTTTCAAAACAGGTTAAGGCGCTGCCCCTTAACAGCTTGGTAACGGAGCGAAATCATGTCGAAGACTGATCTGGCGAGCCTCGAAGAGACCATCGAGAAGGCCTTCGAGGAGCGCGACACGATTTCGACCGCGACCCGGGGCGAAACGCGCGACGCCATCCAGTCGGCGCTCGACCTGCTCGACCGCGGCACCGCTCGCGTCGCCGAGCGCCAGGCCGACGGCAAGTGGCACGTCAACCAGTGGCTGAAGAAAGCGGTGCTGCTGTCGTTCCGGCTCAACCCGATGGAGATCATCAAGGGTGGTCCGGGCGAAGCGGTGTGGTGGGACAAGGTGCCGTCGAAGTTCGACGGCTGGAGTGCCGTCGACTTCGAAAAGGCCGGCTTCCGGGCCGTCCCGTCGTCGATCGTGCGCCGCTCCGCCTATGTCGCGCCGGGCGCGGTGCTGATGCCGTCCTTCGTCAATGTCGGCGCCTATGTCGACTCAGGCACCATGGTCGACACCTGGGCCTCGGTCGGCTCCTGCGCCCAGATCGGCAAGAACGTGCATCTGTCGGGCGGCGTCGGCATCGGCGGCGTGCTGGAGCCGATGCAGGCCGGCCCGACCATCATCGAGGACAATTGCTTCATCGGCGCGCGTTCGGAAGTGGTCGAGGGCTGCATCGTGCGTGAAGGCTCGGTGCTCGGCATGGGCGTGTTCATCGGCCAGTCGACCAAGATCGTCGACCGCGCCACCGGCGAGGTCTTCTATGGCGAAGTGCCGCCCAATTCGGTGGTCGTCGCCGGATCGCTGCCGGGCAAGGCTTTTCCGAACAACGAGCCCGGGCCCGGCCTCTACTGCGCCGTCATCGTCAAGCGCGTCGACGCCAAGACCCGCTCCAAGACTTCGATCAACGAATTGCTGCGCGATTGATCTTTTCCGGAAACGGACGCACCCTCCGCCAGCGCGACAATCCGTCGCGCTGGTTCGAGATGGAGGGGTGACATGGACTGGAAGTTCCTGCTGACCAGCTATGAAGGCCGCATAAATCGCGGCAAGCTCTGGGCCTGCGTTGGCGTGATATTCGTCGGCGCGCTTGTTGCAGCGATTATCGACAACATCATCGGCACGACATTCAACGGCGAGCCTTATGGTTTTGTGTATGTGATCTACGCGCTTGCCATGCTCTATAGCGTTTTCGCCGTCTACGCCAAACGCTGGCACGACCGGGACAAGTCGGGCTGGTGGTCGCTGATCGGGCTCGTGCCGATCATCGGCGGCATCTGGATGCTGGTCGAGCTTGGTATTCTCGAAGGCACCAGGGGCGCCAATCAGTATGGACCGGACCCGCTTGCCTGAAAAATCCGACCTCATTTGGCTTTTCTTCAAAACTTCAGGCCGCGTCAGCCGCGCGGCCTATTTTCTCGGCGGGCTGCTGGTGGCCATCGTGCAGGCCTTTCCGCTCTACCGCTTCACGCTGGTGGCGGAAGGTTCGCCAGAGAGCAACATGTGGTCGTTCATCTTCTTCGTCGCCTTCATCGCCTCGCTGTGGTCGAACATCGTGCTGGCGGTGAAGCGGCTGCACGATCTCGACAAGCCTGGCATCGCGGCGCTGGTGCTGTTCGTGCCGGTCGTCTCGATCATCGCCTTCCTGGTGCTTTGCCTGTTTCCCGGGCAGCCTGGACCCAACCGCTACGGCAGGCGCACCAACGCGCCGGCCGACTGACGGGGGACCGGTCGATGCGCTACCGCACGCTTGACCCGAAACTGATCATCGAGACCGCCGAAAAACTTGAGGAGCGCGTCGCCGAGCGTTTTCCCGATGCCGGCCTGCGCGGCGTCGCCGCCGAGCTGGTCTCCTTGTCACGCGACCTGGCAAAGGGCGCCAAGGCGCTGGAAGCGCCGATCTGGTGGCTGCGCGTCCTCATCGTCGCCGCCGTCGTCGCCGGGACGCTGATGTTCCTGTTCGTCGGCACCGTCCTGCCGTTCGACCGCATTTCCAAACCCGGCGACGCCGTGCAGTCGGTGCAAGGCATCGAAGCCTCGCTCAACATGGTCATCCTCGCCATTGTCGGCTTCCTGGCGCTGATCCGGTCGGAGGAGCGCATCAAGCGCAAGCAGGTGTTTCGCCAGCTGCACGGCTTGCGCTCGCTGATCCATGTCATCGACATGCACCAGCTGACCAAGGACCCGGCCACGCTTTCCGCCAGTTTCAAGCCGACCGCGCATTCGCCGGTCCGCATCACCAACGCCGCCGACCTCGCCCGCTATCTCGACTATTGCTCGGAAATGCTGTCGATCACCGGCAAGATCGCCGCTCTGTTCGCCCAGTCCGTCAATGACGACGTCGTCATCGACGGCGTCAACGATATCGAGAACCTGGCCTCCAACCTGTCGCGCAAGATCTGGCAGAAGATCACCCTGATCGAAGGCCGGCCCCAGGATGGTCGACCAGGGAAAAAGAACCAATCCTGATCGTTCAGGCCGCCCTGACCGCTTCCGGGGTCAGCCCGGGCGAGCCGTGCCCTTGCCGCTCGGCTTCACGCACCAAAGCCGCGACGCGTGCTGTCACGGGCGCCGATATGCCTGCCCTTTCCGCCAAGCCAAGCACCGCGCCTTGCAACTCGCCAATCTCCGTCGGCCGGCCGCGCTGCAGATCGTCCCACATCGAGGAGCGCGCCTCGGGGTCGATGGCCAGCATGCGCCGCGCCAGCCGCCTGAACAGCCAGTCCGGCAGGCGGAGCACTTTTGGCATCAGCGCAGGGGGCAAGCCGGCAATCCGTGCGGGCTTGATGCCGCAAGCCTTCATTGCCGCCAGCGCCTCGCCGATCTGGCCAGCCAGGATCAGCCGCCAGCGGCGGTCGGCGAGTTCGGTAGCCAAAGGCAGGTTGGACAGCGCCACCAGCGCGTTGTTCAGGTTCATCAACAGCTTGCCCCACAGCACCGCCGTCATGTCGCCTCGGGTTTCGACCGTCAGCCCCTCGACAGCAAGCAATTCGGCCAGGCCGGCCACGCCGTCCTCGATCATCACCTTGCCCTCGCTGGCACGGTGCACGCGCAGCGGCACGTCGCCGTCGGACGACTGGACGACGTTGAACGGCACCATACCGGCAAGCACTTGCTGGCCGGCCAACCCGGCCCGCAGCCTGTCGGCATTGTCGACACCGTTCTGCAGGCTGACGACCACTGCGTGCGGGCGGGCATGGGCGGCGATCAGCGCAGCCATCTCCTGCGTCGCGCCGCTCTTGACCGTCACCAGGATCACCTCGGCGTCGCGCAGGGCGGCCGCCGGATCGGCTGTCGCCGACAGCGCCTCCGGGCTCACGCAGCGGTCGCGGCCGTCGAGATCGGTGACCCGCAAACCATACTTGCGCACCACATCTCCGATGCGTGGCCGTGCCAGCAGAATTAACCGCCGGCCGGCCAGCGCCAGACAGCCGCCGACATAGCAGCCGAGGCTGCCGGCGCCGGCGATTGCGACCATGCTGTCGTTGTTGGCCATGCGATAGTCCTTTATTGGCCCGCAACTATACGGCATGAAAACCATATTGTCGGCGCCATGGCCGGCCATGATGTCTGGCCGTGACAGGCCTTCCGCTTTCGACTATCGCTTTGCCCATGAATTTGCCGACCGACCCCGCCGCAAACCTTGCCGCCCTGATCCGCTGTGCCTCGGTGACGCCCGCCGAAGGCGGGGCGCTCGGCGCGCTGGAAGACATGCTGAAGCCGCTGGGCTTCTCGGTCGAGCGCCCGGTGTTTTCGGAGGACGGCACGCCGGACATCGAAAACCTCTATGCGCGGCGCTCCGGCAACGGGCCACATTTGATGTTCGCCGGCCATACCGATGTGGTGCCGGTCGGCGACGAGGCCGCCTGGACGCACCCGCCCTTCGCCGCCGACATCGCCAATGGCGAGATGTATGGCCGCGGCGCCGTCGACATGAAGGGCGGCATCGCCTGTTTCATCGCCGCAGTGGCGCGTCATGTCGAGGAGAATGGTGGTCCGAAGGGCTCGGTCTCGCTGCTGATCACCGGCGACGAAGAGGGCCCGGCGATCAACGGCACGACAAAGCTGCTCGAATGGGCCGCCGGCAAGGGCGAGAAATGGGATGCCTCGATCGTCGGCGAACCAACCAATCCGGACGCGCTCGGCGACATGATCAAGATCGGCCGGCGCGGCTCGCTGTCCGGCAGCATCATCGTCAACGGCCGGCAGGGCCACGCCGCCTATCCGCAGCTCGCCGACAACCCGGTGCGCGGGCTGATGAGCCTGGTCGATGCCTTGCTCTATCCAGCCTTCGACGAGGGAACGAAGGATTTCCAGGCAACCAATCTGGAAGTGACCTCCATCGACGTCGGCAACCCGGCCACCAACGTCATCCCGGCGAAGGCGACGGCGACCTTCAACATCCGCTTCAACGACACATGGACGGCCGAGACTATCCAGGCCGAGATCCACAACCGGCTCGACCAGGCGGCCGGGCGCACAAAATACCGGCCGGGCAAGAAAACGCCGGTCGACTACGATATTGTCTGGCGCGACCGGCCGAGCCATGTGTTTCTCACCCGCGACGACCGGCTGATCGAAACGCTCAGCCAATCGGTCAAGACGGCCATCGGCAGGAAGCCGGCGCTGTCGACCTCGGGCGGCACCTCGGACGCCCGCTTCATCAAGGATTATTGTCCGGTGGTCGAATTCGGTCTGGTCGGCAAGACCATGCACATGGTCGATGAGCGCGTCGCGCTTGCCGACCTCGAGACGCTGACGCAGATCTACCAGCGCTTCATCGAAGACTGGTTCGAGCGAGGCGCAGCCTAACCATGCTTTCGGTGTGATCATGCTTTCGGCCGATGAAACCTACGCTTCGCTGGCCGGCGCCTGGCGGCTGATGCTCGGCAAGGCCGACGGCCTGCGCCTGCTCGACCTTTCGGCCGACGGTTTCTGGAATTCCTTCTTCGCCATAGTCGTGGCGGCGCCGGCGCTGATCGTCGGCTGGGTCGGCATCGCCAACGAGATCGGTGACCCGAACGCATTCGCCGGGCGCTTCAGCATGCTTCTGCGGCTGGCGACCGTCGACATCGGCTCCTGGGTGCTGCCGCTGGTCGGCCTGGCGCTGGTCGCGCCGCGCCTCGGCCTTGGCGGCCGCTTCGTCCACTATGTCGTCGCCAGCAACTGGGCATCGGCGATCATCGCCTGGCTGATGCTGCCGTCGGCGCTAATCAGGCTTTTCCTGCCGTCGACCGACGAAGTTTCGGGGCTGGTGTCGCTGGTTTTGTTTGCGCTGTCGATGGTGCTGACTTGGCGCATGACCAATGCCGTCATCGGCAGGGGCGCGGCAGTCGGCACGGCTGTCTTTGCCGGCATGTTCGTGGCGTCGCTGGCCGTGTTGTTCGGGCTGCAGGCGCTGCTCGGCATCACCATACCGACCAGCATCGAGAGCTGATCTTTCTGAACCGAACCCGCTGGTCGAGCCTACCGGGCTTCTGCGGACGTCTGCGGATAGTCGACGCCGATCAGGAAAAGCCCGTCGGGCGGCGCCACCTGGCCGCAGGCGGCGCGGTCGTGCGCGTCGAGCGCTGCCTTGAGGTCGGCGGCGCTCCAACTGCCGTCGCCGACGCGCTTGAGCGAGCCGACCATCGAGCGCACCTGGTTGTGCAGGAAGGAACGCGCCGAGGCCCTGACCTCGATCAAATCGCCCTGCCGGCTGACGTCAAGACGATCGAGCGTGCGGACCGGGCTGTCGGCCTGGCACTGCGTCGAGCGGAAGGTGGTGAAATCATGCCGCCCGAGCAGCAGCTTGGCCGCCTCGTGCATGGCGGCGGCGTCGAGCCGCTTCGGCACCCACCAGACCTTGCCCTTTTCCAGCGCCGAGGGCGCGCGCCGGTTGAGGATGCGGTAGAGATAGTGGCGGCCGGTGGCCGAGAAGCGCGCGTCGAAGCCGTCAGGGACGGCCGCTGCCTTGAGAAGGGCTATGCGGGCGCCCGCCATTTGCAGATGGGCGTTGACGGCGTCGCGCACCTTGTCGCCAGGCCACGCCTTGGCGAGGTCGACATGCGCCACCTGGGCGGTCGCATGCACGCCGGCATCGGTGCGGCCGGCGGCACGCAACCTTACCTCTTCGCCGCAGAATCTTTCGATCGCCTGTTCGATCGCCTGCTGCACCGAAGGCTGATCCGCCTGGTGCTGCCAGCCGGCAAATTGGCTGCCGTCATATTCGATGTCGAGGCGAAAACGCGGCATATGCGAAGTGCACTCGCCGCTTAAGCGGCGAGTGCGGTAAAGGCCGAAGCGTAGACGAGCTTGCCGGCTTCAGGCGCATCGCCCCAGGCCAGTGCCTGCAGCGCTTCGCCCTGATACTCGCTTTCGAAGTTTTCGGCGCGGGCGTGGGTGTAGCCGAAGCGGCCGTAATAGGCCGGATCGCCGAGCACCACAGCCAGGCTCTCGCCGGCGTCTTTGAGGCGGATATGCGCCTCGCGGATCAGCGCGCCGCCAATGCCCGAGCCATGGAAGGACGGCTCGACGGCCAGCGGCGCCAGCGCCACCGCCGGGAAGCTCTTGCCGCCGTTGCCCACGAAAAGCCTGGAAAACAGGATGTGGCCGACCACCTGGCCGTCCTCTTCCGCCACCAGCTCGACGACGGCATCGCCGCCGGTGACCAGCGCGTCGACCAGCCCGGCCTCCGCCTGCTGGCCGAATGCATGTTCCTCGACGAGGCGGATCGCCTCGCGATCCCGCGGCGTCGCCGCGCGTATCGACATCATGCTCATGAGAGTTTCGTTCCTTTTTCGATCTTGGCTCCGCGCAAAAACTCCTGCGCGGTGGTGGGCCTTCCGCCCGCCCGTTGAACTTCGACCAACCTGATTGCGCCTGACCCGCAGGCGACCGTCAGCCGGTCATCGAGAATTCCTCCCGACTCGCCGACGCCATCCGTAAGCGTCGAGCGAAGCAGTTTCAGCCGCTCTATGCGGCCGCCAATGTCGACCTCGCACCACGCGCCCGGAAAGGGCGAGAGGCCGCGAATGTGATTGTGGACTTCGCCGGCAGGCCGCGTCCAGTCTACGCGTGTCTCCGATTTATCGATCTTTTTGGCGTAGGTCACCCCCGCCGTCGCCTGTTGGGTAAATGTCAGACAATTTATCCCCAGCCGCGTCAATGCTTCCACGATCAGCGAAGCGCCCATGTCCATCAGCCGGTCATGCAGCTCGCCGGCCGTCATATCGGGTGCGATGGCGCATTTTTCAACCATTGCCACCGGACCGGTATCGAGGCCCTCCTCCATCCGCATCACCATCATGCCGGTTTCGGCGTCGCCGGCCATGATGGCGCGTTGGATGGGAGCAGCACCCCGCCAGCGCGGCAGAAGCGACGCATGGCCGTTGAGGCAGCCGAGCCGGGTTGCCTCCAGAACCGCCTTCGGCAGCAGCAGCCCATAGGCGACGACCACTGCGACATCGGCGCGCAGGGCGGCGAATGCCTGCTGTTCCGCCTCACCCTTCAGCGAGGTCGGCGTCCGCACCTCGATGCCCAGCCGCTCCGCCTCGCGCTGCACCGGCGACGGCGTCAGTTCCAGCCCGCGCCGTCCGGCGGCGCGGGGCGGCTGCGTGTAGACGGCTGCTATTTCGTGACCGGCCTCGGCGATCGCCCGCAGCGTTGGCACGGAAAACTCCGGCGTGCCCATGAAGATGACGCGAAGGGGCATGCCCCTATCCCACCATCTTGCCCGGCGCCTTGTCCCTGGCGAGCTTCTTGAATTTCTTCACCACCATGTCGCGCTTCAGCTTCGAGATGTGGTCGATGAACAGCACGCCGTTGAGGTGGTCGATCTCGTGCTGCAGGCAGGTCGCCATCAGGCCCTCGGCCTGCATCTCCTGCAGCTTGCCGTCGCGGTCGAGGTACTTCACCCGCACCGAGGCCGGGCGCTCGACCTCGGCATAATAGTCCGGGATCGACAGGCAGCCTTCCTCGTAGACCGAGCGCTGGTCGGAACTTTCGAGGATCTCCGGATTGATGAAGACATGCGGCGCCGGCGGCTCGTCTTCCTTGGCAAGGTCGATGACCAGCAGGCGCAGCGGCTCGCCGATCTGAATTGCCGCGAGACCGATGCCGGGCGCGTCATACATGGTGTCCAGCATGTCGCCGGCCAGCTTGCGCAAAGGCGCGTCGACGCGCTCGACCGGGTTGGAAACCTGGCGCAGGACGGGATCGGGAAGAATGATAAGCGGCTTGATCGACATGGCGTCTCACCTAAGACGTCATGCGAAAAGCGTCAACGGGGACAATCCGAGGCCGTTCACGTTTTGATCTGTGCCGGCGGACCGAATCATCTATGCTGGCGGCATGAACGACCTGAGCACCATCCTTTCCGAACCCGTCGTCCGGCTCGGCGCCAGCACGTTCACGCTAGGCCATGCGCTGGCCTTCGGCACAATCCTGTTTGTCGGCTTGTTCCTGGCGCTGGTCGTCGCGCTGTGGCGGTCGGCCAGGGCGCGCGCGGTGGCGGCCGCGGAAGCCGCCGACCACGCCCGCGATGCCGAGGCGCGGATGGCCGGCATTCTGCAGAGCCAGGCCGAGATGCAGGGCCGCATGGGCGCGATCGCCGAAGTGTTCGGCGCGCGGCAGGCCGAACTCACCCAGTCGATCGGCCAGCGGCTTGATGCGATGACCGGGCGTCTTGGCCAGACCATGACCGAGCAGACCAAATCGACGCATGAGAGCCTGGCCAAGCTGCAGGAGCGGCTGGCGGTGATCGATACGGCGCAAGGCAACATCCAGTCGCTCGCCGGCCAGGTGGTGCAGTTACAGGCGATCCTCTCCAACAAGCAGACGCGCGGCGCCTTCGGCCAGTCGCGCATGGAGGCGATCGTCGCCGACGGCCTGCCGCATGGCGCCTACGAATTCCAGGCGACCTTGTCGAACGGCAGCCGGCCCGACTGCCTGGTGAGGATGCCGAACGGCGCGCCTTCACTGGCCGTCGACGCAAAATTCCCGCTGGAGGCATGGAATGCGATCCGCGCCGCCGACGGCACCGACCTGCAGAAAGTCGCCGCACAGGCGTTCCGCCGCGACATCGAAATCCATGTCCGCGATATCGCCGAAAAATACCTGATCCAGGGCGAGACCCAAGACACCGCCTTCATGTTCGTGCCCTCGGAATCGGTGTTCGCCGAGATCCACGAGAATTTCGAGGCGGTGGTGCAGAAGGCGCACCGCGCCCGCGTCATCATCGTCTCGCCGTCGCTCTTGATGCTGTCGATCCAGGTCATCCAGGCGATCCTCAAGGATGCCCGCATGCGCGAGCAGGCGCATCTGATCCAGGGCGAGGTCATCAGGTTGATGGAGGACGTTGCGCGCGTCGACGAGCGGGTGCGCCGGCTGCAGACGCATTTCGGCCAGGCGACGAAGGACATCGACGACATCCTCGTTTCTACATCGAAAGTGACAAAGCGCGGCCAGAAGATCGAGGCGCTGGAGTTCGCCGAAGGCGAAGCCGAGCCACCGCGCCCCAGTGCTGGCAAGGTCGAGGCCGGTGCGCGCGTCGCCGACTCCAAGACCGGCCAGTTGCGGCTGCGAGTGGTCGAGGGCGACGACTGAGCCGCCGGGCCGGCTGCTACTGTTCCTCGACGGTCGTCATGCCTTCAAATTCCGGCAACCAGTGCAATGCCGAGCGGTGCCAAACCTGTTTCCTCGGGACCAGGTCCTCGCGCTGATGCGCCGTGCCGACCCTGATGCCGTAGATCTTCGGGCCATCGCCGACCGATGTCGCATAGAGGTGCGATCCGCACTCGCCGCAAAAGCCCTGGGCACGCTTGGCGCCAGTGGATCCGGTCTTGATATAGACCTTCGGTGTGCCGCTGGTGATCCTGTAGCTGCTTTCCGGTGCCGGAACCGTCACCCGGAATGCCGTGCCGGTTAGTTTCTGGCAGTCCGTGCAATGGCAGATCGAGGTCTTTTCCGGATCGACCTCGGCCTCGTAGGTTATGGCGCCGCAATGGCACCCGCCGTCGATCTTCATCCGCCTTCCTCCTCAAGAGTCCATTTCTACCAAGCCTAGTCCTCGCCCGAGGCTTCGGCCATAGCCTTGCGGCGCCGCTCCCATGTGCCAGCGGTCTGCGGCTTGACGAACAACCGGGTGATCTCCGGCATCTCCTTTTTCAGCCGCGCCTCGAGGCGCTCGACACAGGCCTCGATCTCGGGCGCCGACAGATGATCCTCGAACTCGATGCTCAGGCCGGCGACGATCTCTTCCGGTCCCAGGTGAACGGTCAGAACGCCGTTCGCCCGCTGCACCGCGGGGTCCTGTTGGGCGATGGCCAGCAGCTTCTTCTGCACTTCCGGCGATGCCGTTTCGCCCAGCAGCAGGCCCTTGCTTTCGCGCGCCAGGAAGATGGCGGTGGCGCCGAGGATCATGGCGATGCCGATCGAGGCGGCGCCGTCGAGTTCCGGCATGTCGAGCAGTTCCGCCGCCAATATGCCGGCGAAGGCGACGACCAGGCCGAGAAGTGCCGCGCTGTCCTCGAACAGCACAGTGTAGACGCTCGGATCCTTGCTGAGTTGTACCGCCTTGAGCCAGCCGAGCCCGCCCTTTTGCTTGCGAAATTCCTTCAGCGCCACCCACCACGAACTGCCTTCGAACAGGAACGCCAGGCCAAGCACGATATAATTCACCTTGACGTTGGCGACCGGCTCGGGCGCCATGATGTGCATTACGCCTTCGTAGAACGACACGCCGGCGCCGAGCGCGAAGACGAGAAGTGCGACGATAAAGCTCCAGAAATAGAGCTCGCGGCCGTGACCGAGCGGATGCATGAGGTCGGGCGGTCGGGCGGCGCGATGCATGCCGTAGAGCAGCAGCCCGCCATTGCCTGTGTCGACCAGCGAATGGACGCCCTCCGACAGCATGGCCGAGCTGCCAGTGAAGAAGGCGGCGGCGAATTTGGTCAGCGCGATGGTAAGATTGCCGGCGAGCGCCGCATAGATGACCTTCCTCGACCCGCCATGCGCCGCCATGGTTTTCTACCCTGTCCGATGCTCCCGAGAGCCTAGCGGCCAACCCGCCAAAGCTCCACAGGCATTCACAACGTGCAGACGGTCCAGTCGTTCAGAGGGCAGTTGGGCACCGCGAGCCGCTACTCGACGACCTCGTCGGTCCATACCTTGAAGCCGGCAAGCGTGCCCGGCCCAAAGATATGGGTCAGCGGCACATCGGCGGCGTCGCGGCCGGACGCGATCAGGATGCGGCCGATACGTGGCGCGTTGTTGCGCGGATCGAATGCATGCCAGCGGCCGCCGAGATAGACCTCCATCCAGGCGGCGAAGTCCATGCTCGACCATGGTTTTGGCGTGCCGATGTCGCTGATGTAGCCGGTGCAGTAGCGGGTCGGGATGTTCAGCGCCCGGCAGAAGGCGACCGCGAGATGCGCGAAGTCGCGGCAGACACCGCTTTGTTCGCGATAGGCTTCGGCTGCCGTGCGCGTCGGCCGCGCATTGCCGTAGTTGAAGACGATGTGGTTGTGGACGAAGTCGCAGACCGCCTGGACACGTCGAACGCCGAGCGGCGTGTGGCCGAACAGCCGCCACGCTTCGTCTGCCAGCACATCGCTCTCGCAATAGCGGCTGGGCAGCAGGAACAGCAGCGTGTCCGACGGCAGGTCGCGCACCTCGTGCTGCCAAGCCATCAGGTCGCCCATCTCGAAGGTGCCGGGGTCGCGGATCACCGCGTCGGTGCCGAAGGTGAAGCGCCCGGGCGGGGCGACAAAACGGTTGCACCAATTGCCGAAGCTGTCGCGATAGCTTTCGATCGGCACCGGTGGATTGGAGGTGATGAAATCCGGCCGTTCGAGATCGGATGCCCTGGAATAGTGGACATTGAGCATCGCGATTAAAGGTGTTTCCTGCGGAAAGTCGAAGCTCATCTCGCAGCCGATGTGAATTCGCATTCTCGTCCTGACCGGCCTGCCTGATCGTCATCCGGCGAAAGCCGGATTGATGCTGCAGTGCGGCCAAGACCATCGCATGGTCCTGGGCCGTTGACGAGGAAAATAGAAAATGCGTTGACAGGACCTCAACTGGCGCGCCGAGATGCAACAGGCTCTTGCAGTCGGACCAATCTCTTGTTTCACTTCGGGGCCACCAATTGGAGGAGCGAATCATGGCTAAAGGTGCGATGAAGGCGGGCAAGGAAGCCCGCAAGCCGAAGAAGGATGCGAAGAAGCCCGCCGCAGCCCCGGCGCTCAAGGCGCCACCGGTCAAGGCGATGAGGCTCAAGGAAAAGTAGGCGGCTCGGGGACATTTCTAATCCCGGCCAATCCGTTTCGGCGCAGATTACAAACCGGCGGCATGAACAATGCTGCCGGTGTTTTGTTGATCGGCAGGTGAAGCTTCCTAAATAGAAGCGGCGAGGACGACCTCGCGCTTTCTCCGAAATCCGGCCGGGACGACCCGCCATCAAGTGTTGCTGTGTGCGTGTCGTTATCCCAAACCGCCATTCACTTTTGGGCGGCACGCACCGAATGGAGCGCTCCCGATGTCGTGGATTTTCCTGTTCTTCGCCGGTCTGTTCGAGATCGGTTGGGCGATCGGCCTCAAATACACCGATGGCTTCTCGAAGCCGCTGCCGACAGTCCTCACCGTTGCCTCGATGATCGTCAGCCTGGGCTTGCTCGGCCTGGCGCTGAAGGCGCTGCCGGTCGGCACGGCCTATGCGGTGTGGACTGGCATCGGCACCGTTGGCACGGCGCTGCTCGGCATCTGGCTGCTCGGCGAGCCGGCTACCGCGATCCGGCTCGGCTGCATCGCGCTCATCGTCTGCGGCATCATGGGGTTGAAGCTCGCAGCCTGACGCAGGCAGGCCGCCCGCTCCCATGCCTGACAAATTTTGGGTGCACAAACGCGTTCAGGGCCGCTGCGGGCGGCCCTGGCATTCGATCTGAGTCGATCGCGCCGAAAGCTAGCGGGCGGAGAAGCCCGGAGGCGTCCTGCCGGTGCGCTGCTTGCGTGCCGCGTAGCGTGCGTCGCGCTTGGCCTTGCGTTCGGCTTCGTCGGCAAGCAGACGGGCAATGCGCTCGTTTTCTTCTGCTTCCCGAATCTTCGCCTCGGCCTGTGCTGCCTCTTCAGCAGCGATGCGGGCCGCTTCAGCGGCTGCCTCGCGCTCGGCCTTCTCGATCGCTTCGCGCGCAAGCTTCTCCTGCTTCAGCCTGGCCTTTTCGGCCTCGCGTGTCGCACGTGCCTCGAGGATTGCCTTGCGTTCGGCCTGTCGCGCCAGCACCGCAGGATCATCTGCCGCCGGCTTTGACTTGAAACGCTCCAGAAGCGCCTTCTTTGCCTCGTTTGCGGCATTGCGCCGCTCGAAAATGTCTTTTTCCCTGTAGATAGCCAAGTCCACTTCCCTGAAGTCAATTCGCGACGCTTACATACGCGCGAAAACCGAGAGTTCAAGCGCCAAAACGGTATGCCAGCCATGAAATTCTGGGCTGTTGCAGCCGGGAGACGCTCCTTGCAGCCGAAATCGACATGCACTGTTCACCGTCCGACCCTCTGGCGGTGCCGCCGGCCGATCGCTACCTCTAGCCCGAAAATCAAAACGCTGGGATGACATGCCATGGAACTCGGTCTCTACACTTTTGCCGATGTCAGCCCGGAACCGGGTCCCGGCGCCATCGGACCGCATGAACGTCTGCGCAATCTGATCGAGGAGATCGAGCTGGCCGATCAGGTCGGCCTCGACGTGTTCGGGCTGGGCGAGCATCACCGGCCGGACTATGCCGCCTCGGCACCCGTCGTGGCGCTGGCCGCGGCGGCAGAGCGGACGAAGCGCATCAAACTGACCAGCGCGGTCACCGTTTTGTCCTCCGACGATCCGGTGCGTGTCTTCCAGCAGTTTGCGACGCTCGACCTTCTGTCCGGCGGCCGGGCCGAGATCATGGCCGGGCGCGGCTCGTTCATCGAATCCTTCCCGCTGTTCGGCTACAATCTCGAGGACTATGACGAGCTCTTCGCCGAGAAGCTCGACCTTCTGCTGGCCATCCGAGACAGCGTCAAAGTGACCTGGTCGGGCAATCTGCGGGCGCCGATCAACGGCCGCGGCGTCTATCCGCGTCCCTTCCAGGAAAAACTGCCGATCTGGATCGCGATCGGTGGGACGCCGCAGTCTGCCGCCCGCGCGGGTGCGCTCGGCCTGCCCCTGGCGCTCGCCATCATCGGTGGCGAGCCGGTGCGCTTCGCGCCGCTGTTCGAGGTCTACCGCGAGGCGGCAAGACGCGCCGGGAACGACCCGGCAAGCCTCGCCACCAGCCTCAACGTGCACGGCTTCATTGCCGAGACCACCGAAAAGGCGGCTGATGATTTCTACGGGCCGCAGGCCGAGGTGATGAACCGCATCGGCCGCGAGCGCGGCTGGGGTCCGACCTCGCGGGCGCATTTCGACCAGTCGCGCGGCCCGAACGGCGCGCTGTTCGTCGGCAATCCGGAGCAGGTGGCGGAAAAGATCGTCGCCCAGCACAAGATCTTCGGCAATGACCGCTTCCTGCTGCAGATGGCGATCGGCGCCATGCCGCATGCCAAGATCATGAAGGCGATCGAGTTGTACGGCACCAGGGTGGCGCCGATCGTGCGCAAGGAGACGGCAAATTCGGTGCCAGCGGCCACGGCGCCCGCCGCCTGATCCCAGCGGGCCCGCATTCGCGGGCCTCGTTCTATTGCGCCGTTTCCTGATTCGCACGGGCTATGTCCATCATCGCGGCATGATGGGTCTCGGTCGCCTCGTCCGCCGGGAACAGACACTCGATGCGCAGTTCCTGAGCGGCAACGGTTTGCGGGGTGCCTACCGTGGTGACCATCGAAAAGTAATTCAAGACATGGTCGTGCCTGATGAAACTCAGCGGAATGACCGGCATGAAGCCGATCGGCACGGGGTTCTTCCATTCACTTTTCACGTCCGGATAGGCGAGCAGCGCCGCCAGCAGATCCTTGGTCTTTTCGTCGAGAACGCGGCCGATGGATTCGCGATAGACGCGCTCGAACAGGCTCCGCGCCACATCGTGCCAATTGGCGACGAACGGGCGCATGCCCTCGGGATCGAACATGAGGTGCAACACGTTGCGCGGCCCTTTCCGAGTGGCCATATCGAAGAAGCAGCTGAAGAAGAGCGGCGCGGCTTCGTTGGTCATGAGCACGTTCCAGTATCTGTCCATGACCAACGCTGGAAAGGGTTCATGCTGCCGTAAGATGCGGGTTAAGGCATTGGTGACGCTCTTCATTTCCATGGAGTCCCATGCGCCTTCGGAAAACATCGGCGCGTAGCCTGCGGCGAGCAGCAATGTGTTACGGTCGCGCAAAGGCACATCGAGCGCCCGGGCGAGCGCCATCAAGGTCTCGCGGTTGGGAACGCTGCGTCCACTTTCGATGAAACTGATCTGCCTTTGCGAAATGCCGGTATCGAGGGATAGATCGAGCTGACTGCTGCCGCGCAGATCACGCCAGTGGCGCAAGAGCGTGCCCAGGTCGGGTGTCATGCTGGTTCCGGGATTCGACGGTTTCATAGTCAACTGTCCTTGCACCCCCACGACCCGCGGCCATTGGCCTGCGTCTACTGCTCGACGGCGCATGGCATCAGTCCATGCGCCGTCGGCGGCTCAGGCCGCTATCGCAGACGCGGGAGACCATGCCTGCGCCTGGAAGCGTTCATCGATCGGCGTGCCGGCCATATTCGCGGTGGTTGCCGCCATCGTGGAAACGCCGACGCCGGTTACGACCTCAAGTATCTGGGCCTTCGAGTACCCAGCCGAGATGAACTTGTCGATGTCCGCATCGGTCACGTTTCCCTTGTTCTCGATCAAGGCCTTTGTCAGTGCCGAAAGTGCTGCGTATTTCGGATCCCTCGGCAACCTGCCTGCACGGATCGCGTTGACTTCGCTTTCGGCAATGCCGTCTTCGATGGCGAATGTCGAGTGCGCGGCAACGGTCCAGGGGCATTTGATCGTCACCGCGTTGGTAAGCAGCAGGACCTGCTTCTCGATCTCGTCGAAGCTGCCGCCGTGAAAGCTGCCGAAGATGGCGACGAACCCGTTGAGAAGGACCGGATTGTTCGCCATCGTCGCTATAGCGTTCGGAAGGAAGCCAAATCTTTCTTCCAACGCCTTCAGCGTAGGCTTGGATTTCTCCGGCGCAGTCTCGATTGTCTGAAGGTTGAATCTTTGCATTGTAACGTCCTTTCCAAGGTTGCACACACACCTTCGCGTTGTGCCAAAGCATTGCGATCAATTGGAAATCGCCGTGCACCTTTCGATCCGGTGCTTGCGTCTGGTTTCGCGAAAGTCTGCTCGTGTTAGACCCACCGGCAGCGCCGTCTCAATTACACGCGATGTAATATCGCCATCGACGCGCCGTGGTCGGAGCGAGACCCGAGTCGGCCCAACGCTCAACAGCCTCCTGCTTTCAACCGGGCCTCCGCCGCGGTGGCAGCGCCCGCATAGCCATGGCGAAGTCCGCATCGCGGTCGTTGCCGGCTAACGGAACTTTGGCTTGACGAGGGCGTTTCCGCCGATGAACCGCACCGATTGCGGTGCGCTCGAGGGGAAACGATGAAGGCCGAACCGTCAGCCTCGGGCGCAGGCGCTGCCGAAAGCCCGGATCCGCGCGCCGAAGCCCGCGCGGATGTTCGCCTGATGCGGTCGCTGCTCATCGGCATCTTCATCCTGATGGTCATCTACGCGCTCTATTTCGCGCGTGCCTTCTTCATGCCGGTCATCCTCGCCTTCCTGCTGGCGCTGACCCTGACGCCGATCGTGCGCTTCCTGCGCAAGCACGGCGTGCCCGACGTGTTGTCGGCAACGCTTCTGGTGCTATTGTCGGTCGTCTTCCTCGCCAGCGCCGGCTATCTGTTGAGCGGCCCCGTCATCGACCTCATCAACAACACCTCGTCGATCGGCCAGCAGCTGACGGAACGGTTGGCGCAACTCAAGCGCCCGCTCGAAAGGGTCATGCAGATTGCGCATCAGCTGGAGGGGCTGACCGAGACCTCACAGGAACCGGGCGTGCAAAAGGTAACCTTCGCGCAGTCGGGCATCCTGTCTTCGGCAGCTGGCAACATCCTGTCGGCAGGCACGAGCATCACCATCGTCTTCGTGCTGTCGCTGTTCCTGCTCGCCTCAGGCACGATGTTCTACGAGAAGATCATCCAGTCCTTTACCAGCCTCAGCGAAAAGAAGCGGGCGCTGCGTGTCGTTTACGACGTCGAGCACGAGATCTCGCACTATCTGCTCACCATCGCCGTCATCAACGCCGGACTCGGCACGGTGATCGGCCTCGGCCTGTGGGGGCTCGGCATGCCCAACCCGCAGGTCTGGGGTGCGGCGGCGGCACTGCTCAACTTCCTGCCCTATGTCGGCGCGCTGATCACGCTTTTGCTCGTCACGGTCATCGCATTGATCAGCTTCGACAGCATCTCCTTCGCGCTTCTTGCGCCCGCCTTCGTGTTGCTGTGCGACGTCGTCGAAGGCCAGTTCGTGACGCCGATGGTGGTCGGCCGGCGGCTGGAGATCAATGCCGTGGCGGTCTTCATCGCCATCGCCTTCTGGTCATGGCTGTGGGGATTCGTCGGCGCGTTGATGGCGGTGCCGCTGCTGGTCGTCATCAAGGTGTTCTGCGACCATTTCGACGGTCTCAGCCATGTCGGCAACTTCCTGGCGGCGCAACACAGCGCAGTCGTCGAGGAGGATCCGGCCGAGGAGACCGACAAGGCGCGGGCATAGACGACGGGCAATTGTTTGCCGCCTGTTTGTCGTCTCGGGGTGGAGTGCCTATATCGACCCGGTCAAGCCGGACTTCCTTCCATGACCGACGCTTCCTTCGACATCGACGCCTATTTCGCCCGCATCGGCTACCGTGGCCGGACAGACGCGTCGCTGGAGGCGCTGACGGCTTTGCATCGGCAGCACCCACAAGCGATCGCGTTCGAAAATCTCGACCCGTTCCTGGGCACTCCGGTGAAGCTCGATCTCGCCTCGCTGCAGGACAAGATCTTCACGCGCGGCCGCGGCGGGTATTGCTACGAGCACAATCTGATCTTCATGCATGCGCTGAAGGCGCTCGGCTTCGAGGTCAGCGGCCTTGCCGCGCGGGTGCTGTGGGGCCAGCCCGACGATGCCGTCACCGCGCGCAGCCACATGCTGCTCCGCATAGAGCTCGATGGACTAACTTACATCGCCGATGTCGGCTTCGGCGGGTTGACGCTGACGGCGCCGCTGCTGCTCGAGCCCGGGCTCGAGCAGCAGACCCCGTATGAGACTTTCCGCATCACAGAGGCCTCCGATCATTTCCGCCTGCAGGCCGATATCGGCGGCGGCTGGCACACCATCTACCGTTTCGACATGCAGCAAAGCTACGAGATCGACTACGCGGTCAGCAGCCATTTCCTGTCGACCCATCCGGACTCGCATTTCCTGTCAACGGTGATCGCGGCGCGCGCCTTGCCCGACCGGCGCTATGCGCTGCGCAACAACCGGCTGTCGACGCATCATCTTGGCGGCCGCACCGAGCAAAGAGAAATCGCGACAGCCGCCGAACTCGCCGACGTGCTGGAAAGCCAGCTCGAAATCGTCATCCCCGACCGGGCCACCTTCGAGGCCAAGCTGCGGGACAAGAAAATCGTGGAGATCGCATGACCGCCCTTTCCGTCCTCGACCTGTCGCCGATCGTCGAAGGCAGCAATGCATCGCAGTCGCTGGCCAATTCCCTCGATCTCGCCCGCCACGCCGAGCGTCTCGGCTACAAGCGCTACTGGCTGGCCGAGCACCACAACATGCCGGGCATCGCCAGTGCGGCGACCGCGGTCGTCATCGCCCATGTCGCGGGCGGCACAAAAACGATCCGCGTCGGCGCCGGCGGCATCATGCTGCCCAACCATTCGCCGCTGGTCATCGCCGAGCAGTTCGGCACGCTGGCGGCGCTTTATCCCGGCCGCATCGATCTCGGCCTTGGCCGCGCGCCCGGCACCGACATGGGAACGGCGCGGGCCTTGCGCCGCAATCTGGAGGCCGGCGCCGACAATTTCCCGCAGGATGTCGTCGAGCTGATGGGCTATTTCCTGCCGGCCGAGGAGGGCCAGCGTCTGCGCGCCGTGCCCGGCGAAGGCCAGCAGGTGCCGGTCTGGATCCTCGGCTCCAGCCTCTATGGTGCGCAGCTCGCCGCCATGCTCGGCCTGCCCTATGCGTTCGCCTCGCATTTCGCGCCGGCCGAGCTCGACCATGCGCTGGAGATCTACCGCTCGCGCTTCCAGCCGTCCGACCAGCTCGACAAGCCCTATGTCATGCTCGGCCTCAATGTCTTTGCCGCGCCCTCCGACGCTGAGGCGCGGCTGTTGTTCACCTCGCTGCAGCAGGCCTTCGTCAATCTGCGCACTGGACGGCCGGGCCGGCTGCCACCGCCGGTCGAAGGCTACGAAGCCGGCCTCGACCCGATGGCGAAAACCATGCTTGGCCAGGCGCTGTCCTGCGCCGTCGTCGGTTCGCCGGAAACGGTCGGGCAAGGCATCGACGCCTTCGTGCGCCGCACCGGCGCCGACGAACTGATGGTAACGGCGCAGATTTACGACCATGCGGCGCGGGTGCGCTCATTCGAGATGCTGGCTGACGTCCACAAATCGCTGTCGCAAGCGGCCTGAGGCAGCTCAGCGCTTTTGCTGATAGCGCCCGTCTGCTAAGGGCAAGCATCCTTCCGCTGGATTGAGCATCCCGTGACAAACGACCTTGACGCGCGCATGCGCTTTGCCATCGAGCTGGCGCGACGCGCCGGCGAACTCGGCCTGCGATACTTTCGCGACCTCGAAAACCTGACCATCGAGAGCAAGGGCCATCAGGACCTGGTCTCGGATGGCGATCGCGAGGTGGAGTTGTTCATTCGCGCCGCAATCGCCGCCGACTACCCAAAGGACGGCATTGTCGGCGAGGAACATGAAGCGGTCACCGGTCGACCGGCTATGTCTGGGTGATCGATCCGATCGACGGCACCGCGAACTTCGTGCGCGGCATTCCAGCCTGGGCCGTGGTGATCGCCTGCGCCAGGGATGGCGAGACCGTCGTCGGCGTGATCCATGAACCCGCGACCGGCGAAACATTCCACGGCCACCGCGGCGGCCGCGCCTTCGTCAACGGCCGGCCGATCAAGGCAAGCCAGGCCACGAGCCTGGGCGAAGGTTCGGTTGGAACCGGGCTTTCGAACCGGGCGGCGACCGAACATGTCGCCGTGCTGATCCGGCTGATCATGGCGGAGGGCGGTGTCTTCTTCCGCAACGCCTCGGGCGCCCTGATGCTCGCCTATGCCGCCTCCGGCCGGCTGCTCGGCTATGTCGAGGAGCATATGAACGCCTGGGATTGTCTGGCCGGCATGCTGCTGGTGGAGGAAGCCGGCGGTACGGTTCTCAGGCCCGACCCGACGACTGTGCTGCGGGATGGGACGCTGGTGATTGCATCCGGGTCTGCAATCTACCCCAAGTTGCAATCTCTCTGTTCCGAGGCGTTCAAGTCCTGATCCGGCTGTAAATGTTTTTTGATTTTGCGCGTCGCGTCCGGTGTGCATCGCAGGCGGCGACAATTGGTCCGCTGCCTGCCCACCGGTATGATGGTGGAAGCCTTGCGCAGAATGCTTGCGCGCCGTGCAGCCTGTTCTTATATACGCGCCAAGCCGTTCGGCGCCGGAACGCCGGTAGCCGGAACGGAATTTCTTGTGAACAGGGGCTTTCGTCGGAACGCCTTCACGGGTCCTGAGAGCCTGCTTAGCGGAGAGAACCAGAACAATGGCAAAAGTAATCGGTATCGATCTTGGAACGACCAATTCCTGTATCGCCATCATGGATGGCAAGGAGCCGAAGGTCATCGAGAATGCGGAAGGCGCGCGCACGACCCCTTCCATCGTCGCCATCAGCGGCGACGGCGAGCGCCTCGTCGGCCAGCCGGCCAAGCGCCAGGCGGTCACCAATCCTGAAAACACCATCTTCGCGGTCAAGCGCCTGATCGGCCGCCGCTATGACGATCCGGTGACGGAGAAGGACAAGAAGCTTGTCCCCTACAAGATCGTCAAGGGCGACAATGGCGATGCCTGGGTCGAGGCCGGCGGCAAGAAGCAGTCGCCCTCGCAGATCTCGGCCATGATCCTGCAGAAGATGAAGGAAACGGCGGAAGCCTATCTCGGCGAGAAGGTCGAGAAGGCGGTCATCACCGTTCCGGCCTATTTCAACGATGCCCAGCGCCAGGCGACCAAGGACGCCGGCAAGATCGCCGGCCTCGAAGTGCTGCGCATCATCAACGAGCCGACCGCGGCCGCCCTTGCCTACGGTCTCGACAAGAAGGAAGGCAAGACCATCGCCGTCTATGACCTTGGCGGCGGCACCTTCGACATTTCGGTGCTCGAGATCGGCGACGGCGTGTTCGAGGTGAAGTCGACCAATGGCGACACCTTCCTCGGCGGCGAGGACTTCGACATGCGCCTGGTCGAGTACCTGGCAACCGAGTTCAAGAAGGAACAGGGCATCGACCTGAAGAACGACAAGCTCGCTTTGCAGCGCCTCAAGGAGGCGGCCGAGAAGGCCAAGATCGAGCTGTCGTCGACGACCCAGACCGAGATCAACCTGCCCTTCATCACCGCCGATGCGACCGGACCGAAGCACCTGACGCTGAAGCTGACCAGGGCAAAGTTCGAAAGCCTGGTCGAGGATCTCGTCCAGCGCACGATCGACCCCTGCAAGGCGGCGCTCAAGGATGCCGGCCTGAAGGCCGGTGAGATCGACGAGGTTGTCCTGGTCGGCGGCATGACCCGCATGCCCAAGATCCAGGAGATCGTGAAGCAGTTCTTCGGCAAGGAGCCGCACAAGGGCGTCAACCCGGATGAGGTCGTGGCCCTTGGCGCCGCCATCCAGGCCGGCGTGCTGCAGGGCGACGTCAAGGACGTGCTCTTGCTCGACGTGACGCCGCTTTCGCTCGGCATCGAGACGCTGGGCGGCGTGTTCACCCGCCTGATCGAGCGCAACACGACGATCCCGACCAAGAAGAGCCAGGTGTTCTCTACCGCCGAGGATTCGCAGTCGGCGGTGACCATCCGCGTCTTCCAGGGTGAGCGCGAAATGGCGGCCGACAACAAGATGCTCGGCCAGTTCGATCTCGTCGGCATTCCGCCGGCACCGCGCGGCGTGCCGCAGATCGAGGTCACCTTCGACATCGACGCCAACGGCATCGTCAACGTCTCGGCCAAGGACAAGGGCACCGGCAAGGAGCACCAGATCCGCATCCAGGCGTCGGGCGGCCTTTCGGACGCCGACATCGAGAAGATGGTGAAGGACGCCGAGGCCAATGCCGAGAGCGACAAGAAGCGGCGCGCGCTGGTCGAGGCCCGCAACCAGGCCGAAGCACTGGTGCATTCGTCGGAGAAGTCGCTGAAGGAATATGGCGACAAGGTCTCGGAGACCGACCGCACGGCGATTGCCGATGCGATCGCGGCGCTGAAGACGGCGGCCGAAGGCGACGACGCGGCCGAGATCGAGGCCAAGTCGCAGGCGCTTGCCGAAGTCTCGATGAAGCTCGGACAGGCCATGTACGAGGCTTCGCAGAAGGAAGCCGCGGAGGCCGACGCCAAGGCGGACGCCGCCAAGGATTCGGATGTGGTCGACGCCGATTTCGAGGAAATCGACGAGGACGACGACAAGAAGAAGTCGGCCTGAGCCGTCCGACGGCAGATAAAGCGAAAAAGCCCGGCGCAAGGCCGGGCTTTTTTGCAACCCAAGTTGAAAAAGTGCGGGCTTCGCCGAAAAAGTGACGGAAAAACACGGGCTGCCCCCAAGTCGGCACTGGCATCCGGGCAGCATCGCTCCTAAATCGAAGCAACATGCCGGCAAACGACGCAAAGTATGCATCAAGACGTTGAGCATCCGGACAGCGGGAAAAGATGAAAGCTGATTTCTACGAAACGCTGGGCGTACAAAAGGGCGCCGACGAGAAGGAGCTCAAGAGCGCTTTCCGCAAGCTCGCCATGCAGTTCCATCCCGATCGCAATCCAGGCGATCATGCCTGCGAGCACAAGTTCAAGGAAATCAACGAAGCCTACGAAACGCTGAAGGACCCGCAGAAGCGCGCGGCCTATGACCGTTTCGGCCACGCCGCCTTCGAGCAGGGCGGCATGAATGGCGCCGCGCAGGGCTTTGGCGCCGGCGGTTTCGCCGACATTTTCGAGGACATTTTCGGCGACATGATGGGCGGGCGCCAGCGCCGCTCCTCGGGCGGCCGCGAACGCGGCGCCGATCTGCGCTACAATATGGAAATCTCGCTGGAAGAGGCCTTTTCCGGCAAGACCGCGCAGATCCGCGTGCCGGCCTCCATGTCCTGCGCGGAATGCTCGGGCAGCGGCGCCAAGCCCGGTACCCAGCCTGTCACCTGCGCCATGTGCAACGGCCACGGCAAGGTACGGGCCACGCAAGGCTTCTTCTCGATCGAGCGCACCTGCCCGCAATGCCAGGGCCGCGGCCAGACGATCAAGGACCCATGCCCGAAATGCGCCGGACAGGGCCGCGTCACCGAGGAGCGCTCGCTGTCGGTCAACATCCCGGCCGGCATCGAGGACGGCACCCGCATCCGGCTTGCCAATGAGGGCGAAGCCGGCCTGCGCGGCGGCCCGTCGGGCGATCTCTATATCTTCCTGGCGGTCAAGCCGCATGAATTCTTCCAGCGCGACGGCGCCGATCTCTACTGCAAGGTGCCGATCTCGATGATGACGGCAGCGCTTGGCGGCTCGTTCGAGGTGACGACGCTGGACGGCAGCCAGACCAAGGTGAAGGTGCCGGAAGGCACCCAGAACGGCCGCCAGTTCCGGCTCAAGGGCAAGGGCATGCCGGTGTTGCGCCAGCCCAATGTCGGCGATCTCTACATCCAGACCGCGGTCGAGACGCCGCAGAACCTGTCGCGCCGCCAGCGCGAGCTGCTGGAGGAATTCGAGCAGCTGTCTTCACAGGACAATTCGCCCCAGTCGAGCGGCTTTTTCGCCCGCATGAAAGACTTCTTCGAGTCCTTCGGCGATCGCTGATGCCCTTAGCTTCATTGTCGCTGTCCCAAAACCGCTACACACTTTTGGGCGACATGCACCGCGACGCTTCCCAAGCGTCATCAACACCTTATACCGGCTCGAGCCTTGTCTTGAACCCCGTAGCTGCTAAGTAGCGTTTCGGGGGAGCCGTTGAGGAGAGCTCGCATGGCACGTGGACCCGGATTGCGCAAGTCGCTGGCGGAGAAGTTCGACGACGAGCTGAAATTCTTCAAGGGCTGGATCGACAAGCCGAAAGCGGTCGGCTCCATCGTGCCGACCAGCTCCATCACCGCCCGCAAGATGGCGTCCATCGTCAACCCGAAATCCGGACTGCCGGTGCTCGAAGTCGGCCCCGGCACCGGCGTTATCACCCGCGCCATCCTGGCGCTCGGCGTGAAACCCGAAAATCTCTATGCGGTCGAATATTCGACCGATTTCGTGCGCCATCTGCGCCAGCTCTATCCAGGCGTCAACGTCATCGAGGGCGACGCCTTCAATCTCAACGCGACGCTCGGCGACAAGCGCGACATGGTGTTCGATTCGGTCGTCTCCGGCGTGCCGCTGCTCAACTTCCCGGTCGCGCAGCGCATCGCCTATATCGAAAGCCTGCTCGACCGCATCCCGGCAGGCAGGCCGATCGTGCAGCTGACCTACGGGCCGCTGTCGCCGATCCCGCCCGGCCGCGGCGACTATACGGTCAAGCATTTCGACTTCATCATCCGCAACATCCCGCCGACACAGCTCTGGACCTACCGGCGCGAGGCACATTGATTTGAACTGCATCTGGCCTATACCTGCCCATGACAGGGGTGGCCAATGCCGATAGTTCCGAAAATCCTCGTCTTCGCCGGCTCGGTCAGGTCAGGCGCCTTCAGCGGCAGGACCGCCGATGTGGCGCAGAAGGAGCTTGCCATGCAGGGCGCCGAGGTGACCCGCATCTCGCTCGGCGATTATCCGCTGCCGATCATGGATGAGGACCTGGAGAAGGAAAAGGGCGTCCCTGAAAACGCCATGAAGCTCGGCCGGCTGATCGCCGCGCATGACGGGCTGCTGATCGCCACACCGGAATACAATGGTTCGCTGCCGCCGCTGCTCAAGAACAGCATCGACTGGGTGAGCCGGATACGCAGGGATGGTGGCCGCTCGTTCCGGCCTTTCCCCGGCAAGCCGGCTGGCCTGTGTTCCTCCTCCGACGGCAAGTTCGCCGGCATACGCTGCATCAACCATCTGCGCGCCGTGCTGGTGCGCTGTCAGATGGAGGTGGTAACAGCGGAATGCTCGGTGTCGGGCGCCAGCGAGGCCTTCGGCGACGATGGACATTTCAGGGATGAGAGACTACGCCAATCGATGGAGCGCCTATGCCGCACACTGATCGAAACCTCGCGCATGCTGTCCACCCGGATCGAGGCGTGACCGACGCCGAGGACGCCATGCACGCCGAGACGATGCGAGACAGGCTGATCGTCGGCCTCGACCTGCCGACGCTGCGCGAGGCCGAGCAGGCAGTGCGCGAGCTCGACGGCATCGTCTCCTTCTACAAGATCGGTTACCAGCTCGCCTTCGCCGGCGGGCTCGATTTCGCCCGCGAGCTCGCCAGCGGGGGAACGAAGATCTTCCTCGACATGAAGCTGCTCGACATCGACAACACGGTGGCCAAGGGCGTCGAGAACATCGTCAAGATGGGCATGACCATGCTGACCATCCATGCCTATCCCAAGGCGATGCGGGCGGCCGTGGAAGCCGCCAGGGGCAGCGAGCTTTGCCTGCTCGCGGTCAGCGTGCTGACCTCGATGGACGAACAGGACGTGATCGACGCCGGCTATGAATACGACCCGCACACTCTGGTGCTGCGGCGCTCCGAACAGGCGCTGCATGCCGGCATGGGCGGTGTCGTCTGTTCCGCCGAGGAGGCGGAGGCGGTGCGCCGGATCGTCGGCCCCGGCATGGCCGTGGTGACGCCGGGCATACGGCCGAAGGGCAGCGACCATGGCGACCAGAAGCGCGTCGTGATGCCGGCGCAGGCGATCCGCAACGGCTCCAGCCACCTCGTCGTCGGGCGGCCGATCGTCGGCGCCGCCGACAGGCGAGCGGCCGCAGCAGCGATCCTCGACGAAATGCGCTCGGCGTAAGACACAAGACCAATTCCGGAGAAGACGAATGCCTAAAGGATACTGGGTCGCCCGCGTCGATGTGCGTGACGCAGAGGGCTACAAGGATTATGTCGCCGCCGCCAAACCGGCCTTCGAGCGGTTCGGCGCGACGTTCCTGGCGCGTGGCGGCGAGCATGAAAAGGCCGAAGGCCCCGGTCGCGCCCGCAACGTGATCATCGAGTTTCCGTCACTTGCCGCGGCACACGATTGCTACCACTCGCCGGAATATCAGCGTGCTGTTACGATCCGGCAGAAGGTGGCGGACGGCGAGATCGTGCTGGTCGAAGGCATCTGAGATCCATCGAGAGGCGACAGCCGCGATTGCGAACAATAGCCGCCGATGATGGCGGCCGGCCCTGAGCGGTTCAACGTTTGATAGATGAGCGGTTCAACGTTTGATAGAATTGTTGAGCCGCTCTAACCCTTTGTTTTTACGCAATTCCAGACGGGAACCGCTACGCACTTTTCCTGCAATTGCTCTAGCCAATCAGCCGCTCCCGCATCTCCGCTGACGGGATCTCGCAGCTGTCCCTTCTGCCGAACAGGGCGTAGCGGTTCTTGGCGATGCGATCGTAGAGCCAGTCGCGCAGCGGGCGTGGCAAAAGCAGCAGGAGCTTGGCCGCCCGCCACGGCCAGCCCAGTTCGGCCATCACGGCGACGAAACTGTCGAGTCGGGTGAAGGCGGCGCCGTCAATGAGGGCCAGATTGGTCTCGTAGCTGTCGGTCGGCAGTCCATATTTTTGAAACAGCGCCTCGCCAAACGGCGACTGCGCGGTAGCAAAGCGGAAGCGCTGCTTGCGGTCGAGGCGAATCACCATCCGGACAAAACCCGAGCAGAACACGCAGACGCCATCGAAGACGATCAGCGGATGGGATGCGTCGAAGGATTCAGGAAGAGGGGCAGGTTCAGGAAGGGAGGTTGGCTTGATGACGTCGGTCACGATTGCCTCGGCTGCTCATGTCCTTGGACACTAAGCCAGCCGATGGCTGCATCAAAGCCCTGCCGTTGTCGCACGCCGTCTGTCGGCCAGCGCGGGGCGCTCGGCGCGGTAGGTAGTTGCGCGATGATTGTCGGCCGGTTTGCAGATCCGGCTGTCATGACGGCTTTCGACGGTCATGATCAGTGCGCGCTGATGCCCAGCGAATTGCCGCGGCGGGCGCAGGCCGGGCCCGGGCCGCGCATGTAATAGCGCTCCGGCCGATAGGTCGGCGCGACGAACTCGCGGAGGGCGACGGCGTAGCCGGCGATGTGATTCCAGAACTTCATTTTCCCTGTCCCTGTCCCGATTTCGGATGTCCCTTCCGAATTGCCTGGGATGATAGCGTCGAGGCGTGAATAGTCGGTGAACGTGATGTTAATTTCTGGTCCGAAACGCCCTGGTTCGTGGCCGGAATGCGGCTGATTCGGGGTGTTTCCGTGCAGTCTGTCGCCATTTCGGCTTGTGTGACTTTTGCATCACATATGTTTCGTATGGATGTCGCTTGGGCGCGGTTCTGTTTCAACGCTTGGGCCCCAGACGAAATTTCCGTGCGCGCGCCAACAAGCGTTCGGGCTTGTGCCGGAACCTGAACGCGCCCTGCCCGTTCTCGGTTGAACCGCATTGAACAGGAAACTCGTCATGGCGCCGCGTCCCGCCTGGAAGGGCTATCTCAAGCTGTCATTGGTCACCTGCGCCATCGAACTGACCAATGTCGTGACCCATACCGAAAAGGTCTCGTTCCGCATCCTCAACCGCAAGACAGGCAATACGGTGAAACGTATCTATGTCGATGCCGAAACCGGCAAGCCGTTGGAAGAAGGCGACGAGATCAAGGGCTATGAGGTCGATGACGACGAGTTCGTCCATATCGAGGAAGATGAGATCGAGGCGGTGCAGATCGAGACCTCGCACACGATGAGCCTCGACGGCTTCGTCGACAAAGCCTCGATCCAGCAGATCTATCTCGACACGCCCTATTATGTTTCGCCGGCCGACAAGGTGTCGGAGGAAGCTTTTGCCGTCATCCGCGACGCCATGTCGGGCAAGAAAATGGCTGGGCTCGCCCGCATCGTGCTCTACCAGCGGGAACGGCCGGTGGTAATCGAGCCGTTGGGCAAGGGCATGGTGCTGACCACGCTGCGTTACGACAACACGGTGCGGCAGCCGGACACCGTCTTCGGCGACATCAAGGCGGTGAAGACCGACGACGAGATGACCGATCTGGCCGAGCTCATCATCGACAAGAAGAAAGCAAAGTTCGATCCCTCGAAATTCGACGACAAATACGAGGATGCGCTGCTCGAACTGATCCGCGCCAAGAAGGCCGGCAGGAAGGCGCCGAAGCCAAAGGCGGCGCCCAAGCCCTCCAATGTCGTCAACCTTTTCGATGCGCTGAAGAAGAGCCTCTCGGCGGACCGCGGCGCGGGAAAGGGGAAAAATCCGGCGAAGCGTTCGGCGAAAACTGCCAGGCCGAAGGCTGCCGACGGCAGGCGTAAATCGGCTTAGGAGGCCAACCCATGGCCGGCCTCGAACAATACCACGCCAAGCGCGACTTCCAGAAAACCACCGAGCCGGCGGGCAAGGTCTCGCGAGCCGGGAAAAAGGCCGGCGGCATCTTCGTCATCCACAAACATGCGGCGACCCGGCTGCACTACGACCTGCGCCTCGAACATGACGGCGTGTTGTGGAGCTGGGCGGTGACGCGTGGTCCGAGCCTCGACCCGCACGAGAAACGGCTGGCCGTGCATGTCGAGGACCATCCGATCGACTATGCGCCGTTCGAAGGCACCATTCCCAAGGGCGAGTATGGCGGCGGCTCCGTCATCGTCTGGGATGAAGGCACATGGGTGCCCGAGATGGATCCGGCCAAGGCGATGAAGAAGGGCCATATCGGCTTCGAGCTGGAGGGCCACAAATTGCATGGCCGCTGGCATCTCGTCAGGCTGAAGCCTCGCTCCGGCGAAAAGCGCGACAACTGGCTGCTGATCAAGTCCGACGATGCCGCCGCGCGCCCCGGCGAGGATATTCTGGACGACGAACCGAAATCGGTGAAGTCGGGCCTGACGGTCGAGGAGGTGGGCGCAGGCAAGACGGCGAAAGGAAAGAAGGCCGAGGTCTGGCATTCCAACAGGCCGGTCGCCGGCAGGGCGAAAGCCGGTCACGCCAAGCGCCTCGGCTTCATCGAACCGAGTCTCGCCACCCTGCAGAAGGACGCGCCTTCCGGTGAGGAATGGCTGCATGAAGTGAAGTTCGACGGCTATCGCATGCAGGCCCAGCTTGCCGGCAGCGAGGTCAGGCTGCTGACCCGCGCCGGTCTCGACTGGACCGGGAAATTCGACGGCCCAGTCATCGCCGCGCTTGCCAGCCTGAAGTGCCGGGACGCCATCATCGATGGCGAGGTCGTCGTGCTCGCCGACAGCGGCGTCTCGTCTTTCGCCCTGCTGCAGGCGGACCTGTCGGCCCGCCGGGCGGATCGTTTCGTCTACTATGCCTTCGACCTGATGCGGCTCAACGGCCAGGATCTGCGCAGCGAGCCGCTGGTCGAACGCAAGCAGGCCTTGGCTGAACTGGTCGGCGATCAGTCCGAGCAGCCGGCGCTGCGCTTCAGTGACCATTTCGCCGAACCGGGCAAGGTCATGCTGCAGCATGTCTGCCGGATGGGCCTGGAAGGCGTCGTTTCGAAACGCGCCGATGCGCCTTACCGCAGCGGCCGCGGTCTGACCTGGGTGAAGTCGAAATGCACGCTGCGCCAGGAATTCGTCATCGGCGGCTATCTGCCATCCGACAAGACCGGACGTGGCCTGCGCTCGCTGCTGGTTGGTTATCACGAAGGCGGCAAACTGCACTACGCCGGCCGCGTCGGCACCGGTTTCTCCGGCAAGGTGGCCGCGGATCTGAAGAAGCGGCTCGACGGCCTCAAGGCAAAAACCTCGCCTTTCTCCGCCGCCGTGCCGAAAGGCAAGGGGCTGGTCTGGGTCGAGCCCAAACTCGTCGGCGAAGTGGAGTTCCGCAGTTGGACATCCGACCGTATAATCCGCCACGCCTCGTTCCAGGGATTGCGTGAGGACAAGCCGGCGGAGGAAGTCGTGCAGGAAAAGCCGAAGCAAGCCACCGGCAAGACCGGGAGCAACTCGAAGGTGGATGGCGCCAAGGTAGCACCGAGGGCCGCGTCGGCCGGAACCGCGAAGACCTCGGTGAAGCTTTCGCACCCGGACAAGCTGCTGTGGCCCGACGAGAAGGTTTCCAAGCAGGGTCTGCTCGATCACTACGCGCTGGTCTGGCCGCGCATGGAACAATTCGTCGTCAGCCGGCCGCTCAGCCTGGTGCGGGCGCCGGACGGCATTGGTGGCCAGCGCTTCTTCCAGAAGCACGCTTCGGCCGGCATGCACGACAAGATCTTGAGGATGAAGGATCCGACGGACGGCGAGGAGATATTGTTCATCCGGGATTTCGACGGCCTCGCCGCGCTGGTCCAGTACGGCGTGGTCGAGACCCATATCTGGGGCTGCACGGTTGACGAACTGGAAAAGCCCGACCAGATCGTCTTCGATCTCGATCCGGATGAGGGCGTCGACGTCAAGGCGGTGCGTGCGGCGGCCCTCGACATCCGCGCCCGGCTAGACGACCTGTCGCTGCCCAACCTCGTCAAGACTTCGGGCGGCAAGGGTTATCATGTCGTCGTGCCGCTGAAACCGTCGGCGGATTGGGAGGAGGCAAAGACCTTCGCCCATGATTTCGCCCGTGCGCTGGAACAGGCGGCTCCCGACCGCTACACCGCGACGCTGTCGAAGAAGGCGCGCACGGGGAAAATCTTCGTCGACTATCTGCGCAACGGCCGCGGCTCGACCACGGTGGCGCCCTATTCGTCGCGGGCCAAGAAGGGAGCGACGGTGTCGATGCCGGTGACCTGGCCGGAGATCGAGGCCGGGCTGGCGCCGAACGCTTTTGCGATCGGCGACAAGGCGACGGCAAAGCAATTGTCGAAGGCCGATCCGTGGAAGGATTTCTTCAAGCTGGGTAAGCCACTCAAGCGCGGCTAGCCCGTCAGGCCAAAAACACCTTCTCGAACGCCTGCTTGCCCGTCGGTGAAAACACCACCGCGCGGCTGTCCTTTTCGCGCCGCGCCCATTTTTCGGCGAGGATCTTGTCGAGGATCGCTGCCCCCAGCGTACCGGCAAGGTGCGAGCGCCGCACGCTCCAGTCGAGGCAGGCGCGGCAGACCGGCCGGCGCGCCTTGGCCTCGACATCGATGCCGAGCGCGGCGAAATGCGAGGCGGCCGACGGCCCGAGGCGGATTTCCTTGTCGTCGCGAACCAGAACGTTCCTGTCGACGAGGCGGTCGAGCATCGCCACCGCCTGCTCGCCGGCGAGATGGTCGTAGCAGACGCGCGCCACGCGCATGGCCGCGTCGCGCGGGCCCGGCCGCACCCGCTTGGGACCGACGGCTTCCGCGACGCCGGTGATCGCCTCGATCATGCCGGCCACTTGCGGGCCGGCGAGGCCGTAGTAGCGGTGCCGCCCCTGGCTGGCCAAAGTCAGCAAGCCGCCCTCCATTAGTTTCGACAGATGCGACGAGGCGGTCGGCAGCGACACGCCGGCCTCCAGCGCCAGTTCGCTCGCCGTCAGCGCCGTGCCGCCCATCAGCGCGGAGAGCATGTTTGCTCGCGCCGGATCGCCGACCAGGCTGGCGATGCGGGCTATGTCGGGTCCTTCACGCATAGTTTCATCTCCATCGAAGCATCCTCGCGAGAAAACCACTATCCTGCGATCAGATCAAGGAGATGGCGATGACCGCCACAACGCTCCTGACATCGAATTGCCTAGCACAGGCAAGCGCGCAATGTTTCGACCATGCTCGAAGTGTCGCCGTAACAGACCCAAGCCGACGAGGAGACGAAAATGACCATCACCTGTTTCATCCGCTACGAGATCGACCCGTTCGGCAAGGCGGCATTCGAGGAATATGCGCGCAACTGGGGGCAGGTCATCCCGCGCTGCGGCGCCGACCTGATCGGCTATTTCGCGCCGCATGAAGGCTCGGCCACCACCGCCTATGCCGCCTACAACATCGAAAGCCTCGCGGCCTACGAAGCCTACCGCGCCAGGCTTGCCGCCGATCCGGCCGGCAAGGCAAACTACGAACTCGCGAAGCGGGAAAAATTCATCCTGAAGGAGGATCGCATGTTCCTGAAGCTCGCCTCCGGGCCGCACGCCAAATTGGTGCTGCCGTGATCGCCGTCATCTTCGAGGTCGAGCCGGCGGCGGGCCGGCGCGACGCCTATCTCGGCATCGCCGCCGAACTGCGCCCGCTGCTCGACGGCATCGACGGCTTCATCTCGATCGAGCGGTTCCAGAGCCTGGTTGATCCGAACCGCGTCCTGTCGCTGTCGTTCTGGCGCGACGAGGACGCGGTCAAGGCCTGGCGCAACACGGAGGAACACAGGCAGGCGCAGAAGGCCGGCCGTGGCGGAATCTTTGCCGGCTATCGTCTGCGCATCGCCCACGTCGTGCGTGATTATGGACTGACTGAGAGGGCTGAGGCGCCGGAGGATAGCCGGGCGGTGAATGGTTGAAGGATTGCTAGGCATTCCCGATCAGCACGCCCGCCGCGAACACCAGCGCGCCGCCCAGCACCACCTGGAAGGCGGCGCGCCAGAATGGCGTTTGCATATAGCGGTTCTGCACGAAGGCGATCGCCCACAATTCGAAGAACACCACCACGGCCGCTACCGCGGTCGCCGTCCAGAAGAGCGGGATGAGATAGGGCAGCGCATGGCCCAGGCCGCCCAGCGTCGTCATGATGCCGACGGTCAGCCCGCGCTTCACCGGCGAGCCGCGGCCCGACAGTTTGCCGTCGTCGGAGGCCACCTCGGTAAAACCCATCGAGATGCCGGCGCCGATCGAGGCGGCAAGCCCGACCAGGAAAGTCTGGAACGTGTCGTGCGTGGCAAACGCCGCGGCGAAGATCGGCGCCAGCGTCGACACCGACCCGTCCATCAGCCCGGCCAGTCCCGGCTGCACATAGGTCAGGATGAACTGGCGCTGCTCTGCGCTCGCCTCCTCGTCCTTGACCTCGCCCGGCACATGTTCCTGTTCAAGCTGGTGTGCCGAGCTCTCATGGCCCTGTTCGGCCGCAGCCAGATCGTCGAGCAGCTTTCGGGTCGAGGCGTCGGCGGTGCGCTTGGCCGCCTCGACATAGAACAGATAGGCCTGCCGCTCCATCGCCTCGGCCTGCCGGCGGACAGTGTCGATACCGAGCGGCCTGACCAGCCAGTCGGGCTTGCGCTCGTAATAGCCCTTCACATGCTCGCGCCGGATCAACGGGATGCGCTCGCCGAAGCGTTTTCTATAAAGCTCGATCAGCGAGTCGCGGTGGCCGTCTTCCTCTTCCGCCATCGCCTCGAACACCTTGGCCGATTGCGGAAAGCTCTCCGCCAGCCCGTCGGCATAGGCGCGGTAGATGCGCCCGTCATCCTCCTCGGACGAGATGGCCAGCGCCAGGATCTCCTGCTCCGACAGCGAATCGAAAGAACGGCGACCGAAGCCGAAGACACGTGAAAGCATGAGGAAGTCACCCTAGATTAGAATAGTTCTAAACTATGGTTTCATCCGTTGCTGGTCAATCGCGATCGCCCGGGGTTCAAAAAATGTTGAACCGAACAGTTGCCACGAGGTCTTCATTATTGGCGAATGTTCACCTATATAGCCGAACCCAAGCCAAACAAAGGAATCACGGATGACTGAAAAGCCGCACGCGCACCCTTTTGACCCAAAGCCCGTCCTCGATCTCATCGCCAGCATCGAGGCCGACCTGCAGCGCCTCAAAGGCCTGGTCGAGCAGCAGGTCGAGAAATTCGACCCCGCCAACCCGCACAACAAGACCCCCGACGGCAAGCTGACCGAGGAAGGCGTCGAATGCTGCTACCGCATGTTCGACGACGGCAAGTCGCGCTATTCGGTCGCCCAGCAGATGAAGATCTCCTTCGCCGCCGCCACCCATCGCTTCAACGCCTGGCGCAAGGCCGGCGGAGCCAAACGGCGGAAGACACTTTTGGGATGAACGGTCGGTTCGCGGCAAGACTGGTGATGGGCGAAACCACCGGCGACAGCGTCCTTCTCCCCGTTTACGGGGAGAAAATGGCGGCAGCCAGATGAGGGGCAGCGCTGCCCGCGTGTCAGGACTCTCCAAACTTTGTAACGGTCACATTTTTTCGTTGGCGCCCGGCATGGCTTCCCGTGCACGATAGTGAGATCATTTTTCTGCAAGGTTTGCCATGAACACACCCACCCTTCCCGGCATCGCCGACATCCGCAGCGCCGCAGCAAAACTCTCCGGCCTGATCGTCGAAACGCCATTGATCGAATCGCAAGAGCTCAACAAGCGTTTCGGCGGCCGCATCCTGTTCAAGCCGGAGACGCTGCAGCGCACCGGGTCGTTCAAGTTCCGCGGCGCCTACAACAAGCTGTCGTCGCTCACCGAGGAGGAACGCAGCCGCGGCGTCGTCGCCTTTTCGTCGGGCAACCACGCGCAAGGCGTGGCCGCCTCGGCGGCGATGTTCGGCGTCAAGGCGATCATCGCCATGCCGGCCGACGCGCCGGCGATGAAGATCGCCAATGTCCGCAAGATGGGCGCCGAGGTGGTGCATTTCGATCGCGTCCGCGAGGACCGCATGACTGTCGTTCGCCCCTACGTCGAACAGGGCATGGTTCTTGTGCCGCCCTACGACGATCCCAGGATCATCGCCGGCCAGGGCACGATAGGCCTCGAACTTGTACGCCAGGCAAAGGCGCTTGGCGCGAGCCTCGACGCGGTCGTCATCCCGTGCGGTGGCGGCGGCCTCTCCAGCGGCATTTCGATCGCGGTCAAGGACGCTTCGCCGGGCACCTCGGTCTGGGGGGTGGAGCCCGAGCATTTCGACGACCCCCGCCGCTCGCTGGCCAAGGGCGCCAGGGTGATGAACGAGCCCGGTCATCAATCGATCTGCGATGCACTTCTCGTCGCCGAGCCGGGCGCGATCACCTTCGAGATCAACCGCAAAAACCTTTCCGGCGTCATTGCCGTCTCCGACCAGGCAACGCGACAGGCGATGCGTGACGCCATGGCCCATCTCAAGCTGGTCGTCGAGCCCGGCGGCAGCGTCGCGCTGGCGGCGCTGTCATCTGGCGAGATTGAGCTAAAAGGCAAATGCGTCGCCGTGGTGCTGTCGGGCGGCAATGTCGATTTCGGCACCTATGCGGAAATCATGGCTGCAGCTTGATCAGTCTAACGTTCGCCTGAACCGCACCAGCGCCACGCCGGCAAACAAAGCCACGAACACCACCAGCCAGCCGATCTCGGTCGCCACCGCCGGCAGCTCGGCGCCTTTCAGCATCACCGCGCGGATAATGCGCAAAAAATGCGTCAGCGGCAGGATCTCGCCGAAAAGCTGCGCCCAGTTAGGCATGCCGCGATAGGGGAACATGAAGCCGGACAGCATGATCGACGGCAGGAAGAAGAAGAAAGTCAGCTGCAGCGCCTGCATCTGCGTGCGGGCGATTGTCGAGATGGTGTAGCCGAGCAGCACCAGCGCCAGCACGAAGATCAGCACGGCGGTCAAGAGCAGCGACATCGAGCCGGTGAAGGGGATGGCGAACAGAAGTTTTGCCGCCGCCAGCACCACCACCACCTGCACCGCGCCGACCACCAGATAGGGCAACACCTTGCCCATCATGATCTCGAGCGGGCTGGAGGGCATCGCCAGAAGGTTCTCCATCGTGCCGCGCTCAGTCTCGCGCGTCAGCGCGATCGAGGTCATCATCACCATCGTCATCTGCAGGATGACGCCGAGCAGGCCGGGCACGATGTTGTATTGCGAAATGCCTTCGGGGTTGTAGCGCCGGTGCACCACCACTTCGAGCTGGCCCTTGGCGCTCTCGGCGGCGGCCTCCTGCATGCCGCGCGCCCGAAGCAGCGCCTGGTTGGCGACGGTGCCGAGCGTCGAGATGGCGCCGCTGGCCACGGCCGGGTCGGTGGCGTCGGCCTCGATCAGGATCTGCGGACTGTCGCCGCGCTCGACCCGGCGCGCGAAATCGGCGGGGATGGTGACGACGAAGGCGACGTCGCCGCGCGACATCAGGAACTCGGCTTCCTCGGCACTTCGCGCGACATGGTCGAAGCGATAATAGCCGGTGGTCTGCAGCGCCGAGACCATGGCCCGCGTATAGGGGTCGCTGCTTGTCGCCACCAGTGCGGCCGGCAGGCTTTTCGGGTCGTTGTTGATGGCATAGCCGAACAGCACCAGCTGCATCAGCGGCACGCCCAGCATCATGGCGAAGGTGATGCGGTCGCGCCGCATCTGGATGAACTCCTTGATCAGCAGCGCGCCGAGCCGGGCGAAGGAAAAGAGGCTGTTCATGCCATATTGTCCTTCGAGCCGGACATGAACTGGATGAAGACGTCCTCGAGGCTGGTCTCTCCCGGCGCCACCGTCACGCCCTTGTGCTTCTTCTCGATATCCGAGAGGGCCTTTTCGAGCGCCTTCCGGTCGGAGCCGACGACATGCAGCGTGGCACCGAACGGCGCCACCTGGTCGACGCCGGGCCGGCCCTGCAGCGCTTCGGCCACCTGGTCGAGGCGCGGGCCTTGCAGGACGAAGGTGGTCAGCCCGGCATTCTTCACCACCTCGTCCACCGTGCCGGTGGCCAGCATCTTGCCGTAGGAGATGTAGCTGATGCGGTGGCAGCGCTCGGCTTCGTCCATGTAATGGGTGGAGACCAGCACGGTCAGCCCGCCGCTCGCCAGCCGGTGGATCTCGTCCCAGAATTCTCGCCGCGCCTTCGGGTCTACGCCCGCGGTCGGCTCGTCGAGCAAAAGCAGCTTCGGCTTGTGCATGATGCAGGCCGCAAGCGCCAGCCGCTGCTTCCAGCCGCCCGACAGCGTGCCGGCCAGCTGGTTGCGGCGCGTGGTCAGGCCAAGCTCTTCCAGCGTCCGCGCCACATGGTCCTCCACCGGCTTCAGCCGGTAGAGCCGGGCCACGAATTCGAGGTTCTCGCCGATCGTCAGATCCTCGTAGAACGAGAACTTCTGCGTCATGTAGCCGACTTCGCGTTTGATACTGAGGCTGTCGGTGCGGATGTCGAAGCCGAGCACGGTGCCCTCTCCTTCGTCCGGTGTCAGCAGCCCGCACATGATGCGGATGGTCGTCGTCTTGCCCGAGCCGTTCGGCCCGAGGAAGCCGACGATCTCGCCCTCGGCCACCGTCATCGTCACATGGTCGACGACGGTCTTGTCGCCAAAGCGCTTGACCAGGCCATGGACGTCGATGGCGTTCATTTTGCGCCATCCGCCAGATCGACGTCGACGATCTGCCCGGGCTGCAGGGGCCCCGCATCGCCCTCCGGCCGCGCCTCGACCAGATAGACCAGCTTCTGCCGGTTCTCGAGCGAATAGATCACCGGCGGCGTGAACTCCGGATCGGGCGAGACATAGCTGACGCGCGCCTTCACATCCGGCCCGCAGCCGTCGCAATGGACGCCGAGCAGCGTGCCGACCTTGACGGATGAGAACGCGCTTTCCGGAATGTAGACGCTGAGCTTTACGGCGCCGTCCGGCAGCATCGAAATCACCGGCGCGGTTGGCCCGGCGGTGTCGCCCGGATTGCGGATCACGTCGTTGACGCGGCCGGGCGAGGGTGCGGCCAGCACGCGTTTGGACAGCCGCCATTGCGCTTGCTCCAGCGCCGACTGCGCCTGCTTGACCTGGTTGTCGGCAGCCTTGATCGTCTCGGCGCGCGCCGGCAGGCCGCCGACGGCGAGATTGGCCTCCGCCTGGCCGACCTGCGCATTGGCGGTCTCCAACGTCGCGGAGGCCGTGTCGTAATCGGCCTGCGTGCCGGTGCCGCGCTTGAACAGGTCGCTGGCGCGGTCGTATCTGCGCCTGGCGTCGGTGGCCTGAGCCTTGGCCATGTCGACTTGCGCCTTCAGCACCGCGATCTCTTCCGGGCGCTTGCCGACTTGCAAGTCAGCAAGTTGCGCCTCAGCCTGCGCGAGTGCCGCTTCCGCCTGCGCCACCGCGATCTTTGCGTCTGCGCTTTCCAGCGTCACCACCGGCGTACCCTCCGCGACACGGTCACCGCGTTTGACCGCGACCGTCGCGACTTGCGCCACCTCGATCGGCGCCAGCAGCACATAGTCGCCCTCGACATAGCCGACGGCTAAAGGTGCGGCCGGCGCGCAGGCGCCAAACAGCTGGGCGGCAAGCGGCAGCGAACAGAGAAAACTCATGATTTGCCCTCCTTGCGGGCGGCCGGACTATGGGCGGCGAGGATCGCGCCGAGATTGTCCGCCGTCACCGCCACCACCTTGGCGGCCTCGGCCTCGCCGATCTCGTTCCAGCCCATCCTGCGCATGACCGCCTCGCGGCCGATGCGGAAATAGATGACCTGGCCGATCAGCGTGAACACGGTGAGCCGGGTAGCCTCGCTTTCGGCCGCCTCGCCGGTCGCCTGTTCCCACACCTGGCAGAGCCGGCGATGCGTCGGCTCGAACACGCCGGCATAGATGCGATCGAGCGCCGCTGTCGGATGCGACAATTCCCTAAGTACGAATTGTACGATCTCGCCAGCCTGCGGGCTTGCCACGATGAAGCCCACCATCCGCTCCAGCGCGGTGAAGAGCTGCGCCCGTGCCGCCTCGGGAGTGGCCGGTGAGGCCGCCTGGGCCGCGCCGGTAGCCTGCCCGGCTATCACCTGGATGGTGTCGACGATATAGTCGGCGGCGGCGGCGCGCAGCCCTTCCTTGCCGCCGAAGTGGTAGGCGATGGAGCCTATATTGGCTTTCGCCTCGGCCGCGATCTCGCGTGTCGAAGTGCCGTCGAAGCCTTGCCGCCCGAACAGCTTGAGTGCCGCATGCACCAGTGCAGCGCGTGTCTGGTCGGCAGGCGAAGCTTCGCGAAGCAAAGGTTTGGCGCTCGGTTTCTTGCTCATCAGACGTATTTAATCAATCGATTGATTAAAGTCAAATTGATTCTCAGCTTCGACTTGCCATCTCGGGGCGCCCGCGCTTTAGTGCCCGGCCATGGGCAAGGAAGTCGAGCGCAAATTCCTGGTCTCCGGCGCCGCCTGGCGTGAGCTGGTCGAGGCGGATATCCGGATTCGACAATTTTACCTTGCCGCGGCGCCCGGCCGCACGGTACGCGTGCGCATCAGCAACGGCACCTCTGCCGAACTGACACTGAAATTCGGCAGCAAGGCGCGCGAGCGCGACGAGTTCGAATATCCGATCCCGCTGGCCGAGGCCGAGGAGATGAGGGCGTTCGCCATCGGACGTGTCATCGAGAAGACACGCCACCATGTTAGGCATCGCGGCTATCTCTATGAAGTCGATGTCTTCGGCGGAATGCTGGCGGGGCTTGTGGTCGCTGAACTCGAGACGCCGGAAGACGTGCCGGACGAAATGCTGCCAGATTGGCTCGGCCGGGAAGTCACCGGCGAGCACAGGTTCTACAACGCGTCGCTCGCCCTTGGGGGGATTCCGGAGATCGCCGCATGAGCTTTCGCATAGACCCGCGCCTGCCGCTGACCGGCGAGGTCAGGCGCATCCTGGCCGAGGAAATCGGCAAGGCGCTTGGCCATCTTGATACGGCACGCGAGAAGCCGGAACAGGGGCTGCACAAGTCCCGCAAACGGCTGAAGAGCGTGCGTGCCTTGCTTCGCTTGGTTCGTTCCGGGGACGAACCGTTCTGCCAGACCGAAAACCAATGCTACAAGCAGGTGTCGGCCCTGCTCGCCGGCCCGCGCGAGGCGACGGCGCTGATCGAGACCATCGATCGGCTTGCGACGAGCTTTCCCGAGCAGAGCGCCGGTGGTGGCCTCGATCCCGTCCGTGACAGGTTGGTGCTGCGCCAGCATGACCTGCATGGCGGTGCCGGCCTCGACGCCGCAATCGGCGCTGCTGCGGCGGCTTGCCGAGAGGGCCTCGAACGCGTGGAAAGGCTGGTCCTGCCCGACCAGCCGGAACAGGCCGCCGATATCCTCGCCGACGGCGCCCGCGCCACCTTGCGCCGGGCTCGCAAGGCGCTGGACAAGGCAGGCTCCCGCGGCGCGGCCGAAGATTTCCACGATTTGCGCAAGGCGGCCAAGACCCACAGCATGCATCTGTCGCTGCTCGGCCGGCTGTGGCCGACGCCGATCAAGGCCAGGCGCAAGGCGGTCGACGAACTGGGCGAGCAGCTGGGCGACCTGCACGACGTGTTCGTCATGCGCGCGCTTCTCGATGCCGATGGTGAGCCACTCGGTTCGCCGGAGGACACAAAGCTTCTCGCCAAGCTGCTGAAGCGCTCGGAAAAGAGCCTGAGAAAGACCTGCCTCGCCGACGCGGCCGAATTGTTCGGCGACAACCCCAAGCGGTCGACAAAAAAGCTCGCCCGCAAGGTGCGCGAAGACCTGGCCGGCGCGGCCCAGGAAAATGCTGGCTTGCCCGTCGCCGGCTGATCATGGTCCACACCGCCGGTCTGTGCTAATCGCCATCTACGATGACCGCGCCCGCCGAAACGCTTCTCGATCGCCTTGGCCGCTGGCTTGCCGGCCGGCTTCAGGATGAATCCTCCGGCTACGAGCCGTACACGCCGTCCGACGCCGAAACGCTGCGGCGCACGCTCCAGCCCGGCGACATCCTGCTCATCGAGGGCAACCAAAAGATTTCGGCGGTCATCAAGTATTTGACGCAGTCGACCTGGTCGCACGCGGCCTTCTATGTCGGCGACGCCCTGGCGGAACCCGAGGACGGGTCGGAGCGGCGGCGCCTGATCGAGGTCACCCTCGGCGAGGGTTGCGTCGCCGTGCCGCTGTCGCGCTACCGCACCTACAACACCCGTATCTGCCGGGCGAGCGGCCTGGCGCCGGAAGACCGCGACAAGGTCGTCGCCTTCATGATCGGCAAGCTCGGGTTGAAATACGATCTCAAGAACATTTTCGACATGCTGCGCTTTTTCCTGCCGACGCCGCCGGTGCCGGTTCGCTGGCGCCGCCGCATGCTGGCCTTCGGCTCCGGCGACCCGACGCGAGCGATCTGCTCGACGCTGATTGCCGAGGCTTATGGCCAGATACGCTATCCGATCCTGCCCGAGGTCACGCGCGCGCCCGGCCGCGCTTCGGCGCAGTCGAGCTATATGCGCCGGGAAATCCTGCACATCCGCCACCACTCACTCTACACGCCGCGCGACTTCGACCTGTCGCCCTTCTTCCGCATCGTCAAGCCGACACTGGAATATGGTTTCGACTACCGGGCGGTGACATGGGACGATAAGGCAAGCACAGACGCCGCAGCCGCGAAGGCTGGCGCAATCGCCTCAGACACGTGATGGCTTTCGGGCTTGGCCCGGACATGCCCCTATCCGGCTGTGGCGCGGGCGTTTACATGGCGACCTACATCATGCCGAAACCGCGATAGCGCCCTGGTTTTCGGCTCTGTGTTCGACCCAGACATGGACCGGTTCGTCCCGGCCGCGGATGCTCACCGGTCCATGATCGCGCGCATTCAACTGTGTCGTGGGCGATTCCGCCTTCGCGGCCTCAATCAGTCGTGATCCAAAGCAAATATTCGCGTGAAGCTCACGGCAGAGCGCCTGCAAACGGCTGGCGACGTTGACGGTGTCGCCCACCACCGCGAAGGACAGATTGCGCTCGCTGCCGACCGCACCGATGACGACTGCGCCATATTGTGCACCGATCCGAACGTCCAGCGACGGGTATCCCCTGGACACCCGCTGCACATTCCAGTTTTCGAGAGCGGCGATCATCGCTTCAGCGCACTGGATGGCCCGAGTCGCGTCGTCATGGCTGGCTTGCGGAACCCCGAATGTCGCCATGATGCAATCGCCGATATAGTTGTCGACGGTGCCATTGTGGTCGAAAACGACCTGTTCCATGCGACGGTGGAACTGACGCAGAAGTTCGAACACTGCTTCGGCCGGATGATCCTCGGAATAGTGTGTGAAGCCGACAATGTCGGCGAACAGCACCGCGATGTCCTGCCGGCGGACCGGGCCGAAGGGCTCGTCATCGCTGGCGAGCTGGTCGACTACATTGGGCGAAAAATGCCGGGCGAGATTGGCGCGGGCGCGCTCTGCCTTGACATAGTCTTCTGACAGATGTCGGGAACGAGAGACGACCAGCGCCATGATCGCGCCGATAATCAGCACGACCAACACGTTGGTCGCCTGCGCGAATGTATCGACGAAATTGGGGTTAAGATAGAGGTTCAGTCGCTCTGTCACCGGTAGCGAATAGAGGTTCGTCGCCGGAATGACGGTTCCCGGATGAAAAATCACCCATCCCACGCCTATCGCCCACGTCAAGGCAGCGAGCGCGCCGAGATAGAGTGCCAATCGTGTCGAAAGGGTCAGCGCGCCAAGGCATACGAAAATCAGCAGGAATTTGAAGCTACCCTCGCGCAGTTGCATCGCGGCCGGCGCGACCTCCAGGGAAAACGGGTTGGGCGTTATCAGCAGAACGGTCAACAGAACGATGTCCAGCGTACCGACGAGGTACCCGATCCACCATGGAGCCGTGCGACGGCGCGCAAAGAGAAACTGGATCAGGCCGACGAGCTGGAACAGCACCAGGCCCGCCAGCACGAAGAGCAGCGAGGCATCCCAGCGGCTGATCAATGAAAAGAAGCAGGAGATCGCAGCGAGCGATGCCGTACGCGCCCAGAACTGCAATGCAGCACCCTGGCGTTCTGCGCGCGCCCGCAAATTTTTCAGGCGCGAAAAGCGGCGAAGCTCAAGTGTTGGCGCGCTCGGCATGGGATCACTTCGATTTCACGGGGACGCGTCACGCATTCGGCAAACCCGCCCTCTACAATCTCGCAAATCAGTGCGCGAACTCTATCATGAATGTGGTTTCATTTTTGAAACGCGGCTGAAAAGAGCAAAAACGTCCAGACAAGAGATCTTGGTGAAAACCAAAGCAGGACAGGCGGAGGCTTGGCCGTGTCAGGCCGGCAAAGGACGGCGTCCCTTTGCAGCAGCGGCGGGCCGGTCGGAAGCACCGGCATCCCTAGGGTGCGGGCCAACCGGCATGATCGCCGGAAAGGGCGTCGCGCCGAACGCAAAGGTCCATTTGTAGCCGATAAGCGCGTCTTCGGGCGTCGTGTGCTGGTCGTGATGAGCCAGCAGCTTTGCGCGCTCCGCCAGTTCCTCCGCCTCGCGTCTGACCATCTCGGCCGTCTCCGGCCGCATCCGCCGGGAGAAACTGACGAATGTCGCCTCACGCTGCAGATGGTTGATCGCCCAGCCGATGAAATTCTTGTTGGTCGCCTCGAACAGTGGCCTGAGCGGGCCTTCGAAATTCCACTGGATCGGCGTCTCGACCAGCAGCCTCGTTGAAAGGCCGCGGCCGAGCGCGACCAGTCCGAGCTCCTCGAGGTCGCGCAGATAGAGGAACATCGAAGCTTCGCTCAGGCCTTGCGAGCGCATGATGCCTTCGGGCGTGAATTTCTCCGACAGCATGATGAAGACGAACAGCAGCGCCGGCCGGCTCGCGAGCTTGCGCTCGATCTCCGGCGCCACGTGGTTGGCCGGCCCCGGCCCCCGGTTCATCGCGCCCAGCACGTTCTCCAGCTCGACCTCGGCAGCGGTGCAGATCTCCACCAGACGGTCGAGCTTGCAGTTGCGCTCATGGAAGATGCGCTTCACCGTCGGCTCGGAGACGCCCATGCGCTCGGCCAGCATGCGATAGGTGAGGCCTTTCGCCTTCAGCGTCCGCTTCAGCGCCTCGAAGATCGGGCCGTTCATGGAATGCACCTCTTTCGCGCGATTTCGTATCGATCTTCGATACTAGCGCCAAGAGACCTTCCGGAAAAGTATCGAAAAACCTAGCTCTTCTCCGTCACCACAGGAGACTAGCCATGAAGACCCTCATCATTTCGACCTTTATCGCCATCGTCGGCATTGCGACGGTGCCTGCCCAGGCCGGCGAAATCTGGCGCGCTTCCGGCTTCGAGCAGCCGGAATCCGCACTCTTCGATGCCGCCAACCAGCGCATCATCGTCTCCAACATCGTCGGCAATCCCGGCGCCGCCGACGGCAATGGTTATCTGTCGGTGCTGTCGCTGGACGGCAAGATCGTCACCCAACACTGGACCGACGGCATGGACGCGCCCAAGGGCATGGCGATTTCGGGCACAAAGCTCTACGTCGCCGACATCACCAAGGTCCGCGTCGTCGACCTCGCCAGCGGCAAACTTTTGTCGAGCATCGACGTGCCGAAAGCCGTCTTCCTCAACGACATGACCGCCGATGCCTCCGGCAAGGCCTACATCACCGACATGCTGGCCGACACGATCTACCGCATCGATGGCGACCGGCCGGAGCTGTTCGTCAAGGATGCCGCCCTTGCTTCGCCCAACGGCGTCTTCGCCGATGGAGGCAGGCTGATCGTCGCGTCCTGGGGCAAGGGCATCAAGCCCGATTTCAGCACCGCCGAACCCGGCGGCCTGCTCGCGGTCGATCTCGTGACCAAGGCGGTCACGCCGCTGCCCGGTGCGCAAAAATTCGCCGACCTCGACGGCGTCATCGCCATCGGCGACAGCATCTATGCCACCGCCTACATGACCGGCACGCTCTACCGCTATCATGAGGGCGGTGCGCCGGAGGTGATCGCGACCTTCAAGCCGGGCAGCGCCGACATCGGCACCGACGGCAAGTCGACCATCTACGTGCCGTTGATGAATGAGGGCGAGGTGGCGGCGCTGAGCCTCGATTGAAAGCCGAGGTCTCGGGGCCGATCTACGAAACTTCCACCTTTCGCCAGAAGCGGTCATCCGCTGCCAGTTCTCGAGTGACCGCAGTGGGGCCGGAAACGGAACGACCGCTTTGGAGGAATTGCTTCCAACAGCCGACAGGCAGTTTCCGTGCCCTAGCCTATCGAGCAGCAACGCACCTCAATTTTTGCGGCTAAGACAGACAGCGACTGAATCTGACTACCGCCGCTGACTATTTAATATTTAAGCTGAAACTGGCACACGGCAGGAGTCGAACCTGTGATCTCCGCATTCGGAGGGCAAGTCACTCCTACCCTAGATTTCATAGGGAGGACGGGCTCGCTTCGCCAACCGCAGCAGCGAAGCCGGAACAGGTAGCTCGATGAGTGGGCTGAAAGACTGGAGCGCTCTCCCGCTACCAAAATTCAGATAAGCTATCGAAATATATAGTAAAATATGCGCAATTTGGTAGCGCTCTCGGACAAAATTCCTCAATAATTTCAATGCTGCACGACTGACGCTGACCGATCCATCCCTGCATTGGTTGGAGCTAACCAGCCTTCAGGCTTGTTGCCTTCCGTAGGTGCAGCCGAAAAAAACCCCTGAAGTCTCGAAAATCGGCGAAACCGAGGCCCGTAGCGGCGCGCACCACCGTAGAGGGCGAGACGGAGCATTCGGCGGCAATCGAGCCGACGGTGCCAAAAGCTATCACGTCTGGCTTCGCCAGTGCCATCCGAGCAACTTGTTCCTGCTGCTCCGGAAGTGTGATCGTCCGTGAGGCAATCATGCCTTTGAGTTCGCTCACGTCGCTTGGTCGTTTGATGGCCTCGTGCATGACCACACTCCTCTGTAGCTCCAGAAGCTTCTATCGCAGCGGAATGGCTTGCTTCTTCGAGACGGACTCGATGCAGGCAAGCGCAATTTTTAGAGCGTTGCGCGCGTCCTCGCCCGTCGGTCCTTCAACTTTGCAGGTACGAGAGGCTCGAACGAACGAGGCGAGCTGCGCCGTGTAGCCTTGGACGAAATGGTCGGTGTCGCGGCGCCAGGTATCGTTCGACAGGCCGTTCTTGTCGAAGAGCGTCATGCTGGAGCGACGAACGTCGCCCATGGTCACCATGCCGCCGGAGCCGAAGACCTCGCCGCGGATGTCATAGCCGTAGAGTGCCGAGAAGTTTGCTTCGGCGACGGCAACGGAGCCGTTGTCGAACCGGACTGTGACTACCGCTGTGTCAAGGAAGCCGTTTTCCCTGAAATCCGGCCGCACTAAAGCGTCGGCTACAGCAGACACCTCTACCGGCTGCGCGCCCGGATTGAGCCACAACAGCGTGTCGAAGTCGTGGATGAGCGTCTCGTAGAAGATGGTCCAGAGTGGGATCCGCGCCGGATCGGCGCCGAACGGGCCTGGATCGCGCGTGAGAGAGCGAAGGAGCTGCGGCGTCCCGACTTTCCCGGCATCAATCGCTGCTCGCCCCTCAGCAAAGGCCTGATCCCAGCGCCGGTTGAAGCCCACCTGAAGAGGGACCCCGGCCGAACCCGCCGCGGCGATTGCCCGGTCGGCATCCTCCAGGGTCAATGCCATCGGCTTCTCGCAAAAGATCGCCTTGCCTGCTTCGGCGGCCTGCACGAGGACGTTCGTATGGAACCGCGCGGGAGTGGCTATAATCACCGCCTCGAGCCCCGGATGAGAGAGGAGATCGGCCGTATCCGTGTAGGCGCTTTCGACGCCGAGCTTCTCAGCGAGGTTGGACGCCGCATCCGGCGCAGGATCAGCGATACCAACGAGATCTGCACCGACGAGGCGGCACGCGACGGTCTCACCGTGGAAAGAACCGATGCGACCGGCGCCGATGAGTCCGACACTGACAGGCTTATTCTTGGGCATTCGAGCAATCCTAAAAAAGGGTTGGAGAGGTAAGTCAGACCGTGAAGGCCTCGCGGAAGGCTTCGAGCGCGGCGTCGGGATCGCCGGCGGCCCAGGCTTCCATGCCGACAGGGCCGGAATAATCCATTGCCTTCAGGGCTTTGGCGACACCACGCCAGTTAATCTCGCCGGTGCCGGGTTCGCAGCGGCCCGGAACGTCCGCCACCTGGATCTCGCCGATCCAGGGCAGGCACTTGCGGCAGAGTTCGATCAAATTCCCCTCGCCGATCTGGGCGTGGTAGAGATCGAGGTTCAGGCGAAGTCGCGCATGGCCGATGCTCGACACCAGGGCGAGCGTGTCCTCGGCACGGCCAAAGGGCACGCCTGGGTGGTCGACCGGCAGGTTGAGATTTTCAAGCGTGAAGGTGACACCTTCCTGCTCGGCTAGGTCGACGACGCGGCAGAGCGTGTCACGCGCCTTCAGCCACATCGCACCGGTGACGACTTCGATGGGCTGAACTGGGAGGCCCCTGTCCCCAAGCCCCGTGCCGTGCAGGTTGAGGCGCTGCACCCCGAGGCGCTTGCCAACCTGTGCGGTCTCGCGGGCCGTTCTGATCAGTTCGGCCGCACCTTCATCATCGGTCAGACGGCCCGCAAGATAGCCGTTCATGATCGTGAAGGTCGCTCCGGTCGCCTCGAGCTTGGCGAGATCGTGCTCCGGCCAATTCCAGAGGCCGACGCCGAAGCCCATCTCCCTGAGGCGCGAGGCACGCCATTCGATCGGCTTGTCGCGCCACAGCATCTCGGCGCAGGCTGCGAGGGGAAAGGGAGCGGTCGTGGATGCACTCATTGGCGGTTCTCGAATTGTGGGTATGACGATGAGTGGTGCGGCGCGATTGCGCCGCACCGACATGTGAAAAGCTCTCGATCAGATCGTTCCGCCGAGTTCCTCTGAGAGCGACTGCAGCTCCTTGCCGCCTGCCATCAGGTTCTGGAGCTCGTCGATGCCGATCTGATCTTTCCTATAAGTGCCGAGCGTCTTGCCGCGATTGAGCACCGTGAAGCGGTCGCCGACGGCATAGGCGTGACGGACATTGTGGGTGATGAAGATCACGCCGAGACCCTTGTTGCGGACCTGGCCGATGTACTTCAGCACCATGGAGGTCTGGGCAACGCCAAGAGCGGAAGTCGGCTCGTCCAGGATGAGGACCTTGGCGCCGAAATAAACCGCGCGGGCGATCGCAACACACTGACGCTCGCCGCCTGAAAGCGTTCCAACGGCCTGCTGAGGGTCGCGCACGTCGATGCCGATCCTGTGCATCTCGTCTCGTGTGACGTTGTCGGCGTGCTCCATGTCCATGCGTTTGAAAGGCCCGAAACCGACCACGGGCTCGCGCCCCATGAAGAAGTTGCGGGTCACCGACATCAGCGGGATCATGGCGAGGTCCTGATAAACGGTGGCAATGCCGGCATCGAGGGCATCGCGCGGTCCCGCAAAGAGCCGGGGCTGCCCCTCGACCAGGAATTGTCCGGACGTCGGCTTGTGCACGCCGGCAAGCGTGTTGATCAGCGTCGACTTGCCGGCGCCGTTATCGCCCAGCAAGCAGAGCACCTCATGCGCATTCACGCTCATCGACACACCGTTCAGCGCAATGACCGAGCCGAAATGCTTGACGATGTCCTTGACCTCAATGAGGGGCGTTTGGGACGTGGCCATCAGCGTTCTCCCGTTACGCGCTTGCGGATGACATTGTTGAAAATCACCGCGATCAGCAGCATGCCGCCGAGAAAGACGAGGTACCAATCCTGGTCGATCGAGGTGTAGGTCAGTCCGATCAGAACCATGCCGAACACGATCGATCCGAAGAAGGCGCCGATTGCCGAGCCATAGCCGCCGGTCAGCAGGCACCCGCCGATGACGGCAGCGATGATCGCCTCGAACTCCTTCTGGAAGCCGCGGCGGGCGTCGGTCGAGCCAGCATCGAGAACTGTAAGGATGGCAACCAGCGTGGCGCAGAGCGCGGTGATCACGAAGAGCGTCGTCTTTACCCGCGCAACCGGCACGGCGGATTTGCGGGCAGCGCGCGGATCGCCGCCGGCTGCAAAAATCCAGTTGCCAAAACGCGTCCGCAACAGGACCCACGTCGCGAGCAGGGCGATCGCTATGAACCACAAAATCTCGACGGGAATGCCCGGCACTTTCGGAGCGCCGCTCGGAAATGCCTCGATGATGCCTTTCTCGGCGAGCCACGAGAACAGGCTGGAAAAGGCGTCGCCCGAAAAGAACGGCGCCAGCGGGCTGCCGGCGGCAGCCTCCTTCATGCCGCGAAGCTGGGTGGAGCCGCCGCTCGCCCATTTTAGGCCGACCAGGGTCAGCCCGCGCAGGATGAACAAGAACGCCAGCGTGACGATGAAGGACGGCAGGCCGGTGCGCATCGTGATCTGCGCGTTGGTGACGCCGATGAAGACGGCGAAGGCGACGGCAACCAGGATCGCAACGCTGAGCGGCACATGCCAAACGACGAGCGCGGTGCCGAAGACCAGCCCGGCAAAAGCCACCATCGATCCGATCGAGAGATCAAATTCGCCGCCGATCATCAGTAAAGCCGCGCCGATGGCAAGAATGCCGAGTTGGGCGGCCGGTGCCATGAAATTCATGATGCCGGCCAGCGTGAACATCGCCGGATTTGCGGTGAAGAAGAAAAAGATGGTCACGAGCACCAGGCCTGCAACAGCGCCGAGTTCGGGGCGCCGCAGGAGCGCGGTCATCGTCGAGACTTTCTTCAGTCGCTCATCGGAGTGACTTGTGGCCGTGCTCTGTTCTTTGGTCAGAGTCATTGTTTCCTCCCGATTTTTATCAAGCTCAAGCCGTACAGACGCGGTCTTCCGGTCCTGCACGAAGATTGAGCGGTCCCCGCCGAAGTGAGGACCGCCCGGCTCTCCTTAGCGGATGCCCTGGGAGGATTTCTCAATGACGGAAGCGGCCGTGTCCTTCTCGACGAAGCTCGGACCGGAGGGCACATTGCCAGCGGGGATCGTACCGTAGCGGGCATAGAGCGCGAGGAACGTCACCGGCAGATAGCCTTGCAGGTAGGGCTGCTGATCGACCGCGAACAAAGCCTTGCCGTCGGCAACCGCCTTCAGGAAGCCCGCCGACAGGTCATAGGAGGCTACCTTCACCTTGTCGCCGACGCCCATCTTCTCGACGACTGCGACCGCAGGCTCGCCGACGAGCGGGGCCGAGAGACCGAGCACCACGTCGATCGACGGATCGGATGTGAGTGCGGCCTGGATCTTCGCTTCGATTTCGGCCGGATCGGCCGATGTCGGCAGCACGGTCACCTTGCCGCCCTCAAAACCCTTTTCGGTGCCGGCGCAACGCTGGTCGAGAGCGGCATTGCCCACTTCCTGGTTGACGCAGAGAACGTGCTTCAGGCCGAGGGATTTCAATTTCTCGCCGACCTTGATGCCCGCTGGGCCTTCGTCCTGACCAACATGCAGCTTGATGCCGAGCTTCTCTGCCGCCGAGATGCCTGAATTCATCGAAATCACCGGAATGCCGGCCGCGACAGCCTTCTCGATTGCCGGACCGAGCGCATCCGGGTCAGGGTCCGAGATGACGATGCCGGCAGGCTTCTGATTAGCGGCAGCCTCGATCAGTTGGCCCATTGCCACCATGTCGAAGGTTTCCGGAGCCCGATAGTCGACTTTGACATTGCTGTCCTTCCCGGCCTGCATCATCCCGTTCTTCACGATGGACCAGAATGGATCTGACGCCTGTCCGTGGGTGACCGCGATGATGGAAATATCCTCAGCTCTGGCGCTGATGGCCACTGAAGCTGCTGCACCGAGGATGACGGCACCGACTGCGAGTCTCTTTAGAATGGATTTCATCTGCTCCTCCTAACGTTGCCGTCTCCTCCTGAGGCGGCAAAAAAGCGAATGCTACCGGGTGCAAAAGTGTTTGCTACCGGGTGCAAACGCGTGCATCATAGCTTTTGATACGCTAAAAGCAAGCGTTCATTTCACGGAATCAGAAAATGGAATGGACGTTTCATTTTGTGGAGGCTTCATGAGAAGGCGGGCAACGGCGAAGAACGTGGCAGATGCGGCCGGCGTCTCAAAATGGACAGTTATCCGTGCGTTCACGCCGGGCGCATCGATTACCGAGGAGAGCAAACGTAGGGTTCTGCAGGCTGCAGCGGCGCTTAACTACTCGCCGAACCTCCTCGCCCGCAGCTTGGCCACCAATCTCACGCATCAGGTGGCGGTCTTCGTCGACGACTTTGCCAACCCTCAGAAGTTGCCCTTCCTGGAGACTTTGACCGATCGGCTGCAGGCTGAAGGGCTGGTCGCCATGCTGATCAACATCAACAATCACTTCGATCATGTGCGTGCCCTGCTCAACGCGGATCAGCGCCAGGTCGATGCCATCATCATGTTCGGCACTGCTTTTCGCAGCGAAACGTTGAATGACAGGCGGCTGGGCCGGAGCATGCCGCCGATGTTCGTGCTGGCAAGGGACAGCCAGATCGATGGCGTGCCTGCCGTTGTCTGTGACGCCGAGCTGGCATTGAAGGAGATCGTCGATCATCTTTATGAAAAGGGATACCGGCGTCCGGGCTTCATGGCTGGGGCGCCGGCCCTCTCCACGGCGCTCAGGCGCCGGCATCATTTCATCGATTTCTGGAAACAGAAGGGTGTAGACGAGACCGCGGTGATATCGGCGGAAAGGTATAGCGCGCAGGCCGGAGCAGAATCCGTTCGCCACTATCTTCAGAATACGGACGCCAAGGATAGGGTCGACGTCCTCATGTGCGAGAACGACATCCTGGCCATCGGCGCGCTTGACGAAATCCGCGGGCAGTTTGGCTTGCGTGTGCCGCAGGACATGGCCGTCATCGGCTTCGACAATTACGAGCTGGGCGGAGCATCGGTCTATGGCCTTTCCACATACGAGCAGCCGAAGGACGAAATGGTTGAGGTTGTCATCGAGATGATAACCGGGCGGCTGCCCCCTGAGACTGTCACACTGCCGGGAAAGCTCATCGTCAGGAATTCTGCCTGAGCCACTTCTCAGAGCCAATCGGGGACACGGCGAACGTTGTCCTGCCGAGGCCTCTCAGTTCCAATCGAACATTATGCAGGGAATGCAATGACCCAGATTGATATCTTGCTGCCGCCCGACGTGCGACTAGCCGTCAGTCCGCTGTCCTGGGCGAACGACGTTCTTGAAGACCTTGGCGCGGATATACCGCTGGAAACCTGCCTGCGTGACGCCGCCGACGCTGGATATCATGGCGTGGAGCTCGGGCGAAAGTTTCCGCGAGATGCAAACACCTTGAGCCCGCTGCTTGCTAGCCATGGTCTCGCCCTGGCGTCCGGCTGGCATTCGGGAAAACTAGCTGAACATGGCGTTGGCGAAGAAATGGAAGCGGTCGCCAGCCATGCCGGCCTCCTGCACGCGATGGATTGCAAAGTGATGGTTTACGGCGAGGTCGCGATGATGACGCCGGGATCGCCGCTCGATGTTCCGATGTCAAAGCGAGTAATCATGCCGAAGGCAGACATGGCTGCGTATGCTGCGCGGTTGACCGAGTTCGCGAAGCGTCTTGCCGAGGAGTACAATCTTAAACTTGCGTACCATCATCATCTGATGATGGTTGCCGAGACATTCGACGAGATCTCGGGAATCTTCGACAAAGTGGGACCAGAGACAGGCTTGCTGCTTGACACCGGTCACGCCGTGGCAGCCGGCTTTGACTACGTCCGACTGATCGAGCGCTTTGGAGACCGTATCAACCATATCCACCTCAAGGATATCCGCAGGCCGGTTCTGGAAGAAGTCCGTACCGGCGATCTGAGCTTCAATGCCGGTGTGCGCAGGGGAGTATTCACAGTGCCGGGAGATGGGATCGTAGACTTCGTCCCAATTGCCCGCTTTGTCAGGGATCAAGGCTATGGCGGGTGGCTCGTGGTCGAAGCCGAGCAGGACCCAGCGGTCGCCCCACCCCGTCTCGCCGTCGCGCGAGCCTTTGAGCATATGTGCGATGTTTTCGCCGACCGACCAGATGCGTAGTGGAGGTTCAGTGCTGGCGCTATCAGGACCTCTAGTGTAGTCGCAGGACAATGTCTGCTTTCAGGAAGCGGCCAAGCTGGTCCTAGGGTCGACATGTAGGCGCAAAGCCGCCGTTCGCGTGGTGGAAGACGTAGGTCGGCTTGGGGTCAAAGGTTGACGTTCAACAGGCGAACATCCTTGCACTGACAAGGTGACCACCGACCGGCAAATCTTGCTCGCTACTCTCGGTTCCCGGCCAACTGCGCCCGCGCGTCCCGGATCGAGGCGGCGTAGGTCACCAGCGGCCGCTTGACGCCGTGGTTGATCAGCATGCGCCTTGTCTGCGGCGAAGCGCCGGCGATGATGAAGCGCACGCCGGCGCGCCTGGCCTTGTGGGCCGCGCCCTCGATGACATTGGCCGCCGTCGAATCGAAGAACGGCACCGCCGAGCAGTCGAGGATGAAGTTCTTGCGTTGATCGGCGATGCGGTCCAGCACCGTGCCGACGGTCGAAGCGGCGCCGAAGAAGAAGGCGCCCGAGATCCGGTAGACGACGGTATCGGCATCGCTGGCCTCGCTGGAATCATAGGTGCTGGCGCTGTCGGCCATGTCCTCCGGCACCAGCGATTGATCGGCCTCGACCGCAATGCTCTTGGCCATGCGGTCGATGAACAGGATCGAGCCCAGCACGAAGCCGACGACGATGCCTTCGGTGAGATCGCGGAAGACGACGATCAGGAAGGTCGCCAGCAGCACCAGCGCGTCGCCGCGCGACGTGCGCAGCAGTGTGGCGAAGGCTTGCTTCTCGACCATGTTCCAGCACACCACCGCCAGCACGCCGGCCAGCGCGGCGAGCGGGATGTAGCTGGCTAAAGGTGCCGCCACCAGCATCAGCACGAGCAGGATCACCGCATGGATCATGCCGGCCACCGGCCCGTGCGCGCCGGCTCGTACATTGGTGGCGGTGCGGGCAATGGTGCCGGTGGCGCAGATGCCGCCGAACAGGCTGGATGCGATGTTGGCAAAACCTTGCGCCACCAGCTCGCAGTTGGAGCGATGCCGCCGTCCTGTCATGCCGTCGGCGACCACGGCCGACAGCAGCGATTCGATCGCGCCGAGCAGCGCAAAGGCGATGGCGTCCGGCAGCACGTCGATCATCCTGTCGAGGCTCACCGGCGGGAGGGACGGCATTTGCAGGCTGCGCGGGATGCCGCCGAAGCGGCTGCCGATCGTCTCGGCCGGCAGCGAAAGCAGCGCCACGATGACCGAGGCGAGCCCGATGGCGATCAGCATCGCCGGCCATTTCGGACGCCAGCGCTTCAGCAAGGCGATGGCCACGATGGTCAGCACCGCCACGAAGGTCGCTGAGAGGTTGATCGTGCCGGCCGCCTCGCCGACTGCCATCAGCTTCGGCACCAATGGCCCGGGTTCCTTGCCGGCAAGCTTCAGCCCAAACAGTTCGACGATCTGGCCGGAAAAGATGATGACGGCGATGCCGGCGGTGAAGCCGACGGTCACCGGATAGGGGATGAACTTGATGTAGGTGCCGAGCCTCAGATAGCCGATGACGAGCAGGAAGATGCCGGCCATCATCGTCGCCAGCAGCAGCCCGTCGACACCGACCCGCGCCGTGGTCGCCGCCACCAGCACGATGAAGGCACCGGCCGGCCCGCCGATCTGGAAGCGGCTGCCGCCGAGCGCCGAGATGATGAAGCCGCCGACGATCGAGGTGTAGAGGCCGCGCTCCGGCGTCACGCCCGAGGCAATGGCGATCGCCATCGACAGCGGCAGCGCCACGATGGCGACGGTCAACCCGGCGATGGCATCGGCCCTGAAGTGCTCGAGCGTGTAGCCCTCGCGCAGCACCGTCACCAGTTTGGGCGTGAACAGTTCAGAGAAAGTTGGCCGTACCGGTTGATGCGTCTCCCGCCGGATCTGATCCATGGACTGCCTTCCGCGTCTCGGAGGCGGCGGGGATCGTCGGCAGGATGTCGGCGGTCGCCGTCGCGACTTTCTTGCGGGCTCAGTTCTGTGGGTTCTGCGGCGCTGGCTTGAGGCGTACGCCCCTGCCGCCGCGCTCGCTGGCCTGGTTCTCGCCGATCAGCTCCACCCCGGCCTCGTCGAGGGCCTGGATGACCTTCATCAGCGTGTCGACCACGCCCCTGACGACGCCGTCGCTCGCTTCCATGCGCTGGATGGTCGGAAGCGAAACCCCGGCGCGCTCGGCCAGCGTCTTCTGATCGATGCCGGCCAGCGCCCTTGCGGCGCGCATCTGCGCGGCGGTGATCATCGGCCAGAACCCTTGTCTGAGTCTGCAGTGTCAATGGATAATATAAGGATCATGATGTTTCAAGCATCATTATAAACAGATGAAACATGGGTCATTCGCTATCCGTCACCGCTTTGCGCCGCTGCAGCACGCGCGCCACCAGCCAGCACAGCATGGCCCAGGCGAAGCCGGCGCACCAGCCGGCCAGCACGTCGGAGGGCCAGTGGACGCCGAGATAGACGCGACTGATGCCAACCAGCACGGTGGTCAGCACCGCGAGGCAGAGCACAAAGATCTTCGTCGTCCGTCCATGCAGGAAGCGGGCCGCCAGCGAGCCGAGCGTCAGATAGGTCACCGCCGACAGCATGGCGTGGCCGCTCGGGAATGAGAACGACGTCTCGTTGACGAGATGCGAGACGAGATCCGGCCGCGGCCGATCGATGCCGGCCTTCAGCAGGCTGGACAACACCTCGCCGCCGGCCACGGCGACGAAGATCAGCAGCGCCGTTGCCGGCCTGCGGATCATCAAGAGATAGACGATCACCGCTGCCGTGATCAGCACCAGCACACTGGCGCTGCCGAGGCTGGTGATGTCACGCATCGCCCCTTCCAGCCACGGCGGCCCGATCGGGCTGTCGGGTTGGCCCGCCTTGCGGAAGGCGAGCAGGATTTCGGTGTCGAAAGCGTGCGGCGTGCTCGCCCGCGCCACCTCCATCAATTCCTCGAACCCCCACAGCCCGCTGGCGATCACCAGGCCGGCCAGCAGGACCGGGAATTCGATGCGGTTGAGCAGCGTGCGAGCGAAGGTCTTCATCGGGTCTCGCTAGAGGCGCGTTTGCAGATAGGGCCCGAGCATGATCAGCGCCACCGCCGCGACCGCCAGCACGATGCCGGTCGCCTGCAGCGCGTTGACGCGTTCGCCGAAGAACACCAGCGCCACGACATTGACCGACACCAGTTGGATCACCGCCGACAGGCTGAACGACACCGACATGCCGAATTCTCGGATCAATCTCAGCATGATAAGATTGCCCAGCGAATAGAGCGCCAGCGTCACCACGATCTTGCCCAGGCTCGGCGCCAGCCCCCATTGCTTGGCCGCCGTTGCCGCCAAGAGGAAGATCACGGTCGAAATGCCGAGCTGAAGTAATCCGGAAAGACTCACTTTTTGCCCCTGAATGACGCTTGTGGCAGCCCTTGTTTCCGAAGCGTGCTGGGACGTCAAGCAACGTCCATCGCACCAAGGTCCGGCTGGTGATTGAAACCGGCTTACAATGTCACGAAAGTGTGATCAGCCGACTGTAAGGGTCGAACAGGTACCCATGCTCCAGCCACTCCAAAAAGCCAGAGGCAAGTCTCATGACCGACCATCGCTCCCCCGACGCCCGTTTCCGCACCAGCCTGCTCGAGGAAAATGACGGCCCGGCCACCAACCCTACCGACAACCGCACCATGGGCGAGATCATAGCCTCGCGCTTCTCGCGCCGCGGTTTTCTGAAAGGTTCGCTCGCCGTCTCGGCCATTGCCGCCACCGTCAGCCCACTGGCATTGGTCAGCGCCGACAATGCCCGCGCCGCCGAAGGTTCGGCCTTCTCCTTCGACGAGCTCGAAGCCGGTATCGACGACAAGCATCACGTAGCACCCGGTTACGATGCCGATGTGCTGCTGCGCTGGGGCGACCCGCTGTTTGCCGATTCGCCTGAATTCGACCCGACGAAGCAGTCGGCCGAGGCCCAGCTGAAACAGTTCGGCTACAACAACGACTATGTCGGCTATATCCCGATCGACGGCTCGGCCGAGCACGGCCTGCTGGTCGTCAACCACGAATACACCAACTCGCACCTGATGTTTCCGGGCATCGTGAAAATCGTCGACAAGGACGGCAAGAAGGCGCTCGAAGTCGCACCGCTCAGCAAGGAGCAGGTCGATGTCGAGATGGCAGCACACGGCGGCACCATCGTCGAGATCCGCAAGGACGGCGGCAAATGGCAGGTCGTGCGCGACGGCAAGCTCAACCGCCGCATCAGCTCCAACACCGAAATGGCGCTGTCCGGCCCCGCCGCCGGCCATGACCGCCTCAAGACCAGTGCCGACCCGTCCGGCACCAAGGTCATCGGCACCTTCAACAATTGTGCCGGCGGCGTCACGCCCTGGGGCACCTATGTCATGGCCGAGGAAAACATCCACGGCTATTTCTCCGGCGAACTGCCGGCCGACCACAAGGAAGCCACCAACTACAAGCGCCTCGGCATTCCCGAAGGTGCCTATGAGTGGGGCGCGCACTATGACCGTTTCGACCTCGCCAAGGAACCGAATGAGGCCAATCGCTTTGGCTGGATCGTCGAGGTCGACGTCAACGACCCAACTTCGACGCCGCGGAAGCGCACCGCCATGGGCCGCTTCAAGCATGAGGGCGCCGAATCGATCGTCGCCAAGGATGGCCGCGTCGTCTTCTATCTCGGCGATGACGAGCGCTTCGACTATGTCTACAAATTCGTCACCAAGGGCACGTTCAACCCGAACGACCGTGCCGCCAATATGAACCTGCTCGACGACGGCACGCTGCATGTCGCCAAGTTCGCTGAGGACGGCTCGGTCGAATGGCTGCCGATTGTTTTCGGCCAGGGTCCGTTGACCGCCGAAAACGGTTTTGCCAGCCAGGCCGACGTGTTGATCGAGACGCGCCGCGCCGCCGACCTGCTCGGCGCCACCAAGATGGACCGTCCTGAAGACGTCCAGCCCAATGCCGTCAACGGCAAGGTCTATGTCATGCTGACCAACAATTCCAAGCGCAAGGCCGACCAGGTCGACGCCGCCAACCCGCGCGCCGAAAACGCCTTCGGCCATATCATCGAGATATCAGAGGACGGCGGCGATTTCACCGCCACCAAGGGCAAGTGGGAAGTGCTGCTGAAATGCGGCGATCCCGCGGTGGCCGAGGTCGGCGCCACCTTCTCGACCGCGACCACCGCCAATGGCTGGTTCGGCATGCCGGACAATTGCGCCGTCGATTCGGCCGGCCGCCTCTGGGTCGCCACCGATGGCCAGGGTCCGAAGGCCACCGGGCGCACCGACGGCCTGTGGGCGGTCGACACCGAAGGTGCCGCGCGGGCGACGTCAAAGCTGTTCTTCCGTGTGCCGATCGGCGCTGAAATGTGCGGCCCGCTGTTCGCGCCGGACGACCAGACCGCTTTCGTCGCCGTCCAGCATCCGGGCGACGGCGGCGAGGACTGGGAAGCCTTCGGTCGGCCCTCCTACTATGAGGACCTGTCGACCCGCTGGCCCGATTTCAAGCCCGACATGCCGGTGCGGCCGTCGGTGGTCGCCATCACCAAGCAGGGCGGCGGCAAGATCGCGATCTGACACGGCCAGACTGGAGAGATTGGACAATCGCAGGAGGGATTTCGGCAACTCGAAATCCCTCCCTTTCTATTCGGGGATCTATCAAGCCTCGGGAAAGATTGGCAATTTAAGCGTGGCGCCCTAGGTCTTTATCAAGAGATCGCCATGCCGAAATCCATTTATGATCGTGGCCTGCTCAAGCCTGCTGATATCGCCAGGCTGCAGCGCGTCTTTGACGAAGCCTGCCAGCGGCGCGAAGCGCATCCCGAGTCAGCCGAGGCGCGGGAAATCGCCCTGACCCTGCTTGCACTGCACAACGCCGGCATGGTCGAGGAGGACATGCTAATGGAAGCCGTTGGTTTCCGGCGGCTTGATTCAAAGTCGGCTTGATGTCCACGGGAACAGCCGCTCACGCGCCCCTATGCAGCATGTTGGACCACGGGGCGCAACTCGAGCGAGTGATGGCTCAGGGATAGAGCCGCCGCCTTTTGGCCGAGATTGCCCTGCAGATGGCGCCGATTGCGCCTTCTATGGCGCATGCGCGATATGATCGATAAATCAGGTCGCGTCTGTGCGACTGATTCGAGGCCCGTGGGCTGGCGGGTCTCCCTTTTCGACACGCGGATCGGCCATGCCCTCCTTGCGCATCACCATCGACAGGCTTCTTGAAGGCGCAGCACCCAAGGTTCCGCGGCAGGAGCTGACGCATGTCGAGCGCTTGGCGCTGGTTCGCCGGCATGGCAATTTCTCGCTCGCCTACTCGACCGCCGCGCAGCAGAAACTGTCCTATTTCGGCGACAGCGACGGCTACATCGCCTTCGGTACCAAGATGAAGCACCATTTCGCGCTCGGCGACCCGGTGGTCCATCCGCCTGACCGGCCCGCCTACATCAGACGTTTCGTCGAAGCCGCCGGTGGTCCCTGGTTCGTGCAGATCAGTGCCGAGACCGCGCGCGTGCTGGCCTCGCTCGGCTATCAGGTCAACCGCCTGGGTATCGACACCAGGCTGCCGCTGCCCGACCATGATTTCTCGGGCAAGCGCAACGAAACGGTGCGCTACTCCGAGCGTTGGTTGCTGAAAAAGGGCTATTCCTTCGAGGAAGACAGGCGCAGCATCTTCCTCGACGAGATCGCCAGGCTGTCCGAGAACTGGCGCGGCGAGCGCATCGTCAAGCGCTGGGAAATGGGCTTCCTCAACCGGCCCTTCGCCGACCATCTCGGCATCGACATGCGCCGTTTCGTGCTGCGCGGCCCCGATGGCGAGCTCGTCGCCCTGCTCGACTTCGATCCGCTGTTCAGCGGCGGCAAGGTCATCGGCTACACCACGGCCTTCAAGCGCAAGCATGTCGACGCCACCCCGCATGCCGAGATCGGCCTGACCAAATTCGCCGTCGACCGCTTTCGCGAGGAAGGCATTTCCGTCGTCACGCTGGGTCTGTCGCCGCTGGTCGACATCGAAGCCAGCGGCTTTGCCGAATCGAACTTCTGGCGCGGCACCTTCCAGCGCGCCTACGGTTCCGCATGGGTCAATCGCTCCAAGTTCAATTTGCAGGGCCAGGCAGCGTTCAAGCGCCGCTTCCACGGCCGGGAGCAGCCGACCTATATCGCCTTCCGCAAGGGGACTTTTGTCGAAATGCTGGGGCTGCTGCGGCTGGTGAAGGCAATCTGAAGCGGCCGACCGGTCAGTTCCTTAGCCGGTAGCCGGTCCTGAAGATCCAGGCGACGATCGCTATGCAGATCAGCAGGAAGACGACCGTCATGCCGAGGCTGATGCCGACCGAGACATCCGACTTGCCGTAAAAGCTCCAGCGGAACCCGCTAATCAGATAGACGACCGGATTGAACAGCGTCACCGTGCGCCAGATGTCAGGCAGCATGTTGATCGAATAGAAGCTGCCGCCGAGGAAGGTCAGCGGCGTGATGATCAGCAGCGGCACCAGCTGCAGCTGCTCGAAGCTCTTGGCCCAGATGCCGATGATGAAGCCGAACAGGCTGAAGGTCACCGCGGTCAGCACCAGGAAGGCGAGCATCCACACCGGGTGTTCGATGTGGAGCGGCACGAACAGCGACGCTGTCGCCAGGATGATCAGGCCAAGGATGATCGACTTGGTCGCCGCACCGCCGACATACGCGATGACGATCTCGAGATAGGAGACCGGCGCCGACAAAAGCTCGTAGATCGAGCCGACGAATTTCGGGAAATAAATGGCGAAGGAGGCATTCGAGATCGACTGCGTCAGAAGCGACAGCATGATCAGCCCGGGCACGATGAAAGCGCCGTAGCTGATGCCGTCGATCTCGGTGATGCGCGAGCCGATGGCCGAGCCGAAGACGACGAAATAGAGCGATGTCGAGATGACCGGCGAGATGATGCTTTGCAACACGGTGCGAAAGGCGCGCGCCATTTCCACCCGGTAGATTGCCCATACTGCACGAAGATTCATGGCCGCGCGCAGGTTCATGGCTCTTGCCTCAAAAGATTGACGAAGATCTCCTCGAGCGAGCTGTTTTCCGTATCCATGTCGCGGAAATGGATGCCGGCGGCCTCGAGGTCGCGCAGCAGCGAGGCGACGCCTGGCCGATCGCTCTGGTTGTCATAGGTGTAGGTCAGTTGCTGGCCGTCCGGCGACAGCTCGAGCGCATAGCGCGAGAGCTTTTCGGGGACGGTGGCGAGCGGGCTGCGCAGCTCCACCAACAGCCGCTTGCGGCCGAGTTTGCGCATCAATTCGGCCTTGTCGTCGACCAGGATGATCTCGCCGCGGTTGATGACGCCGACGCGGTCGGCCATCGCCTCGGCCTCCTCGATGTAATGCGTGGTCAGGATGATGGTGACGCCATCCTCGCGCAACCGGCGCACCATCTCCCACATGTCCTGGCGCAGCTCGACGTCGACGCCGGCCGTCGGCTCGTCGAGGAACAGCACGCGCGGCTCGTGCGACAGCGCCTTGGCGATCATCAGCCGGCGCTTCATGCCGCCCGACAGCGTGATCGCCTTGGCGTCCTTCTTGTCCCACAAAGAGAGGTCGCGCAGAACCTTCTCGACGAAGGCCGGGTTGGCCGGCTTGCCGAACAGGCCACGGCTGAAATTGACCGTCGCCCACACGCTCTCGAAGGCATCGATGGTCAGTTCCTGCGGCACCAGCCCGATCAGGCTGCGCGCGGCGCGATAGTCTTTGGTGATATCGTTCCCGTCGACTGTGACGGTACCGGACGAGCGGTTGACGATGCCGCAGACGATCGAGATCAGTGTCGTCTTGCCGGCACCGTTGGGCCCGAGCAGCGCGAAGATCTCGCCGCGCTGGATGTCGAGGTTGATTTCCTTGAGCGCCTGGAAGCCGGTGGCGTAGGTCTTGGTGACCCCGGAAATCGATATGATTGATGGCATGGCTGAAAACGGCTGCCTGAAACGCGTTGTTGTACGGAATCCGGTGAATGTCGGTGCGCACGGCCGGAAGTCAATGCCGCACCTGACAGTTCTGGCCATTGACAGTGTGTCCAACTGACGATTTGCAGCCGGATGCTGCGACAACGCGCCCCGCGTGACGCCAAGCCACTTTGACCCAGTCGGGCTTGCGCCCTATTCTCTGACAACAAGCAGCAGCCGGAGCCCGCCATGGACCCGCTCATTCTGTCGCGCATCCAGTTCGGCGCGAATATCTCGTTCCACATTCTGTTTCCGGCGATCACCATTGCACTTGGCTGGGTGCTGCTGTTCTTCAAGTTGCGTTACAACGCGACCGGCGATTCCGCCTGGATGCGCGCCTATTTCACCTGGGTGAAGGTGTTCGCTTTGTCCTTCGCCATGGGCGTGGTCTCCGGCGTCACCATGAGCTTCCAGTTCGGCACCAACTGGCCGGGCTATATGGAAACAGTCGGCAACATCGCCGGCCCGCTGCTCGCCTATGAGATCCTGACCGCCTTTTTCCTCGAGGCCGCCTTCCTCGGCATCATGCTGTTCGGCTTCCGCCGCGTCTCCAACCGCATCCACACGCTGGCAACAGTGCTGGTCGCCGGCGGCACGACGGTCTCCGCCTTCTGGATCATCGCGCTGAATTCCTGGATGCAGACGCCGGCCGGCTTCGAGATGCGCGATGGCGTGGCGCATGCCGTCGACTGGTGGGCGATCGTCTTCAACCCGTCCATGCCCTACCGGCTCGTCCACATGCTTTTGGCCTCCGGCCTGACGGTGTCCTTCCTGATCGCCGGCCTGTCGGCGCTGCGCTACCTCTATGGCGACCGTTCCGAATCGATGTGGAAGGCGTTGCGCACCGGCGTCTTCACCGCCGCGATCCTGATTCCGATCCAGATCTTCGCCGGCGACCAGCACGGTTTGAACACGCTGGAGCACCAGCCGCAGAAGATCGCCGCCATGGAGGCCAACTGGAACACCGGCCCCAACGTGCCGCTGGTGCTGTTCGCGTGGCCCGACGAGGCGGCCAGGGAGAACAGGTTCGAGCTCGCCATTCCCGACGGCGCCAGTGTCGTGCTGCGCCACAGCTCCAGCGGCGTCGTGCCCGGCCTCAACGACTATCCCGGCAACCATCCGCCGGTCTTCCCGGTGTTCTGGGGCTTTCGCATCATGGTCGGCACCGGCGTCCTGATGCTGATCGTCTCCTGGTCGGCGGCCTTCTTCCTCAAGCGCCGCCACAGCCTGCCCAAGCCGCTGGCGCTGCTGATGGTGCCCATGACAATCTCCGGATGGGTTGCCACGCTCGCCGGCTGGTACACGACAGAGATCGGCCGCCAGCCCTGGCTGGTCACCGGTGTGCTGAAAACCGCCGACGCCGTCGGCCCGGTCGCCGGCAGCCATGTCGCGCTGACGCTGGCCGTCTATCTCATCCTCTATGTGCTGCTTCTGATCGCCTATCTCGGCGTGCTGGTGCACCTGGCGCTGAAGGCGGCCAAGGACGGTGACGCCTCGCCGTTGCCCGGCGTCATGAACGCGGCATTGTCGCAACCGGCAGCGGGAGAGTGACATGAGCTTCGACTGGCCAACCTTGCTCCCCCTGATCTTCGCCGGCCTGATGGGCCTCGCCATCCTGATCTACGTCATCCTCGATGGTTTCGATCTCGGCATCGGCATCCTGTTCGCGGCCGCCGAGGACGCCGAGCAGGACACGATGATCGCGGCAATAGGCCCGTTCTGGGATGCCAACGAGACCTGGCTGGTGCTGGCCGTCGGCCTGCTGCTGGTCGCCTTCCCGCTGGCGCACGGCACCATCCTGACAGCGCTCTACATTCCAGCGTTCCTGCTGCTCGTCGGCCTCATCCTGCGCGGCGTCGCCTTCGATTTCCGCGCCAAGGTGCCGGCCGGCAGGAAGCATCGCTGGAACCGCATCTTCTTCCTCGGCTCGATCATCGCTTCGCTGGCGCAGGGCTATATGCTGGGCGTCTATGTGCTCGGCCTCGATGTCGGTCTTGGCGGCATGGCCTTCGGCGCGCTGGTGGCGCTCTGCCTCGCCGCCGCCTATGCGGCGATGGGCGCCGCCTGGCTGATCTACAAGACCGAAGGCGAATTGCAGAGGAAGGCGGTGCGCTGGCTGCGTACGGCGCTGGTGCTGGCCGCACTCGGCATGGTCGCGGTGTCGCTGGCCACGCCCTTCGCCAGCCCGCGCATCTTCGACAAATGGTTCGTCTGGCCGCAAATGCTCTATCTGTCGCCGCTGCCGATCCTGTCGGCGCTGCTGTTCGTCTGGCTGTGGCGGCAGACCTTCCATCTGCCCAGGCCCGACGACCGCCATGCGCTGACGCCGTTCCTGAGCCTGGCCGCCATCTTCGCGCTCGGCTTTGCCGGGTTGGCCTGGTCGTTCTACCCCTTCGTCGTGCCCGACAAGCTGACCATCTGGCAGGCGGCGTCCGCGCCCGAAAGCCTTGCCATCATCCTCGCCGGCACGGTCGTCGTGCTGCCGATCATCATCTTCTATTCCTTCTATGCCTACCGCGTGTTTGGCGGCAAGGCGACGGACCTGACGTATGATTGAGACGACAAAGGGTGGAGGGCAGGATCCTTCGTCATCCTAGGGCGGAGCAGGAGCGAAGCGACGTCGCGGAGACCCTAGGATGACGAAGGGAAGGAAGGAGGGCGTCGCTGCCCGCCCGCCCGCCAACCCTCAGTTACTGGCCGAAAGCACCAGCACCGGCTTCTCGCTATAAAGCTTCGGGAACAGCTGCTTCAAATTCGCCACCTTGGGCAGGTCGTTGTAGACGATGTAGGGATAGGTCGGGTTCAGCGTCAGAAAATCCTGGTGGTAGTTTTCGGCCGGATAGAAGGCCTTGCCGGTCTCCAGCGTGGTGACGATCGGTTTCGAAAACACCTTGGCCTTGTCGAGCTGGGCGATGTAGCTCTCGGCGATCTTCTTCTGCGCGTCGCTCTCGGCAAAGATGGTCGAGCGGTACTGGGTGCCGCTGTCCGGACCCTGGTAGTTGAGCTGCGTCGGATTGTGCGCCACCGAGAAATACACCTGCAGCAGCTGGCCGTAGGTGACCTTCGACGGATCGTAGGTGATCTCGACCGATTCGGCGTGCCCGGTGCGGCCGGTGCCGACCGTCTCGTAGACGGCGTTTTCCTGGCTGCCGCCGGCATAGCCGGAAACGGCGCTGCTCACCCCCTTGACGTGCTGGAACACGCCCTGCACGCCCCAGAAGCAGCCGCCGGCGAAGACCGCCTTCTGCGTGCCGCTGGTGGCCTTCTCGTCCAGCGCCGGCGGCGGGATCACCACCGCGTCCTCGGCCGAGACGGCCGGGCTCTGCCACAGCGCGGCACCCGCCGCCGCCAGGATGAGGGCGGCCAGCGCGCCCCTGGCGAAATTGGCCGATCGCCGCGCGGCTTTTTCATGAATGCCGGTCATGTCTGATCTCCCATGATGGTGTCCTATTATATGGCGGATGGCCCGCCCTTGTCTCACATTGCCGTGCGCCGCGCGTTCCGGCCCGGCCGGCCCAAAAAGGGGCCGTCCCTGACCTGGACAGGGAACGGCCATGGCCAGGGGCGGCCGGCGGCGAGCCGAAGCTAGTTGGCCGCCCCCATCGCGTCGCAGGCCTTGGTCGCCTCGTCCTTCTTCATGGCGTCGGTTTCCATGGCGGCCTTGTCCATGCAGTCCTTCTTCATCGCATCGGTCGCCATCGCCGGTTTCATCGCGTTTGTGCTCATGGCGTCGGTTGCCGGCTTCATGGCGTCCGTGGCCATGGCGTTAGCCGGCTTCATCGCATCCTCGGCGCGGGCGATGCCGCTGGCCAACAGCGCCGTCGAGCAGAGCGCGAAGGCGAGTGCCGGCAGCGTCAGGCGAGAGAAATGGGTCATGATGGTCTCCTCTGGGGGTTGAAGGCGCGGGGGCCGGGAAGTGCGCCGCCGCTTCATGCGGCGCCGCGAATTGCTAGTTGGTGGCGGCGGCCAGGATCGGCCCGCCGCCGGGCGACTGCACCAGCACCGCGGTGCTGAGGCCGCCGGAATCGGCGGGCAGGGAAAACGTCGTCGCCGCGCCGCTCCAGCTGCCGAGCTTCTTCAGCGCATGGACGACATTGGCATGCGGCAAGGTGCGGCCGGTGTTTTCGCCGCGCGCCACCGGCACCTCGATGACGCCCTGGCGGTAGCGCACCAGCCAGACATCGGCGCGCCCGGCGGGCGCCTTGCCGGCGCCGATGGCGATCTTGCCGTTGGCGAGCGACAGCGACGGGCCCTTTATGCGGCCGCTGCTGGCAATCAGCTGCTCGATCTCGCCGGGACGGGCGCCGACCGCATCGGCATCGCCATTGACCACCACCTGCGGCGTGAACGGGCCGGAGCGGCCGAGCGCCGGCTCATAATTCACCTGGCGCTGCGTGAATTCTTCTCTGCCGAACGTGTCCTTCCAGCCCAGATAGTCCCAGTAGGTGACGTTGAACGACAGCGCCAGGACGCCGGACCGGTCCTTGACCTTGATCAGATTGGCATTGGCCGGTGGGCAGGACGAGCAGCCCTGGCTGGTGAACAGCTCGACCACGGTCAGCGGCTGGGCAGAGACGGCACCCGTCGCGGCAAGCACGAGCAGCACCGCACCGGCGCCAAGCCGCATCGCGCCCCTTATCGCCTTTGATCCAGTCATCTTGGGTCTCCGTTGCAAGCTGGGGCCATGACAACGGTTTCGCCGGCGCGCGGCGCTTCGTTACATCGTTCACCGCTTCGTGATTGGTCGTTTCGGTCTGCGCCAGACTCCGGACGTTTGCGCCGCCCCTCACCTGCCTGCCGGCATCCTCTCCCCGTATAGTGACGGGGAGAGGGGCGCTCCCATCAATGGTTTCGCCAACCGCCGACATTGCAGGAAAGGGTGTTGAGGTTGTGGTCAGCCTCTTTCTCCCCGTTCACGGGGAGAAATGCCCGGCAGGGCAATGAGGGGCAGCGCCAGCTTCCAAAATTGATCATTCGCAGGTTGGCCGACAAGCAAAAACGCCGCCCGGCTGCCGGGCGGCGTTGGCATAGGGCGTCTGCAGCGCTTTTGAGAACCTGCCCTGCTTGTCAGCAGGGCAGGCGACGCGTAGTTCAGGAGACCTGTTCGACCTGCTGCACCTCGGGCACAAAATGCCTGAGCAGGTTCTGGATGCCGTGCTTCAGCGTCGCCGTCGACGACGGGCAGCCGGCGCAGGCGCCCTTCATGTGCAGGAACACGGTGCCGTTCTCGAAGCCGCGGAAGGTGATGTCGCCGCCATCCTGGGCAACCGCCGGGCGCACCCTGGTGTCGAGCAGTTCCTTGATGGTGATGACCAGCTCTTCGTCGGCCTTGTCGTAGAATTCGCCGGTCTGGCTGGTCTCGGCTGCGGGGCCGGCCCTGGCCATGACGGGCGCGCCCGACATGAAGTGCTCCATGATGGCGCCGAGGATCGCCGGCTTCAGATGCTGCCAGTCGGGGCCGTCCTTGGTCACGGTGATGAAATCATAGCCGAAGAAGACGCCGGTCACGCCCGGGATCTCGAACAGCCGGCCGGCCAGCGGCGAAGCTCCTGCCGCACTGTCGGCGTCGCGGAAATCGGCGGTGCCTTCGCGCAGCACTTCCTTGCCGGGCAGGAACTTCAGCGTCGCCGGGTTCGGCGTCGATTCGGTCTGGATGAACATGGCTGTCTCCATGCCCGTGTCGGGCAACAGTTTGGAATAGTTCTAAATAGGCTCTATCGGCTGGACATTCAAGCGAAACGCGTCGCCCGAACGGCTGGCTGGCGGAATGTTTTTTCAGCGTCCCTGCGACGCGCTTCTGGGTGTGTTGAGCTTCAGGTCAGGCCGGCCTCACCTGAATATCGATACCTCAGGCCAGGCTGTCTATCTCCTCGTCCGAAAGATTCTGCGGCACCACGGTGACGGGAATAGGGAAGGCGGCGCCTTTGCCGGCCACCGCGCCGACCAGCGGCCCGGGGCCCTCCTTGCCGGCGCCTGCCGCCAGCACAAGGATGGCGATGTCCTGGTCTTCCTCGATCAGTCTGTGGATCTCTTCGGTCGGTTTGCCTTCGCGCACCACCAGCTCCGGCTCGATGCCGAGCTTCTGGCGCACCTTGTTGGCATAGCTGTCGAGCGCGGTGCGCGCCGTGGCGTTGGCCTCCTCGCGCATGATCTTCTCGACCCCCAGCCAGTGCTGGAAATCGTCCGGCTCGATGACATAGAGCAGCACCAGCACGCCACTGGTGCTCTGTGCCCGCTTCGAGGCATAGGCGACGGCACGCTCGCATTCGGGCGTATCGTCGATGATCGCCAGGAACTTGCGGCGATGTCCGGCTTCGCGACTGAGGCGCTTGGAGACCATGTCTATCTACCTAGTGTCGTGATTTCGAAGTTCGCCTGATTTTGATATCGCGCGCGGAGCGAACTTCGAAATCAAAAACGACACTAGAAATCAATAGTTTGCTCGTTTCCCCGATTTTGAAATTCGCACTGCCCTTGATATCCAACTCCGGCGAATTTCAAAATCAGGGAAACGAGTGGTTTCGGCCGCAATCTGCCACTCGCGCTGACCGGCCGCAAGCGGCCGGCAGTCGGGATGGTGACGGGACAGATCAGCCTTGCAAAAGGCCGATGATGTCGCGCACCGTCTTCATCGTGGATTCCGCCAGGGTGCCGGCACGTTCGCCACCGTCCCTCAGCACCGCGTCGACATAGGCGCGGTCGCCTTCGATGCGGCGCATCTCGCCGGCGATCGGCGCCAGCCTGTCGACGGCAAGGTCGGCCAGCGCCGGCTTGAACACCGAAAACTGCTGGCCGCCGAATTCCTTCAGCACATCCGCCTTCGAGAGTTCGGCGAGGCCGGCATAGATGCCGACCAGGTTCTCCGCCTCGGGCCGGCCGGCAAGGCCGTCCAACTCGCTCGGCAAGGCTTCCGGGTCGGTCTTGGCCTTGCGGATCTTCTTCGAGATGGTATCGGCATCGTCGGTCAAATTGATGCGCGACAGGTCCGACGGGTCCGACTTCGACATCTTCTTGGAACCGTCACGCAGGCTCATGATGCGCGCCGCCGGCCCGCCGATGACCGGCTCGGTCAGCGGAAAATAGCCGTTCACCGTCTCCTCGCCGACCTGCATCTCGACGCCGACGCCAAGGGCCGCGATGCGGTCCGAAAAGTCGTTGTTGAATTTCTGCGCGATGTCGCGGGTCAGCTCAAGGTGCTGCTTCTGGTCCTCGCCCACCGGCACGTGCGTGGCGCGATAGAGCAGGATGTCGGCGGCCATCAGGCTCGGATAGGCGAGCAGGCCGAGCGAGGCGTTCTCGCGGTCCTTGCCGGCCTTGTCCTTGAACTGCGTCATGCGGTTCATCCAGCCGATGCGCGCCACGCAGTTGAAGATCCAGGCAAGCTCGGCGTGCTGCATGACCCGCGACTGGTTGAAGACGATGTGCTTCTTCGGGTCGATGCCGGAGGCGAGGAAGGCCGCGGTGATCGAGCGCGTCTGGTCGGCAAGGTCCTCATAGACCAGCTGCGCGGTCAGCGAATGCAGGTCGACGACGCAATAGATACAGTCGGACGTATCCTGCAGGGCGACGAATTTCTTGATGGCGCCGAGATAGTTGCCGAGATGCAGATTGCCGGTCGGCTGGACGCCCGAAAAGACGAGTGGTTTGAAGGCGGTCATGATGTCCTCATGGCTTGTGGAGGGCCGTATAAGCGTGATTCCAAAAAGTTGCAGACTTTTTGGAGCCAATCCCGCGGCTGGAAACCGCGCGCGGCGAAAGTCTTGCGACGGCGCGCTTATGGACGAAGACCAAAAAAGCGGCAAGAGGGATCAGCGGGCCGGGCGGAACTTGGCGAGCAGGCGCTTGCCCCTTGCCAACTTGGCGAGCACCCGATTGCCCCTTGCCGACCTGGCGAGGAACCGCTTGCCCTTGGCAACAAGGCCTCGCCACCCAAGCGGCGTGACCTCGATGTCGGCCACGCCGATGCCGTTGCGGCCTGCGCGTCTCTGCAATCTGTTGAGATGAAGCTCCAGGATCGTATGATCGTCCTTTCGCAACGCCGTTTCGAACGTCGCTTGCGCGCTCCAGAGATTGCCCTCCTGGCGCATTGCGGAAATGCTTGCCACGACCGGCTGGCCATTTACGGACAATTTGAGCCTGTTCAGCGCCTCGCGTTGAGGATGCTGGATATCCAGGCGAATCCGTGCCTTGCCGGCATATTTGAACGGCACAAGCAGCTTTGGGCGCGGATTGCAGCCGACCCAGAGGATCCAGTCGCCACCTGCTTGGAGCGGAGACCAGTCGAGCGCCTTTTGCGAGTTGTCCTGCTTGATGACTTCGCGCTTCCTGAGGCTGCTCAGATTCGGGCGGACGATGCCCTTGTTCGTCGCAATCTGGGTCGCGAGCTGACCCTTCTCGAAGCGCTCGTAGTCCGGATGGACCATGACCATGTAAGTGTTGGCTGCCTTTGCCTTGGTCAGTTCGGAGGCCAGATAGCCCTCAAATCCCGGCCGGGCCATTCGCCGGGCCATTCGTTCCTGCTCGTCCGAGCCTTGGCTCATATAGCTTAGATAGCGGTGACCGGCCGCGAATTTCTGGACGGTGATCCGCTGCGTCGACACAAAATGCATGCCTGACTTTGCCGCTCGCAACATGAAATCCGCGTCGACGGGCGCAGTTATCTCTTTCGGACTGCGCCATTTGCCGATCCGATCGACAACGTCGCGTCGGTGGCCGAAACTCGAAGGCGGGAAGAAGTGCTTAATAGCGGCGTCCGGTTCGCTGAAGATGCCGGTCACCCACAGAAAATTGCTTGCCCTGGGGCCATGAAAGATCGCGCCGCTTACGACAAAGTCCGGTCGCGGATCCCTTCCGAAAAGATCGGCGAGCGCCTGGAGATGGTCCGGAGCCCAGAGATCGTCATGACCGAGATAGGCAACGTATTGCCCGCGCGCCATTTCGATGCCCGCATTGTTGGGGAAGGCCTGGCTGCCGCCGCGCTCTGACAGGGTCGACCAGCGGATTTGAGGGGACGCAAGCGCCCGTACCACATCCGCGGTGTCGTCCGTGCAGCAATCGCCCACCACCAACAGTTCGAAGTCCTGGCGGGTTTGGCGCAGCACCGATTGTATCGACGGAAGAATATGCCTGCCGCGATTGTAGGTGGCCATGATGACGGAAAACGTCGTCATGCTATTCGAATTTGTACGGGATGCCCGGGTGATCGAAGCGAACCCGCGACTTGTCCGGATTTTTAGGGTCGTAGACGTTCGTCGGCATGTTGACGAATGTCGCGGTGCTCTTGCCACGGTTTTGAACCCCGTGAACGACATAGGGCGGGATTGTCAGCAGGATCTTGTTGGCCGCGCCGACGTCGAGAACGTTTATTTTTTGGTATGTCGGGCTATCCTTGCGTAGATCGTAGAGCACGGCCCTGATGTCGCCATTTGTATAGGCGAGCCGGTCGAACTGTCGCTTGTGATAGACCCATGCCCTGATCGATCCCACCTCGGCCGATACCAGATAGACATGCGGCGGCGGGGTAATGGGCTCCAGCAGTGCCGACATGAGGACCGTAAGGTCGCCACGCTTGTCGCCTCTTGTGACCAACCGCTGAATCCGCACGCCCGCTACCAGATCTTCGCCCGGAATGTCCTCCAGAAACGGAACGTCGTCTCCCCAAGGTTCGTCATCGATGAAATCTTCGAGCGACAGCGTTTCCATCGAACCCCCAACGTCAGCGCAAGTCTGAGCTTGCCCCTTCCGTTATGTCCGGTCGGCGCCAAAGGCAATACCCCGAATGGGCGATGGCGGCTCAGCGCGGAGCTTCAGCCTCGGCCCGAGGCAACCTCGCTTTCCATCGAGGCCACTCGCGGTTCCGCAACAACGCCATCCGCCTGAACACGGCGGACTGCTTTCACTGCGCTTGCGCGCGCGTGTTACCAAGCCGTGCCGATGCTTCCACGGCCCGAAGAAATCAGGCTCACGGATCTGGAGACTGTTCCGTGACCGATGGCGCCGTCGCCTTTGCCGAACCGCGCTTGATGTTCCTTCGGATCATGCCGAAATCGGCGCCGCCGGTAGTGAAGGCGGTGACGAAGTAGAGCGCCGCCCCGCCGGCGACCAGTGCCAGAACCGTCGTTGCCTTGACGACCAGTGGCGAACCCGGGCCGAGCCTGACGGCCAACCAGTGCTCAGCGAAATAGAGCGCCGCTCCCATCACCGCCGCCGACAGCGCCAGCCGGGGAATGCGTTTCAAGAGCGGCAGGTCGCGACCCCAATGGCCGCGCCGGATCAGCACGGCAAGCAACATCAGCGCGTTGACCCAGCCGGCGACGGCCGAGGCTACCGCAATGCCCGGCGCGCCCATGGACGGGAACAGCGTCAGCGCGGTCGCGACGTTCACCGCCACCGAGATGGCGGCAAACATCATTGGCGTACGCGTGTCCTCGCGGGCGAAATAGCCGGGGGTGAACGCCTTGATCAGCACGAAGGCCGGCAGGCCCAGGCCAAAGATCGCCAGGATCGCCGCCACGGTCGGCGTCGAATGGTTGGCGGCAAAGGCGCCGCGTTCATACACCAGCCGCACGATCGGCTCCGACATGACCCAGAGGGCGACGGCCGCCGGCAAGGTCATGAACAGCGTGAACTCGACCGAGCGGTTCTGCAGATTGGCCGCCTCGATCAGGTTTCCGGATTTCAGCGCCCGCGACAGTTCCGGCAACAGCACGATCGCCACCGCGACGCCGACGACGCCAAGCGGCAGCTGGTAGATGCGGTCGGCATAGGCGAGCGATGACACGGCGCTGTCCTGCGCCGAGGCGATCGCCGTGCCGATCAGCTGGTTGATCTGGGTGATGCCGCCGGTGATCGCCGCTGGCAGCGCCAGGATCAGCAACCGCTTGACGCTGGGCGTCATCTTCGGCCGGCGAAAGCCGATCGAGATGCCGGCATGGCGCACCGCCACCCAGACGATGGCGAGCTGCACCAGTCCCGCCGCGAGCACACCCCAGGACAGGCCGAAACCGACGGCGTGGGCGTCCAGTCCCTTGTACCAGGCATAGGCCAAAACGCCGATCAGGATGATGTTGAGGAACACCGGCGCCACGGCGGCGGCGAAATAGCGGCGCAGCGAATTCAGCATGCCGGCCATCATGGCGCCGAGCGACATGCAGATCAGGTAGGGAAACATGATGGTCGCAAGCCGGACCGTCGTCTCGAACTTGCCCGGCGTGTCGGCAAAGCCCGGCGCCACCAGGTAGCGCACGATCAGCGGCATCGCCAGTTCCATGACGATGGTCAGCGCCAGCAGCGCCGTGAACAGCACGCCGAACACCTCTTCGGAAAAGCGCTTGGCGCCCTCGGTGCCGTGGATCTCGATCTCCTTGGCGAACAGCGGCACGAAGGCGGCGTTGAAGGCGCCCTCGGCGAACAGCCGGCGGAAGGTGTTGGGAAACTGGAAGGCGGCGTTGAAGGCGTCGGCGACCGGCCCGGTGCCGAGAGCGGCCGCCATCAGCATCTCGCGGCCGAAACCGAGCGCGCGGCTCATCAGTGTGCCGGAAGCGACGGTGGCGAATTTCTTGACAAGGCTCATGCGCGGGGAGACTGACCGTGGGAATGGGACAAAGTGATGGTGATCCTCACTCGGCGGCCGCCTTGGCCTTGCCGTTGCGCTCCGGCGCGGTGCCTTCGAGGGTCTCGATCAGCCGCTTGTGAATGGTGGCCATGCGCGTCGGGCTGTCGATCTTCTGTCCCGTCAGGTCGGTGACATAGAAAGTGTCGATGACCTTCTCGCCAAAAGTCGTGATATGCGCCGAGGCGATGTCGAGCGAGAGATCCGACAGCGCGCCGGTGATCTCCGACAGCAGGCCAGGCCGGTCCAGCCCCTCGATCTCGATCACCGAGAAGCGGTTCGAAAGCGTGTTGCGGATTTCAGCCCGCGGCGGAATGCGGAAGACCTTGGCGCCGCGCCGGGGCTTGGTGCGCTTCTCGATCATTTCGGGCAGCCAGCTCTTGCCCGACAGCACATCCTCGATCAATCTGCCGACGCGCTCGGCGCGGCGGCGCTCATCCTCGTCGAGGTCGAATTCCCGGCTGATCAGGATGGTGTCCAGCGCGCGGCCGTCGGAGGTGGTGAAGATCTGCGCGTCGACGATGTTGCCGCCGGCTCCGGCGCAGGCGCCGGCAATCACCGACAGCAGGCGCGGATGGTCCTGCGCCAGAACGGTGATCTCGGTCACGGCCTCGAACTGGTGGGTCTTGACCATGGTGGCGAGCTTCTTGCCCGCCGCGTCCGCCTCGCGGATGAATTCGGCGTGGCGCAGCTGGTCGGCGAGGTCCACGGTCAGCAGGTAGTTCTCGTAGTGCTGGGCGACATAGCGCTTGCGGTCCTTGGCCGGCCAATCCGCCAGCGCCTCGGCCAGCCGCTCGCGCGCGGCGGCAGTGCGCTCGGCGCGCGACACTTCAGAGAAGCCACCGGTCAGAAGCAGCTCGGTCTCATAATAGAGCGTACGCAGCAACTGGCCCTTCCAGCCGTTCCACACGCCCGGCCCGACGCCTCTGATGTCGCAGACGGTCAGGATCAGCAGCAGCTTCAGCCGCTCGACCGACTGCACGATCGAGGCGAAATCCTCGATCGTCTTGCGGTCGTTGAGGTCGCGCGTCTGCGCCGTCATCGACATCACGAGGTGGTTCTCGACCAGCCAGGCGACGGTTTCGGTGTCGGCCGCCGAAAGCCCCATATGCGGGCAGATGCGCCTCGCGATGCGCGCGCCAGCCTCCGAATGGTCCTCCAGGCGTCCCTTGGCGATGTCGTGCAGCAGCACCGCCACATAGAGCGCCTCGCGGCTCTTCTTCAGTCCCGGCATCAGCGTGTGCGACAGCGGATGCACCTTCTCGCCGTCGCCGCGCTCGATCTCGGCCAGCACGCCGATGCAGCGGATCAGGTGCTCGTCCACCGTATAGTGGTGGTACATCGAGAACTGCATCATGGCGACGATCTTGCCGAAGTCGGGGATCAGCTTGGCAAGCAGCCCCGCCTCGTTCATGCGCCTGAGGTTGAGCTCGGCGTTGCGGTCCGAGGTCAAGATGTCGAGGAACAGCCGGTTGGCCTCCTCGTCGCGTCGCAGCGACTTGTTGACCAGGCCGAGCGAGCGGGTGAGCAGCTTCAGCGCATCGGGGTGGAACTCCAGCCCATGCTTGTCGGCGAACCAGAACAGCCGCAAGAGATTGACCGGATCGCGCTCGAACACCATGTCGCCGGCGACGTTGATCCGGTGGTTGTCGACGATGAAATCGGACGTGCCGGCGAGCTTGCGCTTGCGGCGCGAGAAGGTGAGGAAGATACGGTTGAAGCCAGGCACATGCTTGGCCTGTTCCTCCTCCAGTGCCGCGCAGAAGATGCGGGTCAGGTCGCCGACATCCTTGGCGACGAGGAAGTAGTGCTTCATGAAGCGCTCGACCGCCGACAGGCCGGGATGGGTGGTGTAGCCCAGCCGCTCGGCGATCTCGCGCTGGATGTCGAAATGCAGCCGCTCCTCGGGCTTGCCGGTGAGGAAATGCATGTGGCAGCGCACCGCCCACAGGAAATCCTCGGCCTTGAGGAATTCGCGGTATTCGGCTTCGGTGAAGACACCCTTGTCGACCAGTTCCTCGCCGGTGCGCACCCGGTAGAAATACTTGGCGATCCAGAACAGCGTCTGCAGGTCGCGCAGGCCGCCCTTGCCGTCCTTGACGTTGGGTTCGACGAGATAGCGGCTTTCGCCGGCCTTGGCATGGCGCTCGTCGCGCTCGGCAAGTTTTGCCTGCACATATTCGGGGCCGGTCGTCCGCACCACCTCGTGGTCGAAACGCGTCAGAAGCTCGTCATAGAGTTTCAGCTCGCCCCACAGGAAGCGCGCTTCCAGGATCGAGGTGCGGATGGTGATGTCGGTGCGCGACAGCCTCAGGCACTCGTCGATGTTGCGGGTGGCGTGCCCGACCTTCAGGCCGAGATCCCACAGCATGTAGAGCATGTATTCGACGATCTGCTCGCCCCACGGCGTCTGCTTGTAGGGCAGCAGGAACAAAAGGTCGATGTCGGAGCCCGGCGCCAGCGTGCCGCGGCCATAGCCGCCGACCGCGACCACGGCCATGCGTTCGGCAGAAGACGGGTTCTTGACGCGGTAGACATGGGTCGCGGCGAAATCGTAGAGCGCGCGGATTATCTCGTCCATGAGATGTGACAGCCGGGCGGCGCAGGCGGTGCCGCCGCCATCGTCCTTCAGCATGGTCTCGGCGACCTTGCGGCCGTCGGCGAGCCGGCCCTTGAGAAGCTGGAGGACGCGGCCTCGCGTGGCCTGGCCGGAACCGTCGCCGGCCGTTGCCGCGGTCAGCGCCGTCATCTCGCGGCGCAAGGCGTCGCCGTCGATCAGCTCGTCGAGTTTCAGGGATATTTTTGCCATATGCGGAGGTCGGTCTCGCCTTTTCGGCGGCGTCTATAGCGCGTTTTCGCGGTGCTGGGTATGGGGCGGTCGAACACGCTTGCCCTGGTGTTCGAACGGGATGGTCTTCCGCTGCCGCAGCCGGCAGAAATCGGCAAGCTGTCGTGCCAGGCCTGGCCGCGGCATGAAAAGAGAAACGTGACCGTCTACAGCGCCTTCAAACGATGCCCAGGACGGGGCGGACGGACACTTTTGCCATGATAGCGGAACGGAATGATCATTTCCCGCTCCAGCTGGAAAACTTTGCTGGCTTGGTGCCATGTCCGTTTGACCTCGGTCAGGACTTTTTCGGGAGTAGACCTCTTTCGTTTTTCGCTCGCAGGCGTCGCCAGCGCCCTGGGTGTCGCATCAATGATCTGGCTCGGCAGCACTGCTTCGTCATCGCTCAGGAACTGGGTCTGCATGCACAGCGCCGGTATGAGCTGATAAGTTGTCTTGCGCCACGATGTCTGGAAGGCGGGATCGAACATCACGCAATCGACCTGAGCGGCGAGCTCATATGTTGCCTCGATAAGATCGCGCGCGGCCCGTTTCGAAACGATATAGCCCGCAGTGCCGAGATGCGCCCCCAGGAGCCTGGACACGGAATGGCCGTAACCGACGGAAGTGTGGATTCTGGAGACAGAGGTCTTGCTGAAGACTGTCTCCAGCTTGACAATGTCGGCATCGGCCGGAATCCAGTCGCTGTCGGCAAACAATGGGCGGGCCACGGCTGAAATCAGCACATCGTCTTCAAGGATTGCGGCGTAGGCATCATTGCTTTCAGCAACGATGCGCCAACATGCAATGTGGCTCAAAAAGCAGGCGATCTCAGCATCGGACAAGTTCGATGGAAACGAATTCCTGTATGGCGCTGTCGCGGCCATGTCGGATGGATTGCATGCATCGATCGCCGCAACCCGTTCAAACGCAACGCCGATGCGGGCCAGCTCCACCGTCATGTGGGCAAGCCGGTCCCGGGACCGATCGAGGTTGATGACCAGACACTTCATTTGAACGGGGATCGATGCGATTGCGGGAAGTGGGCGTCCTTAGCATATGGGCGCAACCGCGCGCGGTATTTTTTCGCCGACCGCCTCGGCACGAAAAGTCGACACTGGCCCTTGACCTTCCAGTTACTGGAAGCCCTACCTCCTCACCAGATCGAGACATAAGAGGCATTTCGGATGGCCCATTCCGACCATAGTCACCACGCGCACGCCGGAGGCTGTTGCTCCGCGAAAGGTGCCGCGCCAGGCGCGGCGGCCGTCATCCGCGATCCGGTCTGCGGCATGACCGTCGATCCGGCCGCCAGCAAGCCGATGGCCGAGCATGGCGGCCAGGTCCACCATTTCTGCAGCGAGCGCTGCCGTGCGAAATTCGTCGCCGAGCCGGAAAAATACCTGACGGCCACCGATCCGGTGTGTGGCATGAGCGTCGACCGCGCCATCGCTAAGCACTTTTTGCGTCACGAGGGCCAGGGTTTCTATTTCTGCTCGGCCGGTTGCAAGGCGAAGTTCGAGGCGGAGCCGGCGAAATATCTCGGCGATAGGCCAGCGCCGCAGGCGATGCCGAAAGGCACGCAGTACACCTGCCCGATGCATCCCGAAATCATCCGCGACAAGCCCGGCGCCTGCCCAATCTGCGGCATGGCGCTGGAGCCGATGGGCGTACCGACCGGCGACGAGGGGCCGAACCCTGAACTGGTGGATTTCACCAGGCGCTTCTGGGTCAGCGTGGTGCTGTCCTTGCCCTTGCTGATCATCGCCATGGCGCCGATGCTCGGTCTGAGCTTCGAAAGCCTCATCGACGATCGGACGAAGACCTGGCTGGAACTGGCGCTGGCGAGCCCGGTGGTGCTGTGGGCGGCATTCCCGTTCTTCCATCGCGGCGGGCAGTCGGTCCTCAACCGCAGCCCCAACATGTGGACGCTGATTTCGCTGGGCGTCGGCGCCGCCTACCTCTACAGCGTCGTCGCCACGCTGTTTCCGGACATCTTTCCGCATCAGTTCCGCGGCCACGGCAGCACTGTGCCGGTCTACTTCGAGGCCGCCGCCGTCATCGTCGCGCTGGTGTTCCTCGGCCAGGTTCTCGAACTGCGTGCCCGTGAAAAGACCGGCTCGGCGATCCGCGCCTTGCTCGACCTGGCGCCGAAGACGGCCAGGCTGATCGGCGCGGATGGCTCCGAGACCGACGTGCCGCTGGACACGGTCAAGGCCGGCGATCGGCTACGCATTCGTCCGGGCGACGCCGTGCCGGTCGACGGAAACGTGCTCGAAGGCCGCTCGGCGGTCGACGAATCGATGATCACTGGCGAGCCGCTGCCGGTCGAAAAGACGGAAGGCGATGCCCTGACCGGCGGCACGCTCAACAAGAACGGTTCGCTGATCATGCGCACCGAAAAGGTCGGCGCCGAGACCACGCTGGCGCGCATCGTCGAGCTCGTCGCCAAGGCACAGCGTTCACGCGCACCGATCCAGGGGCTGGCCGACCGCGTCTCCTTCTATTTCGTGCCGGCCGTCGTGCTGGTCGCGATCATCGCCTTCGTCGCCTGGGCGATCCTCGGTCCCGAGCCGAGCCTCATCTTCGCCATCGTCTCGGCGGTGTCGGTGCTGATCATCGCCTGTCCCTGCGCGCTCGGCCTGGCGACGCCGATGTCGATCATGACCGCGACCGGACGCGGCGCCCATGCCGGCGTGCTGATCAAGGAGGCGGCGGCGCTCGAGCGCTTTGCCTCGGTCGATACGCTGATCGTCGACAAGACCGGCACCTTGACCGAGGGCCGGCCGCGATTGACCGACGTCTTCGCTGTCGAAGATATGGCCGAGAATGAATTGCTGGCGCTCGCTGCCGCCCTCGAAAAGGGCTCGGAGCATCCTTTGGCCGAGGCCATCGTCGATGGCGCCGGCGAACGGGGCCTGAAGCTCGCTGACGCCAGCGATTTCGAGGCGGTCACCGGCAAGGGTGTTTCGGGCATGGTGTCGGGCAGCAAGGTCGCGCTCGGCAACGCGGCGATGATGGCCGATCTCGGCATCGACACCGCGCCGCTCGGTGAACAGGCAACGGCGCTGCAAACGGACGGCAAGACGGTGATGTTCGTTGCCGTGGGCAAAAGGCTGGCGGGCATCGTCGCCGTCGCCGATCCGGTCAAGGCGACGACAGCGGAGGCGATCAAGGCACTGCATGACAGGGGCTTGAGGATCATCATGGCGACCGGTGACAATGAGCGCACGGCCAAGGCCATAGCCGGCAAGCTCGGCATCGACGAGGTTCGCGCCGGCCTGCTGCCGGAACAGAAGGCGGCCCTTGTCGAGGAATTGCGCTCGAAAGGCGCCGGTGTCGCCATGGCCGGCGACGGCGTCAACGATGCGCCCGCACTTGCTGTCGCCGATGTCGGCATCGCCATGGGCACCGGCGCCGACGTCGCGGTCGAAAGCGCCGGGATCACGCTGGTCAAGGGCGACCTCAACGGCATCGTCCGCGCCCGCACGCTCGCCCAGGCGACGATCCGCAACATCCGCCAGAACCTGTTCTTCGCCTTCCTCTACAATGTGCTCGGCGTGCCGGTCGCGGCTGGCGTGCTCTATCCGCTCACCGGCACGCTTTTGTCGCCGATGCTGGCGGCGGCGGCGATGAGCCTGTCTTCGGTCTCGGTCATCGGCAACGCGTTGCGGCTGAGAACGTTGAAACTCTGAGCAAAACTCCCAAATACGACATTCCATTCAACAGGAGATCACGGATGAATCTGGCCAAGAAGATTGTGCTTTTGCTGATGGCGGCGGGAATGCTGCTCGCGGTGTTCCTCGAAAGCGTTCCGGCCCAATCCGAGGAAATGAAGCACGACATGTCCGGCATGGCGATGGGCGCGGAAAACCCTTCGGCCGCGGGCTACAAGGCGGCGATGGACAAGATGCACGCCGACATGATGGCGATCGAATATACCGGCAATGCCGATGTCGATTTCGTCCGCGGCATGATCCCGCATCATCAGGGCGCGATCGACATGGCCAAGGTCGAGCTTGCCAACGGCAAGGACCCGGAAATCCGCAAGCTGGCTGAAGGCGTCATCGCGGCGCAGGAAGCCGAGATCAAAGAGATGCAGGCCTGGCTCGCCGCCCATCCGGTGAAGTAGCGGCAGGCGTAACCGCGAACGTTCGGACAGGACTCTCGTCTGGATTTCACGGCTCGCCTGTGCTGCGATCCGGCGCCAACTGGAGCACGTCATGCCGTCAACGATCAGAACCACCACTTTACCCTCGGGCGAAGCCATTGTCGTGCTCGGCCAGGGCACCTGGAAAATGGGCGAGGATGCACGTCGCCGTGCCGATGAGGTTGCCGCACTCAGGCTAGGGCTGGATCTCGGCATTACCCTCATCGACACCGCCGAAATGTATGCCAGCGGCGGCGCCGAGGAGGTGGTGGCGGAGGCCATTGCCGGGCGCCGCGACGACACCTTCCTGGTCTCCAAGGTGCTGCCGTCCAACGCCTCTCGCGCCGGTGTGCAGCGGGCCTGCGAGAGCAGCCTGAAACGCCTCGCGACCGACCGCATCGATCTCTATCTCTTGCATTGGCCGGGCAGCGTGCCTTTGGCGGAGACGGTCGAGGCGTTCGAGACACTGAAGAAGGCCGGCAAGATCCGTCACTGGGGCGTCAGCAATTTCGACACCGACGAGATGGAGGAACTGGTCGGCCTGCCTGCCGGCGGCGATGTCCAGACCAACCAGGTGCTCTACAATCTGTCGCGGCGCGGCCCCGAATTCGACCTCGCACCGTGGAGCCGGAAACGCGGCATTCCGCTGATGGCCTATTCGCCGGTCGAGCAGGGCGCGTTGGCGCGCAACGCCAGACTCGAGGCCATCGCCGCCCGCCACAACGCCACCCCGGCGCAGATCGCGCTTGCCTGGGTGATGGCACAGCCGGGCGTCATCGCCATACCCAAAGCGACCAGGCAGGAGCATGTGCGCCAGAACGCCGCCGCGCTCGACATCAGCCTGAGTTCAGAGGATGTCGCCGAGCTCGACCGCGCCTTCCCGCCGCCGACGCGCAAGCGCGGGCTGGAGATGATCTGATCGACGCGAGCGGACGGGCTACTTCCCCGCCATCCCCTTCAGCCGGTACAGCGCTTCCAGCGCCTCGCGCGGCGTCATTTCATCGGGATTGATCGCACCGAGCGCCTCGCCCAGTGCGTCGTTCTTCACCGGCTTCGGCGCTTCCCGATTCACCGCCACCGAAAACAGCGGCAGGTCGTCGACCAGCCGGTTGGCCTTGCCCGAAACCTCGCCTTCCTCCAGCTGGTGCAGCACTTCCTTCGCTCGCCCGACCACGGCTTCCGGCAGGCCGGCGAGCCGCGCCACCTGGACGCCGTAGGAGCGGTCGGCGGCACCCTTGCCGACCTCGTGCAGGAAGACCACGTCACCTTCCCACTCCTTGACCCGCATGGTGACGTTGTGCAGCCGCGGCAGCTTGCCGGCCAGCGCCGTCATCTCGTGGAAGTGCGTGGCGAAGATCGCCCGGCAGCGGTTCTTCTCGTGCAGATATTCGACAGCCGCCCAGGCGATCGACAGGCCGTCGAAGGTGGCGGTGCCGCGACCGATTTCATCGAGGATCACCAGCGCCCGCTCGCCCGCCTGGTTGAGGATCGCAGCCGTCTCGACCATCTCGACCATGAAGGTCGAGCGGCCGCGCGCCAGATCGTCGGAGGCGCCGACGCGCGAAAACAGTCGGTCGACGACACCGATATGGGCGCTTTGCGCCGGCACGAAGGAGCCTGTCTGGGCCAGGATGGCGATCAGCGCGTTCTGCCGCAGGAAGGTCGATTTGCCGCCCATGTTGGGGCCGGTCAGCAGCCAGATCGCGCCGTTCTTCGCGCTGCCTTCCGGCGACAGGTCGCAATCATTGGCGACGAACGGTCCTTCGCCCGAGCGCCGCAACGCCTGTTCGACCACCGGATGCCGGCCGCCGGAGATATCGAAGGCGAGGCTGGAATCCACCACAGGACGGCACCAGGCCTCACTTTCCGAGAGGAGCGCCAGCGCCGCCGAGACGTCGATCACGGCAAGCGCCTCGGCGCCGGCGCGGATGCTGTCTGCTTCGCCGACCACCTCCGCCGTCAGCCTGTCGAAAGTGGCCAGTTCGATGCTCAGCGCCCGGTCGGCGGCGTTGGCGATTTTTGTCTCGAGTTCGGCGAGTTCCGTCGTGGTGAACCGCATGGCGTTGGCCATGGTCTGGCGGTGGATGAAGCGCGCCTTGGCGCCGTCGCTGCCGGTCATGATGGAATGGTGGTTGGCGGTCACCTCGATGTAGTAGCCGAGCACATTGTTGTGCCGGATCTTCAGCGAGCGGATGCCGGTCTCCTCGATCAGCGAGCGCTCCAGCGCCGCGATCACTTTGCGCGATTCGTCGCGCAATGCCCGCATCTCGTCGAGTTCGGCGTGATAGCCGCCGCGCACGAAGCCGCCGTCGCGCTTGAGCAGCGGCAGCTCCTCGCTGAGTGCCCGGCTGAGATGCTCTGAGAGCGTGCGCGGCAACGCCTTGATGGCGGTGAGCGCTGCCGCCAATTCCTGGGGCAGGGCGGTCGCGGCAATGATCTCGGCGATCGCGCCCGCCGCCTCGAAGCCGGCGCGCAGCGCGCCGAGATCGCGCGGGCCGCCGCGGTTGAGCGCCAGCCGGGACAGCGCGCGCGGCATGTCGGCGACGCTCTTCAGGCTCGTCCGCACCGCCTGGCAGAGCCGCGTCTCCGAGCGGAAGAACGACACCGAATCCAGCCTCGCCGCGATCGCCGCCGGATCGGTCAGCGGCGCCATCAGCCGGTCGGCCAGCAGTCTTGCGCCGCCACCGGTCACCGTGCGGTCGATCGCCCTGAACAGCGAGCCGTCGCGGCTGCCCGATAGCGTACGAAGTAGCTCCAGATTGCCGCGCGTCGCCGGGTCGATGAACAGCGTCGAGCCGGCTTCCTCGCGTTCGGGCCGCGACAGCGGCGGCCGTTCGGCCTTCTGCGTCTTCTCGACATAGGCAATCGTGCCGGAGATCGCCGACAGCTCGGCGCGCGAAAACGTGCCGAGACTGTCCGGCGTCGCCACTTCGAAGAAGCGGGCGATGCGCCCCGCGGCCGAGGCCGAATCGAACAATGACGGCGGCTGCGGGCTGGCGACGCGGCCGATGACGTCGAACACCGGCTTCAGCTCCGGATCGTAGAATACCGGTTCGGCGACGATCAGCTCGCGCGGATCGACCCGGAACACGTCGGCCAGCAGCCGGTCGGCGGTGGTTTCGGCGACGCGGAAGACGCCGGTCGAGATCTCGATCCAGGCCAGCGCGAATGAATGCTCCGCCCCGCCCTTCACGCGCCCCAGCGCCATCAGGAAACTCGATTCCGACGGCGCCAGCAATTTGTCCTCGGTGATGGTGCCGGGCGTCACCAGCCGCACCACGTCGCGTCGCACCACCGATTTGCCGCCGCGCTTCTTGGCTTCCGCCGGATCCTCGATCTGCTCGCAGACGGCAACGCGAAATCCCTGGCCGATCAGCTTCTGCAGATAGTCGTCGGCCGCATGCACAGGCACGCCGCACATCGGAATGTCGTGGCCCAGGTGCTTGCCGCGCTTGGTCAAGACGATGCCGAGCGCCCGGCTCGCCTTCTCGGCGTCGTCGAAGAACAGCTCGTAGAAATCGCCCATGCGGTAGAACAGTAGCGAATCCGGGTTCGCCGCCTTGATCTCGATATACTGCTCCATCATCGGCGTTGGAGCGGCAACTGTCGCAGGCGTCATCGCCTCTGGGGCGTCGGGCTCGGTTGGCGTGTGCATGTTCATGCCGGCACGCTAGCAGATGTGCTTGCCGGGTTTAATGCCGGCGGCTCGAAAAGCAGGGGAAGAAGCGGCCGCACCCGCTGTTGCCGGCGCCGGACCGCCGACAGTCCGTGACATGCCAGAAGCGCTTTTCCGGATCGCTTGGCGGTTTACAGCGTCCTCGTGTGGCCTTAATCCGGAAGCTCACAAAAACATGGCGTCCATCTCAAGGGTGCCGCACCGGCGAGGAAATCAAGAGCATCATGGCCAGGAAAACCGAAAACAGCGGCCCCTCCGTCAGCGCCCAGGAGGCGCTGGAATTCCACGCCATGGGCCGCCCGGGCAAGCTGGAGATCGTCGCCACCAAACCGATGGCGACGCAGCGCGATCTCAGCCTCGCCTATTCGCCGGGCGTCGCCGTTCCGGTGCGCGCCATCGCCGAGGACCCGAGCCGCGCCTTCGACTACACGACGCGCGGCAACATGGTCGCCGTCATCTCCAACGGCACCGCCATCCTCGGCCTCGGCAATCTCGGCGCGCTCGCCTCCAAGCCGGTGATGGAAGGCAAGGCGGTGCTGTTCAAGCGCTTCGCCGATGTCGATTCCATCGACCTCGAAGTCGACACCGAGGATGCCGACGAGTTCATCAACTGCGTGCGCTTCCTCGGCCCCTCCTTCGGCGGCATCAACCTCGAGGACATCAAGGCGCCGGAATGCTTCATCATCGAGCAGCGGCTGCGCGAATTGATGGACATTCCCGTCTTCCATGACGACCAGCACGGCACCGCCATCATCTCGGCCGCCGGCCTGATCAACGCGCTGGAGATCACCGGCCGCGACATGAAGACCACGAAGATGGTCTGCAACGGCGCGGGGGCGGCAGGCATCGCCTGCATCGAGCTGATGAAGGCGATGGGCTTTTCGCCGGAAAACATCATCCTGTGCGACACCAAGGGCGTGGTCTTCCAGGGCCGCACCGAAGGCATGAACCAGTGGAAGTCGGCGCATGCCGTCAAGACCGAGGCGCGCAGCCTGGCCGAGGCGCTGGATGGCGCCGATGTCTTCCTCGGCCTCTCCGCCAGGGGCGCGCTGACCACCAAGATGGTGCAGTCGATGGCCAAGAACCCGATCATCTTCGCCATGGCCAATCCCGACCCGGAGATCACGCCGGAGGAAGTGGCCGAGATACGCACCGACGCCATCATGGCGACCGGGCGCTCGGACTATCCGAACCAGGTCAACAATGTGCTCGGTTTCCCCTACATCTTTCGCGGCGCGCTGGATGTCAGGGCCACCACCATCAATGACGAGATGAAGATCGCTGCCGCACGCGCGCTGGCCGAACTGGCGCGCAAGGACGTGCCCGACGACGTCGCCGCCGCCTATCAGGGCAACCGGCCGAAATTCGGCCCCAACTACATCATCCCGGTGCCGTTCGATCCGCGTCTGATCGCGGCCATCCCGCTTGCGGTCGCCAAGGCCGCGATGGAGTCGGGCGTCGCCCGCAAGCCGATCCTCGATCTCGACCGCTACGCGCAGGAACTTTCGGCCCGCCGCGACCCGATAGCCTCGACCTTGCAGCGCATCTATGACCGCGTGCGTCGCCAGCCCAAGCGCATCGTCTTCGCCGAGGGCGAGGAGGAGCAGGTCATGCGCGCTGCCGTCTCCTATGTGAACCAGAAGCTCGGCACCGCCATCCTGCTCGGCCGCGACGACGTCATCAAGGAAAACGCCAAGCACGCCGGCATCGAGCTCAACAAGCAAGGCATCGAGATCATCAATGCCAGGCTGTCGCGCCGCAACGGCATCTATACCGACTATCTCTATGAACGCATGCAGAGGAAGGGCTTCCTGTTTCGCGATTGCCAGCGCCTGATCAACAATGACCGCAACCATTTCGCCGCCTGCATGGTGGCGCTGGGCGATGCCGACGGCATCGTCACCGGCGTCACCCGCAACTATTCCACGGCGCTCGACGACATCCGTCGCATCATCGACGCCAAGCCCGGCCACCGCGTCATCGGCGTGTCGATCGTGCTCGCGCGGGGCAGAACGGTACTGGTCGCCGACACTGCCGTGCACGATATGCCGAATGCCGAGCAGATCGCCGACATCGCCGAGGAAGCGGCAGGCTTTGCCCGCCGCATGGGCTACGAGCCGAGGCTCGCCATGCTCGCCTACTCCACCTTCGGCCATCCGCAGGGTGAACGCTCCGAGCGCGTGCAGGAAGCGGTGCGCATCCTCGACAAGCGCCGCGTCGATTTCGAATATGACGGCGAGATGGCCGCCGACGTGGCGCTCAATGCCCGCGCCATGGCGCAATACCCGTTCATCCGCCTGACCGGCCCCGCCAACGTGCTGATCATGCCCGCGTTCCACTCGGCCTCGATCTCGACCAAGATGCTGCAGGAGCTCGGCGGCTCGACCGTCATCGGCCCGCTGCTGGTCGGCCTCAACAAGCCGGTGCAGATCGTTTCGCTGAATGCCAAGGACTCAGACATCGTCAACATGGCGGCGATCGCGGCCTATACGGCGGGGGCTTGACGTTCCAGTAAGGAAGGTTCTGCAGTCAATGACTGACTCGTGATTACTTGCCCAGTACTACGGATTGTGCGATCGAAAGCTTGGGTGATGGTGTAATGGAAACATGCCGCAAGGAGTCTAGTCGGGTTCGATTCCCGGCCACCAAAGGGCAAGTCATATTTGCCTTTTGGTGGCCGGGAGTTCTGGATTAATGGCCCTCAGCGCTCCGGATTTGTACAAAGCCCACGTCCTGAATCTGAAGGCCGTACACGATGGCATCATGCACACGGAGCGAGAGCTGCGTGCAGCGCTTGCGAGAGAGGATAAGCTATCAGCGGACACTCTGATCAAAATCCTCTTGCTACTCACAGGAGCTTGGGCCGAATGCCGCCTTAAAAAGCTTCTATATGAATCCTCGGGATTTGACGACTCAGCCCGCAAGCAAATATTCGACAAGCGCTCACAGATTGAATCGTGGCATTCGTCACTCGAACTAGGCTATCGCAAACGTTATAACGTGCCAAAAGCAAAGCTGTCAGAACAGACACTAAAACCTACAGCATTGATGAGGTATGGTGCGCTTTCAGATGTTATTTCGGGTGAACTAACTCCGGTTATTGAAATGAGGAATACATTAGCGCACGGGCAGTGGAGTCGCCCTCTAAATTCGGAAGAGACAGATATATCTGGGCCGATGATAGCGGCAATAAAAAAAGAAAATGCCCTATCGGTTAGGTTTAAGCTGTCGTTACTCGAAGCTCTCGCTATGCTGATTCACGATTTGGTATCTTCTCCAAACGCCTTTGAGCGTGATTTTGATCGGCATTTTGAACAGATCATTTCAACAAAACGAAATCTTAAAACGAGAAGCTACCAAGCGTGGGAGTCAGGAATGATTTCCAAATACAAACGCGGACAAATCAAGAGATTTTCGGATAAGTCGGCTGGAATAATCGAGCAGGTTCCTGTCAAAGAGCAGGCTTGCGTTGGGAATAGAACCTTAGTGGGGCCTGATGCGTGACCTATTCCGCTGGTAGCTAGTCGGTCGCCGCACGCCTCGGCAAATCCACACCCCCATAACAGATTGATAATACTCAGCGGATATAGAACCTCTTTGCCGACTTGCCGTAACGGCATCTGCGGCGCGCTCAGACCGCCAAATGGGGGTGCGGCCATGAAGCATGACGGGGTTTCTGTATCGGCGGTCGGCCACAGGCCTACCACGACGAGCGGCTCGACGCGCTGCTCAGCATCACCGGCCGCATGGACGGCTATCTCTACCGCTGCCGCAACGATCAATCCTACACCATGCTCTATATCAGCGACGGCATTTTCACCGTCAGCGGCTATCCGCCCACGGATTTCGTGCACAATGCCGTGCGCGACTATGTTTCGGCCATCCACCCGGACGATCTTGCCTCCGTCTATGCTGCCGTCGACGCAGCGCTCGAGGCGCGCCGCAACTGGAACGTCGACTATCGCATCGTGCCCAAGGTCGGCGAAGCGCTTTGGGTCCGCGAGATCGGCGGCGGCGTCTGGGACGATGCCGGCGAGCTCGAATTCCTGGAAGGGTTCGTCGTCGACATCAGCGACCGCAAGGTTGTCGAGGACCTCAACGCCCAGCTGCTGCAGGATCTGAAGGTCGCCAACGAGGAGCTCTCCGCGCAAAAGCACGAGATCGAGCTGGCCAAGCAGCAGAGCGACCATTCGGCTAACCACGATCTGTTGACCGACCTGCCCAACCGGCGCGCCTTCCACAACGAGCTCAAATCGGTGGTCGCCCGCTGCGCCGGTAACGGCCAGACGGCCGGTCTTCTGTTCATCGATCTCGACCAGTTCAAGGAGGTCAACGACACGCTCGGCCACGAGGCCGGCGACGCGCTGCTGCAGGGCGTGTCGAACCACCTTCGATCCGTCCTGCGCAGCGACGATTTCGTGGCGCGGCTCGGTGGCGACGAGTTCGCCTTGCTGTTTTCGGGGCAAGCGGACCAGGCAAGGCAAAAGGCCGTGCGCGTCGCCGAACGCGTCCTGGAACGGCTTCGCATCAAGGTTCCGGCGCCGAACGGCGACATCCAGGTCAGCTGCACCATCGGCGTCGCCATCTATCCATCCGAAGCCGGCGACGGCGACGCTCTGGTCGCGCTGGCCGACCGGCTGATGTATGTCGGCAAGAAAAACGGCCGCAACCGGCTGGTCACCGCCGACGCCCTGGAGCCTGCGGCCAGCAAGCATCGCCGGACCGCCTGAGCGGCGCGCTCATCGCAACACCGTAGCGCTCCTCGAAATGATAAAGGCCCGCGGCGTTTGCCGCAGGCCTTTTTGTCGAGATTGCGGGCTCCGATCAGAACGAGCGCTGGAAGCGAACGATGCCGCCGATCGCGTCGGCGTTGCTGGGGTCGAAATTGTCGTAAGGCGCGCGACAGGTGGCGTCGTTTGATGCCCGTCAGGGGTGACGCGGCGGGACTACAACAACCCCGCCTGCTCGGCTTCGCGACGCAAATTCTGCCGCGGCCTCGGACCGAGCTGCTGGATGACCAGCCCGGCCGCCAGCGAGCCGAGGTCGCCGCAGTCCTTCAGGCTGCGTCCCGTCGTGTAGCCGTAGAGGAAACCGGCGGCGTAGAGGTCACCGGCGCCGGTGGTGTCGACCAGGTCCTTGATCGTCGTCGCCTCGATGGTGACGGTCTCGTCGCCGCGCACGATGACCGAGCCCTTTTCCGAGCGGGTGACGGCGGCGATCTTGCAGTCCTTGCGGATGGCGGCCAGCGCCACCTCGAAGGAAGCGGTCTGGTAGAGGGATTTGATCTCGTGGCTGTTGGCAAATACGATGTCGACGGTGCCCGATCGCATCAGGTCGAGGAACTCGTCGCGGTAGCGGTCGACGCAGAACGAATCCGACAGCGTCATCGACACTTCGCGTCCGGCAGCATGAGCCAGCCGCGCGGTCTGCCTGATCGCCTCCTTGGCGCGCGGCGGATCCCACAGATAGCCCTCGAAATAGGTGACCGCAGCGCCCGAGGCCTTGTCGGCCTCGACGTCCTCCGGGCCGAGCTCCACGCAGGCGCCGAGATAGGTGTTCATCGAGCGCTCGCCGTCCGGCGTGACGAAGATCATCGAGCGTGCCGTCGGAGGTTCGCCTTCGAGTGGTTTGGTATCGAAGGCGACGCCCTGGGCCTGGATGTCATGGGTGTAGATTTCGCCGAGCGGGTCGTTGGACACCTTGCCGAAGAAGGCGGCGCGGCCGCCAAAGCTGGCAATGCCCGCCGCCGTGTTGCCGGCGCTGCCGCCGGACGCCTCGATCGCCGGGCCCATCCGGCTGTAGAGCAGCTCGGCGCGCCTGGTGTCGATCAGGTTCATCGCCCCCTTGATGATGCCGTTGGTCTCGAGGAACGCCTCGTCGCACTGGGCGATGATGTCGACAATGGCATTGCCGATGCAAAGCACGTCATAGTCCGGCATCAATATCTCCGCCAACAACCACCGGCTTTCTGCCATGCCGGCCGCGCGCGGGTTTAGACCATGATCCCGAAAAGTGGAACCCGGTTTTCGGACAAGATCATGGTCAAACAGAAAATAGAGCCCCAGCCCGATTCAATCGGGCTGGATCAGGCTCTGGAGTTGGAGCCGCTTTGCCTACCCCGAAAATCGGCATTGTCTTCCGCGACGCCGACCTGTGGCTGCCATTGGCACTTCGCTGCGGCAGCCGTCGGATCGAACTGGACCATGGCAGCTTAGACCGTGGCAGCTATGGTTGCATCCAGATCGAAGCATTTTCGTTTCTTCTTGAGCTAGAAGCGGGACCGATCGAAGTTTCCGAGGTGCGAACCGGCAGTGCCCGAAAAGACCAACATGACCACCGAACTGGCCCTGCTCGGTGTGCTGGCCGTGCTCTGGGGTGCGTCCTACTCCTTCATCAAGGTCGGCGTCGAGACGATCCCGCCGGTGACCTTCATCGCAGGGCGGACACTGATCGCCGGCGGCATCCTGCTCGCTCTCATCCGCTGGCGCGGCCTCGCCATGCCGAGGGATGCGGTGACCTGGCGCCGGTTCATGTTCCAGGCCTGCCTGAACAGCGTTGTCCCATTCACGCTGATTGCCGCCGCCGAACGCTCCATCGATGCCGGCCTTGCCACCATCCTCAACGCGACCTCGCCGATCTTCACCTTCCTGCTGACGGCGCTGATCACCCGCCACGAACCGGTGACGCTGCGCAAGCTGGTCGGCGTCGGCGCGGGCATCGCCGGCATATGTCTCATCGTCGGCGCGCAAGCGCTGGGCGGCCTTGGCCATCAGCTCTGGGCGCAGCTTGCCGTCATCGCCGCCACCGTCAGCTACGCGGGTGCCGCTATTTTCGGGCGCAACTTCAGGGGACTCGACCCGATGCTGCCCGCCGCCGGCTCGATGATCTGCGGCACGGCAATCCTCATCCCTCTGAGTCTCATTTTCGACCGGCCCTGGACGCTTTCGCCCTCGACCGCGTCAGTCCTTGCGCTGCTTGGACTGTCGGTCTTTTCCACCGCGCTCGCGTTCTCGATCTTTTTCCGCCTCATCCACACGCTGGGTTCGGTCGGCACGACGTCGCAGGCCTATCTGCGCGTGCCGATCGGCGTCGGCATCGGCGCGCTCTTCCTCGGCGAGAGCCTCGGCCCGACGGCCTGGCTCGGCATGGGTTTTGTCGTCGCCGGTGTGGCGGCCATGACCATCCCGGCCCGCAAGGCAGCACTTGCCGGGTAGGTAAGTCGCTCTTGTGGCCTGTCGGGTCTCCGCCTATCTCGGAGATGTCCGTTTTGTCCCAGGGGGTGGAAACGCCGTGATCCTTGACGCTGCCCGCGCCGCTGCCAGTCAGCTATTCTCTCCCGAATTCCGAGCGGTTTTCCTGAAGACGCTCGGGCTGACCCTGCTGGCGCTGGTCGCGCTGTGGTTCGGTCTGACGGGTCTTGTCGATTGGCTGGCCCTGCCGTGGGTCGAGACGCTGCTGCCCGGCTTGCCGTCCTGGGCCGGATGGCTGAGCGGCATCATCGCCGCCATCGCTCTTGCCTTCGGGATGGCGTTGCTCATCGCACCGGCGACGGCGATCATTGCCGGCCTGTTCCTCGATGATGTCGCCGAAGTGGTCGAGCGCACCGACTATCCCGGCGATCCGGCCGGACGCGCCGTGCCGGCGCTACGCTCGCTGGTGCTGTCGATAAAATTCTTCGGCGTCGTCATCCTCGGCAACATCGTCGCCCTGCTGCTGCTTTTGGTGCCGGGCATCAACATAGCCGCCTTCTTCATCGTAAACGGCTACCTGCTCGGGCGCGAGTTCTTCGAATTCGCCGCCATGCGCTTTCGCCCGGAGGAGGAGGCCAAGGGCCTGCGCAGAAAGTATGCCAGCACGGTGTTTCTCGCCGGGCTGGTCATCGCCGCTTTCCTCGCCGTGCCCTTGCTCAACCTTGTGACGCCGCTCTTCGCGGCCGCCATCATGGTGCATCTCCACAAGGCGGTCTCGGCACGCGAAAGCCGCCGGTGAATATCCTCAGCGGCTCGCCGCCACGTCGACGACGGTAGGCGTCATTCGCCGGACTTGCCAAACAGCGTCTGCAGCTTGCCGAACGGCATGGCGGATCGGGTGAAGCCGAAAGTGCCTTCCTCCTGGATCTCGCGCGCCGCCGTCTCCAACATGCCGAAGGCGAAATTGGTCAGCCACGGCCCGAGCGAGATCCGCTTGACGCCTGCCTGGGCAAGGTCGGCGACGGTGAAGCCCGGCCGCGCCATGACATTGATCGGCTTGCTCACCGCCGAGCACACGGTGCGCACCGTCTCGATATCGCCGAGGCCGGGCGCGTAGAGCACGTCGGCGCCGGCTTTCTCGAAAGCCTGCAGCCGCTTGATCGTGTCGTCGATGTCGTTCCGGCCCCACAGGAAATTCTCGGCCCGCGCCGTGAAGACGAAATCGCGCTTCAGCGCCCGCGCCGCCTCGACCGCTGCTGCGACGCGCTCGACCGCATGCGAAAAATCGTAGATCGGTTTGTCGGGATCGCCGGTGTGGTCCTCGATCGAGCAGCCGGCAAGGCCGGCGGCTTCGGCCGCGAAGATGGTTTCGGCGGCACGCTCGGCGCTGTCGCCCTTGCCGCGCTCGAGATCGGCCGAGACCGGCAGGCTGGTCGCCGCTGTCACCTCGCGGCAATGGTGGATCATGGCGTCGAACGTCACCGCGCCGTCAGGCAGGCCACGCGAGAAGGCAAAGCCGGCGCTGGTCGTCGCCAGCGCGTTGAAGCCGAACGAGGCGAGAAGCTTCGTCGTGCCGACATCCCAGGGGTTGGGCATGACGAAGGTCGAGGCATGCAGGTCGCGAAAGATCTTGCCCTTGTCCATGAAGAGTTTCCTTCAGATACGGAATTGTGATGCGGAGTCTATCGTGCCGGTTTCCGCCGGGCAAACGAATGCGTTTGGGTCAGAAGCGTTTGGCGTTCTCTGCTGACAAACGCTCGAACGCGTCGGAGTCCTTCACGTAGCGCGACACCACCTTGTCCCAGTTATAGGTGACCGAGATATCGTGCGAGGAAGCCTCCGACCGAGCTTCCCCGCAATCCTCCTCGCCGGGCACGGTGGCGTCGGTGACCGTCACCTTGATCGCCGCATAGGGTTGATTGTCGCCACTTGTCTGAAACGCCAGGTGTTGCGTGCGCCTGTAGGCGCAGACATTTTCATCGAACGTGTAGATCATGTCGATCAGCTGGAAGCGGTCGTCGCGGACCATGATCAGTGCTGTGCCAACATAGCCCTGGTTCGAGTTGAAATGCGTGCTCATGGTGACGACGGCATCGTCGCCGGCGCCAAGCGAAAGTCTGTTCGGTTCACGGAAATAGCTGCTCCTGTCGACGGCGACATTGACGGCGTCGAGCAGTTTCGGTTTGCCGCTGAGATCGTAGAGTGCCAGCACCGCAAAGCCTTCGGCGCTGTCGGGAGAGTCGCCGAGGTCGAACAGCATCGTCAGCCGGTCCTTGCCGCCGGTCTTGATGTCGAGCACGGCGGCGTTGGGGAGGCTCGATGTCGGCGGCGGCGAGCCACCGCTATCCGGACCCTCGATGTGGCGCATATCGATCGGCAAGGTGCCGCCATAAAAGCCGTCCGTACCTCTCTTCACATCCGGAATGACCATTCTGGCAAGGTCGAGATAGGTGACATCCTGCTGGCCGGGCAGGGCAGTATCCAGATCGGGAAAGCTGACGCCTTGCGCACCCGCCGTCGCCCCAAGGCAAGGCAGCAACAGGCAGAAAAGGACAAAGCGAAGCAAAAGGTTCATGCGTGGCCCCGGGCTGGCGGGCATCAAGCTAGCACGGACAAACGAGGCATACAGCAAGGTCCGCTGGCCGAAATCAGCTCAGTGGATCGGCACCAGGCCGGCCAGTTCGCGCATGTCGTCGAACAGGATGCCGCCGGCCTCGGCCAAGCCGTCGGGATCGGAATACGGATCGGCGTGATAGGAAAAAACGCGCATGCCTGCGGCTATGCCGGCCTCGGTCCCGGCGACGCTGTCCTCGATGACGATGCAGTCGGCGGGCGCGAAGCCCATCGTCTTCGCGGCATGGAGGAACAGGTCCGGGAACGGCTTGCCGCGCCCGACCATGGTCGAAGAGAACATGGCGTGCTCGAACAGCGGCAGCAGCCCGGTCTGGCCAAGCGTGATATGCATCTTCGACACCCGCGCCGAAGAGGCGACGCAGTAGTCGATGCCGGCCGCCCGCACTTTCTCGATGAATTCGCGCACATAAGGGATCGCCTCGACACCATGCGCGAACAGGTCCGGCAAGCCTGCATTCCAGCGCTCGACGAAATCGGCGCCGAGGCTCACGCCGGTCGCCTCGACCTCCTGCTGCACCGAGACCATGCTGCGGCCGGAGAAATGCTTGCGGCAGTATTCGAGCGTGGTTGTGAAACCGGCGGCGCTCAGCCATTCGGCGAGGCGCTGATTGGCAAGGTTCTCGGTATCGACCAAGATCCCGTCGCAGTCGAAAATGACGAGTTTAGGTGTTCCCATTAAGCGGTGCCGGTCGATCCGAATCCGCCAGAGCCGCGCGCTGTACCGCCGGCGAGCGAGCGCTCCTCGATCGCCACCTGGGTCACCGCCGCAAAGACGATCTGGGCGATCCGCATGCCGCGCGTCACGGCAAAGTCCTCGTCGCCGAGGTTGATCAGCAGCACCTTCACCTCGCCGCGATAGTCGCTGTCGACCGTGCCCGGTGAATTGAGGACAGTAAGTCCATGCTTGAAGGCAAGGCCCGAACGTGGCCGAACCTGGCCTTCCATGCCCTCCGGAATTTCCAGGATCAGCCCGGTCGGCACCAAAGCGCGTTTTCCGGGCAGGATCAGCAACGGACGGTCGTCCGGCACCGCAGCGCGCAGATCCATGCCGGCTGCGCCCGCGCTTTCATAGGCTGGAAGCGGCAGGCCTTCGCCATGGGGTAACCTGACGAAACCGACGGAGGGGCCGATGACGGAAGTGGGATAAAGGGCTGCGCGCATAAAGCCATTCCTATCGGCACGAATCCCGATTCGGTCAACTCGGCCGCAAGGCTATCAACTCCTTTCTTTTGTGACGGTTCCGGTTCAGCGCAGTTCCACAGGCACGACCGTCGTTTCCTTGATCTCTTCCATGACGAAAGAGGCCGAGACGTCGGACAGCGGCACCTTGGCGATCAGCCGCTGGTAGAGCCGATCATAGGCCTTCACGTCGGCGACTCGGGCGCGCAGCACGTAGTCGAGATCGCCGGACATGCGGTAGACGCCGGTGATCTCGGGAAAGCCGGTCACCGCGGCCCGGAATTTGTGCAGCCAGTCGGGATCGTGGTTGGAGGTGCGGATCAGGATGAACACCGATAGCCCGAGTCCAACCCTGTCGGCATCGACCAGCGCCACTCGCCCGGTGATGACGCCGTCCTCTTCCAGCCGTTTGACCCGTCGCCAGCAGGCATTGCGCGACAGCGACACTCTTTCCGAGAGCTGGTCGACCGACAGCGTGCCGTCACGTTGCAGCTCGGCCAGCAATCTTCGGTCTATTTCGTCGATTTCCTGCGACATATTGGGATGAATGTCCCAAATTGTAGGTCATGACAAGGACAAATTGAGACCATTGAACCTTCGGCCCGTGGCAGGATACCCAGCATCGGGGCTTATCCCGGCAGGAGGATCACCATGACGCAGCTTTCGAAGCTCTTCACCTCGCACCCGGCCAAGGTCGGCGAGAGCTATTTCAGCCATATGGCCTTCGCCGCGTGGTTCTGCTCGCGCCTGTCGATGGCTGCGGGTGCCGCGCTCGTTCACGCTTTCTTGCCGTTTCTGTTCGAGACTACGGCAAGCCGAATCGTCCGCGAACTCTACGAGCGGACGCACAACAGAGGCTCGCACGCGACCAAGGAGCCGGCGGCTCTGATGGATCGCGCATAACGGACGGTAGAAGCGATGTGCCGGTGGGCGGCCTATCTTGGTGAAGCGGTCTTCCTCGAAGACATCGTCACGGCGCCCTGCCACTCGCTGATCGCCCAGAGCCACTGCGCCCAGGAAGCCAAGTCGCCGACCAATGGCGACGGTTTTGGTCTCGCCTGGTATGGCGACCGGCCGGAGCCCGGCCTCTACCGCGACATCCTGCCGGCCTGGTCGGATCCCAACCTGAAGAGCCTGTGCCGGCAGATCAAATCCGGCCTGTTCCTCGCCCATGTGCGCGCCTCGACGGGCGGCGCCACCAGCCGCATGAATTGCCACCCGTTCATCTCCGGCAACTGGTCGTTCATGCACAACGGCCAGATCGGCGGCTTCGAAAAGATTCGCCGCGCGCTGGAGAATTCGCTCTCCGACGCCGTTTTCGACCAGCGCGAGGGCACCACCGATTCCGAACTCTTTTTTCTCTTGATGATCGACGAGGGTCTTTCGGCGGATCCGCAAGGGGCAGTGTCGCGTGCCACCAGCCGCGTCATCGAAGCCTCCCGCCGCGCCGGTCTTGAGCCGGCTTTGAGGCTCACCGCCGCTTTTTCGGATGGGCAGGCGCTCTACGCCGTGCGCTACGCGACCGACGTCCACGCGCCGACGCTCTACACCTCCATCTTCCGCAATGGTGGCGGCCGCTGCATCGTGTCGGAGCCCTTCGACCGCGACGGCGGCGACTGGCAGGCGATCCCGCCATCGAGCTTCGTCACCATCGGCAGCGATGGCATGGCCATTCGTGCCTTCGCGCCCGCGTCGGCCAAGCTGGCACTCGTCGTCTAATTGCAAATTGCCGCCACGCCCGCAGGACAGGGGGGGCGCCGTAGCGCGTCGACCTCGACGGATCCAGCGCAATACCAATCAAGCGCCACAACGCCCTCCCATGCTGAACTTCGCTTGAAGCCGAGCCGCAGCCCGCCATCTTGATGGACAAGCGCGGCCGCCAGCCGGAGTATTGTCATGGACCTCGCCTTTTCCTCCACCATCAAACTCGCTGCCGCGATCGCCGCACGAAATATCTCCGCCGTCGAAGCGCTGGAGGTGCATCTGGCGCAGATCGACCGGCACAACGGAGCGGTCAACGCGGTCGTCATTCTTGACAGGGAAGGGGCCCGCGAGCGTGCGAAAGAGGCCGACGCAGTATTGGCGCGCGGCGACGCCCTCGGCCCGTTGCATGGCGTGCCCTTCACGCTGAAGGACATGCACGAAACGGCAGGCATGAAGACCACGGTCGGCTTCCCGCCTTTCGCCGACTACACGGCGAAGGCGGACAGCCCAGTCGTTGTGCGGCTTAAGACAGCTGGTGGCGTTCTTGTCGGCAAGACCAATGTCGCGACGATGCTGGGTGATTGGCAGTCGGACAATCCGCTGTTCGGCCGCACCGGCAACCCGTGGAACCTCGACCGTACCGCCGGCGGCTCCAGCGGCGGCGCGGCCGCGGCGGTCGCAACGGGCATGACGCCGTTCGAGGTCGGCACCGACATGCAGGATTCGATCCGCCTGCCTGCCAGCTTCTGCGGCGTCTACGGCCTGAAGCCGACCGAGCATCGAATCTCGCTGGCCGGCGCCTTTCCCGATCCCGGCGGCGCTGCGCGCAGCGTGCGGCTGATGTCTTGTCTCGGCCCGCTGGCGCGGACCGTCGAGGACCTGGCTTTGATCCACCAGATCATCGCCGGACCGGACGGAAGCGACACCGACCTCGCGCCGGTGCCGGTCGAGCCCATGGAGACGCTCAACCTCAAATCGCTGCGCATCGCCATCGCGGCTACCTTTCCCGGCTTTCCGGTGGCCGGCGAGATCAGCGCTACCGTCGAAAACCTTGCCCGCCAGTTGCAGGGCGAGGGTGCCACCGTCGAAGAAGCCAAACTGCCTAAGCTCGACCTGCACGACGATCTGGAACAGGGCGGCGAACTGATCGGCATGATGCTGGAGGCAGCGCAGCCGGAATCGCCCGAGCAGCCTTCGACTGTCTCCCGCTGGTTCGAGGCGCTCGCCCGCCGCGACCGCTCGATCCTCGCCTGGGACCGCTTCTTCGTGGACTGCGATGCCTTGCTGTGCCCGGTCGCGATGTGCACGGCGTTTCCGCATTGCGAACCGGGAACGCCGATCAATGTGGATGGCAAGCAGCAAAGCTACTGGATCCTGCCCGCCTATGGCGCGGTCTTCAACTATTCCGGCCATCCGGCACTGTCGATGCCCTGCGGACAGGACAGCAATGGCTTGCCCATCGGCCTGCAGCTAGTCGGCAAGCGCTGGTCGGAATCGCGGCTGCTCGGCATCGCCAAGGCAATCGAACCGCTCACCGGCGGCTTTCGCCGCCCGCCGGGCTATTGAGCGAAGCGGCCAAGCCCATAGGGCGCAAGCAGCGGATCACGCTCGCCGTCGAGGATTTCGCGGGTGGCAAACAGACCGACAGCCGGCGCCAGCGTGATGCCGGAATGCATGACCGCGACGTAGAGGCCGGCGACGCCGTCGGCGCGGCCGATGATTGGAAAACCGTCGATGGGCGTTGGCCGGTAACCGATCGTGTGAAAATCCAGCTCCAGCCCGTCGGCACCGCGCAGCATGCTCTTCGCCGTCGTGAACAGATCCCGCGCGGTGGCTTCGGGGTCCATGCCGGGATCGCCGCCGCCGAAATCGGATCCGGCAATGATGCGGCCCTCCAGCGTCTGGCGCATATGCAGCGGCTCGCCCATCACCAGGCCGTTGAGCAGCTTTTTGTACGGGCGCGAGTGGGCGATCAGGCCGGCCGGCGTTTCGATCGGCAGGTTGATCCCGGTCGTCGCGGCGATGGCCGGAGCACCGGCGCCGGCAGCGATCACCACCTCGTCCGCGGCAATCCGTTGCCCCGAAATCGCCACGCCGGTGACCTTGCCATTGCTGTGCACCAGGGCGGTGACGGCTCCGACCATCATTCTCGCGCCGCGCCGTTCGGCATCGGCCAGCAGCGCTTTCGCGGTGGCGACCGGTTCGGCCACGCCTTCCTCGGCGACATGGAGGGCGAAGTCGGGAGGCTCTACGAGATTGGGTTCGATGCGCGCCGCTTGTTCGCGGCCGATACGCTCGACGCCATAGCCCCAGGACGAATGCTCGGCGGCATGCGCTTCCAGCCTGTCCACCGGCATGTCCCAGCACAGGCTGCCGCACCAGGCCAGCGGCAGGCCGGGCAGGTCCCTTGCCAGCCGCGTCCATTCGGCCATCGCGAAGGTGCGCAGCCGGAAATAGATCTCCGGATTGCCCCAACTGGCATTGATCCAGGCAAAGGAATTCGGTGTCGCGACACCGCCGGCGCCGCTATCTGCGATCACCGTCACCCGCGCTCCGGCCTTGGCCAGATGCCAGGCGATGGAGGCGCCGATGATGCCGGCGCCGATGACGATGACTTCCTTCGCTTTGCTCAATGCTGAACTCACTCCGAATTGAGCTCCCTGATGCCATTGCGGCGGTCCAAGCTCAAGCGCGGTCGGGGCCCATCCGCCCAAAACCGTCGACAGGCCGGGAAAGCGCTGCTAGAAGCCCGCGCCACAGACAGGATTCCAAAAATTGGCTGAAGACATCGAACAGGCGGTATCGCGCCGCCGCACTTTCGCGATCATCGCCCACCCCGACGCCGGCAAGACCACGCTCACCGAAAAGCTGCTGCTGTTCGGCGGCGCCATTCAGCTTGCCGGCGAGGTCAAGGCCAAGAAGGACCGCATCCAGACCCGGTCCGACTGGATGAAGATCGAGCGCGAGCGCGGCATTTCGGTCGTCACCTCGGTGATGACCTTCGAATATGAGGACAATGTCTTCAACCTCTTGGATACGCCCGGCCACGAGGATTTCGCCGACGACACCTACCGCACCCTGTCGGCGGTGGACAGCGCCGTCATGGTCATCGATGCCGCCAAGGGCATCGAACCGCGCACGCTGAAACTGTTCGAGGTCTGCCGGCTGCGCGACATCCCGATCATCACCTTCGTCAACAAGATGGACCGCGAAAGCCGCGATCCGTTCGAGATCCTCGACGAAATCGAGCAGAAGCTGGCGCTGGATACCGCCCCGATCACCTGGCCGATCGGCCGCGGCAAGACTTTTTCCGGTACCTATCATTTGGCGCTGAATGCCGTGCGCAGGGGCGACGAGGAGAAGGAGCGCACGCCGGTCAACGGTCCCGATTCCAACCGCGTCGCCGGTCTGTTGCCGGACAATGAGCGCGAGGCCTTCATCGAGGAACTGGAACTGGCGCGCGAAGCCTGCCGCCCGCTCGACATCGATGCTTTCCGCGAGGGCCATCTGACGCCGGTCTATTTCGGCTCGGCGCTGCGCAACTACGGCGTGCGCGACCTGATCGAGGCGCTTGGCGCCTTCGGGCCGCCGCCGCGCGCCCAGGAGGCCGACAGCCGCAAGGTCGAGGCGACCGAGGACAAGATGACCTCCTTCGTCTTCAAGATCCAGGCCAACATGGACCCGAACCACCGCGACCGCATCGCTTTCGTGCGCGTCTGCTCGGGCAAGCTTGAGCGCGGCATGAAGGCCAGACTGGTGCGTACCGGCAAGCCGATGAGCCTGTCGGCGCCGCAATTCTTCTTCGCCCGCACGCGCGTCACCGCCGACGAGGCTTTTGCCGGCGACGTCGTCGGCATTCCCAACCATGGCACGCTGCGCATCGGCGATACACTGACCGAGGGCGAGGAGATCCTGTTCCGCGGCGTGCCTAATTTCGCTCCGGAAATCCTGCGCCGCGTTCGCCTCGGCGACGCGATGAAGGCCAAGAAGCTCAAGGAAGCGCTGCACCAGATGGCCGAAGAAGGCGTCGTGCAGCTGTTTTCACCGGAGGACGGCTCACCGGCCATCGTCGGCGTCGTCGGCGCGCTGCAGCTCGACGTGCTGAAGGAACGGCTGAACTTCGAATACACGCTGCCCGTCGATTTCGAGATGTCGCGCTTTTCCGTCTGCCGCTGGATATCGTCCGACGACAAGGCCGAGGTCCAGCGTTTCATCGAGGCGCATCGCGGCGACATCGCTCGCGATCTCGACAACGACCCGGTGTTTTTGGCCCAGCACGCCTTCTCGCTCAACTACGAAGCCGAGCGCTGGAAGGCGATCCGGTTTGCCGCGGTGAAGGATTATCAGGTGCGCGACAAGGCAGCGTAAGCTGCGGCCCTTCCCCTCTCACCTTACAAGCGGAGAAGGGAAGGTGCTGCGACGGGCTCCCGGCCCTCCGCTATGGCTCCGGGCGTTCGTCGTTCGAAAAGCCAAATCGTTGGCTTTTCGTCCGCTACGCGGACCACTCCTCACCCATGCGCCACCATCACATGCCGCACGGCGGTGTAGTCCTCAAGCGCGTAGAGCGACATGTCCTTGCCGTAGCCCGACTGCTTCACTCCGCCATGCGGCATCTCGTTGGTCAGCATGAAATGGGTGTTGATCCAGGTGCAGCCGTATTGCAGGCGGGCTGCCGTTGCCATGGCGCGCGAGACGTCCTTCGTCCACACCGACGACGCCAGCCCGTAGTCGCTGTCATTGGCCCAGTTCACGGCCTCGTCGACCTCGGAGAAGCGTGTGATCGAAACGACCGGACCGAACACTTCGCGGCGCACGATCTCGTCTTCCTGCAGCGCGCCGGCAACGACCGTCGGCTGGTAGAAGAAACCCGAGCCCTCGCCCGGCTTGCCGCCGGTGGTGATCTCGATGTGTTTCAGTTCCGAGGCGCGCTCGACGAAGCTGGAGACGCGGTCGCGTTGGCGGCGCGAGATCAGCGGCCCGATCTCGTTCTCTGTGTCGTCGGGGCGGTTGTATTTGATGGTCGAAACGGCCGAGGAGAGATCGGCGACGAGCTTGTCGTATATCTTCCTGCCGGCATAGATGCGGCAGGCAGCGGTGCAGTCCTGGCCGGCATTGTAGTAGCCGAAGGCGCGCAGGCCGTTGACCACGGCGCCGAGATCGGCGTCGTCGAAGACGATGACTGGCGCCTTGCCGCCGAGTTCGAGATGCGTGCGCTTGACCGACTTGGCGGCGGCCTGCAGCACCTTCTTGCCGGTGGCGACGTCACCGGTGATCGAGATCATATTGACCTTGGCATGGTTGATCAGCGTGTTGCCGACGCTATCGCCACGGCCGAGCACGACATTGACGACGCCTTCCGGCAGGACATCGGCGAGGATCTTGGCCAGCTTTAGCGCCGTCAGCGGCGTTTGCTCGGACGGCTTGAAGACGACGGTGTTGCCGCCGCCGATCGCCGGCGCCAGCTTCCATGCCATCATCATCAGCGGATAGTTCCACGGTGCGATCGAGGCGACGATACCGATCGGGTCACGGCGGACCATCGAGGTGTGGCCGGGCAGATATTCGCCGGCGGCCACGCCTGGCATGGAGCGGACAGCGCCGGCAAAGAAGCGGTAGCAGTCGACGATCGCCGGGATCTCGTCATTGAGCACGGCATTGATAGGCTTGCCGCAATTCAACGCCTCGAGCGCGGCGAATTCTTGCGCTTCGGCCTCGATGCGATCGGCGATCTTCAGCAGATAGCCTGAGCGCTGCGCCGGCGTGGTGCGCGACCACAAGACGAACGCTTTTTCCGCCGCAGCCACTGCCGCCTCGATCTGCGCCGGGCTGGCTTCCGGCAGGTTGAGAATGGTCGCCCCGGTCTTTGGATTGAGGATCGGCTCCTCGGTCTCGGTGCCCTTGTCGAAGATCGAGCCGATCAGCATCTGGGTGTCCATGGAAATCTCTCCCTTATTCTTTGGGTTATTTGCCCGAACCGGCGATCTGGTCGCCGTCGCGGGTCAGGTAATAGGCAAGAAGTATGGGCAGCAGCGTCACCAGCACCACGACCATGGCCACGACATTGGTGACGGGGCGCTGGCGGGGACGGATCAGTTCCTCCAGCATCCAGATCGGCACGGTCTGCTGCTGGCCGGCGGTGAAGGTGGTGACGATGACTTCGTCAAAAGAAAGGGCGAAGGCCAGCATGCCGCCGGCTAGCAGAGCCGTGGCGATGTTGGGCAACACGACATGCCGGAAGGTCTGGAAGCCATCGGCGCCGAGATCCATCGAGGCTTCGATCATCGAGCCTGAGGTACGACGGAAACGGGCGACGGCATTGTTGTAGACGACGACCACGCAGAAGGTGGCGTGGCCGAGCACGATCGTCCAGAACGAGAACGGGATGTCGGCCAGCGAAAAAGCCGAACGCAGCGCGATGCCGGTGATGATGCCGGGTAGCGCGATCGGCAGGATGACCAGCAGCGAAATGGTTTCACGGCCGAAGAAGCGCGTCTGCGAGACAGCGGCGGCGCATAGCGTGCCCAGCACCAGCGCGATGGCCGTGGAGATGGCCGCGACGCGGACCGACAGCGAAAGCGCTTCCCACACATCCGGACGATTCCAGGTGACGGCGAACCATTGCGTGGTCAGCCCCGGCGGCGGCCAGACGAAGCTTTTCTCTTCGGTCGTGAACGCATAGACGAAGATCAGTAGGATCGGCAGATGCAGGAAGAGCAGGCCGCAGGCAGCGGCGATCTTCAGTCCGAGAGGGGCCGACGGGCCGCGGTCAGAGCGCATCGAAGGCTCCCATGCGCTTGGCGCCCCACAGATAGAAGCCCATGATGACGATCGGCACCACGGTGAAAGCGGCGGCGAGCGGGATGTTGCCGGCAGTGCCTTGCTGCGAATAGACGGCCTGGCCGATGAACAGCCGTGACGTGCCGATGATCTGCGGGATGATATAGTCGCCCAATGTCAGTGAGAAGGTGAAGATCGAGCCGGCAACGATGCCGGGCAGCGCCAGCGGAAACAGCACGTTGCGGAAGGTCTGGCCGGGCGAGGCGCCGAGATCGGACGAGGCCTCGACCAGATTGCCGGGCACGCGCTCGAGGGCGGCCTGAACGGGCAGGATCATGAATGGCAGCCAAACATAGACGAAAACGATGAAGGTGCCGGTGAAGGACACCGACAGCGAATTGCCGCCGACAATCGGCAGCGACAGCCAGCCATCGAGCAGCCACAGGAGGTGCAGCTTGGCGAGCAGCCAGGTGAGGATGCCTTCCTTGGCGAGGATCAGCTTCCAGGCATAGATCTTGACCAGATAGCTCGACCACAGCGGCAGCATGACGCCGAGATAGAACAGGGCCTTCCAGCGGCCGCGCGCATAGCGCGCCGCATAGTAGGCGATGGGGAAGGCGATGATCGCCGAAGCCAGCGTGACCAGCGCCGCCATCGTCACCGTGCGCAGGATGATGTCGAGATTGGCGGCCTGGAACAGGTCGCCATAGGTCTTCAGCGTGAACTCGCGGTTGATCAGGCCGGAGAACTCGTCGATCGAGAAGAAGCTCTGCAGCAAGAGCGCAAACAGCGAGCCGATATAGACGATGCCAAGCCACAGCACCGGCGGCAGCAGCATGAGCAAAAGCAGGAGTTGCGGCCGGCGCCAGAAAAGGTCGGACAGCGTGCCGCGCAGGCCGCCGCTTCCCGGCAGGATGGCGGGGGCGGTGGTGCGCGGCATGGCAGCGTCAAGGGTCATGTCGGCTCGTCCATCAGATGCAGATGTTCGCGATTGAAGGTGAGCACGACCGCTTCACCTTCCTCCGGCATCGCAGTGCCTGCCGGCACGATGGCGTGCAGCCTCAGCCCGTCGGCATCGAGCGCCAGCCTTGTCGTAGCGCCGAGATAATTGGTCGAGACGAGACGGGCGGCAACGCCGTCGCCCTTGGCCCCGCGGCCGACGCGGATGGATTCGGGGCGCAGGCTGCCCCAGCGGTGCTGGCCGGAATAGCGCTGGACGAAATCCGGCGGCAGCACGTTGGAGGAGCCGACGAAATCGGCGACGAAGCGCGTCTTCGGCCGCTGGTAGATATCCTCCGGCGTGCCGATCTGCATGATCTTGCCGTCGTTGAAGACGGCGACGCGATCGGCCATGGACAGCGCCTCGCCCTGGTCGTGGGTGACGAAGACGAAGGTGATGCCAAGCGCCTTCTGCAGCGATTTCAGCTCGTCCTGCATGTTCTCGCGCAGCTTGAGATCAAGCGCGCCGAGCGGCTCGTCGAGCAGCAGCACCTTGGGCTGGTTGACCAGGGCACGCGCCAGCGCGACGCGCTGGCGCTGGCCGCCGGAAAGCTGACCCGGCCGACGCGCACCATAGCCCGGCAGCCGCACCAGCGACAGCGCCTCTTCGGCCGCCTTTTGCCGTGCCAGCTTGCCGATGCCCTTGACCATCAGCCCGTAGGCGACATTGTCGAGCACGTTGAGATGCGGGAACAGCGCATAGTCCTGGAAGACGGTGTTGACGTTGCGGCGATAGGGCGGGACGCCCTCTGCACGCTCGCCGAAAATCGAGATCGAGCCCGCGGTCGGCTGCTCGAAACCGGCAATCAGTCGCAGGCAGGTGGTCTTGCCGGACCCGGACGGGCCGAGCATGGCGAAGAATTCGCCCGGCGCGATGTCGAGATCGACCGCATCGACGGCGCGCACGCTGCCGAAATGGCGGGAGACTTTTTGGAAGGAGACGGCGGAGGTCATGGGCTGTCAGTCTGTTGCCGGTTGATTTGTCGATATCGCCAGCGCCGCCACGGATTGCGGGCGGGGCCAGCGAACTGCGCGCCCCTTATGGGGAGGTCGCGCGAAGTCGCGGGTGGGGGTGATCTGGCAAGACTTGCCGAGAATCCCCCCACCTCGCTGACCCCACCCCAACGTTACGCGTTGGCCCTCCCCACAAAGGGTAGGGCAATGGGCGAAATCACCGGCCGCCGATGACGCCGATATAGTCCGACACCCAGCGGTAATAAGGCACGCACTGGTTGTTTTCGCTGGCGCATTTCGACACCGGCGTCTTCCAGAACTTGATCTTGTCGAAATTGTCGTAGCCGTTGGTCTTGCAGCCTTCTTCGCCAAGCAGTTCATTGCCCTTGCAGGCGGCGGGCACCACGGGCAGCGAGCCGAACCAGGCCGAGACATCGCCCTGCACTTTCGGCGACAGCGAATGCTCGAGCCACATATAGGCGCAGTTCGGATGGGCCGCGTCGGCCTCCATCATGGTGGTGTCGGCCCAGCCGGTGACGCCTTCCTCGGGGATGGTCGAAGAGACCGGCTTCTTGGCGGCGACCAGCGTGTTGACCTGGTAGGGCCACGAGCCCGAGGCCACGACGCCCTCGTTCTGGAAATCGTCGACCTGGATGGCGGCGTCGTGCCAGTAGCGGCCAACCAGCGTGCGCTGGACGCGCAGCAGGTCGAGTGCGGCCTTGTACTGGTCCTCGGTCAGCTCGTAGGGATCCTTGATGCCGAGTTCCGGCTTGTGGAACATCAAATAGTTGGCTGCGTCGGCGATGTGGATCGGTCCGTCATAGGCCTGGACGCGGCCCTTGTTCGGCTTGCCGTCGGGCAGGTCCATCGCCTCGAAGACGACGTTCCAGCTCTTGGGCGCTTCCTTGAAGACTTCGGTGTTGTACATCAGCACGTTCGGACCCCACTGGTAGGGAACGCCGTAATGCACCTTGTCGACCGTGAACCAGGGCGCATCCTTCAGCCGGTCGTCGACCGTCTTCCAACTCGGGACGAGATCGGTGTTGATGGGCTGCACGCGCTTGCCGGCGACGAGCCGCAGCGAGGCATCCCCCGAGGCCGTGACCAGATCGAAGCCACCCTCATTCATCAGCGACACCATTTCGTCCGACGTGTTGGCTGTCTTGACGTTGACCTTGCAGCCGGTGTCCTTCTCGAAGGACGTCACCCAGTCATAGCCCTTGTCGGTTTCGCCGCGCTCGATATAGCCCGGCCAGGCGACGATATTGACCTCGCCCTCGCCCTTGCCGAGCTCCTTGACCTGGGCGATGGCCTGGCCGGAGAAGGTCAGCGCAACCGTCAATGCAGTGCATGACTTCAGGAATGAATTCATCGTCGATCTCCCATTTTAGGGGCCGCACTCTCGCGGCGGCTTTGGTCCCTGAAATGAAAGGTGCGGCGAAATTTCCGGTTTCGCAAATTCATTTATCAGAAAGTCGATATCGGTTTTACCGATAGGTCGAGGCCGGGCCTTGTCAGGGCCGCTGGCGGACCGTGCGCTGCGACTGGGCAAGGCCGATGAAGTCGCGCGCCGCCTGCGGCAGGCTGGAACCGCGGCGCCAGACCATGCCGACCTGGACCACGGGCAGAGTGCCGGAAATGTCGCGCGATTCGATACGGTCGCCTTCCAGCGACCACGGCCGGTAGACGAGGTCAGGCAGCAGCGCCACGCCGGCACCTGTGGCAACCAGGCTGCGTACCGCTTCGACCGAGCGGGTGCGGAAGGCAACATGAGGCTTGGCGCCAATCGCCACCAAAAGCTTGCCGGTGTTCTCCTCGATCTCGTCGACGGTGAGCATGATCAGCGGTTCGCCGGCGATGTCGCCGATGCCGATGATGTCGGCGCTGGCCAGCTTGTGGCTGAGCGGCACCCACAAGCGGTAGGCCGAGACCTCGAGGATTTCCGACTGCAGTGCGGTGCGGTCGCGCAGGTTCGAGGTAACCATGACGGCGATGTCGAGCTTGCCGCCGATCAGCAGGTGTTCAAGGTAATCGCCATTGTCCTCGATGGCCGAGACCTCGACGCCCGGATAGGCGCGACGGTAGCGGGCGAGAAGGTCGGAGAGCACATAGCCGGCGACCAGCGAGGTGACGCCGAGCTGCAGGCGGCCGCCGGCCACCATTTGGTCGCCGAAGAAGGCGCGCCGCGCATCGGACACATCGGCCAGGATCTTGGTCGCGTGGCGCAGGAACTGGTGGCCCTTGTGGGTGATGTTGAGGCCGCGCGGATGGCGCTCGAACAGCTCGACGCCGAGATCACTCTCAAGCTCCTTGATCGCCTCGGTGACCGAGGATTGCGAGATCGACAGGTTCTGGGCGGCGCCCGACACCGTGCCTTGCTCGGCGACGGCGACGAAGAACTGCAGTTGGCGGATGGTGAAGGCCATGGCCGGACTAAGCACGACGAAGGCCGCGCTGGGAAGTGGCCGGGGTATCAGAACCCGGCTTCGGCGCTCGCAATGCTCAGCCGCGCGCCGGACTCGGCAAGGGCGGCGGCTATGTCGTGCGGCGGTGGGTGGTCGGTGGCGAGTTCGGAAAAGCCGTCGAAGCCGCAGACCTGGACCAGCCCCTGGCGGCCGAACTTAGAGTGGTCCGTGATGACGAGGGAACGCTGGCCGCGCGACAGCACCATGCGGGCGAACTCGGCTTCATCCAGGTCATAGTCCATGACGCCCGCCACGGCGTCGACGGCGCCGATGGAGATCACCGCGTGGCTGACGGAGAAGCGGCTGACGAATTCGATGGCCGAGGCGCCGAAGGCCGCGCCGGAATCGCTGCGCAGTTCGCCGCCGGCCATATAGACCTTGTTGCCATTGATGGTGGCCAAAGTGCGGGCGATGTCGGACGAATTGGTGACCACCGTCAGCCGCCGGTGACCGAGCAGCTCGCGGGCGAGGAACGACGTCGTCGTGCCGGTGTCGAGCATGATCGATTCGCCGTCGCGGATGGTGGCGGCGACCATGCGGGCGATGAGGCGCTTGGCGTCGGCGTTGTCACGCATGCGCCGCTCGAACGGCGCCTCGCCGACCAGTGACGGCAGGCCGATGGCGCCATGCATCTTGAGGACGGAACCGTCGCCGGTGAGCGGCTTGACGTCGCGCCGCACGGTTTCCAGAGACACCCCCAAACGGTCGGCCAGGCTGGCGATGCTGACGGTGCCCTCCTCCTGCAGGAGGCGCAGGATCTCGCCATGCCGTTTCGAGTGGACCATGCGGCTTTCCCGGGGACTTGCGCTGCTGACCGATTCTAAGGCAATTCAAACGTTTTTAAAGGAATTGCTTATGTTTTCGGGCAAAACACCCAAAAAAAGTCACAGCTTTTCATTGACAGCCGGTCAGCACTGGCGTGAGATCAATTGCGTGACAGGCTCAGAACTGCCACTGGAGGTTGATGCCGAGCCGCACGCAAACGCACCGGCCAGACCGTCTGGAACGGGCCTGCGCAAGGAATTTTCAGATCCGCGGGGGCGGATGCCGGGGGCTCAAATACCTGGCCAAAAGGGGCTCGTCGGTGCGGTGCGGGATAATGACCCGGCGTCCCGCACCGACGAGGTTTTTGTGTTTCTCCCCGCCAGCGTTGCGCTATGTGCGGCGCTTTGTCGAAGGTCAGCCGAACCAGGGATGATCCCGTGATTGCCGAAGACCGCATCCGCGCCCTGCCTTGCTGGACCGGCAGCATCGAGATTGCGCCGCTGCCGGGCGGCCTCAGCAACGCCAACTATGTGGTCAAGGACGCGGCCGGGCGGCATGTCGTTCGCTTCGGCCAGGACTATCCTTTCCACCACGTCTTTCGCGAGCGCGAAGTTATGACATCACGGGCGGCCCATGCCGCCGGCTTCGCACCTGCAGTCCGCTATGCAGAGCCGGGCATCATGGTGACGGAATATCTGGGCGCCAGGACCTATACGGCCGAAGACGTGCGCGCCAACATCGGCCGCGTCGCGGCCCTGATGCGCGGTTTCCACCGCGAGATGCCCAACCACATCTCCGGCGCCGGCTTCATGTTCTGGGTGTTCCACGTCATCCGCGACTATGCGCGCACGCTGGAGGAAGGCGGCAGCCGCAAGCGGGGCGACCTGCCCTATCTCCTGACGCTGGCGGACGAGCTCGAGCGGGCACAGAAGCTGCTGCCGATCGTCTTCGGTCACAACGATCTTTTGCCGGCCAACATTCTCGACGACGGCAGCAGGCTGTGGCTGATCGACTTCGAATATGCCGGCTTCAACACCGCTATGTTCGACCTTGCTGGGGCTGCCTCGAATGCCGGCCTGAGCGACCAGGAATCCTTCGCCCTGCTCACGGCTTACTTCATGAAGGAGCCGGACGAAGCGATCCGCCGCTCGCATGCGGCCATGCAATGCGCCTCGCTGCTGCGCGAGGCGATGTGGAGCATGGTCTCCGAACTCTACCTCGACGCGCCGGGCATCGACTACATCGCCTATACCGAGGAAAACCTGACGCGGCTGGAAGCGGCGCTGGAAAACTACCGGACAAAATACGGGATACTGACATGACCTTGCCCAGCCATGCCGGGATCGTCGTCATCGGCGGCGGCATCATCGGCTGTTCGACGGCCTATCATCTGGCGCGCGACCACAAGGCCGATGTCGTGCTGCTGGAACAGGGCAAGCTGACCTCGGGCTCGACCTGGCATGCGGCAGGCCTTGTAGGGCAGTTGCGCTCGTCGGCTTCGATCACCCGCGTGCTCAAATACTCAGTCGAGCTCTACAAGGGGCTGGAGGCCGAAACCGGTCTCGCCACCGGCTGGAAGATGACCGGATGCCTCAGGCTGGCCACCAATGCCGACCGCTGGACCGAATACAAAAGGCTGGCGACGACGGCCAAAAGCTTCGGCATGGACATGCAGTTGCTGTCGCCGGCCGAGGTCAAGGCAATGTGGCCGCTGCTCGAGACCGGTGATCTCGCCGGCGCTAACTGGCTGCCGACCGACGGACAGGCAAGCCCGTCCGACATTACGCAGTCGCTGGCCAAGGGCGCACGCATGCATGGCGCGAAACTGTTCGAGGATGTCCGCGTCACCGGCTTCGAGATGAAGGACGGACGCATCACCGCGGTGAAGACCAGCAAAGGCGATATTGCCTGCGACAAGGTGGTGAACTGCGCCGGGCAATGGGCAAGGCAGGTGGGTGCCATGGCCGGCATCAACGTGCCGCTGCAGCCGGTGAAGCACCAGTACATCATCACCGAGAAGATCGAGGGCCTGGCGACCGACGCGCCGACCATCCGCGACCCCGACCGCCGTACCTACTTCAAGGAAGAGGTCGGCGGGCTGGTGATGGGCGGCTATGAGCCGAACCCGCAGGCCTGGATGACTGATCTCCCCGGGGGCGACGTTCCGAACGACTGGGAATTCCGTCTGTTCGACGACGACTACGATCATTTCGAGCAGCATATGAGCCAGGCGATTGCGCGCGTTCCGGCGCTGGAGACCGTCGGCGTCAAGCAGATGATCAACGGTCCGGAAAGCTTTACCCCGGACGGCAATTTCATCCTCGGCACGGCGCCTGAATGCGCCAACATGTTCGTCGGCGCCGGCTTCAACGCCTTCGGCATCGCCTCCGGCGGCGGCGCTGGCTGGGTGCTGGCGCAATGGGTGGTCGATGGCGAAGCGCCGCTCGATCTATGGGTGGTCGACATCAGGCGGTTTTCCGGCCTGCACCGCGACCGGCAATGGGTCTGCGACCGCACGCTGGAAGCCTATGGCAAGCACTACACGATTGGTTTCCCGCATGAGGAGTACCTGTCGGGACGGCCGCGCATTGTTTCGCCGCTCTATGAGCGGCTGAAGATGCATCGCGCTGTGTTCGGCTCGAAACTCGGCTGGGAACGGCCGAACTGGTTCGCGTCCGAGGGCAGCAAACCGGAAGACATCTATTCGATGGGCCGGCCGAACTGGTTCTCGGCGGTTGGCGAGGAGCACAGGCATGTGCGCGAGAAGGTCGGCATTTTCGACCAGTCGTCCTTCGCCAAATACGAGATGACCGGCGCGGATGCGCAGAAGGCGCTGGACTGGATCTGCGCCAACGATGTCGCCAAGCCGGTCGGCCGGCTGACCTACACGCAGCTTCTCAACACGCGCGGCGGCATCGAGGCCGATCTGACCGTGGCGCGGCTTGGCGAAGAAGAGTTCTACATCGTCACCGGCACAGGTTTCCGCACGCATGATTTCGCGTGGATTGACGACCATGTCGGCAAGGATCTCGACGTCACCTTCAGCGACGTCACCGAGGATTTCGGCACGCTGTCGCTGATGGGACCGCGTTCCCGCGACGTGCTTTCAGCAGTGACCGACGCGGATGTGTCGAACGCCGCCTTCCCATTCGGCCATGCGCGCGAGTTCGCCATTGCCGGCCATACAATTCGTGCGCTACGCGTCACCTATGTCGGCGAACTCGGCTGGGAATTGCATGTGCCGATCACGGCAACCGGCGAGATCTTCGACGCGCTGATGGTGGCGGGCAAGACATACGACATCCGCCCGGTCGGCTACCGGGCGCTGGAATCGCTCAGGCTGGAAAAGGGTTATCGCGCCTGGGGCTCGGACATCACGCCCAACGACACGCCTCGGGAGGCCGGCCTTGGCTGGGCGGTGAAGCTGAGGAAGAACACCGATTTCGTCGGCCGGCGGGCACTTGAGAAGGTCAATGGCGACGCGCCGAAGAAACGCTTTGCCGGCTTCACGGTCGACGATCCGGAGATCGTGCTGGTCGGTCGCGAGACGATCCTGCGCAACGGCGCGCCGGTCGGTTATCTCACCAGCGGCGGTTATGGCTATACGGTGGCCAAGAATGTCGGCTTCGGCTATGTGCGCAATGCCGAGGGCATAAGCGACGACTTCCTCGCCTCCGGCGACTACGAGCTGGTGGTGGCGATGGAACGTACGCGGGCAAAGATCCATCTCGAGCCGCTGTATGATCCGGCGGGAGAAAGGATCAGGGCTTAGGCCTTCTCCAGTCTCGATCAGATGACGCGCAGGACAAGACCTCGGCTGGGCACGGTATCGGCCTCGCCCGGCATGGAGACATAGGGCGCCGTCTCCTCGTCGCGCGTGACGACGCCTTGCGCCTCCAATTCGGCGATGCGCGCGGCAAAGCCCGCCTCCCACAGCGTGTTCTTGACCGTCAGCACGATCGCGCCGCCCGGCCGGCAGATGCGGATCAGCTCGTCCAGTCCTTCGGCGCCGACATGGCCCGAAGTGAAGACACCGGCCGAGACGATTCCGGCATAGGCATTGTCCGCGAAAGGCAGCGGCCCGCCGAGCGCCAGGCAGTGAAGCGCCGAATAGATACCCTTGGCCGCCGCCTTGGCCAGCATGCCCTCGGAAATGTCGAGCGCCTCGACTTGCGGGTAGCCGGTGATGGCAAGCCATTCGCCGCTGAGCCCGGTGCCGGCGCCGGCATCGAGAAGCGGGGCTGCCCCGCGGGGCAGATGGCGGGCGAGCAGAGCGAGGCAGATCGTCGGATGGCGATAGCCGGCGGTCGACATGTCGGCATCGTAGGTGTCGGACCAGCTGTCGTAGAGCGCCGCCACCTCCTCGGGTCGCTTTGCCGCATAGGCCGCGCCGAGCGCAGTGTTCTGCTTGCTGTGTGCCATTGCCGCTCGCCCGACTCTTTGCCTGTCACGGGATGATAGCCAAACGGCGAAAACTGTGGAACCGTCGCCGCGATAATAAAGGCGTGAAGGGGGATCGAGGCGATGGCGGATGAGATAGCACGCGCGGCACTGGCCACCATTCCAGCGCTGGCCGGCTATGAGGGACCGCTGGAACGGCTCGGCGGCCTCACCAATCTTGTCTACAGGGCCGGTGATTTCTGCCTGCGCATCCCCGGCAGAGGCACCGAGGAGTATATCAACCGCGCCAATGAAGCCGTGGCGGCGCGCGAGGCGGCGAAGGCCGGCGTCAGTCCGCAGGTGCTGCATGTCGACGCCGGCACGGGCGTGATGGTGAGCCGGTTCATCGCCGGCGCCGAGACGATGTCGCCGGAAAAGTTCAAACTGCGTCCGGGCAGCCAGGCGCGCGCGGGTGAGGTCTTCCGCAAGCTGCACACTTCCGGTGCGGTGTTTCCTTTCCGCTTCGAGCTGTTTGCGATGATCGACGATTATCTGAAGGTGCTGTCGACCAAGGACGTGGCGTTGCCGCATGGCTACCACGATGTCGTGCGCGAGGCCGAAACCGTGCGTGCCGCACTTGCTGCCCATCCGCTGCCGCTTGCCGCCTGCCACTGCGATCCGCTGTGCGAGAACTTTCTCGACACCGGCGAGCGGATGTGGATCGTCGACTGGGAATATTCGGGGATGAACGATCCGCTCTGGGATCTCGGCGACCTCTCGGTCGAAGGCAAGTTCGATACCGCGCAGGATGAAGAACTGATGCGCGCCTATTTCGGTCGCCAGCCGAAACCGGTCGAGCGCGGCCGCGTCGTCATCTACAAGGCAATGTGCGATCTGTTGTGGACACTGTGGGGACTGCTGCAGCTTGCCAACAACAATCCGGTCGACGATTTCCGCGCCTATGCTGACGGCCGCTTCGCCCGCTGCAAGGCGCTGATGGAGACGCCGGAATTTTCACGGCATCTGGCGGCCGTGCGCCAGGGTTAAGCCCGGCTCGGTTCAGTTCACGCCCTTCGGCACGTTCTCCGGCGGTACCACGGTGTCGACCACCTTCTGGCGGTGGAAGATGAACAGACCGGCGAGCACGACGATGGCCGAGCCGATCAGGATACGCGGACCGGGCACGTCGCCGAAGAAGACCAGGCCGAAGACAACCGCCCACAGGAGCAGCGTGTAGTGCAGCGGCGCCAGCGTCGAGGCCGGCGCCAGCTTCAGCGCCCTGGTGATCATCAGGTGAGCAGCGCAGGAGACGATGCCGAGCAGCAGCATGGCGCCGAAGTCGAGCGCCGACGGCGTCTGCCACGCGCCGATGCTCAGCACGCCGCCAACGACCAGCGTGCCGATGGTCTGCCAGGTGACCAGAGTGGTGTCGCTGGTGCCGCGCAGCCGCCGGTTGAGGATGATGGCGAAGGCGAAGGAGATGCTGCCGACGAGCGCGAATATCGAGGACAGCGAAAACGCCGCCGAAGACGGCTTCAACATGATCAGGACGCCGCAGAAGCCGACCAGGATCGCCGCCCAACGGCGCCAACCGACCTTTTCGCCAAGCAGGAAGTGCGACAGCGCCGCGACATAGATCGGTCCTGCCATGTAGAAACTCATCACGTCGGCGAGCGGCAGATAGACGACGGCGGCGTAAAACAGCGCAGTGTCGAGCGTCGTCATCACCACGCGCAGGACCTGCAGTTCCAGACGCTCCATCTTGAACAGCTTGCCGGCGCCCTGGTTGGCGATCATCGGGCCGAGCACGAAAAAGGCGCCGACCGAACGGATCAGCACGACCTGGCCGACGGAGAAGCTGGCGACCAGCCACTTGCCCATCGCGTCGTTGAGCGCAAACAGGAAATCGCCGGCCAGCATCAGCAAGATGCCGGCCAAAAGCACGTTCCTGATCGTAAGATTGCGGGCAAGGGAGGTAGCCATGCCGGCTCCGTAGACGCAAGCGGCCGATTTGACGAGCGGAATTCGAGGGAGTCGATAAGACCAGCGGCGGAAATCGGCTGGTTCTATGCCTTCCGTGCGCTTTCGGCAGGCCGCGTCGGTACGATCCGCTATTTAGGCTGCGGCCGAATGATGATCGGGCGATAGAGGATCGGCCTGTCCCAGGGATCGAAAGCCGATGCGCTTCGGAGTTCCGCGCGCCGATCGAGGTCGATGCGCTGCAGGCATTCGGCGAAGGCGTCGTTCTTCTTGGTGAAGCCGTAGGACCGGCATTTCGCCTCATCTGCGGCGCGGCGGTCCTCCGCCGACATGCAGCCCGCACAAGCCGCCGCCAGCACAACCGCCATCACAGTCTTTTGCCACATGGTGATCCTCCTCGAACCAAAGTGGAGGCTTATTGTAGACTTAATTATGGCCAGACGAAGCGGAGAGCCTTGATGCAGAGAGGCTGGCCTTTTGGGCCTGAAAGGCTCGGCTCGCCTATGACAGGGAGCCGGCTGCCTTGTGCCGACGGCTCACCTGTGTCGGTCGGCCGGCGATCGACAGGCGGGTTTCCTGCTTCGTCCGCTTGGCAACCACTTTGCCCCTGGCGATGACGCAGAGACGTTCAGGGCGCAAACGAATGGCCTCGACCGGATTGCCGGCGTCGAGGACGACGAGACTGGCGCGCTTGCCGACGGCGAGGCCGAGATGATCGAGCCCCATGATGGCCGCGTTGACGTTGGTGACCATGTCGAAGCAGCGCGCCATGTCGGCGGGGCTCGACATCTGGGCGACGTGCAGGCCCATGAAGGCGACGTCGAGCATGTCGGCCGTGCCCAGCGAATACCAGGGATCGAGCACGCAATCCTGGCCCCAGCCGACGCGGATGCCCATGGCGAGCATTTCCTTGACGCGCGTCAGGCCGCGGCGCTTGGGAAAAGTGTCGTGGCGGCCTTGCAGCATGATGTTGATCAGCGGATTGGGGATGGCCGACACGCCGGCCTCGGCGATCAGCGGCAACAGCTTGGAGACGTAATAATTGTCCATCGAGTGCATGGAGGTAAGGTGTGAACCGGCCACCCTGCCTTGCAGGCCGAGCCGCTGCGTCTCATAGGCAAGCTGCTCGATATGGCGCGACAGCGGATCGTCGGTCTCGTCGCAATGCAGGTCGACCATCAGCCCACGCCTGGCGGCGATTTCGCAGAGTTCCGTCACCGAACGCGTGCCGTCGGCCATGGTGCGTTCGAAATGCGGAATGCCGCCGACGATATCGACGCCCATGTCGAGCGCGCGGACGGTGTTCTCAAGCGCCGTCGGCGAACGATAGAGCCCGTCCTGCGGGAAGGCGACCAGCTGCAGGTCGATATAGGGCGCGACCGTCTTCTTGACGTCGAGCAAGGCCTCCACCGCCAAAAGGCGATCGTCGCAGACATCGACATGGGTGCGGATGGCGAGAAGGCCCATCGATACGGCCCAGTCGCAATAGGCGAGCGCGCGCTCGCGCACCGCCTCGTGCGTCAGAAGCGGCTTCAGCTCGCTCCATAGCGATATGCCCTCCAGCAGGGTGCCGGACGCATTGATGCGCGGAATGCCGTAGGAGAGCGTGGCATCCATGTGGAAATGCGGATCGACGAAAGGCGGTGCGACCAGGTCGCCATGCGCATCGATGACTGTGCCCGCGTCAGCGTTCAGGTCGGGCTCGATCGCTGCGATCGTCTCAGCGGTGATGCCGATATCGGCAACCCTGCCGTCAGGCAGCGTGCCGCCGCGCACGATGAGGTCGAAATCCATCTGTGATCATCCCCTCGAAGAATCAACGTCCCATCGTGGCGCAAAAGTCACCCTGCCGCAGCCATTTCCTTTCGCGGCGGCGAAAGGTTCCATCCGGCAGCAACTCGCTTTATAAGCCGCCTCTCGCCCAGATGGCGAAACCGAAATTCGTATCAGCCAGGCATGGGATCAGCCGTTTGTTTCGCTTCTTCCGCTCGACGGAGAACCAGCGCCTTATCGCAAGGCTGGTCAAGGAATCCTTCCGAGAGCATAAGTTCGGCTATGGCGCCGCCATGCTGTCTATGCTGGTGGTGGCCGCTACGACCGGCGCCAGCGCCTGGATCCTGAGCCAGATCACCAACGAATTCGTGGTCTACAAGAGGATCGACCGCATCAACCTGATTGCGGCGGGGGTCGCCACGATCTTCATCCTCAAGGGCCTCGCCAATTTCATCCAGGCTTATTTCATGAGCCGGGTCGGCAACGCCATCATCGCCGACCGTCAACGCAAGATCTACGACCGTATCCTGGCGCAAGGCATCGAATTCTACCATTCGACCTCGTCGTCCGACCTGATCACCCGCATGACCAACAATGCGCAGGCCGCGCGCAGCGTCCTCGACCTCGTCGTCACATCCTATGTGCGCGACCTGGTGACGCTGGTTGTCCTGGTGGCGGTCATGGTCTGGCAGCAGCCGGCGCTGTCCCTGATCTGTTTCGTCGTCGGGCCCATTGCCATCTACGGCGTCAACCGCATCCTGAAGCGTGTGCGCAAGATTGCGGCCCAGGAATTCCGCTCGCTCGGCCAGATCGTGCATGTGATGCAGGAAACGGCAATCGGCGTGCGCGTCGTCAAATCCTTCGGTCTCGAAGGCGCGATGCGCAAGCGTATGTACAAGGCCGTGTCGGACGTGGAGAACCGCGCCAACAACATCGCGACGCTGGAGGCTGCCACCAGCCCGGTGATGGAGACGCTCGCCGGGCTGGCAATCGCCGGGGCCGTCTTCGTCAGCGGCTTCCTGGTCGTGCGGGGCGGCCAGATGCCGGGCAACATTATGGCCTTCATCGGGGCGCTGCTGCTCGCCTATGAGCCGGCAAAGCGCCTGGCGCGCGTGCGCATTTCGCTGGAAACCGGCATCGTCGGCGTGCGCATGATGTTCCAGCTGGCCGACCGGCCGCTGACGCTTGCCGAAAAGCCCGGCGCCAAACCGCTGCAGCCCGGTCCGGGCGAGATCCGCTTCGACGCGGTCAGCTTCGCCTATCCGGAAAGCCAACCTGTGTTCGAAGGATTCGACCTGACGCTTGCGGCCGGCAAGATGACGGCGCTGGTCGGGCCTTCGGGCAGCGGCAAGTCGACCATACTGAACCTGATCATGCGCATGTACGATCCGCAAAGCGGCGAGGTGCGGTTCGACGGCCAGGACATCTCCTACGCAACGCTGGCTTCGGTCAGGGAAAAGATCGCCTATGTCAGCCAGGACACGTTCCTGTTTGCCGGCACCATCATGCACAACATCCGGCTTGGGCGTCAGGACGCGACCAACGACGAGGTGATCGCTGCCGCCAAGGCGGCCAATGCGCACGACTTCATCAGCGCCCAGGCGAAAGGCTACGAGACGGATGTGGGCGAGAATGGCGCGCTGCTTTCGGGTGGCCAGCGCCAGCGCATCTCGATCGCCCGCGCCATGCTGCGCAATGCCGAGATCCTGCTGCTCGACGAAGCAACCAGCGCGCTCGACGCCGAATCCGAGGCCCTGTTCCGCGACGCGCTGCAGCAGCTGACGGTCGGGCGCACCACCATCGTCATTGCCCACCGCCTGTCGACCGTGCACCAGGCCGACACGATTGTCGTGCTGGAGAAAGGCAAGGTCGTGGAAAGCGGCCCGCACAAGATCTTGCTCAAGCAGGGCGGGCTCTATCAGAAGCTTTATGAATATCAGCTGATGCCGTGAGGCGCCTCCCTTCTCCCACAAGGGTAGAAGGTAAAGCGGTCCTTAGTCCGGCACGTGCCTGACCGCACCTTTGTCAGCGCTGGTGGCGAAGGCAGCATAGGCGCGCAGGGCCGTCGTAACCTTGCGCTTGCGCTTTTCCTCGGGCTTCCAGGCCGTCGCGCCCTTCGCCTCCATCGCCGCGCGCCGCGCAGTCAGTTCGGCCTCGCTAACCGCCAGGTGGATCTTGCGCTTGGGGATGTCGATCTCGATCGTGTCGCCTTCCCGGACCAGGCCGATCAGCCCGCCTTCCGCCCCTTCCGGCGAGACGTGGCCGATCGACAGGCCCGACGTGCCGCCGGAGAAGCGGCCGTCGGTGATCAGCGCGCAGGCCTTGCCAAGGCCTTTCGACTTCAGATAGCTGGTCGGGTAGAGCATTTCCTGCATGCCGGGGCCGCCGCGCGGTCCCTCATAGCGGATGACGACGACATCGCCGGCCTTGACCTCGTTGGACAGGATCGCCTTGACCGAGGCGTCCTGACTTTCGAACACCCGCGCCGGACCGGTGAATTTCAGGATCGATTCGTCGACGCCCGCGGTCTTCACGATGCAGCCGTCGAGCGCCAGATTGCCCTTCAGCACGGCAAGGCCGCCATCCTTTGAGAAGGGCGTGTCCGCCGAGCGGATGACGCCCTTCTCTCGGTCGAGATCGAGCTCGTCCCAGCGGCGGTCCTGGCTGAAGGCGACCTGCGTCGGCACGCCGCCGGGTGCCGCCAGGAAGAAATCGCGCACGTTCTGGCTCGAAGTGCGGGAAATGTCCCAATGCTCGAGCGCCTCGCCGAGGCTCGCGGTGTGCACCGTCGGCAGGTCACGGTTGATCAGCCCGGCCTGGTCGAGCTGGCCGAGGATGGCCATGATGCCGCCGGCACGGTGAACGTCTTCCATGTGCACGTCGGACTTCGCCGGCGCGACCTTGCACAGCACCGGAACACGCCGCGACAGCCGGTCGATGTCTTCCATAGTGAAGTCGACCTCGCCCTCATGCGCTGCCGCGAGGATGTGCAGCACGGTGTTGGTCGAACCGCCCATGGCGATGTCGAGCGTCATGGCGTTCTCGAAAGCGCCCTTTGAGGCGATGCTGCGTGGCAGCGCCGTCTCGTCGTCCTGCTCGTAATAGCGCTGGGCGAGATCGACGACGAGATGCCCGGCCTCGACGAACAGGCGCTTGCGGTCGGCGTGGGTGGCGAGCGTCGAGCCGTTGCCCGGCAGCGACAGGCCGAGCGCTTCGGTCAGGCAGTTCATCGAATTGGCGGTGAACATGCCGGAGCAGGAGCCGCAGGTCGGGCAGGCCGAGCGCTCGATGATCTTGACGTCCTCGTCCGAGATCTTGTCGTCGGCGGCGGCGACCATGGCGTCGACCAGGTCGAGCGCCTGCGTCTTGCCGGCCAGCACCACCTTGCCGGCTTCCATCGGCCCGCCGGAGACGAAGACGGTCGGGATGTTGAGGCGTAAGCTGGCCATCAGCATGCCGGGCGTGATCTTGTCGCAATTGGAGATGCAGACCATGGCGTCGGCGCAGTGGGCATTGACCATGTATTCGACCGAGTCGGCGATCAGCTCGCGCGACGGCAGCGAATAGAGCATGCCGTCATGGCCCATGGCGATGCCGTCGTCGACGGCGATGGTGTTGAACTCCTTGGCGACGCCGCCGGCCTTCTCGATCTCGCGCGCGACCAGCTGGCCGAGATCCTTGAGATGGACATGGCCCGGCACGAACTGGGTGAAGGAATTGACCACGGCGATGATCGGCTTGCCGAAATCCGAATCCTTCATGCCGGTCGCGCGCCACAGGCCGCGGGCGCCGGCCATGTTGCGGCCATGGGTGGTGGTGCGGGAACGATAGGCAGGCATGAACTTTCCTTAGCTGGCGGGCTGCGCTCCATGCGGCGCGTGGCGGCGCTGAATTCGGATCGCAGGCGTTATAGACGTCATAGTCTGGTCTGGCCACAATTTTGCGCTGCGCCAGATTTTCCCGAAAAACCGGACTTTCCGAAAAAATTGCATGCCATTGTCGGATCGCGTTCGGCACGGCCGTCCTTGGGCAGACGGCATGGCACCATTCTCGGAGTCAGCCGTTACCGCAATGGCAAACGAAGCAACCCGAGGAGCACGACATGCAAAAGATCACCACCTGCCTGTGGTTCGACGACCAGGCCGAAGAGGCGATGAATTTCTACGTCTCCATCTTCAAGAACTCGAAGGTGCTGAGCGTGATGCGCTGGCCAAAGGGTCATGCAGATGAAGGCAAGGTGCTGGTGACCTCGTTCGAGCTCGATGGCGTGCAGTTCCAGGCGCTCAACGGCGGACCGCAATTCAAGTTCAACGAGGCCATGTCGCAGTCGATCGACTGCAAGACGCAGGAAGAGGTCGATTATTTCTGGGACAGGCTCATCGACGGCGGCGGCGAACCGTCGCAATGCAGCTGGCTGAAGGACAGGTTCGGCGTCTCCTGGCAAGTCGTGCCGGAGCAACTGCCGCGCCTGCTTCTGGATCCGGACCGGGCCAAGGCCGGCCGGGTGATGTCAGCGATGATGCAGATGAGCAAGATCGACATCGCCAAGATCGAAGAGGCGGCGAAGGGGTGAGTGGAGGCGCACTTGCCTTCCCCCACAAGTGGGGGAAGGCGGATCGGCGCGCTGTTGCTGTTGTCAGGCTATTTCAGCGGGCTGCGTTCTCGGCCGGGGCAGGCCCGGTGTAGCCGATGTTCTTGTCGGCCTGTTCTGGTGCCTTGGGCCGCTTGATCCTGGCGGAGGCGGCCACCACCAACTCGTTGAAATTCTCGGTGCCGCCGTCCAGCATCTCGAACAGCTGCCGCCGCATGCGCGGTTCCCAGAACTTGTTGATGTGCTCGGCAACGCCGGCAATGCCTTCCTCGCGCGGCTTGGAATGGAAGAAATCGGCGATCTGGTTGGCCATGCGCACCAGCTTTTCCTTGGTGCTCATAATGTGTTCTTCGTCATGCGACATGCTTGGCAACTCCGGGAGCCACCCGGTCCGGGTGGGTGAAAACATCGAAATCGTCGCCGCGAACCAACGCCACCAGCGTCATCCCGGCGGCCTCGGCCGTGCGGATGGCAAGCGCCGTCGGCGCCGAGACGGCAATGATGAAGGCCGAGCTGATCGCCGCCGTCTTCTGCACCATCTCGACCGACACGCGCGACGTCACGACCACGGCGCCCGACGCACCATCGATGCCGGCCTTGACCAGCGCGCCAGCCAGCTTGTCCAGCGCGTTGTGGCGGCCGACATCTTCGCGCGCCATGACGATGCCCTTGCCGGGGATATAGAAGCCCGCGGCATGCACGGCGCCGGTCTCCGTGTGCAACGGCTGCACCTTCGACAAAAGCTTGACCGAACGGACGATATCGTCGGCATCAAGCGTAAGCTTTGACGCACCGACCGCGTCGACCGAGCGCATGGCCTCTTCGATAGACTCGATGCCGCACAGCCCGCAGCCGACCGGGCCGGCAAGCCGGCGCCGCCGCGCCTGGAAGCGTGTATTGGCCTTGTCCTTCAACCGGATCTGGATGTCGATGCCGGCGCCAAGATCCTCGACCTCGATCGCCTCGATCTCGTCAGGAGCGGCAACGATGCCCTCGGTCAGCGAGAAGCCGAGTGCGAAATCATCGAAATCGGCCGGACTCGCCATCATCACCGCATGCGTCGTGCCGGCGAAGGAGAACGCCACCGGCGTCTCCTCCGGCACCATGCGGTTCGCGACCGCCGTTCCGCCGGCGCGGTGCGCCAGCCGCGATATCTGCGTCGTTGCTTTGCGGCGCGCGGCCAAGGTTACTCCGCCGCTTCCAGCGGTGCGATGCGGCGGCTCTGGCGCGCCTGCTCGTTATAATCCCTCTGCCACTCGGTCGGGCCGTTGGACGGCGCCACCTGCACGGCGGTGACCTTGTATTCCGGACAGTTGGTCGCCCAGTCCGAGAAGTCGGTGGTGATCACGTTCGCCTGCGTGTCCGGATGGTGGAAGGTCGTATAGACCACACCTGGCGAGACGCGATCGGTGATCAGCGCGCGCAACGTCGTCTCGCCGGAACGGCTCGCCATCCGCACCCAGTCGCCTTCGCGAATGCCGCGGTTCTCGGCATCGTACGGATGGATCTCCAGCATGTCTTCGGCATGCCACATCACATTTTCGGTGCGCCTGGTCTGCGCGCCGACATTGTACTGTGACAGAATCCGCCCGGTGGTGAGCAGCAGCGGGAAGCGCGGCCCGGTCCTTTCGTCCGTCGCCACATACTCGGTGCGGATGAACTTGCCCTTGCCGCGCACGAAACCGTCGACATGCATGATCGGCGTGCCGAGCGGTGCCTTCTCGTTGCAGGGCCACTGCACGGATCCGACACGGTCGAGCAGTTCGAAGGAGACGTTGGCGAAGCTCGGCGTCGTCTTGGCGATCTCGTCCATGATCTCGGAGGGATGCCGGTAGTTCCAGTCCAGCCCGATCGCGCGGGCAAGCTCCTGCGTCGCCTCCCAATCGGCGTAGCGCGCCTTCGGCTCGATGACCTTGCGCACCATGTTGATGCGGCGCTCGGCATTGGTGAAGGTGCCGTCCTTCTCGAGGAAGGTCGAGCCCGGCAGGAAGACATGCGCGTAGTTCGCCGTCTCGTTGAGGAAGAGGTCGTGCACGACGACGCATTCCATCGCGGCTAGCCCTGCGGCGACGTGCTTGGTGTCGGGATCGGACTGCAGGATGTCCTCGCCCTGGATGTAGATGCCCTTGAAGGAGCCGTCGACGGCGGCATCGAGCATGTTGGGGATGCGCAGGCCCGGCTCGTCGTCGAGCTTCACGCCCCACAGGCTCTCATAGATGTCGCGCACGGCCTCGCCCGAGATATGGCGATAGCCGGGCAGTTCGTGCGGGAAGGAGCCCATGTCGCACGAGCCCTGCACGTTGTTCTGGCCGCGCAGCGGGTTCACGCCGACGCCGGGACGGCCGATATTGCCGGTGGCCATGGCGAGGTTGGCGATCGCCATCACCGTGGTCGAACCCTGGCTGTGTTCCGTCACGCCGAGGCCGTAATAGATCGCGCCATTGCCGCCGGTGGCGTAGAGACGCGCCGCGCCGCGGATCAGCTCGGGATCGACGCCGGACAATTTGCCGACGGTTTCGGGGCTGTTTTCCGGCAAGGCGACGAAAGACGCCCAATCCTGGAATTCCGCCCAGTCGCAGCGCTCGCGGATGAAGGCTTCATCGAAGAGACCTTCGGTGACGATGACATGCGCCAGCGCCGTCAGCACCGCCACATTGGTGCCGGGCTTCAGCGGCAGGTGATAGGCGGCTTCGATATGGGGCGACTTGACCATCTCGGTACGTCGCGGATCGAGCACGATCAGCTTGGCGCCCTGGCGCAGCCGCTTCTTCAGCCGCGAGGCGAACACCGGATGGGCCGATGCCGGATTGGCGCCGATGACGACGGCAACGTCGGTGAAATCGACGGAGTCGAAATCCTGCGTGCCGGCCGAGGTGCCGTAGGTCTGGCCGAGCCCGTAGCCGGTCGGCGAATGGCAGACGCGTGCGCAGGTGTCGACATTGTTGTTGCGGAAGCCCTGCCGCACCAGCTTCTGGACGAGGTAGGTTTCCTCGTTCGTGCAGCGCGAGGAGGTGATGCCGCCAATCGCGGTGCGTCCGTACTGGTACTGGATGCGGCGGAACTCCTTGGCCGTATGGGCAACAGCCTCTTCCCAGCTCACTTCGCGCCAGGGATCGGAGATCTTCTCGCGGATCATCGGCGCCAGGATGCGGTCCTTGTGCGTGGCGTAGCCATAGGCAAAACGGCCCTTCACGCAGGAATGGCCGTGGTTCGCCTTGCCCTCCTTGTAGGGCATCATGCGGATGACCTCGTCGCCCTTCACTTCGGCCTTGAACGAGCAGCCGACGCCGCAATAGGCGCAGGTGGTGACCGCCGAGCGCTCCGGCAGGCCCTTCTCAAGCACCGTTTTCTCGCGCAGCGCGTCGGTCGGGCAGGCCTGCACGCAGGCGCCGCAGGACACGCATTCGGAGGCGATGAAATCCTCGTGCATGCCGGCGACCATGCGCGATTCGAAACCGCGGCCCTCGATGGTCAGCGCGAAGGTGCCCTGCACCTCTTCGCAAGCCCGCACGCAACGCGAGCAGACGATGCATTGCGCCGGATCATAGGTGAAATAGGGGTTGGATTCATCGCGGGCAATGTAGTCGACCGCCAGCGAACCATGACCGGGCGCGACGCCGTTTTCCTTGACGTGGTTGCGACCCTCGACGCCGAAGCGATTCTCGGTCAGGCCGACCGACTTTGCCACAACGTCGAACTCGCTGGCGCCGGTTCCAGCCTTCTCGTTCCAGCCTGTCGGATGGTCGGAGACGTAAAGCTCCATGACGCCGCGGCGAATGGCATCGAGCCGCTCGGACTGCGTGTTGACCACCATGCCTTCGCCAACCGGCGTCGTGCAGGACGCCGGCGTGCCGCCGCGGCCCTCGATCTCGACGAGGCAGACGCGACACGAACCGAACGAGTCCAGCATGTCGGTGGCGCAGAGCTTCGGGATTTCGACCCCGCCCTCCATTGCGGCCCGCATGATCGACGTGCCCGCCGGCACAGTGATGCTGCGGCCATCGACGGTCAGCGTGACCTGCTGTTCCGCATTCGATTGCGGGGTTCCGAAATCGATCTCTTCGATGAGTATCGGGAAGTCGGCCTTGATGTTCATCTGCCAGCTCCTATTCAGCCGCCACGCGCGTCGGCGCCGGCTTGAAATCCTCGGGGAAATGGGTGATCGAGCTCATCACCGGGTAGGGCGTGAAGCCGCCCAGTGCGCACAGCGATCCGAACTTCATCGTGTTGCAGAGATCGGTGACCAGAGCGAGGTTCTTCTCCGGCTCGATGCCCGCCGCGAGCCTGTCGATGGTCTCGACGCCACGCGTCGAGCCGATGCGGCAGGGTGTGCACTTGCCGCAGCTTTCGATGGCGCAGAACTCCATGGCGAAACGTGCCTGCTTCAGCATGTCGGCGGTTTCGTCGAACACGGTGATGCCGGCATGGCCGATCAACCCGTCCTTGGCGGCGAAGGCTTCGTAATCGAACGGCGTGTCGAACAAGGCACGCGGGAAATAGGCGCCGAGCGGTCCGCCGACCTGCACCGCTTTCACCGGCCGTCCGGTCGCCGTGCCGCCGCCGATTTCGTCGACGATTTCGCCCAGCGTCATGCCGAAAGCCGCCTCGAACAGGCCGCCATGCTTGACGTTGCCGGCAATCTGGATCGGGATCGTGCCGCGCGAGCGGCCCATGCCGTAATCCTTGTAGAAGGCGGCGCCCTTGTCCATGATGATCGGCACCGAGGCCAGCGAGATGACGTTGTTGATCACCGTTGGCTTGCCGAACAAGCCCTGGATTGCCGGCAGCGGCGGCTTGGCGCGAACCACGCCGCGCTTGCCTTCCAGGCTGTTCAGCAACGAGGTTTCCTCGCCGCAGACATAGGCGCCGGCGCCGACGCGGATTTCCATGTCGAAGGCGTTGGGCGAACCCAGCACATTGGTGCCGAGCACGCCGGCCTTGCGCGCGACCTCGACAGCCCGGTTCATCGTCGCCACCGCATGCGGATATTCCGAGCGGATATAGACAAAACCCTTTGTCGCACCGGTGGCGATACCGGCGATCGTCATGCCTTCGATCAGTACGAAGGGGTCGCCCTCCATGATCATGCGGTCGGCGAAAGTGGCGCTGTCGCCTTCGTCGGCGTTGCAGACAATGTATTTGCGGTCGCCGGCGGTATCGAGCACCGTTTTCCACTTGATGCCGGTCGGGAAGCCGGCGCCGCCGCGGCCGCGCAGACCGGACTCCGTCACCTGCTTGACGATGTCGAGCGGCGCCATGGCCACAGCGTTCTGCAGGCCCTTCAGCCCGCCCAGCGACCTGTAGGCATCGAGCGACAGCGGGTCGTTGATGCCGCAGCGCGCGAAGGTCAGGCGCGTCTGCTTGGCCAGGAACGGAATCTTGTCCGGCGCGCCCAGCCAGCGCTTGTGATGGCCACCCTTGAGGAAGCCGCTGTCGAACAGGCTCTTGACGTCGGAAGGCTTCACCGGTCCGTAGGCGACGCGGCCATTGGCGGTCGCCACTTCGACCATCGGCTCCAGGAAATAGGCACCGCGCGAACCATTGCGGACGATCTTGGCCTCGATGCCGCGTTCGGCCAATTCCTTGGCGATCGTCTTTGCGACCTTCTCGGCGCCGAGCGCCAGCGCGCCGGAGTCACCTGGAATGTAGATGCGCGGGATCATGAGCGTACCTCCGCGACGATCTCTTCGATCTTCTCGTCGTCGAGCCGCCCGATCACCTCGCCGTCCAGCATTGCTGAAGGCGAACAGGCGCAAAGCCCGAGGCAATAGACCGGCTCCAGTGTAACCGATCCGTCGCGGGTGGTCTCGTGGAAACCGATGCCGAGCAACTGCTTGATCTTGGCGGCGACGGCGTCCGACCCCATCGACTGGCAGGCTTCGGCCTGGCAGAGCTTGAGCACGTGCCGGCCGGCCGGCTTGGCGCGGAAATCATGATAGAAGGTGACGACGCCGTGCACTTCGGCCCGGGACAGGTTCAGCCCATCGGCAATGACTGGCAGCGCGTCGTGCGGCACATGGCCGAACTCTTCCTGGATGCCGTGGAGGATCGGCAGCAGCGGACCTTCGAGGTCCTTCAATTCCTGGACGATCGCCGCCGTGCGCGATGCGATCTCGGTACTTGCAGGCTGCATCGTCATGCAGCGCCCTCCCTGGTCGATAGCTTTTATCGCTAAGTCTTTACAAAATCAGAGGAAACCTCTGGAATCAATAAAGCTGATCCGTTGCTTGATAGATATTTTCTATCAAGCCTGTTCAGCCAGCACTGTCTAGCTCAGCGGCGGGCGTGGAAATCGTCCGCCAGCGCCATCGCCTCGTCCAGTAGCGCCTGGACCAGCGGCGTGTGCGGCTCGCGCGGCGTCGCCACCAGCCCGACAGTATGGCTGGCATCCGGTTCGACGATCGGAATGGCCCGGATCGGTTCGGAAAAGCCGAATGTTTCCGCAAGGTTGAGCGGCATGATCGAGGACCATTTGCCGGTGCGGATATGCGAAAACAAGACGATCATCGAGTTGGATTCGAGCGTCGGCCGCACCTGCACGCCGGCCTCCGCCAGATGCTGGTCGATGATGCGGCGGTTCTGCATGTCCGGCGTCAAAAGGCAGAGCGGCAATTGGCTGATTTCCGCCCATGTCACTTTGTCGCGGTCGGAATAGGGGTTTCCCACCGCCGTGATCAGTTGATAGCGCTCGTCATAGAGCGGCACGCTGGTCACCCGCCCCAGCGGCTCGTTGTCGAGATAGGTGATGCCGGCATCGATGTCGAAATTACCGAGCAGCGACAGCACCTCGATCGAGGTTCGCGATAGCACCGAGAAGGTGACGCCCGGATGCTTTTCGCGAAACGGCGTCGTCAGCCGCGCCACCATGGCTAAAGCCGTCGGGATGGCGGCGATGCGGATGCGGCCGGAAAGCCCGTGTCGCGCCGCGCGCATCTCCTCGCGCATGGTGCGGCTGTCGCCGACGATACGGCGCGCCCACACCAGCACCTGCTTGCCTTCCGGCGTCAGCCCCTGAAAGCGCGAGCCGCGCAGCACCAGCATGACGCCAAGCTGGCCTTCCAGCTGCTTGATGCCGGCCGAGAGCGTCGGCTGGGTAACGCCGCATACTTCCGCGGCCCGGCCGAAATGCTCTTCCTTGGCCAGAGCGATGAAGAATTCCAGCTTGTCGATCATCGGCGCAAGCTATCCGGCACGGCGCGGCTGCGCCAGATCATGCTCGCGCTGCTTGGCCGCCTATTTGTCCACCAGGTTTAGGATGTTGCCGTCCGGGTCCTTGAACCAGGCGACCTTCATGCCGTAGCCGACATGGATATCGCCTTCGAGCGAAAGGCCGGGCATCTCATAGTGCTCGAAGGCCACGCCTTTCGACTTTAGCGATTTGACGACGCTGCCGATCTCGTCGCCGACCGTCCAGGTCACCGCCGTCGCCTTGTTGGTTCCGGCGAATTCTGAATGATAGACATTGATGACGGTGTCGCCGCTTTTGTACACGACCAGTTCGTCGCCCATGTCGTCCACCTGTTTGAGGCCCAGCGTCCCTTCGTAAAAGGCCTTTGCCTTCGCCAGGTCCTTCACCGCGAGATTGGCCGTTGCGTTGCTGTTTGCGAGCATGATCCGTCTCCTTCCCTTGATGTCGTGCTCATGCTGCTCCTTCAGATAGGTCGCGCCGGATGGTTGGCGACCGTCGATCAGGCAAATCCGACAGCTTCCGTCGTTTTCCGGGGCACACCAGGCCGGCCGTTGCTCCACGGCTTGGTTCTGTCCGGAAACTGCACTATCTCAGGCGCGAGCTTGCATAAGGAAGACCTGATGTCCGTTACCAAGGAAATCGTCATCGAGCGCCTGAAGACGGTCAACGGGCCGGACTTCACCGGCAATATCGTCGACCTCGGCATGGTTTCCGAGATTTTCATCGCCGATGGCAAAGTGTTCTTCTCGATCACCGTTCCCGCTGCCCGCGCGCAGGAAATGGAGCCGCTGCGCGCCGCTGCCGAGCGGGTGGTCAAGGCGATCCCCGGCGTTGCCGGCGCCATCGTCGCGCTGACCGCCGAGAAGAAAGGCGGTGGCATGGAGGCTCCGGTTCCGCCGCGTCCCGCACCACGGCCGGCGCCGGCAGCACCCCAGCGGCCTGCGCCGCAGGCGCCGGCCTCGCACAGCCACGGCAAGCGTGGCGTGCCCGGCATCGAGGCGATCATCGCGGTTGCCTCCGGCAAGGGCGGCGTCGGCAAGTCGACCACCGCCGTCAACCTGGCGCTTGGGCTGGCGGCCAACGGCCTGAAGGTGGGCGTGCTCGACGCCGACATTTACGGCCCGTCCATGCCAAGGCTGCTCAACATCCATGGCCGGCCGCAGACTGTCGACGGCAAGATCCTGAAACCGATGGAGAATTATGGCCTCAAGGTGATGTCGATGGGCTTCCTCGTCGACGAAGAGACGCCGATGATCTGGCGCGGGCCGATGGTGATGTCGGCGCTGACGCAGATGCTGCGCGAGGTCGAGTGGGGTCCGCTCGACGTGCTGGTCGTCGACATGCCGCCTGGTACCGGCGACGCCCAGCTGACCATGGCGCAGCAGGTGCCGCTGGCCGGCGCCGTCATCGTCTCGACGCCGCAGGACCTCGCGCTGATCGACGCGCGAAAAGGTCTCAACATGTTCAAGAAGGTTGACGTGCCGCTGCTCGGCATCGTCGAGAACATGAGCTACTTCCTCGCGCCCGACACCGGCAAGCGCTACGACATTTTCGGCCATGGCGGCGCCCGCCGCGAAGCCGAGCGCCTCGGCGTCACCTTCCTCGGCGAGGTGCCGCTCGAAATGGGCATCCGCGAAAGCTCGGATGCCGGCACGCCGGTGGTGGTCTCGAAGCCGGAGAGCGCCGAAGCGAAGATCTATCGGGATATCGCAGCTAAGGTATGGGACCGGGTCAATGAGGAACGCGGCGCGGCGGAAGCCGCGGTGCCAAGCATCGTGTTCGAGTAGGTCGGCCGCGGCTCAGCCGCCCACTTTCTCGCCAAAGCTCGAGAAAAACTGCCCCGCCAGCTTCTTCGAGGTCGATTCGATCAGCCGGCTGCCGAGCTGGGCGATCTTGCCGCCGACATCGGCCTTGGCAGCGTATTTGAGCACCGTCGTGTCCGGCCCGTCTGATGTCAGCGTCACGTCGGCGCCGCCCTTGGCGAAGCCGGCGATGCCCCCCTTGCCCTCGCCCTGGATCGTATAGGAATGCGGCGGCTTGAGGTTTTTCAGCGTCACCTCGCCGTTGAACGTCGCCTTGATCGGCCCGATCTTCAGCACCACGGTCGCCGCCATCTCGGTCGCCGACTTCATCTCGAGGCTCTGGCAGCCGGGGATGGTGTCCTTGAGGATCTCGGGATCGTTCAACGCTTCCCACACTTTTTGCAGGGGTGCGGCGATGCGTTCCTCGCCTTCGATCACCAAAGCCATCAAAACCTCCCGGAAAGATTGGCTCGAAGCCCTAGCGCAGGGGCGCTGTTGTGTCTATCGCACCAAAGTGTTGGTTCGGATCGCGCATGCCTCTTGCCTGCTTCGGCGCGTTGCCATATCGATTTGTCCTACAAATATGGAGACCATGATGGCCGGCGCCCCCACAGATAAGAAGAAATTTCGCTCGCAGGAGTGGTTCGACAACCCTGATAACCCGGGCATGACGGCGCTTTATCTCGAGCGCTACCTGAACTACGGGCTGACGCGCGCCGAGCTGATGTCGGGCAAGCCGCTGATCGGCATCGCCCAGACCGGCTCCGATCTGTCGCCCTGCAACCGCCACCACATCGAACTGGCCAAGCGCGTGCGCGAGGGCATCGTCTCGATGGGCGGCATCCCTTTCGAGTTCCCGTGCCATCCGATCCAGGAGACTGGCAAGCGCCCGACCGCAGCCCTCGATCGCAACCTCGCCTATCTCGGCCTGGTCGAGGTGCTGTACGGCTATCCGCTCGATGGCGTCGTGCTCACCATCGGTTGCGACAAGACAACGCCCGCCATGCTGATGGCGGCGGCCACGGTCAACATCCCGGCGATCGCGCTGTCGGTCGGCCCGATGCTCAATGGCTGGCACAAGGGCAAGCGCACCGGCTCCGGCACCATCGTCTGGGAATCCCGCCAGCGCCTGTCGGCCGGCGAGATCGACTATGACGAGTTCATGGACATCGTCGCCTCCTCGGCGCCGTCCACCGGCTATTGCAACACCATGGGCACCGCCACCACCATGAACTCGCTGGCCGAGGCGCTTGGCATGCAGTTGCCGGGTTCGGCCGCCATTCCCGCACCCTACCGCGAGCGCGGCCAGATTTCCTACGAAACCGGCAAGCGCATCGTCGAGATGGTGCATGAGGATTTGAAGCCGTCCGACATCATGACGCGGCAGGCCTTCGAGAACGCCATCGTCGTCAATTCCGCCATCGGCGGCTCGACCAACGCGCCGATCCATCTCAATGCCATCGCCCGCCATCTCGGCGTGCCGCTCGACAATGACGACTGGCAGACGGTCGGCCTCAACGTGCCGCTGATCGTCAACCTGCAGCCGACGGGCGAATATCTCGGCGAGGACTATCACCACGCCGGCGGCGTGCCGGCCGTTGTGGCCGAACTGCTGAAGGCCGGGCTGTTGCCGCACCCCGAAGCGATGACCGCCAACGGCAAGTCGATCGGCGACAACTGCAAGGGCGTGGCCAACGAGAACGCCGACGTCATCCGCACCGTCGCCAAGCCGCTCAAGGCCAATGCCGGCTTCATCAACCTGAAGGGCAATCTGTTCGATTCGGCGATCATGAAGACCAGCGGCATCTCGCCGGAATTCCGCGAGCGCTATCTGTCCAACCCGAAAGACCCGGAAGCCTTCGAGGGCAACGCCATGGTCTTCGATGGGCCGGAGGATTACCACGCCCGTATCGACGATCCGGCGCAAGGCATCGACGAGCACACCATCCTGTTCATGCGCGGGGCCGGTCCAATCGGCTATCCGGGCGGTGCCGAGGTCGTCAACATGCAGCCGCCGGCCTATCTCATCAAGAAGGGCATCCATGCGCTGGCCTGCATCGGCGACGGCCGCCAGTCGGGCACGTCGGGCTCGCCGTCGATCCTCAACGCCTCGCCCGAAGCCGCGATCGGCGGCGGCCTGGCGTTGCTCAAGACCGGCGATCGCGTCCGCATCGACCTGAACAAGGGCACCGCCAACATCCTCGTCAGCGACGAAGAGATCGCCACGCGGCGCGCGGCGCTGCAGAACAATGGCGGCTATCACTATCCGCAGCACCAGACGCCGTGGCAAGAGATCCAGCGCGGCATGGTCGACCAGTTTTCGGCCGGCATGGTGCTGAAGCCGGCGGTGAAATACCAGGATGTGGCGCACACCAGGGGCGTGCCGCGCGACAACCACTGAGCGGCACATCGCGGCGCTCGTGCAAGCGACAAAGGGCGGCTTGGTCTGATCAAGCCGCCCTTTTTACGCCTGGCCTGACGACGTGCCTTCCTGGTTTGGTCCGGGACCCGCTCACAAATATCCGGTAATCTCGGGCGGTTGGTCTTGCCGGTCGCGTTTGCCGTCCTCGTAGATGATCGGCGCGGCGGCGAGTTCCTCCTCGGTGACATCGTCGAGGCAGGCGACATTCACCGCCCAGAAATTGCCGCCCATGAAATCGAGGTAGCCGCGGGAGAAGAAGTTCGCGCCGCAGTTCGGGCACATATAATGGTTGATGTCGCCTTCCGGCCAGTTGGATGGGCTCGCCTTGTATTCCCGCATCCGGTCGCGGCCATCCGTTACGCGCAGCGCCTCGAAGGCCGTGAAGGATTTCCTGTAGCCGAGCTTCCAGCAGAAACTGCAGTTGCATTTGCGGATGCCCTCGGCGAGGTCGAGATCGGCCTCGAAATGCACCGCGCCGCAATGGCAGCTGCCGTGATAGGTCTTCTTCATGGGTTCTCCTCGCAGAATTGCACTGTCCCGTCGATGGTCGGCGAAGCCAGACTCATGTTTGCAGCTACGCCAGATAGGCACCCGATCGCTCCTGGCAATCCGCCTGCATGTGCAATAGCGGCGCGCGCTGCCCATATTGTTTGAAAGCGGAACAGGATCATCATGACAAAACGGCGCTCTTCCCTTGGTTTTCTTGGAATGTTCGGCCGCTCGGGGGACCTCAGGGAGCTCGACGCGGCGCTGCGCGGTGCCGACCTTCATCCAGCCCTTGTTCCGGAGGGCGTGAAGCTCACCATCGTCAATCTGATGAAGGATCACTGGCCCGACGAGCCGCCGTCAGACGCTTATCGATCCATGGCGCAGCTTTTCGCCTACTGCATCGCCGGGCCGCAGACATTCGAGCAGGCCAACGGCACCGAGCGGCGGCTGGATGCGGAACGCCGGATCGAGGCGGCCCTCGACGTCGGCGACAGTTTCGATGCGCAGATCGTGCTTATGGCGCTGCATGCCAAGCTGATCAGCGCCGAAGTGGTCGAGCAATACAGGCTGAGCGCCGACTGACCGGTTTCCGAGACAGGCGCCTCAACCGCCCATGCCGCCGCGCGGCAGCTTGATCATCTCGCCGAAGCGGGCGCGCAGTTTGTCGTCGACCAGCTTCGGCACGTGGCGCGGGAAGCGTTCGGCAAGCACGCGCTTCTTCTCGATGATCGCCCGCTGCAATATGTCGGGCCGGCCCTTTTCGTTCCATTCCTTCGGCGAGAAACGGTCGCCGACGGCCGGATAGAAATATTCTGTCTGCATCAGCCTGAGTGTCTGCTCGTTGCCGAGATAGTGACCCGGTCCCTTCAGGCAGACATCGGCGATGGTGTCGATCGACAGCGCCTCGTCGGTCACCTCGATGCCGCGCACGCAGCGCAGGCAGTGGCCCAGCATGTCATTGTCGATGATCAGGCTTTCCAGGCAGAATCCGAGCAGCGAGGCATGCATGCCGGCCGATTCGTAGACGAGGTTGAGCCCGGCCAGACCGGCCATCACATCGGTGATGCCCTTTTCATAGCCGGACTGGATGTCGGGCAATTTCGAATCCGTCATGCCGGCGGCCGAGCCGCCCGGCAAATCGTAGAATTGCGCCATCTGCGCGCAGGCCGCGGTCAGTACCGCCTGCTCGGCCGAGCCGCCCGACATGGCGCCGGTCCTGAGATCGGAGACGAATGGCCAGGTGCCGAAGATCGCCGGGTGGCCGGGCTTGATGGCGTTGACATAGACGAGGCCGGCAAGCACTTCGGCCACCGCTTGCACCACCGCGCCGGCAATCGCCGCCGGCGCCGTGGCACCGGCCTGGCCGGCCGACAAAAGCAGGATCGGAATGCCGCCTTCGACGCAGGCTTCGAGCACGCCGCAGGCGTCCTCGGCGAACTTCATCGGCGGCACGACGAAACAGTTCGAGTTCGACACGAATGGCCGGGCGCGGAAATTCTCCTCGCCGCCAGCGATCGCGTAAAGCATCTCAAGCGCCGGCTGCACATTCTCGCGCACCGTGAACGAGGTGCCGACATGCTTGGACGTTCCCATCACGCAGGCGTAGAGCGTGTTGAAGTCCATATCGAGCGGATCGGGAATGTCGCGCGGCACCATCGGCCGCTGGAAGAAGTGGATGTTGTCGAGCCCTTCGACGATGCGGGCGGCGTCATAGATGTCCTGCAAAAGCGACTCGCGGTATTCGCGCTTCTCGACGTCGACCAGGTGCACGGCAGCACCCGCCGTTCCGTAATGCACGCGCTTGCCCTTGATCAGCATGTCGTGCTTCGGGTCCTGGCCGTGCAGCGTGAAATGCCGCGCCGCCTTCTTGATGGTGTCCAGCACCAGCGCTCGCGGGAAGCGGATGCGCCCATCATCGCCGTAGGTGGCGCCAGCCTTGGTCAGCGCCTCGATGCAGGAGGGAATGGCGTTGGCGAAGCCAACGGTCTCCAGCAGCGTCAGCACCGCCTCGTGGATGCGCTCGCGATCGTTCTCGCCGAGCGGTCCATAACTGCCGCCTTCGAGGCCGGCGCGCACCGGCCTGATATCGTCGGCGAGCGGTGCCGCTCGCATGGCGCGACGCGCTTCGCGCCCGCCTGAGCGCCGCGAACGTTGGTCGCTCGACGCTTCCTGCTTCTCAAGAGCCACTGACATGGAGGCACTCCACCTTTAGCCGCGAAGCAGGAGGCGGCGGTTGGTCCACCATCGGCCTGCTTCGTCCCCTTTATGCATCGACTATGCCGCCGGCATTGGTACAGCCTATGAGCCAGCGGGTCCCGTCGCATATGCCAGGGCGCTAAAGAAAACGGGGCCGTTTCCGGCCCCGTTTTGAATTGGCTCCAAGTAGCCTGTCAGGCTGCCGCCGGCCTGCGGCCTGCCGCCGTCGCCAGTTCGCGGATGCCGGGCTCGATGTGCTGCAGCGCGATCGAGGAAATACCCAAGCGCATGAAACGCGACGGCTTTTCGGTCCGGTCGAAGAAGCGGTCGCCGGGTTCGATGATGACGCTGCGCGACGCAGCCGCCTCGGCCAGGCCGCGCGAATCGGTGCCACGCGGCCCTTCGAGCCAGAGCGACGTGCCGCCGGCCGAGTCGGTCGAACGCCATTCCGGCAGGAAGGCGGAAATCGCATGGACCAGACGCTTGCGCCGCTCGTCGAAGGCGGATGACAGCCGCCGCACCAGCGCCTCGTGATGGCCGAGCGACAGGAACAGCGCGACGGCGCGCTGGTTGTTGGCCGGCGGGTGCCGGAGCATGAAGCGGCGCAGCGCGCGAAGCTCGGCGATCAGCCCGGCCGACGCCACGATGTAGCCAAGCCGCAGACCTGGAGCCAAGGTCTTCGACATCGAGCCGACATAGACGACGCGGCCTGAGCGATCGAGGCTCTTCAGCGCCTGCTGAGGCGCCTCGTCGAGCAACTGGCTGTCATAGCCGTCCTCGATGATGATCTGGTTGTGGCGGTTGGCGCGCGCCAGAAGGTCCTGCCGCCGCTCCGCCGACAGCGGCACCATGGTCGGGCAATGGTGGCTGGGCGTCACGAAGACAAAGCCGGAATCGCTGGGGATGGACGAGGTGACGATGCCGGACTGGTCGACCGGAACCGGTTGGATGTCGGCGCCCGCCAGCCGGAAGATCGAACGTGCGTCGGGGTAGCCCGGATCTTCCATAGCCACCTTCGAGCCCTTGGTCATCAGCAGCGAAGCCAGCATATAGAGCGCGTTCTGGGCGCCCAGCGTCACGATGATCTCGTCCGGATTGGCGAAGATGCCGCGCCGCGGCAACAGCCGCGCCTGGATCTGCTCGATCAGCAGCGGATCGTCGCGGTCGACCATGTCGGAGGCCCAGTTGCGGATCTCGAGCACGGCCAGCGCCATGCGGTTGCACTCGCGCCATTCGGCTGTCGGGAACAGCGCCGGGTCGAACTGGCCGTAGACAAAGGGGTAGGACGACTTGATCCAGTTGTCGTGCTTGGCCGGCGGCGGCATGTCGCTGGCGGCGATCTGCCGGCGCGCCTTCCAATCGATCTCGTTGGCCTGGTCGGGCGCCTTCTGGTGCGGCTTGGCCGGCGTCGCCAGCACGTCCGGGTTGACGAAATGGCCGCGCCGTTCGCGCGCCACCAGGAACCCCTGATCAACCAGCTGCTGGAAAGCCAGCACCACCGTGCCGCGGGCGACGCCGAGTTTTTCGGCCAGGATGCGGCAGGACGGAAGCGGCATCGAAGCGGCAATCTGCCGGTCGAGGATGGCCGCGACGATCGCCTGACGGATCTGTGCCTGCAGGGTCTGCCCGGATTCCGCAGAAATCCGGAACAGGCCGGACCATATGGCCGTGTCGTTACGCTGTGGCATGGGAATTGTTCCTCGATGGCCAGCCTTTTTTGCTTGGCTGGACCAGCCGAACGTAACCGTGGCACAAGGGGTTGCGCCAATCAATTTTTCTGATCGCTGGGATTTATGCCAGTGATCCTTCACGTGATTTTGATGCTGCACTGCGTACCGCCGCGCATTGAACCGGATGGAATTCGGCTCGATACATTGTCGCGACGACACGCGCCGGAAACATCCGGCCCTTAATGATGGCTCAGGTCTCGGAGTTTGCAGTGGATCAATCGTCCTTTCAAAAACAGTTCGCCGCGTTGCGCGATCATCGCACAGCCGCGTCCGCCAGCATGCGCGAAGCTTTCGCCGCCGATCCCAAGCGCTTCGAGACATTCTCCGCCACCGACGGCGACCTGTTGCTCGACTGGTCGAAATGCGCGGTCGATGCGAAGACGATGGACCTGCTGGAGAAATTGGCCGCGGCCGCCGATCTCGAGGGCCGCCGCGCAGCTATGTTCGCAGGTCAGAAGATCAACGTCACCGAAGGCCGCGCCGTGCTGCACACGGCGCTGCGCAACCTCAGCGGCAAGGGCGTGGTGCTCGACGGGCAGGATGTGAAGACGGAAGTCCTCGCCGTCCTCGACGCGATGGGCGCCTTTGCCGACGCCGTGCGCTCCGGCAAGGCGGCCGGCGCCACCGGCAAGAAGATCACCGACATCGTCAACATTGGCATCGGCGGTTCCGATCTCGGCCCGGCCATGGCGACCCTGGCGCTGGCGCCCTATCACGACGGGCCGCGCGCGCATTATGTCTCCAACATCGACGGCGCCCATATCCACGACACACTGAAGGGCCTGTCCGCCGAAACCACGCTGTTCATCATCGCCTCCAAGACCTTCACCACGGTCGAGACGATGACCAATGCCGAGACGGCCAGGAAGTGGGTGCAGAAGGCGCTCGGCAAGGAAGCCGTCGGCAAGCATTTCGCCGCCGTCTCGACCGCACTCGACCTGGTGGCGAAGTTCGGTATCGAGGCCGACCGCGTCTTCGGCTTCTGGGACTGGGTCGGCGGTCGCTACTCGGTCTGGAGCGCCATTGGCCTGCCGGTGATGATCGCCATCGGCCCGAAGAATTTCCGGGCCTTTCTCGACGGCGCACATGAGATGGACGAGCACTTCCGCACCGCGCCGCTGCAACAGAACCTGCCGGCGCTGATGGGGCTGATCGGCTGGTGGCACCGCGTCGTCTGCAAATATCCGGCCCGCGCGGTCATCCCCTACGACCAGCGCCTGTCCCGGCTGCCGGCCTATCTGCAGCAGCTCGACATGGAATCGAACGGCAAGAGCGTGACCCTTGATGGTGGCGCGGTCGCCACGCCGACCGGCCCCCTGGTCTGGGGCGAGCCCGGCACCAATGGCCAGCACGCCTTCTTCCAGTTGCTGCATCAGGGCACCGATTTCATTCCGGTCGAATTCCTCGCCGCCGCCGTCGGCCACGAACCCGATCTCAAGCATCACCACGACCTGCTGCTCGCCAACTGCCTGGCGCAATCGGAAGCCCTCATGAAGGGCCGCACGCTGGAGGAAGCGCGCGCGCAGATGCTGGCCAAGGGCATGAAGCCGGCCGATGTCGACAAGATCGCGCCGCACCGTGTCTTCTCAGGCGATCGTCCCTCGGTGACCATCCTCTACAGGAAGCTCGACCCGCATACGTTCGGGCGGCTGATCGCGCTCTACGAGCATCGCGTCTTCGTCGAAGGCACGCTGTTCGACATCAATTCGTTCGACCAGTGGGGCGTCGAGCTCGGTAAGGAACTAGCGACCGGCCTGCTGCCTGTCGTGGAAGGCAAGGAGAATGCCGCAAAGCGGGACGCCTCGACTGCCGGACTGGTGGAACACATTCACCGCTTGCGCGGCCAGGAGTGAAAAGTTTGGCGGATATCAAGGGCATATTGTTCGACAAGGACGGCACGCTTGTCGACTTCAACGCGACATGGCTCGGCATCGCGGATTTCATGGCCATGGATGCCGCCGAAGGCGATCGCTGGAAGGCCGACAGGCTGCTGGCCGCGGCGGGCTTCGATTTCGTCAACAAGCGCTTCAAGCCGGATTCGATCTTCGCGTCCGGCTCGAACATGGATGTCGTCGAACTGTGGTTCCCGCGCCTGTCCGACGAGGACCAGATGCTTGCCGTCGCCCGCTTCAACGAGATCACCTCGGTCCAGGGCTCGGCCATGGCGGTGGAGCTGCCCGGGATCGTCGATTCGCTGAGGGCGCTTCACAAGAGATCCTACAGGCTCGGCGTCGCCACCAACGATTCGACCAGCGGCGCCGAAAAGACCCTGGTGACGCTCGGCGTGGCGCAGCTTTTCGACGCCGCCTATGGCTACGACTCTGTGGCAAGGCCGAAACCGGCGCCGGATACGATCCTCGCCTTTTGCGACCTGACCGGGCTCAGGCCGGCGGAGATCGCCATGGTCGGCGACAACCGCCACGACCTCGAAATGGCGCGGGCCGGCGGCTGCGGCCTGGCGGTCGGCGTGCTCTCCGGCACCGGCACGCGCGAATCGCTGTCGTCGATCGCCGACGTCGTTCTGGATTCGGTTGCGGACCTACCCGGCTTTCTTTCGGCGCGGGTCAAGGAGACGGTCTGACGGCCAAGGCCTGGGCAACGAGTGGAAGCGGGACATCAAGCCCGTTCTATCCCGGAATGGGAGTACGAAACCCGTGTGTGTCGCAAAGTGTTTTCGCGATGTCATCGACCTTTGGATTTTTGTCCAAGGCCATTATTTCGATAGTCCCGTTGCGCTTTTCGGCGAAAAATAGAACCGCCGGTCGAAAATTTCCTCCGTCCGTTAACCCGCAGAGATAAATGGTGCCGCTTTCTCCTATACGAGCTTGGGCGATGTATACGGTCGGATTAGCCTCGATCACGAGGTGTCGCTGGATAGCGAGCTTCAACGGAGGCAGGTCATCCAAGGTGGTGGCGTGCGGCGTACTGTGTTCCGCGGCATAGGCTGGCAACGCGGACCCTGAGCATGCCACGACAACGACCGTCACTAGCACTGAAGAAAGACGCATCATTTAGCATCAGTACCTTTGCAAAGAAGGAACTCTCTCAGCTGGACGGATGCACCGAGTGTAGCAAATGCCTCAGCTGCCGCTATCTCAACCATAAGTAGATTTCTTGGTCCAGTCGCTTCACGCCTAATGTGTGCTATGGGCCGAACCCGCTCATTCAGATCCGAGCGCTAGCGATCTTCCGCCTCGAAGGAAAACACGCCGCTCGACTTGGTCGCAGCTCCCTTCGCGTCGCCGAAATCCAGCACCTGGTATTCGGCGAGCAACCGCAGCCGGGACAGCGGCAAGTCGGCGCGACGGGGATCGCCGACCAGCACCTCGATGCCGGCTGCCAGGCAGTGGTCGAGAAACGGGGTAACCCGCAGCGCTACCTCACGGCCGTAAAACACGTCGCCGGCAAGAACGAGATCGACCGCCGGTGGCAGGCCGGTGGTGATGTCTTCACCGATCAAGGTAATAGCAACGCCGTTCGCCGCCGCGTTGAGGCCGAGCGCGGCAACACCGTTGCGGTCGATCTCGGCCGCGATCACCGTGCTGGCGCCGGCCTTTGCCGCGGCGATGCCGACGAGGCCCGAACCGGCGCCGAGGTCGAGCACGCGCCGCCCCGCCACCGTCTGCGGCCGGTCGAGTATGTAGCGTGCAAGCACCGCGCCGCCGGCCCAGGCATAGGCCCAGTAGGGCGGCAGAGGCTCGGCCTGATCGATATCGGCGGCTTCGTCCGCTTCGACATCGTTCCCGTCCGGCTCGAGCAGCCGCCTCAGCCCGCTGCCGGGATGGGCCGTGTAGAGCCGGATTTCGGGAAGCGCCGGAACAGGCGCAAGGCGCAAATTCGCCTTGATGAACGTCGTCGGGTCGGGATGTCGACTATCCGCTATCCCGCCGGTGCCAGTGCCATCGTTCAAGATCGCGTCTAGTCCCGCAATGCTCGCCGCAGGATCTTGCCCACGGGCGTCTTCGGCAGTTCGGTGCGGAACTCGATGTATTTCGGCCGCTTGTAGCCGGTCAGGTTCTCGCGGCAATAGGCGGTTAGGGTTTCGAGGGTCAGCGCCGGGTCCTTCCTGACCACGAACAGCTTCGGCACTTCGCCCGAATGCTCGTCCGGCACGCCGATCGCCGCCACTTCGAGCACGCCCGGATGCTGGGCCACGACCTCTTCCAGCTCGTTCGGATAGACGTTGAAGCCGGAGACCAGGATCATGTCCTTCTTGCGGTCGACGATCTTGGTGAAGCCGCGCTCGTCCATGAAGCCCATGTCGCCCGACTTGAAGAAACCGTCCTTGGTCATAACCTTGGCGGTCTCGTCCGGCCGGTTCCAGTAGCCGGCCATCACCTGCGGCCCCTTGATGCAGATCTCGCCGATTTCGCCGAGCGGCACATTGTTGCCGTCGTCGTCGCGGATGGCGATCTCGGTCGAGGGCAGTGGCAGGCCGATCGTGCCGGTGAAGTCGCCGGCGCTGAACTTGTTGGCGGTCGCCACCGGCGAGGTTTCCGACAATCCGTAACCCTCGCTGACCGGACAGCCGGTCAGCGCCTTCCAGCGCTCGGCGACGCCCTTCTGCACCGCCATGCCGCCGCCTAGCGTCAGCACCAGCGGCTTGAAATCGAGCTTGCGGAAATCCTCATTGTTGAGCAGCGCATTGAACAGCGTGTTGAGGCCCGGGAAAATGTGGATCGGGTATTTCTGCAGTTCCTTGACGAAGCCGGGGATGTCGCGCGGGTTGGGAATGAGCACGTTCTGGGCGCCTTGCTGCATGCCCATCAGCGCGTTCACCGTCAGCGCGAAGATATGGTAGAGCGGCAGCGCACAGACGAAGTTGGGATGCGCCGGTCGCGGCCTAACCGTATAGGCGTCCTCGAGCCAGAGCGCGTTCTGCGCGACATTGGCGAGCACGTTGGATTGCAGCAGCGTCGCGCCCTTCGAGACGCCGGTGGTGCCGCCTGTATATTGCAGGAAGGCGATATCGTCGGCTGCCACCTTGGCCGGCTTGAAGGCGACGCCGGCGCCGGCCTTGAGCGCCGCGTTGAACTTGACATGGCCGGGCAGCGACCATACCGGCACCATTTTCTTCACCCGGCGCACGACGAGGTTGACGATCGTCCCCTTGAGAGCGCCGAGCATGTCGCCCATTGCGGCGATAACGACATGCTTGACCGCCGTCCTGGCGATCACCGCCTGCAGCGTATTGGCGAAATTTTCGAGGATGACGATGGCCTGCGCCCCGGAGTCCTTGAGCTGATGCTCCAGCTCGCGCGGCGTGTAGAGCGGATTGATGTTCACCACCGTATAGCCGGCGCGTAAGATGGCCATCATCGCTACCGGATACTGCAGCACGTTCGGCATCATCAGCGCCACGCGTGCGCCTTTCTGCAGCCCTGTCGATTGCAGGTAGGCGCCGAAGGCGGTCGACTGCCGCTCGAGTTCGGCATAGGTGATAGACTTGCCCATGCATACGAATGCCGGCTGGCCGGCAAACTGCTTGCAGGCGCCGATCAGCAAGTCGCCGATGGAACTATAGGGTAGAGGCCCGATCTCGGCCGGAACGCCTTTCGGGTAGCTGGCGAGCCATGGCTTTTGCGGCAGGCCGGCGGCAAGTGCTGTCAACGCCTTCGGCAGTCGCTTGGCCGGGCTCGATGCCGGCTTCGACGCGGGATTTGCCGAAGCGGGCTTGGCCGCCGCCGCTGTCTTGGCGTTCGGCTTGGCTGTCTTTGCAGCCGCGGCTTTGGTCGCGGGCTTTGCGCCTGCCTTTGCCGGTGGAACTGCCGCCTTCGGCTTGGCCGGCGCGGCGGCCTTGGCGGCTGGCGCTTTCGCCTTGCCGGAGCCGGCGGCCGGCTTTGAAGCGGCCTTGGCTTTTGCCTTCTCCGGAGCCGTTGTCTTTGCTGCTTTTGCCACCTGTTGCCTCCCTCGATCTTTCCTTCGTGCCGCGTCGCCTCTGAATGACAGAAACGTCCTCCGCCGCAGCGTTGCGGATTCCCCAAGAAATCCAGCATGCCGCCTATGTATTGCGACTATCGGCGACCGTGCAAGTCTTGCCCTTGCGGCAGAACGGGAAAGATTTGCCGTCGAAATCTTTCCGGCGCTGGCCCTCTCGAGCCCTAGCCTCCTGTCACGCCGGTGGCGAAGCGATGCCTGTGGTTCATTGTAATCGCCGCATCGGCAATCAATAAAAAAATGCAGTCGTTAACAATACCGTGATTGGTAGGTTTTGCTATTTTTTTCCGAAATTGCGCAAAAACCGAGAAACATTTTCTGCTTACGGTGGGGTAGGCAAACGGGGAGTTCCAAAGCCGGGAAAACGGTGCTTATATGCGCGCTTCGCGAGCCTGATAGAGGGGCTTGGAAGAACATCAGGGAGTGCTCAATGAAAAAGAAACTGACTTTTGCAGCCGCGTTGCTGGCTGCAAGCGTCCTCGGCGGCGTGGCCAATGCCAAGACGCTGGTTTATTGCTCGGAGGCATCGCCGGCCAACTTCGACCCGGGTACCACAACGGGCGGCAACGATTTCGACGCCTCGTCGCGCACGGTCTATTCGCGTCTGGTCGAGTTCAAGCATGGCGGCACCGAGATCGAGCCCGGTCTCGCCGACAAGTGGGAAATCTCCGACGACGGCTTGGTCTATACCTTCCACCTGCATCCGGGCGTGAAGTTCCAGACCACAGACTATTTCAAGCCGACCCGTGACCTCAATGCCGACGACGTCGTCTTCTCCTTTGATCGCCAGTTCAACAAGGAAAACCCCTGGAACGGCGAGAAGTACCTGCCGAACCTGACCTGGGACTATTACACCGGCATGGACATGCCGAAATATGTCGCCAAGTGGGAAAAGGTCGATGACCTGACCGTGAAGCTGACGCTGACCGAGCCGAACGCTCCGATGCTTGCCAATCTCGGCATGGACTTCGCCTCGATCGTATCGAAGGAATATGCCGAGCAGCTGGAGAAATCCGGCAAGATGGCCGATTTCTCGACCAAGCCGATCGGCACCGGTCCGTTCCAGTTCGTCGACTACCAGCTGGATTCGGTCATCCGCTATGCGGCCCATCCGGACTACTTCAAGGGCAAGGAAAAGATCGACGATCTCGTCTTCGCCATCACGCCCGACGCGACCGCCCGCATCCAGAAGGTGCTTGCCGGCGAGTGCGACATCGCGCCCTATCCGAATCCTGCCGACATCGGCACGATCAAGGCCAACCAGGACGTGACCCTGATGGATCAGGCCGGCCTGAACATCGGCTACATGAGCTACAACACCACCGTCCCGCCGCTCGACAAGCCCGAGGTGCGCCATGCGCTCAACCAGGCGATCGATCGGGAAGCGCTGATCAAGTCGCTGTTCCAGGACGCCGGCGCCACGCCGGCCGACAATTTGATCCCGCCGACCATGTGGTCGTGGGACAAGAGCGTGAAGTTCGATTCCTATGATCCGGAAGCGGCCAAGAAAGTGCTGGCCGATGCCGGGCTGAAGGAAATCCAGCTCTGGGCTTCCGATCGCGTTCGTCCTTATAACCCGAACTTCCAGCGTGCCGCCGAACTGATCCAGGCCGACTGGGCCAAGGTCGGCGTCAAGGCGGAGATCGTCAACTACGAGTGGACGAAGTATCGTGAGGAAGGCAAGAAGAAGGACCGCCCCGGCGCGTTCCAGATCGGCTGGACCGGCGACAATGGCGATCCGGACAACTTCTTCGCCACGCTGTTCGCTTGCTCCGCCATCGGCGTGTCGAACTACTCGAGCTGGTGCGACAAGGACTTCGAGGACCTGATCCAGAAGGCCAAGAAGACCAGCGACCAGGGCGAGCGCACCAAGCTCTATGAGCAGGCGCAGGTTGTCTTCCAGAAGCAGGCTCCTGCCTTCCTTATGGCACACAGCCAAGTCTACGCAGTCGTGCGCAAGAACGTCAGCGGTTTCATGATGGACCCGCTCGGCATTCATCGCTTCGACGGCGTCGACAAGGCCGAATAGAACGGTTAGGCGGGCGGCGCCACAAAGCGCCGCCCCCTTTTCAAGATGCTCCGATATCTCCTCAACAAAATCGCTTTGGTGATCCCGACACTCATCGGCATCACCATCTGTGCCTTCGCTTTCGTCAGGCTGCTGCCCGGCGATCCGATACTTGCCATGGCCGGCGAGCACGGCGTGGCGCCGGCGCGCTACGAACAGCTCAAAGAACAGTTCGGCTACAATCTGCCGATCTGGCAGCAATATGCGCGCTATGTCGGCGAGGTCGCGACCGGTGATTTCGGCGTCTCGATCTCGTCCAAGCGCCCGGTCATGGAAGAGTTCAAGACCCTCTTTCCGGCGACGATGGAACTGTCGTTCTTCGCCATGATCTTCGCCATGGTGCTAGGCATTCCCGCCGGCATCGTCGCTGCGGTCAAGCGCGGCTCATGGTTCGATCAGTCATTGATGGGCACGGCGCTCGTCGGCTATTCCATGCCGATCTTCTGGTGGGGCCTGCTGCTGATCATCTTTTTCTCCGGCTACCTCGGCTGGACCCCGGTTTCGGGCCGCATCGGCCTGCAGTTCTTCTTCAAGCCGATCACCGGCTTCATGACCATCGACACCCTGATCTATGGCAAGTGGGACGCCTTCCGCTCGGCGTTGAGCCATCTGGTCCTGCCCGCCATCGTGCTCGGCACCATCCCGCTGGCAGTGATCGCCCGCCAGACGCGTTCGGCGATGCTCGAGGTGCTGGGTGAGGACTATGTGCGGACCGCGCGCGCCAAGGGCCTTTCGTCGGCCCGTGTCATCGGCGTGCACGCCTTGCGCAATGCGCTGATCCCGGTGGTCACCACCATCGGCCTGCAGGTCGGCACGCTGCTCGCCGGCGCCATCCTCACCGAAACCATCTTCGCCTGGCCGGGCATCGGCAAGTGGATGGTCGATTCCATCTTCAAGCGCGACTATGTCGTCGTGCAGTCAGGCTTGCTTTTGATCGCGCTCATCGTCATGGCCGTGAACCTGATCGTCGACGTGCTCTATGCCGTCATCAACCCGCGCATACGGGCGGCATGATGAGCCAGTCGACCGAACTCACGCCGCTTGCCGCCAGCCCTGACCGCATGTTGGGGTTCAGGACCTTCTGGCACTATTTCTCGGTCAACCGTGGCGCCGTCATCGGCCTGTTCGTCTTCATCCTATTGGTGTTGGCGGCAGTGCTTGCACCGGTGCTGGCGCCCTATGCGCCGGATGTTCAGGACAAGACCGCGTTCTTGAGACCTCCGGCATGGCAGGCCGGTGGCAGCGCCCAGTATCTGCTCGGCACCGACGCGGTCGGTCGCGACATGCTCTCGCGCCTGCTCTATGGCGCCCGCTTCTCGCTGCTCATCGGTGCGGTCGTGGTCACGCTGTCGCTGTTCGGCGGCATCACACTCGGCCTGCTCGCCGGCTACTTCCGCGGCTGGGTCGACGTCGCGATCATGCGCGTGATGGACCTGATCCTCGCCTTTCCGTCGCTGCTGCTCGCGCTTGTGCTGGTCACCATTCTCGGGCCTGGCCTGTTCAATGCGATGCTGGCGATCTCGCTCGTGCTGCAGCCGCATTTCGCCCGGCTGGTACGCGCCGCCGTCATGGCGGAGAAAAGCCGCGAATATGTCGTGGCCGCGAAGGTTGCGGGTGCTGGACATCTCAGGCTGATGCTTCGCACCATCCTGCCGAACTGCCTGGCGCCGCTGATCGTCCAGGGCACGCTGTCATTCTCGAACGCCATTCTCGAGGCGGCGGCCCTCGGTTTCCTCGGGCTAGGTGCCCAGCCGCCGACTCCCGAATGGGGAACCATGCTCGCCTCGGCGCGTGAATTCATCCTGCGCGCCTGGTGGGTGGTGACCTTCCCGGGCCTCGCCATCCTCATCACCGTGCTCGCCATCAATCTGGTCGGTGACGGCCTGCGCGACGCGCTCGATCCGAAGCTCAGGAGGTCGTGATGGCATTGCTCGACATCCAGAATCTCGTTGTCGAGTTCCAGACCGCTTCCGGTTCTTTCCGCGCGGTCGACGGCGTTTCGCTTCACGTCGAAGAGCGCGAAGTGCTGGCCATCGTCGGCGAATCCGGCTCCGGCAAGTCGGTGTCGATGCTGGCGGTCATGGGCCTCTTGCCGTGGACGGCCACGGTCACGGCTGACAAGATGAGCTTTGCCGGACGCGATCTCCTGAAGATGAACTCCGCCGAGCGGCGCAAGATCGTCGGCAAGGACATGTCGATGATCTTCCAGGAGCCGATGGCCAGCCTCAATCCCTGCTTCACCATCGGTTTCCAGATCGAGGAGGTGCTGCGCTTCCATATGGGCATGGACAAAGCCCAGCGTCGTGCCCGCGCCATCGAGTTGTTGAAGCAGGTCGGCATTGCCGACCCGGCGGAACGGTTGGACTCCTTTCCGCACCAGATGTCGGGCGGCCAGTGCCAGCGCGTCATGATCGCCATTGCCATTGCCTGCAATCCGAGGCTGCTGATCGCCGACGAGCCGACGACTGCGCTCGACGTCACCATCCAGAAGCAGATCCTCGACCTGCTTGTCTCGCTGCAGGCCAAATACGGAATGGGCCTGATCATGATCACCCACAATATGGGCGTCGTGGCCGAGACCGCCGACCGCGTCATCGTCCAGTACAAGGGCCGCAAAATGGAAGAGGCCGACGTGCTGTCCCTGTTTGAATCGCCGAAGAGCAATTACACCCGCGCGCTGCTGTCGGCGCTGCCGGAAAACGCCGTCGGCGACCGGCTGCCGACCGTTTCCGACATGCTGTTCGAACCGGCACCCTCTGCAGCAGGAGCCGCCCGATGAGCGTCAGGGTCCTCGAGGGCAAGGACATCAGGCGCGACTACCATGTCGGCGGCGGGCTGTTTCGTGGTGCACGCACGGTACATGCGGTCAAGGGCGTTTCCTTCAGCGTCGACAAGGGCAAGACGCTCGCCATCGTCGGCGAGAGCGGCTGCGGCAAGTCCACGCTCGCCCGCATCATCACGCTGATCGATCCGGCGACTTCCGGAGAGCTGTTCATCGACGGCAACAAGGTCGACATCGCCAGGGACGGGCTGACGAAGGAGATGCGCCGCAAGGTGCAGATCGTCTTCCAGAACCCCTACGGCTCCCTCAATCCACGCCAGAAGATCGGCGACGTGCTGGGCGAGCCGCTGCTGATCAACACCGACAAGCCGGCCGAAGAACGCCGCGACCTTGCGATGAAGATGCTGAAGAAGGTCGGCCTCGGCACCGAGCACTACAACCGCTACCCGCACATGTTCTCGGGTGGCCAGCGCCAGCGCATCGCCATTGCCCGTGCGCTGATGCTGAACCCGAGCCTGCTGGTGCTGGACGAGCCGGTCTCGGCCCTAGACCTGTCTGTGCAGGCGCAGGTGCTCAATTTGCTCGCCGATCTGCAGGACGAGTTCCAGCTGACCTATGTCTTCATCAGCCATGATCTTTCAGTGGTGCGCTACATCGCCGACGACGTCATGGTGATGTATTTCGGCGAAGCGGTGGAATACGGCTCACGCGACGAGGTCTTTGCCGATCCCAAGCACAGCTACACAAAGACGCTGTTCGCCGCGACGCCGCGCGCCGACGTCGCCTCGATCAAGGCCAGGCTGGCGAAGAAGAAGGCTGCCTGACGCGGCCAAGGCGCATCAGGGCAATTTTCAAAGAGATCACGATAGCTTGGCGATGATCGTGCGCAACGCTTCGCCGAAGCGGCGCACTTCATCCACCGTATTGTAGTGCACCAGCGAGGCGCGGATGGCGCCGCTGTCCATCGAGAGGTTGAGGCGCTTCATCAGCCGCGGCGCATACATGTGGCCGTCGCGGATGCCGATCTGCAGCTCGGCCATCTCCTCGACGATCCGCTGCGGCGACATCGTGCCGATGTTGAAGCAGAAGGTCGGCACGCGTTCATGAATGCGGGCCTCGTCGGCGACGCCGTAGATCGTGGCATTGCAGTTCTTGAGCACGGCGAACATCTCGCGCGCCAGCACCAGTTCGTAGTCGCGGATGGCGTTCATGCCGGCGACGATGTTGTCGCGCCGCGACCGGTTGTTCTCGGGCAACAGATTGCGGCCGATCGATTCCAGATAGCGCACGGCGGCGTCCATGCCGGAGACATTCTCGTAGATGAAAGTGCCGGCCTCGACCTTGTAGGGCGGCTCGTCGGGAATGAAATCCTCGCGGAAGGTCGGCAGTCGCTTCAGCGTCTCGAAGCGGCCCCACAGGAAGCCCATATGCGGCGAGAAATTCTTGTAGCCGGAGCAGACCAGATAGTCGCAGTCCCAGGCCTGTACGTCGATCAGCCCGTGCGGTCCGTAATGCACGCAGTCGAGGAACACTTCGGCGCCGGCGGCGTGCGCGATCTTCGCCACGGAAGCGACGTCGACGATCGAGCCGATCGAGTGCGCCGTCACCGTGCAGGCGACGAGGCGAGTGCGGTCCGACACCAGCGGCTTGAGGTCGTCGACATGCAGATTGCCATCCTCGCGCATGCGCCACCATTTGAACTTGGCGCCGGCGGATTCCAGCGCCAGCCATGTGGCGATGTTGGCGTCGTGGTCCATGTCGGTGATGACGATCTCGTCGCGTTCAGAAAGCATCTGGCCGATGCCGAGGCTGACCAGGCGGATGAACGAGGTGGCGTTCATGCCGAAGCAGATTTCGGATGGGCTATAGGCGTTGACCAGCAGCGCGACGCTTTCGCGCGCATCGGCGACCGACTGGTCGACGGTGACGCTGCGGCCATAGCGGCCGCCGCGCTGCACATTGTGCGCCACCAGATGGTTGGTCACCGCGTCGAGCACGCTCTGCGGAATCTGCGCGCCGGCTGCATTGTCCAGGAAGATGAAGTCGCCGGCCCGCTGCAGGGCGGGGAACATCGCGCGGATGGCCTCGACCGGAAACGCGCTGGCGGCGCTGTTCGCATTGGCGGTTTGATGCTTGTTCAAGGTCGTCTCCTGCGTAGTGCTTTTGCGGATGGGGTCGAGCTGAGGTCAGCGCGTTTTCTCCGTCTTGAAGCGGCGTTCAAGCAGGCTGACGAGGCGGACCATCGGCCAGAGGAAGATGAGATAGACCAGTGCCGCGCCGATCAGCGGCGAGGGGTTGGCGTAGAGCGACTGCGCGTTGGTCGCTTCCTTGAGCAGTTCCGGCAGCGCCACGGTGGAAGCCAGCGAAGTGTCCTTGAACATCGAAACGCAATTGCTGGTCATCGGCGGAATGACCACACGGATCGCCTGCGGCAGCACCACCTTGCGCAAGGTCAGCAGAAACGGCAGGCCGAGCGCCTGCGCCGCCTCGAACTGGCCGCTCGGAATGCTTTCTATGCCGGAACGGAACACCTCGGCCGAATAGGCCGCCATGATGATGGCGAACGCCGTCACCGCGGACGTCCAGGACGACAGGCGTATGCCGAGGAACGGCAGCGCGTAGTAGATCAGGATCAGCACGACCAGCACCGGCATCGCACGGAAGATGTCGATGTAGCCGACTGCCAAGAGCCGCAGCGGCTTCGGCGCGTAGAGCCGCACCAGGCTGATCGCCAGCCCGATCGGGATGCCGATGCCGATGCTGAGGATGCCGAGCAGCAGCGTATTCAGGAAGCCGCGCAGCAGCGCCGGCAGGCTCGACATCATGACGTCGGCGTTGAAGAAGGTGTCCAGCAGCGACATGGGAGCATTCCCGAAACGGTTGGCGTCCCGCGACGCTAGAGCAAAGGATGCTCAAGTTGAAACCAATATGTCCCGCTGAGGGCAAGACAACGCGGCCGCTGGCGCTGGTGCATGAAATAGGAGCGCTGTGCGCCCTCTGCGGATCGGCAGCAGGCGCGGCGCCACCGTGAAAATCGTGCCGGCCTGGAGAGCCGGCACGATTGCAGCGAAACCTGCCGGTCAGGCCTTCGGCAGCGGCATTTCCTTGACGGTCGAGGAATCGGCCGGTGCGTCGCTGCCGAACCACTTCTTGTGGATCGCGGCGATCGTGCCGTCCTTCTTCATCGCGCTCAGCGCGTCGTTCAGCTTGCCGAGCAGCGGATGATCCTTGGTCATCATCAGGCCGTACTGTTCGCCGGTCTTGATGCGCTCCTTGACGGTGAGGTCCTTCATCTTGGTGAAGGAGTATTCCATGCCGGGAATGTCGCTGACGGCGGCGTCGACGCGGCCGGCGCTGAGATCGAGCAGCAGGTTCTGCTGCGTGTCATAGCCCTTCACATCGCTGAACCCGCCGGCCGCCTGGTGCTCCTTGACCCAGGTTTCGCCGGTCGAGCCGGACAGCACGCCGATGATCTTGCCCTTGAGGTCGGCCTCGGCCTTGATCGGGCTGTCGGTCTTGGTGGCGATGCCCATGTCGGAATCATAATAGGGCTGGGTGAAGGACTGCGACTTCAGCCGCTCCGGCGTGATGGTGATCGACGAAATCGCCACGTCGATGCGCTTCGACGTGGTGGCGGCGAACAGTGCCTGGAAGCCGAGATCGGCGATTTCCGTCGTCATGCCGATGCGCTTTGCCGCTTCGTTGACGATGTCGACTTCAAAGCCCTCGAAAGTGCCGCTCTCGTTCTTGTATTCGAACGGCGGGTTGGTCGGATAGGCGCCGACATTGAGCACATCCGCGGCATAGGCGGTGGCGGGGCCGGTGGCGATGCCGATGGCGGCTGCGAGAAGAAGCAGATTGCGACGCGTGAAGCTCATTGGTGTTCCCTCTGTTGTTGAACGGGCGGGTTGGTCCCGCACGGCTTTTTGCCGCCCCGTTTCCGGCAGGGCGTCAATTCATGGCAGCGACCATGCGATCGAGCGCGGTCGCTATCTGGTCGCGGTCACGGCACACGCACATCCGCAGGAAGGCCGTTGCCGAACTTCCGAACAGGTGGCCGGGTGCCAGCCCGACGCGCGCCGTCTCCAGGATTTTTGCACAGGCGCGACGGGCGTCGCCTTCGCCTTCCATCGCGAAGAACGCATACATGCCGCCGCGCGGCTTTTTGGGCAGAACGATGCCGGGGATCTCAGCCAGCCTGTCATAGGCGAGGTCGAGGCCGGTCTTGATCCGCTGCCGGATCTCCTCGACCAGCGGCTCGCCTTGTCGGATCGCCGCCACGGCGCCGGCCTGGATCGGGGCTGCCGTGCCACTGTTCACGTATTGGGTCATGGCGCCGAGCTGGTCGGCCACATCAGAGGGATGGGTCAGCCAGCCGACGCGCCAGCCGGTCATCGCCCAGGCTTTCGAGAAACTGTTGACCGAGAGCACCCTGTCGCCGTCCTCGGCGATCTGCAGGATCGAAGGCGCCACGTCGCCGTCGAAATAGAGCCGGCTATAGACCTCGTCGGAGATGATCCAGATGCCGGTGCGCCGGCTGAAGTCGAGCAGCGCCTGCATCTCCTCGCGCGACGCGGTCCAGCCCGTCGGGTTTGACGGCGTCGACAGGAAGATCGCGCGCGTGCGCGCATCGCAGGTCGCAAACAGCCGGTCGAGATCGAGTTGCCAGTCGCCCTTGAAGTCGAGTGAAAATGGGCGCGGCTCGCCACCGATCAAATGGATGGCGTTGTGGATGTTGGGCCATTGCGGCGCAACGTAGACGACGTTGGTGCCGGTATCGACGAGCAGATCCAGAGCCAGGAACAGGGCCTGCATGCCGCCGGGCGTGACCGTGGTGCGCGCGATCGGGATCGGCCGGCCGTGGATGCGCGTCTGGTACTCAGACAGCGCTTCATTCAACGGGCCGTGGCCGCGCATGTTGGGAACGTAGAAGGTCAGGCCTTCATCGAACGCCGTCTTGGCTGCATCACGGATGAAGGCGGGCGTCACCATATCGCCTTCGCCGTACCAGAGCGCGATCACGTCGCCCAATTCGCGGGCGCGCACGGCAAGGTTGGCGATGTTTTCGGTATGCAGATCGCGAATTTGGGCGCGCACACCATCGAAAGCGTAACGCGCGCTGGCCAGAGACGACGACTGGGGCAGCATGAACGACAAGGACTGAACCTCGCACCCTGAACGCCTCGACAGGGACTGCCGGCAAGCCCGTCCGGCACGGCAGCCACGATCGATATTGAATGCTTATCCGAAGCGCCGGACTTTTCAAGGTAAAAGTTTTAAGCTTAAAAAGTTTTCCGCTGTACCATAGGCGGTGCACTTCAGGCCGAATTACCGACGTTCGTCTCGTCCCAGTTCAGCGCGGGCGGCGGCATGGTTGGCCGCAGCGCCGGCGCCGAGGAACATCGTGTCGCTGGCCAGGATGAAGAAGCTGGCGCCGGTGGCTGCCCATTGGCCGACAGGCTGCGGGCTGGCGCAAAATATGCCGGCAGCTTTGTTGTGCGCGATCGCCGCGCCGATGATCGTCCGGATCGCTGCGTTGAGTTTGTCGGTGCCTTTCGCGCCAATAGCGTCGATCGACACAGAAAGGTCTCCGGGGCCGACGAAGATCACATCGATGCCGTCTACGGCTGCGATCGCCTCGATATTGGCGAGCCCGTCGGCGGTCTCGACCTGCACCGCGACCACGATTTTGGCGTTGGCCTCGGCGATATATTCCGGAATGCAGTAGCCATAGCCGGCGGCTCGACCGGGCCCGACGCCGCGCTCGCCTTGCGGCGGATAGCGAGAGGCCATCACCGCCGCCTGGGCCTGGGCGGCGGTCGAGATGCGCGGGATCAGAACGCCCTGCGCGCCGCTGTCGAGTGCGGCGGCGATCGCTTCCGGCTGATGGCCGGGCACGCGCACCATGGCCGGCACGCGATGGATGTCTGCCGCCCGCACCATGTTTTCGATCGTGTCCCGCGATATCTGGGCATGCTCCCAGTCGATGCAGAGGAAATCGAGACCGGACTGCGCCATCACCTCCACCGCAACCGCATGCGGTATGGCGGCGAACGAGCCGACGAGGTTCTTCTTGCTGATGCATTTCTGGCGGAATTCGCTCATGCCCATCCCTTTCCTGGTCCTGCCCAAATCCATATCCGCAAACGACGGTCGAGCGAAGCTATTTCAGGCTTGAAATATTTTCCCGTAGCCGTAGCCTGCCGTCTCCCGCCGAGAGTTTTCAGACATGATCAAAGCCCATCCCCTGCATGGCCCGAACAGGTTGAAGCTCGGCGTCTTTTCGACCAATGCCGATGGCGGGCTTGCCATCACCGATGTACCGGAACGCTGGACGGCGAGCTGGCCGTACAATCTGACGGCGGCCCGGATCGCCGACCGCGCCGGGCTCGAATTCATGCTGCCGATCGCGCGCTGGCGCGGTTTTGGCGGTCGCAACAACGTGCGGGAGTGGTCGTTCGAGACCTTCACCTGGGCGGCGGCACTCAGCATGGCCACCGAACAGATCGGCCTGTTCATGACCGTGCATGTGCCGCTCGTGCATCCGCTTTACGCCGCCAAGGCATTGGCCACGGTCGACCATATCAGCCAGGGCCGCGCCGGGCTCAACATCGTCTGCGGCTGGAATCCGAAGGAATTCGGTATGTTCGGCATGCCTCTGGTCGAGAAGGGCTACGACCAGGCAGCCGAATGGATTGAAATCCTGGAAAAACTCTACGCCTTGGACGAGCCTCTCGATTATGAAGGCACCTACTACCACCTCAAGGAGGCGGTGAGCCGCCCGGCCAGCCTGCAGCGGCCACGGCCGGTGACCATGAATGCCGCTTTCGGGGGGCCGGGCCGGGATTTCGCGGCGGCCAAATGCGACTATCTGTTCACGACCTTTTCCGAGATGGCCGATGCCGGCAAGCACGTCGCCGACATAAGTGAGCGGGCGGACAAGCAGGGGCGTGATGTCGGCGTCTACACGGTGGCGCATGTCGTCTGCCGCGAGACGATGGAGGAGGCGCAAGCCTATTACACGCGCTATGCCGTTGATATGGCCGACCATGATGCGGTCGATGCGCATATGGCGGGCAAGAAGGAATTCTCGCAGTCGCACGATACGCATGCCTATGATCGCTACCGGCAGCGCTTCGCCGGCGGCGCCGGCACCTACCCGCTGATCGGGACGCCTGAAACCATCGCCGCCGACATGATCGCCATCGCCGGGCACGGCTACCAGGGGATTGCGCTATCCTTCGTCAACTACACGCAGGACCTGCCCTATTTCTGCGACCGCGTGCTGCCTTTGCTGAGACAGGCGGGCTACCGGGAATAGCTCAGTCCGGAATCACCGCAGTCGCCTGGATCTCCACCTTGGCGCGATCCTCGACCAACGCCACCACCTGCATGGCGGCCATGGCCGGAAAATGCCGGCCGATCACCGCACGATAGGCCTCACCGATACCCTTGAGGTTGGCCAGATACTCGGCCTTGTCGGTAAAATACCAGGTCATCGAGGTGATATGCTGCGGCTCACCGCCGGCCTCGGCCAGCACCGCGACTATGTTGGCCAGCGTCTGCCGCACCTGGCCGACGAAATCATCGGTCTCGAACCGGCATTGCCCGGTCCAGCCGACTTGGCCGCCGATAAACACGAGCTGCCCCCGCGCGGCGACGCCATTGGCATAGCCGACGGGTTTCGCCCAGCCTTCCGGCTGCAGGATGGTGTGCATGTCTGGCCTCCCGATACTTCGCAAAAATGTCCAGTTCGAAAATAATTAGCCGTATAATTTCCGGCCTCAGGCGGCGCCCATCACTTGCCTGGCGATCACCACTTTCTGCACGTCGGATGCACCCTCATAGATGCGCAGCGCCCGGATCTCGCGATAGAGGCTCTCGACGATATGGCCCTTGCGCACGCCGTCGCCGCCGTGAAGCTGCACGGCCCTGTCGATCACCTGTTGCGCCTTGTCGGTGGCGAACAGTTTTGCCATCGCCGCCTCCCGCGTCACCCGCGGGGCCCCCATGTCCTTGGTCCAGGCGGCGCGATAGATGAGCAAGGCGGCGGCATCGACATCGAGCGCCATGTCGGCGATATGGCCCTGCACCATCTGCAGCTCGGCCATCGGCGCGCCGAACAGTTTTCGGTCGGCCACCCTGCCGATGCTTTCGTCCAGCGCCCGGCGGGCAAAACCAAGCGCTGCAGCGCCGACGGTCGAGCGGAAGACGTCGAGCACCGACATGGCGATGCGGAAGCCATCGCCCGGTTTGCCGATCAGCGCCGAGGTTGGAACACGGGCGTTTTCGAAGGAGAGCCGTGCCAGCGGATGCGGCGCGATCACCTCAAGCCGTTCGGCAATGCTCAGGCCTTTCGTTTCTGTCGGCACGATGAAGGCTGAAAGTCCCTTTGCGCCGGGCGCCTCGCCAGTGCGGGCAAAGACGATATAGAGGTCGGCGATGCCGCCATTGGAGATCCAGGTCTTTTCGCCCGACAGCAGATAGAAGTCGCCGTCGCGCGTGGCCGACATCTCCATGTTGGCGACATCCGATCCCGAGCGCGGCTCCGACAGCGCGAAGGCGGAAATCGCCTTGCCGGCGCGTGTCTTCGCCAGCCATTGCTGCTGCTCGGGCGTGCCGAACAGGCTGAGCGCGCCGGTGCCGAGCCCTTGCATGGCAAAGGCGAAGTCGGCCAGCCCGTCATGCCGGGCCAGCGTCTCGCGGGCGAGGCAAAGCGTGCGCACGTCGAGCGGTCCGGGATTTTCGGTATCGAGCGCAGTTGGTTTCAGCCAGCCGTCCCGCCCGAGCTTCGCCACCAGCTCACGGCAGGCGGCGTCGACATCGTGGTGTTCGACCGGCAGGTTTTTCGCGCACCAGGTGTCGAGCTGTTCGGCGAGCGCGCGGTGGCGATCCTCAAAGAACGGCCAGTTGAGGAAGGAACGGTCAGGCATGCCGGAAGCCTCCTGCGTCGCGTTCCGTCACACCCCCCTCTGTCCTGCCGGACATCTCCCCCGCAAGGGGGGAGATTGGCAGTTTCGATCTCACCGCCCATCCTGCAATGTCAGTGATTGGCGAAAGCATTGCGGTCAGCTGATCTCCCCCCTTGCGGGGGAGATGGCCGGCAGGCCAGAGGGGGGTGCCTGGGCGACAACCGTTCATCTCAATTGCCCTCGAACACCGGCTTTTCCTTGGCCACGAACGCCTCGTAAGCCCGCTCGAAATCGCCGGTCTTCATGCAGATCGCCTGCGCCTGTGCTTCCGCCTCGATCGCCTGGTCGAGCCCCATTGACCATTCCTGGTTGAGCTGCGTCTTGGTCATGCCATGCGCGAAGGTCGGGCCGGAGACGATGCGCGCTGCCATCTCCAGCGCATCCGCCTCGAGTGTCGCGGCATCGACAAGCCGGTTGTAAAACCCCCAGCGCTCGCCTTCGGCAGCACTCATCGTCCGGCCGGTGTAGAGCAGTTCGGCGGCACGGCCCTGGCCGATGATGCGCGGCAGGATCGCGCAGGCGCCCATGTCGCAGCCCGCAAGGCCGACGCGCGTGAACAGGAACGCCGTCTTCGCCTCCGGTGTTGCGATGCGGATGTCCGATGCCATGGCGATGATGGCGCCGGCGCCGACCGCCACGCCGTCGACCGCCGCGATGATCGGCTTGCCGCAATTCAGCATCGCCTTGACGAAATCGCCGGTCAAGCGGGTGAAGGCGAGCAGTTCCTTCATGCCCATCTTGACCAGCGGGCCGATGATGTCGTGGACATCGCCGCCCGAGCAGAAATTGCCGCCATTGGGCAGGAACACGACGGCATCGACATCGTCGGCGTAGACCAGGTCGCGGAACGTGTCGCGCAATTCGGCATAGCTGTCGAAGGTCAGCGGGTTCTTGCGTTCTGGCCGATCGAGCCGGATCTTTGCCACCCGGCCTTCGACTTGCCAGAGAAAATGCTTCGGCTTGCGGCCTGCCATTTGGGTCATTCGCGTCCCTCCCAATTGCTGCGGAACGAGGTCAGCATGCCGGTCAGCCGGCGCGCTTCGTCCTCGCTGACATTGCCTAGCAGTTCACCGACCCAGCCTTCATGCGCGGCGGCGATCATGGCGAAGGACCTCACACCTTCCTCCGTCAGCCGCACCATCGAAGTGCGGCGGTCGCCGTTGCGGCGGGCCCGGGCGACAAGCCCTTCCGACACCAGCCGGTCGACGATGCCCGTTACATTGCCGTTGGACACCAGCAGGAAGCGCGACAAATCGCTCATCAGCATGCCTTCCGGCGCACGGTAGAGCGCCGCCATCACGTCGAAGCGCGGCAGCGTCGTGTTGAACTCCTTCTTCAGCCGCTCGCGCAGCTCCGCCTCTATGGTGCGCGAGGCGCGCAGCAGACGTATCCATAGACGCAGCCGGTCCTTGCCGGGTCCTGAAGGGGTGGGCAGGGGACCGGCTACCATGTCTCGCCTCCTGAAATCGAAATCGTCTGCCCGGTGATCGATGCTGCCGCATCGCCGCACAGCCACAGCACCGCGGCGGCGACTTCCTCCGGCTGGATGAAACGTCCCTGCGGATTTGTCGAGGACAGGCTTGTGCGTGCGTCCTCGACCGAGCGGCCGGTCTTTTCGACGATGCGCTGGATGGAGGTTTCCAGCATCTCTGTCTCGACGAAGCCCGGGCAGACGGCATTGACGGTGACGCCGGATCTGGCGGTCTCGGCGGCGAGAGCCCGCATCAGCCCGACCACACCATGCTTGGCAGCGACATAGGCCGAAACGTAAGCGTAGCCTTTCAAACCGGCGGTCGAGGCAACAAAGACGATCCGGCCGACCTTCCGCGCCGCCATGCCGGCCAGCGCCGGCTTCACCGTCAGGAACGCGCCGGTCAGGTTCACGTCGAGCGTGCGCTGCCAGTCGCTGAGCGCGGTTCTGTGCGCCGGGGCGCTGCCCGACATGCCGGCATTGGCGACGACGATGTCGAACGGTCCGCGCTCTGCTTCCGCCTGGCTGTAGAGGGAGGTCATCGACGCCTCATCGGTAACGTCGGCGGCAATGACGAAGATGCGATCGCTTTCCCCTGCGACGTCGGCAAGTGCTGCCTCGCGCCGGCCGCAGATGGTGACGTTGATGCCGGCACCGGCCAATGCCAGCGCGATGGCCCGGCCGACGCCGGAGCCGCCGCCAGTGACCAGCGCGTGCTTGCCTGTGATTGTTCCAGGCGCGCTCATACTTTCAGCCCCGCTGCCGCATCGCGCTCGGCCAGCCGATAAATCTGGTCACGGCCCGGCAGATAGGGATCCGGCCATTTGACGCCGCGGTCGCCAAGCGTGACCGCCGCATGCAGCGTCCAGTAGGGATCGGTGAGATGCGGCCTTGCCAGCGCAACCAGATCAGCGCGGCCGGCCATCAGAATCGAGTTGACATGGTCCGGCTCGTAGATGTTACCGACCGCCATCGTCGCCATGCCGACCTCGTTGCGGATTCGGTCGGAAAACGGCGTTTGGAACATGCGGCCGTAGACAGGTTTTGCCGACGCCGAAGTCTGCCCGGCCGAAACGTCGCAAATATCGACGCCAGCGTCGTGCAACAGCTTGGCGATCTCGACCGCGTCGGCAGGCGTCACGCCTTCGATGCCGACCCAGTCATTGGCCGAGATGCGCATCGAGATCGGTTTCTCGCCTGGCCATACGGTGCGCACCGCGCGGAAGACCTCGAGCGGAAAGCGCATGCGGTTTTCCAGCGAGCCGCCATAGTCGTCGGTGCGCCGGTTGGTGATCGGCGTGATGAAGGACGACAGCAGATAGCCGTGCGCGGCATGGATCTCCAGCATGTCGAAGCCGCAGCGTTCGGCCATCTCGGCGGAAGCGACGAACTGGTCGCGCACCAGATCCATGTCGGCGCGGTCCATCGCCTTCGGCACCTGGTTCTGCGGCGACCATGGCACCGACGATGGCGCCATCACCGGCCAGTTGCCGGATGACAGCGGCACGTCAGTCCCCTGCCAGCCGACCCGGGTCGAGCCCTTGGCGCCGGAATGGCCGATCTGGGCGCAGATTTTCGCCTCGGTCTCGGCATGGACGAAATCGACCAGGCGCTTCCAGGCCACCTCGTGCGCCGGCGTGTAGAAGCCGGTGCAGCCGGGCGTGATGCGGCCTTCCGGGCTGACGCAGGTCATCTCGATGTAGAGCAGGCCGGCACCACCCTTGGCCCGCTCGGCATAATGGGCAAAATGCCAGTCGGTCGGACAGCCGTCGACGGCCTTGTACTGCGCCATCGGCGAAACGACGATGCGGTTGGCGAGCACCATGTCGCGCAGCTTGAACGGCGCGAACATCGGCGCGCGGCGCAGGCTGTTGCCGCCGGCGCCGGCCTGGCGCTGGAACCACTCCTCGGCGCCGGCCAGCCATTCGGCGTCGCGCAGCCTGAGATTCTCGTGGCTGATGCGCTGCGAGCGCGTCAGCAGCGAATAGTTGAACTGCACCGGGTCGAGACCCAGATAGCGCTCGACCTCCTCGAACCATTCGAGCGAATTGCGCGCCGCCGACTGCAGCTTCAGCACTTCGGTGCGCCGCGCATCCTCGTATTTGCGGAACGCCGCTTCGAGGTCAGGCTCGGACTCGACATAGTCGGCCAGCGCCACCGCACTCTCCAGCGCCAGCTTGGTGCCGGAGCCGATCGAGAAATGCGCCGATGCCGCCGCGTCGCCCATCAGGGCAAGGTTCTTGTACGACCAGCGTTCGCACAGCACGCGCGGGAAATTGATCCAGGCCGAACCTCTTATGTGGTTGGCATTGGTCATCAGCGCATGGCCGCCGAGATGTTTTTCGAAGATACGCTCGCAGACGGCGATCGACTCCTGCTGCGTCATCGCGCCGAAGCCGAAGCGCTCCCAGGTCTGCTCGCTGCATTCGACGATGAAAGTCGCGGTTTCGCTGTCGAACTGGTAGGCATGCGCCCACACCCAGCCATGCTCCGTCTTCTCAAAGATGAAGGTGAAGGCGTCGTCGAACTTTTGCTGCGTGCCCAGCCAGACGAACTTGCATTTGCGGGTATCGATGTCCGGTTTGAACACGTCGACGAAAGTGCCGCGCGCTCTCGAGTTCAGACCGTCGGCGGCAACCACCAGATCGTGGCTCTCCATGTACGGGCGCGGATCGGCGATGTCGGTCTCGAATTCCAGTCTGATGCCGAGCTCGCGCGCCCGCCGCTGCAGCAGGATCAGCAGCCGCTTGCGGCCGATGCCGCAGAAACCGTGGCCGGTCGAGACCGTGCGCACGCCATCGTGGATGACGGCGATGTCGTCCCAATAGGCGAAATGCTTCTTGATCCAGACGGCGCTGACCGGATCGTTTCTGGTCAGGTTCTCCAGCGTTTCGGCCGACAGCACGACGCCCCAGCCGAACGTGTCGTCGGCACGGTTGCGCTCGAATACCGTCACCTCGTGCGTGGCGTCTCGTAGCTTCATCGAGATGGCAAAGTAGAGGCCGGCCGGTCCGCCGCCGAGAACCGCAACCTTCATGCCTGCGATCTCCTCTTCGCTTTCCGGGTCGCCGGCAAGGCCGGCGATCCCGACGCTCAGTATCGCGCCGCGGGCAAATTATTTCAAGCTTAAAGTTTTATATCGAAATGATTCCCCGCATCCCCGCGTGGCATGCGAATGCGTTCACGCCGATGCCTTTGTCATGGCAAGTGTACCCAGCCAGGCCGGGTCGATTTCGGGCAGTGGGATGGCTGATATCAGGTCGCGTGTGTAGGCGTCCTTGGGACTGTCGAACAAAGCGTCGGTGGCGCTCGCTTCGACGATCCTGCCTTCGCGCATGACGATGACCTGCTGGCAGAGCCGCCGGATCACCGACAAATCGTGACTGATGAAAGCGACGGTCAGGCCCATCTCGGCCGCGAGCTTTTCCAGCAAGGTGAGGATCTGCGCCTGCGTCGACACATCGAGGCCGGAGACGATCTCGTCGGCCAGCACGAACTTTGGTGACAGCGCCAGCGCCCTTGCGATGCCGACGCGCTGGCGCTGGCCGCCCGACAATTGGTGGCGGTAGCGGCCGGCGAAATTCTGCGGCAGGCCGACGCGCTGCAACGCCTCGGCGACTCGGGTCTTGAGATTGTCGCCAAGGCCATTCTGTTTCAGCGGCGCCGCGATGATGCTGAAGATGGTTCGGCGCGGATTGAGCGACGACATCGGATCCTGGAAGATCATCTGCAGGTCGCGGCGCAGCGGCCGAAGCTCAGCTTCCGAAAGATGGCTGATGTCGCGCCCTTCGAAGCTGATCGAGCCGGCGCTGGGTTCGATCAACCGCACCAGGGCGCGGCCGAGCGTCGATTTGCCGGAACCGGATTCGCCGACGATGCCGGTCACCGATCCCTTGGGCAGGTCGAAATCGAGCCCCTTCAGGATCTCGGCTAGCGGCGCCCGGCCGATCAGCGGCTTGCGGGTCATGTCGGGCAGCGCGACCTTCAGTCCGCGCACGGAGATGAGCGGCTCAGCCATGCGGTCGCCTCCAGGCCTGGTCGGCGGCGGCAATCTCGGCAGCCAGCCCGGCCAGCACGGCGTCATCCACCGGTCTCAGCGAGGCGAGCGGATCGGTATAGCGCGGCGTGGCCGCCATCAGCGCCCGCGTATAAGGGTGCTGGGGTGCTGCGAACAGCGCCGCGGTCTCGGCCTCTTCCACCACCTTGCCGGCGTAGAGCACCGAGACCCTCTGGCTGATCTTGGCGACGACGCCGAGGTCGTGGGTGACGAACAGGATCGCCGTGCCGTGATCGCGCTGCAATTGCGCGATCAGGCGCAGTATCTGCTTCTGCACCGTCACGTCCAGCGCTGTCGTCGGTTCGTCGGCGACGATCAGCCTTGGTTCGGCGGCGAAGGCCGCCGCGATCAGCACGCGTTGGCGCATGCCGCCGGAAAGCTCGTGCGGATAGCTTTTCAGCACCCGCTCCGGATCGCGGATCTGCACCTCGTCCAGCAACTGGCGGATTCGGTTGTCGGCCCTCTCGTCGCTCCAACCGAGAATGCGCACCAGCCGGTCGGTCATCTGCGGGCCGATGCGGCGCGACGGGTTGAGCGCGGTCAGGGGATCCTGCGGGATCAGCGCCGTGCGGGCGCCGATCAGCGTGCGTCTTGCCTTCGGCTGAAGTTGGCCGAGGTCTTCGCCTTCGAGCAGCATGTCGCCTTCGGCGATGCGCACGCTGGGCGGCAGCACGCCGAGCACCGCCTTGCCGATCATCGTCTTGCCGGCGCCGCTCTCTCCGACCAGCGCACGCACTTCGCCGGGCTGGACGGAGAGCGACACCGAACGTAGTACGCGCTGCCCGTTCGGCAGCACGGCGCTCAACGAGCGGATGTCGAGGCAAGCCGCGCTCATCGCAGCACCGGATCGAAACGGGCTTTCAGCGCCTCGCCGAACTGGCTGAACGACAGCACGGTCAGGATCAGCGTGATCAGCGGAAACACCAGCACCCACCAGGCCTGGTGGATCGACAGCCGGCCCTCTGCGATGATGCCGCCCCAGGTCGGGTCGTCGGTCGAGATCGACAGATTGACGAAGGACAGGATCGCCTCGACGATGACAGCGATGCCCATCTCGAGCGACAAAAGCGCGACGATCGACGGCACCACATTGGGCAGCACCTCGCGCAGCATGATGCCGATGCGGCCATAGCCGGCGATGCGGGCATTCTCGACATAGTCCATGCGCGACTGGCCCATCGCCTCGGCGCGGATCACCCTGCAGAAGCGTGTCCAGTCGATGACAGCAATCGCAATGATGACGGAGCTGAGGCCGGTGCCGAGCACGGCGACCAGCAGGATAGCGAACAGCACCGGCGGGAAGGCCATCCAGATGTCGACGATGCGCGAGATGATTCGGTCGGCCCAGCCGCCGAAATAGCCGGCGATCAGCCCGAGCACCGAGCCGACCAGACAAGCGGCGATTGCCGCGGCGAAGGCGACGATGAAGGCGATGCGGCCGCCGAAGATCAATCGCGACAGCAGATCCCGGCCGAGGCTGTCGGTGCCCAGCCAATAGCCGGGCTCTGTCCCGTCCAGCCAGAAGGGCGGCAGCCGCTCCAGCATAAGGTCCTGTGCCAGCGGATCCTGCGGCGCGACCAGCGGCGCCAGGATCGCCGCCAGCAGCGCAAGCAGCAGCCAGCCGCCGGCAAGCCACAGCCTCGGCCCCACGCCACGCCTGGCGATGCGTGCGTCATCCATGGCGCAGCCTTGGATTGAGCAGCGCATACATCATGTCTACAGCAAGGTTGATCAGCACGAACAGCAGTGCGAAGACCAGCACGATGCCCTGGATCAGCGGCAGGTCGCGGTTGATGACCGCATCGATCGCCATATTGCCGAGACCCTCATAGGAGAACAGCCGCTCGACGATGACCGTGCCGCCGATGAGGAAGGTGAACTGCACGCCGACCAGCGTCAGCGTCGGTAGCGCCGCGTTCTTCAGCGCCTCGCGCAGGATGACCTGCGTTTCCGAAAAGCCTTTCACCCGCGCCAGCACGACATAGTCGAGGTCGAGCACTTCCTTCAGCGACTGTTTCAGCAACTGCGCGATGATCGCCGCCAGCGGCAGCGCCAGCGCCACGGCCGGCATCAGCATATGTTTCAGCAGGTCCCAGGTGAGGTCGAAACGCAGCCGCAGCATGCTCTCGACGAGATAGAATTGGGTGACGAAGGGCAGGTCGAGCTGTGGCGACACCCGGCCGGAAATGTCGAACACGGGTATAAGCACGCCGAACAGCAGGATCAGCACCAGGCCCCACAGGAAGTCTGGGATGGAAAGTGCTGTCCCGCTGGCGATGTCGATGCCGGCCTCGACCGCCGTGCCGCGTTCGCGCGCGCCGAGGATCGCCGCCGAGCCGCCGATCGCCACCGCCATCAAAAGCGCGACTGTGGCGAGCTCCAGCGTCGCCGGCAGCCGGTTGAAAACAAGCCCCAGCACGTCTTGCCGCAGCGAGATCGAGGTGCCGAAATCGCCGCGCACGACGCCTCCGAGCCAGATGAAGAATTGCTGCACGATCGTCTTATCGAGACCGTACAGCGCACGCAGCCTGGCGATGTCGGCATCGCTGGCACCGGGCGGCAGCATCATCGCGATCGGGTCGCCGGGCGCGACGCGGATGACGACAAAGACGACGACAGCGACGCCGAACAGCGTGATCGCCATCGTCAGCAGACGGATCAGAAATCTTTGCAGAAGCATGGTCGCCTGTACGTCTGGCGAAAAAGGGCGCGCCACCTCTTGCTGTGGCGCGCATGCAGTCTATGCGGCTATCAGGCCGGGGTCATCAGCGCCGGCAGCAGCGCGCCGGACACATGCTGCACGACATTGACGCCCTTGGCATGAACGATCGGCTGCGCATACTGGATCAGCGGCAACACATAGGCCTGCTCGGCGATGTATTTGTCGACCGCCTTCCAGCCGGCGATGCGCTTGGCCTCGTCCTTCTCGCCCCACAGCGGATTGATCATGTCGATCAGATCCTGGCTGTCCCACACCGAATGCGGGCTCGGGCCATACATGGCAAAGCCGGTCGATGTCGTCGGATCGCCGATGGCGTTGCCCCAGTTGTAGAAGGCCGCCGGCGCCAGCTTGTCGGCGGCGCGCAATTCGTAGTGCTTGGCGATCTCGTAGATCTCGATCGTCGCCTCGATGCCGACCTTGCGCCACATGCCGACGATCGCCTGGATCATCTCGTAATCCTTGGGCTTGAAGCCCTTGGTCGTCTGTATGGTGAACTTGACCGGCTTTTCCGGCGAATAGCCGGAAGCCGCCAGTAATTCCTTGGCCTTTTCCGGATTGTGCTCGACCTTGATCGAGGCATCGAAGGCCGTGTATTCCGGCGTCTCCAGCGTCGCGATCGACTGGCCGTAGCCGCGCAGAAGCCGCTTGACGAGAAGTTCCTTGTCCACCGCCATGACCGCGGCCTGGCGGACATTCTTGTCCAGCATCGCCTCGATGTCGTTGAAGAAGATCATGCCGATGTCGGAAACGTTCTTGCACGAGCCGGCGAGCCCGTCCTTGGCGATCAGCCGGTCATACTCCTCATAGGGGATTTCGAGCGTCACCTGCGAGGAACCGGACTCGATCTCGGCGACGCGACTTGCCGCATCGGTGACGAACTTGATCGTCACATTCTCGAAGGCCGGCTTGCCGCCCCAGTAGTTCGGATTGGCCTTGAGCCGCAGGAAGGCGTTGCGCTCGAATTTGTCGACCATATAGGGGCCGGTGCCGATCGGTGCTTTTTCGAAACCTTCGGCGCCGACTTTCTCGTAATAGGCCTTCGGCATGATGTAGCCGGTCAGGAACGACATCCATTTGAAATACACCGGGTCGAACTGCACGACGTCGCCGGTGATCTTGTTGCCGTCGATCTTGAAGTTGTTGACGTTCTTCCAGACGAACTGGATCGGGTTGCCGGTCTTCTCGTCGCCCGCCCGCTGCAGCGACCAGACCACGTCCTCGGCGGTGAAAGGCGAACCGTCATGCCATTTCACGCCGTCGCGCACCGTCATCATGATCTTGGTGCGGTCGTCGTTCCAACCCCATTCGGTGAGTAGGCCCGGCGCGAAGGACAGATCCGGTTTCTGCGGGACGAACTGGTCGAACACCGACTGGTAAAGGCCCTGGATGGTCGGGTTGACCGCCGAAGGTCCGGTGGTCGGATCCCAGGACGGCAGGTTGACGTTGTAGGCGATGGTCAGTTCGCCGGCCGCGGCTTTGGCGATCTTAGGCAAGCCGAGGGCGGTCGCACCGAGCGCCGCAGCACTGTATCCGAGCAAGTCTCGTCTGTTGATTGTCATGGTCGTTCCCCTGTTAGTGGTCTTTGTCCGCGCGGCATCATTGTTCGATTGTCAGGTTCAGGCTCTTGGGCAACCGCGCCTTGTCCATCCTGGAAGTCTTCGGCTCCTAATTCCCTCCGAGCTGTTGGGCGAGCATGTAGCCGGATGCCGCACCGGTGCCGGCGCCCGGCCACGTCGCAGCACCTGTCAGGTGCAGGTTGGCGACCGGCGTATTCCAACCGGCGTAACCGCGCGCCGGGCGGAACAAGAAATTCTGCGCCAGATGGTGGCTGCCGCAGATCTGGTCGCCGCCGACGAGGTTCGGGTTCTCGCGTTCGAGGTCGAGCGGCGAGAACACCGCGCGGCCGAGGATTTTTTGGCGCAGTCCGGGCGCGTAGCTCTCGATGATATCGAGCACACGCTCGGCATAAGCTTGCTTGACCTCGTCCCAACGGTCCGGCGCGATCTTGCCTGCCGCGTCGCCGAGGATTTCGGCCGGTAGCATGCGCACCTGCACCCACAGGATGTGCTTGCCTTTGGGCGCGCGCGACGGGTCGATGGCTGTCGGCTGACCGACGACCAGCACCGGCTCGTCCGGCAACATGCCTGCCATCGCCTGCTGATAGGTGCGCGACATGGCGTCGAGCGACGGCGCAAGATGCACATAGGCGAATTGCCGAAGCTCGGCGCCGGCGCGCCAGTCGGGCAATTCATCCAATGCCAGATGGATCATCATCGTGCCCGGCGCATACCGGAATTTCTTCATCGCCGCGTCGAAGCCGGCATCGCCGGACCCATCGGGTAAAAGCTTGCCGGTAAGCGCTCTCGGCGCAACGCTGGCGATGACCGCCTTGCTGGCGATATGGAAGTCGCCGGAGGCAAGCCTTACGCCGGTCGCACGGCCACCGGCGACTGTGATCTCCGCCACCTCGGCGCCGGTGACGATCTTGCCGCCGGCCGCGGTGACCATGCCGGAGAGCGCGCGGATCATGGTGTCGGCGCCACCCTCGCCGAGCACCATGCCGAAAGCCTGATTGGCCATCGATTCCAGATAGGGGAACACCGCACCGCCGGCGATGTCGGGGGCGAAGTCGAGATGCATGCCCCAGGCGGCAAGCGTCGTCCGGACATGCGGGGATTCGAAAGTCTCCTCGAGCCACGCGCGAGGTGAAGAAAGCAGCAATCGACCAGTATCGAGCGCGTCGGAAAAACCCTTCTTGCGCCACAGGTTCCAGGCGGTGCCGGCGAGCGCGCGTCCGCTCATCGGCGAGCCCAGCAGGCGGAACAGATGCTCGGCCTCGGGCATGAAACCGGCGACCAGCCGGCGCCATGTGGCGGCGTCGGCGGCGGAAAAACCTGCCAGCCTGGATGCCGTCTTTTCCAGGTCGTTGCTGACGCCGAACCAGCGTCCGTCCGGAAAGGCGCTGGCGAAACAATCAGCTACGGGTGCGAATTCCAACCCGTGGGTTTTCAATTCATTTGCATATTTCCGGTGGAAGGCTGAGCCGGCGAACAGGCTCAGATTCATCGCGCCGAAATCGTGGCGGAAGCCGGGAACGGTGTATTCGTGGGTCTGGACAGCGCCGCCTATTGTTGCACTGCGTTCAAAAACGGCCGTTTTCCAGCCCTTGAGCGCCAGATGCGCGGCGCATGCCAGACTGTTGTGGCCGGCCCCGACAAAGATGGCGTCGAACTCGCTCACGCCCCAAACCCATTTCCTTTATGCTTAAAGATAATTGCAGATGCATATGTTTTCGTCTAGTAGGATATTAAGGGCCGAGACGAGCCTCGATCATCATCGACAAAGAGGGAACTGAGACCATGGACACGCAAAAACTCCTCGGCGAAGTCGCCGGCCAGCTGCTTTCAGGCGGCATCAAGGTGGTCGACCTGTCGGCGCCGCTCGGACCGGACACGCCACTGATCAAGCTGCCGCCTGAGCTTGCCGTCGACACGCCGAAGGTCGAGATCCACTCGATCTCCCGTTATGACAAGAACGGCCCGTGGTGGGCCTGGAACTGGCTGAAGCTCGGCGAGCATTCGGGCACGCATTTCGACGCGCCGCAGCACTGGATCACCGGCAAGGACTATCCGGACGGCGCCACCGACACCATTCCGGCCCAGAACTTCGTCGGTCCGGTCAATGTCATCGACTGCTCGAAGGAAGCCGCCGCCGACCACGATTTCCTGCTCACCGTCGACCACATCAAGGCATGGGAAGCCAAGCATGGCGCCATCAACGCCGGCGAGTGGGTGGTGATGCGCACCGACTGGTACAAGCGCAACGGCTCGGAAGCCGAATTCCTCAACGCCAACGAGACCGGGCCTCACACGCCCGGCCCAACGGCCGAGGCGATCCAGTTCCTGATCAGCAAGGACATCAAGGGCTGGGGCAGCGAAACCATCGGCACCGATGCCGGCAAGGCCGGTGGCATGGAGCCGCCATTCCCGGCGCACACGCTGATGCACAAGGCCAACCGCTACGGCCTCGCCAGCCTCTGCAACCTCGACCAGCTGCCGCCGAAGGGCGCGATCCTGATCGCCGCCCCGCTCAAGATCGAGCACGGCACCGGCAGCCCGATCCGCGCGCTGGCGCTGGTGCCGGGGAAATAGGCGCGAGGTGGCGGTCTTCGGGAGAAGATCATGGCGAAGGCGGTGGTGACAGCCGATCTCCCCCCTCGTGGGGGAGATGTCCGGCAGGACAGAGGGGGGCGCGAAGGAACGCTACCCCACGCATTTGACCCCCACCTGCCGGCAGGGAGCGATCGTCGATGAATGCCCCCGATCACATCATCGTCGGCAGCGGCATCAACGCGCTGGTCTGCGCGGCGATGCTGGGCGGCAAGGGCGCCAAGGTGCTCGTACTCGAACGCAACGACCGCATCGGCGGCTGTATGCGTACCGAGGAGATCACGGCACCCGGCTTCGTCCATGACGTGATGGCGACGACTTTCGTCCTGTTCATCACCTCGCCGGCCTTTGCATCACTGGGCAAGGATCTGGCGCGGCATGGGCTGGAATTCTGCCAAACCGCGACGCCCACCGGTGTGCTGCGGCCGGACGGCAGCCATGCCGTGCTCAGCACCGATCGCGCCGCCAACATCGCGGCGCTCAATGCGCTGGCATCCGGCGACGGCGACCGGCACGGCGGCGACGTCGGCGATATCGAGCGCAATGCCGGCCTGTTGTTCGGCCTGCTCGGCGGTGCCCTGTGGTCCTATCCGACGGTCAAAATGCTGGCTGGCGAGGCCTGGCGGCGCAGCCCGCGCGGTCTTGCCGCCTTTCTTGGCGAGGCGCTGGTGCCGGCCCGCAGCTGGCTGGAAAGTACCTATCAATCCGAAACCATCCGAGCGCTCTGGGCGCCCTGGGTGCTGCATGCCGGCCTTGGTCCGGAAGATGCGTTTTCCGGCCAGATCGCCAAGGTCATTGCCTTTGCGCTGGAGGCCGCCGGCGCGCCGATCGTCAAGGGCGGCGCGAAAAACCTGCTTGCTGCTTTTGAGGCGCTGATCATCGAGCGCGGCGGCGTCATCTCCACCGAAGCCGACGTTGCTTCCATCATCCTGGATGGAGGCCGTGCCACCGGTGTGCGGCTTGCTTCGGGCGAGACGGTCCACGCGAAGAAGGGCGTCATCTGCTCGGCCACGCCGACCCAACTCTACGAGCGGCTGCTCGGCAAGGATGCGCCGGCGGCGGCTCCTGAAGCCGTGCGGAACTATCGCTATGGCAAGGGCAACTTCCAGATCCATTATGCCCTGGACAAGCCGCCGACATGGCGCGGCGAAGGCCTCGACAAGGTCGCGCTCCTGCACTTGACGCCAGGGCTCGATGGCGTGTCCAAGGCATGCAACGAGGCAGTGCGCGGCCTGCTGCCGGAGGTGCCGACCATCTGTGTCGGCCAGCCGCACGCGCTCGATTCTTCGCGCTGTCCGGACGGCAAGGCGATCCTGTGGCTGCAGCTGCCCGAGGCGCCGCGCCATATCAAGGGCGATGCCGCCGGCAAGCTGCAGGCGCCGGCCGACGGCCTGTGGACCGAAGCACTGCGCGAGGCCTATGCCGATCGCGCCGAGGCCATCCTTGCCAACCATATCGACGGGTTCAAGGACAGCGTCATCGCACGGCGCGCCTATTCGCCGGCCGATCTCGAAGCGATGAACGTCAATCTGGTCGGCGGCGATCCCTATGGCGGCTCCTCGACCATCGACCAGTCGTTCCTGTGGCGGCCGTTCAAGGCAAGCCGCAATCATGACACCGGCATCAAAAACCTCTACCACATCGGCGCCTCGACCCATCCCGGCGCCGGCCTTGGCGGCGGCTCCGGCTTCCTGCTGGCGGGGAGGCTGTGATGGAACAGAAGGTTCCCGAAAAACGCCAGCGCATCTCGACCCTTGGCGAGATCGGCCTGCAGCAATTCGCGCCCTATCTGATGAACCGCATCATGGGCCGCTACAACGCCACCTTGCGCGAGGATTTCCGCAAGCAGGGTCTGACCATCCCGCAGGTGCGCACGCTGGCCGTGCTGTCGGTCGCCGACGGCGTCACCGTAAACGATCTCTCGGTCTACACGGTGATCGAACAGTCGACCTTGAGCCGCACGCTCGACACGCTGGAGGGGCAGGGCCTTGTGCGGCGCGAGCAGGGCGTCACCGACAGCCGCTTCCGCCATGTATTCCTGACAGAAGATGGCCGCGCTCTGTTCACCCGCGCCTGGCCAGCCATGCATGACGCCTTCGAGGCCATGTTCGACGGCGTCGACGACGCCGAATATGCCGCGCTCATCGCCACGCTTTTGAAGATGCTGAAGAACATCCGCAAGCACGACATCTAGACCTACGCGCCGCCAGCGCCGGGCGGTAACGGAAGGAGTAGAAGAAATGGCCGAACGGTCTTTTGCCAAGGAAGTCGAAAAGCTGAGGCTCGGTGCCGGCGAGGAGTTTGCCGGCGAAGGCATCCTCGCCATCACCAAGGCGCTGCTGCAATGCGGCGTCGGCTATGTCGGCGGCTACCAGGGCGCGCCGATCAGCCATCTGATGGACGTTCTGGCCGACGCGCAGGACATTCTGGGCGAGCTTGGCGTGCATTTCGAGGCGAGCGCCTCGGAAGCCACCGCCACCGCCATGCTGGCGGCCTCGGTGCATTATCCGATCCGCGGCGCCGCCACCTTCAAGTCGACGGTCGGCACCAATGTCGCCTCCGACGCGCTGGCCAACCTGGCATCCGGCGGCGTCACCGGCGGCGCGCTGATCATTGTCGGCGAGGACTATGGCGAGGGCTCCTCGATCATGCAGGAGCGCAGCCACGCCTTCGCCATGAAGAGCCAGGTCTGGCTGCTCGACCCGCGCCCCAATTTGCCGTCGATCGTCAAGGCGGTGGAGGACGGATTTGAGCTGTCGGAAGCGTCCAACACGCCGGTCATGCTGCAGGTGCGCATCCGCTGCTGCCACGTGCACGGCCATTTCATCGCCAAGGACAACAAGCGGCCGCCAATGTCGGTGGCCGATGCGCTCGACGCGCCGCGCCGCGACACTGGCCGCATCGTGCTGCCGCCTGCTTCCTTCCTGCACGAGAAGGAGAAGGTGCAAAAACGCTGGCCGGCGGCGGTGGATTTCATCCGCAAGAACAAGATCAACGAGATTTTTGGATCGGACCACGGCTCGGTCGGCATCGTCATGCAGGGTGGCATGTACAATGCGGTGATCCGTGCACTGCAGCGCCTCGGCCTCGCCGACACCTATGGCGACACCGACGTGCCGCTCTATGTGCTCAATGCGGTCTATCCGCTGGTCGACGACGAGTTCCTGTCCTTCTGCGAGGGCAAGCAGGCGGTGCTGGTCGTCGAGGAAGGCCAGCCCAACTACATCGAGCAAGCCTTTGCCGCCATGCTGCACAAGGCGGGGCGCGGCACCAGGCTGGTCGGCAAGGAACATCTGCCGATGGCCGGCGAATATACCGGCCAGGTCATGCTCGACGGCATCGGCTCCTTCCTGCGCGCCGAGGCGCCACATCTTTTGCCCGGCGAGGTGCGCGCACCGAACAAATCAGGCGAGGGCGTCGACACCGCCGACCTCATCAATGTCGTTCCAGGACGACCGCCCGGTTTTTGCATCGGCTGCCCGGAGCGGCCGATCTTCGCCGCGACAAAATTGGTCGAGCAGGAGCTTGGCAAGCATCACATCGCCTCCGACATCGGCTGCCATCTGTTCTCGATCATGCCGCCCTTTGAACTTGGCGCGACCACCATGGGCTACGGGCTGGGGCCGGCCTCGGCTTCGGCCTTCAATTCGCCCGACGCCAAACGCCGCTCGATCTCCTTCGTTGGCGACGGCGGCTTCTGGCACAACGGCCTGACCTCGTCGATTGGCAATGCGGTCTTCAACAAGAATGACGGCGTCATCGTCATCGTCGACAATTTTTACTCTGCTGCCACCGGCGGGCAGGACATTCTGTCCTCGCGCGCCGGCAACCGGACGAAATCGACCAAGCATCCGATCACCGAGGCGGTGAAGGGCATGGGCGTCAAATGGCTGCGCCATATCGACCGCACCTACGATGTCGGCAAGATGCAGGAGGCACTGCGCGAGGCGCTGACAACGGAGGAGAGGGGGCCGAAGGTCATCGTCGCCTCGTCGGAATGTATGCTCAACCGCCAGCGCCGCGAAAAGCCGCTGGTCGACAAGGCAATCAAGGGCGGCGAGCGGGTCGTAAAACCGAAATTCGGCGTCGACGAGGATATCTGCACCGGCGATCACGCCTGCATGCGGCTGTCCGGTTGCCCGTCACTGTCGGTGAAGTCGCTCGATGATCCGCTGCGCGATGATCCGGTCGCACATATCGACCAGAACTGCGTCGGCTGCGGCAATTGCGGCGAAGTGGCTGATGCTGCCGTGCTCTGCCCGTCCTTCTACCGCGCCGACGTCGTGCACAATCCGAGCCGCTGGGATCGATTCCTCGAAAGCGCGCGCCGCGCGGCGATCAGCCTTATGCAGCGGCGTCGCGAAAGCCGGCGCCTGACCTTCGCCGATGCTTGACCACAAGGCCGCATTGCACCCGAAGGCGGGTGCCGCCGAAGATCAGCGCGTCATCAAGCTCGCGGTGCTCGCCGTCGGCGGCCAGGGCGGGGGCGTGCTGGCCGACTGGATCACCGACGTCGCCGAGCGCAATGGCTACGTCGCCCAGTCGACCTCGGTCGCCGGCGTCGCCCAGCGCACCGGCGCCACCATCTACTATGTCGAAATGGCCCGTGACACTGGCCGCCTGCCGGTCTTCGCGCTGTCGCCGTCACAGGGCGACGTCGATATCCTGATCGCCGCCGAACTGATGGAAGCCGGACGCGCCATCATCAGAGGTTTCGTCACGCCCGAGCGCACGACGCTGATCACGTCCTCGCACCGCATCGCCGCCGTTTCGGAAAAGATCGAACCGGGCGATGGTCGCGCCTCGTCCGCCAAGGTGCACGCGACCGCCGAAGCCGCCGCCAGGCGCTTCATCGCCTTCGACATGGAAAAGATCGCCGCCGATAACGGCACGATGATTTCGGCCAGCCTGCTCGGCGCGCTGGCTGGTTCCGATGCGCTCCCGTTCACCCGCGAAACCTACGAGCAGGCGATCGGGGCGGGTGGCCGGGGCGTCAAGGCCAGCCTCGCCGCCTTCGGCGCTGCCTATGATCGCGCGCGCGGTATCGCGGGCGCTGCACCCGCAAGCGGAACGACCGAGACGCCGCCGGCCTCGGAAACCGGTCCAGGCGCGGCGAAAGTGAGCGGGCCGGAAAGCCTCCTGCAGGGCTGGCAGCAGCTGGCAGCTCGCATCGATGCTTTGCCGGCTCCTGTTCGTGACATGGCGCTGCGCGGCCTGAAGAAAGTCGTCGACTACCAAGATATCGCCTATGGCGGCGAATATCTCGACCGGCTCGGCCGGGCGCTCGCATTGGACGATGCCGGACATGCCTACGCGCTGTCGGTCGCCGCCGCCAAGCATCTCGCCAATGCCATGTGCTACGACGACATGATCCGCGTCGCCGACCTCAAGACCCGCTCGACCCGCGACAAGCGGGTGCGTCGCGAGGTCGGCGTCAAGGACGGAACGGTCCTGCAGGTGACAGAATATTTCCACCCGCGCATCGAGGAATTCTGCGGTACGCTGCCGGCGGGGCTGGGCAGCTATATCGAAAGCCGGCCAAAACTCGCCGCCTTCCTCGACCGCCGCATCAATCGCGGCCGCCATATCCGCACCGACAGTTTCGCCGGCTTTGCCGCGCTCTGGTTCATCGGCGGCCTGCGCCGCTGGCGCCGCAGCCTGCTGCGCCACAAGGTAGAGGTCGCGCACCTCGAGCGCTGGTACGAATTGGCGCTTGGCCATGTCCGCGAAGACTATGCGCTGGCCGTCGAAATCCTCAACTGCCGCCGGCTGATCAAGGGCTACAGCGACACCCACGCCCGTGCCCAGTCTAAGTTCGACCGCGTGCTGTCGGCACTGGATCTGGTCAAGGGCCGCCCCGACGCCGCCGACTGGATCCGCCGCCTGCGCGAAGCGGCGCTGAAGGATGAGAAGGGCGACATGCTCGACGGCGCGCTGAAGACCGTGGCGTCCTTGTAGCAACGGATCCTGCTGCCTCAAGCCGATCGGTGAGATAGCGGCTGCCGCGGCCGCACCTTCCGTGCCGCTTGTGGTTCGCCCGCCCGGCTCGTGCTATCGTATTTCTGGGAGACGGCGGACGCGCCGTGAGCGCCCGTACGCTCCTCAATTGTGGGAGGAACCAATGGCTTACTACGTATTGCTGTCGAATTTCACAGATCAAGGTATCAAGAGCATCAAGGACACGCAGAAGCGTGCCGAGGCTTTCAAGGCGATGGCCAGCAAGAGCGGCGTCAAGGTTCACACGCTGTTGTGGACGCTTGGTCAGTATGACGTCGTGGCGATTGCAGAAGCCGACGACGAGATTGCCGCGACCGCCCTGGCCTTATCGATCGCATCGATGGGTAACATCAGAACCCAGACATTGAGGGCTTTCGACACGGCAGATATGGCCAAGATCCTGGCAAAGATGGCCTGACCGCCACTGTGCTGCCCTGCGCAGACGATTGAAGCCGGCCGCTGAGCCGAATGCGGCAGGCTTGTCTGTTTTCCCTCAAGCAAAAACCCCGGCGCGTGGCCGGGGTTTTTGGGACCTCGCGAAGGCGCAGGCATTGCAGCTAATCCTGTCTTGGCCTGCGAGAGCGGCGGCCGAAATGACGAATATGTGATTGTCTCGTTCACCCGGCATTCAGCCCGTCCGATGGTATTTTCGTCGTGGGGGTGACCCATGGAGACCACAGTCATGCTCACCAAACACATCCTGCCCCTCGCATTGGCGGCCGGCACTTTGATGCTGTCCGCCGCCGGCTCGCAGGCCATGCCGATGGCAAGGCCCACTGCCGCCCCGCTCCCCATAGAAACTGTCGGCTGGAGATGCGGCCCCCGCTGGCACCACATCGTAGATCTTTCGCATCGAGTGCGTGGCTCGCGCGCCCGCGTGAGTGTCCGAGTTGTCCGAGATGCTGGCCCTCTCGCGCGCGCGTGAGTGTTCGGAGTGTTCGGGATGCTCTAACCCGTTCCCCGGCGGAACGGGCGACATTCAGGCCGGCTGGGCATCGTCGTGACCTGACCCACAACGGTCATCGGCCTGTCATGGCGCAGGGTCCGTCAGCCCCTCAGAAGGGCTCACTACAAGCTGAGTGTACCTTCAATCAGGAAGCAAGTCTGACCGCCGATCCAAACGGTTTCTGCTGCGCTGTCATAACGGATCGACACCCTCCCGCTGCGACCAATGCACGTGCCTTGTGCCACTGTGATAGGCCGTTGCCATTCGCCGGAGCCATATTTCCATCTGGCGATAGCAGCATTCAAAGAACCCGTAATCGGGTCTTCGCTCATTCCGCTCGATGCTCCCAGCATGCGGACCTCGTAGTCGCATTCGGAGCCGGCTGCGTGCGCTCCGATTAAACCGACGCCAAGGAATTGGGGATATCGTATCTTCGCGGAATCCACCGCCAATACATCGGCGGCGGTTGCAAGTTCAATCACCTGCCAGACCGGTCCATTGGATAGTTGCGCTGTGCGCAATATGCGGTCGGGCGTGAGGCCAAGGGCGGACATAATTGCTTTGAGCTTATCATCCGGGAGAGGCACGACGGTCGTCTTGGGGGCAGCGAAAGCAGGAATGGGGCCGCTTAAGTCGATGTCGACGATCCCAACACCGCATTCCTGCTTGACCACGCCTTGAATCTTCGGTCTTCCGCCTGAACGGAGCCATGCCGCGCAGCTTCCGAGCGTCGGATGCCCAGCGAAGAGCATTTCCCGCGCAGGCGTAAAGATGCGCACCTTGTAATCCGCTTCGGTGGCGGTCGGCGACATAAGAAAAGTTGTCTCAGCGAGATTCGTCCAGGCGGCGAAGCCCTGCATTGCCTCATCTGAAAGGCCCTCCCCATCAATGACGACGGCGAGCCCATTTCCTTTAGTAGGTACAGACGTGAATACGTCGCATTGAACAAATCGTCGACTGATCATGTCGGTGGCTTCCTACGAGTGATCCGCTGCCGGACAGCATGGTTCTTAGCCAATTGTACCGGCGTGGTCCATTTCCGAATCTGGCGCAACGGCGACTTCCGGCGTGGTTCACCGGCACGGTCTGCTCTCAGGCGGTGGCCAAGCTAACCTCAACGGCCGACATGCTGCGCAACGCCGTGACACAGCGACACCCAAGCACATATGTCGACATTCTGTGGCGCGTGCGCAACAGGACCTTAGATTGTAAGGGCCAGCGCAGCAGTCCGCCGGCCGAGCGCCGATTTAGGACACGATCGGGGACACATCGGCCTTGCCCGTCAGCTGATCTTCGAGAGATCGAACACCTTTTTTGCTGCTGACGTTCCGAGCCAGAGAGCGGCCGTTGCGAGCAGCGTCACGTACAGGCAAACGTGCAGCCAGCGCGCGCGCCACACTCTGCGCTCCGAGAGCTCGAGGTAATATTCCTCGCGAAAATCCTCGACCGCCTGCGCGAAGATGCGCTCATAGGCCTTCTTGGGCACTAGGAACCTGATCACCGCGAGGACGCCAGAAGCGGGAGCGGAAACGATGGTTCGTCTGGTCCTTCGGCCGAGGCGGATGCAGAAACTCAGAATATCATGGGTGAGCAGTACGGGCCCGAACCCGACATAGAGCAAAAGCCGGACCGACCGCCACTTAATTTGCGGCAGGCCATGCTTCACGTCGTCAATCTGAATAAGCAACTGCCGGACGAACACTGCTGCCCCGTGTTTCCCAGTGGGGAGCATGTGGCCCAGGCGAGCAACGCGGTCAGCCTTCGTCGGCCGCCGTGATGGCGGCCCTGCCAGGAAATTCTCGACTACCGTACTGCCGCGGTCGACTGCTCGAAAAAAGGAGGCAAGCGCTCTCATTGGGCGATGGCCTCCCAGGAACTGTAGGCAGCAGCCGCAGCCTGTGCGGCAGCCAACGCGCGTTGCCCAAGGCCTGAGATATTGTAGATCCGTCGAGGCAGGCCGCTCTCATGCGGGGCGCGCTCGGCTTCCCGAGAGTTGACGTAGCCCTTATCGGTCATCCGCTCGAGCGTTACGTAGACGGTGCCCCGCTTCAACATCGAAGACTCCTTGACCAGTTCCAGCCCGTACATCTCTTTTGCGCGCAGCAGGCTCAGAATTTCAAATTCCACGCGCGAGATTCGCGGCATGTCTTTCATTTGCATCGCTCCAAAGCGTCCGTAAGACTGGCTTTTACAGTTTGTAAGACTGGACGTCAAGCCTCTGCCAGGCATCGTCACCGCATTGGTGACAGAAAGTATTATGTAACCACAATGGTGACAAAATAACCATTTTTACCAATTTCATCAGTGAACATTGCGACATATATTGAACTTGTTGGGTGAGATAAGTAACGCCAACAAATGAGGTAAGCGTCGTGAAAAGAAAAAACAGTCTTTCGAAAATCGCACGCGATCCGATCGTCGCTGCGTTCCTGGGGCGCGGCGAACGCGACCAAGGCACCCAGCCGGCGATTCCCGCCCCACGCCGGCCGGTGCTGACCGACGGTGCCGCGGAGAAGGTCAAGGAGCAGGCCGATGCGTGAACAGGACGAAGTCGCCATCGTCGATGCGATGGCCGAGCTCAGCCACCTTGAAAATCGCACCAGCCGCGACGAGGCGGTGCGCCTCGCCATAGCCCAGATGTGTGCCGGAGCTCTGTTCATCGAGGCGGTGGCCGGCAGGCGGAAAGCGGACCAGGTCGTGTTCGCGCTCTGGCGGGCTCAGGTGCCAGCCGATCGCGTTCCGCAGCGTTTCAAGCGCTGACCGGCGGCGTCCATGTTACCCTACCACGGAGAGAGCGGTGCTCGGTTGCCACGGCGGCCGGGCACTACCGAGGCGCGCCTATGAAGATCGCCACGTCGAGTTTTTTCACCAAGCTGCCGCCGGAGTTCGCGCTGATATCGATCACGCGCTGGGCGCCGCATCGCCTTCGAGAGATCCCCACGCTGCGCGAGCTCACCCCAGGCGACTGGTTCAAGAGCGTCGACGTCGACGAGTATCGCCAGCGCTACCTAGAGCAGCTCGCCAAGCTCGATCCACCTGAAACCGTCCGCAGGATCCAGGATCTTGCGGGCGGCCGTCCGGCGGCGCTGCTCTGCTGGGAGCGGCCTCGGGATGGCGTTTTCTGCCACCGCGGCTATGTCAGTGCTTGGCTTTTCGACCAGGTCGGTCTCCAGGTTCCCGAGTACGGCCTCCACGGTTGCGGCCATCAGCATCCGAAACTGCCTGGCGCGGAGCGCCAGCTGCCGGAACAGCCCTCGCTGCTGTGACTTCCAGCCGAACCTAGGGGGCGACCAGCTCGGCGAGCTTGGCCGCGACGTCTGCCATCGGATTTTCCGCAGTGCTCAGACCGCTACGCGAGGCGAGCATGGGACTGACATCGCGCAGAGCTTCGTAGGTCGTGTTATGTACGATGGGAACGAGCAGATCGCGCGCCAACAGCGTCGAAAGCTCCTTGTCGGCAATGCCCCCGCTTTGGATGCGGTCCAAAAACGCAGGGGTCACCAGTACGATTCGACTCGCGTCTTCGCTAGTCCCTTGTCAATTTCACGCAGCAGTGGAGAGCCCAGAATAACGTCCTTCTCGCTAAACCAGACTGTAACGCTTAGCGACACTAGCAGATCGTGCAGTTGCTTGGCGGCTCCCTGCCGGTCGTCCCACGCGTGGCAAAGAAATACATCTAGACGGTCAGGCAGGGGCGGTCGCTTTTCAACGGTCTCGCGGATCGGCGTGAGTGCCCGCACCTCGGCAGGCGTGTACGCCACGGACGAACCGGCTCGCGACCATCTCGGCCTTACACTGCTGCCGGACCCGCCGCCGCTGCTCCGGCCGATCCCGCTGCTCCCCGACGAGGAGTAGGACGGGGACGGGGACGGGTACGACTCGTAGCTGCTGTAGCGGCGGCCATAGCTGCCACCGCATCGGGGGCAGTCCGCTCGAGCGCGCTGTGCGGTGGCCTCTTACTGGTGCTGCTGTGCATCCTGACATCTAATCGTGTCCCGAAATGTGTCCTGATCGCAATTATGAGGCCGCGTCTGAGCCCGCTTTGACCCGCAACCCTTTGGAAAGATTGGTGCCGCGGGCACCAAATAGAGACCATTGGAAATTGAATTTCATACAATATTTTAAGGAACGGAAAGGAAATACCCCCACAAATGCCCCCACGATAAAATGATGGGTTGGAACGCAAAACGTGCTGCCGAGGCCGGCAGAATCAAATGCCAGTGACGCCGACTGGTCGGCTGCAACAGATCCGCTACAAATTGTCCACTAACGTCCAACGATTCGCCGCGAGTGACCAGAATGGATCGAAAAATCCGGCAAAGTGCCGGACCTGCCTTCAGCGTCGCATTCTAGCTTCGTAAATTCAGAAAGAACGGTCGTATAGTTAAAAAGAGATTTCGATGAGCCTTCTGTCACAGTTCGCCGATAGGTTAGAGATAAAACACTTTCACGATAAGTTATATACAGAGCTTCATAAAATATATGGAGAAAGTATCCCATTTGAAATCGCAGTATTTATGTCAGTGGATCGCCTGGGTCGCATACCTGAATATGAAAAACGGCACTTTCACGTGATCGTAGGAATTGTCGAGGCGGAACGCTTCAAGCCAAAGCACCTCGGTCCAGGCGAATGGGATAAAGCATCGATCGAAAAGATGATTGAGCTTTCGGAGCGGTCGTATGACATTTTTCAAGCGGTGAGGTTCATTGCCCAGATCAAAACAAATCTTGTGTCGTCGCCGCGCCTCAGCGCTTGGCACTCCCGATTGGTTGCCGGACTTCTCTTCGAGCCGCCGAAAAATAGCGGACAATCGCGCTATAAAAACTTGGTTAGAGACACATTCATGGTCGGCGAAATCAAGCGCTTGGCACAGGTGGGGTTCAAACCCACCCGGAACAAGGCCACGGAACCGGCCGAGTCAGCGTGTGATGCGATAGCAGTAGCCTGGGGAAGATTGGGCAACAGCATTACTTATGACGGAGTTGCCAACGTGTGGAACTGCCGGGACCAAATACCGGAAATCAGATCTTGGGACGCGCTGTTCGCTTGAACTTAACAATCTGCCGCGAACAAAAAGTTCGAACGGCGCAGCAAGATCGGTCAGGTTCGGCTTGTCACAAAGACAACCCGAAAGGTCTTGAAATGTCTGAGAACTACCTCCGCCTTCCCCACGTGAAGGCCATCACCGGTCTGTCACGCTCAACGATCTATGCGATGATGGAAGCTGGAACTTTTCCGCGCTCGTACAAACTGGGCAAACGCAGCGTTGGTTGGCGCAAGACGGAAATTGACGAGCACAATTCCCGTCTCCCGCGCAACGTCTAGCCACGGGGCATTGAATGAGTGCCCGAGACTTCAGTAAGATTTCCCCGGCAATTTGGAGGTCGCGTCGGTTTCTTGGCTTAGAGACCGATGCGAAACTTCAGTTCATTTACTACGCGACAAATGAGCATGTGAACTCATCGGGCGTCTACCGTCTCACGGACGGTTATGCGGTCGATGACCTCGGCTTCCAGTTGGACAAGTATCATCAGAACCGTGCCATACTAATCAGGGCGGGGATGATCGACTTTGACTATGAGCACAGCTTCCTGATGGTCGAAGGCTGGTTCAAGCATAATCCGCCAATGAACGGCAGCCACAGCGCCGGGACGCTTCGGCTTATTGAAAAGGTCAAAAGCGAAAGGTTGCGGGAAAAGGTGGCCTCGTTTTTCGCAGAGGCCGACACCCTGAGGCTCGCGCGGGAAGCCAAGAAGAAGGCTGATCGCGACCTCAAGATAGCTCGAGAGCGCATCGAATTTCCGGATGCAGGATCCCATCTACAACGAAGCCTGGAAAGGACGGCCAGACGCTAAGGCCGATCACTGACCGACGCCAAGTCGTGCACCGTGCGGGCACCGTGTCCACACGGTGTTCTGGCTGAAATTTTCGGTGCGAGACGGTGTGGACATACCAAGACCAAAACCAAAACCTGAGACCGCTAGGTCTCTGGACGAGCTTCAACAAAACGAGCTGCGAAATTGTCTGTTGAGATAGGGATGGTCATCACAACGTCCGCATCGATTCAGAGAGCCAATGATAACTGCCGCGATGCGCATGTGGTCGAAGGTAGTCGATATCCACTAGGTGCGGATCCGTCGGGGGGCCAAAATTGCGTTCCGCTAGACGTTTGCGGACGTCACCATTGCTTCCCGGATGTCCATTCTCATCTCATTGAAAGTCAACAAAATCTGCGCTGCGATAAGATACATAGAAATATGCGGAATTCCGGAGCATCGGACCCAACTGGCGCCCTTCGGATGTGTTTCGCGGGCGAGCAATTTGTTGACAAATGTTGACTTGAAAATCGGACTATTTTTCTGGTTGCTCACTGCTGGCGAAGTGGCTGTTTTCCACAATCTTTCGTGCCCGAAGATGACCAAACTCCGCTCCGGAAAGCGCCCCGTCTCGTCCGACCTTCGGCGGAGAATTTCCACGTCCAAGGTGCCGGGGATTTGTGCCCGAGTTTCGCCGGAGATTTATTTTCCACTCCAAGATCAGCTACTATGCCGGCGGCGTCACCGTGAACGTTCTGAGACCGTTCGCGCGCCGAGGGACCTGGCGCCGAGCGGGCTATTCCCGCGGCGGTCGCAGATGCTTGAACGCCCTGAGAGCGAAATCGCCCGTTGATTTTTGCCGAAGCGTTTCAAGCTCAGATGGGGTCAACATCTGTGATGCAGCGGCGGTATCCAGCTTCCTATCTACCAAAGCCTTCCCATTCAACGTTGATTCTTTATCGGACGACATAGCCATACACCTCCAGATAGAAGCTGCTTAACGGCCGGTGCGGCACATGGCAACTTCGTCTGCCCTTAGCCTTCTAGGCCCACTGTCCTTCATCGGCAGTCGTGCACCTATGTCTGAACTTAACCCGAGGTGACTTCCGACATTCGATTTTTAACGACCACTTTGCGCCAGAAGCGGTCCTTGCCGAGCAGATATTCTGCTGTCGCCTTGGGGCCGAAAGCTGCCGGTCGGCTTTCAGACGAAAGGACGTTAAAGCCGGCCTAAATACAGAGTTTCCCGGATCGGAGAAGCAGCCCTAACCTGTTTCGACATTCCAATTCCCACAACGATCCGCAGCCGTGGTGGTGTCGACGTCCCTGTTCTGCTGCCTCTGGTCTAATGTGGCGGACACTCTAAAAGTACCCACCCACGCCCCTTTAGGACAAGTCGATCAGACTCCGTCAGGGCGTCACTCCTCAGGGCTAGACAAAGCAAATGTGAGGGCCGGCTCATCGCGACGTAATGAAGCCTTAGACCTCTTTGTAAAAGAACGCCCTGCTTCGCTCCCCCCGATGAAATCCCCAGGAGCCAAGGCTTTAGTGTGCTCAGGTAGTGGTGCCGGTAGTAAGATTCCAGCACGAGCGTCGACGTGTGAGTCTCCCCTTTTACCGAGTGGATCGAGCCAAGTCTGACGGATACTTGTGGCTCGTTCGCAGGATATTGGTACACGTTGGACGAAGCGGAGATTGAAACCTCGGACACTTTGCCTGCAGCGACGACCCAGGAAAGAAAAGCTTTGGCCTCAGGAGTGGCGATGGACGCGCCGCGGAGTTTTCCGGCAACTGCCTCGATTGCCCTGGCCAACTTGGTGTTCCACAGCTCAGGCGTGATGCTTCCCGCCTTCCTGACAAAAAAGTCCAATAGCCGCTTGTAGTTAAACGATGCCTTCTCATCCGTGGTGATCGACAGAATAACTTGGTGCGGATTTTTGACCCTCTCAGATGTTCCTTCGTAGTCTTCAAGACGAAGAAGCTCGAGCATGGCGTGGGCGACGGCGTTCACGAGCGGGGCTGTGCGACGAAGCCGGTCGCTTTCACGCCACCCGGCCATGACGTACTGGCTGAAAGATTCAGGAGCTGGTTCGCGGTGGACGATGTCAGGATTATAGGCAGGAACATAGTGGCCCATCCAACGAGGAATCTTGTCGTCCTCCCCCTCTTTATGGACGCCGGCGACTGCGGTGAACTCGCCAGACCGAAGCTCATTGGCAGAAAAAACTTCGACCAGATACTTGCAGTACCGGGGCAGAACTGACTGTACGGATGCGTCATCGAAGAGGAAAATCGCTGGGGGTCGCGGATTATTCGGTCCGAGACCCACCAGCCCCTGTGGCGTGACGGCGAATGGATCGGCGAGGCCGGCTATGACGGTTCCAAAACGGAAACTGTTGGGAAGATCGACGCGGACGATCTTTGGCCCGGGAAACCTGTCCGTTTCCGCGCCGTTGGTGACGCCGCTGCGCTGGTAGATAGCCTGATTGGAGTCCCCAAAGCGTTGCCGCACCGACGGGTTATCGCCGTCCATAAAAACTTGGCTCAACAGCGACGACTGTTCTTCGTCATTGTCCTGAACCTCATCCATAAACACCAAAGGAAACCGATGACGCATATCGTGGGCCAAGTCAGGGCGTTCCGCGATTAGCTTCCGAGCCCATACGAACAGCTCATCGTAGCAGAAATAGCCCTCCTCAGAACTCGATTTGCAGATTTCCTGAATGAGCTTGAATGTTTCCGTATGGGGCTTCCATCGCGACCGCATTTTATCACCGCTAAAATCTTCTTCGTCATAGCGGAGGAAGGACCGGCCATCACCGTTGTTTTGCTGATTCAGATAAAGCTTTTTCTTGTAGGGGGCCTTCTTCCAGCGATGTTCGATTGCGACTTCACTGTCGATGACCTTGATCGGATTGCCCTTGGACCGGAGATAGGGCAACGCCAGGAATTCGTTAGCGAAGCCATGAATTGTGCCTACGAAGTGTGGATACCCCATGAGCATGGCGCCTTCGGCGCAAGAACTCAGGCCGCGCGCTATCTCGTCTCTGGCGGCGTTGGTGTGTGACAACACGCACATACCGGAGCGCAGGGAGGGCCACCGCCGGGCCAGAATTGCCAGCTTTGCGACGAGCAGTGTCGTCTTGCCGCTACCTGGGCAGGCTTCAACGTCAATGGTATCCATTCGCTGGATTACCGTCATGCGTGGATCTTTGCCGTCGGGGCCCGAAAAAGCCGTAGGCGGCAGCCCCATGACTCGGCACACCCAGTCGACATCGCCTTCTGTGACCGTTGGAAGGACAAACATCAGGGAATGACTGGTAGCGGTTCGGTGACGTGTTCGATGGCGTCGACCAGATATTTGGGTAGTGCTTGCCGCAATTCCGCGACGGTGAGTTGGCCGGTCTCGACCGCCTCAGATAGTAGGGAAGCCAGATACTGCGCAGATATCGCCTTGGAAACCCCGTCCTTCATGAAACGGGCGTAGACCTCTGAAGCCAGTTCCTCGATGGCTTTTCCGGCGATTGCAAGCGCAGCGAACTCCGCCTTTGCAAATGCGATTTCAGCGTCACGCTTTTCGGGAGACTTCAGCAATGTGTCATCGTTGTCAGTCAGGTGAGCGGCGAGCCAGACGAATTCCCCCAGGCCGCTGAATGCGAGGTCATATTCAAGGGTCCATTCGTTCGCGACGAACGTTTTGATCTTCTGACCGCTTACCCGCGCCTCAATATCCGCCCGCCGACCTGCAAGCTCGGTCCCGGGAAAATCCTGCTTTGCTCTCCACTTTCGCTTTGAGCCCTTAAGCGGCGGAAACGCCTCGCCAATTTTCAGCGCACCGACGATCCACGGGGCGCAATCCGGCATGACGTCCATGTCAGTGACGCAGCTTACCGGGATACCGATCTCGCCATCGGCCTTTGGATTTTCACGCTGGAGGATACGGGCAAAGCGCCCAAGCCCGGTGCCCTTCACGTCAATGATCGAGACACCGTACTTCTCAAGATTTCTGCCTAGGAGTTGGGCAAGTGTGGGTATGAGGATGTCTTCGGCGGGCCCTTCGACCACAACCACGCCGCGGGCAAAAAAGAGGTTGGCTTTGGTGACGTCGAGATAGCGCTCCAGGAACGGGTAATCCGATGCGGTCAGGCTGGTCTTGCCTTTGGCGAGCGGAAATGCCTTGCGATCCTTGATCAACACCATGTTGTCCAGCTTAATCTCCGATGCGAGATTCGGACTGTGGGTGGTGACGATGACCTGGATTTTCTGACCGTCAGCCTTCGTCTTGCCGACGTGGCTTTGCAGGAAGTCCATGAGCCTGAGCTGCCGCTGCGGATGCAGGTGGGCTTCCGGTTCCTCGATCATCAGGAGCGGAAATCCTTCTTCTTCTCCGGCCAGCAGTAGAAGTTCACAGGCCATGAAAAGCAGATTGTTGGAACCAAGACCGCGGCCCAGAAGACCATCTGTGATACCCGGCGCGTTGAGGATGACGTCCAGCTTTTCGAGTATCTGCCGCAGGCGGGCATCGTCGTCGCCGTTGCCGCTTACGGCGATATGCGCGGTCAGCTCGTCGTTTGCGAACGAGAGCGGGGAAAGATAATCGTCATTCAGGCGTTCCCTCGTCTTCCTGATACCTTCATTGCTCTGAAAATGGTGGTTCGTGTAATCGAGAAGACCGACGAGACTAAGAGAGGCTGGGTCAAGACCGGCGAGCGCGGCGCTGTCGAAGGCGACCCCATGCGACTTGATTTCCTTCGTATTCTGAAGGATCTGGGCCAGACGGGAGCCCCTGCCCGCAGACAGGGCGCGTTCCGCATCGCGCAGGGGACGTAAATAGGTTGCAGTAAGGAGCGCGCGAGCCTTACTATCAAGGACCGGCCCTTCTCCGCCGTCACCTGACCGCCACTCGGTGGGAATGAGCCGACGGGTGCCTGCGTGCATGCGCTTGGCGGTCCACGTTACATGAAGAACCGTCCCTCCGGTGGGCATGTAACTGAGATACTCCGCGAACGCGCCCCGATCGGCGGAAGTCAGACCATCGAATGTGCAGCAGATGCTGATGTTCTCGACCTGCGCTTTCGCAGCGATATCGAAGTGGAAATCATTGGGCTGAACGCGCAGGTATTCTTGGTCACGGGTCCCCAAAACCATCCGTATGGCGTCAATGATTGCAGTTTTTCCAGAGTCGTTTTCACCCACAAGAGCGGTGATGCCTCTGTTGAGTTCAAGGACAAAAGCATTTTCACCTTCACCGAACTGGCGAAAATTACTAATCTCCAACTTGGACAGATACACCGAATCGCTCTCCCACTAACGGAGAGACGCTGACATCTGGCATACAACTGTCAAGCTGGAATGTCTTTCCAGCGGGCAAGTTCCCAGTGGAGGGTCCGCCTGCCTCTTGGATGCACCGAGCCAACGACAAAAATTGAGATTGTACGGTGGATAGCCAGCTACGGCGTAGTCTTAATCCGCGTTGCATAGTCAGCCTTAACAGCTGCAATCCGCTCCAAAAGTGGCTTAAATCTCTTGAAGTCTATATTTGCCTTGTTTTTCTTAATAACTTTTTTTGCAAAATCGCTCTTGAAGTAGTGAGTTTTGTTATTTTTTTTGCCGGTAACGTCGAACGTTTTGCCGTCAAGAGTCTTCTTGAGAACTTTGTCCGAGAACAGGCGCTCAATATACGTATCTTTGCTGCCAATTTTTGGAATAGCGACGACGTAAAGGTTGGCGTAGATGTAATAGAATGGAGCAGAGCCGTCCACAGGCGCCGCGGATTTGATTATATTCTTTATATGACTAAACATACCCTTTGATTCCTGGTCATTGTCAACGACGATAACCAGGGGATACTTCCCGCCATGTTTGAAGTCCTTTATCCTTTCGCGATACTCTCCCAGGAAACTGGTCAGCTCGGTCACGCCGCCGGCTAGCTTTTGTAGCTTCCATGTCAGACTGTCCTTTGTGTCTTTCACATCGCTTCGATTGAAAAAACGAACGGCGGGCTCGATCACGCCGCCGCTTGACTCGATCAGCGTGGGGAAGCTAGCCGCAAGGTTCTCGATGGCGCACTTGATGTAGATATTATCTGTCTTGCCCTCACAAAGGAGGACAGGTTTGTCGGTGCCCCAGAATGAAAGATAGTCCAGGAGTTTGGCATAGATGCGTGCGTAACCGGGTAGAGGTGCGCTTGGATCAAACTCGGCGCCATCTGACTGCCGGACCTCTTCGCACTCCTTAATGTGATAAACAAAATTCATTATTCCCCGAACTTGCTCCGGAGTTTTCGCCAGTTTCAGCTTACCGTCCTTCTGGAAAGCCGCTCCTTTTGTCCACAGTTGGTGGCACATCGCGCGCGCCGTCCGGGAGTATTCAGCGCGGACGTTCACCTTCTCATTGACAACAAGCCCAGTGACGTCCTGACGGGAAATGCGATACTGCATGCGGGTTTTCTTTGGATTGATCTCAAAGCCGCTTTGTTTGATGATGCTCTTGACTTTTTTCCCAATTTTCCAAACGTCATCTTCGTCCTGCGACCTCTTGGCGATGGCGCCCGGAAACCCTTTTTCATTCGTCGAAAAGGTCAAGTCATCAGCGTAGCGGGTGTATGTGCAGTTCAGGGACGCGGCCAGTTCGTGCAGCCGTATGTCGAGGATATGCGCGACGATGTTGGATATCACTGGCGAAGACGGGCTGCCCTGCGGTAGCTGGTTCTCGTAGCAGGCGATCTGGGCAATCAGTGTGGCGACTGTCTTGCTGACCCCGTATCGGGAGTTTTTCAGAAAGAAGCCGTAGACGCGCCCGAAATTGATGCTTGGGAAGAAGTCGGCAAGGTCTATATTGAACACCCAGCGCCGACCTCTGTGCGCTCTCGCGTTCGTTGCGATGGAGAGATTTGGTTTGAATCCATGCGAAAGGACGTGCTCATTCGTGGTGAGCTCGCCTTCGAGTGACATCTCAATTTCTTTAAGCTTGTTGGCCAGCCGCCGTTGAATGCGTTTCAGGTGGGGAACAGGCGCACAAATCTCCCGTTTGCCCCCGCTCTTTTTTGCAATTTCGAACTTTGTGTATTTGCTGACCTCAGGGATGCCGTGGATGGCATGCCCCAGCGCCTTCGGCGTTACCCCGAGAAAGGCGGCGAAACCGTGCAGATTCTGGATAGCCTGGAGTGTTTTGAGGGTAGAACCTGTCACTGATACCCCAGAAGGAAGGCGGCTTGCGGACACTCCTAGGCACGAAGAGACATCGATAAATTGTAGAAACCGCAGGTGGGCAATCCACCCCAGCAACTTTTCCACCTATCACGAAACATGATAGAAGAATCTGTCCGCAAGCCTTTCGGTAAGCTGGACGAAATCTTTAAGCAATTCAAGCTGTAAAAGTCAGAGGTTGCCTACGACTGCTAGCGAGGGTCTGTCCAACGTATCCCACGATCATGCTTAAATTTCCTCCGAGCCCTTCAACAACGAGGCCGCCTGCATCAAGCAGTCGTCGCCCGGCGGTCTTTGGCATGTTCGTGCACTGTGTCCGTTTTTGGGAAGTGGCAAGACCTCTCATCATGGCCGACTTGAGGCGCAAAGCGGTCATGGGGCTTTCTCCTGGGAGAATCCGCTTTGGGTCAATACCACCGCCCTTATCATCGCCCGGCGCCTCCTGGCCGTTGCAGGCGACATATTAGGTAGCCGCCGCCATGGATGTCGTCGGCGTGCACCGGCTTGCCGTGCCCGAAGGAGTCCGATGTGCGCACGGCTTATCAACGACCTCGCGCCGCACAGGTCCGTCGTGCGTTATTCGGACCGCACCACTCGCCCACCCAGGGCGCATTCGGGCCGCGGCGGTGATCGACGGCCGATCAAACCGGGCAGAAAGCTCGCGCATGAGTCGGGAACAGTCACGCCCCGGATACCAGGACAGGAATGGCCAAAGCCGCATTCGCCTCGTCAAGGATGGAAAAACTGTATCGGCCACATGCGTCGAGATCGACCGAGTAGGTCAGGCGGTCACGTATGTGGTTGTCCTGGTCGAAAGTGACGATCCGCGGCTTCAGCGAAGTGATCTTCGCTTCATCCAGGTAGATGGAATTGCAGACAATGACCTGATCGCCGGGCTGGCAGGTGCGGGCGGCCGCACCATTGAGGATGCAGCATCGTGAGCCGCGCTCGCCGAGAATGACATAGGTCGAAATCCGCGCACCGGAATTCTTGTTCCATATCTCCACGAATTCCATGGGCAGGATCCCGGCTGCTTCGCAGTGGGCAGGGTCGAGCGTAATCGAACCATGGTAGTTGAGATTTGCTTCGGTGACGTGGATGCCGTGCAGCTTGCCGGCGACTATTTTTCGCATTGGTCCCGTGGTCCTATTGCCATTCATGACCAGTCCCAGTCCCAGTCCCAGTCCCAGTCCCAGTCCCAGTCCCAGTCCCAGTCCCAGCCGCTGCCGGTCGCTGGGCTAAATCCCGACGACGAGGGCTCCGCCGCTGAGACCCGCACCCGCCGCCGCCAGTAGAATTTTTTCGCCCGGCCGCAACGGCTCCGTTCGATGGGTGAGCGAGAGCGAGAGCGGGATCGTCGCAGCTGAAGAGTTGCCGTAGTCGACGATTGTCTTGACGATCGCTTCATCCGCGATGCCAAGGTTTCTCCCAACGGCATCGAAAATGCGCGCGTTGGCCTGGTGCGGCACGAACCGATCGATATCCTGCGAGCGTATTCGGGCAGCAGTGAGCGCGTCCTGCGAGCAGGCAGTCATCATCTCCACGGCCTTGGCGAACACTTCACGGCCGTCGGTGATCGTCATCCGGGTCTGCGCGAGGTCGAGGTCGCGATGGAACGGGGTGTTGCTTCCTCCGGCGGGAATCTGGATCAATCCGTAGCGTGAGCCGTCGGAATCCACCGAAGCGCCGAGTACGCCCCGATCCGGGTCCTCGCACGGACCGATCACCACGGCGCCGGCGGCATCGGCAAACAGCACGGCGCTGGCGCGCTCGGCGGGATTGATGCGGCGGCTAAGGATGTTGGCGGCAATGACGAGGCTCGCCTTGCCGTGCAGCCGGGTGAAGCCATCGGCGAACATCAGCGCATAGATGAAGCCGGCGCAGGCGCCGGTGAGATCGATCGCGCCGGCCCGGCCGAGCCCCAGCTGATGTGCGACCAGCGGCGCACTGGGTGGCAAAAGGTGATCGGGGGTCGAGGTCGCAAGCAACAGGAGGCCGATGTCGCTCCGGTCGATGCCGGCATTCGCCAGCGCCATGTCGCCGGCAGAGGCGGCAAGGCCCGACAGCGTGTCTTCGTCCGTTGCCCAGAAGCGTGACCGTATCCCGGTCCGCCGCTCGATCCAGCCGGGCTCGAGCCCGTGACGATCTTCGATTTCCGGGTTCTCGACCTTGCGCGACGGCGCATGATGACCAAACCCGAGAAGGCGCGACGATGCGCTCATTGTTTCGAACCGAAGCGTTCGCCGGCCTCCTCGATGGCGTCATGGAGACCGTTCAACTCGTCGCCAGTGATGCAATAGGGCGGCAGAAGGTAGAGGACATTGCCGAGCGGACGCACCAGCAGGCCGCGCTCGAGGAAGAACGCGCGCAGTTTTGGCCCGATCTCGGCCAGATAGCCTGCGGAATCGGTGCGCAGATCGAGCGCTGCGATTGTTCCCGTCGCGCGGCAGTCGGTAAAATATGGATTGTCGCGAAAGCGTTGAAGTCCGGCGGCCTGCTTCGCGCTCAAGGCCGCGATCCGCTCGGTCACCGGCTCGTCACGCCAGATCTCGACATTGGCGAGTGCTGCCGCGCAGGCAATCGGATTGGCGGTGTAGGAGCTCGAATGAAAGAAGGTCTTCCTACGGTCCGTCGAATAGTGAGCCTGGAAGATGGCATCGGTGGCAAGCGTGGCGGCCAGCGGGATAGCGCCGCCGGTCAGGCCCTTCGAGGTGCACAGGATGTCTGGAGAGACGGACGCCTGCTCGCAGGCGAACATGGTTCCGGTGCGCCCCCAGCCGGTCATCACCTCGTCGGCGATCAGCAGCGTGCTGGAGGCCTCGGCGATCTTCTTCAATTCGGCAAGAACCCAGGCCGGATACATCAGCATGCCGCCGGCGCCGAGCACCAGCGGCTCGACGATCAGCGCGGCAGCGCGTCTGTCACGGCTCACAGCCTCGAAACGATCCAGCGTTTCCTGCTCGCGCCCGGCGAGCGGGAAGGGGATGGTGTCGACCTCGAACAGCAAAGGCTCGTAGGCGGCGTTGAACACGCCGCGGGCACCGACGCTCATCGTGCCGATCGTGTCGCCATGATAGCTGTGCTCCATGACGGCGATGCGCGAGCGCGGCGCGCCGATATTGCGGAAATAGCCGAGCGCCATCTTCAGTGCGACTTCAACGCAGGTCGAGCCACTGTCGGAATAGAACACCCGGTCGAGCCCGGGCGGAGCAAGGTCGACAAGCGCCTTGGCCAGGCGTTCGGCCGGCTCGTGGGTGAAGCCCGCGAAGATGATCTGGTCGAGGCTCGCCGCAGTCGTCTCGATGGCCTTCATGATGCGGGGATGGCGGTGGCCATGGGTGACGACCCACCAGGAGGAAATGGCGTCCAGGATGCGAGAGCCATTGGCCTTGTGGAGATAGGCTCCCTCCGTCAGGACGATTTCAGGGATCGCTGGTTCGAGCGCGTGCTGGGTGAAGGGATGCCAGACTCGAGACTGCGACATCAGCCACCTCCGGCAATCAGGGCAAGGTCGAAGCCGGCAACCATCGCATCTCTCAGCGTTTCACCCGTCAGCGGATCGAGTTGCGGCAGCCTGCCGAGCTGGCGCACGCCGCTGAATTCCACGATTGTCCTTTGCGTATCGGCCACCTCGTCGCCAATGAAGGCGAGGCCAATGAGCGGAATTGAGCGGGCCCGCAGGGCCTCGATCGACAGCAGGGTGTGGTTGATCGTGCCGAGCGCGGTGCGAGCGCACAGGATGACCGGCAGCTGCCATTGCGCGAATATGTCGATGAACTTTGTCTGCCGGTTGAGCGGCACCATCAGGCCGCCGGCGCCTTCGATGACGAGCGGACCCGGCAAGACTGGAAGCGAGAGCCTTGCCACGTCTATCGCAACGCCATCGAGTTCGGCCGAACGATGCGGCGACAGCGGCTCGTTCAAGCGGTAGACTTCCGGCAGCACGCGCCCCGGCGGTAGGCCGGCAAGCCGCTCAACGACCTCGCTGTCGGTCTCGCCATCGAGGCCCGACTGCACCGGCTTCCAATAGAAGCCGTCGAGGAGGCCGGCGAGCCCGGCTGAAAACACCGTCTTGCCGATGCCGGTGTCCGTTCCGGTGATGACGATGCGCTTGGTCATGCCGTGCCCAACACGTCGACGAGGGCCTCGACCATGGCCGAAATGTCGGCGTCGTCGACGTTGAGCGTCAGCGAAATGCGCAGGCGCGATGTGCCCTCGGGCACCGTCGGCGGACGGATGCCGCGAATATCGAAGCCGCGCGCCTGCAGCGCCGCCGCCACCGTCATGGTGCGCCTGTTATCGCCGATGACGAAGGGCTGGATCTGCGAGCCGCTGGGCGTAACGCCGCAGCGCTCGGCCAATTGCCGACCGGCGAAGGCAACGCGCTCCTGCAACTGGACACGGCGATGGGGCTCGTCGGACAACATTGTGATCGCTTCGCGCGCCGCGACTGCCATCAATGGCGATGGCGCAGTAGCGTAGATGAATGGCCGGCAGCGGTTGACGAGATAGTCGCACACCGTTCGTGGAGCGGTGACCAGCGCGCCCGATGCGCCGAGCGCCTTGCCGCATGTGTGAAGCGCGACAATGTTGTCGCGACCCTCGAAAGCAGCTGCAAGCCCGCGGCCGTCCGGTCCCCAGACACCGGTGGCATGCGCCTCGTCGACGACAACGAATGCCTCGTGCCGATCGGCAAGCGCCACGAGGCTCTCCATCGGCGCGCGGTCGCCATCCATGCTGTAGAGGCTTTCGACCGCAATCCAGACGCGTCCCGTGCCGCCTTCCGCGCGCCAGCGCGTGATCGCATCCTCGACGGCATTCATGTCGTTGTGCGCGGCCAGCACGAACTGGGCGCGTCCGGCCTGTGCCCCCTCATGCATGCTGGCATGAGCAAGCTCGTCGAGGACCAGCAGGTCGCCCTTCTGCGGCAGCGCGGTCAGCAGAGCGAAGTTGGCGATGTAGCCGCTGCCGAAGAACAGCGCGCGGTCGGCTCCAAAGAACACTGCCGCGTCTGCCTCCAGGGCCTCGTGTTCCGGCGTGTTGCCGCGCAACAGCCGCGATCCGGTGGCGCCAACCGGCGTGCCCCGCGCAATCGCCGCCTCAACCGCGTCGCCAAGCCTTTTGGAGGCGGCGAGCCCGAGATAATCATTCGACGAGAAGTCAAGGCCGGCGCGCGGCGACAGCGTCCGCAACCGGTCCTTGCGCGCCAGCCCCTGCAAGGTCGCGTCATAGCGGGCAAGCGGTGCCCCGTTCATTGCGCCTCGAGTTCCATCGGCTCGATGCCGAGACGCCGGAACAGCAGGCTATCCTTGTCCTCGCCCGGATTGTCCGCCGTCAGCAGAGTATCGCCGACGAAGATCGAGTTGGCGCCGGCAAAGAAGCACAGCGCCTGCATCTCGTCGGTCATGGCGGTGCGGCCGGCCGAAAGTCGGACATGTGATTTCGGCATCATGATGCGCGCCAGCGCAATCACGCGCACGAACTCGATCGGCTCGATCGGCCTGGCTTCGGCAAGCGGGGTGCCGTCGATCGGGATCAGCATGTTGATCGGAACGCTTTCGGGATGCTCCGGCAGGTTGGCCAGCGTCACCAGCATGTCGATCCGGTCCGCCGGTTCTTCGCCCATGCCGACAATGCCGCCGCAGCAGACCTTGATGCCGCTGTCGCGGACATTGGCCAGCGTATCCAGCCGGTCGGCAAACGTCCGGGTCGAGATGATCTCTGAGTAATAGCGCTCTGAGGTGTCGATGTTGTGGTTGTAGTAGTCGAGGCCTGCCTGCTTCAGACGAGCGGCCTGCTCGAGATCGAGCATGCCGAGGGTCATGCAGGTCTCCATGCCCAGCGCCTTGACGCCTTCGACCATCGCCACCACCGCATCCATGTCGCGCGCCTTGGGGTTTCGCCAGGCCGCCCCCATGCAATAGCGGGTGGCGCCAGCGTCCCGTGCCTTGGTCGCCTCGGCAATGACGCGCCGGACATCCATCAGCTTCGACGCCTTCAGGCCGGTTTCGTGATGCGCCGACTGGCTGCAATAGCCGCAATCCTCCGGACATCCGCCGGTCTTGATGCTGAGAAGCCGGCTGAGCTGGACCTTGTTGGGGTCGAAATTCTGGCGGTGAACGGTTTGCGCCTGAAACAGCAGGTCGTTGAAGGGCGCATCATGGAGCGCCCGAGCCTCTTCCAGAGTCCACGTCCGGCCGCCGTCGAAGGATTGAGCCTCAGGCATGGTCTTTTCCGAAATCGCTGTTTGCATTTCCATCCTGTTCCTTGCGTTGTGCGACACAGGCGCCTTTGAAATGGCGGACACGGTCGTAAGAAGCTGGGTAGGCTAGATGGTCAGCCTCGACGGTCAAGGCTCACGGTAGTCGAGGCCGATATCGAGGACCGGCGCGCTGTGAGTCAACCAGCCGATGGAAATCAGATCGATACCGGTTGCGGCAACGGCTGGCGCAATCGCGGCGGTGATCCTACCCGACGCCTCGGTTGTGGCCCGGCCGGCAACCAGTACCACTGCCTGGCGAAGCTCGTCGACCGACATATTGTCGAGCAGCACGGCGTCGGGAGCGAGCGCCAGAACCTCTTCCAGCTGGGCCAGCGTATCGACCTCGACTTCGATCTTGACGAGATGGCCGGCGCTGCTTCGCGCGCGCTCGATGGCAGGGCGAATTCCGCCGGCGATGGCGATGTGGTTATCCTTGATCAGGATCGCGTCGTCGAGGCCGAAGCGGTGGTTGGAGCCGCCACCGGCGCGCACGGCATATTTTTCGACTGCCCGCAACCCAGGCGTCGTCTTGCGCGTGCAGACGACCTTTGCTTTGTGCCCGCGGACCGCCGAGACGACCGATGCCGTCGCCGTGGCAATGCCGCTCAGATGGCAGAGAAAATTGAGCGCCGTCCGTTCCGCCGTGAGTATCGCCCGGGCTGGACCGCTTACCTCTGCAATGATGTCTCCGGGCGCCACTTCGCTGCCGTCCGCACGATGCACCTCGATATCAACGTTCTGATCGATGAGTCGGAAGGCGAGCGTCGCCAGATCGAGCCCGGCGACAGTTCCGGCCTGCCGCGCCGTCAGCACGGTTGTGGCCCGACGGTCCTTCGGCACGATGGCGTCCGAGGTCAGGTCGCCGGCCCTGCCGAGGTCTTCGAGCAGAGCTGCACGCACAAGGGGCTCGAGCATGATTGCGGGAAGTGGTGAGAGGTTCATCACGCGACGCTTTCCAGCATTGGGGAGGATGCGAATTCCCGCGCTGCAGCAATGGCCGATTCGAGCGCAATCTGGGAACGGCGGGCGACGGCGGCATGGAGGGGGAAGTCCGTCCGATGGTGGGCTCCACGGCTTTCCTGTCGCCGCAAGGCGGCAACCGCGATCATCAGCCCCACAGCGGCGGGATCCGATGCCGCATCCTTGCGCTCGGCGAGCGGCAACAAGGCGCGTGCGGCTGCTTTCAATGGCTCACCGTCCCGCAAGACGCCGAGCGCGCGCGATAGAAGAGGGCGCACGGTTGTCGGGTCGGGTGAAGGGCAGTCGCTTGCAATCGCCGGCTTTGTTCGGCGGGCAGGGGTTCCCGTCAGGCTTTCCGCAACCCAGCGCGCGCAGACGACGGCCTCGGTCAAGGAGTTGCTGGCAAGCCGGTTGGCGCCGTGCAGCCCGGTCGAGGCGACCTCTCCGCAAGCCCAAAGTCCCGGAACCGACGTGCGCCCGCCCAGATCCACGGCGACGCCACCCATGTGGTAGTGCTGCGCCGGCCGAATGGGAATGAGGTCACGCGCCGGATCGATGCCGACCTTGCTGCAGGCTGAAGCGATCGTTGGAAAATGCTGCGCGAATGCCGCGCCCGGCCTTTCGCGCACGTCGAGGAAGACGCGATGGCCGTCCGCGAGATGCTTCCAGACAGCGCGCGCGACGATGTCGCGCGGTGCGAGTTCCGCGCCGCGCACGCCGTCGAGGAAGCGCCGCCCTGTCTCGTCGACGAGCGCCGCACCTTCGCCGCGAACCGCCTCGCTGATGAGCGGCATTGGACGGCGGGGCCCGTCAAGGGCTGTCGGGTGGAACTGGATGAACTCCAGGTCGGCAAGCACGGCACCAGCGCGCGCTGCGAGCGCCAGGCCCTGTCCGCAACTGCCCATCGGGTTGGTTGAGTCGAGAAACAACCCGCCAATCCCGCCAGTGGCGAGAACGACCCGTCCCGTGGCGAGGAACGCTGGACCCGTCGAACAACTCGCCAGCACGCCGGTGACCCTGCCATCCTCCACGAGCAGCCGGCGTGCTTCGACGCCCTCGATGACCTCTATTGTCGGCGTGGAGCGCACTGCGGCGACCAGGGCGCGCATGACCTCCCGTCCGCTACCGTCACCCCCGGCATGAACGATGCGCCGCCGGCTGTGCGCGGCCTCCAGCCCGAGACGAAGAACGCCTGCCGGTGTCCGATCGAAGCGAACCCCAAGGCGTGCCAGATCCTCGATCGCGGCGGGCGCGCCGTATAAGATGTGCCTTGCCGCTTGCGCATCGCAAAGACCGTCGCCTGCTGCGAGCGTGTCGGCAAGATGGAGCGCCGGGTCATCATCCTCACCCAGGCTGGCCGCAAGCCCGCCTTGCGCCCACGCGCTGGACGCGTCCGCGCCAAGCGGAGGTCTCGACAGGAGAAGCACCGGCTCGGGCGCCAGGTGCAGCGCGGTCGTCAGACCGGCTATGCCGCCGCCGATGATGACCGGCCGGCCGGCGAGATCGCGGATGTCCACGCTCATACTGCCAGCATCCGCTCGACGGCCAGCCGCGCGCGCCCGGCGATCTCCGGCTCGATGGTGACGATATGGCGGTTCTGCTCGAGTGCCGTACGGATATTGGCGAGCGTTATCCGCTTCATATGCGGGCACAAATTGCAGGGCCGTATGAACTCGACCTCGGGATGCTCGACTGCGACATTGTCGCTCATCGAGCACTCCGTCATCAACGCGACGCGGGGCGGTTTCTGCCTTCCGACATAATCGGACATGGCAGCGGTCGAGCCGGAAAAATCGGCTACGGCTACCACTTCGGGCGGACATTCGGGATGCGCGAGCACCGTCACGCCCGGATGACTGTCGCGCAACTCTCTGATGTCGGCCGGCGTGAAGCGCTCATGCACCTCGCAATGCCCTTTCCAGGCGATGATCTGCACGTCGGTCTGGGCGGCGATGTTCTGGGCGAGATACTCGTCCGGCAGCATGATGACCCAGGGAACGCCTAGTGACTCCACCACGGCTTTCGCATTGCCGGATGTACAGCAGATGTCGGACTCGGCTTTCACTTCGGCCGAGGTGTTGACATAGGTGACGACCGGCACGCCCGGATAGCGTTGCCGCAGCAGCCGGATGTCCTCGACGGTAATCGAGTCCGCCAGCGAACAGCCTGCGCGCAAATCGGGAATGAGCACGGTCCTTTGCGGATTGAGCAGCTTCGTCGTTTCGGCCATGAAATGCACGCCGGCCAGCACGATGACATCGGCTTCGACCGACATCGCCTTGCGGGCAAGCGCCAGGCTGTCGCCGACGATGTCGGCAACACAGTGGAAGATCTCCGGCGTCTGGTAGTTGTGCGCCAGGATGACGGCGTTTCGCTGCTGTTTCAGATCGAGAATGGCCTCGATATCATCGGTGAATGCCGGCCATTCGATGGACGGAATGACCCGCCGTACGCGGTCGTAGAGCGCGGCGCTTGCTGTCATTTTTGTCGTCTCCTACAGGTGCTCATTGCCTAGTCAATGACGCGGCTGCCGCGCTGAGGCCGAGCGAGAGAATCGGGTGCCAACTGGTTTTGTTACCCACGATTTTCGGTAAAAGCGGACGGATCAGTGATCCATGGCCTTGACGATCTCTTCCGTCATCTTCTTGGCGTCGCCGAGCAGCATCATAGTGCCGTCCTTGTAGAACAGCGTGTTGTCGATGCCGGCATAGCCGGAGCCGAGCGAGCGCTTGACGAACAGGCAGGTGCGGGCCTTGTCGACGTCGAGGATCGGCATGCCGTAGATCGGGCTGCTCTTGTCATCACGCGCGGACGGGTTGGTGACGTCGTTGGCGCCGATGACATAGGCGACGTCGGCCTGTGCGAATTCCGAGTTGATGTCCTCGAGCTCGAACACCTCGTCGTAAGGCACGTTGGCCTCGGCCAAGAGCACGTTCATGTGGCCGGGCATGCGGCCGGCGACCGGGTGGATCGCATACTTGACGTCGACGCCATTGGCCTTGAGCTTGTCGGCCATTTCGCGCAACGCATGCTGCGCCTGGGCGACCGCCATGCCGTAGCCGGGCACGATGATGACCTTCTGCGCGTTCATCATCAGATAGGCGGCATCGTCGGCCGAGCCCTGCTTGACCGTACGCTCGATGCCGTCGTCGGCCGCTGCTGCCGTCTCGCCGCCGAAGCCGCCGAGGATGACCGAGATGAACGAGCGGTTCATGCCCTTGCACATGATGTAGGACAGGATCGCACCGGACGAGCCGACCAGCGCGCCGGTGATGATCAGCGCCAAATTGCCGAGCGTGAAACCGAGTGCCGCCGCCGCCCAGCCGGAATAGGAGTTCAGCATCGACACGACGACCGGCATGTCGGCGCCGCCGA
>NZ_JHQS01000001.1 GCF_014843845.1 Mesorhizobium amorphae | reverse complement strand
TTGCTCGCAAAGGTTCCCACCTGTTCGACCCGGTAGGCTTTCATATGATGCTAGCCCGGTTCTTCCCCCGCCAACCGTGGGCCATGGTAATGAACTACGGCGTCGAGGATCGTTTCATAGACGCTACCCGTGCCCGTCTCTTCCACGATTTCTGCGCCCTCAATTCCCTGCCGGTGAGCATCAGCAAACAGCTTGTCGGTCGCCTTGCCCGCCGAGATGACGTCGTCGGCGCCGGCGAGGTCGGGCAGGTTGTCGGCAAGCCACCGTTCCAAGAACTCTCTTCCGCGAGTGGTCATAACCGTTAATTTGGAATCGACCGCCAGGTTCCCGCCGAAACGCGAGATTGCAGCCGCTTGAAGGAATTCGGGGTTGGTGTTTATTTGTTACCTTTGGACAAACGGCGATGGCTAAGCCTCCTTTCGATGTAGACGTCTTCCTGCACACCGTGGACAGTGGCAGGACCGTGGCGACGTATCGCGAAAATGAGAAGGTCTTTTCACAAGGCGATCCAGCTGACTCGGTTTTCTATATCCAAGAGGGCAAGGTCAAAATCTCCGTCGTGTCCGAGCAGGGCAAGGAGGCGGTCATCGCGCTCCTTGGGAATGGAGACTTCTTTGGAGAAGGCTGCCTGACCGGGCAGCCGCTGCGGTTGGCAACGGTGGCGGCAATCACAGACAGCGTCGTCATGCGGCTTGACAAGGCTTCGATCATGCGCGTGCTCCAAGTCGAGCCGAAGTTCTCAGCGATGTTCATGGCATTCCTCCTAGCGAGGAACGCGCGCGTCGAAGAAGACCTGGTCGACCAGCTTTTCAATTCGAGTGAAAAACGTTTGGCGAGAGTGCTCCTGCTGATGGCGAACTTCGGCGCCGAGGGAAAGCCGCAGCCCGTCCTCGCGAAGGTAAGCCAGGAGACTCTCGCGGAGATGGTCGGCACTACCAGGTCGCGCGTGAGCACTTTCATGAACAAATTCCGCAGGCTAGGATTCATCCACTACAATGGAGACTTGGTGGTCCATAACTCCTTGCTGAATGTGGTCCTGCATGACAACCCACATCTCAGGAGGCAGGACGACTGACCTGTTCAATACGGAACAGCCACGTCGGCTGGATCCTGCTATCGCTCATAATGGCCTCCGGGGAGCGTTGCGACCTGGGTTGCTGAACTCCGGATGCCACCGTGTGCCGTAGAAGGTGGTGGGCTCAGGTGCTCCCGCCTTTTGACGTGGAGACCGAAATGGCAGAACACCATCCAGAGTGCAGGGTATCGGCGTTCGATTTCGATATTCTTCGTAGCGCCTTCAAAAAATCCGTCAGCGAAGAGAGAATCCCCGAAGATCGTTGGCGTGGTCACGCCATGACCCTGGTGCGCGAGTTGACTGGCCTTGACGATGTTGACCCAGACGTACTTGACCTGATGATGAGACAAGTAAATGGGCAATGCAAAAACGGCTTCGCAATCGCGGAGCCTGAGTCTCAAAATGAACCCTACGATCCTGCCTTGTTCGCCGAGAAGCACGGCCTGCCGCTAAAGTCGGCGGAGATTATCGTTGATGCCAACGGACCTTCCAGACGGGCATGCGACGCCGCTGCACGCGCGTTTCTGGATGCCGTCGCCACTCGAAACAAACACCGGCCGTAACGGGCGGCATCCCAAATTGTTGCCGCAGTGGTCGACCGTTTGCGTCGGCCATTTCAATCCGCCTCGCGGAAATCCTGCAGCGAGGCATGGCGAAGGACTTCCTCGCCCCGTAGGTGCTTCACACGGCCGATCAGCCCCGGCTTGACCCATTGCGTCACCGACCTCTTCATGCCCTTCGGCGCCGTGCCAGCGTGCTCCTGCACGCGCTCCCAGAGACGCTCGCGCATTTCCCGGTTCAAGGTGATGAACGCGGAGCCGACACAGCGGCCGGTGCCGCGCTCGGCCATCAGGGCAAAGGCGGGCTTGCCGGCTTCGCGCTCGACGCCGAGCAATTCGTATTCTCGGGAGGTTTCTCGACCAAGGTTGGCATCAGCGGAGGAATGAACGACAACCGGACCCCGCCGGCACGCTTAGGCATAGGAACGCCCGCAAGATTGAATTTGATTCAATATCGCAGGGTCGTTCCGTTAGCTGTGGCTGAATTAACCAATCGTAGACCGCGCTGTCCTATTCTGAGACAGCGCGGTCAAATACTACCCCTGGCTGCGCAGGCGGCTCCGGCTAAAATCCAGCCCCCAAGCCGGTCGGAGCCGCCACTCTGCCAATATACCAGCAATGGTTGAATCAACGGTTACCACACGTGCTTTCCAGTGCGCTGTGCCGATCGTTCAACTTTGATGGAACCGCCACAAGGAAGCCCCGCCAGCGCGCGTTCTGATCGAGACGCGCCTTGCGCCTCCTGGCACGTTCCTGTGGGCGCAAGCTGCCCGCCTGGCGGCGGCTGGTGCCAAAGTGGCGTGACAAGCCGGACGCCTATATGCTTCGGCGGAATGTAGGGGAGCCACAATGGCCTACACTGTCATCTGGTATGGAAGACAGGGCATCGTCGACAAGATGACTTTCGACGCCGAGAAGGTCGCAAAAGACTATGCAATCTCCATGTTCCAGACTCGAAAGGGCGACGATGGGATTGTGTCCGTTGAAGTTCGCAAGGACGACGGCGCTGTCGTCTTCAGCCACGCGGAGAATTAGGAAGGCCCGCGTCTTGGCGGCAGCTGCGATGCGCACAAGCCATTTGGCGGCCTCTTCGCGGAGGGCCTTGCCCTGTTTCTGCTGGTCGCGTGTTCGCTTGTTGCAAACCCCGAAAACATAAGCCGCTTGAAAATGCGAAGGGAAAAAGCCCGCTGCCTTGGGGGGGGTGGGCTGTTGGGGCGGCAGCGGGCTTCGTTGCTAGGCAACATCGAGACCATGAGCCGGCGCTAATGCGGAAGACCTTAACGGAACCCGGACAATTTTACCGATCGGCCCGTCGCCTGTGGATACTGGGCAAACGCTGTGTGGCGACCGTCTATTGCCGCTTGGTGCCGTAGCTCGGTTGCCGGGCCGCCTGAAGGCAGTAAGCTGAATGAAAAACCTCGCCGCTCCATTCGCGAAGCGGCGAGGCCCCCAACCGCCCCAATTGCCGGGCCCCAACACCCGGCGCTTCTGACACTGCAATTCTGGTGCCAGCGGCAAATGATCCATTGTGGGTCGGGTCACCGCGCGTTGGTTGTTGTCGTTCCGTGACGAGCCTCACCAGCGCGCGCTTCGGCCGGCCGCTGTCCTTCAGCAGGGAAGCGCCCGCGCGTCCTGGCGCGTCCTGTGGCTGTTCTTAGGCTATAAAATGCGCCGGCAAGCCCGCGCCCCTAATTGTGGTTGTCCAACAAAAGGGCAAGCTTTCTGGCTGCGGCGCTTTGTACAATCAGTTCCTCCAAACCATTGTCGCCGACGCGCGATTTGTTGACGTGACGCCTGATTACACGGAGCGCTTCAGATATCGAAACTGCGGTGGTCTTCGCGTGACCATCCAGATATCGGCCGACTTCAATCACGGCATCTGCATCGACGTCGAATGGCAATTCTCGCATGGCACCCTCCCGCGGCACCCGAACTTGCTCCCGAATTGTCGCACTGAAACGAAGAAACACAGCATCATCAATAAGGCGGAAGCCGGCGCCTCGCCTGCCCGCCTTCGCATGGAACCGAGTCTGGGTCACCGGCTTATATTAGCTAGCGTGAACATAACAAGATTCAAAAAGGAGGATGCGAAATGGCTGACGACAAACGCAAGCGCGACTTCCGTGACCGAGATCGCGTGGCCGGAGACGAAGAATATGAGGTCGGCTATTTCGCCAGCAAATTCGGCCTCACGGTCCCCGAGGTTCGCGAACTCATCAAGAAGCACGGCAACAATCGTGAGACGCTGGAGCGTGAAGCTGAACAGCTAGGCAAGAGGTAGGCGGCCATGGTGCGTTATCATGTCGACGAGCTTTATGGCGAAGAGGTCGTCAGTTCGCTGGATACGGATGCGTATGATGCTCTCGCCGCTGTCGAAGCGGTAACCGGAAAGGTGGTCTATCCAAGGGCAGTGCAGCAGCGGCACTGGTTCCGGGTGATCGACGAAGCCGGAAGCATTCACGAATTCAGTCTGGACGAAAATCTTCAGATCGTCGACTTCGCAAAATGACCAAGCTTTCAGACCTCGGGCCGCCGATCGGCGGCAGGCGACATAGCGAGCCCGTCAAGCACAACGGAATAGCCAGGTGCAATCTTGCAACCTCATGAGCACCCGAGGCCTCGAGTTCATATACAAATGGATTTCCGAGCATATGCCGGACGGACCGATTGATGACCCTGGCTTGCTGGTGATCGATATGGCTGACCAGGTCATGCGGGCTGCCGATGCCGAAGGCATCGCAATTCAGGAGATCGATGAAGAGATTGGCAGCGTCTATGAAGCGATCATCCACGCAGTCGAACATCGTGAAGGCGGTCTCGCGGGGTGAAACCGCCAACCGACGGATGCCTCGGGCGCGACTGCGGGCACCAGATCGTCGACCACTTGATTGTGCGAGCAACGCGGCCTCTCCGCACCGACGAGCCGCATTTACAAAATTTCTCTAATTTAGGAATGACTTATGGAACTTTGAGGCGCTCGTTTCATTTCAAACGCATGCGAGATTCTGTGGTCCAAGGCATCAGAATGGGGGTGAATGCTCCGTCGATGCCGCGCTACTCGCTGGTCCTGCCGATATACAATGAAGAACAGGTGCTGCCTCGACTGGTCGAGCGGATCAGGTCGCTGATTTACCAGTTAGACGGAGAGACCGAGGCGATTTTCGTTGATGACGGAAGCCGGGATGGCAGCGTCAGTTACCTTCGGCGTGTTGTCGCCGGCGAGCCTCGTTTCCGGCTGATCGAGCTTTCCCGCAATTTCGGGCACCAGATCGCGATCACAGCCGGCATGGACGCCGCGGAGGGGGATGCCGTTATCGTCATGGATGCCGACCTTCAAGACCCACCCGAGGTGGTTCTCGATTTGGTAGCGAAGTGGAAGGAAGGTTTCGAGATTGTCTATGCCCGCCGCGTCAAGCGCGAGGGCGAAACCTGGTTCAAGCGCTTCACGGCAAGTCTGTTCTATCGCCTGCTCGAGAAGATGACGTCAGTCGACATCCCGCGCGACGTCGGTGATTTCCGCCTGGTCGGACGCAAAGCGCTGGAAACTTTTAGGCAGATGCCCGAACAAGATCGCTTCGTGAGGGGCATGTTCGGCTGGATGGGCTTCAAGCAAACCGCGGTGCCTTTCGAACGCCCAGCGCGGACCCTTGGCCAGACCAAATACCCGTTCTGGAAGATGGTGCACCTTGCCGTGCACGGCATCGTCAGCTTCTCGGAGCAACCGCTTCGTCTGGCGCTCTGGGGCGGCTTGTCCATTTCGACGCTTGCCGTAGTCTTTGGCGCTTATGCCATTTTCGCCTGGATCTTCGAAACCGGCATTATTGCCGGCTGGACTTCCACCGTGGTGATCGTGTCGCTCCTGTGCGGTATCAATCTTTTCATGACCGGCGTGGTCGGACTCTATGTCGGCAGCATTCACGCCGAGGTCAAACGCCGCCCCCTTTACGTGATTGATCGCCTCACCGGCTTCGACGAAGCGATGCGTGCCGCCCCTGGTGAGGGCCGCCGATCATTTCGCAAACCCCGGAATGGGATCTCGGCCAATGTCCGAACTCTTCGACAGTTATAGATTGAATTATGGCGAGGCGGTCCAAGGTTCAATCGGGTTTTCCGGCCTCAAGCACGACTTCTTTCTAATGGCGAAGGCCGACCTGCTGCGACGCGTTGTTGTCGAGCGAGAGCTTCGTCACGGCGGCTCGGGTGTGCGGGCGCTAGACGTCGGCTGCGGCGTCGGTTCGCTCCATCCCTATCTCGAAGGCGCTTTCGACTGCCTGGATGGCTGCGATATCTCGCAAGAATCGATCCTGCGTGCCAGCCAGGACAATCCACACGTCTCCTACAGGGCCTGCAACACGCCGAACTTGCCATATGACCATGGCGCGTTCGATATGGCTTTCGCCAGTTGCGTCGTCCATCATGTTCCACCCGCCTCATGGCTCGAATTCCTTCGGGAGATGCGGCGCGTCGTGCGGCCGGGCGGCGTCGCCTGCATCATTGAGCACAATCCCTATAATCCGCTGACGCGTCTCGCGGTGTTTCGGTGTCCATTCGACCAGGACGCGGTCCTGCTCAGCGCAGCCCAAACAGCATCCCTCTTTCAAGAAGCAGGCTTCAGGAACATCCGATCCGAGCACTTCCTGCTGTTGCCGTCAGCCAGGCCGTTCGCCAGAAAAGTCGAGCGCGCGCTCGCGTCCCTGCCGCTGGGAGCACAATATGCGTGTAGTGCGCTTGTCTGAGCATCGGCCTGTTCGTGGCGGCGCCCTGAGGCTTTTGGCGCGCTTCGGCTTGGTCGGCATCGCCGCCACAATCCTGTATGCTGCATTGGTTGCCATTCTCACCAAATCGGAACGGATCGGCTTCACGCCCATCCAGGCCTCGCTTGCTGCATACGCCGCGGCCACTCTGTTCTCGTATTTGGCTCACAAATCCGTAACGTTCGTGTCGGGCGGACCGCATCAATCTGAGGCTCCGCGTTTTCTTGTGTTGGCGGCGACAGGCTTGGCCATCGCCTACGGGGCGCCAGCGCTGTTGACGGTGAAGCTGGGCCTGCCCCTCATCGTCCCTGTGGTGGTTACCTGCTTGCTCGTCCCGGCGGTCAATTTCTTCGTGCTCGACCGGTGGGTCTTTGCCGAGAGCAGGCTTGGTCGGCACGGCAATCGCTCCGCTTGATTATTATCTAGGCGGCGTCGAGCCGGAACGATACCAACTTGATGGACCGCTTGTAGATGTTGCTGGCGGCCGCGCTTGGCGGAATCCCATCGAGATAGTCGAAGGCCATGTCGAGCGCCTTCGCGTTCGCAAAGGCCGCGTGCGGAATGACGAACGAGACCGTCGTCGGTTCTTTGCCAGACAATGTCACCTTATGTATCGGAATGCCGTTCACCGAGATCAGAACCCTTTGTGACATCTGCGGCGGACGAATGACGGCGGCCATTTGTAGTGTTGCTGTAAGGCCGTCGCGTAGCGGCGGTATCTCCAAGCGAAGCCGCGAGGTCTCGCCCAGCGAATGGGTGCCGTCGGCGACCGGCCCCGACCAGCCACAGACTATCATTCCGGCTGCCAGTTTGGCGCCGTCGGACCGGAAGGATACTCTCTGGCCAACTGTGTAGCTGCCGAGGGCATCTCTGTTGAGGCATGTCGTCGTCCGGTCGATGTAATAGGCACGATAGTCGGCGTTGACGTCCGGATGGAGAGCCAGCGCGAGGATCACGATTTCGGACACGGCCAGAACCGCCGCGACCATGTAGCCGCCAAACGAGCCAGCACGTCGATAGGGGGCCAGGGTGTCAGACCAGGGCAAGGTAGCCTCCAATCCATGCCACCGTCATGAAATAGCAAGCGCTCAGGAACAGAACCAAAGCGGCGAGCCAAGTCAGTTTCGACGCCGACAACAGGATGGCCGTCAAGACAATCAGAGGCGCAAGCCCAACGACGTATCTGACCATGGAGGCCAGGTTGGTGATCAGTGGCAGGATGATGCAGACCGCACAGAAGAGCCCGGCGCCATATTGCCCGCGAACCGCCAGAACGACTGACAGCGCCAGTCCGGTGAGCGCCGCGAGTGCGCTCCATTGCGGCGCGGTAGGCAGCCATCCGGTAGTCGGAACAGCAGAGAGGCCATCCCAGAGAAAGAGGAGCGGATTGCCCGCCACACGTCCAAACGCGCGTTGGACATGCAAGAATGCAAAGCCATCCCCGACAGTGAGATACAAAAACAGGATGTAGGCGAACAAACCGGCAGGCGAGATCAAGATGGCCACGAGCAAATCGGGTCGGCCGAGCAGCCAGAGTGGGAAGGAAAGCGTCGTGCCATCCTGTGCGCGATGCTGCTGGAACATTTGAATGGCGGTCGCAAAAACGACAAGGACCCCAACGAGCCTCGTTGCCGACAGGAGCGCGGATAAGATGCCCGCGACCAAGTAGTTGGTGCGTTTGAGGGCCAGAAAAACGCACGAAGTCAGGAGAACAAAAAGGGGTTCAGTAAGGAACGTAGTGAAATGGAAGGAGAATGGGCCGCTAAGCAGAAAGGCGCAATAAAGCACATAGGCCCGCATATTCTTCTCGAGCAGCGGCCATGCTATCAGACACGCGGCGTAACTGCAGGCAATCGAGGTAATCGTTGCCACCAGTATTGTAGGAAAAGGGAAAACCGTCCGGATCCCCGCTACCAGCATGGGATACAATGGGAAGAAGCCCCATCGTCCGACATTGCTCTGATTTGGAATGGGAAAGCTCTCATATCCGCGTTCGGAAATATCCACATACCAGTGGCAATCCCATCGACAGAGCGCGCGAGCATAAGACTCGAAGCCTGGTTCTGCCGTCACCGAAGCAAAAGCGGCATAGCGAATGGCAATCCCACTGATCGCGAACAGGAGCGGCACAGCCACCACGGCTGGCGCCTCTAGGATCGACCGCCTGTCGTGGGAAATCTCGAAATGCTTCGCTTGGTCCGTCACCGAAGACGCATGGCCGGTGCCTTTGATGACGGTGGCGAGATTGTTCGTCCTACCTTTGCCCATCTCTAAGCCGGATGCGCTTGCATTCCCTGTCGGATCCTGATCGACGGTGGCCGATGCCTCGAGCCTTTCAAGAGTCTGGAGTGGACGGCGAAATCGTCAAGTAGAACATTAGCGATTTCTAACGGTTGGGGGTCGGGATGAGTGCAGCGATGGGCGCTCGTTGAATCTCGCGTCTATTTCTGCGCTTCTGAGGCCCCAACACGCCCATTGTGCCCGGTGCGGGACTGGATCTAGCTCACACATCTCGCCAAAACCAACCTCCAGCCGTTGCTGCGAACACTGCAGGCCTCCGGTAGGTATATGTCAAAGTTAAATGCAGATGGTCGGCGCTTGGTGCTAGACAACGCTCGGCGGGGGGCGCTCCAAGGAGCAGAACGCCCATGGAAATACGAGACCTGCTTGGCAAATTGTCAGCTGCGCTGCTGCGCCGGCGTGCGGCTACTTCACCAGCGCCGCCCCTCAGGCCGATACGCACTTCCCTCGTCGACATCCCGCTAAGGCCTCGCCAACTGTCCGCGCACAGACCACGGCCCCCGAGCCGACCGGCTAGCAATATGTAGCTCGCAAGCAAATCTCGCTCGGAGCTATCGGGCAGGCTTCCAACAAGGAAATGAACCAGACATGTCCATAGCCAAATCCTCTGCAATGCCCAAATTCAAGCCGCTTCCGACAAGGAATCCCATCGTGGTTTTGGTCGCCGCTCTTCTCTTGCTGGCGCCGTTCGTCGGATTGCTGTGGCGAACAAGAGAATGGTTTGGGTGGTGAAACCCCATGACCCAGGTTCTCCCTATAGCGATCAAATTTGCAGACGGCGGCACGATGGTGGTTTCATCCATCTCCGATGCCAAAAAAAGCGCTTGGCGGTCGGTGGAAGAATAAGGAAGCGGCAGGTTATCGCGCGGCCGTGCGGTTGGTGAACGACGCAATGAATGGGATTTGCCGCCCTGCGGTAGCTTTTGCCACCTTCAAAAAGGCCGCAACGGAACAAGGGCTGCTCAAACCGGCAAAGCCAAGCGCTGCGTTGGAAATGCTTGACGAGCTATGGTCCCGGCTGAAACCTTAATATTGGAGACGAGGTGACGTTGAGTGCCACCATCCTGAAATTGCTTCAGAGTGGTCGAGCGAGCGTTAGAATTCCCAGGTCGGCGCTGGGAAGCTCTTCCTCCAATGTCGTGGTCTTGCCGAAGCCGACGATCTCGAAGCGGAAGTTGGGCATGGGGCACCTCCTGCTTCCAAGCGATGTCCAGGCAGAGCGTTCCTTAGGAACGCTCTGACCTCCAGCCCGTTAGGTCTCCAACAACGAGGAGATTCATACATGGCTACCAAACAAGGCAAGAAGGACAACCGCCTCTCTGACAAGGAGGCAATGCATTTAGCGGAAATCACAGACGTTTCGCCTCAGCAGGCTAAGGATCTTGCTGAAAAGCACGGCAAGGCCAAAGCCGAGAAGGAAGCCAAGAACTTCAAGGCGGAGGGCTGACGTGGCGACAAGGATCGACACAGATCGAGACGCTAGAGCCAAATAGCCCAAGAGATAATAGACTTGGAGCGCAAGGCGCGCGAAGCTAAGACGGCCCGTTTGCGCGAGGCGCGGATAGCTCAGGAAGCCGCAAATCCGCAACCTGCGGGAGAGCCGGATGCGAAACCCAAAGCGCCAAGGCCACCTGTGAATAAGAAGCTTCGCACAGGTGCCTGACGCGGGCATTGGCCTCGCAATCCCGCAACCACGGCTAACCGACGGCTTTTCAACCTTGCGCCGATGATCAGCGGAGGTGCGCCGCGCCACGCGCTGCGCCTCCACCGGCGGGTGGCTTATGGCGCGTTCACGGGCGCAGGACGACAATCTGCGCCGGTTCTATCCTTCCTTAAGTTCAACACTGACCTGGCCGTCCGCCGCCACCGTGCAGGCGATGGTCGCCGAGCGTGGCTCGACGCCACCTTTGCGCAGGTAGTCGATCTCGACGAACAGCGTTGCAATCCGCACACCGCCAGCGCGTTGAAGCACCGGCTCGGTCAGGCTGGTCTCGACGGCAACCGGATTGTATTGCGCGGCCCATTCTGCGATTGCCGAATTGCAGCGGTTGACGGTCGACCGGTCGGCCGGCGAAATACCGTGGCTGACCGGCATCACCAGTTGCCGTTCATCCAATTGCGGTAAGTCGGCCGCGGAGGCCAGACCGGGGAGAAAAAGCATGGCGGCGGTGAGCATCCTGATAGTGTGCATGGCTTGCGGTCTCCTTCCCTAGAGCGCGACAGGGCATTCTCGCTTGTCCGCCTATCAAGATTCAGGACTCGTTTGTTGATTGCACCTTGCCGAGACCCATTCGGCCGATGAGGCATTGGTTAGCGAAATCCGCCGGCACGTTCACGATCAGCATCAACTACGGCCCAGGCTTCGGTCGGCTCCTGCACGACCACGAATTATCATATTAGATAATACTAATGGAGCAATTCGCAAGGAGTAGCCGTCCCGTCGGATGGTGCTTTGTGCCGCCGTCGCCAGACTTGCTGATTCTCAGCCTGCGGACCCCGGCATGATACGTTGTTCGGGGCGGCTTTCGCGGTCGGTGTCGCGGCACAGGCGGCTTCAGCGGGCGCCGATCGTGTATTGATAAAAGTGCGAGCCTAACGAAGCCACATCACTACCAAACAATATACCGGTCTATTGTGCTCCAATGCCGACCAACCGGTGAGACGACATAGGCTGGTAAAATAGGTGTTTGATGACGCGAGGCGGCTGCGGTGTTCCGTGTTTGCAGCCGGGACCGATATGCAGCACCCGGATATCCAGGCGGCGATAGACAAGAATGCGAAACTGATCAGGCGCTGAAAATCAGCGGAACGCCGGGCTTCGTCGTCGACGACCAGATTTTCCCGGGCGCAACCGACCTTGCAATCATGAAGAAATTGATCGAGCAGGCGCGAGTCCTTCAGAAATGAGGCCTGCGTTCCGGCATGGTGATTGCCGTAGCGGGTGCTGCCCTATATTATTGGCGTGCCGGTCGTCGATGCTATGCCTTCCGGGGCCGGCAGGGAGGAACAGCCATGTTACGTTCAATTTCGCTTGCGCTTTTCTTGTCGGTCATCCCAGCAGCCGCCTTTGCGAATTCATGCCCGACCATCATGGCCGCGATTGATGCGGCGTTGCCGACCGCGACCCTTGCGGAGGCCGACATGACCAAGGTCAAAGAACTGCGTGCCCAAGGCGAAAAATTGCATGCCGCCGGCGATCATGCAGGATCAGAGGCTGCGCTCAACGAAGCCAAGAAGATGCTCGGCATTTAGTCACGACGACGCGCCTTCACGTGGCACTGCGTCACCGTGGAAGACATCGTGGTGATGTAGACAGATCCTGGTTTGCTCGTTGCGGTTGGTGTCGCAGCGGTTCTGGCTTGCCTGCCGTAGCGGCCTGGTCGGCTCTTGCGACCGGCGCACTGGCACTTGAAGGCGCGCTTGCCGCAGTCGATTGCACGGTCGAGGATACTATCATTCGCCACAGCCCATGCGTTGATCCTCGGCAGCGTCCGCCATGTGATGAGCGGAGAGCCCGGTCCTGCGCTGATCTATCATGACGCCGCCTACGGATCGCCGTAAACGCCTGTCAGTTCTCCTGCTTGTCGTGGCAGTGATCCCAAGCGTTCGACACCACAACGCGTTGGTGACGCTGCGCGGCGCAAGGACCGACCGCAGCTGCTCTTGGTAATGCGCTATTCGATGCAACCTGGGTGAGGTTCCGCCGCATCCCGTTCACACCGAAGCGGATCCTCGCGGGTCTAAAGCATGACTTGTGATCGCTCTGTTTGCTTTGTCCGCGCTCACAAAAGGCCAATTCGATGTTTCTGGGAATCCATCACGTCGCAATCATCTGCAGTGACTACCAGGTCTCGAAGCAGTTCTACACGAACAAGCTCGATTTCGTGGTTGTCGACGAAAATTGGCGCGCCGAAAGGCAATCTTGGAAGTGCGACCTGCGCCATGGACCTGTGCAGATCGAGTTGTTCAGTTTTCCAGCACCACCGAGCCGGCCTACCAGGCCTGAGGCATGCGGATTGCGACACCTAGCATTCTCGGTCGACTCGGTTGAGGCGACCGCCCGGTTACTTCGGGCGCGAGGGGTTGAAGTTGAGCCTATCCGGATGGACCCCCACACAGGACGTTCGTTTACTTTCATTGCGGACCCTGACGGACTCCCCATTGAGCTTTACGAGGGTGGCTCCTGATAGTCGGGGGATTGCGACGAGAAAGAACAAGCTCCCAGCAACTCGATGGGAGTTTCCAACCCCAACCGGCCAAGCAGATTCCAGGCTCATTCAGATACGCTAACACTTCACCCCGGCGATCCGAGCCCGCTCGGCGGAACAGCTGCCCCCCTCGCGCGTTATTGCATTAGGAGTGTCTAATATGAGATTCGTGGTCGTGCAGGAGCCGACCGACACTTGGGCCGTAATTGACACCATCGTGGACGTGCCGGCGGATTTCGCTAACCAATGCCTCATCGGTTTGACGCGCGATGGCGCTGAATGGTTCGCGGCAAGGTGCAATCAACAAATGTCGCGAAGCGTTCTGCGCAATCAGGACACGCCGCGGCGCGTTGTCTCTATGGATATTCCTGAAACGGTTCGTCGACAGGCCACATGATGACCGAAGAAGCGCTGGCGGCTGTTTTGGCAGTGAGGAACAAGGAAGCCCAGATCCTGGGTGTGTTCGATAGCACCAACAAAACCGATGCCGCTCTTGACGTCCGCCGTCTGGGCGAGGCCGTCCAGTTTGTCGCCAACGCTCCGATCTTGGGCTACGATGTCCGTGCCGCAATGGTCGTATATGGCAACCTGGGGACTCCAACTCTTCGAGCCAGAGATTGCGAGCAGCTGTGGGCCAAATACGGAAAGGCCCTGCTCGCGTGTTAATGAGATCAGATCTTGGACGGTCACCGCCAAATGACCTTGTCGGCTGCCGGAATGCGCGCTGCAAACACGCGAGCGACAACTTGCCAGGCATTCCGCGTATTGGGCTACTGAGGCCGCTCGTCGCCTGCGTTCGCCATTTCGTCCTTGAAGCTAACTTTCGTGTTTTTCTGCACCATGGAAGCGAGGTCCTCGGCATCCCAGTTGGTCAGCCTGATGCAGCCATGCGAGAAGGTCGCGCCGATCTTGCCGGGTTCGGGCGTGCCGTGAATGCCGTAACTTTCGATGGAGAGATCGACCCAGACCGATCCCACCGGATTGTTCGGTCCGGCCGCAATGGTGAACGGCCGCTTGGCCTTGACCCCCTTGAAAGCGAAGTCGGGATCGTAGTGATAGGTGGGATTGCGCACCACGCGTCTGATCTCCGCCTCGCCATTCGGCGCCGGCTTCTCGTCGCTGCCGATGGAAGCCGGGAAGACTGCGAGCCATTTTCCCGAGGGATCAAGCACGCGCACAAGGCGTGCGCCCGTGTCGACCTCGACGCCGGCAACGGCAGTAGGAGGATCGCCCCGACCAACATCCGGCACAAGCAACTTCGTGCCGACCTTCTTAAAGCGGGTGCCCGGATTGAGCCGTCTGAGCAATTGTTCGCTGACATGGAAGCGTTCCGCCAGCTTCTCCATCGCGTTGTGATAGCCGAGCCGCGGCAGGCGGGCCATCCTCTCCAGGCGCGCCGGAATACGCTTGGTAAAAGGTCCGCGCACATCTTTGCGCGTCAGCTCATAGGTGACCAGGACCGGGCTGCCGGACGTTGCCATCAGCTTGTCCCAGGTCTCCAGAGTAAGCTTGCCATCGGATGGGAAACCGTTCGCCGCCTGAAAGGCCCGGACCGCTTTGGTGAAGTTCTCTGAAACGCGCCCGTCGATCAGGCCCGGCGAGAAGCGGGCGCGATCCAAAAGAATCTCTGCCTTCAGGAGGGCCGGGCTGAAGCCTTTCGGTTCTCCGGCGGCGAATTGGGCCTGATTGACGGTGGCTAGGTCCAGCTTGGCCGCCTCGGTCCCGGCGGAGGCGAGGACGAGCGCCGCGGCGATGAACAGAACGAGCCTAAGCATCGATGTGACTCCACGGGAACCTGCTTCTATGACGCGGCAGGGTCCTATCTGGTTCCGTCCCTGGCAGCTGCAGGACAGAACCGACCAGGGTGGCATTCCCGATCCCAGGGCTGACTGAAATACGAGGGTTGTCTATCAGTTCATTTTTATGAACGTCACAATGTTACAAAACATCACATAAAATATTGAAATTATTGAATTCGACTAGAGTTCAATCCTCTCTCGCAGCACCAGTCTCATCGATCGTTCCGACCAGATCTGCCGCTTCAGCTGTGGTCGTCGCCTATATGCGACAATTCCAGTCCGTCCCTGGATTGCGACAAACGCTCTTCCGCCGACCGGAACATGTCCTCGAAGGCGAGTTCGTGCTCGAACACGACACCGCCGACGCTGATGGCCAGCACAGCCTCCGCGCCCTTCGGCGCGAAATAGACCTGTGCGACTCGCGCCCGGATGCGTTCGCCGATTTCCTTCGCATCCTGTTCGGTCGCGCCGGGCAGAAAGACGCCGAACATCGACGTGCCGATGCGGCCTACCAGATCTTCCCTGCGCACCGACGATTGTATGGTCGAGGCGATGAGCCGCAGGGCTTCGTCGCCCCATTCCAGGCCGAAGCGCAGATTAAGCGACCTGAGATGCTCCGGATGGATCACCAGGAAGGCGCCGGAACGCGGGCCGGTCTGCGCTGGCCTCGATGCCCGTCTTTCGACCAGCGACGTGAAGACAGGCCCGTTCAGGCAGCCGGTCAGCCTGTCATAGGTCGCCGAACGGTTGAGCTCCTGCCGGTAGCGGCGAAGCTCGATCTGCTTCCAGCCGATCACCAGGAAAAGCGGCAGGCCGATCGCCAGCGGCAGAATCGCTGCCGTGATCATGCTGCGCGCGAACGGCGTCAGCCCCTCGCTGAACAGAAGCAGATAGTTGAGGCCCAGCGAAAGGCCAAGACAGCCGGCGGTCCCCAGAAGGGTCAACCAAGCGACTTCTTGCCAAGCATGGGCAGCGCTGGTCGTCATTGTTCTCGTCACCGGCCAATCTCCTGTCGGATGCGCTTGCATAAGGCCTGTGTGTTGCAATTTCGGTTTCGAGGAACCGTACAATTTGATGAATGGGCCAAATGACGTCCCTGCTCGAGCCAAAACATCAAACCGCGGTTACTCGGGAGGAAAGCTGCGCCGCAACGGTTAACAAAAGAAATATCCGGGGCTTCGCGGCCGGCCGACTATTGCGGCGGTCCGAATATGCCCATGCCGGCAGTCCTGGCCGTCGCCTCTGCCTTGCTGTAGATGCCGCCGGGTGCCGCCATGGCCCAGCCATTGGCCACCAGCCAGGCGCCGACATCCTGCTTGCCGAGCTTGCAGGGCGCGGCAATGGCGAAACGGTCGGTCTCCGGCGGCACGAAGCATTTCAGCGCCCGCCCGCGCAGCCAGGCATTGAAGGCCGCGCGGGCCCGCTGACCGCAAGGCCAGGCCGCCTCGCCAAACGAACAGCTTTGGTCCGGATCGACGCCGAGCGTGCCGCTGATGGCCACCGTCCTGCCCATCGCCTCGAAAGCGGCCGATGAGGTGGCGATCGGACGGTAGAGCAGGGTCTCCCGCCAGTCGTCCGGCATCGGCGTTTCCGGCCATGACGCCAGACCGAGTTCGCCAAGCGGCAGGCGCGGCTCGATCCGCTCGATTGCCGATACTTCGAGCGGCGGCGGTGCAATGAGGTCCTGGGCGATCTTGCGTGCCGGCTGTTGTGGTCCTGTCTCCAGAGGAGATGCAACTGCTGGGATCGGCTGCTCGCCGTCGACAGCCTGTGCCGGCGCAAGATTGGGCCGGTCGACCGCGAGCAAGGCACCCGCCCAGATGATCAGTAAGGCCCCGGCCAGCAGCCCGACGGCCCCGAGCGCGATCGCCAGGCTGGGCCTTTGCGCCAGACCCGCGCCGCTCATCGGCCTGCTCGCTTGGCTTCCCGCCGAAGCCGATATCGCCTGGGAAAACGGCATCGATCGTTCGCTGAACCCGTCCGCGCCGGCGATCCTCGCCGTCGGCACAACCATATCACAGGCTTCGGGGAACTGCCGCCGTTAAGCCTTGTGCAATCAATGCCGCCTAATCTGCGCCTCGGATCGTCGAGGATGACATGAAGCGCAAACCAGTACTGCTCTTTGCCTTCCCAGCCCTCATGCTGCTCATTCTGGCGGCGGAGCGAACGGCGACGTTCCTGCTCGGCGCCTATCCGTCCAGCCCCGCAATGTGGTGGATCTGGCTTGAACTGCGCCCATTGGCGACGATGTTCTGGCAGCAGGTCGGCCTCTATCTGGGTGGCTCGTTCGCGCTTGACGCCGCAATACTGGCCAGTGCGTCCATTCTTTGCTGGATGGCCTGCCGGGCGAGGGCATCGGCCGCCTTCTTTCTGGCCAACCATGTCGCCCTGCTTTTTGCCGGCCTGATGATCGCCGTCAGCAGTCATTCGGAAACGGCGAGCACCATTGCCTCATTCACGGCGCCGAGAGGCCTTCAGTTCTCGCTGATGGTCGACTTCACCTTGAAGAACAGCCTGGTGCTGGCCCTCGGCGCCGCCGCATGCGCCTATTGCCATATTGCCTTCCTCAGCGAAGCCAGGCAGCGCACCGAAGCACGCGCGATCCGCATCCTGGCTCTGCAGCGAGATCTTTAGCGCTCTGCGCCAACTGGGCCGAGTGATCTAGTTGATCTTCTTGTAGTAGACCTTGCCGTCTGCCTGCTGGATACGCTGGTAGGCGGGGTTTGGTGGGGGTGCAACAGCCGGGGTCCGCTTTCTCGGCGGGCGCGGCATCTCGATCGCATCCGGCTCCGCCATGTTTTCGGCAACGGCAGGGGCTTCCTCCGCCGTGCTTGTCGTGACCACCGTGGGTTCGGCGGCGCTCATGCCTTCGTCGCTAGCGGCAACGGGCGGGTTCTGCTCAAGCCGGGCAACGTTGCGGTCGATTTCGTTGAAATCCGCTTGCAGCTGGCTGTCCAGTTTTTCGAACCGGCTCTGGAAGCCGTTGTTAATCGTATCGAGGCGGGCGCCGATGCGCTGCTCGAACTGGCCGAGCTGCTCCAGCCGGGCTTCCACGACGCGCAAATCGTTCATGCCGCGGTAGAGATAGACGGCGGCCGTCAGGTTCACGATGGTGACCAGCGCAGCCCCCGCGACAACGACACCGATGGTGCCTTTGCGGCTGGGCTTGCCGGCGACGACTTCCTGCGCGCCGAGTTCGATGGCCGGCATGTCCGGGTCGCTGATCATAGTCATTCCACCACCACCTTTGCGCCCACCGCGACGCGCTTGAAGAGATCGATCACATCGGTGTTGGTAAGGCGAAAACAGCCCGATGTTCCGTCGAAGCCGACCCCTTTGGGATCGTTGGTGCCATGGATGCGGTAGAGCGTGTCGCGCCCGTCCCGGGAGAGGTAAAGGGCGCGTGCGCCAAGCGGGTTGTAGGGACCGGCCGGCACCATGGCCGGCAGCTCCGGCTGGCGGGCGCGCATTTCCTTGGGCGGCCGCCATTCGGGCCATTCCGTCTTGGCGCCGACCTTGACGGTTCCGGTCCAGCCGAAGCCGTCGCGGCCGACGCTGATCTGGTAGCGCAATGCCTGCCCCTGGCTGGTCACCAGGTAGAGCGCCTTCTCGTCCTTGCGGATGATGATCGTGCCGGCCTGTTCGCTGGTTGCGAAGGCGACCGTCTTGCGCAGGCTGGGACCCATGGCCGGCAGCGGCGGGCGGTCCAGAAGCGCCGACCGGGCCTCGGCGATATCGCAGGCCGACGCCAGTGCCAGGCCCATCATGCAGGCGCCGGTGAAGCCGTGGGCGAAGCGGTGGCTAGCGAGCGGCATCGTCCAGCCGTTCCTTGAACATCCGCTTCAAATCCTTGTTGAAGCGTGCCCGCCCGTCCACCTCCAGAGGCAGGATGGCACGGTTCAAGGCATCGGTCAAAAGCGCGTTGTCGAGCGCGACCGACTTGATGTGCGGCGCCTTGAAGATCTTTTCCAGCTCGCTGCGCGAGAAGTGGTTTCCGAACCATTTGCGCTTGTGCTTGTTGGCGACCAGCGTGATGCTGACCTTGTTGCCGCGCAATTCGCGGATCTTCTTGTAGAGCCGCTTGCCCTGGCGCAGCGAGGCGACGTTGAGCTCGAAGACGATGAAGATCTCGTCGCTCGTCGACAGCACCGAATTGTGCCAGGGCGTCTCGATGTTCGGCAGGTCGATGACGATGTCGTCGAACCGGTAGGCGACGAGGTCGAGCAGCCGGAACACGAAATCCGCACCCTGCGGCTCGAACGGCAGTTGCGGCCGCTCGAAGGAATAGAGCGTCAGGCCTGACGGACGCGACAGCTTGATGACGTCCATCAGCTCGACATCGAGCCTTTCCGGCATGCCGATGATGCCGGCAAGGTCGAACTGATTGAACTGATTGAGATAGGCGCCGCAATTGGCGCTCTGGAAATCGAGATCGACCAGGCAGGTCGACGCTGCGCGCTCAGATGATTTCGACGCCAGGAATTCCGCCGCCGACAGCGCCAGCGTCGTGGCGCCGGCGCCGCCGCTGGCGCCGATGAAGGTGATGATGCGGCTCTTGGTTCCCTGGTTGCCGGTGTCGTGGAAGGTGACGGCGTTGAGCAACTCTTTGGCGTCGAGCGGCTTGTGCAGCCAGTCCGAAGCGTTCATGCGCACCAGCGCCCGCGTCTGCTCCGACGTCAGTTCGTCGGAGACGGCGATCAGCGGCACCGATGCCCATTTGGCGCGCGCCTCGACGATGCCCGGCTGGCCGAGCAGCTCGCCATGGCCAAAGTCGAGGATGACGATGCCGGGCCGCGTGTCGGCGGGCGGCCCCTTGAGGAAGTCGCCCGTATCGGAAACCCTGACGTCGTAGATCGCCAGCGCATCGAGCCGTGTCGCCACCTCGCGCTTGAACTGTGGATCGGACGAGAACAGGGCGACCTGCTTGCGTTTTGTCGGAAGGACCTTGGTGTTGATGGCATTCATGACGCGGTACTCTTCAAATCTTCGCCCGTGACTGTGCTCAACATGGAGGGCATTGTCATGTTTCCGAAACCGTACAGTCCGCCCAGGAAGAAGAACTGGTAGGTCATGTTCTGCAGGTTGACGGTTATTGTCGGCACCGGGCCGCCCACCCGCGTCTGGTAGCCGAGGCCGGTGGCGGAATAGGTGATGACAATATTGTCGCGCTGCAGGCCCGGGAAGAAGTGGCACATGCCAGGCCGCATGGTGAGCCGCTGGGCTGCGGTGATTGTCGGACAGGTGTTGTCGTTGGTGACAGCCGTGTCCCCCCGGAAAATGCGGCTGAAATTGGTGGCATTGAACGTGCCGCCATTGCTGCAAGATCCGGTGTTGCCGCTGTAAGTGCAGACGAAAGGTCCATACGCGCCGGCGACAACCGGCGCGCCCGGGCTCGTCGTCGGTGCGGAAGCCGTCAGATTGGTTGCGGCCGGGTCGGAGATGGATGCCAGCCGCGCACCAATCTGGACGGCCTTGGTCGCGGCATTCCATTGGTAGAGCGCGTAGCCGAAATCAACGAAGCCCAGCGTCAGGGCAAACAGCAGCGTCGAAACGATGGCCATTTCCACCATCGCTGACCCATCTTCCGATTTTGCGAAGCGCCTGATCATCATCAGAATCGGATCAACCGCTCCTCGTGGAAGCCGTTGAGCGTGATCGGACCGATGTTGAGCAACGACAGCATGCCGATGCCGCTATAGGGATAGGCTCCCGTCGCCCTGACGATGCAGACCTGTGCGGTGGTGGAGCGGTATTCCGTGACGCCGGCAACCACCGCGTCGTGGCAGGAGGCGCTGGCGGCGATGGTCACCGTCGCATTGTTGGATGTCCCCCCCGCTTTCAGCCAGCCTTTGATGCGCGGGTTGCCTGTGCCTCCCACATTGCCGAACACCGCTATGTTGGTGGCGATGTCGGCGCAGTCGATCGCAGCCAGCCCGGAATCGGTATACATCTTGCTGTTGCAGCGCGCGGCAAAACGGGCGCCATCCGAAAGTCCGGCCTCCATCAGCAGCTTGTCGTGGATCAGATTGCCGAATTCGAACACGCCCGCCGACAGGGGCACCATCAGCGGTAGTATCAGCGCCGTCTCGACAAGCGTGGTGCCGCGATGGTCGCGTCGAAATCTCTGGAGGTGACGGAACAGGGTTCTGATCATCGCCATCACCGGTAAAGCTGGGCTTCGTCGCGCAGGAAATTGTCGAGCGTGCCACGACCGCCTTTGCCGGTGATGTCGACCAGCTCGACATAGATATCCTTGCCGTCGCTAATCGGCTCAGTGATGAAGAAGCTGCCAAAGGCCTTCACGGGGACATTGTTCGCGGCACCATTGAATCCGCCGATGGCGGTGCAATCGATGATGGCGCCATAAAGAATGCGCCGGTCCACGGTTGTGACGGGTGTCTGGCTGCATGACGGCGTGCCCGTTTCGCCGCTCACTGCCGCATCACCAACGATGCTGTCGCTGGTGTTCGGGTTCCCGTCGGGGTTAAGCTCATAACGGTACATTTCGTAGCGGGTGGCCCCTACAAGCGATGAAGGCAAAGCGCCGCGTGTCGGATGATTGACGGTCCAATAGCGGCTGGCGTTCCAATCGCCGGCGCCCATGCGGCCGCCCATCATGGTGCAGTTGCCGGCGGTCTGGCACGAGTCGCGTTCAAGCCCGACGCCCTTGTTGACATCGGTTTCGAATGTGGTGTGGCCGTTGTTGCAGTTGATGCTTGTCAGCCCCATCCGGACATTGGCTGCCGGGCCGATGGCAGTTCCGATGTAATTCTTGCTGATACCGAAGCGGGCATTCAGTCCGTCTTTCACTGGCCCTGCGTTCTGTCCTGGCTTGGTGTCGACGCCATCCTGTGCGTAGCAACCGACGGGTTTCACAGCCGCGATCGAAGCCTCCAAGGCGTTCGCGCCGTTTCCTAACGGTGAGTCAAGAAATGCAAAGTTGCCGGGTTGATAGGAGCCGTTGTTGCGCAAAAGGATTTGGCGACGCCGGTACTGTTGCTGGTTGGCGGCCATTTCCAGCGTTACGCCGCCCGTATCGTTGCCTGCTGCCGCCTCATAGGGATTGCACATGAACACCGGCGTGTAGTCACAGACGCTCGACCTGAAACCGGCGACCGCCACCGACCCGATGGTCCACGTATTGCTGGTGCCGCCGGGCAGGAACGAGACCGGGAATATTGTGTCGTAGCCTGTTGGCGTGACCCTGACCTGTACGAACCGGCTCTCCAGTTCGCCTGCGACTGGGTCGGAATTGGCAAGATAGCTTGCCTGATTGGCAGTCGTTATCTGGGTGCCGTCCGCAGGGGGGATTGCCTTGAGGAAGCACCAGGAAATGTTTCCGGCACTGTTGCATCGCACCGCGCCACCCGGTTGCCCGGAGGTCAAAGTGAAGCGACCCGAAGTCGAAAAATTGCTCTCATTGTCGACCAGCGTCGCCATGGCGCGCTCGGCCCGCGCCCAGGCCCCGGTCGTCCCGTCAAGCTCGGCGGCACCCGCAAGCGCAAATGCGTCGGCGCCCTTTTGCAGGTCGTTTTGCAGATTGTTGGCCCGGCTCATATCGATCACCAGCAGCGAAAAGCCGATGATCGCCGGCAGCATGATGGCCACTAGAACGAGCGCTACACCCCTTTGATCGTGCCAGAACGCGCGAATGGTTCGCAACATGGCGTTACTCTTAGCTCCCCTGGCGCCAGAAACCCTCGTTCGCCTGGCGCGTATAAAACCGCATCCTTCTGTTCAATTCGTATTGCCGACGTTCACCGTGATGTTCGGCGCCGGCGGTGGCGGTGGCGGAATCTTGTACCTCTGCGCAGCACCGGCGGCGCGCACACCGTCGCCCTCGATGGTGGTGTTCTTCGAGTTCGGATTCAGCGGATCGACCGTCTGCAGAAGCGAATTGAATTTCTGCGTATCGCCGGCTGCCAGCGTCACCGTGTCGTAATTGTTCAGATAGTCGGCGGCGCAGCCCGTCAGCGCGCCGGCGCTCAAGAGGAGGATCAGGACGCTATTTCTTGACATAGAGCATCTTGTCCTTCGATTTGAGGTCCAGCATGTGGCCGTAAGGGCCGGTCACGCCTTCGCCGAGTTCATATTTGCGAACCATGTCCTTGGTCACTTCCAACTGGCCGAGGATGAAGAACTCCGGGTCGTTGGCCGGACGCGTCTTGTCGAACGGCGTCGCCAGCTGCTCGCCGGGCTTGACCGGCCGCACGATATGCGGCGTGACGACGACGACCAGCTCGGTTTCTTCTTTCTGGTTGCTCGAATTCCGGAACAGTGTGCCGATGACCGGCACCTGACCGAGCCATGGCACCTGTCTCTGGAGCTTGGTGGTCCTGCTGGATAGAAGCCCGCCGACGGCGAAACTCTGGCCGTCGCGCAGTTCGACGGTGGTCGACAGTTTGCGATTGGTGAAGATCGGGTCGCCGGCGGTGGTGAAGCTGGTCAGATCGCTCACTTCGGGCGCCAGCTTCATATGGATCTTACCATCGTCGAGCACGACCGGCGTGAACAGCAGATTGACGCCGAATTGCTTGTACACGATACTTACCTCGCCATCGCTATCGAGAGTGCGAATAGGCACTTCGCCGCCGGCGTTGAAACTGGCCGTCTCTCCTGAAAGCGTGGTCAAATTGGGTTCGGCCAGCGTGCGCACCACGCCCTTGGCCTCAAGTGCCTCGATGATCAGATCGACCTTGATGTTGCTGTCGATAACGCGGGTGATCAACGCTGCGAACGGATTGGTGTTCGACAGCAGGCCGGTGAGCAAGTTCCCAGGTCCCAGCACTATATTGTCTTCGTCGACAGTGGCGATGCCAGTTCCGGTGCGGGATGTGCCGCTGCCATTCGTGCTCCTGATCGACACGCCGAGGTCGCGGCCGGCGTTGCGCTTGGCCTCCAATATGCGTACTTCCAGATTGACCTGCTGACTGTCGTCGACGATGACGGAGTTGATGACGGCGTCGGGGCCATACTGCTGCGCCACCTCCACGATGGCTGCCAGCGTGGCGCCGTCCTTGACGTGGCCAGCAAGCCTGACCTTGCCGTTGATCGAACCGATCTCGATTCGCGATTTGGGCGCCACCTGGCGGATCGCCTGCGCCATGTCGCTGACGTCGACGCCGACCTCGACCTGGATAACGCCAAGCGAACGCTTGTCCTCGGAAAACAGGTTGACGGTGGTGGTGCCAGCGCTCTTGCCGATGACATAGAGCGTCTTGTCGGTCATCGGCTGGGCGTCGGCGATCTTTTCGTCACCGACGACGATGTCGCCCAGCGTCGCGTTCACCTGGATCGTTACCGATTGCGATGTGGGTATGAAGACACGGTGGACGGTGGGGTTCGACACGTCGATGTTGCGGTCGGCAGCATGAGCCGCCATGCCCAGCGGCCATAGCGCTGCAGAACAAGCGAGAGCGGCCGCCGCCAGTCGTCCCCAGAACGCACGCATACGCTACCCCCCTTGCCGGCTGATTCGGACTCCACCTATCCTAATATGCCGGTATTACTTTTGTCGCGGCACATCGTATGTTTCGAGTTTTATACCTCGAAAGACGCCGACTGTCGCCCGTGCCGGCTGTTCCGGCTGCACATATTTGACCACTTCCTTTACAACTTCCTTTACCTGCGGCGCAGATGCCACAGTCGGGGCCGGCTTGACCTTGCTCAGATCGTCGAGCCTGCTTCCGACCCGTTCGACGGCCTGGGTCAGCCCGGCCAACTTGTCGTCGGCGCGTTTGCGCTCGGCTGCCGCCTCGGCTTCGGCTGCTGCCTGCCTGTCAAGTTCAGCCTGCCTTTTGGCGACGTCCGCCGGCGTATCGCCAGTCAGGTCCGCCAACGTCACGCGGTCGGTCGATTCGCCCTTGCTGGCCGCAGCCTGGCGCAGCGCCAGCGACAACTGGCCGGCACCTGCTGCCAATGTCAGCTTCTGCGCATCCTTGGTGCTGACTTCCAGCGTCACCGACTTCACCACTGTCGGGCTGTCCTTGCTTTCATCCGCCACCTGGTCGACGGCGAGCACCTTCATGCTCTGCAACAGCACGTCGACAAAACTCTGATCCGCCCCGTCGGGATTGCGCTGGGTGCGAGTCAACAGCACATCGACCCGGTCACCTGGGAACACGAATCCGGCAACGCCGAGCACGTCATTGACCCTGATGGAAACGGCCTTCATGCCTTCGGTGAGCACAGCCGAAAGCGTGGCGCGCTGGCCGGGGCCGGTGATCTTTGTAGCAATTATCGGCTCATTGGCGCCGATCGCCTGCAGCGCCTGCTTGGCATCGCCGGTCAGGAGCTCCTTGGTGCTCTTGAAGGCGCCAGCCGGGACCGCGCCCGCCGGCCACGCAATTTCATGTAACTTTTCCGCGGTCAGCGTGTCGCCGAACTTCAGCGCCACTGCCGCCACCACGACCGTGTCGTGCTGCACACCGTCCGCTTGCGCCAGCGCATTGCGCTGGTTCGCCAGCCAGATATTGGCAAGTACCACCGCCAGCACGCCGAACACGCCGGCGAGGACGATCATGATGATTGTGTTAGCGCGCATCGACCCAAGCCCCAACCCCATTGTGCATTAGCATCGCCCGCCCTGGGCGATCAGGCCCGGGCATCGCTGCCCGGACCTGAGATAGTTCTATTGTCAGCTTCCGGTGCCGCTGCCGCAACTGCCGATGCCGCTGGAGTTCAAGTCCGAGCACAGCCCGGTAAACCGACCGCCCACCCACAGGCCGATGCCGACGATGATAAGGATCGCGGCGCCGGCGATGATGCCGACCAGAATAGAATATTCGACCATAGCAGCGCCGTTATCGTCGTCGCGGAACTGCCGGGCCATCGTCATGAGCTTCTTCATGCCAATATCTCCCTTTGGAGGTTTGAACCCGACGAGACGAGCCTAAGGATGAACCCCATACCCAAGCATCCCCCGTCGACTTGATCTAAGTCCCGACAAAAAGCAGAGTCAAATGGGATTAACAGTTCCTTAACCTTCGAATACCCTTCGAATACCTGATCGGAAGCCAGTTCAATTCTGACAAGGGATTGATTCGATTTGCTTTTTAAGTGCCCTTAACCATTCGTTCACAAATTTGCCGCACTCTTGGCGGAAGCACCATCATATTAGGGTATGTGCATAGTCCTTTATATGTAAGGGTTTACCGAGGGTCCGCAACGACACATTCGCACGTTGCAGGGCGAAACGTTTCGTGAGGTTGGAGATGAGGTGTGCCCCTGGATACACACCCTAGAAATAAAACGATTTTTTTGGGGTCTCGTCTTAACTATGTTGTAAGTATTCGATCCTTTCGGCCGCGCTCGGCGCTTGTGCCATGCGTGGTTAACGCTTAGTTTCCAACCTTGGGGATTCTCGGGGGGCTCGAGCGACATGTTAGGCCGCTTCATCAAGGGACCAAGTGAGCGTCAGGTAGAGCAACTGTCTTCGGCGCTATTGCAGCCGATTGCAGCGCCTGCGGCGGAAATTGCGGCGAACGCCGATGATTTTCTGACGCTCAAGGTCGATCTGCATAGGCATCTCATCGAGCGGTTCAATCTTGCGGTTCTGGAAACAGCATCCAAGGACGAGATCCTGCACGAGATCCGCCCGATCGTGCGCGAGTTCGTTCGCACCCGCACCGTGCCGTTGAATGCTCGAGAACTCGACCAACTGACCAGCGACACTGCCGACGAGATGCTCGGGCTGGGACCGATCGAACCGCTGCTCAAGGACGATTCGATCGCCGACATTCTGATCAACACCCACAACCGAGTGTTCATCGAGCGCCGTGGCGTGATCGAGGAAACCGCGATCCGTTTCCGCGACGAGGCGCATCTGCTGCGCATCATCAACAAGATCGTCTCGGCCATCGGCCGCCGCGTCGATGAATCCGCGCCGATGGTCGATGCCCGACTGGCAGACGGTTCGCGCGTCAACATCGCGGTGCGGCCGATTTCGGTTGACGGCCCGCTGGTGTCGATTCGCAAATTCTCCAAGCATCCTTATTCGCTGGAGCGCCTGGTTGCATTTAACTCGATCCGCCCCCCCATGGTCGATTTGTTGCGGATCGCGGTGCAGGCGCGCAAGTCGATTCTGGTTTCGGGTGGTACCGGCAGCGGCAAGACGACCTTGCTCAACGCGCTGTCGAGCTACATTCCGGCCACTGAACGCCTGATCACCATTGAGGACGCGGCGGAGCTGCAACTACAACAGCCGCATGTGGGCCGTCTGGAGACGCGCCCGCCCAATGTCGAGGGCAAGGGCGAGGTTCGCCAGCGCGAACTGCTGAAGAATGCACTGCGCATGCGGCCCGACCGCATCATCGTCGGCGAGGTTCGCGGCGAGGAGGCTTTCGACATGCTGCAGGCCATGAACACCGGCCATGAAGGCTCAATGACCACCATCCATGCCAACACGCCGCGTGACGCCATATCCCGGCTGGAGCAGATGGTCGGCATGGCGGGCATGCCGATGACCCATGAGTCCATCCGGGCGCAGATCGCCTCGGCCATCGATATCATCGTGCAGACGCAGCGCCTTTCCGATGGCGGCAGGCGGGTCGTCTCCATATCGGAATTGACCGGCATGGAAGGCAACGTTGTCCAGCTTCAGGAAATCTACCATTTCGTTCGCCGCGAAGTGACGGCGGAAGGCAAGATCATCGGCGATTTTCGCGCTACCGGCGTGCGCCCCCGTTTTGCCCAGGAAGTCGCGATGCTAGGGCATCAGTTTGCCAAGGATGCCTTCAATCCGCAGGTTCCGCTCTGATGCCGACCGGTCAGACCCTGCTTTACTTCATCTACGTGCTCGCCGCTGCGTCGGTGATCCTCGCCGCCGAATCCTTTTACATGGCTTATGCATCGCGGCGCGTCCGGGCCGGCGTCATAAACCGGCGTCTTGCGCGCCTTGCGGAAGAAGCACCGGCCGAGAAGACCTTGCAAGGCCTGTTGCGCGAACGCGGATTGACGGAATCAGGCGACTACATCTTCGGAATGGTCGCCTTGAACCGGCTCTACACGCAGTCGGGCATCACCGGCAATCCGCTGGCTTTCGCCGCAATGTTCCTGTTGGCAGGATTGGTGCTGGCGCTGGTCTTGCCTTTGATTTTCGGATTTTCGTCTGTAGCAGGCCTCCTCGCTTTTTTGCTTGTTGGATTCGCCCTGCCGCTTCTGATGCTTCGGCGGGCACGCAACAAGCGTATCGCCCAATTCGCCGGCCAGCTTCCAGACGCATTGGACATGATCGTCCGTTCATTGCGGGCCGGGCACCCGACCACCGTGGCGATCGCACTCGTGGCCCGCGAAATGCCTGACCCGCTCGGCACCGAATTCGGCATCGTTTCCGACGAGATCACATTCGGCCTCAGCCTGGAGCAGGCGGTGCGAAAACTTTCGCAGCGGGTTGGGTTCGAGGGACTTCATCTACTGTCGGTATCGCTGTCCATTCAGGCCAAGACCGGCGGCAACCTCACGGAAATCCTGGCCAATCTCTCATCCGTGCTGCGCGAGCGGCAGAAGCTGCGCCTGAAGATCCGGGCATTGTCGGCGGAGGGCAGGATGTCGGCCTGGATCATCTCGCTGTTTCCGCTCGTCATGTTCGGCCTGCTGATGGTTATCGCGCCGAGCTTCTACGGGGCTGTGTGGAACAGTCCACTCCTCATGCCGGCGTTCCTGATCTTCGGAATCTGGGCGTTGATTGGCGACTTCATCATGTACCGAATGGTCAATTTCGATTTCTGACGGGAGCGAGTCATAAACCTGTTTTCGGATACCCAGGATCTGGGCTTTCTGGTTTCCATCGCTGTCTTCCTGGCGGCGATGGCGCTGTTCCTGTTCGGCGCGCTGATTTTTCGGCCTGCCTTGCAGACGCGGAAACTGGTGACGGAAAGCTTGAAGTCCGAGGGCATTGCCAGCCGGCGGTCGTTGGTCGGCCAGGAGCAGCTCGCCAAGATTGCAGCGCAACGACCTGTCGATGCCTACTTCCGATCGGTCGAAAAAGAGCGAGGCGAGCCTAACGCCCTTGAAGCAAAGCTCTTTCGTGCCGGGTTCTACCAGGCCAGCGCTCCGCTATTCTATACCCTGTCCCGGATCGGCGCTGTCGCCGTCGGCTTTCTGGGAGTGTACACCGGCTTGCTTGCGGTGGTCCCGCCGCAAATTCCGGGGATTCTGATATTCGCGGCTGCCGCACTGTTTGGCCTCGCTTGTCTGGTTATTCCGAGCGTCGCGCTGGATCGTTTCGAGAATGCCAAGAAGGAGACCTATCGCCGGGGTTTTCCCGACTTCATGGACATGATGATCACCTGTGCCGATGCCGGCATGAGCCTGGAGGCCGCCGTGGAGCGGGTGAGCCAGGAATTGGCCGGCACACACAAATGGCTGGGGATACAACTTGCGATCATGGTTCTGCAGTTGCGCGCCGGCAAGCCGTTGCGCGAGGGTCTTCGGGACCTTTCCGACCGGCTCGGCCTCGACGAGGCGCGGGCACTTTCGATATTGTTCCGCCAATCGGAGGAACTCGGCACCAGCCTGACGGATGCTCTGCGAGTCTATAGCGATGAGATGCGCGGCAAGAGAATTCTCAGGGCAGAGGAACGCGGCAATGCGCTTCCGGTCAAGATGATGATCCCACTGGGGGTCTGCGTCTTTCCGGTGGTTCTGATGATTGTCCTGCTGCCGATCATCATCCGCATGAAGGGTATTTTCTGGTAGTTATGGTTACGCTTTGATTCTAATGTGATGTTGGGGTCAACCCTCGGGGACATATATATGAGATGGCAAAATGCGGCCGCAGCCGGCCTGTTGATCCTTGCGATTGCCGGCTGCCAGACAGACGCCACCGACGGTGTCGTTCGCACCAATGAACCCTCCAAGGGCGACGTTACGGCTTTCGGCGATGCGTTCGACGGGCTGAAGACGGTCAGCGATGTCGAATACTATGCCTCCGACCTGGCTGTCGCCGAAGCCAAGAACCAGTTCCGCGCGGAAAATTACGGCAATGCCGGCGCGCTGTTCTACAAGGCGACGCAACTCGCACCCAATGACGGTGTTGCCTGGCTGGGTCTCGCCGCCTGCAGCGACCGCATCCATCGCTTCGACCTTGCCGACCGGGCCTATGGCCGGGCGTTCAAGCTGATTGGCGGGACACCCGAATATTACAACAATGTCGGCTATTCCTATCTGCTGCGCGGCAAGCTGCAGGATGCGCGCACCAACTTCCTCAAGGCCTATGAGCTGGCGCCCAAAGATCCGACCGTCGCCAACAATCTGAAGCTCCTCGCCTCCAGCGTGCAGAACGTCGAGCGGTAGAGCGCCTCTATGCTGCTTGCCGCATCGCTGCTGCTGAAGGCGTTGGCGATCCCTCTGCTTGCGAGGGTCGCGTGGTTCGACTTCACCACCCAGAAGATATCCAACAGCAACGTGCTGCTGCTGCTTTGCCTGGGCGTGGGCTCACTGCTGTTGTTGGCCGTTCAATCCGGATCCTGGTGGGACATGGGGCTGAGCGCACTTGCCGGCCTCCTGCTGTTTGTCGTGTTCTTCCCCTTCTGGACCTTGCGCAAGGTCGGCGCCGGCGATGTCAAGCTGATGGCGGTCATACCGTTCCTGGTCGGCGGCACCGGCCTCGTCGTGTTTTCTCTGCTGCTGATGGTGTTCGCCGTGGCCATGGCCGTCGTGGTGAAAAACCCGTTTCTGCTGCCGGCGGGCGCGTTTCGCGTCTATGTCCAGCATATGGACCGGAAAGGCGTCGTGCCTTTCGGCGTGCCGATATCGGCAGCTGCGATTGGCGCTATCGCCTTCCAGATATACGGGAGTTGGGTGCTGGCCAGCAGTTCCGGAGTTCTGCAGCAGCTTAACTAACTCTTGGCTGTTTGCGGCCAGCTCAGCGCATTTTCGCTTTGGAGACGGCATCATTGCCATGGGTGGGTGGGCTTGAATTTCGGGGCAGTTTGATGGTCTGGCGCGCCAATTGGCCGTTCTTCGTAGTGGTCGTCGTTTACGCTCTGGCGGTGCTCGCGGCCTCCGCATATTGGAACATCTCGATCAACTTCCAGATCTACAGCGATGCATTCCTGCTGTTTGGACTCGGCGTCACCGTTATCCTCTTTGCGGTCATCTCGATTCGCGTCATGCTCGAGCGACCACAGCGGCTGTTTCCCGCACTGCGCGATCGCCTGTTGGTCAACAAGCTGCCTGACCGGCTCATCGTTGGCCTTCCCGTTGCGCTGATCCTGCCGGTCTTCTTTTCACTGTTCACCAGTATGAAGGCTGGCATCAGCCGCATTGTGCCGTACTACGCAGACACGACCGTGATGAACATCGACAGAGCGCTCCATGGCGGCCATGATGTATGGCAGATATTGCATCCTCTGCTTGGCGCCGGACCACTGACCTTTGCCTTGAATTTTCTCTACAATCTCTGGTTCATAGTGATGCTTATCGTGCTGTTTTGCGTCACTTTCTCGGTGGGCAATCAACGCCTTCGTTCGCAGTATCTTGTTGCGTTCGTCCTCACCTGGGCCCTCCTGGGCAATCTTGCCGCAACGCTGTTTGCTTCGGTGGGACCAGCCTTCCTCATGCCCTTTTTTGGCGACGAGACGTTCGTCCCGCTGATGAACTATCTGCAAGCGACAGATTCAACCTATCCGGTATGGGCACTCGATGCCCAGGGCATGCTTCTTGCCAATGCCGGTCTGGATGGTCCGCGTCTAGGCAGCGGCATATCGGCTTTTCCTTCGCTGCATGTTGCCGTCGTTACGCTGAACGCCATCTATCTCTGGCGTTTTGGCAGACTGTTGCGCTGGGCCGGCATAGCGTTTCTGGTCGCAATTCAGCTGGGTGCTGTGCACCTTGCCTGGCACTATGCGATCGACGGATACGCTTCCATGTTGGCGACGCCAATCATCTGGGCTCTTGCCGGACGGCTGTCGAATGCCCGGCCTGTCTTTTGGACACGCATGAAAGATCGCGGGGTCGATCTGGGATGAGCGCGCCCCGCGCTCCATTTGGCCAGCTTTGTCCTACCCATCGCCCGCTATATCGCCAGATCATCACAGTTGCAACGATCGCCAGATAGCCGTCGGTGGCGTAGTGCCATCCGAAGTAGATCGAGCCGAACAGGATAAGGCCTGCATAGATCCAGGCGATCAAGCCGGCCCATCGGTTGAGGCTCCAGAGGAAAAGGGCGTTCAGGACAGCGATGGCGACGTGGAAACTCGGCATTGCCGAAATTCCAGTACCGATCGACGCTTTATGGGTCGTGTAAGACGAATAAAGATAGTCGGCGATCAGGAGGATGTCGGGGCCGGCATTGCTCGCCTTTAGCGATGTCATCAGGTCTTCGAACCTGTCAGACTCAAACATCCGGTCGTAGAAGATCGGTCCAGCCGAGGACGCGGCCAACCTCACGATCACGCCCAGAACAATCACCACGACAGTGAGCGACAGGAAGTAGCGCTGACGCTTCGAAGCATCGTCAAGCCAGGCTGCGACGACGACGATGCCGGCAAGCAGAACAAACCACAGATGCGAATAAAGGACATAGAGCGCCCGATCGGCAAAGGCCGGAATTGGCAGAGCGCGCGCCCATTGCCAGGGATCGCCGAAATGCAAGGCGGCGTCGATCCTCGCCAGGATTTGATCGGCGAAGAAGGGCACCATCTGCGAGAATTCGTGCTTGAAGGTGGTGAATGCAGCCAGACAAAGGATGAAGATTCCCAGCGTGCACGTCGCTCCGATGCCTCGTGACTTCAGCTTGTCCCGCAACCAGCTGAGCGGGGAGCGCGGCCGGTTGATGATGGCGGCAATGGCAAGCCCGAGCAGTATCAGGAAGGGCAGCATGAGGTAGAGAAGTCTCAGCCTGTAGGTGCCCAGCGCCGCAAAATAAGTGTCGGGAAAAAGGTAGGCCGCTAGTCCGGCATAGCATAGGCAGAAGATTGCGAGCTTTGCGGAAGCAGAGAAGCGCGATCGTTCTAGGGCTAGGTCAGGCGCCATTTCCATTGCCGCACCGGCTTCTTCTTGACGATGGGGAGAGGCGGTGGTTCGCCGGAGACCGTCGGCCTTGGGGGCTCAAGCACCAGGCGTTCGATGAGCGCAACAGCACCTGCGCTGAGCGCGCCAGCAAGCGCCACAATGAAAAGCCGCCTGAGAAAGTCCAAATCAGACCCCGCTCCCACCCGGAGAATGCGACCGGCTGAACCAAAACGCAACCAACTTCCTTCACCTGGCCGGAGCCCTCAAAACCCCGACGTCGACTTCTCCACCAGCTTCAGCGCGCCCTTTTCAACCCGATAGAACGGCATCGAGCGCTGGCTGGATCCGTCCGCCCTGAACCGGAACAGGCCTGTCGACCCGCGAAACCCGCTCGGGTTTTCCAGCACCTGCTTGCTGAAGCCGTCGGGCCCGACGGCGCTGGCGATGCCGGCGGTCAGCGCGACCATGTCATAGGCATAGGCGACGTTGACGTCGGGCTGGTAGTTGTACGTCGTCTTGAAGCGGTCGGCGATCGGCCCGGTCTCGCCCTGGTCGAGGGTCGCGATATAGGCGCCTTCGAACAGCGGATCCATCGGGTGCTCCAGCCACCGGTCGGTCCCGATGAGCTTCGTCGTCTTGCTTGGAATGCCTTTCGATTTCAGCGCCGCAAGCAGCTGTGACGGGCTGGCGTCTCCGCTGGCGACGATGACGGCATCCGGGGCTTCCACCAGCGAGCCCATATCGGCAATCGCCTTGGCGCCGCCTTCGGTCGGCGAATAGGGCAGGGTGACGGCGAGCGAAGCGCCATAGATGCTGAGGCCGTTGGCGACCCGTTTTTCAACGGCGCCGGCATTGGCGCCCGCGGCGACCAGCAGCACAAATTTCTTGGCGCCCTTGGTGGCGATAGCCGCGGCACCCGCCGCCGCGCTGTCTGCTTCGCTCAGCCGCACCGCGTAGACGCCGGGGCCGCCGGCGAAATTGTCGGCCAGCGCCAGCACCGGCGGCCGGTTCGAGCCCGACAGCTTGGCGATATTCTGTGCGGCCGGCAGTTCGCTCGGGCCGATGACGACCTTCGATCCTGTCGTGATCGCCTTGACCGCCAGGTCCTTGGCGTAGCCCGAGTCGCCGCGCGTGTCCTCGACGGTCAACGTGATGAGGTTGTTGCCGAGGTCGGTCATCGCCAGCCTGGCGGCGTCGAACATCTTGCGGCCGTCCTGTCCGGTGGTCCCCGGGGCCGACAGCGGCAGGAGCATGGTGATCTTCGTCGAGCCCGTGCCGAGCGATTGCGTCGCCTGCGGCGCGGTGGCAGCAGCGACGCCGGCCGGCGCATTGGGCGCGGCGATCTGGGCCGGGTCGAGCACCTCGGTCACGCTGCTTTTCGACTGGCAGCCGGACAGGGTCGCCGCGAGCGCCAGCGCGCTCGCCCCAAACAGCTTTTTCTTGGCTCTCATCGACTGCAGGCCGGTGTCCTGACCTTCCCGGTCAGTTCATGTATTCGACCATGCGATCGTGGAAGCACTCGCATTTGTTGAGATAGTCTTCGTCGCGATAGTTCGTCTTCAGATAGCCATAGGCCTTGCCGCAGGCGACCTTGGCTTCCGATGCCCAGACGAAGGCCGGGCGGGCCGAATGGATCCACTCCGAGCTGTTGGCGACGGCGACCGATTCGTCCATCAGCTTGACCACCTCGGCCTTGAGGTCGACGATGTTTTCGGTCAGCACCAGATTGGAGGTGCCCACGACGCGGCAATAGTCGCCCGTCGGTCCGTCGATGATGTCGGCGGCAAAGCCCGCCGATCCGGCCAGCAACAGCGCCGCGGTGGAAACCAGTAGTCTTGCAGAACGCTTCATCATGAATGCCCCTCCATATCCCCAATATATGACCCTGCTAATACATAGCACGGTCCAATGGCTTAGCGCCACGCCGTTAGACCAGATTTGCCGTGGTCGTGTGCGTGGTTGTTCCGTCGTCGTAAAGCAGCGTGATCGTGTTGGCCGCGGGGTGATTCACGAGCTCCGCCACTTCGACGAAATTGGCGCCGTTGGCCGTGCCGTCGGCATCGACGCTGAGCGTGCCCGTTCCCGCATTGTAGTTGACGAAGTCGCCGACATTGGCGCCGCCGGGTGCCGTGTCGAACAAGGCCGACAGGTCGATCTTGTCGCCCTCACCTCCATTGTAGTCGACAATGAGGTCCTTGATGTCCAGGCCGTCGAGCTTGAACGTGTCGGCTCCCGTGCCGCCGGTCATGGTGTCCTGGCCGAGACCTCCGATGAGCAGGTCGTTGCCGTCGCCGCCATTCAGAATATCGGCTCCGGCAAACCCTTGCAGGATATCGTTGCCGCCGTTGCCGGTCAGCGTGTCGCCATTGGCCGTGCCCTGCATGGTCTCGGCATCCGCCGTGCCGGTATAGGTAACACCGTTGACAACGTGAACGTCGAGTTGCTGTGCCGGTGACGTATCGCCGTCCGCGTCTTTCACGGTGACGTTGAAGGTCAGATCGGCATTCTGCGGAGTAGTGGTTGCAGTGACGAAACCGATGTCGGTGAACTTGATAACGTCGTTATCGTTTGTAAAGGCCTGAGTGCCGCTCGACCCGCCAGTGGCGCCGGTGTCCTTGTTCAGATTAATTCCGGAACCAGTGATGCTTTCGGTCGAGGTGAGCATCTGCATCCCCGTAATGACGTAGTTCTCACCAGGGTTGATGTTGTAGTCATTGCTCTCGATGATGACGGCGCCGTCGGCACTGCCATAAGCGATGTTGTAGGGATTGCTCTGGCCCGCCAGATAGATATCTGCGTAGTCGACCACAATGGCCCGCGTTGTAGTCTGATTGGTGTCAGGATCCACAAGCTTGAGGATGACGACAAAATCCTCGCCGGCTCCCAACTGCTCAACTTTGAAATAGACTGACGACACTTGGGCATCTGCGGCGTTGTTGGTATTAGCTCCAGGATCATAAGTGTAGAAATTCATGTCGACGACTTCGCCGCGCTGGATCGTGCCGCTACCGGTGCCGACATTGGCATTGTTGGCAAACACCTCTGTGTCGTCGGCGTGGAAGAGATCACCCGCATTATACGTTGTGGCGCTGCCGGGAGCTCCAGTTGCCGTCAGTGGCACACCATTGGCACCCGAGGTCGGCTTGTCGGCGGTGAACTGGACGAAGAAGTTGGTGTCCAATTCCGCTACCACGATGGCCGCCGGCCCGCTGGTATCCGGTGTACCGTTTAAGTTGTAGCCGTCAAAAGCGCTTGCCCCGCTCGTCGTCAGCACAGTTACAGAGCTGATCGGATCAGCGAGGTCGACCGTATAGGTGCCGTTGACCTTGTCGAAGGTAATGGTGCCCGTTTCCGCCGTCGACACTCCACCGGTGAGATAGCTGAAGCTGACGTTGAAGACAGCCTCTGTTGACGTCTCGGAAGCCCAGGTTACGGTCGGCGACGTGATCGCGTTTCCTGCCACGGTGCCGGCCAATGTGATGGCGGCAAAGTCAGAATTGACGCTGCTGTACGTCGTACGTCCGTCAGTGCCGATGGAGTAGTCGAACACACCGGTTCCGCTGACAGTCCCGCTGTTGGCGAAATAGAGATCCGTCTTGTCGAGAACCGTCGGGCCGTCGTCGTCGAAGGTGATCTGGTTCGACACATCGGCCGTGTTGCTGGTCGCCGTGTCGTTGTCGCCATCCTTGACCGCGACCGTCACGCCGAGGCTGCCGCTGGCAAGCGCCAGCGTCTCGTCGTAACTGTTGAAGCCGTTGCCGGCCGTCGCTTCGGCCGGATGGTCCAGCGACAGATACTGCTCGACCGTAACGGCGCCTGTCGCCGCATTGATCGAGATCGCAAACGCCGCCTGGCCATTGAACGTGCCACCGGACACAACGCCGACAACCACGCCGTTGACCAGTTGCAGGTTGATCGCCGAGCCATCCGTCAGCGTCAGGCCGGAGCTGGCGTTCATCACCGTCAATGCGTAGACCGTGCTCGCCGAAGCCGCGGGACCATCCGCGCCGAACACCGCGCTTACAGTCACCAGCGCTCCGACGCTGGTCGCTGTCGAGATATAGCCCGAGCCCGATACATCGGGATCGTCGCCCTTCACGATTGCGCCCGTGTTGATCGTGGCAACGCCGCTCGAGCTCGCCGTCTCGTCGAGCGCGGCCTTCACCGCCGAAGCCGCTGTCACCGACACTGACGGAATGTGGTCGTCGAAGCCGATGTTGCCGCCGAGATCGGCACTCACGGTGCTGG